>JAVJUA010000055.1:0-183041 GCA_040219935.1 Pseudomonadales bacterium | reverse complement strand
GATCGGATCCGGGGAGACGAAGCGCCCCAGCCGCGGGTCGTACACCCGGCCGTTCATGTGCACGAACCCGGTCCGGTTCAGCATCTCGTGGTCCGTGTAGCCCCGGGCGAAGCGCTCGTCCTCGTTGGTGAGAATCGTCGTGATCGCCGCCGCCGTGACGTCCGACCCCCAGGTGTGCTGGCGCCGGCCGCCGAACGCATCGAACGACAGCTTGTCGTTCAGCTTCACCCCGGTGCTGTTCGTCACCACGTCTACCGAACCGAGGTGGTCCCGGTAGACGTACTCGAACCGCGTCGCAACGACCCCGCCCGTGGTGCCGGTGCGGATGTGGCGCACGGTCGCAGAGACGTCCGTGCGCTGCACCAGGTTGAAGGCGCTGCCCGAAGCCGGAATCACCTCCTCGAAGTTCGCGAGATAGATCGTCCGTGCCTGCTTCTGAACCCCGGCCTCGTCCCACGACTCACGGCCCAGGAAGCGCTGGCCGTCCGGCTCGTACCAGAACTCGTCGCGGGCCACCGCCGTAGCGGTGCCGGAGCTCGCGCCCACCGTGATCCGCGTGACCCGGTTCTGGCCGTCGTAGGCCAGGAACGTATCGTTACCGGAGGCGGCATCGTAGGTCGTGGTGTTGCCGTTGGCGTCATAGCTCAGCGTGTTCGACACGCCGCCAATGGTCACCGCCGTCAGCCGATGGGGCTTGCCGGCGGTTGCATACGTATACCCGGTCACATCGAGATCGGCGCCGACGTTGCTGGTCTTGCCGGTCAGGTTCCCCCAGCTGCTGTAGGCGAACGACAGCGTGCGGCTGGCGCCTACCGAAGTCGCCTGAGACGTCAACCGCTCCAGGACGTCGTAGGCGAACGTATCGGTGTAGTCGTCCGTCGTGCCCCCGGTACTTCGCTCATCGATCCGCCGGTACAGCGTGCTGTTCGTGCGCCACGCGTACTCCAGGTCCTGGATGCTGGTCGGCAGGCCCACCGGGCCGGTCTCGATGGACGTGATCCGGCCGGTGGAATGTTCGTAACCTCGGACGGTCGTAAGACCATTGGCAAACGCCGTCTCTGTCGGACTGCCGAAGGCATCCGTATCCAGCATCTCCTCGAGTACCGTGCCGCCGTTGCGAAGCTCGATCAGCGTGGACCTCAGTGAATCCCGGGCTGCTGCGGGCTCCGAGCTGGTCTGTGCCGCTGACTCCATGCGACCAACGCGCAGCCGGCTGGCCCTCGGGATCAGGACGCCGGGCTCAGCCCGCAACCTCGAAGATGGCATCCACCTCCACCGGCACGCCCGCCGGCAGGCTGGCGACGCCCACCGCGGCCCGGGCATGGCGGCCGGCGTCGCCAAACGCCAGCACGAACAGCTCCGATGCGCCGTTGCCGACCTGGGGGTGGGCGGTGAAGTCGGCGGTGGCGTTGACGAACACGCCCACCTTCAGCACGCCGGTGACCCGGTCGAGGTCGCCGTCCAGGGCGTTGCGCAGGTGCGCCAGCACCGACAGCGCGCAGGTGCGGGCGTGGCGCTGACCGTCCTCGATGGCGACGTCGGCGCCGAGCCGTCCCACCACCGGCTTGCCGGCCTCGTCCAGCGGGATCTGCCCGGAGATGAACACCAGACTGCCCGAGCGCGTGTAGGGCACGTAGCTGGCCACCGGCGGGTTCGGCTTCGGCAGGGTCAGGCCGGCTTCGGCCAGGCGCTTCTCCACTTGGCTGGTCATGGCGGGGATCTCCTCATCGATGTGGGGGCAGCGTCACAGTGTATCCGTCACGACCTCGGCGAACAGCGCCGGATCGACGTTGCCGCCGCTCACCACCACGATCACGCAGCGCCCGCGCAGGTCGTCGGGCGCCGCCAGCAGCGACGCCAGCGCCGCGGCGCCGCCCGGCTCGATCACCAGCCGCAGCTCGTCGAAGGCGAAGCGCATGGCGCGCCGCACCGCGCCGTCGCCCACCACCCGACCGCCGGCCACTCTGGGCCGGTTGATGGCGAAGGTGAGCGCCCCGGGCTCCGGCGCCAGCAGCGCGTCGCACAGGCTCGGCCTGGCGACGTCGGCCTGCAGCCGGGTGCCCGCGGCGAACGAGCGGGCGTGGTCATCGTAGTGCTCGGGCTCCACGGTCCAGATCCGCAGTGCCGGCTCGGCGCCGTCGCAGGCCAGCGCGCAGCCGGCGGTGAGCCCGCCGCCGCCGCAGGGAATCAGCACGTCTTCCGGCACCGCGCCGATCTCGGCGCACTGAGCCAGGGCTTCCAACGCCACCGTGCCCTGACCGGCGATGACCCAGCGGTCGTCGTAGGGGGCGACGATCACTCGCCCCTGCTCCCGGGCGATGGCGCGGCCGATGGCCTCGCGGTTCTCCCGCGCCCGGTCGTAACCCACCACCCGGGCGCCGAGCGCCTCGGTGCGCCGGCGCTTCACCGCCGGCGCGTCGTGGGGCATGACGATGGTGACGTCGATGCCGAGCACGCGGCCGGCCGCGGCCACGCCCTGGGCGTGATTGCCCGACGACCAGGCCAGCACGCCAGCGGCCCGCTCGGCAGCGTCGAGGCGCAGCATACGGCTCATGGCGCCCCGGAACTTGAACGAGTTGGTGTGCTGCAGCGACTCGAGCTTCAGCAGCACCCGGGCGCCGACGCGCTCGTTCAGCACCAGGCTTTCCAGCAGCGGCGTGCGGATCACCCGCCCGGCCAGCAGCCGCGCGGTGGCGACGACGTCGTCGCGGGTGGGCAGATCGGCGGTCACGCCGGCGGCCCGGCGCGCACGGCCAGCGCCAGCAGCAGGGCGGCGATAGCCACCAGCCAGGCGCCGGCGATGCGCGCGGCGATGGTCAGCACTGCAGGTGCCAACCGCTCCCGCAGCAGATCGGTCGCGCCGAACACGCACAGCACCAGGAATGGCGCCCCCACCAGCGATCCGGCGATGGTGATCGCGACCGCCCCCGGGGCACCCGCTTCCGGCATCAGGCCGATGCCGACAGCCAGGCCCACGGCGACCGCATACCCGGAGGCCAGCATCGGGCGCACGGACCACAGCAGCAGCGGCGCACCGGCCAGAGCCACCGCCAGCGCCACGACGCTGCTTCGCGCATCGGCCCCGCCGTCCGGCGCCAGCGCCAGCCCCAGGACCAGCGCCGCCAGGAACCAGACCAGCGCCGGTCGGGCAACGACGGGACCGCGCACGCCCAGCAGCAGCCCGAGCACCAGCAGCGCCAGGAGCTGACCCGGCACCGTAGCCGGGTGCACGGCACCGACGTAGAAACCCTCGAAGCCGGGCATGGGGCTGTGCGCCGCCGCGGCCGCCGGCCAGAGCGCGATCGCCAGCATCACCGGCAGGCTCTGCCGGCGGATCATGCGGTGAGGAACGCCAGGCCCACCACGGCGATGGCGGCACCGCTGCCGCGTACCACCCACGACCCCGCCGGCCAGCGCAGCAGCATGCCCAGCGCGACCCCGCACAGGTGCAGCAGGCCGGTGGCGATCACGAAGCCGAGCGCGTAGGCAAACGGATTGGCCGCCTCCGGCAGCTCGGTGCCATGGGCATGGCCGTGGAACAGCGCGAACACGCCCACCAAAATCATGGCCACGGTCAGTGGCATGCCCACCGCAAAGGCCACCAGCAGGCCGAGGGCCACCGCCGACAGCGCGATCACGGGCTCGACGAAGCCGAGCGGCACGCCGAGCACGCCCAGGGCGCCGCCGATCGCCATGACCATGGGAAACACCACCGGCAGCAGCCACAGCGCCGGCGCCCGCAGGATCGCGCCCCACAGACCCACCGCCACCATGGCCACCAGGTGATCGGCACCCAGCACCGGATGGGCGAGACCCGAGAGGAAGCCACTGCCAGCATCGTGTCCCGCATGGGCCGCCGCCGTCAGCGGCCACAGCAGACTCCACGCCACCAGCGCCAGCACCACCACCGACCATTCCAAACGACCCTGCATCGCCGACCTCCCTAGGGTTGCTCCGAATCCGGAGTGTACTGATTCCGCTGCGCCGAGGCAGATCTGGTCCGCGCGGCGGTGGCCCGCAGCGCCGTGACCAGGGCCAGCGCCGCCAGCAGCGCGCTGGCGCCGAAGGTGAGGCGCGGATCGATCTGGTAGAGGGCGGTGCCCAGCAGCGGCCCGACGATGAAGCCGGCCGCGTAGGAGGCGCTGACCAGTCCGGCCGCGGCGCCCTGCACCCGCTCGTCCACGGCCAGTGACACGGCGGCGGACACGGCCGGGTTGGTGAGCCCGTAGCCAAGCCCCATGGCCGCGTAGCCCACCACCACCTGCCACACGGCACCGGAGAGCACCAGCACCACGAAGCCGGCGGCCGCCAGCGGCAGGCCCCAGCAGAACAGGGTGCGGGGCTCGGGCTTCAGCAGCTGCACGATGCCGCCCTGAGAGATCAGGATGCCCACCGCCATGGCCACCATGGCGATGCTGACCAGGCGCATGGTCTGGGCCGCGTCGGCGCCGGTCAGGTCCTGCACGTAGAAGGCGGCCACCTGCTGGGTCGAGCCGATGGTGATGAAGGTAAGCACGCTGGTCGTCAGCAGCAGCCGGATGCGGGAATCCAGCGGCGACAGCCGCGCTCCCGAACCGGCGCGGCGCTCGGCATGACTGCGCGGCTCGCGCACCACGATGGCGGCCAGCAGCGCGGCCAGCGCGCCCAGCACGGCGATGGCGTACAGCGGCACCAGCACCCCGAACGGCGCCAGCAGCCCCCCGGCCGCCGGCCCCAGGATCGAGCCGATGGCGAACGACGCCCCCACCAGCGCCATGCCACCCGTGCGTTCGGCGCCGCTGGTGGTGTCGGCGACCCACGCGGCCGCCGCCGGCTGGGGCCCGCCGGCGAGGGTGGCGTAGACCCCGGCCCGAAACGCCAGCAGCGCCCAGAAGGCGGCCGCCCCGGTGAGCGTGCCCGCCAGGCCGAGGCCCAGCAGCCACGCGAACCCGGCGCCGCAGCCCGCATAGGCAGCAACGCCGATCACGAACACGCGCTTGCGGCCGATGCGGTCGCTGAGCCGGCCCCACAGCGCGCCGGAAAATACGAAGGTGAGCCCCGCGGCCGAGATCATGGCGCCCACCTGCAGTTCCGTGAGCCCGATGTCGCGGGCCACGGGCCCGAGCACGGTGAACAGCACCGTGTTCGCCATGGCGCCGGTCACCAGACCGAACACCAGCACCGCCAGTTGGATACGCACCGGCGCCGGTCAGCCGCGCACCAGCGTCACCAGCAGGGCGACGACGACGCCGGCGATCACCAGCATCCCGTAGATGCCGCCGATGATCAGGTACTTGGCGAAGGTCACGGCCCAGCTCTGGCGGTACACCTGGCGCTGCATGAAGAGGATGTAAACCGGCAGCCAGGCGAGCGCCAGCCCGGCCAGGAACGACGACGCCGCCTTGACCCCGAAGCCGGCAGGCAGCCACTCGGCCAGCGCCTCGAGCAGCACGTGCACGGTGAGCCCCAGCACCAGGAAGCTCTGGCTGTGCAGGGTCACCACCATGTGCTCCATGTAGAGCCGGCCGGTGCCCACGTAGAAGATCTTCAGCAACAACGCGAAGATCGGCATGAGCACGAACAGCACCGCGGGCAGCATGCCGAGAAAGCCGTCGACGAACCGCCCCGGATCTTCCTGGAACCGCTGCACGTTCTCGAGGCCCTGCACGATCCAGGCATTGAGCTGCTGGTTGGCGGCGTCCGGCAGCCAGCCGATGACCACCGGGTTGGTACGCGGGTCCCAGGCGATCGCTTCGTCGCCGAGATACAGTCGCGCGCCGCTGGCGGGCTCCGGCGGCGGCGGCTCGCCGCGCTGCCGGGCGGCCTCGGCCGCCTCGAGCCAGTCGATGCGCTGCTGCGCCTCCGCCTCCACCGCGCGCCGCGCCACCGCCAGCCGTTCCGTCACCGCGCCGTCCTGCGGCAGACCGGCGCCCGCCTCGTCCAGCGCTTCGAGCGCGCGCGCGCGCGACGCCGCCACGGCTTCGACCGTGTCAGCCTCGGCGATGCCGCGGAAGTTGGCCGCCTGCTCGATGGCGGGGCCATCTGCCGTGACCACCAGCTGCAGAATCAGAAACGCCACCACCGAAGACACGAACGCCAGGCGGAACGGCGTCACGTAGCGGTTGCGACGGCCGGCGATGAAGTCGCGCGTGACCTTGCCGGGCACGAAGTACAGTGGCACCAGGGTGCGCCAGATGCGGCCGTCGTACTCGAACAAGGTGTCGAGGATGTCGGCCACGATCGACTTGAAGTGCCGGATCATGCCCTTCACCGGCTGCCCGCAGGCGTGGCAGTAGGGCCCCTCCAGCCGGGCGCCGCAATTGAGGCAATGCTGATTGGCCATGGGCCATCCGCTCGGAGAACTGAGACCGGCCTATCCTACGCGACCGCGGGCGCGGTCCCCAGCGCGGGCTTCAGGCGAGCCGGCTGTCGAGCTCGAAGCCGCCGCCCCCCTGGTCCAGCAACGCGGCCAGCGCGGCCAGGCATTCGGCCAGCAATGCCGGCAGCGTGTACGGCGGGTTGAGCACGAACAGGCCGCTGCCGTACAGGCCGGGGCCGGGCGCGCGCACCCGCAACTGCACGCGCAGCCAGTCGTGCCCCTCGCCCAGGGCCACCAGCCGCGCCGGCAGCGCCTCGGCCGGCGACGAGGACAGCATCGGGTACCAGAGAATGTAGGTACCGGTGGCAAAACGCGTCAGACCCTCCTCGAGCGCCGTCACCGCCCTGTCGTAGTCGCTCTTCACCTCGTAAGGCGGGTCGATCAGCACCAGCGCGCGGCGCGGCTGCGGCGGCAGCAGGCGGCGCAGGGCGTCGAAGCCGTCACCCTGCTCGATGCGCACCGCGCGGCCGCCGACCGTCCGGGTGAGCAGCGCATGATCGGCCGGGTGCAGCTCGTGCAGCCACAGCCGGTCGTCACGCCGCAGCAGCCGTTGCGCCAGCCACGGCGAGCCGGGATAGCGGCGCAGCGGTCCGTCGCCGTTCAGCTCGCGAACCAGCGTCAGATAGGCCGCCGGCGCCGTGCCGAGATCGCTGCGGTCCCACAGCCGGCCGATGCCGTCGCCATACTCTCCGCGCTGGGCGGCGAAGCCGCGGTCCAGCGCGTAGACACCGGCGCCGGCGTGGGTATCGACGTACCACAGCGGCTTCGGCTTGCGGGTCAGGTAGTCCAGCACGGACACCAGCACCAGGTGCTTGAGCACGTCGGCGTGGTTGCCGGCGTGAAAGGCGTGGCGGTAGCTCAGCAAGCCCGGGGCTCCTGTCGGCATGGTGGGCGAAGCTTCTCACAGTCGGCGGCGCCTCGCCCTGAACCCGACGGTGCGCTATCGTCGGCCTCGAAGTCCCCGGCCCTGCAGCCACCCCGAGGTCAACATGAGCGAAGCCAACCCAACCGCCCCGTCGGCCACCACGCCGCCGCGCATGCCATTGCGCCCGGGCTTCAACGACGACCTGCCCAGGGAGATTCCCGACCCCTACGCGCTGCCCATCGAGGCCATCAACCCGATCTGGCCGCGTCTGTTCCAGGAGAACAAAATGTGGGGGTTCTTCAAGCGGCTACGTGACGAAGACCCGGTGCACCAGAACGAGCTGCCCGAGACCGGCCGCTACTGGTCGCTGACCCGCTACCAGGACATCAAGGCCGTGGACAGCGACCACGAGCGGTTCTCGTCGGCCCACGGCATCACCCTGGGCCTGCCGGTGGGGGTGCCGCTGCCGGAGGGCGCGCTCGGCATCCAGATGTTCATCGCCATGGACCCGCCGAAGCACGACGTGCAGCGGGCCACCGTGGCGCCGGTGGTGGCGCCGCGCAACCTGCACGCCATGGAGCCGCTGATCCGCTCTCGGGTTCAGGCCATCCTCGATGGCCTGCCCATAGGCGAGACCTTCAACTGGGTCGACCTGGTGTCCATCGAGCTGACCACGCAGATGCTGGCCACCCTGTTCGACTTCCCGTTCGAGGAGCGCCGCAAGCTGACCCGCTGGTCCGACGTGGCCACCGCCGCCCCGGGCACCATCATCGAGTCGGAGGAGCAGCGGCGCGCCGAGCTTCTGGAGTGCCTCGAGTACTTCAACCGGCTGTGGGCCGAGCGCCGCGAGCGGCCCGGCAACGACCTGGTGTCGATGCTGGCCAACGGCGAGGAGACCCGGAACATGCAGCCCTACGAGTTCCTGGGCAACCTGATCCTGCTCATCGTCGGCGGCAACGACACCACCCGCAACAGCATCAGCGGCGGCGTGCTGGCGCTCAATCAGTTCCCGGCCGAATACGACAAGCTGCGCCGCGACCCGACCCTGATTCCCAACATGGTGGCCGAGATCATCCGCTGGCAGACGCCGCTGGCCTACATGCGCCGCACCGCCAACGAAGACACGGAGATCGGCGGCAAGCAGATCCGCAAGCACGATCAGCTTCTCATGTGGTACGTATCCGGCAACCGCGACGAGCGCGTGTTCGAGCGCCCGGACGATCTGATCATCGACCGGCCCAACGCCCGCCAGCATCTGTCGTTCGGCTTCGGGCTGCACCGCTGCATGGGCAACCGGCTGGCGGAGATGCAGCTCAGGGTACTGTGGGAGGAGATCCAGCAGCGTTTCCGCTTGGTGGAGGTGGTGGGCGAGCCGAAGCGGACCCTGTCCACCTTCGTCAAGGGCTACACCGAGCTGCCCGTCCGGGTGCACCCGCTCTGACCCCGCGCCGCGTCGCCGTCGAGCAACGTGCCCTGGCCCGAGAACAAGGCAGTAGACATCTGCAGAGGGAAGGCAGAGACTCCCAAGGTAGGCCAACCTCCTTGATTGCAGGAGGATGTATGGACCGCTACCGTCCCGTCTTTCTGCTCTCTCTCGCCCTGGCGTCGTTCCTTGCGAGCTGCATGTTCGAACCCGCCAATGAAACCGATCTGGCAAGCACGCGCGAGGTCGTCACCTTCCGCGGCGTGACGACAGTCCCGCGTGCGACCATCAGGATCGAGGCTTCACCGCGCGCCGGCGGCGGCTACTCGACAATCGCCACGACGATCGGCGATGCGGCGCCGTTTGCGTGGGGAGGCGCTACGCTCTATGAGTTCGAGGTCACGACCGCGGTGCCTGCCGACCGCTGGACACCCAATTGCACCGGCCAGGAGACCTTCGTGCGGGCCCGAGGCGGCGCCCTGATCCTGACGACCTACGACAGCACCAATCTCGCCGCCGCTGACGGAGAGACGTGTATTCAGGACGCCATCGACAACGGCCAGCCGTTCGTCTTTGCAGCGCGCGCCTGTGCGTCGCCGGCATCCGCGATCGTCAGGCTGACGGCCGCCGGAAGCGCGGCTCCGACCGTGAACGTGAGCGGCAATCTCCAGATCACCAGTCACCTTCATGCCGGCGATTGGGGCTGCCTCGAGTCGGTGGATGGAAACTTGAGCGTCACCGACCCCTATCCGGTCGACATCGCGTTTCCGTCACTGGCAAACGTCACAGGTGATCTGCTGCTGAGGTTCGGCTACGAAGGCAACAGCTCCAGACTCATCAACGCGCCGAGTCTGACCACGGTTGGCGGCAACGTCGAGCTGATGTTCATCGACAATGGGTTCAGTGGCGCGCCGTTTTTCATCGCAGAGTTTGGATTGGATGCGTTGAGTTCCATCGGCGGCGGGCTGACCGTAGTCACGGACACGATCGGGTCGACAGCGATGTCCGCGGGAGGGCTGGACAGCCTGTTGCTGATACCCGGAGACCTGGTGATTCAGGCGAACAACGGTGACAACAGCTGGGGCGGATTCGCGCCCAATCTGGCTGAAGTCCAGGGCAACGCCATCGTCGATCTTGGGTTTTCGGTAGGCAGTGCGCTCAACGGCATCGTCGCGGTCGGCGGCGATGTGGACGTGCGCGTCAACAGCTGGATCAACGGCAACGGCGGCTTCGACAACCTGGTGACGGTCGGCGGCAGCTTCAATTCACAAGGCTCATTCCTGTTTCCGGACGACTATCCGGCGCTGCAGAGCGTCGGCGGAGACTTTTCGCTGGCCAGCTTTACGCAGATGCAGTTCGGCGCCAATCATTTCCCAGTCATCAGCAGCATTGGCGGCGTGCTGACCTTTCGCGGCATGGACACGGCCATCGCGAACTTCGGCTCCAACGCCGTGCAGGTCGGCGGCATCACGCTGGATGCGAATACCGGATTGAGCGATCTCACCGCCACGCTTTCAGCCATAGATCTCAGCCTGACCGGCCCCGCGACGTTCACCGACAACAGTGGAATCAGCGATTGCGATGCGCAGGAATGGATCGACGCGATCGCAGGTTATGCAGGCAGTGTGGTGATATCCGGCAACGATGCCTGCTAGCCGGCTTCGCCCGTCTCTGCGCTACGGCTCGATGCCGAGGCGTCCCTCCGAGGGGCCGTTGTACTCGGCATCGCTGAGCTCGTCACCCGTGGCGATTCTGTCATTGGCGGCAGGCCGGTGAGCCTCGTGGGGCAGAGCCTCACCCAAGCACTCCAGCACCCATCTGCACCCGCTCTGACCCCGCGCCGCGTCGCCGTCATCGGCGCCGGCGCCGCCGGGCTGGCCGCCGCCCGGGCGCTCCGCCGTCGCGGCCACGACGTCGTCGTGTTCGAGAAGGGCCCGCGCCTCGGCGGCATCTGGGCCTTCGAGCCGGACCCGGGCGACGACCCGCTGGGCGCCGACCCGGTGCGGCCCTACAGCGCCCTGTACGACTCGCTGCGCACCAACCTGCCGCGGGACCTGATGGCCTTTGTCGACTACCCGTTCGATTCCAGCGGCGGCGGCGACGATGCCTGGCCCCGCTTTCCCGGTCACGCCGAGGTGCTCGCCTACCTCGAGCGCTTCGCCCGCGACTTTAGCCTGCTGGACGCGATTCGCTTCGACACGCAGGTGGACTCGATCACGCCGGCGGACGGCTGGCGCGTGATCAGTACCCGCCAAGGGCGGCAGCGCGAAGAGGCTTTCGACGCCGTGGCCGTGGGCAACGGCCATTACGCCGTGCCCCGCATTCCGTCGCTGCCGGGCATGGGCGCGTTTCCCGGGCGCGTGCAGCACAGCAAGACCTACCGCCGGCCCGACGGCTTTCGTGGCCAGACCGTAGCCGTGCTCGGCGCGTCGGCATCGGGCCTCGACCTCAGCACCGAAGTTGCCACCGTCGCCCGGCACGTCTACTGGTGCGCCGACGCGTTCGCGCAGCTACCGGTGGAGCAGCGGGTGCGCGGCAACGTCGAACGCACGGCCGCGGTGGCGGCGCTGCTGCCGGACGGTGGTCTGCGGCTGCGAAACGGCGCCGAGTTGCCAGCCGTGGACGTGCTGTTGCTGTGCACCGGCTACCGCTATGCATACCCGTTCCTGCCGTCGGGCCTGGTGGACGTGGACGACAACTGGGTGCGCCCGCTGTGGCAGGACCTGCTGCACGTCCGCCACCCGACCCTGGCCTTCATCGGCATTCCGTTCCGCGTCGTGCCGTTCCCGCTGTTCGACGTGCAGGCCCGGTGGTTTGCAGCGCTGCTGTCGGGCGACGTGACGCTGCCCGAGCCAGACACGTTGCTGGCGGCGAGCGAGCGGCGCGCTGCCGAGCTGCGCGCTGCAGGCGTCGCGCAACGGCATTTCCATCAACGTTCGCTCGACTGTTACGACTACCTCGACGCGCTGTGCGCGCAGAGCGGCCAGCCGCCCATACCCGACTGGCACCGGGATCTGGCCGCCGCCGTGCTCGCCCACGTGGCGGCCAACCCGGGCCGCTATCGTGACCGGCCCCTGCCCACATTCGGGCCCACCCGGGTCGCCGCCGGAACCGCTTGACGGTAAGGTAAGCGTCTCGGCGGAGGAGGAACAGATGGCACCCATTCCAAAGGGCGGCACCGTGGCGGTTACCGGCGCCAGCGGCTTCATCGGCGGCTGGATCGTGCGCCTGCTGCTGGACCGCGGCTACCGGGTACGCGCCTGCGTGCGCGACCCGGACGACCGGACCAAGACCGGCTTCCTGAGGGCCATGCCCGGCTACGCCTCGGGGCGGCTGACCCTGCACGCCGCCGACCTGGATCGGGACGGCTGCTTCGACGCCGTGTTCCCGGGCTGTCACGGCGTCTGCCACGTCTCCCACGTCAGCGACTACGGCGACCTCGACTACGTGCGCCGGGTCTGCGATCACGTCATCGCCAGCGTCGACACCGCCGAGTCCGTCAACCGGGTGATCGTCACCTCGAGCATCGCCGCGCTCATCTCCGAGGCCGACATCCAGGAGCTGGTGCGCCGCCCCGTGCTCTACGAAGACCGCACCCCGGACGAAGCCAACCCGAAGCGTACGCCCGAACGCGGTCAAGGCTATTCCATGGCCAAGATGGTGGCCGAGCGCGCGTTCGCCGACGCCGCCGGGCGAAGCGGGCGGTGGGACGCCATCACCGTCTGCCCCGCCGACAACCTCGGGCCGATCCAGTCGGCCCACCAGAAGAACGGCGGCCCCTGGCAGCACATCGTCGAGGGCATGCTGGTGGGCAAGTTTCAGCAGACGCCGGCGTACCGGCCGTGGATGATCGTCGACGTGCGCGACGACGCCGAGTGCCACGTGCGGCTGCTCGAGAGCGTGCGGGTGAAGAACGGCGAGCGCTACATCGCCTGGTCTACCGATACCCGCAACGTCGAGGACGTGTGCGCCGACATCGACCGCGTGCTGCCCGAACTCGGCCACGACGCGCCGACGGTCACCGATCCGTTCCCCGACCGCATCCGCGCCCGGGAGGCGGAGCTGCGTGCGATCTGGGCCGGCTGCGAGCTGCGCAACGACCGCATCCGTGAGGCGGTCGGCATCACGTTCCGGCCCTACCAGACGACGCTGCGGGATTGCGTGGAGTCACTGATCACCGTAGGTGGTGTCACGGCGCGAAGGCGACCGGAACCGCCGCTCACAGATCACTGATCATGGCCAGGCTGCGCTCGATCAGCGCCAGTCGTGGTGACCGCAGCGGCCACACTGCGTAGGCCGGGCGCACGAACACGGGCGCGTCGACCACCGGATGCAGCACGCCGGACGCGAGCTCCTGCTCGATCATGCGTCGCGGCAGGTAGGCACTGCCGCCGACCTGGGAGAGATAGGCGAGCGCCATCCGCGGGTGCGACACCCGCGTCAACGACTCCGGCGCGTCGGGAAACGCGCGCCGGTGGTCCAGATCGTGCGCCAGCCCCCAGTCCACGTAGACGAAGCCGCTGCGCAGCGCCACGGACACATCGAGGCCGGCCCGGTCGCTGACGCACAGGAACCTCAGGTTCGAGACGACCCGGGTCTGCAGAATCTCCAGCTGAGCCGGCTCCAGCATGATGGCGACGTCCAGCGAGCCGTCGATCAGCGCGCGGGTCAGGTAGTCGGGCGTCTGCGCCTCCGCGACGATGGCGAGTTCCGGGTCGGCCAGCCGCAGATCGTGGACCCAGGATTGCAGCATCACGTCCCACAGCCGCAGGCTGCCGCCGATGGCGAGCTGAGGCCCCGGCGTCGCCACGTCCTGCACGGCCAATGCCCAGGAGGCCAGCAACCGCTCCGCCCGCCGCACCAGCCGCACCCCTTCGGGGGTCAGCCGCATGGCGCGGCGACTGCGTTCGAACAGTGTCACACCAAGCTGCGCCTCCAGCGATTTCAGCCGGCTGCTCACACCCGCCTGGGTGATGTGCAGCGACTCCGCCGCCCGCCGGAAGTGCCGGGTACGGTTCAACTCCAGAAAGGTGCGCAGCAGTTCCATGTCCATGGCCGTATTTAATAACTGGAAACGATTAAATAGCCAATTTTAATTTGTTGGAGTTATTTGTTGCGCCGCACTACCGTGGTTGGGCTTTCAATCGACAGATCGAATGACAAGGAGGTCTGCATGCTGGCCCGAATTCAGGCGTTATCCACCGTTACCCTCATCACCTTCGCCGTCGCCCTCATGTCCGGCACGGCCGTGCTTGCCGCACCCGCCGACCCGGGATTGCGGGCGTCGCTGTTCGGCCAGGTCGACGAAGCCCTGGTGGCCGCCAACGCCGCCCGGGCCAACGTCCTGGCGCCCAAGAACTACGGCGAAGCGGCCCGCCTCTACCGGGATGCCGAGGACAAGCTGCAGCGCGGCCGCAGCATCGACAGCATCCGCAGCGATCTGGACGAAGCCGCAGCCGCCCTGCGCAGGGCGCTGGAGGCGACCAAGCTGGCCAACGTCACCCTGGTCTCTGCCATTCAGGCCCGCAACGACGCCGATGAGGCGGACGCCAAGACCTTCGCTCCGGATCTGTGGCAGCAGGCCGAAGAGCGGTTCGCATCCGCCGCCACGCGGCTCGAGGACGGCAACGTCAACAGCGCCCGATCGAGAGCCCGGACCGCCGAGGAGCAGTACCGTGAGGCCGAGCTGGCAGCCATCAAGGCGAACTACCTCGACGAGACGCGACGCCTGGTGAAGCAGGCGAAGTCGGAGCGGGTGAACCGCTACGCGCCAGAAACCCTGGCCCGGGCCGAGTCTCTGCTGGCCCAGGCCGAGAGCGCTCTGGAGAGCAACCGCTACGACACCGACGAGCCGCGCAGTCTGGCGCGCCAGGCCAAGTATCAGGCCAAGCACGCTCTCTATCTGGCCCGAACGCTGAAGCCGGTGCGCGATCGCAAGGTCACCCTGGAACAGTTCGCCCTGGCCGGCGAGCAGCCCATCGAGCGCATCGCGTCCGCGCTCGACCTGGTGGCCGAGCTCGATGAGGGATTCGATGCCCCGACCACCACCATCGTCGATCGCATCGACACCCTGCAGCGCGACGCCTACGCGCTGAGCGAGAGCCGCACCGAGATCCTGGCGCTGGAAGAGGAGATTCAGACCCTGGAGCAGCAGCTTGGCACCCAGTCCGCCCGTCTGGCCACGCAGGAGCAGCAGCGCCAGCGCATCCGCCAGGTGGAATCGATGTTCGAGCGCGACGAGGCGCAGATCTTCACCCAGGGTCCGAACGTGCTGATCCGGCCCGTAGGCCTGATCTTCCCGAGCGGCAGCGCCCAGATCGAGACCCGCTACTTCGCCCTGCTGCGCAAGCTGCAGGACGCGGTGCGCACGTTTCCGGAAAGCACCGTCGTGATCGAAGGACACACCGACTCCTTCGGCGGCGACGACGTCAATCTGCGGCTCTCCGAGCAGCGGGCGGAAGCGGTTCGCACGTACCTGCTGGCGAACATGAGCGAGCTCGCCGCGGCCGACGTGCAGTGGGTCGGCTACGGTGAGTCCCGACCGGTGGCCAACAACGAAACCGTCGACGGCCGGGCCAAGAACCGGCGCATCGATCTGGTGATCCGGCCGAAGACGCCGACCATGGCCGGGCCGACCGGCGGTCTCTGACCGGGGCCCAACCGCCGCGGGCCGGGCTCGTCCGGGCCCGCGGCGCCACGTTGCGGCGTTCGCGTGCCCACGCGACAATGCCGCCGTCACGGGCCACGAACGGCACATCTCATGGGCAGCAGAATCTCCGGCGGCATGCTGCTGCTGACCGCCGCGGTCGTCAGCGGCTGTGCAGAGCCCCCACCCGCCGTGGACCTGATCATCGACAACGTCACCGTCATCGACCCGGTGACCGGATCGGCGCCCGGGCAGCGGGTGGTGATCGAAGGCGACCGCATCGTCGCCGTATCCACCATGGCCGAGCCAGCACCGCCGGCCGCCACCGTGATCGACGGCACCGGCCGCTTCCTGATTCCCGGGCTCTGGGACATGCACGTGCACTTCCTTTACGACGAGGCGCTCACCGCGGCCATGCCGGCGCTGTTCCTCCGCTACGGCGTCACCAGCGTGCGCGACACCGGCGGCGACATGGCCCGACTGGCCGACCTGCGCCGGGAGATCCGCGCGTCCGGACAGCCGGCGCCCCGCATCTTCCTGTCCGGACCACTGCTTGACGGCCGCTTCGTGGTCTACGACGGCGGTGACCCGGACCGGCCGCCGCTCGGCATCGACGTCTCCGCCGCAGCGGTGGCCGAGCAGCGCGTCGCCGCCCTGGCGGCGGCCGGCGCCGACTTCATCAAGATCTACGAGCTGGTGAGCCCCGAGGTGTTTCAGGCCCTGGTGGACGCCGCCCGCGCCCGCGATCTGCCCATCGCCGCCCACGTGCCGCTGACGCTGACCGCCGACGAGGCCGGGTCGCTGGTGGATTCCATGGAGCACCTGCGCAACGTCGAACTCGCCTGCGCCGCCGGCTGGGCCGACCTGCTGGCGGCACGCCGGGCCCGCATCTCCGGGTTCGAGGAGGGCCGCGGCTTCGATCTGCGCGCGGAGCTGCACGCCGGCCAGCGTCTGCCCGCCATTGCCGACTACGACGCCGAGCGCTGCGACCGCGTGCTGGCTGCGCTGCGCGACACCATCCAGGTGCCGACGCTGCGGCTGAACGCGTTCGACCTCGCGCGCCCGTACCGGCGCGACGACTGGGACGCGGCGCTGGCCGACCTGCCGGCCGCGGTGGCCGCCTCCTGGTCAGAAGCCGTGGCGGCACACCGTGCCGACGCGGACGTCGATCTCACGTTCGCCGAGTGGAGCCTGTTCCTGGTGGGCCGAATGCAGCAGGCGGGCGTACCCATCGGGGCCGGCACCGACACCCCTATCACCCAGGCCATTCCCGGCTACAGCCTGCACACCGAGCTGGCGCTGCTGGTGGAGAGCGGCCTGACGCCGCTCGAAGCGCTGCGCGCCGCCACCGTGATGCCGGCCCGGTTCTTCGACCTCGAGGAGACCATGGGGCGAATCGCACCCGGCATGACCGCCGACCTGGTGTTGCTGGACGCCGACCCCATGGCCGACATCGAGCACACGCGCCGCATCGCCGGGGTGATGGCGGCCGGACGCTGGCTGCCGTCGCCCTGATGAGACCCCTGACGGCCGCGACGGCGGCACTCAGCCTGTGGATCTGCGTGGCCGGCTGCGATCGCGGCATCACCCTCACCGAGCTGAGCATCGACGCCGCACCAGGCGCCGCCCAGCCGCACCTGGCGGGCGGCGCCGACATGCCCGTGGTGCTGAGCTGGCTCGAGCCGGCGGGTGCCGGGACGGCACTGCGGTTCGCCACCCTGGCCGACGCCGGTTGGAACCCGCCGCGGACGCTGCGAAGCGGCGCCGGCTGGTTCGTCAACTGGGCCGACTTTCCGTCGGTGGTACCCGTAGGCGCCGACCTCTGGGCCGCGCACTGGCTGGTCAAGCAGCCGGGCGGAGCCTATGCCTACGACATCGTCATGGCCGTGTCCACGGACGCCGGCGCGAGCTGGAGCGGCGACATATTCCTGCACGATGACGGCACCGCCACCGAGCACGGGTTCGTCAGCCTGTTTCCGTGGGCCGACGGCGTCGGCGCGCTGTGGCTCGACGGCCGCGAGACCGGTGCCCCGAACGGGGCGATGACGCTGCGCGCCGCCGTGGTCGGCGCCGACGCCGAGGTCCACGGGCCGGCGCAGGTGGACGACCGGGTGTGCGACTGCTGCCCTACCGCCGTGGCCGTCGCCGCCACGGGCCCGGTGGCCGTCTACCGGGACCGCAGCGCCGACGAGATCCGCGACATCGCCGTGGTGCGCGCCGTCGATGGCGTCTGGCAGCCGCCCGCCAGGGTGGCGGACGACGGCTGGCGGATTTCGGGCTGCCCGGTGAACGGGCCCGCCATTGCCGCTCTTGGCGACCGGGTCGTGGTGGCCTGGTTCACGGCCGCCGGGCAGCGGGCCCGGGTGCGGGCCGCCTTTTCGGCCGACTCGGGCGCCTCCTTCGGGGCGCCGGTGGACGTTGCAGCCGGCGACGTGAGCGGACAGGTGGCCGTGGTCCTCGACGGCAACGGCCACGCCTTCGTGAGCTGGTTGGAAGGGTCGGTACGGCTGGCCGAGACGGGTGCCATGGAGCTGCGGGTGAGCCGCGTGACGCCCGAAGCGGGTGCCGGACCGAGTCACCCGATCGCCCACACCGGCGCCGGTCGGCCCGCCGGCGTGCCCCAGATGCTGCTGAACGACGGGCAGCTGCTGTTCGCCTGGACCGACACCCTGGAAGAAACGCTCCGGGTGCGCAGCGCGCGCGTCGACGCCGATCGCGTGCGCTGAGTCGCCCTTTCCCCCGCCTTCCAGGCACGCGATACTCGACCACGACACCAAAAGTGCGAAGAGTGAGCATGTCCATCCGCATCGACCCGAAGACCGGCCTCAAGCTGTTCGACACCCGCGCCGCAAAGGCCACCGACCGCATCGCCGGCAACGGCTACGCGGTGATCGACGACGAGTCGCTTAAGACGCTGCCCGAGCTGCCGGCGGGTGCCCGCTTCGACGCCGAAGAGCAGGCGCGCTACCGAGCCTTCAAGGAAGCCCGACGCGGGGCGGCCGACTACATGGCCATGGAGGGCGAGTTCGCCAAGTACCTCGACGACGTTTACTCCGCCGAGCCGGTGCCCCGGGAGGCGCTCACCGACACCTGCGAGGTGCTGGTGGTGGGCGCCGGCTTCGCCGGCCTGCTGCTGTGGCACAAGCTGCGCGCAGCCGGCTTCGAGGACGTGCGCTTCTGCGAGAAGGGCGGCGACGTCGGCGGCACCTGGTACTGGAACCGCTACCCGGGCATCGCCTGTGACGTGGAGGCCTACAGCTACCTGCCACTGCTCGAGGAGATGGGCTACGTGCCGTCCATGAAGTTCGCCTCGGGCTTCGAGATTCTCGAGTACTGCCAGCGCATGGCGGAGAAGTTCGGCTTCTACGAGAAGTGCCTGTTCCACACCACGGTGGAGGAGACCGCGTGGGACGAGGCCGATGGCCGCTGGCGCGTACGCACCGATCGTGGTGACGCGATGCGCGCGCGCTACGTGATTCTGGCTAACGGCATCCTCACCACGCCGAAGCTGGCCCGCATCGACGGCATGGAGACCTTCCAGGGCGAAGCCTTCCACACCTCGCGCTGGAACTACCACGTCGATCTGGCCGGCAAGACCGTGGGCATCATCGGCACCGGCGCCACCGCCGTGCAGGCCATACCCGAGCTGGCCAAGATCGTCGGCGAGCTTTACGTGTTCCAGCGCACGCCGTCGTCGGTGGACGTTCGCGACCAGCGGGCGACCACGGACGAGGAGCGGGAAGCCTGGGCCCGCGAGCCCGGCTGGGCCCGGGCGCGGCGGGCGCGGTTCGCGAAGATCTCGGCCGGCCGCACGGCCATTCAGGCCAACGACGACTACCTGGCCGGCCGCGTGCCCGACTTCAAGGAGCGCAAGCAGCACGAGCGCGCGCTCAGCCCCGACGAGATGATCGAGAAGCAGCTCGACACCAACTTCCGGATCATGGAGCAGATCCGCGCCCGGGTGGACGCCATCGTCGAAGATCCGAAGACGGCGGCCGCGCTCAAGCCCTACTACCCTTACGGCTGCAAGCGGCCCACCTTCCACGACGAGTACCTGCCCACGTTCAACCTGCCCCATGTGCACCTGGTGGACACGGCGCCGCTGGGCGTTCGTCAGATCAACGAGCGCGGCGTGGTGCACGACGGCGTCGAGTACCCGCTGGACGTGCTGATCTACGCCACCGGCTTTCAGTGGATGGCGACCTCCACCTTCAACCTGATCACCGGCCGCGACGGCCGTACCCTGAAGGAGAAGTGGGAGACCGAGGGCACCCGCACGTTCCTCGGCGTGCACAGCCACGGCTTTCCCAACCTGTTCATCGTCTCGGGGCCCCAGGGCGGCGGCGGCAGCTTCAACTTGACCGACGCCATCGACGCCCACGCCGACTACATCGTCTGGATGCTCGAGACCCTGCGCCAGCGCGGTGACCGCGTCGTCGACGTGAACCCGGAGCCAGAGCGGGAGTACGCGGCCCATTGCCGCGACGCCGACGTCGCCACCGCGCCGCTGCGCGACTGCCTGTCGTACTACAACGGCGACGGCAACGCCGAGCCCGGCAGCCTCGCCTACTACGGCGGCAACCGCTGGCACAAGTTCCGCAAGGAGGCCCAGGCGACCCTGGCGCCGTACCGGTTCGACGCCGGCGCCCCGTGACCCACCCGCCCCTGGTCCTGCGCAAGAACGAGGAGCGCCGCGTGCGCCTGGGCCACGCCTGGGTGTACGCCAACGAGGTGAACACCGGCGTCACGCCGCTGAAGGGGCTGGCGCCAGGCGATCTGGTGAGCCTGTGCGACTACCGGGAGCGGCCGCTGGGGCTGGCGTTCGCCGACCCGCATGCGCTGATCTGCGCACGCCTGGTGAGCCGCGATGCCGACATCGTGATCGACGAGGCCTTCTTCCGGCACCGACTGGCCACGGCCCTGGCGCTGCGCCAGCGCCTGTTCGACCGGCCCTTCTACCGGCTCGCCTACGGCGACAGCGACGGCATGCCCGGCGTCATCGTCGACCGCTACGACCGCCACCTGGTGGTACAGCTCACCATCCCCGGCACTCAGGCCCGGGCGGACATGATCGTCGCCGCCCTGGTGGCGCTGCTCGAGCCGGACGGCGTGCTGGTGCAGATGCCGGGATCGGCGCCGGACGACGACGAGGCGGGCGCCGCTACCGTGTTGCACGGCATCGTGCCCGACCAGCTCGACGTCGAGGAGCACGGCGTGCGCTTCGCCTGCGCGGCCCACGCCGGCCAGAAGACCGGCTGGTTCTACGATCATCGGCCGGGGCGGCGCCGGCTCGCCGAGCTGGCGCCCGGCCAGCGGGTGCTGGACGTGTTCAGCTACGTGGGTGCCTGGGGCGTGCAGGCGGCGGTGGCGGGTGCCACCGACGTGACCTGCGTGGACGCCTCAGCCGCAGCGCTGGCGCTGGCAGCCGCCAATGCCGAGCGCAACGCGGTGGCGGGGCGGCTGCGCACGGTGCAGGGAGATGCCTTCGACGTGCTGCGGGATCTGGCCCAGGCCGGCGAGCGCTTCGACGTGGTCGTGCTCGACCCGCCGGCGTTCATCAAGCGGCGCAAGGATCAGGAGGGTGGCGAGGCGGCCTACCGCCGCCTGAACGGTCAGGCCATGGCCCTGCTGTCGCCGGACGGGCTGCTGTTCACCGCGTCCTGCTCGCTGCACCTGGCCCCGGATCGGCTGCTGGAGATTGCCGGCGGCGCCGCCCACAAGGCCGGACGCACGCTGCAGCTTCTGGAGCAGCTCGGCCAGGGTCCCGACCACCCGGTGCATCCGGTGATCGCCGAAACCCGCTATCTGAAGACGCTGCTGGCGCGCGCCTACCTGACGTAGGCCGGCTCAGGCGCTGCGACGATAGACGATCGGCCGCAGCATGAACTGGTGGATGGCGAGCATGCGACCTTCCTCGGAGGCGATGCCCGCGAGCTGAGCGATCAGGCTCTTCACGTCCCGCTCGGCTTCGCGGCGCGAGCCGTAGGGGCCGACGTTGATGCCTTCGCGGGTGGAGAAGAACCAGGCACCATCGACGTTGAAGCAGCGGTCGGTGCGCGCCCAGAAGCGACCGCGCTCGCCGCGGCGCACGCCGATGGGCACCACGGTGGCGGCACGATCGGCACCCGCCGGAGACTCGCCAACGGCCTGACGGTTCAGGAAGTGCCGCAGCCCCCGCAGCATCTCGCCCCGGTTGCGGGCCCGCGCCACCACATCCTTGGCCTTGTCGCTGGCCGCGGCCGCTGCGGCCTCGTTGCCGTAGGGCCCGACCCTGAAGCCGTTCACCGAGCCGACGTACCAGCCGTCCGAACCCCGGAAGACCGAATCCAGTTTGAACCAGGATGGTGCGGAATCCGCCATGTGTCGCCCTCCCTGACGAGCTGCTACCGATGTGACAGCTATGTTAGACAAGACGTACGCCGTGCGGGGCATGGCATGTGCCAACCCCGTCACGAAATGGCGGTCGGAGGGGTCAGACCGCGCGCTTCACCGCCCTCACCTCTCGGTAGGCGAGCGTGCCGTCGTCCAGATCGGCGCTCGGAATGTCGTCCTTGTCGAAGTAGTAGTCCTGGGTGTGCCGCCACGGCAGATGGGAGCCCTGCTTCGGCAGCAGGTGCATGCCGCGCAGCAGGTAGCCGGCGTTGAAGTTCTCCTGAGATACCCAGGGCAGCCGCTCCATGCCTTCGTCCTCGGCGCGCAGGGTCGGCGTCACCACGTCCGCGCCGCAGCGGTCCATGTGCGCCAGCAGTCGGCAGACGAAGCCGGAGATCAGGTCGGCACGCATGGTCCAGCTCGTGCGCAGGTAGCCGAACACCCACACCATGTTGGGCACGCCGGTGAACATCATGCCCCGCCAGGTGACGGTGTCGGCGAAGTCCACCGGCCTGCCGTCCACGTCGAAGTCGATGTCGCCGAACATGCACAGATTGAAGCCGGTGGCGGTGACGATGATGTCGGCGTCGAGCTGCCTGCCGGAGCGGGTACGCACGCCGGTCTCGTTGAAGGTGTCGATCTCATCGGTGACCACCGACGCCTTGCCCTCGGCGATGCCGCGGAACAGATCGCCGTCGGGAATGAACGCCAGGCGCTGCTGCCAGGGCCGGTAGCGGGGCGTGAAGTGGGTGTCGATGTCGAATTCGTCGCCGAGATAAGCCCGGGCACCGGCCAGCAGCTCGGCCTTCAGCGTCTCGGGCTCTTCGAACGAACGCCGGGCGATCTCCTTCGAGTCGTGCAGGATCTTGCGCCGGACGATGTCGTGCACCAGCTCGTCGGACAGGTCGAGCTCGCGCAGGGTGTCGGCCAGCTCGTTGCGGTTCTCGCCTGGCGCGAAGTAGGTGGGCGAACGCTGCAGCATGGTGATGTGACGGGTCTTGCCCGCCATGGCCGGCACCAGGGTCGCGGCGGTGGCGCCGGAGCCAATCACCAGCACCGTCTTGTCTTCGTAGTCGAGATCGTCAGGCCAGGTCTGCGGATGCACCACGGTGCCCTGGTAGCGGTCCATGCCCGGCCATTGCGGCGTGTAACCCTTCGAATGCCGGTAGTAGCCCTGACACATCCACAGAAATTTGCAGGTGTAAGTCACCTCTTCACCCGTGGCGTTGCGTCGGGCCACCACGGTCCAGAGACCTTCGGCGCTGGACCAGGAGGCGGTGAGCACCGTGTGCCCGTAGCGGATGTGGCGGTCCAGGTCGTGTTCCTCGATCACCTCGCCCATGTACTCGAGGATGGCGCCGGCGGTGGCGATGGGCTTGCCCTTCCAGGGCTTGAAGCCATAGCCGAACGTGTACAGGTCGGAATCCGAGCGGATGCCCGGGTAGGTGTGGGTGCGCCAGGTGCCGCCGAAGCTGTCCTGGTTCTCCAGCACCACGAAGCGCTTGCCGGGCAGCCGGGTCTGCAGGTGCACGGCGCCGCCGATGCCGGAGATACCGGCGCCGACGATCAGCACGTCGACGTGCTCCGGGGCTTCGGCCTGGGGGGTCAGGATCGGTGCTTCGCTCATGGCTCAGTAGCTCCCTGGAATCTGGTTCTTCATCTACAGGCTACGGTTGCGCCGGCGTCGCGGCCATTGCGGCCCGGGCCACGAAATTGATAGTTTGGGCCAACTGATTCCTGTTCTGGCGGCTCGTGACGGACACCGAACTCCCTCGCACCCTGCTCAGCGGCACCCTGGCCACCCGGCGCCGAACCGTGGCCGGCATCCTCGGCCAGTGCGGCCTGGCCGGCCTCGGCGAGGCCGAGCTGCGCGGCATCCTGCGCCTCGCGGGCCTGCCCGCCCGGGCCGCCGAGGACCCCGACTTTCCGATCTCGGTGGACCGCGAGCTGACCGCGCTGTCGCTGATGCTGCGTCGCATAGCCGAGTCGCAGCGCACGGCCGCCGAGTTCGCCATCGATACCTTCAGCGCCATCGGCATCAACCACTACGGCATCCTCGGGCTGGCGATGCAGCACGCGCCCACCGTGCTCGACGCGGTGCGGGTCATGCTCGCCTATCCGGAGCTGTGCTGGGGCCACTCGCGGGTGGTGGTCAGCCAGGCAGGCGGCCGTCTGGTCATGGCCTTCGAGCTGGACGCGCCGGTGCCCGACGGCGTCGATGCGGCGCAGATGCGCGAGTACTGCGTGACCACCGATCTGGTGTCGGTGGAGCATCTGATCGGCGACATCATCGACCGGTCGATCCCGCCGCTGACCATCACCCTGCCGTTCGCGAATCCGGGCGCCCACTTTCGCGCCGCTGACCGGCTCGGCTGCCCGGTGGCGTTCGGCGCCGTGCAGGCGGAGATTCACTATCCCGCCACGATTGCCGCTGCCGTGCCCGTGCATGCCGGCGCGCTGCCGTTCCGGCGCTACGAGAAGATCGCGCGCGCGTTCTCGAGCCTGCTGGCCGAGAAGGCGGACATCGCCGAGCAGAGCTCGCGGCTGCTGTGGGCCTACACGCCGCCGCCGAGCCGCGAGCAGCTCGCCGGCATGCTGGGCGTTTCCACCCGCACCCTGGCGCGACGCCTGCGGGCGGCCGGCACCTCGTACGCCGAGCTGCTCCGGCGGGTGCAGTCGGAGCGCGCCAAGAACTACCTGCGGCACACGGCCACGCCCATCGCCGACATCGCCCAGCGCATGGGCTACGCCGACCCGGCGGCCTTCACCCGGGCCTTCCAGAGTTGGACCGGCACCACCCCGGCCCGCTGGCGGGCGGCGGCCCGGGACACATCGACAGCCTAGTGCGCTACAGTACCCGCTCGTATGAAATCGCCATCATGAACCTGAAGAAGCTGCGCGAAGCCGAGGCGCTGTTCCTGATGCAGTACCCGGGTGGGTTCGAGAACGCCGAGCTGCAGCAGCGGATACGCAAGCACAACGTCGGCAAGCTCACCGAAGCGGCCGCTGCCGCCCTGGCGCCGGGGCGCTTCCGCTACCCTGCCCAGGTGCTGGAAGACATCGTCCGCATCGTCTCCCGATCGTCCATGGTGTCGCTGTTCGAGAAGCCGAAGTTCCGCGACTACGTCAACGGCCTGGCGCGGGACGACAGGGCCAGGCTGGCCGGCGGCTTCAAGCGCCTGCTGCACGGCGACCAGGCCCGCGGCTTCGGCGAGGTGGTGGACATTCTCGCTGAGGGCCGCCTGGCGAAGTGGAGCCTGGTCACCATCTGCCCGTTCTACCGCGATCCCGAGCACGAGGTGTTCGTGAAGCCGACCACCACCAAGAACGTGATCCGGCAGTTCGAGCTGGATGGCCTGACCTATCGCCCCTACCCCACCTGGAACTTCTATGCCGGCTATCGCGACGCCATCGCCGCCATGAAGGCCAAGGTCGACCCGGCGCTGTCACCCAACAATGCGGCCTTCACCGGATTCCTGATGGTGTCCACGGCCGTGGACGGTTGAACGAACAATCCACCTCGAGAGGTCATCATGAGCAAACCCACCCTGTACGGCATCTCCGGCTCCCGGGCACTGCGCTCGATCTGGGCCATGGAGGAGACCGGCATCGACTACGAGCACGTACCGACCCACTTCCGCGGCGACGCCCAGAGCGACGACTACCGGGCCGTGAACCCGAACGCGCGCATCCCGGCCCTGGTGGACGGCGACCTGGTGCTGTTCGAATCCATGGCCATCAACCTGTACCTGGCCAAGACCTACGGCAAGGGCCTGTATCCCGCCAACCCTGCAGACGAGGCCCGTACCTGGCAGTGGAGCGTGTGGGCCATCAGCGAGATCGAGCCGCTGCAGATGCAGATCGTGGTTCAGAAGCTGTTCGTGCCCGCCGACAAGCGCGACCCGGCCGTCATCGAGCGCGCCGGCACCGGCCTGCAGCGGCCGCTCAAGGTGCTCGACGAGCATCTGTCGGCGCGCGACTGGCTCTTGGGCGACGCCTTCAGCATTGCCGACCTCAACGTCGCCGCGGTGATGAACCTGCTGCAGATGGTGAAGCACGACCTGACGCCGTTCGCCCACGTCTCGCGCTGGCTGGCCGCCTGCTACGCCCGGCCGGCGCTGGCCCGGGCGCAGGCCCGGCCCTAGGGCCCGGCCAGCGGACGGTGTACAACGAGCCCGACTGAAGGCAAACACGGAGCACAGCGCATGCCGCGACCGGCACACCTGGGCGTGATCGACCTCATGCTGGAAATTCCCACCGGCAAGCCCGGCATGGGCATGAAGCAGGCCCGGGCGCTGACCCGCGACAAAGGGACCGAAGCGTTCTCGCATCACCCCGCCCAGTACCTGTTCAAGGATGCCGGCGAGCGCATGGCCATCGCCTCCGATCCGGATGCGGTGGTGGCGATGATGGACGAGTACGGCGTCGCCATGGCCCAGATCGCCGTCAACCCCCGGCATCCGGAAGGCGCGCTCGCCCTGTTCGAACGCTTTCCCGGCCGCTTCTTCGGCGAGGTGGGCGTCGACCCGAACCGCGGCATGGAATCGGTGCGCGAGCTCGAGGCCACGGTCAGGCTGCATCCGGCCATCAAGGCCGCCTCGGCGGCACCGTGCCTGCTGAACCCGCAGGTGCCCATCGACGACCGGCGCTTCTACCCGCTGTACGCCAAGTGCTGCGAGCTCGGCATCCCCATCAACATGCTGGTGGGCGTGCCCGGGCCGCGGGTGCCGTACCGGTGCCAGCACCCGGGCCTGCTGGACGAGGTCGCCTACTTCTTTCCGGAGCTGAAGGTGGTGATGCGCCACGGCGGCGACCCGTGGACCGACCTGTGCGTGAAGCTGCTGCTGAAGTGGCCCAACCTCTACTACTCCACCTCCGCCTGGGCGCCCAAACACTATCCGGCCAATGTGCTGGAGTTCGCCAACAAGCGCGGCCGCGACAAGGTGCTGTTCGCCGGCTACTTTCCCGGCATCGGCTACGACCGCATCTTCCGCGAGCTCGACGACCTGCCGCTGACCGAACCGGTGTGGCCCGCGTTCCTGCGCGACAACGCCATCGCCGTCTACGGCCTCGCGGACCTGGCGGGCTGACCCGGCGGGCTCACGGTCGATGCGCCCGTCATGACAGATCACCAGCGGACGCCGGAATCCGGCCGCCTGGGAGCCCGCGCGTTGCTGCGGGCGAGCCCGCTGTTCCGCGACCTGCCTCGCGACACCCTGGAGCACATCGTCGAGCTGGGCTACACGCGCCAGATGCAGGCCGGCGAGGTGCTCTACCTGCAGGGGGATTCCGGTGACGGCCTGTACCTGATCCTGACGGGGACGGTGCGCATCAGCGCCCTGGGGCCGGAGGGCCAGGCGCTGCACCTGAACACGCTGTCCGCCGGCGACGTGATGGGCGAGATCGCGCTGCTGGACGGCGGCTCCCGATCCGCCACCGCCACCGCCACCGAGGCCGGCGCGCTGTTCTGCATCGACCGGGCCGACTTTCTCGGCCTGGTAGCGCGGCAGCCGGACGTCACCTGGCAGATCCTGCTGCTGCTCTGCCAGCGGGTGCGCTGGACCAGCTCGCTGCTGGAGGACTCGGCGTTCCTGTCTGCCGAGGGCCGGCTCGCCAAGCGCCTGCTCGCCATCGCCGGCGCCACCGGCATCAGCGGCTCCCTGGCCCGGGGTCAGGAGCTGCGCATCTCCCAGAGCGATCTGGCGGGCTATCTCAATCTCACCCGCCAGTTCGTCAACCGCATGCTGCAGGACCTGCAGAAGGCAGGCATCGTCGAGCTCGGCCGCGGCCGGCTGTTCATCAAGGATCCAGATCGCCTGCTGAAGTTGTCCACTCAGTGACGCGCCAGCGCACCTCCTGCAGCCACGCCCGCAGCCGGGACGGCCGGGGTCTGGGCGCCGGAGGCCGCGCCGGGGCCGGCGCCTCGAGCTGCTGACGCAGGATGGCTTCGGTGCGTTCGGCTGCCTCGAGCACCGTGCTGGTGGCCTTGAGATTGAGATCGTTCACCGCGGGCCTGGCAGTCTCGCCACGGCAGCCGGCGCAACGACGGAACGCACCGCGCCCTCGCCCCCCGCCTCGACCCGGGCCCCGATGGTGACCAGCACCAGCATCGCCATGCCGAACGCGGCGCACCACAGGAGGCGCCGCTCGCGACCGCTGCCGCCCGTGCGCTGCGAAGTCCCTGTCATTGGCTGCCGCTCCCTGCCTCGTCGATGGGGACATCATGGCCGCCGGCAGCAGCGAGTTCTGTCACCCTCCGGACACAGCGGCAAGAAAGATCACGGCGCGCCCGCTCTGGGCGCGCCCGCCGGCACCGGCGTCGAGCAGGCGACTCATGTGGAGGACCCGCCGTTGATCGCCGATCTTCTCAAGTCGAGCCCGGCATGGGAGGCGGCAATCGCCGACATGGCCGCCGGGCACGGCGCCGCCCTGGTGGTACGGACCCAGGTGTCGTTCGCTCAGGTCCTAAAGGCGGACCAGGGATTCGTCGGAATGAAGGAGGTGCTGGAGCCGTTGCTGCATCGGCTCTTTAGGCCACACTGAGTCACCGCTACGTGTGCCTCTAAAGACAACACGTTATACTTATCGGCGACAGCGATTGCGCGCGCCTGGGCGGGAGGGACAATGACGGCTCTACAGAAGGCGACCGCGCCACCATCAGCACCGGCTGCGGCGTCAGTGCCGGCGGCGGAATCCGGCCAGCAGCTGTCCCGCAGGACGCTGTTCTTCTACGGCCTCTCGGATATGCCGATCCAAGTGGTTGCCGTGCCGGTGGCAGCCTTCATTCCCAACTACTATGGGCAAGACTTGGGCATCAGCCTGGCCGCCGTGGGCACCATTTGGCTGCTGACCCGACTGTTCGACGCCGTTTCCGACCCCGTGATTGGCTGGCTCAGCGATCGTACTGACACCCGCTGGGGTCGGCGCCGAGTATGGATGGTGGCAGCGGTACCAGTGCTGATGTTGGCCGTCTACAAGCTGTTCATGCCTGAGCCGCCGGTCACCGCCGCCTACCTGTTCACATGGCTGATCGTGCTGTGGGTCGGTTGGACCATGCTCTTCATTCCCTACTACGCCTGGGCCGCAGAGCTTTCCTCGGACTATCACGAGCGCACCCGCATCACCGGCTGGCGGGCGTGGGTGGGTATGGCTGCGAACGTTCTCAGCAAACTCCTACCCGTGCTCGCTCTGCTTTTCTTCGGTTACGGTGGAACCCGGGAGACGCTGTTCCTTATCGGAGTCATGACGTTGGCCCTGCTGCCGCTGACCGTGGCCCTGACGGTGCTCAACGTGCCTGAGGGCCGGGAGTTCCGACCCACCCGCCTCGCCCTGGGGCCCGGTTTCAAGCTGATGATGCGTAACGGCCCCTTCAAGAGACTGGTCCTGGCCTTTTTCGTCAACCAGCTCGGCTCGGGAATATCCACCGCACTGATAGTCTTCTTCATTCGAGGTGTGCTGGCGGAGGAAGCCAACAGCATTCTCATGCTCCTCGTCTACTACGGCGCCAATCTTTGCGGCATTCCCTTCTGGATCTGGTTCGCGACCAAGGTCAGCAAGCACCGCGCATGGTGTCTATCACTTTTCGTGTTCTCAGCATTCCAGTGCGGGTACCTGTTCCTTGGCCCGGGCGACTTCTACTACATGCTGCCGATCACCACGTGCACCGGCTTCCTCGGCGGGGCATTCTGGGTGCTACCCAATTCGATGAAGGCCGACGTGATCGACGTCGACACACTGGAATCGGGAGAGGATCGCGCGGCATGGTACTTCGCAGTGTGGAGCTTCATGATCAAGATCGCGCTGTCCATTGGGCCGTGGCTGGCACTGACGGCACTTGCATTCGTTGGCTACGACCCGTCACCGGGCGGCCTGCGCAGCGAGGAGGGCCTGCTGGGACTGAAGCTGCTGTTCTGCCTGGGACCCGCGACAGGATTCGTGCTCGCCGGGCTGATCGCCTGGAACCACCCCTTGGATCAGGCTCGCCAGCGGGAGATTCGCGAGGCTATCGCCCGCCGCGCCGCAGCCGCCTCGTGAGCCACTTGGCCGCTTCGAGTCGGGCCACAACGCAAATCGGGTACGAGCGCCTCAGGCCAGATATTCGTCCAGCACATGATGAAAGTGCCGAATTCGTGCTTCCTGATAATTGCCCAGCGTCTGCCCCGACACCAAGGCCGCCTTCATGCCCGCCCACTGACGCGCGAAGTTGGCTGTATCTTGGTCGAGCACGCGAGAAAGCCGGTGGCTGCCGAATGCTTCAGTGTCTTCGTAGCGTTCGTCGATCTCCACACGAACCTTTCGCGCCGGGAGCGGCCGCGGTCGGGACTTTGGCACCGGCTGCAGCATCAGCACGTCGTGCACGCAGGTGTCCACCGTCAGCGGGCGGAAGCGGTAGATGAGAGGGATGGTGATCCCGGGGAAGAAGCACGCGTTCGGGAACAGATGATATTCGATGGAGTCGAGCATTTCACTGTTGGAGACGGCGCCGAGGTCCACGTCCCACTCCGCGCCTAGACGCGTTCTCAGCGCGTCGGCATGTTGTGCCCTGGCGGACCGGCCGGGCACGAAGTTCTTGCGATCGTGACCGAGCATCTCGAACAGCTCGTCTTCATCGAACTGGCGCTCGTAGTGCGGGTTGCCACTGCTCAGCGTCTGGAAGAACCGGGTAACATGGCGACTGAAGATGTCGTACTGGGTGTTAGCCCAACCGGAGGTGCGTAGCCCCTGTGGATGGGTAGCCAGCACGTGGTATGCCTCGAGGAAACCCTCCATGCACATCTTCCAGTTGCCGGGCAGCACCTTCTCCATATGCAGCGACACGAAGCGATCCTCCAGCGGCCAGGTCTGAAAGTGCTCCGGGAGCACCTCAAGGTGATTGCGCAAGGAATCGGCGTCAGCGTCGAAGTTCACAAACACGAACCCACCCCATGTATCACACGCAATGGGGGATAAGCCGAATGCCTCGTCGCGAACGTGCGGGAAGTCCCAGCGGCATGGAATCTCGCGCAGCGAGCCATCGAGATGCCAGCTCATGCCATGGAACGGGCAGCGGATGAACTGCTTGCCGCTGCCGCACGAACCCGACTCACTGAACTGCATGCCGCGATGCGGGCATGAATTCGCGAATGCCCTTATGTTGCCATCCTTGCCGCGGATCACCAGCGCCGACCGCTCGCCGATGTCGTAGACGTAGTAGTCGCCGGGCTTGGAAACGTGCTCCTCGCGGCATGCCCACTGCCAGACTCGGGACCACAACCGCTCATGCTCTCGCTCGAAGAACGCCTGAGATGTGTAGCGCTCGAATGGCAGCGGAGCATCACCCTGAAACTCGTAGCTCTGGCGACGTAGAGCCTGCGGCGGGCTGTCTCCGTCTGCATCGAGGATGTCCTTAGGACTGGGGCCAGGGCTGCGGGCGGCGCCCGGAGGGAGCCCGGGGTCGCCCGGTGCATGTAGGTCCGACTTCATGGCGGTCTCCGATCCGAATGGTCATTGGCAGTCGCACGCTGCCCGATATAAACTACAACATGTTATCCTTTTACGAGGCGCTGGTAATGTCAAGCATACCTACCGGCGCCATGACGGGAGAACGTCGATGACGGCGAGCATAGACGCGAAGGTCGATCGGATTCAGCGGGACTATCACCAGATTCTCGACTCGGACACGCATGAGCCGCCCGCCTCGTACCGGCGCGACGCGCCTTTTCGCGCGGGCCCGACCCGGGTGCCGGTGGAGCGTTACACGTCGCAGGCGTTCCACGACTTGGAAGTCGAGCGTCTGTGGCGCCGCGTCTGGCAGTTTGCCTGCCATGAAGACGACATTCCCGAGGTAGGGGACTTCGTTCCGTACGACATCGCGGGCCTGTCGTTCCTCGTCGTCCGCACCGCCAACACCGAGATCAAGGCCTTTTACAACGCCTGCCTGCATCGTGGCAGAAAGCTCCGGGAGTTCGCGGGTCGCGCCGCCGAGGACTTGAAGTGTCCCTTCCACGGCTGGACCTGGGATCTCGCCGGCAACCTGAAGCACGTTCCCTGCGCTTGGGACTTTCACGAACTGCATACAGCCGAGCAGCGGCTGCCGGAGGCTAGGGTAGCCGTCTGGGGCCGGTTCGTATTCATCAATCCCGACGCCGACTGCGAGAGCTTCGAATCGTTCGTCGGCGACCTATCCAGCCACTTCCAGGTGCTGCCCTACGATCGACTCTACAAGAGCGCCCATGTGGCCAAGATCATCGCTTGCAACTGGAAGGTCGCTTCGGAAGCGTTCATGGAGTCCTATCACGTCGTCGGTACGCATCCGCAGATACTGCTCGGCGGCCCCAACGACGTCGATACCAAGTACGACGTGTTCGGCAACTACTCGCGCGCCATACGCTGCGGGGCTCTGGACAGCGATGGTCTGCCCCAATGGGGACCGTTACTTCAGGACGGCCGCCCACGCATCAGGCATCCACTGAACGGCTACATCTACGAGGCCAGCGACGACGGCCTGGTGCAGGTGACGGCGCCGGATGGCCGCACCGGCCTGTTCGACCGCCTGGCCCGGCCCATCGCCGGCGACCTCGGCGATGTCAGCCCACACCTGTGCGAATGGGTCTGCGGAGAACCGAAATCGGAGTCCGCACCCGCCAACGTCACATCCGAGGCAGGCGCAACCGGCGCCCGGCGACATCCACGGGCGCTGGCGGCTGAGTCGCAGCGCCAGGCTCTGCGTGACATCATCGGCACCGCGGCGGAGCAGATCGCAGACGTCGAGTTCTCGCCGGTGTTCTTCACACTGTTTCCCAACTTCCATCCCTGGGGATCATTCAACGGCATAACCTACCGCTTTCGTCCGAACGGCAACGATCCCGACTCCTGCATCATGGAGTGCATCTATCTAAAGCCCATACCTGCAGATGGCCGGTATCAGCCGGCGCGGGATATCAGACAACTGGGGGTCGATGATCCATGGACCGATGCGGTCGAACTAGGCGCCCTGGCGAGAATCTTCGCCCAGGACACGAGGAACCTGAAGTATGTGCAGCAGGGCTTACACGCCACCACCAAACGGACGGTCCAGTTCGCGCGGTACAACGAGAGCAAGCCGAGACATTTTCACATGCTGCTCGAACACTGGTTAGCCGAATCCTGAACCGCAAAGCCGGCAGCATCAGCGGCCCATACGCATGAACTCGCGCACGCCCTCGATGACCTCGGTCGTTCTCTCGAACGTGTAGCCGGTCGATATCGAACGCAGGATTAGGCTGACCTCCAGTTTGAGCATGCTGAAGGTGAGGTTGCGGGGCGTTTCGCGTTGAAACCACTTTACGTGGGTCATGGTCACCTGACGATAGATGATGTCGGCCACCAACTCGGGCGACAACCAGTCCACGAGCTCGGATTCCTGGTCGATCTGCCGGATGGCACGCAGGTACGACGCTCTCCGCACCTCGGACAGAGACGAGTACTCACCGCGCTGCAACAGCGGTGCCAACGCCTTCGCATAGGCTCGATTCTTGGCCGTGAGGTTGGCAATGGTGTCAAGGATGTAGAACAGCCGATCGACGCCTCGCTCGATGTCAGCCTCCTCGATGGCCTGATAAAGGTGCCGGAATCGCTCTTCGACCGCTATCTGGAGGAGCCGGTCCTTGCTGCCGAAGTGGTGATAGAGGGTTTTCGGGGTGACGCCGCTCTCTGCCGCGAGCTCACGGATGGTGACGCCGTCGAACCCGTGCAGGCTGATCAACTTGTGGGCAGCAGCCATGATGGCCTCCCGCCTCTGAATCTGACGCTCTGTCAGGGGCATAAGGATCTGTCATCCGTCAGTTGCACAGCCTTTGAATTCTACGCCAGGCTACTACGGATCTGCACCGTGACGGCCGGCCTACAGAAGATAGGAAACGTCGTCCGGCGCACGGGCGCCCCGCAACGCATCTGGCCGCCGCCGAAGGTAGTCGTCCGCGCCTGGCTCGGTCCGCGTCCAGTCGACGACTTCGGAACGGTACAGAATCTTCCAGCCGTCCGCCCGCTGCTCATAGCGGTCGAGATAGCGGCCGCTGATCAACACATCCACGGGCCCATCGGCGCCGTCGATCCGATGGTAAGCCTGAAAATAGACCTCACCACGCGCGGAGACGGCGGAATCCGGCCAGATTAGGATCTGGCCGATGAGGTGGTGGTTGCTCGCGTGAGACCGCAGGGCGTTGCATGCAAACTCGACGAACTCTGCCGCGGCACCCCGGAAGAACCCGTAGTCGACGGAGGCATCATCGTGAAACACACCGCGTAACAGCGCGTCGTCGAGACGGTCCAGGCCACGCATGTACAGCGCTGACAGCTCACGAATGCGCTCCCGTGCCTCGACATCGAGTTGACTCATGTGTCCCTCACCGCTTCAGCCCCAGCAGCTGCCGCGCGACCACCCAGCGATGCACCTCGGATGGACCGTCGTAGATGCGCATGGTCCTGAGCTTGGTGCTCATCAGGTGCAGCGGCAGGTCTTTACTCATGCCCATGGCACCGAACACCTGCATGGCGTGGTCCACGACCTCATAGGCCATCTCGGTAGCATAGAACTTGGCCATGGACACTTCGCTGCGGACGGATTCCCCCCGATCCAGCCGCCACGCAGTCTCGTAGGCCATGAGCCGCGTGGCGCGGATACGCGTCGCGGCGTCGGCCACCCACCACTGGATGGCCTGGCGGTCCGATAGCGGCACCCCGAAGGTCTGCCGCTGCGGCGCATACTCGCAGATCATTCCGAGCGCCCGCTCGGCCATGCCGATGCACCACGCGACCATCTGCAGGCGACGGGTCGACAGCCGCACCTGCATCGGCGCGAACCCCTTACCCTCTTCACCCAGCAGGTTGCCCGCGGGAACGCGGCAGTTCTCGAGCGCGATCTCGTAGGTCTGCGCGCCGCCGATCATCGGGATGGGACGCAGGACGTTGAAGCCAGGCGTATCTCGCTCGACCAGGAAGGCAGAGATGCCACCGCGAGCGCCTTTGGCTTTATCGGTGACGGCCATGAGAATCGTGAAGTCTGCTTCAGCCGCCCTACTGATCCAGATCTTGCGGCCATTGATTACCCAGTCGTCACCGTCACGCACCGCGCGGGTCTGCATTCCGGCGGGATCGGCGCCCGCTCCGGGCTCGGAGATGCCTATCGCCGATATGGTCTCGCCTCGGACGTATGGCGCCAGATAGCGTTCCCGCTGATCCTCGTTGCAAGCCACCATGAGCATGCGCAGGTTCGGGGAGTCCGGGGGCAGCGTGTAGGGTGTTATGGTACGGCCCATCTCGATGTTGACCCCGATCATGGCGACGGTCGGCAGGTCGGCGCCCCCGACATCCTCCGGCGCATCGAGGCCCCAGAGTCCGAGCTCGCTGGACCGGGCATCGATGGCATGCCGCTCCGTTTCGGTCAGGTAGACCCGCGCCTCGACTGCTTCGCGCGCCAGCACGGCGCCTTCGAGCGGCAGCAGGTTGTCGCGCACGAACTTCGCGACCAGGTCCTGCAGCATTCGATGCTCTTCTTGGAGTTCGAAATTCATGCTTTCTCCATCCATCCCGCTGCCCATGAGGCGAAGTGGGTGTTCTCCCGGTCAGGCGACCTCGACCAGCATCTTGCCGACGTTTCGACCTTCGAACAGTGCGACCAACGCAGCCGGCAACTGCGCAAAGCCACCCATGACCGTCGCCCGATTGTGCAGGGCCCCGGCTTCGAGCCAGCCACGCATGTCGTCCAGCGCTGCATCGAAACGGTGCGCGTAGTCACTGAGCAGGAATCCCTCCATGCGCGCGCGACGGAACACGAGCTGAAAACAGTTTCGTGGCCCCGGGGGCGCCGCATCGTCGTCGTAGTGTGATATGCCACCGCAGAGCACCACCCGTCCATGCAGCCTGAGACGATCGAAATACGCATCCAGGGTGGCACCACCAACGTTGTCGAAATGAATGTCGAGGCCACCCGGCAGCATCCGGTCGAGCTCGGCAGCGACGGACTGCCGCTTGTAGTTGATGGTGCCATCGACTCCGATCTCAGCCAGCCAGCGGCACTTGTGGTCCGATCCGGCGATGCCGATGACGCGGCAGCCCTTGATGCGGGCAAGCTGGCAGACCACGCTTCCCGTGGCGCCGGCGGCCGCACGCACCACCACCACATCGAGCAGACCGAAGTAGGCCGTGAGGCCCGTTCCGCCCTGCACGCCCAACTCCGCCGCCAGATCGGCGTCAGGCGGGCAGAGACGGAAGTGGTCCGACCGGCCCTCCACCAGCGCGTAGTCCTGCATGCCAAAGAAGCCGAACACGAGGGTGCCCACCGGAATGCCGGGGTCATCGGACTCCACCACTTCTCCGGCACCTCGCGCGCGCATCACGCTGCCAAGGGGCAGAGGCGGGGCAGAGGCGGGGCATAGGCCACCGTCGCCTGCATCTGACCACGCATGGAAGGACCGAGCGATATGTAGCGGGTCCGCACCAGGAACTGGCCCGGGCCCACCACCGGCACCTCGGCCTCATGGTACGCAAGGTCACTTTCGCAGATGCGGCCACTGGGCCGCGCTGCGAGCAGGAACTGACGATTCACAGGCAACAGTAACGGCAACCGTCAATGCCCAACGAACCGGGCAGGGCGGCGTTCGGCCACGGCGCGCACGCCTTCCCGGTGGTCTTCGGTCCGCTGTAGCCGATGCTGCTCGGCGAACTCGTGATCGGTGCGGGACTTGATCGCATCGGCCAGGCCGAGCCGCAATGTCCTGCGCACCGAGACCACCGCCAGCGGCGCGTTGTCGGCGATCTCCTTCGCAAACTCAACCGCCGCCGATCGCAGCCGGTCACCGGGCACACATTGATCGGCAAGACCCCACTCTAGCGCGGTCTGACCATCGATTCTGCGTCCCGTCAGCATCATCAAGCTGGCGTTCTGCATGCCGATCAGGTGCGGCAGGGTCAGCGTCAGACCAAACCCCGGGTGAAAGCCTAGCTTGACGAAGTTTGCCGCGAAGCGCGACTCCGGCGTCGCCACACGGAAGTCGGGTACCAGGGCCAGACCCAGGCCGCCACCTACCGCGGCGCCCTGGATCGCACCGACGACGGGCTTGCTGCAGCCGAACAGCCTGACCCCGGCTGCGTACAGCGGACTGCCGTCGGCTACGCTGCGCTGAGCCCGCGCCCGAGCGTCATCCGAACTCGAAAAGTTTGCACCCGCGCAGAAGTGCCTGCCGTCCGAGGCTAGCACCAGAGCCCGCACCTCGGGGTCTGCATCCAGCGCTTCAAATTGGCCGGCCAGCGTTTCTATCAGGCCGACGTCGAAGAAGTTGTTCGGCGGCCGGCTGATCTCGATGATGGCGACATGGCCCGACCTGGACACCGAAACATCGGCAGCGGCTGCAGCCCCTGCGCTGCCGGTTCCAACACCGTCAGAAGGTGGCATTGGTTATGCCACCGTCGATCACCAGGCTCTGGCCGGTGACGTAAGATGCGAACTCGCTGCAGAACATCGCGACGAAAGCACCCAGGTGCTCCGGGTCCCCAAACTTGCCGGCCGGAATGCGCCACTCCTTGACGAAGCTTTCAACCTCCTGCTCGTAGCTTGTGCCCTTGGCCCTAGCTGCCGCGGTGTAGCGATCGTAGATGGAATCCGTGTGGTGCATACCGGGAAGCACGTTGTTGATCATGACGTTATTCTTGGCAACCACCTTCGATACGGCAACGCAGTAGTTCGCCAGAGCCGCCCTCGGGCCGCCGGAGAGAATGCGGATCTGAGCGGGAAACTTCGCGGCGCCCGTGCCGATGTTGACCACCCGCCCCCAGCCTCGCTCTGCCATGCCCGGCACCACGGCCTGCATGAACTTGACCGGGCTAAGCAGCGCTACGTCGAGGGCCATCTGCCAGTCCTCCGCGCTGACCTCCCGATAGTCCTGGGTGGTGGGCGGCGGCGAGCAGGTGCCAACAAGGATGTCCGGCTCCGGACACGCCGCCAGGATCCGGTCACGACCCTCGTCCGTGCTGTGATCGGCGACGATGGGTGTGATCGACGCCCCGGTCTCATCGGCTATGGCGCGGCATACACGGCGCAGACGATCTTCGTTGCGCGCCGACACGAACAACTCGCACCCCTCTCTAGCAAGCGCCAGCACGCCGCCTCTGCCCATGCCCGCGCTACCACCGTTCACGATCGCCCTGCGCCCACTGATGCCAAGATCCATACGCTGCTCCCCAATCATCCGCCGAGGTGACTCCCGGCCAATTGCCTTTTTCCAATCAGCAGTGCCGCGCCCGTTTCAGGGCACCCGGCCGTCGATGTAGTCGTCGATCAGCTCATGATAGCGGCTGATGCGATCTTCCTGCCCAGCCAGATAGGCGCCCTGATATCCATGAGAGCGGAAGCTGGTCTGCTGCAGCTCGAACATCTCGATGTCCTGGTCGATGGTCCGGCCCATGCTCTTCGCGCCGAGCTCGAACACTTCGTGTTCCACCTCGGCGTCTCGTTCGATGATGCCGACCGTGGTTCTGACCGGCGCGGTCTCGCCCGCCGGCTGGCTGGCATACCACCAGTTATCGAACACGCACTGTTCAGGGTCCGTGGCGTGCGGGCGCACCCGTAGCAGGTGGAAGCCGTCAGACCACAGCGATACGGCCACGTTTGGAAACAACGTGTAGTGCACCGCGTCGGTGAGCTGCTCGTCCGTCAGCTTCTCGTAGTGCGTGTAGCCCCGGGCTGGCCCTTGGGCACGCTTAGCATTCTGCAACGCGGCACGCGTGTCCCGGGGGCGGCCTACGAAATCGGCGGGATCCAGGTGCCACTCCTTCATAATCGTGTTGAGGGGCTCACCGATGGTCCCATCCTCATTGAGCGACACACCTGCATAGCCACCCGGCATGATCATCCTGTTGTGCCCCTGCGGCGACAGGTCGAAGCGGGAGTTTCGATAGTCGGTATCGACCCCGGAGTGCATGCGCTTGCGCTCCTCCGGAGTGCCTCGGGCTCGGTGAACGATGGCGACGTGATAGGACTCGCTGAAGTTGTCCATCACCACCTTCCAGTTGCACGGCAGAGAGGTGGTGAGCGCCACGTAGCGTTTCCAGGTATCGATCTCGTAGCGCGCCCAGTCGTCGCCCAGGGGGCCGAGATACTCCCTCAGGCTAACGCAGTCCGGGTCCATGTTCACCCACACGAACCCGGCAAAGGTCTCGCAGCGCAAAGGAATCAGGTTGACCTTGCCACAGGGGTCACCGGCCGGAAAGTCCTCGGCGTCCTTAGCGTAGGCCAAAACGCCATCGCGTTGGAACGCCCAGGCGTGATAGCGGCAGACGAAGCGCCTGACGTTGCCCTTCTCCTCGGTCACCAAGCGGTTTCCGCGGTGCTGACAGACGTTGTAGAAGGCCTCGATGGATCCGTCGTCCTGGCGGACGATTAGAATGGAGTCGGGGCCGACGTCCTCCCGCTGCCAGTCTCCCGGGGCCGGAATCTCCGACTCCCGACCCAGTAGCAGCCACACCCGAGACCACATGTGCTGCCATTCCAACTCGTGGAACGCTCGTGCGGTATAACGATAGCCAGGCAGCGAGTGGCCCCGCAGTTCAGGCCTCTGCCAGCTATCCAGTCGGTCCCCTTGCCGGTCGGCCCGCGGGTCACCCTGCGCCCTCGCCATCGTAGTACTCCTTGCTCCCGGCCGCCGCCTGCCTCCGTCCGCCAACGGAAGTCCGAAGTCCCTGTCAGTCGCCCCAGTTGAAGCCTAAGGTCAGACCCCAGGTTCGTGGATCTCCTGGATTCCCGAGCCCGAACGTGTTCGCGAACGGGACTCGGGCGTCGTAGTACATGTCGTTGGTCAGGTTCTTACCGAACACCTTGGCAAACCAGCGGCCGTCCTCGCTCGTGTACTGGACCGAGACGTCAACCAGTTGCTTGTTCTGATAGTCACCTATGTTGGTCGGCCGTAGGGCGCCCTCTTGAGTGTACGCCTCCTGCCACCAGTACGACGCACGCCAACTCATGCTGCCGCCACCCGCGCCTGCCGGGTGCTCGTATAGAACACCGCCGTAGACAGTGTCGTGCGGCGCACCGAACGACCGTGATTTGAGGTTCTGTCCCGCTTCGAACCAATCGGACTTGTACCCTGATTCGGCCAGGCCAGTGGACAGGTCAAATCGCAGCAGATCACCGGACGTGAAGATCTCGGTGGCGGCGATCCAATTGACCTCAAGCTCCATGCCGTAAACGTACGAGTCGTCGACGTTTTCCGTTCGTTGGATTGCATCGCTCGGCCCCCCTGCCTGCAGATTGCGCTGGATGCCGTCCCAGAACTGGTAGTAGGCCGCGAGGTTCACACGCAGAGTGCGATCCATGAGATCGGCCTTCATGCCGATCTCCAGGTTGTCGACCCGCTCCTCATCGTAGAACGACGGTCGAATTCCGGGCGCCGTGAGTTCCACGGGACTCGCCCGGAACGAGAATCCGCCGCTTCTGAATCCCCGCGTCCAGCCGCCGTAGAACATGGTGCTGTCCGTGGCGCGGTAATCCAGGATCACGCGAGCCGCCAGGCTATCCCAGGTCTCGTCGTCGACGATGTCCCAGCCACCGGGCGCGGCACCCCGCGTGCAGGAGTACTCTTTGCTGGTCTCGAACGGAGGCATCATGCGGCTGTCGCAGGAACCGGAGTTCACTAGTCCAAGCTTGACGTCCTTGGTCTCCCGACTCAAACGCGCACCCACCGTCAGCGCCATCTTGTCGCTGAGGTGCCAACGCCCTTCCGCAAACACCGCATAGGAATCATGATCGAGCTTGGCGTGGCCGGGCGGCCGCAGCCCGAAAGGGTTGGTCGGAGAGACGAAGGTGTTGGCGTGCCTTACCTCACCGTAGGTCAGATCCTGTGTGAAGTAGTACAGCCCCGCGGTGACATCGAAACGTTCAGAGAACGTCGACGCGTAGCGTAGCTCCTGACTGAACTGGTCCTGACCAATCCACACGCCGGTCACCACCGACAGGTTGATCAGGTTCTGCGGAGACGGACCAGGCGGCAGGCCGTCGAAGTCCGAGCCCGAGAACGCATCCACATTAATGTATCCGGTGACGGAAGTGATCACCCCGTGCTCGATGTCCCAATTGGCGTCGAGAATGACCTTGTCGATGTCATGGTGTGAGAATGATCGCCATGGGTCCGTTCCGCTGGCGCTCCACGTTTCGTCCCAGTTCCGATCCATGCCGGGGTAAAGCGGATGGTTCTGTCGGCCGCGGTCATCCAGGCCGAGCGGGACGCTTATCGCGCCATCGCCCCGACGCCGGTAGCGCTCACCGATCAGCGTCATATCGAAGCTGTCAGAGGGGGTGTAAACGAGCAACCCCCGAGCCAGCATGGTGTCGATCACGCCTAGGTCATCGCCGCCGAGGTTGTCCTTGACCCATCCATCCCGGTTACGGTTTTGCAGCGCGAGCTTGCCGCGCAGCAGCCCATCGATCAGCGGGCCACCAACCGTGACCTGATAGTCGTTTCGATCGTACGACCCGAAGGTTGCCTGGGCATCGATGCCCCAGGTCTCACCCGGCCTTTTAGCGCGAGTGACCACCGCGCCCACCGAGGTATTACGGCCGAACAGCGTGCCCTGAGGGCCGCGCAGCACTTCGATGGATTCCATATCGAAGGTGTCTAGAATGGCGGCGATGTTCTGCGCTACGAACACGCCATCCTGATAGACGCCAACCGCCGGATCGAAGTTCGGCACGCTGAAGGTCACTCCGACCGCGCGCAGCCAGAAGCGCTGAATTCCCGGGAAGGTCGCGGTCTCCCGAAAGTCGGAGCCGGGAACCACACGAGCGACCTCGACCAGATCGAAGTAATTGTTCTCATCGATAGCCATCGACGTGATGACCGTCGCTGCCACAGGAACGTCCTGCGCCCGATCGGCGGTGGCTCTCTTGGTCGAGACCACCCTGACTTCTTCCAGAACGGCCTTGTTCGACGAACGCGCCGTATCCGACTGGGCCACAGGCTCCTGCGCCCACGCACCTGCCACGGTGATGATGGCAACACCCATCCACAAGCAAGGCTTCGACCAGCCCATTGATGCACGCATAGTCACCCCTCCCGTATGGCGCCCGATGTCCGTCGACGGGCACGCCTTATCCCCTGACTAGAAGAAACCCACTGGATACTGCTTTGGGTCCCCCTCACCACCCCAGCCAACAAACTACAACATGTGTTACTTTAACGCAATGCTTAGATTGGACCCGACTGACGCTTCCTGATGGATCCCTGGCGTACCTCAGCAGGTTCTTGGAATCCGGTCTGATGAAATTTTGTAGTACGCGTTTTATATTTTTTCATCCAGGGGACCGATGCCAAGCCGCCCTGCTGCAGCTGCCGTAGAAATGGCGGGTACCATTGCTGTGCCCAACTGTTCTCGACTCGACTCCTAGCAGCCAGGTCGGAGTACACTCAATGTGAAGCAACCATATAGACCGGAGAAACGATCTATGGGCGCAAGGGCGAGCGCTTGGAATGCGGTGATGACGGCCCGGCCGGGGGAGCAGGACTTCGAGATTCCCGCTGCCGCCATCGACGGCGAGCTGCCGCGCGACCTGGTGGGCGGGCGCCATCTGCAGAACGGCCCCGGCTGGACCAGGATCGGCGACCGGCTCGCCCACCCCTTCGACGGCCACGGCTTCGTGCGCTCGCTCACGTTCACCGCCGCCGGCGGCGCGCGCTTCCGCTCGCGGTTCGTGAAGACGCCCGCCTACCTGGCGGAGCGGGCCGCCGGGCGCCTGGTGCACAAGGGCCTCGGCACCAACGTCAGCGACTGGCCGCTGGCCAACCTGCGCGCGCCGGGCCCGCGCAACGTCTCCAACACCACCATCCAGCCCTGGGCCGGCCGGTTGATATCCGGCTGGGAGGGCGGCCGCCCGTATGCACTCGATCCCGACAGCCTCGACACCATCGGCGAGGAGACCTTCGGAGGCGCGCTGCCCGATGCGGCCTTTCTGGCCCACGTGCGCATCGACAGCCAGAGCCAGCGCCTGGTGGGCTGCAACGTGTTCCGTGAGATGCCGTCGCGCTTCGTGTTCCGTGAGTTCGACGGCCAGGGTCAACAGGTGGCCGAACGGGAAGCCGTCATTCCGGGCCTGCACTTCGAGCACGACTTCGTGGTGACGCCGCGCTGGTACGTGCTGGCCGGCAACCCCATGAAGGCCAGCCTGCCGAAGTTCGCCAAGGCCATGCTCGGCATGGGGTCGCTGATCGAGGCGCTGCGCACCGACGAGCGCAAGGGCGGCGAGCTGTACCTGATCCCGCGCGGCCGCCCCGGTGCGGTACGCACCATCCGTCTGCCCCAGCGCGCCTTCGTCATCCACTTCGCCAACGCCTACGACGTCGACGACCACACCTGCGCCGTGGAGATGTGCGCGTTCGAGTCGTTCCAGTTCGGCGGCGAGTTCGGCTTCCAGGGGCCGCACCGGCCCCTCGACCCGGAGGTGCCCGACCGCCGCCCGTCGTTCCAGCGCCTGTACCGCGCCACCGTGCATGACGGCGCCGACGAGGCGCAGTGGCAGGAACTCTCGGACTACGGGATGGACTTTCCGCGCGTGCACCCAGACCGCGAGGGCCAGGCGGCGCCGGCCATCTACGCCTCGACCCGCGGCAACCACACCACCTCGGACCCGTTCGACGCCATCGCTCGGGTAGACACCGTGGACGGCGATCGCCCTGCCGACGTCTGGTGCGCCCGGGAGGGACAGTTCGTGGGTGAGCCCCTGTTCGCGCCGCGACCGGGCGCCAGCGATCTGGACGACGGCTGGGTGACCGCCATGGTGTACGACGGCGCTGCCAACGACGCCAAGCTGTGCGTCTTCGAATCCAAGTCTTTGGCTAAAGGCCCGGTGGCCGTGGTGCCGCTGCCGCTGCAGCCGTACGGCTTTCACGGCTTCTGGGAAGGCGCCCGCGGCTGACCGGCTGACAAGATCGAGAACATAGAGGTAACGACATGCACGACTATCTGATCAAGGGCGCCACCATCGTCGACGGTACCGGCGCCGCCCCTTACCAGGGCGATGTCGCCATCCAGGACGGCCTCATCGCTGCCGTGGGCGACGCCGGCGGCCGCGCCAGGCATACCATCGACGCCGGCGGCGCCTACCTGGCCCCCGGCTGGGTCGACGTGCACACCCACTACGACGGCCAGGTGAGCTGGGACGACAAGATCGATCCGTCGTTCGGCCAGGGGGTGACCAGCATCGTCATGGGCAACTGCGGCGTCGGCTTCGCACCCTGCCCGCCCGGCGGCGAGCGGCGCATGATCGAGCTGATGGAGGGCGTCGAGGACATTCCCGGCACCGCCCTCTACGAAGGCATCGAGTGGGGGCGCTGGGAGTCCTTCCCCGAGTACATCGACTATCTCGGCACCCGCCGCTACACCCTGGACGTGGGCACCCAGCTTCCTCACTCCGCCCTGCGCAACTACGTCATGGGCGAGCGCGCCCTGCGCCACGAAGACGCCACCGCCGACGATCTGGCCACCATGGGCCGGCTGGTGGAGGAGGCCCTGCGGGCCGGCGCCCTCGGCTTCTCCACGTCGCGCACCATCGGCCACCGCTCGGTAGCCGGCGAACCGATTCCGGGCACGTTCGCCGAGAAGGCCGAGCTGCTCGCCATCGGCGCCGCCATGAAGCGGGCCGGCAAGGGCGTGTTCCAGGCCGTGCCGGCCGGCGTGGTGGGCGACATCGCCGGCCCCGAGCGCTGGACCACGGAGCAGGAGGTGGAGCTGTTCGCCGAGATCGCCCGGGCCTCCGGCCGCAACTGCACGTTCACCCTGGTGCAGAACGGCAACCGTCCGGAGCAGTGGCGCAACTGCCTCGACATCGTCGAGCGGGTCAACGCCGAGGGCCTGACCCTGCGACCGCAGATCACCACCCGCCCCATCGGCCTGGTGACCAGCCTCGACTCCTATCACATGTTCCAGCGCCGCGAGACCTACCTGAAGATCGCCCACCTGCCCCTGGCCCAGCGGCTCGCTGAGATGCGCAAGCCCGAGGTGCGGGCCGCGATTCTGAACGACCGCGACGTGCCGCCGGATCAGCCCGGCGTCATGGCCAACGTCTTCGGACTGCTGGGCATGGCCGCCCCCGGCATGTTCCCCATCGACATGCCGATCAACTACGAGCCGGAACCCGGCGGCAACATCGGCGCCCTGGCCGCCGCCGCGGGCCAGAGTGTGCCCGAGTACGTGTACGACTACCTGACGTCGGGCCAGGGCGACCGCTTCGCCATCCTGCTCGGCGCCAACTTCGTCGACGGCACGTTCAGCGTCATGGAGGAGATGATCCGGCATCCCGAAACCACCATCGGCCTCTCCGACGCCGGCGCCCACGTCAACCTGATCTTCGACGCCGTGAACCCCACATACCAGATTGCCCACTGGGTGCGCGATCGCACGCGGGGCCCGCGCATGCCCATCGAGCTGATGGTGCACAAGCAGACCAACCGCAACGCCGAGCTGTTCGGCCTCGGCGACCGGGGCAGCATCGCCGTGGGCAAGCGCGCCGACCTCAACGTGTTCGACCTTGGCCGCCTGGGCCTGGGTCCGCTGAAGGTGCACCACGACCTGCCCGCCGGCGGCTCGCGCATCCTGCAGCCGGCCGTGGGCTACCTGCACACGTTCGTGAACGGCGTGCCGACCCGGGAGAACGACGAAGACACCGGCGCCCGCCCGGGGCGGGTGATTCGCGGCTAGCACCGCCTGACCGCCACCGGGGCGGTCGCGGCAAGACAGCACAGGAGTCACTGCATGAAGATCTTGAAACGCCTGGCAGCCGCCGTGGTGGCACTGGCCGTCATCGCCGCGCTGGCGGCCCCCATCGGGCCGCTGCCCGGCTTCTTCATCGGCGGCACGTCCACCCCGACGCCCGACCAGTGGCCCGACACATCGGGCACCGACGAGATCCTGCTGAAGGTTCCGGGCGTGTTGCCGCACGTGGTGACCATCTGGGTGATCGAGCATGATGGCGCGCTGCACGTGGTCGGCGCCCCGGACAGCGGCTGGGTGGAAAGGATCGGCGCCAGCGCGTCCGTGGAGATGCGCCTCGATGACCGGACTTACGAGCTGACCGCCCGGCGGCTCGCCGACGGCTGGCAGCCGGTACTCGAGGCCTATGTAGCCAAGTACCGGGACGACTACCCGGACATCGTCGCCGGCTTCCCGCCCCTGGAGGAGGCCGAGGGCCAGTTCGCCCTGTTCCGGCTGGAGCGGCCGGCCCCGGTCAGTTCCTGAACGACGGGTCGACTCGCTCCATCCTGCGCGTCAGCGCCTGCCAGGCGAGCGGGCCCACGGTGCCGTCGAACAGCACCCGGCTCTGAGTAGCCGCCTTCTCGGCGGAGCCCTGGGGCGGCCGGCTGATGGCAACGCCGCCCGCCAGCGCCCGAACCTGCATGGTGCACGCCCGCTCCAGGTAGTACATGGCCATGAACGCGTCCGCGCAGGTGCGGCCCACGGTGAGGGTGCCGTGGTTGCGCAGGATCATGAACTGCCGGTCCCCCAGGTCGCGCACCAGCCGCTCCCGCTCGTCGAGATCGAGCGCCACCCCCTCGTAGTCGTGGTAGGCCACCTCGCCCACCTGCATGGCGTGCTGGGTGATGGGCAGCAGCCCGTCCTCCTGGGCCGACACAGCGACGCCGTCATCGGTGTGCAGATGCATCACGCAGTGCGCGTCATCGCGTGCCATGTGCACGGCGGAGTGGATGGTGAAGCCGGCCGGATTGATCTGGTACGGCGTGTCCAGAACCTTGTTGCCCTCGACGTCGACCTTCACCAGCGACGACGCGGTGACCTCGTCGAACAGCAGCCCGACCGGGTTCAGCAGAAAGTGGTGCTCGGGGCCGGGCACCCGGGCCGAGAGGTGGGTGAACAGCATGTCGTCCCAGCCGTGGTGGGCCACCAGCCTGTACAGACAGGCCAGGTCCTGCCGCACCTGCCACTCCTCTGCGGAAACGAGCGCGCGGACGTCGCCAGCCGGGTTCTGATGGGCAGTCATGGTCGTGGACATGGGGAGCGCCTCGCTGACGATGCGGTGCAGGACCGATGCCGGCCATGGTAGCGTCTGAACCGCGGCACGAGAACCGGCACTGAGCCGATGCGGCGATGGGCGTATCATGGGCGCATCGCCGCGGCCATCGAGGGGGGGGCACATGGCAGCAGAGACCATCAGCAACCGCGTCCGGGTGTTCACGCTGGCATTGGCCCTGTGCCTGACCGGCTGCGGCGGCGCCGAAGGGCCGGGAGAGGCCGGCAGCGAGGCGGCCGGCCAGCCGGCGACGCCCGAACGGCGGCCGCAGAACCTGGTCACCTACACCGAGCTGCGGGAGCCCTGCGCCGACCGCACCGCCAGCCGCATGCCCCTGTTCGGTGACGTGCACGTGCACACCAGCTTCTCGTTCGATGCCGCCGCCAACAGCATCGGCACCACGCCGGCAGACGCGCACCGCTTCGCGAGGGGCGAGGCGATTCCGTTCTGGCCGCTGGACGCCGATGGCAACGCCGCGGGCAGCCGCCGCATCGACCGGCCCCTGGACTTTCTGGCGGTCACCGACCACGGCGAGTTCCTGGGCGAGCGGGCGCTGTGCCGCACGCCGGGCTCCCCCGGTTACGACACGCCGTTCTGCACCCAGTACCGCTCCGATCAGCGCGTCGGCATGCGCATGCTGGGCACCGTCATCACCACCGAGTCGCCCGCGCGCATTCCCGAGCTGTGCGGCGACGACGGCGCGCTGTGCCGGGAATGGGCCGAGGAACCGTGGCAGCGCATCGTCGAAGCGGCGGAGGCCGCCTACGACCGCACCGCGGCCTGCACGTTCACCAGCTTCGTCGGCTACGAGTACACGGGCACGCCCGGCACCTCGAACCTGCACCGCAACGTCATCTTCCGCAACGCCAGCGTGCCGGCGCGTCCGGTGTCGTACATCGATGCGCCCGCAGACAGCCTGCTGTGGAACGCGCTGGACCAGGCCTGCACCGCGACCGGCGGCTGCGATTACCTGACCATTCCGCACAACTCGAACCTGGCCAACGGCCGCATGGCGCCGTACACGGCCATCGAGCCGACCCTGGCCGAGCGCCGCGCCTACGCCGAGCAGCGGCAGCGCCGCGAGCCCATCATGGAGATCTTCCAGCACAAGGGCGGCTCGGAATGCGTCAACGGCCTGTCCTCGGTGCTCGGCGCGCCGGACGAGCTCTGCGACGTGGAGCAGGTGCGCTTCATGGGGCGCGAGGAGGTCTATGCGGCGACGGTGCAGCAGCCGGACGGCAGCATTGGTGCCGGCGAGCGGCGCGAGGTCACCGTCGAATGCGAGGCGGGCCAGGTGGGCGCCAACGGCATGCTGGGCGCCGGCTGCATCGACAAGACCGACTTCATGCGTTCGGGCCTGCTGGTGGGGCTGGCGGAAGCCGGCGAGCTCGGCGCCAATCCGGTGAAGCTGGGCATCATCGCCTCCACCGACACCCACGCCTCGACGCCGGGTGCCGTGGCCGAGGACGACTGGGGCGGCCACGTCACCGGCGAGGCCACGCCCGCCGAGCGGCTGCAGCCCGGCCTGCTCACCAGCGGCATCGACGGCAATCCGGGCGGCCTGGCCGGGGTCTGGGCGGTGGAGAACTCGCGCGACGCCATCTTCGAGGCCATGCTGCGCCGCGAGGTGTTCGGCACCTCGGGGCCGCGCATCGTGCCGCGGTTCTTCGCCGGCTGGAACTTCCCGGCAGACGCCTGCGACCGGCCCGACATGGTGGAACTCGGCTACGCCCAGGGCGTGCCCATGGGCGGCGACCTGTCGAGCCCGCCCGAGGGCGCCGTGCCCAGCCTCATGGCCTACGCGGCGCGCGACCCGGCGGGCGGGCGCCTGCAGCGCCTGCAGCTCGTCAAGGGCTGGATCGACGCCGATGGCGGCATGCACGCCGACGTCATCGACATCGCCGGTAGCGCCGACAGCGATGCCGGCGTCGATCTCACGACCGGCCGCCCCACCGGCAGCGGTGGCCACGACACGCTGTGCGCCGTGTACCGGGACAGCGCCTTCGATCCGGCGCAGAGCGCCTACTACTACCTGCGCGTGGTGGAGAATCCGAGCGCCCGCTGGAGCCTGCACGACTGTCTGAGATTGCCCGAAGCGCAGCGCCCCGCCGTGTGCAGCGACGGCTCGTACCCGAGCACGGTGCACGAAATGGCGTGGACGTCGCCGGTCTGGTACCAGCCGTAGCCATGGCGGTGAGACGGTACGTGACCGAGATGGGCATGGGCGTGGACGTGCACGGCGGCGACTACACGAAGGCCGCGCGCCGCGCCGTGGCAGACGCCATCCGCCACTCGAGCCTGAACTTCTTCAGGGCGCTGGGGAAGTCGCCCGACGACATGTGCATCACGGTCCGGCTCGGCGCCGGCGACCCGGACGCCATCGATGCGGCCGCAGTCGCCGCCGAGTTGCCCTACGGCCGGGTAACCGTGGAAGCCGTCCGCGGCGGCCTCGACGTGCCGAGCGAGTCCGGCAGCGATCTCATGGTGATCGTCAACGCCGCGATTCTGGTCTGCTTCGAAGACGAATAGACGGCGCCCACGCGCCGGGGAGAGAGTCGTGTCCGACTGGTTCGCCAAGTACCCGGGGCTGCTGTTCGAACGCCACGAACCCGGCATCCTGCTCATGACCATCAACCGCCCGGAGCACAAGAACGCCACCGATGCCGCTCTGCACAAGGCGCTGAGCCGGGTCTGGCTCGACATCGACGACGATCCGGACGTGCGGGTGGTGGTGGTGACCGGCGCCGGCGACGCCTTCTCCGCCGGTGGCGATCTGGACTGGATCGAGTCGATGGTGGGCAACTACGACGGCATGCAGGCCGCTTTCCGGGAAGCCGGCGACATCGTCTACCGCATGAGCGGCTGCTCGAAGATCATCATCTCCGCCATCAACGGCGTCGCCGTCGGCGCCGGCCTGGCGGTGGCGCTGATGGCCGACATCAGCATCATGGCCGAGGAGGCGCGCTTCACCGACGGCCACCTGCGCCTCGGCGTCGCTGCCGGCGATCACGCCAACATCATCTGGCCGCTCTTGTGCGGGATGGCCAAGGCCAAGTACTACCTGATCACGTCGGACTTCATCGACGGCCGCACCGCCGACCGCATCGGCCTGGTGTCCAAGGCCGTGCCCGGCGAGCGGTTGATGGAGGAGGCCATGGCGGTGGCGGCCAAGATCGCCCGCGGCCCTCAGGACGCGGCCCGGCTGACCAAGCGGGCGCTGAACCTGTGGCTGCACCAGGCGGCCCCCGCGTTCGACGCGAGCCTGGCCTTCGAAATGCTGAACTTCATGGGTCACGACGCGGCGGAGGGCGCCGCCGCCATCAAGGCCCGCCGCGCGCCGGATTACCCCAGTGCCCGGTCACCGCGCGGGGATGCGGAGTCGGGCTGACACCGCCTGCAGACGCTCACTGCTCACGCACGCGAGAGCTCCATGTAGGTGGGCGACGGCTCGTAGCCCACGAAGGTCTTGCCCAGGTCTTCGTAGTGCCGGTAGGAGATGAGCGCATGGTTCGCGGCCTGATGGGCGTCGCGAAGCTGGCGCTCCAGGGGGCTGTCCATGCGGCTGCCCGTGGTGCCGGCCAGGTTGTTCAGATCGCCGACGATCCTGCGGCAGGTCTGGGCCGCATGGGCGCAGGCCATCACCGCCGGCCAGAAGTACGCCCATTCCGGCGCCAGCCGCCCACCTTCGGCCGGCAGCGGCCCGAGGTGAGCCTCCAGCCGGTCCTGGGTATCGAGCACGAAGGTGCGCACCGCCAGGAAGCTCGCCTGCGCCTCGCCGATCCGGTACTGAATCATCGGCTGGTCCTTGAGCTTCGAACCCAGACCCCACGGCGTCTTGCCGTTGGCCAGGTCGATGAAGTTGTCGATGGCGCCGCGGCAGACTCCGAGCGCTACCGCGGCCTTGTTGTAAATGGCATGGGTCGGATTGCGATAGGTCGGGTTCGACCAGGTCTCGCTGGGCGCCAGCGACCGGTACGGCAACAGGTGTTCCGGCGGCACGTAGCAGTCTTCCATGCGCACGTCGTGACTGCCGGAGCCCCGCATGCCGGCGGTATCCCAGGTGTCGATGATCTCGAACTCGCCGACGGGCACCATGAACGAGGCCTGGGCCGGCTGACCGGTGTCGTCGTCCACCGTCATCGGCCCCATCAGGTAGTTCCAGTTCGCGTTGTGGCAACCGCTGGCGAACGAGCCCTGGTAGTTCAGGCGCCAACCGTCGCCGTCCCGCCGGGCCCGTCGACCCGGGTTGGGTCCGTTGGCCGGGCCATGCCCCGAGCAGACGAGCGCGTCCCAGTCGTCGAAGATCTTCCTGGCGAGCTCGAGCGGCATCCGTCGGATGACCAAGGCATTGATCTCGGAGGAGATCTGCGTGCACCAGCCCACCGACCCGTCGATGGCGGAGACGGCCTCGACGATTTCGATCTGCTGCCTTGCCGTGAGGTTCTCGCCGCCGAGCTCCAGGGGCAGCGCAAAGCGGTAAAGCCCCTGATCCGCCATCGTCTTCGAGGCCCAGGCCGGCAGACGGCGCAGTTGCTGCGCCTCGTCCCCGGCTGCGGTCAGCGCCTGCTTCAGAGCGGCAACGCGCTCGAGCATGGGCGTCTTCGCGATCTCGTCTCGACGCGCCAGTATCTCTGGTCGAACCACCATGGCCCTGTCTCCCCCCGCCAGCCAGGGAATCTCTCACTGATTCCCGGTCGTCACCAACTCTCGTTTTCCACAGGGCGCGGGATGGATCTGCGCGCATTCGGCGATGAGCTCGAAGGAGTGCAGTCGCCGCTGATGATCGAAGACGTCGGAGACGATGATCAGCTCGTCGGCGGCGGTCTCCTCGACCAGCGCGCGCAGACCGTCACGCACCGTGCCCGGGTCGCCGACGATGGAGCGCGCCAGCATCTGCTGGGCCTGGGCCTTCTCCGCCGGGCTCCAGTAGTCGTCGATGTCGTCGATGGGCGGCTGGCTGAGCCGACGAGCGCCGCGCAGCAGGTTGGCGAACGACATCTGCTGCGTGGTGGCCAGGCGCCGCGCCTCGGCATCGCTGTCGGCGGCGATCACGTTGCAGCCCACCATGGCGTAGGGCCGGGCGAGCTGGGCCGAAGGCTTGAATCGAACGCGATAGGTCTCCAGGGCGCGCAGGAGCAGTTGCGGCGCGAAGTGTGAGGCGAACGCGTACGGCAGCCCCAACTCGCCGGCCAGGGCGGCGCCGAACAGGCTCGATCCGAGGATCCAGAGCGGCACGCCAGTGCCGGCGGCGGGCACCGCCTGGACCGCGGCCTTGGCCGCTTCGGGGCTGAAGTAGTGCTGCAGCTCCAGGACATCCTGAGGAAAGCGCTGGGCATCGTCCGGGTTCACCCGCAGCGCGCGCAGGGTCATGCCGTCGGTACCCGGGGCACGACCGAGGCCCAGGTCGATGCGCCCCGGGTACAGCCGTTCCAGCGTGCCGAACTGTTCCGCCACCACCAGCGGCGCGTGGTTGGGCAGCATGATGCCGCCGGCGCCCACCCGGATGCGGCGTGTTCCGGCCGCGATGTGCGCGATCACCAGGGCCGTGGCGGCACTGGCGATGCCGGCCATGTTGTGATGCTCGGCCACCCAGATGCGACTGTAGCCCCACCTCTCGGCGTGTTGCGCCAGGTCGCGGGCATTGTCCATGGCGCCGCGGGCGTCGGTGGTCTCGGTGACACGAACCAGATCCAGTATCGACAGTGGTATCAAGACGACCTCGAAGCAGCGTTGGTGGGCGGAGCGCCAGGCTGCAAGGTACCAACCGACACCAGGGAGTCAATCAACCCGGGAATCCGCTCCGCGGCTGCACCACCCACGTCCTGTTCAGCCCCCAGGGCTGCATGGCCCGCCGCGGGCGCTCAATTGAGCACTCTGCCGCAGACCGCCCGGACGGAGTTCCTATACTTGGCGGGCAACGAACGAAACGATTCGGCCTGCGGGGGAGTCTGGTTTGACCACACCGATCGATCAGTACCTGGGCGTGCTCGCCAGGAACGACGGCTCTGATCTGTATCTCAGCACGGGGGCCCCGCCCTGCGGCAAGTTCCAGGGGGTGCTCAAGCCCCTGACCAAGACGCCCTACCCGCCCGGCGAAATCGAGAAGATCGCCCACGCCATCATGGACGACGAGCAGCGGGAGCAGTTCGCGCGCGAGTTCGAGATGAATCTGGCGGTGTCCATCCACGGCGTCGGCCGGTTCCGCATCAACATCTTCAAGCAGCGCAACGAGGTGAGCATCGTCGCGCGCAACATCAACACCGACATCCCGCGCTTCGAAGATCTGGGCCTGCCCGGGGTGCTGAAGGACGTGGTGATGATGAAGCGCGGGCTGGTGCTGTTCGTGGGTGGCACCGGCTCCGGGAAGTCGACGTCGCTGGCGGCGCTGATCGACCACCGCAACGCGACCTCCGGCGGTCACATCATCACCATCGAGGACCCGGTGGAGTTCGTGCACCGTCACAAGAAGAGCCTGATCAACCAGCGCGAGGTGGGTGTGGACACCCGCAGCTTCCACAACGCCCTGAAGAACACGCTGCGCCAGGCGCCGGACGTGATCCTGATCGGCGAGATCCGCGACCGGGAGACCATGGAGCACGCCCTGCAGTTCGCCGAGACCGGCCACCTGGCGATCTCGACCCTGCACGCCAACAACGCCAATCAGGCATTGGAGCGGATCATCAACCTGTTCCCCGAGGAGCGCCGGCCGCAGCTACTGCTGGCCCTGGCCCAGAACATCCGCGCCATCGTCAGCCAGCGCCTGGTGCCCACGGTGGACGGCAAGCGCTGCGCCGCCGTGGAGGTGCTGCTGGGCACCAAGACCATTGCCGAGATGATCCTGAAGAGCCGCCTCGACGAGATCAAGGAGGTGATGGAGAAGTCGGACAACCTCGGCATGCAGACCTTCGACTCCTCGCTGTTCGAGCTCTACAGCGCGGGCCGCATCAGCCTGGAAGACGCCCTGGCGAACGCCGACTCCGCCAACAACCTGCGGCTGCGCATCAAGCTCCGGGAGTCGGGCCCTGCAGGCACCGCGCCGCCCGCACCCCCAGCGCCAGCCGTCGAGGCCGCGGCTCCCAGGGCCAGCTCGTTCGCCAACCTCGCACTCGAGCCGGTGGCCGACGAGGACGCGGACGACGAGGCCGACCAGGCAGGTCACCGCAGCGCGGGATGATCGCCCCTGGCCGTGCGGCGCAACCGTAGGCCCCACCGCCTCTGTGCGCTAGAGTAGGCGGCTTCAATCAAGGAAGCCTGGGGGGCGCATGAAGGATCTGAAGCTTGGCCTGCAGATGGGTTATTGGGGTGCAGGCCCCGATCCGCGCATGGTCGAGATCGCGCAGGAGGCGGAGCGCCTCGGTTACGACGCGGTGTTCACGGCCGAAGCCTGGGGATCGGACGTGTTCACGCCGCTGGCGTGGATCGGTGCCCACACCAGCCGCATTCGTCTCGGCACCGGCATCGCCCAGATCTCCGCGCGCTCGCCCACGGCCACCGCCATGGCGGCGCTGACCCTCGATCATCTGTCCGGCGGCCGCCTCATCCTCGGCCTGGGCGTGTCGGGCCCGCAGGTGGTGGAGGGCTGGTACGGGCAACCGTTCGGCAAGCCGCTGGCACGCACGCGCGAGTACGTGAACATCATCCGCCAGGTGCTCGAGCGCAAGGAGCCGGTGGCCAACGACGGCGAGCACTATCCGCTGCCGTACACGGGTCCGGGATCCTGGGGGCTCGGCAAGCCGCTGAAGCCGATCACCCACCCGCTGCGGGCCGATCTGCCCATCTTCCTGGGGGCCGAAGGGCCGAAGAACGTGACCATGGCGGCGGAGATCGCCGACGGCTGGCTGCCTCTGTACTACTCCCCCTATCGCCAGGAGGTCTACGCCGACCAGATCGCCCATGCCAAGCCCGGCTTCGAGATCATGCAGGGCGTGCCGGTGATCATCAACGACGACGTCGAGCAGGCCCTGGCGCCCATCAAGCAGAACCTGGCGCTCTACATCGGCGGCATGGGTGCGAAGTCGCGCAACTTCCACAACGAGCTGGTGCAGCGCATGGGCTTCGAGGAGGCCGCCGAAAAGATCCAGGACCTGTTCCTGAGTGGAAAGAAAGACGAGGCGGTCGCGGCGGTGCCCACCCAGCTCGCCGACGAGATCTCGCTGGTCGGGTCCATCGACCGCATCAAGGATCGCCTGCAGGCATGGCGGGAGACGCCGGTGACGTCGCTGCTGGTGTCGACCCGCAACGTCGACCAGCTACGCACGTTTGCCGAGCTGGTCCTTGGTTAGGCCGGCCTTCGCGCGTTGGTGGGCGGCGCTGCTGCTCACCACCGTGGCAGCGGCAGGCGTCACGGCCGAACCGTACGCGGACGTCGAGCTCAACGTGCTGTCGCGGGTGCACTTCAACACCAATGTCAGCAACTTCGAACGGTCGAAGGCGTTCTACGAAAAGCTCGGCTTCAAGACCGTGTCCGGCTTCCCCGACACCAACACCCTGGAGATGGCGCAGGCCATCGGCATCCGCACCCCCACGGACTACGACGGCTCCCAGGGAGGCGCCGCCGGCGGCTACCTGCTGCACGGCGAGCTGATCGGTCTGGGCTTCACCGGCGGCGTGATCGACCTGATCGAGTTCACGATTCCCCGCAACGACGCGCCGCCCTACGCGCGCCTCAACCATCTGGGCATGACCCACGCCGAGATGCTGACCACCGACATCGACGCCGACTACGCCTACATGACCGGCATCGGCGTCGAGTTTCTGAGCGCGCCTGTGCAGCGCCGCAACGGCGCCCGGTTCGCCATCTTCAAAGATCCGGACGGCACCTTCTACGAGCTTCGAGAAATCGAGGGCGACGTCGACGCGACCGACACCACCGACACCACCCACATCCAGCGCCTCGGGGCGGTGAACATCAACGTCTCTGACTACCAGCGTTCGGCCGCCTGGTACGGCATGCTGGGCTTCGAGCTCACCGAGCCGCTGGATGCGACCGAGTCGCTGGCGGTGGCCCAGGCCATGGGCTTCGACGCGCCGTTCGAGATCGTCGGCGGCCGCTTCACCCACCGCGGCGACGGCTCCCAGCTCAAGATCGTGCAGTGGATCTCGCCCGGCGACGACGCGCCGCCCTACCCACTGCCGATCAACCATCTCGGCATTCACCGGATGGCGTTCGCCACCTCCGACATCGAGGCCGACGTGGCCGCGCTGCGGGCGCAGGGCGTGCCGATGATCTCCGAGATCACGCCTTGCTGCTCCGGGCCTGACTCCTGGGGCGGCATCATCGCCTTCCACGACCCGGACGGCACGGTGATGGAGCTGGTGGAGCAGCCGTTCATGACCTTCCTGGACTGGATCATGCGCTGGTTCCGCTGATGTGCTGAGTCGTAGCGAACGGGAACGCGCCGGCGTTAGAATCTGAGCCTTGGGCATCAGCGTCGGGGGGCGGGGATGAACGCAGGCGTCTTCAGGATCTGCTTGGCGTGGCTGATCTTCCTCTCGCCGGCAACGTCCGTCCAGGCGGACATCGCCCCGGAGTCCGTCGGCATCACCACGCTGGACGCGCCCCGACCCACCTGGTTCTTCGCCAAGGGCATCGACGGCTCGGCCAATCTGTTCGACGCCGCCACCGGTGAGATGCTGGGGCTGCTGTCGCTCACCCCATGGACACCGGCGGTACTGCCCAACCCGCGCCGTGGCGAGATCTACGCGGCCGAGACGTACTACAGCCGAGGTGTTCGCGGCGATCGCAGCGACGTGCTGACGGTGTACGCCGGCGACACCCTGGCGCCGGTGCACGAGATCGAGCTGCCTGCGAAGATCGCTGCCGTGCTGCCGTTTCGCCACTACATCGCTCTGCTCGACGATGACCGGCACCTGGCGGTGTTCAACATGACCCCCGCCCAATCGGTGAGCATCGTCGACATCGAGACGCGCCGCTTCGTCGGCGAGATCTCCACCCCGGGTTGCGCGCTGCTGCTGCCCAGCCCCGACCGTGCCTTCCTCATGCTCTGCGGCGACGGCACCCTGCAGCTCCTGCGCCTCGACCGCAGCGGTCAGGAGGCGGCGCGCCTGCGCAGCGCCCCGTTCTTCGACGTCGAGACCGACCCGGTGTTCGACCGGCCCGTGGCTGTCCCGCAGGGATGGCTGCTGGCTTCCTACGAGGGCAACGTCTTCGAGGTGACCGTGCGTGGCAACGACATCGTGGTGGGCGAGCCCTGGTCGCTGCTCGACGATGCCGACCGGGAAGCGGGCTGGCGCATCGGTGGCGCCCAGCTCATGGCCCACCACGCCGGCCTCGACCTGATGGTGGTGCTCGCCCATGTCGGCGAGATCGACACCCACGAGGAGCCTGGCACCGAAGCCTGGGTCATCGACCGTCAGGCCCAGCGCCGCATCGCCCGCATCACGCTGCCGGGGCCGACCATGGGCGTGCACATCACGCCCACGGCCGATCCGCTGCTGGTGGCCGCGGAGCGCGGCGGCCCGCTGCACGTGTACGATCTGCGCAGCACCCGGCTGCTGCGAAGCATTGCGGAGCCGGGCGTGGATGCGCTGACCCTGCAGGGCTTTTAGCATGCTCGACCCGGTCGTCGCCGCCGCGCTGTCCCTGGCCTTCGCCGTGCTGTTCGGCGCCGGCGCCTACGACAAGCTGGCCAACGTCATCCGGTTTCGAGCCGTGCTCGCCGACTACCGTATGCTGCCGCCATCCAGCATCGCCGCGGCCGGCATCGGCATAGGCCTGATCGAGCTGGCCCTGGCCGTCGGCTGGCTGAGCCGCTGGCTGCCGCTCTGGACGGCGGCCGCCAGCGCGGTGCTGTTCATCGGCTACGCCGGCGCCATGGCGGCCAACCTGGTGCGCGGGCGCCGTGAGGTGAGCTGCGGCTGCGTGTTCGGTGCCGCCCACGCCGGCGACCGACTGTCATGGTCCCTGGTCATCCGCAACGGCGTGCTGGCGGCGCTGGCGCTGCTGCCCGCGCTGCCGCTCACCGCCCGGGTACCGGATTGGGCCGATCACGCCGTGGCCACCGTCGCCGCGGTGGCGCTGCTCTTGATCTATCTCGCCGGGCAGCAGCTCATGGGCAACGCCGCGGCCATGCGCGCCTGGCGAGCGGAGCCGGGGCGATGACGCTGCTTTGGGTCTCCAACGTGATGCTGTGGATGCTGGTCGTGGTGCTGGCGCTGGTGGTGCTGGCACTGGCCCGCCAGGTGGGCCTGCTGCACGAGCGCATCGCGCCGGCCGGCGCGCTGGCGCCCACCACCGGCCCCGCGGTAGGCGAAGCGGTCGCAGCGCAAAACCACACCGACCTCGGCGGCCAGCCGGTGACCGTTGGCGGCAGCGCGGCGGACGGCCGTGCCACCCTGCTGCTGTTCACCTCACCAACCTGCCCCGTGTGCCGCGAGCTGGTGCCGGTGGCGCGGTCGGTGGCCCGGCGCGAGCGGCTGCGCCTGCTGTTCGCCAGCGACGGCGGCGCCGCGGAGGCGCATGCCCGTTACGCCGCGGAGCTTGCGATCGACCGCTATCCGTACCTGCTGTCCCAGGCGCTGGGCATGCGCTTCGGCGTCAGCCGGCTGCCGTTCGCGGTGCTGATCGGCGCCGACGGCACGCTGGCCGCCCGCGGCCTGGTCAACACCCGCGAGCATCTGGAAAGCCTGCTCGAGGCCATGCGCACCGGCATACCCACCCTGCAGCACTACCTCGCCATGGAGGAGCGGCCATGAATCGACGATTCCGTTTCCAGGACGCCCTGCAGCGCCTGGATCGCCACATCGGCACGGGCACCCGGCAGGTGGCGCGGCACACGTCCCGCCGCGGCTTTCTAGGCCGCATGGGCGCGCTGCTGGTAGGCTCGGCGTGGCTGCCGCTGCTGCCGGTGTCCCGCGCGCTGGCGGCCGAGGGCCTGACGGAGATCGGCGACCCGCAGAGCTGCGAGTACTGGCGCTACTGCGCCCTGGGCGGCACCCTGTGCGCCTGCTGCGGCGGTACCATGAGCAGCTGCCCACCCGGTGCGGAGCCCTCACCCATCACCTGGGTGGGCACCTGCCACAACCCCGCCGACGACAAGGACTACCTCATCTCCTACAACGACTGCTGCGGCAAGGCCGTCTGCCAGCGCTGCTCGTGCCACCGCACCGAGCGCGACAAGCCGGTCTACTTCCCGTCCAAGAGCAACGACATCCTGTGGTGCTTCGGCACCAAGAGCCACGCCTACCACTGCACGGTCGCTGTGGTGCTGGGGACGGCGAGCGAGGCATGAGCCGGCGCGCGCCGGCGGTCGTCGCCTGGGTGACAGCCACCGGGCTGGGCCTCGCCCTGAGCGGTGGGGCAACAAGCGCGGAGACCGGGTCTGCCGCGCCGTCCGCTGCCGACGCCCGTGCCGAGTACCTGCTGCACTGCGGCGGCTGCCACCTGCCGGACGGCCGAGGTGCCCCGCCCGAGGTGCCGACGCTGCGCGGCAACCTGGGCCGCCTGCTCGCTTATCCCGACGGCCGCCGCTACCTGGCCCGGGTGCCGGGCGCATCCCAGGCGCCGCTGTCCGACGCCGGGCTCGCCGCGGTGCTGAACTGGATGCTGACGGAATTCAATGGCGACACCGTGCCGGCAGGCGCGGCGCCGCTCAGTGCGGACGAGGTGGCGGAGGCTCGGGCCAACGTGCTGGCCGACCCGCTGCGCGAGCGCGCGCGTATCTGGACCGCCCATGGCCTGACGGACTACTGAATGGGGAACGGGGCCCGCGACGCGGGCCCCGTGGTCTCAGGCGATCAGTACCGCCAGGTCAGCTCGAGCTCGTACTGACGGGGGCGGATGGCCACACCCTGCAGGTCGGAACGGAACCCTTCCGCGGTGCCCGTGTTGCCGCCGGTGCCCGGCACGGCGCCGGCGCTGCGGAACGCGTACTTGTCGGTCAGGTTCTTGCCGATGAAGGCCAGCTGCCACTTGCCGTCGGTGGTAGCGAGCCGGATGTTGGCATCATAGGTCTCGTAGCCCGACTGCAACGCTTCCGGATCGGTGGCGATGAGGCCCAGCTTGCTCTTGAACTGCATGTTGCCGGTGATGCCGAGCACCAGGTTGGAACCGATCTGACGCTCGTAGTCGAACATCAGGAAGCCGCTCCACTTCGGCGCGTTGGGCCGATCGTTACCGTCGAGGTTCTGGAACGCGGCGGTTTCACCTGCGGGCGGCGGCGGCAGCGTGCAGCCGGCGGCCGGCGTCTGGCCGGTGTAGCAGAAGCTCTCGAAGTCGGTGAAGGTGGAGCGCAGGTAGCCGATCGAGCCGGACAGCGTCAGGCCTTCCACCGGCGTCGCCCAGTCGAGCTGCAGCTCGGCGCCTTCGGTCTCCGAGCCACCGGCGTTGGTGGTCACGTAGGCGAACTGCGCGGAGTTGAAGAAGTCCACCTGCAGATCGGAGAAGTCGTAGTAGAACACCTCGAACGATGCCTGCAGGGTGCCGTCGGCCAGCAGCGCCTTGACGCCGACCTCGCCGCCCTTCACCTCTTCGGGATCGAAGATGAAGTCGAAGAAGCCCGGCGGCGACAGGTTGCTGAGGATGGCGCTGTTGGAGAAGCCGCCGGACTTGAAGCCTTCCTTGTAAGCCGCGTACAGGGTCACGTTCTCGCGGGCCTGCCAGCGCAGGGTCGCTTCCGGAATGAAGTCTTCGAAGGTCTGGTCCGCGACCGCGCGCGTGGCCGGGTTGGCGGGATCGTACAGCGTGAACAGGCCGGTGAAGAACGGGTTCACATAGGGCTGGATGAAGAACGAGTCCTTGGTCTCGTGGATGTAGCGTCCGCCGGTCGTCAGCTGCCAGGCGTCGTTGATGTCCCAGATCACCTCGGCGTAGACAGACCGGGTCTCGCCCTCGGTTTCCGAGATCTTGTCGTAGGCGGTGAACTCGTCGTTGGGGTTGGCGGCCGTGTTGCGCGCGCCGGCGAAGTTGACCACCTGATTAAAGTAGCGGTCGGTCGCCTGCAGATATGCGCCCAGCACGAAGTTGACCGGCTGCGCGAACCGGGTCACGGCGCGGAACTCGCCCGACAGGTTGTCGAACGTGTTGCGCTCGCCGGCGAAGATCGCGGTGACCGCGGTGGCGTCCTGGTCGCCCACCCACTTGGCTTCCTGGTCGTGGTAGTTGAGCACGGCCTGAAGGTCGAACTGATCAAAAGCCCAATCGAAGGTGCTGGTGATGGAGTAAGACTCGTAGTAGTCGCCGTCCGGGCCGCCGAACTGATTCAGCAGCTTGTTGGTACGGGCGATCTCGGGGGGCACGTTGTTGTAGCCGCGGCGGCCGTCAGGGCTGCAGTCTACCGTAGGCAGGGCCACAGGCTGGCGCAGCGGCGTCTGCCGGCCCGGGGGCTGCGGCGACACCAGCGCGCTGGTGTGAGCAATGCCGCTCAGGGTGCTGCAGTCGAACAGCTCCAGGGCGCCGCTGGGCGTGCCCTGCTCGAACTCGGCGTAGTTCACCTTGACGTTGTAGCTGAAGCGCTCCGACAGATCGCCGGCCACCGTCAGCCGGGCGAACAGGGTTTCTTCCTGGGGCCAGTACTTGCCCGCGGTCGGATTGAAGAATGCCTGCGGCGTGAAGGTTGCGGCATCGACGGTGTTGTAGAAGTCGCCACCGGGGGCCGCGTTGTTCTCGATCCAGCCCTCTTTCATGTCCGAGGCCTGCACGGCCAGGCGCACGCCCAGCTTCTCGTTCACCGGCACGGAAATGACACCTTCGACGGTGCGGTCCTTGGTTTCGAACTCGTTGTTGAAGCGCACGCTGGCTTCGAACTCGTCGGTGGGGTTGTTGGTCATCACCGAGACCACGCCGGCGGTGGCGTTCTTGCCGAAGTAGAGCGCCTGCGGGCCCTTCAGCACCGCCACCTGACTGGTGTCGAACAGGCCCTCGTTGATGGCCCGGCCCTGCGGGTAGTAGACGCCGTCGATCATGATCGCCACCGACTGCTCGATGCCGATGCTGGTGGTGGTCGAGCCGATGCCGCGGATCTGCACCGACGCGGCGCTGCCGTTGCCCGCCCGGAACACCGATAGCTGCGGCGTCAGGGCTTCCAGATCGGTCATGCTCTCGAGGCCGAACTTGTTCATCCGGTCTTCCGACACCGCCGTGATCGCCACGGGAATGTCCCGTACCGACTCTTCGACCGCTCGGGCGGTCACCACGATCTCTTCGATCGCGGCCTGAGACACTGCCGCCGGCACCAGCGCCGCTGTCAGCACAGCAAACGCGGCCGTCTTCCTCCCCAAGGAGGTTCCTGAAGTAGACATCTGTAGATTCCCCTCTAATTTTCGATCGCGGCGAAGACCTGTATGGCCTTCGAACTACGCTACGAGAATGCACCACCAGTTACGTAGCCGGTGGCAACATCCCGGACCCCTGGTGGTAGACCCTGTCCGGTGCCGACCGGATTGTACCCAGCCGGCGGCCCGGCGACTCCTGTCGGATTCGACAGGGCGACCGCCCGGGCGGGTCTCAACCCACGGCGATGATGTTGGGGTCTCTGGGCCTGCGCTCGGATGATTCCTGATTGCGCACCGTCTCGGCGACCCGAAACAAGGGATCTTTGAGCATGGCCTTCAGCTCTTCGCTGGCGCCAATGCGCTCGAGCGCCTGGTCCATGCACAGCAGCCACTGATCGCGTTCCTTCGGGCCGATGTGGTACGGAGCGTGCGGGTCGGTCAGGCACACCGTGCCGGTCAGCGCCAGATAGACGGGCGGACCGCCCATCCAGCCGGTGAGATAGGCCGCCAGCTTGCGCTTGATGTCGTCCAGGTTCGCCGCGTGCATGGCGCGGATGTCCGCTGCCTGCGGAAGGCTGTCCATGGCCTCGTAGAAGGCGTCCGCGAGCCTGCGCACGCCGTCCGCGCCGAGGATCTCGTAGGGGGTCTGGGCCATGGAACCTCCGATGGTCAGGGCTTCGCGATCCATTCATCCAGCAGCTTGTGGAAGTGCCGGGGCTTGGTCTCGCCGTAGTTGGCGAAGATGATCTCCGGCCGCTTCAGGGTCTTCAAGCCGCGCTGCATCTCCGGCATGTTCACCACGTCCTGGTTGAACACCTTGGCGAGCATACCCAACTCCGGCGCATCCACCCAGTCGTCGTCGGGCCCCAGATGGTGAACGGGCGCCGCCGGCGGCCGCTTCTCGCCGGGCGGCGTCGGCGCCAGGTACATGCACTCCATGATGCACTCCTCCGGGTTGTCGCCGTTGGGCCGGAACCGGTAGACGATCTGGTTGAACGAGCCCCAGGGGTGAAAATTGGGAAACACGGTCAGGTAGATCGAGTCGAGCAACTCGGCGTCGCTCACCTGATCCATGAGATCGCCCAGCACGCGGCGGAACGACGCCCGCACCGGCTCAGCAGCCACCTGACGCAGGTTCTTGCCCCTGGGCACCTTGGGCGGCGGGTTCAGCGGCACCACGTTGGCCCCGGGAAGCTGCTTGCCGCCGACCCAGTTGACCATGTTGGGATCGGCGTGGGTCAACGGCCCCTCCACCCAGGTGGCGTCGCTGTTGAACTTGCTGACCTCGCCCTTGTGGTTGGTGACATGCACCAGACCGTCATTGCCCATCTCGTAGACGTGGCCGGTGAGCGCGTGGCGCAGCCGGGTGTACATCCGCGCGCCCTCCAGATGGCCCCAGTCACGATCCACGTGGGGGCTCTTCACCAGGTTCGGCGACATGGCCCGGGAGTAGTTGCCGAACACGTCGTACTGGGTGTTGGCGTCGCCGATGGATTCCAGAATCGTCGGATGCGTGGCGATAACGTGATACGCCTCGCTGAACGCCTCCTGGGCGATCTTCCAGTTGCAGCGCAGCACCTTGTGCACGTGCGCCACCTTGTGGCGCCGCTCGTAGGGCAGGTTCGGAAACTGCTCCGACAGGTTGCCGAGAAAGGCTTCCAGCGGCTCGGCGTTGTCGTCCGGGTTGATGAACACGAAGCCGCCCCAGCGGCCAACCTTCACCGCCGGCAGGCCGTATTCTTCCGCGGTCACGGTGGGGAAGTCCCAGTGGCACGGCACCTCCTTCAGGGAGCCGTCGGTGTTCCAGGCCCAGCCGTGGAAGGCGCAGCGGAACTCCCGGGCGCGCTTACCGCCGTGCTGCTTGAGCTGCCGGCCCCGATGCAGGCAGGCGTTGTGATACGCCTTGAACTCGTCCTCTCCCGTTCGCACCACCAGAAACGACAGGTGCGCGATGTCGTAGAGGGTGTAGTCGCCGACTTCCGGAATGTCGTCTTCGTGGCAGGCCATCTGCCACACCCGCTTCCACACCTTCTCGACCTCGAGATCGTGGAACGCCTTCGAGTAGTACTGCTCCGCCGGCACCTTGGTGGGTCCGGGCGGCATGGGCGACTCCACCCGCATGATGTCCGGCACAGGGTGGCTGTCTTCGTCCAGCAGGCTCTGGTAGGTCACACCGGCGGACCGGTCGGTGCCCGTTTTGGTCTCGATCATGGTGGTCTCCCGCTCGCAGCAGTGGTCGGATGCCTGCAAAGCTAGGAAACCGTCACGCTTGACGGTATAAGGAGAAGTACGGAGGTCGCGCTGCGGCAGCGTGCCGCGCCGCGACCCTGATCAGGAATCCGCCGGGTCGGCGACGAAGCCCGGCCACCGGCTCATGTAGCTGACGAACGTCTCGCCGAGGCCCTGGTCGCGGAGGTAGGCACGGGTGACCGGCAGCGCCACCGGCGCTAGATCCGGGTCGTGCTCGGCCTGGCGGGGAAAGTCGTGGCGCAGGATGCCGGCGCGGCCGAGCAGCACGAAGTCGACGCCGGCATCGAGGCAGGCCTGCACGTCAGCCGGCCGGCCGATCTTGCCCGCCACGCCCAGGCGCACCCGGCCGCGGTCGAGCGCGGTGAAGCACGACATCAGGCTGCTTCCCTTGAACGCCTCGTCCTCGGGCTCCTTGAACACGTCCCATAGCGACATGTCCAGGTAGTCGACGGCGTCCTCGCGCATCAGCCGCTGCGCCAGCTCGCGCACCTCTGTGAGGTCCATGCCGAAGCGCTCGGGCGACAGCCGCACGCCGAGCTGGAAATCTGGCCGGCAGCGCTCACGGATGCCGTGGATGATGTCGAGCAGCGGCCGGGCGCGGTTTTCCAGGCTGCCGCCGAAGCGGTCGTCGCGATGGTTGATCTCCGCCGACAGGAACTGGCAGAGAATGTAGCCGTGGGCGCCATGTAGCTCCACACCGTCGAAGCCGGCGCGCTCGGCGCGCGCGGCGGCGACGATGAAGTCTTCGATGAGCCGCTCCACCTCCGCCGTGGTCATGGCCCGGGCGCCGAACTCCTCGTTCACCGACGGGCACAGCGGCGTGGTGCCGATAAGGTCCTTGGGCGAGCGCATGCCAGCATGGTGAAGCTGCACCGACGACACGCTGCCGGCGTCGCGGATCGCGGTGGCCAGGCGCTCGAGGCCGGGCAGGTGCTGATCACCGAAGATGCCGAGCTGGCCAGCGAAGCCTCGACCCTCGGCCTGCACGTGAGCGGCGCAGGTCATGGTCAGGCCGAACCCGCCCTGGGCGCGCATGGTCAGCCACTGGAACTCGTCGTCCGACAGGCGGCCGTCGTCATGGCTCTGGGAATTGGTCAGCGGCGCCAGCATGAAGCGATTCTTCATGGCCGGGCCGCGGGCGAAGGTCAGGGCGTCGAAGGGCTGGGTCATCGAAGGCGTGCCTGCGGTTCTGCAAAGCGGGGCATGGTAGGTCAACTGTCTTCCCGGCGACAGTCGGCCTGGCCCGGTGCCCGTAGACTCGGCGCCGCACTCGGATGCCTGCCCGGGAGACCACCGCCATGCGGCCACCACGCGCCTGGGCGCTGGCTGGCCGGCGGCCTGATGCTGGTGATATGGCTCGCTCTCGGATGGTACCGGGCGGCGCGGGCGCGGGATCGCTAGCCGACCTCAGCCGCGGTCGTCCTGCTTCAGGTGCACCGCGTTCTCCAGCACCCGATCCGCCAGGCGGGCGAACGGCAGCGACTGCAGCCAGACCTGGCCATGCCCCTCCAGGGTCGCCAGGAAAACGCCCTCGCCGCCGAACAGCATGGAGCGCAGGCCTCCGGCAAGCTCGATGTCGTAGTCGATGCCGCTCTGGAAGGCGACGATGCAGCCCGTGTCGACCCGCAGCCGGTCGCCCTGGAGACGGCGGTTCATCAGGGTGCCGCCGGCATGCACGAACACGGTGCCGTCGCCGCGCAGCCGTTGCAGCATGAAGCCTTCGCCACCGAAGAACCCGACCCCCAGCCGCTTCTGAAACGCCACCGACACCTTGGTGCCCTTGGCGGCGCAGAGGAAGGCATCCTTCTGGCACAGGATCTCGCCGCCGACGGCACCGAGCGCTACGGGCACGATCTGCCCGGGATAGGGAGCGGCGAAGCCGATCTGTGCCCTGTCCCGCCCGGCGTTGGTGAAGTGGGTCATGAACAGCGATTCGCGCGTCAGCAGACGCCGGGCCGCTCCGAACAGCTTGCCGACCACGCCGCTCTCCGATCCGTCGCCCATCCGGGTTTCGAAGCGGATGCCGTCGGTCATGTACATGAGGGTTCCCGCTTCGGCGACGATGGTCTCGCCAGGATCCAGATCCACCTCGAGGTACTGCAGGGACTCGCCGTGAACGTGATAGTCGATGTTGTGGGCCACGCAGTGCTCCGCTCCGGCCGGGCCGTTGACGGCCCAGTCTAACCAACGCGAAGGCGGCGCGCAGGCAGACGCCGGCGCGGCTTTCTTTCCTCTCCGTTTTGCGGTTTGCTTACCGGCTCAGGGGGAGGACGTCGTTCATGAGTGATACCGTCGCGACGCCGGGCGTCGCCACGCCAGGCGTTGCCGGCTCGCCAGCGGCCAGCGAGCCAGCCGCCCGCATCGCCTTCACCAGGCTGCAACTCGTCTCGCTGACGGCGGTCATGATCCTCGCCTTCGTGGCATCCCTCGGCATGGCTTTCAACGTCGACGCCATCACGGTGTCGTTCGCGGCCAGCAACACCCTCGCCGGCTTCGTGGCCTCCGCCGAGATGGCGTCCATCGCGCTGGGCTCGCTGGTCTTTGCCGGGCTGGCACCGCGCATGAACGCCAGAGTGGTCTACACCGCGGGCGTCTCGGCCATCATCGTGCTGAATCTCGTTTCCATCCTGGTGCCCGACGTCATGTGGCTGTTTCTGTGTCGCGCGCCGGCCGGATTCGCGCTGGGCGCCGTGGTGGCCACCACCATGGCGACCGCGGGCCGGTCCGACCAGCCGGAGATGACGTTCGGGGTGATCAATTCGTCCGTGGGCGTGATGGGCATCGTCATCGCCTACGTGCTGCCACGGTCGCTGCGCCTGCACGAGCATCTGCCCCTGCCGCAGATCGCCAGCGAGCTGGACGGGCTCTATCTGACCTATGCCTTCATGTCGCTGTTCGCGTTCGCCTGCCTGCGAACCCTGCCGAGGCTGCCGCCCGTGGTACCACCACGGGCGGATGCGGTGGTGCCGCCCGTGCCCCGCAGCGGCTGGCTGGCGCTGGCAGGCATGGGTCTGATCTTCTTCGGCCATGGCACCCTGGCGCTGTTCCTCGTCACCATCGGCCGCAGCGTGCCGCTCAGCCCGGAGGTGGTGGGCTACGTGTTCATGGCCGGGGGCGTATTCGGCATCATTGCGCCGCTGATCGCCGGCTATCTGGGCAGCCGAATGGCCGCCACCGGACCTATCTTCGGCGTGCTCATCGCGCTGGCCGTATTCGCCGTGCTGCTGGCCAACGCCGATACGCCCATGGAATTCTTCATCGCCGGACCGATCTTCGCCACCCTGCCGATCGCCATGATGCCCATCGCGCTGGGGGTGTTGTCGAGGCTCGATCAGACCGGCCGTCTCACCGGTTCGCACCCGGCGTTCGTGCTGCTCGGCGGCGCCATCGCGCCGTTCGTGGGCGGCGCCATCAGCGACATCGGCGGCTTTGCCGCCAGCGGCTGGTTCGCGGTGGCGTGCATCGTGGCGGGCGGACTGCTCATGCTCGGCGCCGTTCGCCAGTCCGACCGGATGCGCAGGCCCCGGTCATCGTAGCGTCCCGGGCCGGCTACAGCGTGGCCACGCTCTGCGGACGATCTGCGGAGCGCCTGGCCGGCGTTCGCTTGTCGGCACGCTTCGGCGGCGCAGCCGCAGCCACGGCCGGCGCGGGATTGGGCTCCGTCTGCATGCGCAGGATGTAGCGGGTGAGCTGACGGGCCGCGAACTCCTCGGACTCGAACGGCCCCATGAGCCCCTCACGCGTGGTGAAGTGCCAGCCGTCCTTCTTCTTCTGCAGCCGGCGCACGAAGTCGGGCCCGTTGATGTTGTCGAGCACGAGCGCGGATCCCGAGGTGACCCGCCTGACCATGTCGGCAAACGGCATCTCGATGACCTGCGTGTGCGCGCCAACCCGGGCGGTGACCCGGGCGATGCCGGCGCCTTCGTCGGCATGCACGACCATGAACAGACAGCCGTCCTCGGAGAACAGCCTGCCTTCGAATCGTCCCAGGTTTCTCGCCACAGCCCTTTCCTCGTGCGAATGCGTCGGCAATCATGGTGCGAACTTCATCGCGACGGTTCTGTGACCGAAGTCACAGTTCTTCTCTTGATGGTAGCAACGAAATCGGAGTCCGGGGGGTTACCAGGTACGCCGCACGCTCATGGCCCGCAGCACCCGCTCCCGCGCCAGCGCCTGAGCAACCTGCCGGGGTAGCGCGCCGGTCGCCGCCGCGCGGGTCAGCACCGCCCTGACGTTGGTGCGAATCTTCTCCTCGATGCTGGCCATGGCCTGAGCCTCGGTGCCGCCGTGGTACTCGACCGCGGCGCAGATCACGCCGCCGGCGTTGACGACGAAGTCGGGCAGCACCAGCACGCCGCGCTCGGCCAGCATCCGCTCCGCTCCCGGCGTGGCGGGAATGTTCGCCCCCTGCGCCACCACCCGGGCGTCGAGGCGCGCCACGTTGTCCTCGCGGATCACGTCGGGGCGCGCCGCCGGAATCCAGATGTCGCAGGTGACCGCGATGAGATCGTCAGCATCGAGCGCCGTACCCTGGGCAAAGCCGGCGACGCTGTGGCCGGCCGCCTTCCACGCCAGCAGCGCGTCGAGGTCAAACCCGTCCGCAGCCGCACGCGCACCCTGACTGTCGGATACCGCGACCAGCCTGGCACCGCGCGCGGCCAGGAATCGAGCGGCGTGCTGGCCCACCGAGCCGAACCCCTGCACCACCACCCGGGCGCCATCGAGCGCCACCCCACCCTGCTCTGCGCTGGCCTCCAGCGCCACCGTCAGGCCAAAGCCGGTGGCCCCGATCTCGTCGAGCGGGATGCCGCCCAGCTCACGCGGCAGGCCCACGGCCCGGCCGTTGACGTCGCGCAGGCAGGCCATCAGATGCTCGTCGGTGCCCATGTCGGGGCCAGCGATGTAGTCGCGCACGTCGCCGATGGCGTGGGCGAAGCTGCGCACCAGGCGTTCCTTCGCCGCCGCCGGCATCGCCGGATCGGCCACGATCACGGCCTTGCCGCCGCCGTGCGGCAGACCGGCCATGGCATTCTTCAGGGTCATGGCCCGGGCGAGCCGCGCGCACTCCTCCGTGGTCGCGTCCGCCGCCATGCGCACGCCGCCGATGGCCGGCCCGGCGGCGACGTTGTCCACCACCAGAATGGCGTTCAAGCCGGTGGCCGGGTCATAGAGCTCCATGACCTTCTCCGGCCCGAGGTCGTCGCAGTGCGCGAATGTGTTGGTCGCCATCATCGATTCCCGCCGAGTCATGCCTGCAGATCCAATCGCCAGCGGCTGCATGCTTCGCCACCGCTGACCGGCTGCTCGCTGAAACCGGCGCCGGCGCAGAGGTCGCGCACCGCGCCGTCCGAGCCCGCCACCTGGCTCCAGAGCTCCGCCAGGCCCCGGGTTCGGGCATAGCGCACCATGGCCTCGAGCAGCGATGCGTTCAACGTCTTGTCCGGGTCACCCTCAAGTAACAGCAGAGAGACTTCCGCCGCGTGATTCTCCGGGTCTGCCAGCAACCGGGCCACGCCGTAGACCGGCGCGATGCCGGCCGGACCGGGTTCGGTCGCCACCAGCACCATCTCGCGGTCGAAGTCGATCTGGGTGAGGCGCGCTGCCAGGATCCGTGCATTGACCCGGCCGGCCAGCACGGCCCGGATGCCCGGTGCGTCTCCCGGGAGCACCGGCCGCAGCAGCCGGACGCCACCGTCCGGCAGCGTCAACGGCTGCACCAGCTCGCCGGGATAGGGACAGATGGCCAGGCGGTCGGCAGCGTCAGGAGCTGCCCGACGCAGCCGGATCCGGGCATCCAGCGCCACCGCGCCCGCCGCGTCGGTCAGCAACGGGTTGATGTCCAGACTGACCACCTCCGGCAGGTCGATGACCAGCTGCGCGACCTGCACAAGAATATTGGCCACACCATCGATGTCGGCCGCCGGCCGCCCGCGATAGGCGAGCAGGCGCCGATGGATGTTGGTGCGGGCGATCATGTCGCGCGCCAGCCGGTGGTTCAGCGGTGGCAGCTCCAGCGATCGGTCGCGAATCACCTCCACCGCGGTGCCGCCCTCGCCGAACAGCATGACCGGTCCGAACTGGCTGTCTACGGTGGCGCCGACGATGAGCTCATGGGCACCGCTGCGCCGCTCCATGGGTTGCACGGTGAAGCCTTCGAGGCGCGCCTGGGGAAGCGACGCTGCGATGCGCTGCTGCATGTTTCGCGCCGCCGCAGTCACCGCCTCCGCGCCGTTCAGGTCGAGCAGCACGCCGCCGGCATCGGACTTGTGGACGATGTCGGGCGAGACGATCTTCAGCACCACGCTACCGGCCATCTCGGCGGCCAGCTCACCCGCCTGTTCCGGCGTGCGGGCGAACCGGGTCGGCGTGACCGGCACCCCGTAGGCGGCCAGCAGATTCTTGGCTTCGGCCTCGGTCAGCCAGGCCTCCGCGGCACCCTCCAGGGCTGCGCTGACGATGGCGCGGGCGCGATCACGATCGACGACCAGGCCGTCCGGCGCGGCCGGTGACACCTCACGCAGCAGCGCCTGTCCATGCTGATAGTCGACGAGCTGCATGAAGGCGGCCACGGCCCGACCGGGCGAGTCGTAGGTGGCCAGCCGGTGGGCATTGAGCACCCGACGGCCGGCGGCGGCGGTGGCCTCACCGACCCAGCTTGTCAGCACCGGAATCGGCGCGCCGCCGTCCAGCGCCGCCACCAGAGCCTCGGCGCAGGCAGCGGGCGCCGCCACCGCCGTGGGGCAGTTGAGCACCAGCAGCGCGTCCATGTCCGCGGCGTGGTTCAGCAGCACGCGCACCGCATCCCCGGTCCGCTCGGGCGGTGCGTCACCGATGACGTCGACCGGGTTCTGCCTCGACCAGTTGGCGGGCAGCACCGTGTCCAGCTCGACCATGGCGGCGTCCGACAGCGCCGCGAGCTCGCCGCCGCGGCCGATCAGCTCGTCGGCCGCCAGCACGCCCATGCCACCGCCGTTGGTGACGATGCCGAGCCGCCTGCCCCGCGGCGGCGTGAGATCGGCCAGGGTTTCCACGGCCGCGAACAGCCCCTCGAGATCGTCCACCCGCAGCATGCCGGCGCGGCGGAATACGGCCTCGTAGACGTCGTCGCTGCCGGCCAGCGCGCCGGTATGGGTGGCGGCAGCCTGGGCGCTGCGGGGATAGCGGCCGGTCTTCACCACCAGCACCGGCTTGCTGCGGGCTGCGGCGCGGCCGGCCGACATGAATTTGCGGGCGTGACGGACGCCTTCCAGATGCAGGAGGATGGCGTGGGTCTGCTCGTCGTTGGCGAGGTAGTTCAGCATGTCGCCCACGTCCACATCGAGCATGCCGCCGAGCGACACCAGGTGCGAGAAGCCGATGCCGCGCGGCTGCGCCCAGTCGATGACGGCCGTGATTACCGCGCCGGACTGGCTGACGAAGGCCAGGTGCCCCGGGTCGGGGGCCAGATGCGAGAAGCTGGCGTTCAGGCCGTGATTGGGCGCCAGGATGCCCACCGTGTTGGGGCCCACGAGACGCATCAGGCTCGGCCGCGCCGCGTCCAGCAGCGCCTGCTGCAGCCGCGCGCCGTCCGCCCCGGCCACCTCACCGAACCCGGCGCTGATGATGACCGCGGCACGGGTGCCGCGGGCCGCGAGCGCCGTCAGCAACCCGGGCACGGTGGGCGCCGGCGTGGCGATGACGGCCAGGTCGGGCGTCACCGGCAGAGCGGCCACGTTGGGATAGCACAGCACGCCGGCCACCGACTCACAGTTTGGATTGACGGGCAGCACTGGGCCCGCGAAGCCGCCGCGCAGCAGGTTACCGGCAATCACCGAACCCACCGAGCCCGGCCTGCGGCTGGCGCCGATCAGGGCCACCGACGACGGCTGGAACAGATAGCGGAAGTTGCGCGTGGTCATACGACGGCAGGCGCCCCCAAGGCGATGCGTCCGGAATTCTCGGCAGCCGCTGGGCCTGCAGGCTATGCGGGGATACGCTTAGAGTCATCGGCCCCATGCGGAGACGCAAAGAAAGATGCTGTCCGATCTGACCCTGCCGGCGGACGTGCGCAGCCGCTACGTGAGCGGCGTCAACGGCCTGGAGCTGCACCTGCTCGAAGGGGGCCGCGCCGGCGACCCCTGCATGCTATTGCTGCACGGCTTCCCCGATCTGGCGTTCGGCTGGCGCAAGGTCATCGGCCCCCTGGCGGCCGCCGGCTACCACGTCATCGCCCCCGACCTGCGCGGCTACGGCCGCACCACCGGCTGGAGCCCGGACTACGATGCCGACCTGCGCCCGTTCGGCACCCTCAACCTGGTGAAGGACCTGGTGGCCCTGCTGCACGCGCTGGAGATCAAGCGCGTGCACTGCCTGGTCGGTCACGACTTCGGCTCACCGCTGGCGGCCTACACGGCGATGCTGCGTCCCGACCTCATCGAGCGGCTGGTGCTGATGAGCGCGCCCTTCCCCGGCGCGCCCGGCCTGGGCACTCCCAGCTTCGACATGGACGCCGCGCTGCGGGCGCTGTCCCCTCCACGTCAGCACTACCAGGCGTACTACTCACAGCGCACCGCCAACACCGAGCTGCTGGAAGCACCCCAGGGCCTCGCCAACTTTCTGCGTGCCTACTTCCACATGAAGTCGGCGGACTGGGCCGAGAACCGGCCATACCCCCTGTCCGGATGGAAGGCGGACCAGCTCGCGCGCCTGCCCACCTACTACGTCATGGCCGCCGACCGGACCATGCCGGAGACCGTGGCGGCTGCGATGCCGTCACAGGCACCCGGCTGGCTGACCGACAGCGAGCTCGAGGTCTACGCAGCCGAATACGCCCGCACCGGCTTTCAGGGCGGGCTCAACTGGTACCGCTGCACCCATGATCCGGCCCTGCGCGGCGAGCTGGCCATGCTCTACGGCAAGCCCATCTCCATTCCATGCTGGTTCGTCAGCGGCGCCGCCGACTGGGGCAACTACCAGACGCCGGGTGCCCTCGAGCGCCTGGAGCAGCGGGCGGCGGCCGACTACCGGGGCACCCGCCTCATCGCCGATGCCGGACACTGGGTGCAGCAGGAGCAACCGGATGCCACCGTCGAGCTGCTGCTGCAGGCGGCGGCTGCCGACTGACTGCGCGGCTGCAGCCCGCCACGCCGCGACCTCAGCGTCGTACAATGCGCCCTACACCACGGCCTTATCACGAGATCAGGAGTTCGCCCTTGTCTTACGTTCACACCTTCGCCGGCAATCCCCTCGACCGCGGCGACGCCAGGCGCCGGGACCCCGCGTGGTTGGACGCCGCCGCCCGCGCGCCGGACTCACGCATTCTGCCGCTGCACAAGCTCAACGTGCTGGTGGACGGCCTCGGCCCGACCCCGCGCCTCGCCTGGCTCAAGCACGACGACGTGCGCTGGCTCGACCTGAACGTGCCGCCCGTGTTCCTCGGTCTCGACGGTGAGGGTGTGGCCCATTTCGCCCAGGACATCTCGGCCGTGCACGACCCGAACCACGAGCTCAACCTGCCCACCGGGGTGTCGTTCCAGGAGTCGCGAAGCGCGGCGATGGCACTGCCCGGCCCGGAGACGGGCATTCTGGCCCAGGCGCGCGCGCAGGTCGGCTGGCACTACAGCCACCAGTACTGCAGCGTCTGCGGCGAGCGCACGGTGCAGGGCAAGGGCGGCCACGTGCGCGAGTGCCCGGCCTGCTCCGCCAATCACTTTCCGCGCACCGACCCGGTGGCGATCATGCTCATCGTCGACGGCGATCGCTGCCTGCTCGGTCAGAGCAAGGGGCCCCTGGTGCGCATCGGCATGTTCTCGGCGCTGGCCGGCTTCGTCGATCAGGGCGAGTCCATCGAGGAGGCCGTGCGCCGCGAGACCAAGGAGGAAGCCGGCATCATCGTCGGCGAGGTGCGTTATCACTCCTCGCAGCCGTGGCCATTCCCGTCGTCGCTGATGATCGGCTGCCACGGCGTCGCCGAGAGCACGGACATCACCATCGACGCCGAGGAGATGCACGACGTCCGCTGGTTCGACCGCGATGCCATTCGCGCCGCGCTGGCCGGCGAGCATGCCGACTTCAAGGTGCCCGGCGACATCGCCATCGCCCACCACCTGATCCGTGCGTGGGCGGAGGGTGAGGTGACGCTGGGCTGACGACGGCGGGGGGCGATGATCGTGGCAGAGGGCTGGCGCCATAGCGTCATGCCGGCTCAGCCGGGCCGTAGGCCAGCGTACCGTTCTGCCTGAGAATCCGATCGCTGCGCAGCACTCTGCTGTGATATTCCGGCCGGTCGACGCGCGAGACCGCAACGAAGTCGGCTCGCGCGACCGAGCGCTCCAGCACCACGCGCAGGTAGCCACGGTGGGTGTTGTCGGTCCAGACCACCTCCGGGTTGTGTGCGACCAGACGCTGATCCAGCAGGCTGCTGGCGGCGCTGCCGAACCGCTCAAAGTCACCCGGCGAGCTGATCCCGGCGGTACCGAGCTCCAGCCCCATGGGCCGGCCGGAAGCGGTCGCCAGCCGATTGGCCCAGAACGCGTGCGAGTCGCCGGTCAGCACCAGCAGGTCGGTCACGCCGCTGGCCGCACAGGCAGCGTAGAATTCTTCCCGGGCCGCCGGATAGCCGTCCCATGTGTCGAGGTAGATCGGTAGCTGCAGCCTGCCGAGCTGCACAAGCTCGGCTAGCGCGGCCGCCGCAGGATAGGCCGGATCGGCAGCGCGCGCCGCCAACGGCGTCTCGTGCAGGGGCGGTACGCGGACGCGCGCCAACGGAATCTGGTTTCCGATCAGGCGCCAGGGCCGGTCGGCGGCAACCGCACCTGCCAACGCGCGCCGCAGGAAAGCCGTCATCTCATCGGCGAGCATGTGACGATCCGGTGCCGCGAGCACCTCCTGCTCGAAGCGCACCGCGTCGTCTCTGGTCGCCAGAGACGGCAGGTGCTCAGCGTACTCGATCTGACGGCTGCGCCCGGTGTGGCGGGTCTCCAGCGTAATCAGCGAAGCCAGGTCGCCGAACTCGAAGTGGCGCCAGTACGCAGACCGCATGCCATGCGGACCCGGGTCGCGGATCGGCATCCACTCATAGTAGGCGCGCAGGGCATTGCGCCGCCGTGAATCCCAATCGCCTTCGTCGGCCTGATGGTTCTCTGCGCCGGACATCCAGGGATTATTGGTGCTCTCGTGATCGTCCCAGATCGGGATCATCGGAAGGGCCGCGTGCATGGCCCGAGCACCGGCATCACCCTTGTACTGGGCATGCCGGATTCGATAGTCGTCCAACGTGACGATTTCGTGGGGCGGTTGATGCTCACGGCCCAGCGCCATGGCAACGGTGGCGCCCCAGCCGTCGCGACCGTACTCGTATATGTAATCGCCCAGGTGGAGGACGAACTCGACCTCCGGATCGCGGGCGATCGCATCGTAGGCGTTGAAATGCCCGAACGCATAGTTCGAGCAGGACGCCACGGCAATGCCCAGGCGTTCGATGTGCCCGGCGGGCAGAGTGCGCGTGCGACCGACCCGGGATGTCACGCTGCCCATTCGAAACCGGTAGAAGTATCTCTGTCCGGGATCGAGGTTCCGTGCAATGACCTTGACCGTGAAATCCCGCCGCGCGTCCGTGGTGACTGTTCCCGCGGTCACCGCGTCGGCAAACGCCTCGTCCCGGGCAGCCTCCCAGCTCACGATCGTGGGCCGGTCGGCGCCGGAAACGCGGGTCCAGAGGACCACGCTGGTGGCATCGGGATCACCGCTCGCCACCCCGTGGAGAAACGGCGCCGGGTCGGAGACGGCCGCAGCCGTCCGCCCGGCACCAGCCGGCCAAGCCGCGGCGGCCGTGAGACCGAGCAGGACCCGACGCCGCGTGCTAGAGATGGTCATCGACTTCCGACGGACCTGCCGCTCGAGCCACTCCTAGGACGCACATCAGAACGTCGCCGAGATTGACAGGGCAACGGTACGCGGCGCGCCGATCCAGGCACCTTGTCCGGAAATTCCTCCCAGGTAGTTCTTATCCAAAAGGTTGTTGACGACCAGCGCCGCCTCTATGCCCTGCAGTGCGGGATTCAACTCGCCGCCCGACAGGTTCAGGTAGGCATCCACCATCCAGTAGTCTTCGGCAATCCAGCCGTTGTCGAGGGTGACCGGACGCTCGTCCGTGTACTTCCCGGAGATCCCTGCAGCGATCGGACCGCGAACCCAATCGAAGGACAGCACGAACAGATTCTCAGCCACACCGACGACGTCATTGCCCGGCGTCACACCCTGAGCTGCATCCACCAGAGGATCACCGGTACCGATGTAGGTCGACTCGTTCATGGTGTACGCCGCGTAAATCGACAGGGTCTCACTGACTTCGTAGCTGGCGGACACCTCGACGCCATCGGATTCGATTCCGCCGGCGTTGAAGTACGAACCGTTGTCACCGGAGAGATAGTCGGGACCCGTCACCGATTCGGCCGACAGGAAGAAGATCCGATCATCGAACTCGATATCGTAGTAGGTGACCGCAACAGCCAGACGGTCGCCGACATAGCGGAAGCCGATGTCGTAGTTGGTCGCACTCTCGGGGGACACGGCCAGATTCGAATCCGGCGCTTCCAGGATGCTGTCTGCGATTGCCTTGTAGTTCTCCGCGTAGCCGGCAAACAGCTCCAGGCCATCCACCGGAGTGCGGTAGATCAGACCACCGGAGAACAGCACGTCTGAATCGGAGTCGATCTCGGCATCGGCAGTCGCGCCAAAGACGTCGTCACGCTCCACGGTGGCATCGAATTGCTTGATGCCGAGCGTCGCGGTGACCGGGCCGATTCCGAGGCTGTTCTCCAGATACCACTTGAAGGTGTCCTGGGGATATTCCCGATCGTACTGGCGCCAGTACGCAGGGTCGTCGAACTCGAACCCGACCCGGGTATCGGTGATCTTGTGCCAGTCGCGCCACTCGTCGCGCTGGCCGTCCTCATACCAGATGCCGCCACGCAGCACGTTCTCTACGCCCTGAAAGTCGGCGCTCCACTCGAAGTCGGCCGTCAGGCCAGCGCGGTCCTTCTCGTAGTGGGTGTGCCGATAGGACTGCACGGCGATTGCACCTGCCGGATAGCACGCCGGATCGTACTCCGGACCCGCGCCGCCGTAGGGAAAGGTGATGGAGGAGACGCAACCCGGCGTCGGCGCAAGCGCAACGCCATTGCCGTCAACGAAGAAGATCAGGCCGAGCGGGGCTCCACCGTTCACCTGTGGCGCGCCGAGAGCTTCCGATTCGGGTCCGCCGGCGTCGTCGGTGACGTTGACCAGGTAGGGCGGCACCCAGTCACCACGGCCCTCATTGCGATGGAAGTAACCACCGACCGACAGCAGCAGACCATCAGTCGGTCGCGCCTCCGCCTTGAGGTAGCCCAGTGTGTTCTCGCGCAGCGTCGACCAGCCGCGTCGGTAGAGCTGATCTATGTAGGGTACCCCGCTCCAGTTGTCGGTGAGCCGGTCCCAGCCGCTGTTCGACGCGAACTCCTGCGGGGAGAACAGTCGCTGGTAGTTGTCCTCGTGCGTGTCGTCATAGGAAATGTACCCGGTCAGGTCCACGCCGCCCACGCTGCTGACGAACTTGGCAGCCAGATGATCACGTTCGTTCTCGGCCGCGCCATTGGCCCAATCGCTCGCCTGCTGACGGGAAACGGAGATCCAGGCATAGGTCTCCGTGCCGAACAGGGCGCCACTGTCAAAGCGTGCGTAGTAGCGTTCGGCATCGTACTGCCCCTGGGTCGTGGAGACCGTAAAGCCCTGCTCGCGACCCGGATCGCGGGTGAGGAAGTTCAGGGTTCCCCCGAGCGCTTCGTTGGATCGGGAGGCGATGTCCGCCGTGCCCTGAGATACTTCCACGCCGCCAAGGTTGGCGGCGTCGATGAAGCGGTTGGCCTTGGAGCCGCCGCCATAGTTCGAGTTGCCGTTGGGAAATCCATCGATGGTGGTACCGATCTGCTGCTGATCGAGGTTCACCTGAAAGCCGCGCATGGCAACCGTCGTCGACCAGTCGTCGAAGCCGTAGGTATCCCCTTCCTGAACGGAGACTCCCGGAAGGTTGTCTATGCTGGCCAGCACGCTGGTCACCGGCGTCTGCTGCTGCAGCATCGACTCGGTGACGACGTTGTTCGCGAACGTCTTACTCTGCCCGACGACCACGATCTCTTCGATGGTAGGCGTGTGGAGGGTCGCATCCTGGGCCAATGCCACGTTGCCGATCCCCGCCGTCGCCAGCGCGGTCAGCGCCACGAGGTTTCTGGAGCACTTGTCGTTGTTCATACCTGCTGTGTCCCCTGGTTTCCTGTGTGACCCGCATCGCTCGGGCGCCGGCGATCATCGAGCGCCTGGCCCGCGACGAGCGCGGCGGAATAACACCAGCGGCAGATGACAGTCCGCTTTAGCTTTCGTGAAGTTCCGGTTAAGGCTGGGGCGGCGAAGCGATGGCAGCCCAGCAGGACACAGATGGAGAAGCCTGGATCTACTTATGGCGGTACAGGGAGACGAATGGCCAGCCTACTGACTCCGAAGCAGGCCGGCCCAGTATTCGCGCGCCCACCGCCATCCCAATTCAACGACCCTGGCTACGTCGTCAGCGTAAGGGCTGAAGCCCACCAACCACGCGCCAAGCAACAGACCCAGCCCAAAGGAGACCGCAGCCCACACCCAATGGACCCGGCCGCTGCGACGCCAACGTTTCGGCGACTCGAGCAAGGGAGGTCGCGTACCAAACGCCATGAAACGAAGACCAGCGGCATCGCCACAAACACGCACCGTAGGAGCAATCCGATGATGGGTGGGACGCCGGTACTCCAACATCCGGCCGCCGAACCGGTGCGTTTATGGGCACATGCTGGAGATAGGCCGTAGGAATGGCTCCGCCTGCTGGGTTCGAACCAGCGACCCGCTGATTAACAGGCTTGGGCGCGAACTTCGATAACCAATTGAATATGCTAAATTTTCCCAGATCTGCACGCGGTCACCATTAGAAGGCTCTGGTCTCATTGCCGCTCCATGGAGCCATCCTGCGCGCCTGATCGAGAATCGGATTCGCCGCCTCTCGCCCGACTCACCTGCCGCTTCTTCGATCGGTCGCTCACCTTGATATTGTACGTTAACTGCGTATAGTTCCCCGATGAACCTGGTCTTCCTCGAGACCCCTTTGTTCACGCGCCTCCTCGGAGACTACCTGAGCGACGAAAGCTACCGGGAACTGCAACTGGCGCTGATAGAGAATCCCGAACTCGGTGAGGTGATGCCTGGCACCGGCGGATTCCGGAAGGCGCGTTGGAACGACGCCCGTCGCGGCAAGGGTAAGCGCGGAGGATTGAGGATCATCTACTACTACCTGACGGCCGACCACCAGATCTGGTTTTTCACACTGTACGACAAGGATGAGGCTGCGGATCTGAACGCCGAAGAGAAGAAGGCATTGAAGAAGGCGATTCAGATCGAGTTGCAAGCCAGGAGACAAGAGTCATGAAACCGAAGCGCAGATTGTTCAATGAGCTGATGGAAGGCGTCGACGCCATGCGGCAGGAGCGCGAGGGCAAGATCACGCTCCGTTCCCACCAGGTCGAGGACCTGCCGCCGCTCGAGGTAGATGCAGAACTGATCCGCGATACGCGCGAGCGCATGCACGTCTCGAGAGCAGTGTTCGCGCGTCGTCTGCGCGTGTCGACACGCACGTTGGAGAACTGGGAGCAAGGACGGGCCCGACCCAACGCTCAGGCGGCCGCGCTCATTCTGATGGTGAGACAGTTTCCCGACACGCTGGAGAGACTCAGCGAGCTAGAAGGGAGTCGAGCAGCCTGATCACGAGGAATTTGGCTCCGCCTGCTGGGCTCGAACCAGCGACCCGCTGATTAACAGTCAGCTGCTCTACCAACTGAGCTAAGGCGGAATAGGCCGCGTAGTTTACCGGCGGGTGGCGAAACTGCAACCCGAATCCGGGGCCGCGAAACCGGGCTAGATGGTGGCCAAACCCATCTGCCGCAGCACCTCGGCCTTGACCCCGGGCTCGAGGCCGAGCCGCCGGGCGCGGCGGATGCTCGACTCGGCCGCGTCGACCTGACCCAGGCGCTCCTGCACCAGGGCCCGCATCAGGAAGAACTTCGGCGTGCGGCTCTTGAGGCTGATGGCGTCCTCAATGTGGGCCAGCGAGGCCTCGAAGTCGGCGCGCTCGAAGGCGGCCTGGGCCAGGGCGTAGTGAAAGTAGGGGTTCCGCTCCCGGTAGTTGCGCTCCTTGTCGGCGTACATCCGGGCCAGCGTCTCGTTGCCGGCGTTGCCGTGGCTGCGCGCCAGGCCGGAGAAGGCGGCACGGCTGTCGGGGTCTAGCTGCAGGGCCACCTCATAGGCGGCGATGGAGGCTTCGTAGTCGCCCTGGGTGGCGTAGAAGGCGCCCAGGTTGATCCACAGGTCCAGGTTGCCGGGAGAGACTTCCAGGCCGCGACGCAGATGGGCAAAGCCTTCCCGGGTGCGGCCCTCGCGCAGCAGCGACACGGAGTGGTTGGCGTGGAAGAGCGCCTGCGCATAGTCGTCGGAGACGGGCCAGCGGCGATACTCGTCTTCCGGGTGCACGACGTTGAAGTCCACGGTGACGGAGGGCAGCGCCCCGGGCTCGAGGCGCACGCCGCGCACCAGCACGTTGACGTGGGTGTAGCGGATCAGGAACCCGGAATCGGCGTCCCACGACGGTGGCACGTCCACCACCTGGTAGCTTGCGTCCAGGCCGGCCTCGCGGGCCAGGGCGATGAACATGTTGGTGTACGACAGGCAGTTGCCGCCGCGCAGCTCGAAGGTTTCGGCGGCAGTGAGCGTCTGGTTGGCCGAGTAGACGGCGCGGAAGTAGCCGTCGCGGGCAAGGCCGGCGAACAGCGCCCGGAACCGGGCCGGATTCGACCGCACGCCGTCCAGCATGGCGGACACGTAGGCACGCATCTCTTCGGTGGGTGCGCTGATGTCGGTCAGGGGCACCTCGCCGTCGCCGATGGGCTCGTCGAACAGACGTTCGCCCGTCAGCAGCCAGGGAGGATAGTGCACGTCCGCCGTTTCATCCGGACGCCAGTGCGAGGCGCAGGCCGACAACAGCAGGGCCAGGCAAAGCACCGCAGTGGCCTTGACCCAGGAGGCCTGCGCGGTCGTCATCGCAAACGGCGCGTCTGACATCAGCTTATCCTCTCGCTAAAGCCTACTCCCCTATCGACGCCGCGCTCAACACCCGGCTGGCCAAGTTGACCAGCATATTGTCCGACAATGTGCCCGGCAGTCCGCGGCAGGCTGCCCTGGACCGATCAGACAATTGCGCCGTGCGGCCGGTTGCGCGACGATTCGGCCATGGGAAGGGGCTCCGACATCAGGGTGTCGGCTCTGGCGCTGCTGTTCTGGTGCTGGGCACCCATCATTGCCGAGGCGGGTTACCGCTTTGACGATGGCATATACCTGGGCAGCGCGGAGCTGATGGCCGACTGGGCGGACACGCTGCAACGGGCCGAGGCTCAGGCGGCCGCCCTGCAGGCCTGCCTCGCCATGGCCGATGACTGCAGCCCGCGCCTGCGCGGCGTCGCCACCCTGATCGAGCGCGCCCGAGACCTGCCCGCCGACCGGCAGCTGCACCTGATCAACCGCTACATCAACCGCAAACGCTATCGCGGCGACCGCCGGCTTAGCGTCGACAGCCGTGTCGCAGACGCCGCCGTGGTGGTGCCCAGCCGCTGGGCCACCCTGACCGAGTTCCTCGAGCGCGGCGGCGACTGCGAAGACTACGCCACCAGCAAGTACCAGTTGCTGCGCCTGCTCGGCATGCCCGCCGCGGCGCTGCGGGTGGTCGTGGTCTATGACCGCGCCGCCCGGGAGCACCATGCGGTTCTGGCCGTGCGCCGCGACGACGGCTCGGCGTGGCTGCTGGATTCCGACGACCGCATCTACCGCCGCGGCCTGTTCGGCTATCGCTTCGTGTACGCGTTGAACGAGACGTCCATATGGGATCACGAGGCCGGCACCGCCGGCCACGGCACCGTGGACGCTAACCTGGAGGAAGCCACATGACCCTGAGATCGTGGAGTCTGAGCCTGAGTGCCGCGACGCTGCTGGCCTTGGCCGGTGCGGCCGCCGCGGATGATGCCGGCGTGGTGCGCACGCACAATCTCGACGTCAAGGAGCGTCTTGCGCACCTCGAGCGCATCGACGTGACGTCAGAGAAGCCGCTGAGCGACGAGGCGGAACCGCTGGACGACGAGCTGCTGGCCATTCTCGAGCAGGTCGAGGCGCTGGATCAGCAGGGCGGCCTGCCCGCCGGCGAGCGCTGAGGCCGAACTCGGCCGGCGGCAGCGGGCACGCTCAGCCGCCGGCCGGCCGGCAGGTGCCGTACTCGACGAAGATGGAGTCGCCGGGCGCGTCCCCGGCCGCGCCCGCGAACGTCCAGCCGCCCACCGCGGTGCGGGTGAAGCGCAGCGACCCGGCGTGAATGAGCAGCATCTCCGAGGGCGGAATGTTGACGCAGCTGAAGCCGAGGCTGCCGTCGACGCCGCGCACCTGACGGCACTCCAGCTCGGTGGTGACCGGATCGTCGCCCGCGGTCAGGGTGAGGTAGCGATCGATGCCGGTTTCGGGGGCCAGGTTGAGCATGAACACGGCGTTTTCCTCGAGCCGGAACGGCACCGAGTTGAACAGCGCCGGCTGGTAGCCGTCGGCGTCGTCGGGGTAATCGTGAAAGCCGCCCGTCTGCTCGGCCACGCAGTCGAGGGCGGGAAAGGCGTCGGCCGCGATCAGCGCCGCCTCATCGGCCGCGGCCCCGGCCGCGGACACGGCCGCCGCCAGCAGCAGAGTCACACCCATCATGGCCCACCCCCACGGCAATCGGATCGAAGTTCGAGTCTAGCGCCGATGGCCGCCCTGCTGCTCGTCGGCCTGACGCTCTGGACGCCGACCGCGCGCGCCGACCTGTTCGAACGCACCTGGTGCGAGCTGACCACGCCGGGGTTCCGCCTGCTCACCGACCGCCCGCGCAGCGAGGCCGAGGCCAGGGCCGAGCGCCTGGCGCTGTTCCGGCCGGTGGCCGAGCGCTACCTGCCCGGCGTCGCCAACGCCCGCGATCCAGCGCTGCGCATCGTGCTGTTCGAGCGCGGCGGCGACTTCCGACGCGCCACCAGGGGCAGCGGCGCCCTTGGCTTCATGCAGGCATCGCTGGCCGAGAACCTGCTGGTGGTCGGCCCCGATCCGCTGGCGGACAACCATCAGGAAACCCTGCTGCACGAGTACGTGCACTACCTGCTGCGGTCGCGCAGCGGGCTGCATCTGCCGGCCTGGTTCGACGAGGGCATGGCCAGCCTGCTGGGCGCGGCCGAGTTCGATGACGACGGCATCGGCATCGGCCGCATGCCCACCGACCACCTCACCGCCACGATCGACGCCGCCAACCTGTCGCTGACCCAGGTGCTCGAGGCCGAAGACCTGTGGCGCTGGCGCGGCCAACGCCGTCAGGCGTTCTATGCCTGGGCCTGGCTGCTCAGCCACCGGCTGACGCTCGGTCAGGTCGCCGGCTGGCCCGATCACCGCGAGGCCGTGCGCGGCTTTCTTGGCGCCGCGGGTTCGAACCTGCCGGACGCCCTGGGCACGTCGGCCGCAGCCCTGCAGCGCGAGCTCGCGCGTTACGCCAGGCGCCGAGCGGTGACGGAGCACCATGCTCTGCCCTCGGCGCCGCCGGCGGCCACCCGGTATCGATGCCTGACGGAGCCGGAGCGCTCGACGGCGCTGGCGGTGACCCTGCTGCCGAATCGCCCGGGGCTGGCCGTGCGCCGGCTGCAGGCACAGGCCGTACAGCATCCCGACTCGGTCGCCCTGTGGGTCGCCCTGTCACAGGCCGCCGAGGCGGCAGACGATGCCGAACTGGCCATCAGCGCGGCACGCCAGGCCCACACCCTGGACGGCGCCGACGTCGACGGCGCGGTGCAGCTCGCCAGCGCGCTCGCCATGGGCTGCATCCTGCGGGTGTCGGACCCCTGCCGCGACCGCTGGCGCGAGGGCGTGCCGCTGCTGCGGCGGGCGCTCGCCGCCGACCCCTACCGCCACGACGCAGTGTTCCTGCTCGGGCTGGCCTACCTCTACTCCGGGCAGCCGGGGCAGGCGCTGAACTACCTGCGCATCGCCCACGGCCGCCAGCCCTGGGCGGCGCACGTCAATTTTTACCTGGGGGAGAGCTATCGGCTGATCGGTGACACCCGGGCACGCGCCCACCTGAGCCGCGCCCGGGACTGGTCGTCCGTCGCGCTGTGGCGGCACCTGGCAGAGACGGCGCTGGCCGGGCTCGACGCGTGACTCAACGCCGTCCGAACACGCGCCGCACCGCCAGGGTGTCGCCGGTGGCGCGAATGCGGGTGTCGATGGTGAGCCGGCTGCCGTCGGGCGACAGGGTGAACACCTCCTCGGCATCGGCATCGCTGGCCTTGGAGAGAATCAGCAGCCGGCCCTCGTTCCAGCCGGCGCGCACCTCCCACAGCCCACGGCGCCGCTCGCCCCACGACACGTCGCGATAGTCGTCGCCGTCGTAGCTGATGCCCATGGAATCGGGCCCCTGCTCGATCTCGAGCTCGGTGGCGCGAAGCACGGGGAAATCCTGGGTGACGAACGACAGCATGCCGCCACGGGCGCGCAGCCGATGCCGATCGGGCGCGCTGTCGCTGGCCACGTCGAGCAGCACCCAGCGGCCGCCGAGATCGAAGGCGGCAGGCACGTCGGGCTCGAGCGGCACCCCACCGCAGCCGGACAGGCTCAGAGCCAGCGCCAACGCGGCGACGCAGCGCGCCGTGGTCTTCCTGGCGCTCAACGAAGAACCCTGTCCTCGGTGCTCGACTTGAGCGCTATGACGTCTGCCTTGCGCTGCAGCCCGCCGAGCTGCTCGGCGAGATCGGCGCCCTCCACCAGCCCCTCGATGAAGGTCTTGATGGCGTCGAAGTCGAACTGATCGCACGCCGCCTCGAGGGTGGCCAGCGCCCCGCGCAGCTCGGCCCAGGGCACGTAGCGCTCCTCCGCCCGCAGAATCTTGCGATGCTCGGTGCCGGCCACCGCCTCACCCAGCAGCAACTCTTCGTGCAGCTTCTCGCCGCGCTTCAAGCCGATGATGTCGATGGCGATATCGCCGTTGGGCGAGCTCTCGTCGCGCACCGTGTAGCCCTTCAGATGAATCATCCGCCGCGCCAGGTCGAGAATCCTGACCGGCTCACCCATGTCGAGCAGGAACAGGTCGCCCCCCTTGCTCAGGCTCGCCGCCTGCAGCACCAGCGCGGCCGCCTCGGAGATGGTCATGAAGTAGCGGGTGACGTCGGCGTGGGTCACGGTCACCGGTCCGCCCTGCTCGATCTGCTCGAGGAACAGGGGCACCACCGAACCCGAGGAGCCGAGCACGTTGCCGAACCGCACCATGGAGAAGCGGGTGCCTCCGGCCTGCTCCTGCAGAGCCTGCAGCACCATTTCCGCCAGCCGCTTGCTGGCGCCCATCATGCTGGTGGTGCGCACGGCCTTGTCGGTGGAGATCAGGATGAAGTTCTTCACGCCCGCCGAGATGGCCGCCTGGGCGGTGTAGAGCGTGCCGAAGGTGTTGTTCTTGATGCCGGCGATGACGTTGTGCTCGACCATCTCGACGTGCTTGTAGGCCGCCGCGTGAAACAGCGTCTCCACCTGATAGGTCTGCAGGCTGCGCAGGATCAGCGCGCGGTTGGTCACCGAGCCGAGCACGGCCACCACGGGCGCCTGCAAGGTCTCTTCCTGACAGATGCGCTTCAGCTCGCGCTCGATCTGAAACAGCCCGAACTCGGAAAGATCGACCGCCACCAGCAGCCGCGGCCGCTGCCGGATGATCTGGCGGCAGAGCTCCGAGCCGATGGAGCCGCCAGCCCCGGTCACCATCACGCTGCGGCCGCGCACCGACCCCTGCAGCAGGTGCGGCAACGGGTCGACCTCCACCCGCCCCAGCAGGTCTTCGATCTTCACATCGCGAATGTTGGCGATGGACTGGCGCCCGGAGATCAGCTCTACCAGGTCGGGAATGAGCCGCACGCGCACCTGATACGGCTCGAGAAACTCGATGATGCGCCGACGCTCCTGGGGCTGGTTGGAGCTCACGGCCACGAACACCTGCTTGACTTCCGTGTCCTTCAGAAGCTGCGCCAGCGATCGGGGCGCGTAGACGTAGAGCCCGTCGAAGATGCGCTTCTGCATGTGCTTGTCGTCGTCGAGAAAGGCGATCGGCAGATAGTCGCCCTGCTGCCGCAGCACCTGGGCCAGCTCGACGCCGCGGATGCCGGCGCCATAGATGATCACCGGCTCGGCGGCGTTCAACCGGCTCAGCAGCCGCTGAATGTAGAGCCTGACGAAGAACCGGGTGCCCCCCACGTAGCCCACGGTGAGCAGCCAGAAGATGATGGGCACCGATCGCGGAAAGCCCGTCAGCGGCACCATGTACGCCACGGCGGCCACCATGATCGCGGTGATGGTGGCGCCCTTGAGCACGGCGAGCATGGCATGGTTGCCCATGTGCCGGATGACGTGCCGGTAAAGGCCGAGCGCAGCGAATACGGGCACGGATACCAGGCTGGCCACCACGAACGCCGGCCAGAAGCGGGCGACGTCGGGCGTAACGTCGCCGAGCCGCAGCGCCAGGGCGCTCCACAGCGCCAGCGGCAGCACGATGCAATCTGCCAGCACGGCCACGGTCTGCTTGCGGCGCCGGGGCAGGCCTTCGAGAAACTCAGAGAGAAGCCGTTCGATGATGGTCACGGTCGGGAATCCCCGCCCGGAATCGCCACGCCGCCAGGGCCAGGGGTATGGCGGCAGCGGCGACCCAGGCCAGGTCGAGCAGCAGGGATCGGGGACGGGTGACGGCGCACAGCCAGGCCAGCGGCAGCAGCCACAGCACTGCGTAAAGCAGTAAACACACCGTCGTCCACAAATGCCCTCGTTTCGCCGCCAGCTTCTGGTACAGGTGACTGCGATGCGCCTGGGTGAATGCCTGACCGGTTACGGCCCTCACTATAAGGGTAGACGTGGCGTCAAACCAGAACCAGGCGAGCAGGATCAGGCTGCAGGTCAGTGGCAATGCCTGCTGCTGCCACCACAAGACCGCCAGGCCGGCGGTGAGCAGGCCCAGGAAGCCGCTGCCGGCGTCGCCCATGAACATGCGTGCCGGCGGCCAGTTGTAGGCCAGAAACGCGACCAGGCCACCCGCCGCCAGCCAGGACAGGTCACCCGACCAGCCCGGCAGGCCGCCGGCGACGATCTGCGCGCCCAGCACGAACACCAGCGCCTGAGTTGCGGCAATGCCGTCGATGCCGTCCATGAAGTTGTACAGGTTGATGTGCCAGGCCACGGCCACGGCCACGGCCAGCATGAGCAGCCCGCCAGCCTGCGGCATGACGGTGCCGACCACGGCGGCGGCGGCCGCGAGCTGCACCAGCAGTCGCGACCAGGCGGGCAGCTCCCGGGCGTCGTCCCAGAAGCCGGTGACGGTGAGCGCCGCACCCGCCGCCGCCAGACCGGCCGCCGGCACGCTGCCGAGCCACGCCAGCCAGGCCAGGTAGGCGAGCACGGGCAGCGCGAACATCACGCCGCCACCGGTGGGCGTCGGCCGGGCATGGGAGCTGCGGGCATTGGGATGGGCCAGCAGCGCCAGCCGCGTCGACAGCCACAGCATGGCAGCCCCGAGCCCCAGGGCGGCGGCGAATCCGCTGGCCAGCAGCGTCAGCGCGACGTCGAGAACCATGTCACCGTGTCCTGCAGCGCGTCTCTGGCCTTGCGCGGCGGCCGCCAGCCGAGCCGCGCCCGCGTGGCGGCGGTGTCGATCTGCAGCGGTTCGAACAGTCGCGAGTAGATGGCCGGCCGGCCCAGCCACGCGGCCGCCGTGCGCAGCAGCCCCGGCGGCATCGGGAACAGGCGCCGCGGGCGGCCCAGCATGCGGCGCAGTTCGGTGATCAATCGGCGCACGCTGAAGTCGTCTTCGTCCGCGACATGATAAACGCCGGCCGGCGCGTCATCGGTGAGCCGCATCATCAGCTCGCACAGGTTATCGACGGCCACCAGGCTGCGCGGCGCCTCGGCGCGTGCCAGCGGCAGGGGCAGCGGCGATGCCGCCCACCGCAGCAGCGACAGGAAGTTCGCCTTCACGCCGGGGCCGTACACCAGCGGCGAGCGCACCACGGCCAGCCGCGTGCGCGCGAGCTGCTGCGCGAGCAGCCGCTGCTCCGCCGCCATCTTGGTACGGGCATAGGCGTCCCCAGGCGCATAGGGCGCGTCGACGCCGAGCGGCGCCGCGCTGACGTCGCCCAGCACCTTGATGCTCGACAGCCAGACGAACGCAGGCACGCCGGCCTGCTCGGCCGCAGCCAGCCAGCGCGCCGGCACGTCGACGTTGACCGCGTGCAGCAGCTCGGCGGTGGCCGCGTCGCCGTGGGCGATGCCGGCCAGATGAAACACCGCATCGACCCCGGCCAGCGCCCCGGCCAGGCGGTGCGGGTCGCGCTCCAGCAGCGAGATGCCGAGCGGCTCGCCACCGTGCCCGGTGGCCGAGGACACCACCCGCACCCGCCAGCCGCGAGCGTGCAGGTGCCGGCACAGATGGGCACCAACGAACCCCCCGGCCCCGCTCACCAGCGCCACGGTCATCGCGGGTACCGCTCCCGCTGCGGTTCGTTCGGAAAGACGATCAGAACCGTTCCAACTGCCCAGTACGGGCGTCTATGGTACGGCAGCGGCGCAGGGTCAGCGAGGGCGGCGAGGCGTCGGCGGCCGGGGCGCGCCGGGGTCGGCGCGCCCCGGACATGCTCAGTCCTTGAGCACGATTCTCGCCTCGTTCAGCTCGACCGTGCGTTCGCCGATGCCCTTGACGTTGGCGAGCTCGTAGACATCGAGGAACTCGCCGTGCTCCTCCCGGTAGCGGACGATGGCCTCGGCCCGGGACTGGCCGACGCCGGTGAGTACCCGCGCCAGGGTCGCGGCATCGGCGGTGTTGATGTTGACGGCCTCGTCTGCCTCGCCCACGGCGAACGCGCTGCCGCACCAGGCCAGCAGCAGGGCCGCGGCCAACATTCTGCTCAGTCGGATCATGTCACCCTCTCGACGGTGGTTGCTCAGGGAGGCCTACCCTAGGCGCTCCGGGCGACGATCATCAGAGCGAGAGGCTCGTGCGCGTGTCAGCCGGCAACGGTGCGCCCGGTCAGACGGCGTCCGCAGCCATCGTCCGCCGCAGACCCGACCGCCGCTCGATGCGGCGGCGGACGATGCCGTGGCGGCGCTCGTCGAGCGGGAAGTTCCACAGCACGGCGGCCGCCAGCACCGCCGTCACCCCGGGGATGATGAGGTACAGCGTGAACAGGCCGAGGTTGGCGAAGGCATCGTTGTCGGCACCGATGCGGTAGCCGAACAGGCCCAGCAGGGGGAAGGCAATGCCGGTGCCGATGCCGAAGTTGGCCTTCTCCAGCAGAGACTTGAAGGCGAACAGGTTGCCGGTGTTGTTGGCTCCGGTCTTCATCAGGCTGTAGTCGGCGATGTCGCCGAGCAGGGCCACCGGGCCGATGTAGCTGCCGCCGTTGACGAAGGCGCGCAGCAGGGTCAGCGGCAGCACCCAGAAGAACGCCTCGGGCCCTGGCTCCACCAGCAGCACCAGGGGAGCCAGCAGGCCGCCGATCGCCCACGACGCCGCCCAGGGCCGATGCTTGCCGTAGCGGGCGATGGTCCACTTCCAGAACGGCATGGACACGGTCTGGGCGGCGAAGAAGGCGATCATCAGAATCGGAAACCAGTCGCCGAGCTGCATGTAGTCGCGCAGGAAGATGAACAGCACCGACAGCTCGATGCCCTGGCCGACGCCCCAGATCGCCACGGCCAGAATGTAGCGCCACAGCGGGCGGTTGCCGCGCAGGGCGGAGGCCAGCTTGCGCACGCCCGTGCGCTCCACCGCCATCGGCTGGCCCGCGGGCACGAACGCGGCCGCCAGCGCGGCCGAGCCCGGCAGCACCAGCAGGATCAGCCAGGCGAGCCCGGTCAGCACCACGGGCGTGATCTCCATGGACCCGGTGAGCGGATACAGGGCCAGCGGCATGATCCAGATAGACAGGCTGCCGAGGATGGTGAACAGCGAGTAGTAAGTCGAGATCCGCGACCGGTCCTGGTAGTCCACGGCCACCTCGCTGCCCCAGGCCTGATGCGCGATGGTGAAGCAGGTGAAGCCGAGGTAGAGCCCGAGCAGACCCAGCGCGTAGTTCACCACCGTGTCGTCCGGCTGCGGCTGAAACAGCACGAACGCGGATGCGGCCGACATGATCGCGCCGGCCACCACCCAGGCCTTGCGGCCGCCGCGGCTGCCGGCGCTGCGATCGCCCAGGTAGCCGACCACCGGGTCGGTCACCGCATCGAACCACCAGCGCAGCAGGTTGACGACGCCGATGGCGGCCAGGGTCACCGCCGTGGTCTCCACGTAGATGGTGGGCAGAATCACGGCCGTCGGCAGGTTGATCAGCGCCGGCGCCATGCCCGGTGCGGCGAACAGCAGAACCTGGCCGGTGCTGGCGCGCCGCAGCGTCACGGCGCCCCCCTCACCCCCACAGGACCGGCTCCGGCGCATGCACCTGGCCGTCCCGGTAGGTCTGCGCCGAAGGCCGGTCGCGCGCCAGCAGCAGCGGCGAGTCCAGGTCCGCATAGTCAGCGAGCAGACCAAGGCAGTAGGCGGGTGCGATGCCGAGCGAGGTGCCGTTGTTGCAGCCCACCATGACACCGAGACCGTGGGCGCGCGCGGCTTCGGCCGCCTGCAGCGCCTCGGTGAGGCCGCCGATCTTGTCGAGCTTGATGTTGATCACCTGGTAGCGATCGGCCAGGCGGGCAACGTCGGGCAGGCCGTGAAACGACTCGTCGGCAGCCAGCGGGATCGGCGAGTCGAAGCCACGCAGGGCGTCGTCCTGGTGCTTCGACAGCGGCTGCTCGATGAGGCGCACGGGATGGCGCGCCGCAGCCTGAATGAACGTGGTGAGCTGGTCCGGCTGCCAGCCCTCGTTGGCATCGATGATGAACTCGGCATCCGGCCGCGCAGCGGCCACCGCCTCGAGCACCTCGAACCCGCTCTCGCCGTCCACCTTCAGCTTCAGCAGCCGGTAGTCGGCCATGCGTCGGGCGTCGGCCACCATCTCGTCGAGCGGCGCGATGCCCACGGTGTAGGCCGTGGTCAGCGGCCGCGGCGCCGGCAGGCCGCACAGCGTCCACAGACGCTGCCCGGCCCGCTTGCACTCCAGGTCCCACAGCGCGCAGTCGAGGGCGTTGCGCGCCGGGCCCCGCGGCATCAGCGCCAGCAGCTCGCTGCGCGCCAGCCCCGCGCGGACGTGTGGCTCCAGCTCGAGAATGCGCCGGCGCCCCTCGTCCAGCGGCTCGAGCTGGGGATGCTCGCCGCCCTCGCCGCGGCCCACCAGCTCGCCGTCGCGCACCTCCACGCGGATCAGCCTGCTGTCCTCGAAGGTGTGGTAGGCGATGCGGAACGGCCGCAGCAGCGGCCACGTCTCGAGCTCAACGGTCAATGAGATCGTCACGGCCTCAGAACGCCAGCCGGTCGTGCCGGCGCAGCAGCTCGCGTACTTCATCAACGGGAAACGCCTCGATGGTGTGTCCGTCCTTGCCGGTCATGGCCGGCGTGCCGACGAACGAGTTGACGATGGCCTCGTCGGCCGCCTGAATCGCCGCCTCGAACAGCGGTGTGAGCTGCTGGTCGGGCAGGTAGGAAATCGTGGTGACGCGGCGGGCCTCGCGAACGGCGGCGGCGTTCTTCGTAGTGAAGGCCAGGAACAGGTCGCCGGAGTAGTGGGCCGAGACGCCGCCGCTGCGGGCCATGGCCAGGGTCGGCCGGCGCGCCAGGCGGCGAAGCTGGTGGGGCAGGAGCGGCGCGTCGGTGGCGACGATGACGATCAGCGAACCGGTCTCCTGGGTGGCGGCCTGCTGCTCCGGCGGCGGAAAGTGCCTGCCCACCGGCACCCCGGCCACCGTGCACATGTAGCGGCGGCCGAAGTTGGCCTGCACGAAGGCGCCGACGTGAAACACCTCGCCCGCCACCTGCACCGCCCGCGACGCGGTACCGGAGCCGGCCTTGAACTGATAGCAGCGCATGCCGGTGCCGCCGCCGACGCTGCCCTCCTCGATCCGGCCGCCGCGCGCCGACTCGATGGCGGCGATGACGTGCTCGGCGTGCACGTGATGGCCGTTGATGTCGTTCAGCTCGCCGTCGTAGGTCTCCGCCGACACCGGCAGGAAGAACTGCGCGTCGTCGGCGTCCCGCGCCGCGGGTCGGCTGTGCAGCCACTGGATGGTGGCGTCCCGGGCCGCGCCCACGGAGTGGGTGTTGGTGAGGGTGATGGGACCTTCGCAGCGGCCGGCCTCGTCGACCCAGGGAAAGGCCGTCATCTCGCCGTAGCCGTTGAGGCTGAACACGCCGGCCCACACCGCCTCGTGGCCGCGCTCGCGGCCCAGCGGCAGGACGGCCGTGACGCCCGTGCGCACGGGGCCCTGCCCCACCACCAGCGGACCGTCACCGCGAATCAGCGTGCAGTAGCCCACCTCGACGCCGGCCACGTCGGTGATGGCGTTGGCCGGCCCCGGCACACCGTCGAACGGAATGCCGGCGCCGCGGGCGCGCAGCTTGCCGCCCGGCGTGCGCTCGTGAGCGGTCGGCAGGCCGGTCATGGCGTTTCCTTCGCTGCCGGCGCCGCCAGCGCCCGCGTCACGTTCTCGTAAAGGCCGCGGGAGAGGCCTTCGTGGCCGGCCAGGCGCTCGAGCGCGGCGCGCATGAGCTCGCGCCGGTGCGCATCGTAGCGGCGCCACTGCAGAATCTGCGGCATCAGCCGCATGGACGCGCCGGGGCGGTGCTGGTCGACGAACAGCAGCCGGTCGACCAGCAGGTCGTAGCCGCGGCCGGTGGGCTCGTGGAAGGCCACCCGGTTCTGGCGGAAGAAGCTGCCGTAGAAGGCGAACGCACGCGGCGCGTTCATCGGGTCCATGTCGGGGTGCTGCTCCAGGGCCAGCACCCGGTCCACGGCGTCGGGCGTGCGTGCCAGCGCCTGAACCAGAAACCACTTGTCGATGACGCGGGGGTAGTCGTGCCAGCGCGTGTAGAACCTGTCCAGGGCCTGGTTGCGCTGGACGCAGTCCACCTGAGCCAACGCCGCCAGCGCCTCGAAGGCGTCGGTCATGTTGGCGCTGCCCAGCACCTGCGCCAGCGCCAGCTCGCGGGGCGCTTGGTCGTCGCGGCACAGCAGCAGCTCGAGACAGGCGTTCTTCATGCGCCGACGTGCAATCTGATCCGGGTCGGTCGAGTCGTCCGCGCCGCCGCTGAGGGCCCGGTAGCACCGCAGCAGGTCGTCGGCGAACCGATCGGCCAGGCTGCGGCAGACGAAGCGGCGCGCGGCCACCTGGGCATCCAGATCGATCTGCGCCAGGCCGTCGCTGACGGCCGGCTCGTCCGGGATCCGGATCAGCTCGGCCAGCACGGCGAGATCGGTGCCGCTGTCGTTCAGCACCCGGCCGAAGGCGTCGGCGAAGACCTCCGGCAGCGCCAGCGGCAGGCCGGCGCGCCAGCGCTTGGCGAGCCGCAGGATCACGGCGATGCCGAGCTGCTGCGAGGCATCCCAGCGGCTGAACGGATCGGGATCGAAGCTCATCAGCACCGCGAGCTGGTCATCGGTCAGGTCGTTGCGATAGCTGACCGGCGCGCTGAAGCCGCGGAATAGCGAGGGCACGGGCGGCTCGTCGAGGCCGGCGAAGCGAAAGGTCTGAACCCGGTCGGTCAGCTCCAGCACCCGCGCCAGCGCGCCATCCGGCGAGCAAGGCAAGGGCCGCCCGGAGGCGCCGATCAGGCCCATGGCCACCGGAATGTGAAACGGCGGCGGGTCGTCACCCAGCACGTTGCGCTGGGTCAGGGTCAGCTCGTAGACGCCGCTGGGCGGATCGAAGCGGCCGCTGGCGTCCACCACGGGCCGACCGGCCTGGTCATACCAGCGGCGGAAACGGGTCAGGTCGCGCCCGCTCTCAGCGGCCATGGCGGCCAGGAACGCCTCCAGGGTCACCGCCTGATAGTCGTTGTCGGCGAGGTAACGGCGCACGCCGGCCACGAAGGCCTCGCGGCCGAGCAGCGTGTACAGCATGCGCGCCACCTCGGCGCCCTTCTCGTAGACGGTGGCGGTGTAGAAGTTCTTGATCTCCAGATAGTGCTTGGGTTGCACCGGATGCGCGGCGGGGCCGGCATCCTCGGGAAACTGGTTGCGGCGCAGCGCCTTGACCTGATCGATGCGCCTGAAGTCGGCGAGCCCCATATCCTGGGCAAAGAGCTGATCGCGCAGCCGGGTCAGACCCTCCTTGACGCTGAGCTGGAACCAGTCGCGGCAGGTGACCCGGTTGCCGGTCCAGTTGTGAAACACCTCGTGCGCCAGGATGCGCTCGATCAGCAGGTAGTCGTCGTCGGTGGTGGTGGCCGGGTCGGCGACGATGCCGTGGGCCTCGAACAGGTTCAGGCCCTTGTTTTCCATGGCGCCGACGTGATCCGTCAGGGCGACGATGTTGTACCGGTCCAGGTCGTACTCGAGCCCGAACACCTCTTCTTCCCAGCGCAGCGCCCGCTTCAGCGCGCCCATGGCAAACCCGCACTGGCCGATGTGGGAGGCGTCGGCGTAGATCGCGAGCTCGATGCGCCGGCCGGAGGGCGTCAGGTGCTCGTCCTCGAGCTTTGCCCAGGTGCCCGCCATGACGGCGAAGATGTAGCTGGGCTTCGGGTGCGGGTCTTCCCACACCGCGAAGTGCCGCCCATCCGCCCGCTCGCCGGACGCCACCAGATCGCCATTGGACAGCAGCACCGGATAGCGGGACCGGTCGCCCACCAGCGTCACCCGGTACGGGGCCAGCACGTCGGGCCGGTCGGGAAAGTAGGTCAGGCGCCGGAAGCCCTCAGCTTCGCACTGGGTGGCGATCTGCCCGTTCAGCACGAACATGCCCTCGCCGGAGGTGTTGGCCGCCGGACGGATGGCGGTATCGATCTCGATCTCGGCGGCATCGCCGGGCGGCCACAGCGTGAGCCGGCCGTCGGCCTCGAGGTACTGATTGCTGCCCAACGGCTCGCCGTCGACGCGCACGCCCAGCAGTTCGAGGCCCCGGCCGTCGAGCAGCAGCGGTGCCTCCGGGGGCGTGGAAGCCGCCCGCCGGACCCGCAAACGAGAGCGCACCATCGTGCGCTCGGCGTCGAGCTCGAAGGTGAGATCGACGTGCTCCACCGCGAACGGCGGCGGGCGGTAGTCCGCCAGGCGCACCTCGCGATAGGCGGATTCAGCCATCATCGTCCATCCGTTCTCCGTTCAGGATCACCCGCTCGCCGTCCTCGACCGAGAAGCCGCGGATGCGGCCGCCGCTGTCGCGACGGAAGACCGTGTCGTAGAGGGTCTCGGGGCTGAAGAACCGCTCCGCCGACTCGGCCAGCAGGCGGCGTGGACGCTGGGCGCCGAGCCGGTACCACAGCCCCTCGCCATCGGCGCCGACCTCGGCGGTCGGAAACGGCGCGCCCGCGCCGAGCCGGTAGCGGCCCGCATAGCGGCCGGCATCGGCCGCGGTCAGCGCCCGGCAAGGCCGCGGCGCCCGCAGATAGTCGGGCCAGCCGAAGACGGTGGCCACCGCGATGATGATCTCCTCGGCCAGGGTGGCACCGGCGTCGCTGTTGGTCAGCACCACGACGCCCCGGCTGCCGTCCAGAAAGGCGCTGGAGCCGCAGATGTAGCCGGCATTGGAGCCGCCGTGCTGGAAGCGCCGCGCCCGGCCGCGACCGATGACCTTGGGTCCAAGGCCGAAGCTGCCGCCGCCCGTCGGGACGGTGGCCATGTCTTGCGCAGTTTCCGGGCGCAGGAGCGCCCCGGGCTCACCCCGGTAGGCGCGCTGCAGGCCGATCAGAAAGCGCGCGTAGTCGGATGCCGTGGTCCAAAGCCCCGCGGCGGCCTGCTCGGGATAGACGTGCCAGAGGCCCGCGATCGGGTGCCCGTCGACGTCGTGGCCGGCCGCTGCGCGATCCGCCAGCGCCTCGGGCAGCGGCTGAGCGAAAGTGCTCGCCTGCATGCCGAGCGGTTGCAGCACGAGTTGCCGGAGGATCTCTTCGTAGGGCTGCCCGAACGCTTCCTGCAGGGCGAGCTGAGCGATGGTGGTGCCGCCGCCGGAGTATCGCTCCCGGGTGCCCGGCAGCGTGTCGACGAATACCGGCGGCGAGTTGGCTGGCGGCGCCCCGGACAGCACTTCGGGCAGGGTGGGCAGCGACGCGCCCTGCGGGTAGCCTCCGAACCCCCACACCGTGAGACCGCCGGTGTGGCTGAGGATGTGACGCAGCGTCACCGGCGTCCGGCGGGTGAGATCGTTGTCGGGAATGCGCCAGCTCGTGAGGCGGTCGTTCACCGGCGCATCCAGATCGAAGTGGCCCTCCTCCACGGCGCGCAGCACCGCGGCGGCCGCCACCGGCTTGCTCATGGAGGCCGCCTGGAAGAGCGTGTGCTCGTCCACGACGGTGCCCCGCTGCCGATCCACCACCCCGGCGCCGCCGGCCCAGCAGATCCGGCCCTCATCGATCACGGCGATGCTGACCCCGGGCACGCCGTGATGGGCCATGCGTGCTTCCAGCGTCCAGCGTACGGGCCGACCCGCGACCGGCGTCAGCGGGCCGAGCGCATCGAGCAGGGCATGCCGACCGGAGGCCGCCACGCCGGCTACCAGGGAAACGACCAGGGCTGGGTCTGCTCCCAGATCCTGGCCAGACGCAGCACGATGTCGTCACGGTGGCGCCGCGCGGTGATCTGCAGACCCACCGGCAGTCCGGCAGCGGTGAAGCCGGCCGGAATCGAGATGGACGGGTTCCAGCAGACGTTGGCCAGCATGCCGAACGGCTCGACGCCCGACATCGAGGCATCACGGCCATCGATCAGGTCGACGCTCACCTGATCCGCCGGATACGGCGGGCAGGCGGTGGCCGGCGTCATCAGCAGGTCGTTGCTGCGGAAGAACCCGGCCACGTCGCGCTCGAGCTGGTAGATGGCGTTCCACGAGGCCTTGAGGTCAGCGCTGTCGCCGCGCTCGCGCAGGCGCCGCAGCAGGAACTGCACCTTGTCCGAGAGCTCGTCGAAGCGGTCGGGCAGCATGCCCCGTTCGGTGAAGTCGGCCTCGATGCCGTTCAGGCTGATGGCGGCCCAGTGACGCAGCACGTTGGTGGGCTGAAACGTCTCGTCCGCGGCGACCAGGCCTGCGGCTTCCACGAGCCGGCGCGCCGCTGCCGACGCGATCTCGACGACTTCCGGGTCCACCACCGCGTAGCCGTGGTCCGGAGAGAACACGGCCCGCAGACCGCCCACCTCGAGATGCTCGATCACGTCCTCGTAGCGGTAGCCCACCTTCGGCAACGACTGCCGGTCGAGATCGTCGGGCCCTGCCGTGACATCCAGGCAGCGGGCGGTCTCGGCCACGGTGCGGGTCAGCACCCCGTGCACGGACCAGTTGGAGAAGCCGCCGTTCTTGGGAATGCGGCCGTGGCTGGGCTTCAGGCCGACCAGGTTGGTGAACGCCGCCGGCTCCCGAGTGGAGCCGCCGCCGTCGGTGGAGGTGGCGAACGGCACCAGGCCGGCCGCCACCGCGGCGGACGACCCGCCGCTGGAGCCTCCAGGCGTCATGCGCAGATCCCAGGGGTTGCGGGTGACGCCGTACGCCCGGTTCGAGGTGGCGCTGTCCATGCCGAACTCGGAGGCGTTGGTCTTGCCCACCGGCACGGCGCCGGCGGCGCGCAGACGCGCCACGTGAATGGAGTCCTCGGTCTTGGGCGGCGTATCGAGCAGGAACACCGAACCCTGGGTGGTCTTCATGCCCCGGCAGTCTTCGAGATCCTTGACCCCGAACGGCACGCCCGCGAGCGGCCCGGGGTCTTCCCCCCGGGCCACCGCCGCGTCCACCGCCTCGGCGGCGGCATAGGCGACATCCTCGCAGAGGAAGGCGAACGTGTTGATGTCCGCGTCCCGCGCCCGGATGGTGGCGAGGCAGGACTCGAGCACGCTCACCGCCGAGCGTTCGCCGCGGCGGACGGCATCGGCGATGGCGAGCATCGACTCGGTGACGCCGTCCTTCCCGTTTTCGACTTCGAGCCGCATTACCGCAGGTCGGCGCGAATACGCAGCCCGGCCGTACGGGGACGGTTGCGGAAGTTGCCGAGGTAGCCGGCGTCGATGCCGAGGGACGCGTACTCGTCGAACAGGTTGTCGACGAACAGCTCGGCACTCCAGGTATCGGCTTCCAGCACGGCCCGGAGGTTCACCAGCTCATAGCTCGGGTTCATCGGCGACGTCCGGCTCAGGTTCTGAGGCTGGTCGTCCATGAAGGAGTAATCGGCCCGCAGCCGCGCGTTGTAGCCATTGGCCAGCGGGAACATGTACTGCACGGCGAGCGCGTACTTCCAATCCGCCACCTGGGGCAGCTTGGTGCCCGACGGCTGGCCGATGGCGGCCTCGGACAGCGCGGCGTCAACGTAGCTCAGCGAGCCGCTGATGGACAGCGCCTCGGTCGGCCGCGCCACGAACTCCACCTCGCCGCCCTTGCTCTCGGCCTTGCCGGCGTTGGTGATCCAGCGCTGCTGCACGCCGTTGATCACGCCTGGCACCTGGATGTCGTCCCACTCGATGAAGAACAGCGCGCTGTTGACCACCAGCCGGCCGTCCAGCCAGGTGTTCTTGGAGCCGAGTTCGTAGTTCCAGAGCTGGTCGGATTCGAACGCCTGACGATCCGGGAGCGGATCACCGGTGAGGCGATCGGTGGCCGGATTGCGGTTGACGCCGCCGGAGCGGAAGCCTTCCGCGGCGGTGAAGTACACCATCCAGTCGTCGTTGGCACGATAGGTGACGTTGAATCGCGAGGTGATGCCGTCGTCCTTGGTATCGAACTGGGTGCGCGCCCGCTGCACGAACGGCGCGTCGAACGCGGTGCCGTTGGTGACCGCGTCCACCACCAGCGCGGGAACGGCGGCGAAGTCCATGATCGACGAGATTGCGTCCGAGGTCTGATCCTCCTCGAAGTACCGCAGGCCGACCGTGACGTCGATCTTGTCGGTGAAGCTGTAGGTGACCGAACCGAACGCGGCGATGTGCTCGAAGGTGGTTTCCGACGGCAGGTTGAAGATGCCGAGCAGCTGGGTCTGGCCGGGCAGCGCGGGAATCGGCGTGCCGAAGTACAGCCCGTCCTCCACCATGTCGTGAATGTACGTGGTGCCGAAATCGCTCTCCGCCTTGATCTTACGATCGCGGTAGAAGACCCCGCCGATCCACTGCAGCTTGCTGTCGGTGGTCGAGGCGATGCGGGTCTCGTGGGAGACGTACTCATCGACCTGGGTGTAGTTGGACCAGCTGTCGGCGTCCGCGAAGAACGCGTATCCCGGCTGCTCGGCCAGCTCATCCAGATCACGCTCGAAGTAGGTGGTCGCCGAGACTATTTCTGCCCAATCGAGATCGTAGGTGATCGTGAGGCCGGTGTTCTGGTACCACTCCTCGCGGTAGTTGGCGATGGACGAGTCAGACGTGTGCTTGCCCACCACCACCACGTTCGGCTGGAATCCGGGCGACAGCAGCGCCGGGTCGTTGACGTCAACGTCCACGTCATCGCCGTCGATCATGGTGTACATGGTGGCGAGGTCGATGGTCAGCCGCTCGCTGGGCGTGAGGCGCAGCGCAGCGCGGCCGCCGTAGATCTCGCGGGAGTTGATGTTGGAAAAGTCGGTGAGTGCAATGTCGCCCACCACGTCCGCCGGCGCGGCGCGACGGCCGGCGCTGTCGACCCAGCCGCCCATGTCACGGAAGTAGCCCGAGACCCGCAGCGCGGCGATGTCGCTCAGCGGGATGTTGACCACCCCATTGACGGCGTAGTTGCCCTCGCCGCCCTTGGTACTGGAGCCCTCCACCTCGGCTTCGGCGGTAAACGCGTCGGTGCTGGGCTTGTTGGAGATGATCAGCAGCGTGCCGCCGATCGAGCCCTCCCCATACAGCGTGCCCTGGGGCCCGCGCAGCAGCTCGACACGCTCGATGTCCACCACGGGCGTGTCGGCCTGACCGAACTGCGCGGTCACCGGCGTCTCGTCGAAGTAGACGGCCGTTGTGGCCTGAGTGCCGAATCCGGGCGGCGATACGCCGCGCACCTGCAGCGTGGAATTGCCGTCCCCCCGGGACAGCACGGACAGCGACGGCAGGAAGCGCTGATAGTCCATGAAGGACTGCGCCCCCATGTCCTCGAGCGTCCTGGCAGTCAGGGCGGTCACCGCCACCGGCACGTCCTGGATGCTCTCCGAGCGCTTCTGCGCCGTGACCACCACCTCTTCAATGTAATCCGCCTGCGCGGCGTGCACGTGAGCCATGGGCGCGGCGCCTGAGAGCAGCACCGCGATGGCGGCCGCCCGGGCGACGCCGTTTCGTTTCTCGATAGTCATGTTGACCCCCAACGATTACTCGGTTACTCCCCCGCGTTCGCAGAACTTAATCTGCATAAGATTCTAATGCAAGAAAAGATTGAGCCGATCTGCATGGCATTAAGTTCGGACCCGACCTGAGTTACCATGGCCGCTTCGCCACCACCGGCAATCGGCAGCCATGGCCACTACCAGCGCGACCAGCGCGCCGCGAAAGGCGCAGAAGGCGCAGAAGGCGCACTATCACAAGGGCCTGTCGCGGGACGAGATTCTCGAGGTCGCGCTGGACGTGCTGCGGGAAGGCAACCTGGACAGCCTCACCCTGGCGCGGGTCGCCCAGCGGCTGGGCGTCTCCGCCCCCGCGGTCTACCAATACTTCCCGAACAAGGAAGCGCTGCTCGCCGCCGCCGCTGCCGCCGGCTTCCGCCAGCTCATCGGAATCTACCAGCAGGCGGGAAGAGAGCAGACCGAGTTGAACGGGTGGATCCGGGCCCGCGGCCGGGCGTTCCTGCAGTTCGCTCTGGATGAACCCGCCCTGCACCAGCTCATGTACCGCTACCGGTTCGCCGACCGCCACGCCTATCCGGATCTGATCGAGGCGGAAGACGCCTGCTTCGCCACCAGCGTCGCGCGCATCGGCGACGGCAGCGGCCGCCGCCCGCAGTTCCGCAGCCCGCAATCGGCCCGGGACTTTCCCGTGTCGATGACCATCTGGGCCGCCTTCCACGGGCTGGCCAGCATCATCGCCGATGGCGTCGACGGCCATCGGCGCATGCCCGACAAGAAGACCATCGAGAAGCTGGCGGCCGACGTCGCCGATGTGCTGACTCACAAGATCCAGGTCAAGCTGCTGCCGCCCGAAGACTGAAGGGCCTGCCAGACCGCGCGCCACCCCCCTGCCCTGACGCAGCCATCGACCATCTCCTTGACCTCGACATCTTAATACTCTTAAGATCGACGCGTCGTCAGCGGACCAGCACCCATGCAATCGTCACCTCTCGACTCGAGGTTCAAGGCCATCATCTTTCTCACTCGCCAGCCGGACACGACGCGCGACGCCTTCCGTGACTGGTGGCTCACCGAGCACCGGACGCTGGCCGAGCGCCTGCCCCGACTGCGGCGGCACACCTTCAACCTGCTGCCGGAGGACTCACCCTACGATGCCGTCGTCGAGCAGTGGTTCGACAGCGCCGAGGCGCTCGAAGCCGCCTACCGGACCGAAGCGGGGCGCGCGGTAGCCCGGGACTCGACGGCGCACGTCGCGTTCCGGCAGCGTGTGACTGTGACCGAACACGTGTTTGACATTGATCCGGAGCAATCATGAGCAGCCTGCTCGACTCGGTGCGGGCCAGGTTTCCCGCGCTGGCAGTCACCGATGAAGATCAGCCGCGTATCTACTTCGACAATCCTGCCGGAACCCAGGTACCGGACGTGGTCATCGACCGGGTGTCCGGCTACTACCGCGAGACCAATGCCAACTACGGCGGACGGTTCCGGACGTCACAGGCTACCGTGACGCTGGCCCGCGAAGCCCGCGAGGCCATGGCCGCGTTCGTCAACGCCGGCAGCGCCGACGAGATCGTGATCGGGCCGAACATGACGTCGCTCACCTACGCCGCGAGCCGAGCGCTGGCGCCCCGATTTCGGCCGGGCGACGAGATTCTGCTTACCCGCATGGACCACGATGCCAACGTCACGCCGTGGGTGCAGCTCGCCGGGCGCCTCGGGCTCGAGGTGCGCTGGCTCGACTTCGACACCGGCAGCTACCGCTACGATCTGAATCGCCTCGACGAGCTGGTCAACGAACGCACCCGCCTGGCGGCGATCAACTACGCCAGCAACATCACCGGCACCATCAACGACGTGGCCGCCATCGTCGCCCGGGTCAAGGCGGCCTCCGATGCGCTCTGCTACGTGGACGCGGTGCAGTACGCGCCTCACGGCGACGTCGACGTGCAGCAGCTCGGTTGCGACTTCCTGGTCTGCTCCGCCTACAAGTTCTACGGGCCCCACGTCGGCGTGCTGTGGGGCCGGGGAGGGCTGCTGGAAAGCCTCACGCCGGACAAGCTGCGCGCCGCGCCGGACAGCGTGCCGCACCGCTTCGAGACCGGCTGCGCCAACTCCGAGGGCATCGCCGGGCTGCTGGGGGCCATCGAGTACTACCGCTGGCTCGGCGCGCAGCTCGGTGAGGCTGACCAGAGGCGGTCGATCCAGGCTGCCAAGGCGTGGATGTGCGAGCACGAGCGCACCCTAACCGGCCGCCTGATCGGCGGCCTGGCGGCGCTGCCCGGGGTGACCGTGCACGGCATCACCGACGCCGACGCCCTGGACGCCCGGGTTTCCACGGTGTCGGTGACCGTAGCCGGCAGGAACCCGGCCGATCTGGCCGAGGCCCTGGGGCAGCACAACGTGTTCACCTGGAGCGGGCACAACTACGCCGTGGACGTGATCGACGTGCTCGGCTGCGCCGACAGCGGCGGCGTGCTGCGCTTCGGCCCGGTGCACTACAACAGCATCGACGAGGTGGACCGGGTGCTGGCGCTGATGCACGAGCTGGTCACCTGATCCATGAGCGGCGACCCGCAGCCGCCGGTCCCCCGCAGCCAGCTGGTCGCCTACTCCGTCCCGTTCCTGTGCATGTGGTTCATGCATGGCCCGGTGGTCGGCATCCTGCCCGCCATCTACGCCGAGTACTTCGGCATCAGCCTCGTCACCACCGGCACCGTGCTGCTGATCTCGCGCTGGTTCGACGCGGTCACCGACCCGCTGGTGGGGGTGCTGTCGGACCGCACGCGAACGCCGCTCGGGCGCCGCAAGCCCTGGATCATGGCCGGCTGCGTGCTGTCGATGATCTCCGTCTACCACCTGTTCATACCGCCGCCGGAGCCGAGCGTCGCCTACTACGCCGCCTGGTCCATGCTGCTGTTCCTGGCATGGACCATGAACGAAATACCCTACGTGGCCTGGGGCACAGAGCTGACCCGCGGCTACCACGACCGGGCGCGCACGTTCACCTACCGTGCCTTCTTCCGGGAAACCGGCACCATCATGTTTCTGGTGACGCCCCTGGCCATGTACTACCTGGGCTACGCCGATACCACCAGGATGACGCCGGACGTGCTGGTGGTGGTGACCTGGGGCATTCTCATCACCCTGCCGGTGTCGGTGGCGATCGCCGTGGTCTGGGCACCCGCCGGCCGCGAGGTCGCCACCACCCAGCGCTTCGCGTTCGCCGACCTGCGGGAGTCGCTGCGGATCAACCGGCCGCTGCGCATGTTCCTGCCCATCTACGTGGTGGCCGGCATCGCGGTCGGCATGTACGGCGCCATGTCGTTTTTGTTCGTCGACTCCTATCTGCGCATCGGCGACAAGTTCTCCTACATCATGGCGGCCAGCCTGGCGGGCGCGCTGGCATCGTATCCGGTGTGGCTGCGGCTGGTCCGCCGCTTCGGCAAGCACCGCACCTGGGCGGTGAGCAACGTCGTGTTCGGACTCGGCGTGATTCCCATTGCCCTGATCGAGCCGGGCCCGGAGGCGTTTGCCCCATACCTGGCCCTGTACCTGTTCGGCAGCCTGGCTCAGGGTGCGGGATCCATCGTGCCGCCGTCGATCCTGGCCGACATCATCGACTACGACATCCTGAAGACGGGCACCAACCGCGCGGCCAGCTATCTGTCCCTGACCACGCTGCTGTTCAAGCTGAACATCGCCATCGGCTCGGCGCTGGCGTTCTATCTGATCGCGCTGTTCGGCTACCAGGTCGGCGCCCCAAGCCAGACTCCCGAGGGCGCGCTGGGCATCATCGTCACGGCGCAGATCGTGCCGGCCACCTGCTTCATCGCCGCCGGCATCGCCATCTGGTTCTTCCCGATCGGCGAGCGCCGCGCCGGCATCATCCGCCGCCGCATCGAGTCGCGTGCGGCGCGGGCGCTGCGTGATCAACCCGTGCTGCTGCCGCCTGCCGCGGCGCCGCTGATTCAGCCCTGAGGAGATACCATCACACCATGTCCGAGACCTTTGTCGACTACCTGGACCGGGTCGTACCGGAACGCATGGCCGAGATGCACGTGCCGGGCGCCGCGCTGGCCATCGTCAGCGGCGACGCCGTCACCGACGTGCGCTGCTATGGCGTGATCGACGTGGAGACGGCGGCGCCGGTCACGGCCGACACCCGCTTCAGCCTGCAGTCCATCTCGAAATCTTTCACCGCCTGGGGCGTGATGAAGCTGGTGGAAGCGGGTCGCGTGGACCTGGACGCGCCGATCAACACGTACCTGAAGCGCTGGCGGCTGGCCGATACGGCATACCCTGCCAGCGCGGTCACCGTGCGTCGCCTGCTCAGCCACCACGCCGGCATCTCCAGCTCCGGCATCAACTCGGTGCACCCGGACCGCCAGGGGGACACCCTGCTGGACGGTCTGAACGGCACCCTGCCCCCGCTCACCGAGGAGCAGGAGCGATACTACCGGCACTGGAACCTGACGCCGGGCGCTCCGGTGACCATCGAGCGCGAGCCGGGCGCCGGCTGGCAGTACGCCAACGGCGGCTTCGCCATGCTCGAGCTCATGGTCGAGGACGTCAGCGGCCAGACCTTCGCCGAATTCATCGGCCGCGAGATCCTGCAGCCCCTGGGCCTGGCCAACGCCGGATTCGGGCCCCGGCCCGAACTCGACGCGGCGCCCCACGGCCCGGAGGGCGTGCGCCTCGCCGACTACCGCAAGATCTGCCTGGCGGCCGGCGGGCTGTACGCCTCCGCGCCCGAGCTCGGCCGTTTCATGATCGCGCAGATGCGCGGCTACCGCGGCGAAGCACCCGAGCTGCCCATCACCCACGCCGCGTTCATCGAGATGTTCAGGAGCCATGGCCTGGCTGACAAGGTGGAGGATCGGCAGTTCGAAGCCGGCCTCGGGCACCTGCTACTGCCGGTGAACGGCCTGCTGAACGTGCATCACTCCGGCGGCAGCATCGGCTGGCGCAGCATCTACTCGATATTTCCGGCGCTGGGCGAGGGCTTCTGCATGCTGATGAACAGCGATCTGGCCAACGAGCTCTGGATTCCGCTGGTATCCGACTGGCGCAAGCACTTATCGTCCTGAACGGCATTCAAGCCACCTGAGAGGGAAACCGACATGTCCCAGCTGCGCGAGCAGGTCTACGCCGATTATCAACGCTGGTCTGCGCGATCGGCGGCGCTCATCGAGGAGGCCCGGGAGGTGTTTCCCGGCGGCGACACGCGCATGAGCGCCCACTACGCACCGTATCCGCTGTTCATCGAGCGGGCCGAGGGGGCGCGGCTGCACGACGCCGACGGCCACGAGATCATCGACTTCATGAACAACTTCACCTCGCTGGTGCACGGCCACGCCAACCCGGCCGTGGTGGCGGCGGTGCAGGAGCAGATGGCGCGCGGCTCCGCCTACGCAGCGCCCACCCGCTCCCAGGTGGCGCTGGCCAGGATCATCTGCGAGCGCGTGCCCGGCGTCGAGCAGCTGCGCTTCACCAGCTCGGGCACCGAGGCCACGCTCATGGGCCTGCGCTGCGCGCGGGCCTTCACCGGGCGGCAGAAGATCATGAAGATGGAGGGGGGCTACCACGGCAGCTACGAGCTGGCCGAGGTGAGCCTGGCCCCGATTCCGGGCCTGTGCGGGCCGCTGGAGGCGCCCCACTCGGTGCCCATCGACGCCAGCATTCCCGACAGCGCGCTCAGCGATGCCGTGGTCTGCCCGTACAACCAGCCGGAGCTGGCCGAGGCCCTGATCGCCCGCCACGCCCACGAGCTGGCTGCGGTGATCGTCGAGCCGGCGCTGGGCTCCATGGGCATGATTCCGGCCACCCGCGAATTCCTGGCGGCGCTGCGCCGCGCCACCGAGGCCCACGGCATCGTGCTCATCTTCGACGAGGTGATCACCCTGCGGGCCAGCTACGGCGGCGCCCAGGAGGCGCTCGGCATCACGCCCGACCTCACCGCCATGGGCAAGATCATCGGCGGCGGCCTGCCCATCGGCGCCATCGGCGGCAAGCGTGAGCTGATGCAGATGTTCCATCCAGAGCAGCCGCGTCCGGTGATGCACGCCAGCACCTTCAGCGGCAACCCGGTGAGCATGGCCGCCGGTCACGCCGCCATGGCGCAGATCGATCCGCAGGTGGTGGAGCGCCTGAACGGTCTCGGCGAGCGGTTCCGGCACGGCGCCAACGACACCTTTGCGCGGGTGGGCATCCGCGGCCAGGCGGTGGGGTTCGCCTCGCTCACCAACCTGCACCTGACCGACCAGCCGCTCAATGACGCCCGCGACACCCTGGCCGGGCGCGCGGCCGCCGGCCCGGTGAGCCAGCTCCTGCACCTGGCCATGCTGCAGCGGGGCATCGCCAGCGCCGGCCGGCTGATGTACTGCATCTCAACCCCCATGGGTACCCAGGAAGTGGACACGGCGCTCGCCGCGCTGGAAGACGCGCTGCGCGCGCTCCGACCCGGCATCGAGCGGGAGTTTCCGCAGCTGCTGGCCTGACGTCGCGCACATGGCTGGAGGACCACCCCCGGGTTCGGGCTATCATCGGGCCCGAGCCCTGCCATGGGCTGACCGCAGAACCTGGGGAGGCCTTGCGTGGACGTCTTCGAAGCCATGGACACCTGTACCGCCATGCGGTACTTCACCGACGCCCCCGTGCCGCGGGAGCGCCTCGAAAAGCTGATCCACGCCGCCACCCGGGCGTCGAACCCGGGCAACAGCCAGGGCTGGGCGTTCCTGGTGATCGACGACCCGGCGCTCAAGAAGCCCATCGGCGACAAGGTGCGCCAGGGCATGGCGCCCTTCTTTGCGAGCCGGCCGCCGGGCCGGGACGGCGTCGAGGAGCGCATGCTGCAGGGCGCGGAGCATCTGGCCAACCACTTCGCCGAGGTGCCAGCCTGGATCGTCGGCATGGCGCGCAAGGTGTATCCGCCCCACGACCCCCAGGAAGGGTTCATGTACTCCACCATCTACCCGGCGGCCCAGAACCTGATCGTGGCGGCGCGTGCCATGGGCATCGGCACCTGCTTCACCACCTTCCCCGGGCTAGCGGAAGACGAGATCCGCGCGCTGTGCAACGTGCCGGACGACCTGCACATGCTGGTGTTCGTGGCGGTGGGCTACCCGGCGCGGCCGTTCCGGCCGGTTCGGCGCAAGCCGGTGGCCGAGGTGCTGACCTGGAATCGCTTCGCCTGATCGGGGAGGTACCGACATGTACGAACACGTTCTGAGCCCGATCCGGGTCGGCGGCGTGGAGATTCCCAACCGGGTGGTGCGCACTGCTCACGCTACCGGCATCGGCGCCGGGCGGATGAGCGACGCGCTGATCGAGTACCACGCTGCCCGGGCCCGCGGCGGCGTCGGGCTGACCATCGTCGAGATCCTGTCGGTGCACCCGACCAGTCCAGCGTCCCTGAACGCCTTCGACCCCACCCTGCCCGCCGGCTACCAGAAGCTCATGGCCGCCTGCGCGCCCCACGGCATGAAGGTGTTCCAGCAGATCTGGCACGCGGGCCACCACGGCACGCCGCTGGACGGCAGCCCGCCATGGTCGGCGTCGGACGTGCCGAGCCCCATGGGTGGCGCGCTGCCCCGGCCCATGAGCAAGGCGCAGATCGACGAGATGGTCGGCGCCTATGCCGATGCGGTGCAGCTCTGCAGAAGTTCAGGGCTCGACGGCGTCGAGATCCACGCTTCCCACGGCTACCTGCCCCAGCAGTTCCTGTCCGCCAACACCAACCGGCGCGACGACGAGTACGGCGGCAGCCTGGAAAACCGCATGCGGTTTCTGATCGAGATCATGCGCGCCTGCCGCTCCCACGCCGCACCCGGCTTCGCGGTCGGCATCCGCCTGTCGGCGGACGGCACGGTGGGCGGCATCGGGCCCGCCGACAACATCGCCGTGGTCGAGGCGCTCAAAGCCGAACGGCTGGTGGACTTCGTCAACGTGTCGCTGGGCAGCTACCACAGCTTTCCCAAGCTAATCGGCGGCATGCACGAGCCGGTGGGCTACGAGCTCGACACCGCCGAGCCGGTCACCCGGGCCACCGGCGACGTCCCATCCATCGTCACCGGCCGCTTCCGCACCCTGGAAGAAGTGGACCAGGCCATCCGCCTGGGGCAGGCGGACATGGTGGGCATGACCCGCGCCACCATCGCCGACCCCGATCTGGTGGCCAAGACCCGGCGCGGCGACGCCGGCCGGGTGCGTCCCTGCATCGCCTGCAATCAAGGGTGCGTGGGCCAGCTCCTCGGGCCGGAGCGCAAGATCGGCTGCGCCGTCAACGCGGCAGCCGGCTTCGAGACGTCGCTGGGCGACGACAGGCTCGAGCCGGCCCGGGCGCCGAAGCGCGTGCTGGTGGTCGGCGGCGGCCCCGCCGGCCTGGAAGCCGCCCGGGTAGCCGCCAGGCGTGGTCACACCGTCACGCTGGCCGAGGCCCGGCCCGACCTCGGCGGCACCCTGTCGCTGGCTGCCCGGGCGCCGACCCGTCATCAGCTCCAGGACTTCGTGCGCTGGCTCGAGGACGAGATCTACGCGGAAGGGGTGGCGGTGCGGCTCTCCAGCTACGTGACCGAGGACGACCTGGCCGGGTTCGACGCGGACCACGTCATCGTCGCCACCGGCGCCGAGCCGCGCCTGGACGGGGTGCAGGCCTCCCACCCGGGCGAGCCCATCGACGGCATTCACCTCCCCCACGTCGTCTCCAGCAACGACCTGCTCGGCGACGCCGTCGGCACGCCGGCCACCCACGCCCTGGTGATCGATGACGTGGGCCACTACGAGGGCCTGGCGGCCGCCGAGCACCTGGCCAACACCGGTGCCAAGGTCACCATGGTCACCCGGCTGCCGACGCTGGCCCCGGAAGTGCGCAGCGCGCTGATGGTGGACCCGGCGCTCGAGCGCCTGCACCGCAGGGACTTCACCTACCACGTGGGCACGCGGGTGCTTGCCGTCGACGGTCAGTCCGCCGCCCTGCAGGCGGTGACCGGCGGCAGGACATGGTCGGTCAACGCCGATCTGGTGGTGTTCGTGTCGCTGAACCGGCCGCGCAACGAGCTGCTCGAGGCGCTGGACAGGCTGGGCACCCCATATACCCTGGTGGGCGACGCCAACTCCCCCCGCTTCCTGGTCCGCGCCGTGGCGGAGGGCAACGCGGCGGGGCGCTCCGTCTAGAACCACCCAGTCATTCCAACCACGAGACCCACTCATGGACACAAAGATCGCTTTCGTCACCGGTGCGGCCAACGGCATAGGCGCCGCCGTTGCCACAGCGCTGGCCGGCAAAGGCATGCGGGTGGCCGTATGCGACGTCAACACCCGGGACGGCGAGGCCACGGCCGAGCGGATCGGCGGCGAGTTCATCCGCTGCGACGTCACCAGCCTCGCCAGCGTGCGGGCCGCCGCCGACCACTGCATCAGAACGCTGGGGGTGCCCCGCTACGTGCACCTGAACGCCGGCATCATGACCGTGCCCACGGGCGATGCGTTCCTGGCGGTCGAGGACGTCTCGGAGGAGCAGTACCGGCGCATCGTCGGGGTCAACCTGGACGGCGTCTTTCACGGTCTGAAGACCCTGCTGCCGATGCTGCGCGAGCACGGCGGCGCCATCACCATCACCGCCTCCATCGCCGGCCTCACCGCCGTGCCGGTGGACCCGCTGTACACGGCCACCAAGTATGCGGTGATCGGCCTCGGCCGCGCCGTGGCCGCTGCCAACGAAGGTGCCAACGTGCGCATCAACGTGATCTGCCCCGGAGTGGTGGATACGGCCATCGTGCCGGATGCATTCCGCGGGCCCCGGTTCGCGCCCATGCCGCCGGCCGTGCTGGCGGCCGAGGTGATCGATCTGCTGTTGAACGGCGCCAACGGCGAGGTGCGGGTGAAGGCGGCGGGCGACCGCCAGGCGTTCACGGTGGAACCCATGGACCTGCGCGGCTGAGGCGATCGCTAGCGGCTCAGCGGCTGCCGAGCTGGCGCACATCCTCGGAGACGCCCACGAGCTGCATGCTCTGAATCTGCCAGCCGTGCTCGGGCGTGTGCACGGCTTCGTCGTGATAGGTGCCGATGAAGGTCCAGACCTCGCCATCCGGTTTGGCGTGCCAGGCCTGCACGTAGCTCTGCATGTCGGCACGGCCGCCGCGGCCGTCGGCGTCCGGCAGCGCGGCCACGTCGACACGCTGGGTGCCGATCAAATGCTGGGTGGCCGAATATGGCTCGAGCGCGTCGCGCACGAAGTCCACCCAGGCGTCGGGACCCCGCACCACGGCCGAGGTGCCGGCCTGGATGCGGGCGTCGGCCGCAAAGATGCGCCGGTAGATGGCGCGGCCTTCCTCGACCCCGGCAGGACCACCGGTACCGATCAGGTCGGTGGCGAAGCCGTAGAGCTGCCGGAGCTCGGCGACCTGCTGCTTGGCGAGCCAGATCTGAACAGCGTCGGCTGCCACGTCATCCCTCCCCGAGTCCGCTCAGCGGCGCATCGTCAGTGGCGATCGGCCGAGCGCTGCGCCGCCAGCTCGCGGCGATGACGCCAGCGCAGGCGCATAGACATCAGGCCGAAGCCGATGCCGGCGAGCACCACGCCGAGCGTGAACGACAGCAGCATCCACCAGAACACGCTGATCTCGGGGCTGCGCCACGACAGCAGCCGCAGCGCCACGGCATCCTGGTTGACCGCCAGCACGGCGAACACGAACAGCAGAATGGCGAACACGACCCAGAACAGCTTCACCAGGACCGCGAGTCCGGGCGCCCGCTCAGCCATTCCCGTCGGCGTCCTGCTCGCGCTGCAGGCCCGCGTTGACGCGGTCACGCAGCTCCTTGCCGGGCTTGAAGTGGGGCACGTACTTGCCGGCGAGGCCGACCGACTCGCCCGTCTTGGGGTTGCGCCCGATGCGGGGGGCGCGGTAGTGCAGAGAGAAGCTGCCGAACCCGCGGATCTCGATCCGCGCGCCGGCAGCCAGGGTTTCGGACATCTGCTCGATGATGGTCTTCACCGCCAGCTCGACGTCCTTGACCGAGAGCTGGGCCTGCTTGGCGGCGATCAGCTCGATCAGCTCCGATTTGGTCATGGCGTGCATCGGCTGCCGAAGCGCGTGCCCGCACGGGCACACGCCTCAGCCTCAGGACCCACGATGGGGGAAAGCAGCGACATCAGTCGTTGCTGTCCTGATCCATCTGCGCCTTGATCAGATCACCCAGCGTGGTGGCGCTCGGACGATCCGACTCGCGCGACCGGTGGTCGCGCACCGCGGCCCGCTCGTCCTCCACGTCCTTCGCCTTGATGGACAGGCCGATGTTGCGGTTCTTGCGGTCGATGCTGATGATCTTCACCTCGACCTCTTCACCCACCTTCAGCACGTTGCGGGCGTCTTCCACCCGATCGACGCTGATCTCGGACGCCTTCAGGGTGCCGAGCACGTCGGTGGCCAGCTCGATGACGGCCTCCTTCGGTTCGACTTCCGTGACGGTGCCCTTGACGATGGTGCCGCGGTCGTTGACGGCGGTGAAGTCGGAGAACGGATCCTGGTCGAACTGCTTGATGCCGAGCGAAATGCGCTCGCGCTCGGGATCCACCGACAGGATGACCGTCTCGAGCTCCTCACCCTTGGAGTAGCGGCGCACCGCGTTCTCGCCGGGCTCGTTCCAGGAGATGTCCGAGAGGTGCACCAGGCCGTCGATGCCGCCGTCCAGGCCGATGAAGATGCCGAAGTCGGTGATCGACTTGATCTTGCCCGACACCCGGTCGCCCTTGGCGTTGTTGATGGCGAACTCTTCCCACGGGTTCGGCCGGCACTGCTTGATGCCGAGCGAGATGCGGCGACGCTCCTCGTCGATGTCCAGCACCATCACTTCCACCTGATCGCCCATGGCCACGACCTTGGACGGGTGGATGTTCTTGTTGGTCCAGTCCATCTCGGAGACGTGCACCAGGCCTTCCACGCCTTCCTCGATCTCGGCGAAGCAGCCGTAGTCGGTGAGGTTGGTGACGGTGGCCAGCACGCGCGCGCCTTCCGGGTAGCGGCGGGTGATGTCGACCCACGGGTCGTCGCCCAGCTGCTTCATGCCCAGGCTCACGCGGTTGCGCTCGCGGTCGAACTTGAGAATCTTGACCTGCACCTCGTCGCCGACGTTGACCATCTCGCTGGGATGGCGGATGCGGCGCCAGGCCATGTCGGTGATGTGCAGCAGGCCGTCGATGCCGCCGAGGTCGACGAAGGCGCCGTAGTCGGTGAGGTTCTTCACCAGGCCCTTCACTTCCTGACCTTCCTGCAGCGACTCGAGCAGCGCCTCACGCTCGACGCTGTTCTCTTCCTCGAGCACGGCACGGCGGGACACCACCACGTTGTTTCGCTTCTGGTCGAGCTTGATGACCTTGAACTCGAGGGGCTTGCCTTCCAGGTGAGCGGTCTCGCGCAGCGGGCGGATGTCGACCAGCGAGCCGGGCAGGAAGGCGCGGATCTCGTTGATGTCGACGGTGAAGCCGCCTTTGACCTTGCCGCTGATCATGCCCTGTACGGCTTCGCTCTTGTCGAAGGCGCCTTCCAGCATGCGCCAGGTTTCGGCGCGCTTGGCCTTCTCGCGGGACAGCCGGGTCTCGCCCCAGCCGTCGTCGACCACTTCCATGGCGACGTGTACCTGGTCGCCGATCTTCAGGCTGAACTCGCCGCGCTCGTCGACGAACTGGCTGCGGGGGATGACACCTTCAGACTTGAGCCCCGCGTGCACCACCACCCAGTCGTCGCTGATGTCGACGACCGTGCCGGTGACGATGGAACCGGGTTCCATCTCGACGGTTTTCAAACTTTCTTCGAATAGCTCTGCGAAACTTTCACTCATGTATTGGTTGCGTCGCGCCGGTGCGGGCGCGCTCTCTCCGTTGCTGTGATACGGCACCTTCCGGGATGGCCCGGTCAGGCCGGCTGGTTTGTTGAATACCGGATGCGAGACATCGCGGTACGCCCTGTACCCCCCGCTCCGGTTCATGGATGGACGCGGGAAGGGCGGCGAGGCTAACACTCAACCCCTTGTTTTTCAACTATTTCTGCCGAAGCCCGCGGCGCGGCGTCGGCGCCGGGCAGCATCGGCATCGTCGATGGCCGGCAACGACATCTTTCGCTTGCGCCGGACCGGCGCCGGCGTAGCGTCACCCGGACCGCCACAGCGATCGGAGACCCCATGCCAGAGCACGACACCGAGCGGCCCAGGCCCTTTGCCTCCCCGCCCTGCTACGCCCACGAGTTCGAGCCACAGGAGGCGCCATTGCTGACGGCCGCCGAGGTGGCCGTCCGGCTCAACGACCTGCTGGAGGGTGAGCGCGCCGGCGCCCGGGGGCTGCTGGACATGCAGGCCGGAGACGACGCGGCTCTGGCCGGCCTGCTGGCCGAGGTGGCGCGCGACGAGGCCCGGTTCTGCGCCATGCTCGCCCGCCACCTGTCGCGCCTCGGCCACGCGCCCAGCCGGCAGACGGGCGCCTTCTACGCCAAGCTGGCGGCGAGGCCCACGCTGCAGGACAAGCTGCGTCTGCTCGATCGCGGCCAGCGCGCCGTGGTTCGCCTGCTCGACGAGCTCCTGCCGTCGGTCGAGGACGCAGCCCTGCGTGACGATCTGCTGGAGATGCGCGACACCCACGTCCGCAACATCAAGCGCTGCGCCGCGTACCTGGACGCCTGGCCGATATAATCCGCACCCTGCCTGACGGCGAGGGGTGCCCCACATGGATACCGAGCTGGCGAGAACGTTCCTGACCGTGGTGGCGGCCGGCAACTTCAGCGCCGCCGCCAAACGCCTGTTCGTCACCCAGTCCACGGTGAGCGCCCGCATCGCCACCCTGGAGGGCCAGCTCGGCTGCCGGCTGTTCGAGCGGCACCACGGCGGCACCAGGCTGACCGCCCAGGGAAGATGGTTCCAGGCCCACGCCGCCACCCTGGTCCGCACCGTGGAGCGGGCGCGCCAGGAGATCGGCGTCGCCGCCGGGTTCACCGCCCGGGTCACCATCGGCGGCCGCATCGGCATCTGGGAGAGCGTGCTGCTGCCGGTGCTGCCGCGGCTGCGCCAGGCGGCACCCGGGCTGGCCGTGCGCGGCGAGATCGGCTTCGAGGATGACCTGATGCAGGGCCTGATCGAGGGCCGGCTGGACATCGGCGTGATGTTCACCCCTCAGAACCGGCCCGGTCTGACCGTGCAGCCGCTGTACGAGGAGATCCTGGTGTACGTGAGCACCGATCCCGACGACCGCGCGCTGCCGGGCGCCGGCTACGTCTACGTCGACTGGGGCCCCGAGTTCGCCCGCCGGCACAGCGCCACGTTCCCCGACTACGGGGGCGCCGCGCTCGGTGTCAACGTCGGCTGGCTGGGCCTGCAGCACATCCTGGACGGGCAGGGCTGCGGCTACTTCCCGCTGCGCCTGGTGCGCCGGGCGCTGGCCCGCGGGCGGCTGCATCGCCACCCCGGGGCGCCCGACTTCCGGCTGCCGGCCTACGTGGTGCATCCGTCGGCGCCCGACCCCGCGACGGTGGGTCTGGCGCTCGATCTGATCCGGCAGGCGGCCGGCGCACCCTAGTGTGCTGTCACACTAGGGGCTGCTCACGCCGCTGAGCCCGGCCGCGGCCGCGGCGTCCAGCACCCGATCGAGCACGTCGGGAATGGACAGGCTCGAGCTGTCGATGACGTGCGCGTCCGCCGCCGGCCGCAGCGGCGCGATGGCCCGGCTGCGATCGCGCTGGTCGCGCTCGCGCAGCGCCGCCAGCACCGCCTCGTGGGAAACCGCCTGCCCCTGCTCTTCGAGCTGCCGGCAACGGCGCTCGGCCCGCTCTTCCACCGAGGCATCGAGAAAGATCTTCAGCCGCGCGTCCGGAAACACCACGGTTCCCATGTCGCGACCGTCGGCCACCAGGCCCGGCGGTCGGCGCTGAGCCCGCTGCACGTCGAGCACGGCGTCGCGCACCGGCTGCAACGCGGCCACCCGGGAGGCCCCCTCGCCGGCCGATTCGGTGCGAATGGCCTCGCTCAGGTCGCGGCCATCGACGTCGACCCGGCGGCCATCGAAGCGAATGGTCAGACCCAGGGCCATGGCGGCCAGCGCTCGGGCGTCGTCCAGGGCGATGCCGCGCTCGGCCGCCATGCAGCCGACGATGCGATACAGGGCACCGCTGTCCAGCAGGTGCCAGCCGAGGCGCTGGGCCACCAGCGCGGCGATGGTGCCCTTGCCGGAACCGCTCGGCCCGTCGATGGCGATCACCGGCGCGAGCGGCGCGTCAGTGGCCATTGGCCAGCGCCCGGCGGCGCCGTGCCGCCGCCTCGATAAAGGCTCTGAGCCCCGTCTCGTCGCCCTGCTCGATCAGCGCCCGGGCGTGCACCAGGTCGCGCTGCAGGGCGTCGAGCGCCTGCAGCACGGCAGCGCGGTTGAGGCGGAAGATGGGCAGCCACATGTCGGCGTCGGCGCCGCCGATGCGGGTGAAGTCGCGAAAGCCGCCGGCCGTGTGCTCGAGATGCTCGCCGTCCACCTGCTGCAGGTAGCTGAATGCCACCAGATGGGGCAGATGGCTGGTGACGGCGACGATCTCGTCATGGTGCTGGGCGTCCATGTACGTCACGCGGCCGCCCACGGCGCGCCACCAGCCGGCCGCCTGCTCGGCGGCCGCAGGGTCGGTCTCCTCCCCGGGGGTGACGATGATCTCGGCGCCCTGGAACAGCTCGGCATTGGCGGCGTCGGGGCCGCTGCGGTCGCTGCCCGCCATGGGGTGGCAGGGCACGAACCGCGCCGGCAGGTGCCCGAGCCCGGCCCGCACCTGAGCCAGAACGCCCTGCTTGACGCTGGCGGTATCGAGGACGATGGCCGGATGATCGGCGAGGCGCACCACCCACTCCGCCACGGTGTGGCTCGGTCCGGCAAGCAGCACCGCATCGGCATCTGCCGGCACGGTCCCGGCCGCGCGATCGATGAGGCCGTTGGCCTCGGCCGCGCGCCGGCGCCCGGCATCCGGCTCGACGCCCACCACCTCATCGAACACGCCCGCCGCCCGCGCCGCCAGCGCAAACGAGCCGCCGATCAGGCCGGTACCGACCACGGCCAACCGCATCAGCGGCCCTCGAACGACGGCGTGCGCTTGTCGATGAGCGTCATGACACTCTCCTGGCGGCGGAAAGGGCGTATCTTCACACACCGGGCGCCCTTCAGGAATCGAAGGGCGTGTCATATGGCAGCCGTCGCCGCGGCACTCAACCTCAACGCGACTAGTGCCGACCCATGCTTGACGATGGCCTGGCGAACAATCCTCGAGTCTCCCGCCGCGCGCTGGCGGCCCTGCATGCCGAGAGCTTCCGCTGGGCCCTGTCGCTGTGCGCGCACCAGCCCGCCGAGGCGGAGGACGTGATGCAGCACGCCTACCTGCTGCTGATGGAAGGCCGCGCCCGCTTCGACGGCCGCTCCACCCTGAAGACCTGGCTGTTCGGCGTGGTGCGCAACGTCGCCCGGCGCCGCCATCGGCGGCTGCGGCTCGACCTGGCTCTGGCCACCCGGCTCGGCACGCGCGACGCAGATGCCGAGCCCACCACGGAACCGGACGCGGACGCCGACGCGACGGCGCTGGCCGTGCGCCGCGCCATCGCCGGCCTGCCCGGCCGCCAGCGCGAGGTGCTGCAGCTGGTGGCCTACGCCGATCTCACCCTGGAGCAGGCCGCCGAGGTCCTGGGCGTGTCGGTCGGCAGCGTCCGCACCCATTACCACCGCGCCAAGCTGGCCCTGCGCGGCGCCCTGGAGAACGTCCATGACGGATGACGAGCTGCTGAGACACGTGCGCGAGCACTATGCGCGAACGCTGGAGACGGTGCCGGTGCCGCCGTTCGACACCGTTGCCCCGGGCGAAGCTGGCGCCAGGGCGGCGCGCTGGCGCTGGCCGGCCGCGGCCGCAGGCCTGGCGGCGGCGCTGCTGCTGGCGGTGCTGGTGACACGGCACGACGGCACCTCGGCGCCGCCCGACGCGGCCGACGCCGAGGTGGCGCGGCTGATGGCCGATCTCACCAGCTCCACCCGCTGGCAGGCGCCCAGCGACCGCGCCCTGACCGTCGCGGCGGGGCCCAGCTACCTGGGCGTGCCCGATCTCAAACCCAAGACCTACGACCCCGACGAGGTGACCTCATGGCTCTGACCCGACTGCTCACTGCCTGGGTGCTGGGCGCCGCCCTGCTGCTGCCGATGGCCAGCGCCCGGGCCGCGGAGAGCGACCCGTTCGACGGCCGGCTGCTGCCCATCGAGCTGATCATGGCGTTCCGCACCGAGGTGGACCTCACCGCGGCCCAGCGCCGCGCCATCGGCGAGCTGGTGGTAGACCTGCAGAAGACGGTGGCCGAGCACCAGTGGCACATGCAGGAGGCCTACTTCGAGCTCATCGAGGCGCTGGACCAACCGGCCCTGGACGAGCAGCGGGTCGGCGAGCTGGCCGAGCGCGCGCTGCGCGCCGAGAACCAGATCAAGCTGGCGCAGATTCGCCTGCTGGTGCGGGCGCGCAACCTGCTGAAGCCCGACCAGGTGGCGTTCCTGCGCGGCCAGCTCGAAGCCGGCTGGACCAAGAAGCAGGAGTAGCGACATGCCCACGCACGCGCGACCGAAGGGACGCCGGCGCCACGCCACGCTGGCCGCCATCTGCCTGCTGCTGGCCGCCTGCGGCGGTGGCGGTGGCGGCGGCGATGCCCCGGCCGCCGCGCCGGCGCCGGCGCCGGCACCGGCTCCGGCACAACCCACCCGGCAGGCGCTGTCGGAAGCGTCCAAGCTGCTGGCGCGCACCACCTTCGGCGCCGACTTCGAGGCCATCGACAGCGTCGCCCGAGAAGGTGCCGAGGCCTGGTTCGACCGGCAGCTTGCGCTGCCGCCCAGCCTGCACGAGCCCATCGTGCGCCGCTACCTGGTGGAGTACGGCTTTGACATCAACGCCAACCCGCCGCCCGGTACGTTCCGCCGCTTCGCCTTCTGGGAGCAGGCGCTCACCGCGCCCGATCAGCTTCGCCAGGTGGTGGCCCACGCGCTGACGCAGATCTTCGTGGTCTCGGACAACGTCGACGCGCTGTTCATCAACCCGCTGGCGCTGTCGAGCTACTACGACCTGCTGCTGACCCACGCCTTCGGCAACTACCGAGAGCTGCTGCGGGCGGTGACCCTGCACCCGGCCATGGGCGTGTATCTGAGCCACGTCAACAACGCCCGCGCCAACCCGGCGGCCAACACGTTCCCGGACGAGAACTATGCCCGGGAGGTGATGCAGCTCTTCTCCATCGGCCTGTTCGAGCTGAACGACGATGGCTCTCAGCGTCTGGATGGCGCCGGGCGGCCGATCCCCACCTACGACAACGACGACATCCAGGAATTCGCCAGGATCTTCACGGGCCTGAGCTACGGTCCGAACCAGCCCGGCGGCACCAGCTTCTTCGGCAACCAGCAGCCGGTGCTGCACGTGCCCATGCGCATGTTCGACGACTTTCACGAGCCCGGTGAGAAGCGGCTGCTGAACGGCCAGGTGGTGCCCGCCGGCCAGTCGGGCATGGCCGACATCGACGCCGCCATCGACAACCTGTTCAACCACCCCAACGTCGGGCCGTTCTTCGGCCGGCTGCTGATCCAGCGCCTGGTGACCTCCAACCCCTCACCCGCCTACGTGGCCCGGGTAGCCGCCGCCTTCGACGGCGACGGCGCCCAGCCCCGGGGCGACATGGTGCGCGTGCTGCGGGCGGTGCTGTTCGATCCGGAGGCGGACAGCGGCATTCGGCTGCGGGAGCCGTTTCTACGCTACGTGGCGCTGAATCGCTCGCTCGGCGCCACCTCGGACGACGGCACCTATCCCGGGCTCGGCTACATCGTCCAGTTCCTCACCCAGCAGCACGTGCTGAGCGCGCCCAGCGTGTTCAACTTCTACGCCCCCGGCTTCTCGCCCGCCGGCGACCTGGGCGACGCCGGCCTGGCGGCCCCCGAGTTCCAGATCACCACAGAATCGACCATCGTCGGCATGACCAACCTGATCGCCTTCGCCCTGTACGGCGAGCGCGCCATCGACACCCCGGACGGCTTCGCCACCATCCGCCTCGACCTCGGCGAGTACGAGGCGCTGGCGGCAGACCCGGCGGCCCTGCTCGACCGCATCGATCTGGTGTTCTTCGCCGGCACCCTCTCCGCCGCCACCCGGCAGACCATCGCCGACGCCATCGCGCCGCTCGGCGCCGATGCCGGCAACCGCGCGCGCCTGGCGCTGTATCTGGCGCTGGCATCACCCGAACACGCCGTGCAGGGAGGAGGCTGACGCCATGCCCGCATTCACGAGACGACGCTTTCTCAGGCGCACCGGCCTGGCCGCCCTCGCCGCCGGCCCCCTGGGCAGCATGAGCCGCCTGGCCCATGCCGGACCCGGCGACGACTACAAAGCCCTGGTCTGCGTGCTGCTGGCCGGCGGCGCCGACTCCTTCAACATGCTGGTGCCGTTCGACCAGACCCGCTACGACGACTACGCGCGGATACGTTCCGACCTGGCGCTGGCACGCGGCACGCTGCTGCCGCTGGCGGGCACCGGACCCGGCGGCCGCGCGTTCGCCCTGCATCCGGCGCTGCCCGAGATCCGCACCCTGTACGATCAGGGCGACCTGGCCTTCGTCGCCAACGTCGGCACCCTGGCCGAGCCCACCGACCGCGCCGCCTACGACGCCGGCACGGTGCGGCTGCCGCTGGGGCTGTTCTCACACTCCGACCAGATCGCCCAGTGGCAGACCTCGGTGCCGGACCGGCGCATCGCCACCGGCTTCGGCGGCCGGGTCGGCGACGTGCTGCAGCCGTCGCTGCCCGCCATGCCCATCTCCATGAACATCTCGCTGTCCGGCACCAACGTGTTCCAGACCGGTGCCACGGTGGACGGCTACAGCATCGACGCCGAGGACGGCGTGCGCGAGGTGGGCGGCTACGGCGACGGGCCCGATGGCAGCCCGCTGTTCACGGACGCGCTGGACGCGCTGCTGGCCCACGGCTACGACGACCCGTTCCGCCGCACCTATGCGGCGCGGCTGCGCAACGCCATCGATTCCGGCGCCGCCTTCAAGGATGCGCTGGCCCAGGCCGACACCATCACGACGCCGTTCTCCGCCGGCGCCTTCTCCCAGAGCCTGCGCCAGATCGCCCGCGTGATCGGCGCCCGCGACCTGCTGGGCGCCCGCCGCCAGACGTTCTTCGTCACCTTCGGCGGCTGGGACCATCACGACGACCTGCTGGCCCAGCAGGCACAGATGCTGCCGGTGGTGAGCCGCGGCCTGGCCGAGTTCCGGGCCGCCCTGGACGAGCTCGGCGCCTTCGACTGCGTCACCACCTTCACCATCTCCGACTTCGGCCGCACCCTCACCTCCAACGGCCGCGGCTCGGATCATGGCTGGGGCGGACACGGCCTGGCGATGGGCGGCGCCGTGCGCGGCGCCACCGTGCACGGCGACTATCCGGAGCTGACGCCTGACAACCCGCTGGACGTGGGGCGCGGGCGCTACATCCCCACCACCAGCGTCGATGCGTTCTACGCCGACCTGGCGCTGTGGCTCGGCGTCGAGCCGGGCGATCTGGAACGGGTGCTGCCCAACATCCGCCGCTTCTACGCGCCGGAGTCGGGAACGCCGCCCGTGGGGCTGATGGTCTGAACGAACGCTGCGCCGGCGGTGGCTAGGGCGCCGCCTTCTGCTGCCAGCTGTGACGCCAGACGCGCCACTCGCCGGCCGCGTTCCTGCGCAGCACGTCGAAGTAGCGGGCGGAGGTGCTGTCAGCGGTGAGCGCGCCTTCGGCGACCTCGACCTCGGTGTCGAGCCGGATCAGGTCGATGGTGTACTCGTACTGAGCAATGGCTGCGTCGCCGACCACGTGAATCTCGGCCGGCACGTCGATGTGGATCACGTAGCGGGCGGCGGCGAACACGGGCCCGAGAAACGTGCCGTAGGCGTCGATGCCGTCGACGTGCGGTCCGCCCGGCGGCAGCATGCGCACCTCGGGGTCGAGCACGGCCAGATAGCCGGGAATGTCGCTCGCCTCCACCGCCGCGCGCCAGCTCGCGAACAGCGCCTCGATGCGGGCCACCTCATCGGCCGGCGCGGCTGCCGGCGCAGCCGCCTCGGCGCGCGAGCCCGCGGCGACGCTCCACAGCAGCGCCAGCCACAGGCAGGCCCAAAGTCTCCTCGTCACACCCATCGCTGATCCCCTCCCCTGAAGATTCGACGTTGCGGCCGGTCAGCGGGCGCCGGAGAGCACCCGGTCCAGCGCCGCGAGAAAGCGTTCGTTCTCCGCCGGCAGACCGACCGTGACCCTGAGGTGCCGGGGCAGCCCGTACTCGGCCACCGGCCGGACGATGACGCCCTCGCGCAGCAGCGCCTGATACACCGCGGCGCCATCCTCGAACCCGGGCGGCACCTCGAAGGTGACGAAGTTGCCGGCGGACGGGATGTACGGCAGCGAGCGGGCGTCGAGCCCGGCCGTGACGACGGCCAGCCCTTCCCGGTTGAGCCGGCGGCTCTCGGCCACGAATTCATCATCCGCCAGCGCGGCCTCGGCGCCGGCCAGGGCCAGCGCGTTGACGTTGAACGGCTCCCGGGCCCGGTTGAGCAGATCGGCCGCTTCCGCGCTGCTCACCGCATAGCCCGCCCGCAGCGCCGCCAGACCGTGAATCTTGGAGAACGTGCGGGTGACGATCAGGTTCGGGTAGCGGTCGAGCAGCCGCACGCCGTCCGGATAGTCCGCAAGCTCCACGTACTCGAAGTAAGCCTCGTCCAGCACCACCCAGACCGAAGCCGGCACCGCGTCGAGGAACGCCACCAGCTCTGGCTCGGTGACCCAGGTGCCGGTGGGATTGTTGGGGTTGGCCAGAAAGATTACGGCGGTGCGTTCGTCCACGGCTTCGGCCATGGCGGTGAGATCGGCGCCGTAGTTCCGGGCCGGCACCTTCACCAGCTCGCCGCCGCAGATGGTCACCGCCAGGGAGTAGACCACGAACGCGTGATCGGCGATGACGCCGCGGGCCCCCGGGGTGAGCGCCATGCGCGCGACCAGGTTCAGCACGTCGTTGGAGCCGTTGCCGAGCGTGATCTGCGCCGGTTCGACGCCAAGCCGGCCGGCCAGCGCGTGCTTGAGGCCGTAACCGCTGCCGTCCGGGTAGCGCGACAGGCCGCCGGTGGCGGCCATGATGGCGTCGCGCACCGAAGCGCCGGGGCCACGCGGGTTCTCGTTGCTGGCCAGCTTGACGATGTCGGTGAGGCCCAGCTCCCGGGCCAGCTCGCTGACCGGCTTGCCCGGCCGGTAAGGCGACAAGCCGGCGATGCGGGGATTGACGTGGCGGCGCATCACACCACCGCCTGCGGGTAGGAACCCAGCGAGCGTACTTCCATGGCTACCTGTCGAACCTCCGCCAGCACGGCCTCGATGGCCGGGTCGCTCTGATGACCGTCGAAGTCGATGAAGAACACGTACGACCAGCTTCCCGACTTGGCCGGCCGGGTCTCGATGCGGGTGAGGCTGATGCCGTGGCGGTGAAACGGCTCCAGCACCTTGTACAGGGCGCCGGGCTCGTTGCGTGTCGACACCAGAATGGACGACTTGTCACGGCCCGACACGCCCACCCGCTGCCGGCCGATCACCAGGAAGCGGGTCTTGTTGTCGGGGTGATCCTCGATGCGGGCGGCGAGGATGCGCAGGCCGTAGCGCTCGGCCGCCATCTCTCCGGCCACCGCAGCCGCCCCCGGCCGGTCGGCCACCAGCCGCGCCGCCTCGGCGTTGCTGTTCACCGGCGTGCGCGGCACGCCAGGATAGTGGGCGTCGAGCCAGCCCCGGCACTGGGCCAGCGACTGGGCATGCGAAATGATCTCGGTGACCGGTTGGTCGCCGGCGGTGACGTTGACCAGCAGCGCGTGATGAATGGGCAGCTCGACCTCGGCGCAGATCAGCACCGGCGAGTCCATGAAGCAGTCGAGGGTGTGGTTCACCATGCCCTCGGTGCTGTTCTCCACCGGCACCACGCCGTAGTGGGCGCCTTCCGACTCCACCTCGCGAAACACCTCGTCGATGGAGGCCAGCGCCCGGGTGCTGGCGAAGTGGCCGAACTGCTTGATGGCGGCGGCTTCGGTGTAGGTGCCCGGCGGCCCGAGGTAGGCGATGGTCAGCGGCTGCTCGAGGTTCAGGCAGCAGGAGATGATCTCGCGGAACAGCCGAGCGATGTCGTCATCGGAGAGCGGGCCGGTGTTCTCCTTGCGGATGCGCGACAGAATCTGCGCCTCGCGTTCCGGCCGGTAGTACACGGGCGGCTGGTCGCTGCCTTCCGCCTGCTTGATCTCGGCCACGGTGATGGCGCAGGCGGCGCGCTCGTTCAAGAGCCGCTGCAGGTCACGGTCGATCTGGTCGATGCGGTCGCGCACCGACTCGAGGGTGGGGCGCTTGCCGTCAGGCGTGCTCACGTTCGAACGCCTGCATGTAGTCCACCAGGGCATCCACCGCCGCCTCCGGCACCGCGTTGTAGAGGCTGGCGCGCATGCCGCCGACGCTGCGGTGGCCCTTGAGGTTGGTCAGGCCGCGGGCCTCGGCGCCCTTCAGGAAGTCGGCGTCGAGACGCTCGTCGGCCAGCGTGAAGGGCACGTTCATCAGCGACCGGCAGGCCTTGTCGACCGGGGACGCGTAGAAGTTGCTCTGATCCACGGCGGCGTACAGCCTGGCCGCCTTGCAGCGGTTCAGCGTCTCCATGCCTGCCAGCCCGCCCTGGCCCTTCAGCCAGCGGAACACCAGGCCCGCCAGGTACCAGGCGTAGGTGGGCGGGGTGTTGGACATGGAGTCGGCCTTCGCGTGCACGGCGTAGTCGAGCATGCTGGGGGTGCCGGGGCGCGCCCTGCCCATCAGGTCCTTGCGCACGATCACCACGGTGAGCCCGGCGGGACCGATGTTCTTCTGGGCGCCGGCGTAGATCAGCGCGAACCGCGACACGTCGACCGGGCGCGACAGGATGTCGGACGACATGTCGGCCACCAGCGGCACCGGCACCTCGGGAAACTGCTGAAACTGCACGCCGCCGATGGTCTCGTTGGAGCACAGATGCAGGTAGGCGGCGTTCTTCGACAGCGACCAGGTCGCCGGGTCGGGAATCTCGGTGAAGCGGGCCGCCTCGCTGCTCGCCACCACGTTCACGTCGCAGAACCGGCCCGCCTCGGCGATAGCCTTCTCCGACCAGGCGCCGGTGTTGACGTAGTCGGCGACGCCCCGCTCGCCCAGCAGGTTCATGGGCACCATGGCGAACTGGGTGGTGGCGCCGCCCTGCAGGAACAGCACCTTGTAGTCATCGGGCACGCCGAGCAGCTCGATGAGGTCGGCCTCGGCCTGCTCGGCGATGGCGATGAACTCCTTGCTGCGATGGCTCATCTCCATCACCGACATGCCGCTGCCGCGGTAGTCGAGCAGCTCGTCGCGTGCCGTCTCCAGCACCTCGAGCGGCAGCGCGGCGGGGCCGGCCGAAAAATTGAACACCCGGCTCATCGGCTTACTCCTCGCCCCCGGCTTCGACTTCGCTGCCGGCTTCGCTGTCAACTTCCGATTCCACGATCCGCTGCACGCCGGTCAGGCGCTCGTCGCCGCGCAGGTCGATAAGCTTCACCCCCTGGGTGTTGCGGCCCAGCAGCGAGATCTCGTCCACAGGCGTGCGCACCAGGGTGCCCAGGTTGCTGATCAGCATGATCTCGTCGCCGGCGAACACCTGGATCGCACCCACCAGGCTGCCGTTGCGATCGGTGGTCTGCATGGCGATCACACCCTGGGTGCCGCGGCCCTTCACCGGGAAGCCTTCCACCTCGGTGCGCTTGCCGAAGCCGTGCTCGCTGGCGGTGAGCACGTGGCCGCCCGCGGCGGGAATGATCAGTGAGATCACCCGATGGGCGCCGGTCAGGCGGATGCCGCGCACGCCTCGGGCGGTACGGCCCATGACCCTTACGTCCGACTCCTTGAAGCGCACGGCCTTGCCCGAGCTCGACACCAGCAGCACGTCGCTGTGGCCGTTGGTGAGCGCCACGCCCACCAGGGTGTTGCCCTCTTCCAGCTCCAGCGCGATCAGGCCGGAGGAGCGGGGTCGGGAGAACTGCGCCAGGTCGGTCTTCTTCACCGTGCCGTTGCCGGTGGCCATGAACACGAAGTAGCCGTCGGCGTACTCCTTGATGGGCAGGATCGCCGTGATCCACTCGGCCTCGGCCAGCGGCAGCATGTTCACCAGCGGCCGCCCCTTGGCGCCGCGACTGGCCTGGGGAATCTGATAGACCTTCAGCCAGTACACCTTGCCCAGGTTGGAGAAGCACAGCAGCGTGTCGTGGGAATGGGCCACCAGCAGGTGCTGCACGAAGTCTTCGTCCTTCACCGACGTGGCCGCACGCCCGCGGCCGCCGCGCTTCTGCGCCTGGTAGCTGTCCAGCGGCTGGGTCTTGGCGTAGCCCTGGTGAGAGATGGTCACCACCAGGTCTTCCTCGTTGATCAGGTCCTCGATGGTCAGGTCTTCCTGGGAGGTCAGGATCTCGGTGCGACGCTCGTCGCCGTAGTCGTTGCGGATGGCGGCGAGCTCGTCACGGATCACCTGCAGAAGCCGCTCGCGGGACGCCAGGATCTCCTGCAGGTCGGCGATCTCGTCGAGAATGCCCTGGTAGTCTTCCAGCAGCTTGTCCTGCTCCAGCGCGGTGAGCCGCTGCAGCCTGAGATCGAGGATGGCCTGGGCCTGCTCCTCGGAGAGGTAGTACTGGCCATCGCGGAAGCCGTACTCCTCGGGCAGGCCGTCCGGCCGGCAGGCGTCGCTGCCCGCCCGTGCCAGCAGCGCCTGCACCGCCTCGGACTGCCAGCCGCGGCCCATCAGCGCCGCACGCGCCTCGGCGGCGCCGGGCGAGGCCTTGATCAGCGCGATCACCGCGTCGATGTTGGCCAGCGCCACCGCCTGGCCCTCGACGATGTGGCCCCGCTGCCGCGCGCGCCGCAGCAGGTAGATGCTGCGCCGGGTCACCACCTCGCGGCGGTGCTGCAGGAACGCCTCCAGCATCTGCTTCAGGTTCAGCACCTTGGGCTGACCGTGCACCAGCGCCACGCAGTTGATGCCGAACACGGTCTGCAGCTGGGTCTGGGTGTAGAGGTTGTTCAGCACCACCTCGCCGGAATCGCCGCGGCGCAGCTCGATCACCACGCGCATGCCGTCCTTGTCGGACTCGTCGCGCAGCTCGGTGATGCCCTCGATCTTCTTCTCCTTGACCAACTCGGCGATGCGCTCGATGAGGCGCGCCTTGTTCAGCTGGTAAGGCAGCTCGGTGATGATGATGACGTCGCGGTTGCCCTTGTCGTCACGCTCCACCGTGGCGCGGGCGCGCACGTAGATGCGGCCGCGGCCGGTGCGGTAGGCCTCGACGATGCCGGCGCGGCCGTTGATGATGGCCGCCGTGGGGAAGTCGGGCCCGTGGATGAACTCCATGAGCTGGTCGATGGTGATCGCCGGGTCGTCGAGCAGGGCCAGGCAGCCGTCCACCACCTCGCGCAGGTTGTGCGGCGGGATGTTGGTGGCCATGCCCACGGCAATGCCGGAGCTGCCGTTCACCAGCAGGTTGGGCACCCGGGTGGGCAGCACCTCGGGCATCTGCAGGGTGTCGTCGTAGTTCGGGGTGAAGTCGACGGTTTCCTTGTCGAGGTCGGCCAGCAGCTCGGAGGCGATCTTCGCCATGCGCACCTCGGTGTAGCGCATGGCCGCCGGCGGGTCGCCGTCCACCGAGCCGAAGTTGCCCTGCCCGTCCACCAGGCGGTAGCGCATGGAGAAATCCTGGGCCATGCGCACCACGGTGTCGTAGACGGCCACGTCGCCGTGCGGGTGGTACTTGCCGATGACGTCGCCCACCACCCGGGCCGACTTCACGTACGGCCGGTTCCAGGTGTTGTTGAGCTCGCTCATGGCGAACAGCACCCGCCGGTGCACCGGCTTCAGGCCGTCGCGCACGTCGGGCAGTGCCCGCCCGACGATGACGCTCATGGCGTAGTCGAGGTAGGACTGGCGAAGCTCGTCTTCGATGTTGACGGGCAGGATTTCCCTGCCCTGATCAGACCCCAGGTCGGACATAAATCGGCATCGTCAGGAAAGCGCGGCATTTTACCACGCGGCGCCGGCCAGTGGGTCGAGCTTCTGCGGGAAGCGCCGGCCCCGAGGCAGGCGCGCGACAAACGGTATACTGCGCCCCCATGACGCCCAGCGACCTCATCATCGACGCTGCCTGGATCGTGCCGGTGGCGCCCGCCGGCCAGGTGCTCAGCGACGCCAGCCTGGCCATGGCCGACGGCCGCATCCAGGCTGTGGGGCCGCGACAGGAGGTCCATGCCGCCTATCGGGCCGAAGCCACCCTGGGCCTCGGCCGCCACGTGCTGATGCCGGGCCTGGTCAACGCTCACGGCCACGCCGCCATGAGCCTCTTGCGCGGCTTCGCCGAGGATGCGCCGCTGCACGAATGGCTGAACCGCCACATCTGGCCGCTGGAGCAGCGCTTCGTCGACGCCGACTTCGTGCGCGACGGCGCCCGGCTGGCGATCGCCGAGATGGTGCGCGCCGGCACCACCTGCTTCAGCGACATGTACTTCTTCCCGGAGGTGACCGCCGAGGCAGCCCGGACCGCCGGCATGCGCTGCCAGGTGGCGTTTCCGGTGATCCGCTTCGCCAACGCCTGGAGCGACGATACCGACGACGCCCTGCACAAGGGCATGGCGCTGCACGACGCCTATCGCAACCACCCGCTGATCCGGGTCGCCTTCGGCCCCCATGCCGCCTACAGCGTCAGCCGCGGCGACCTGGAGAAGATCCTCATGTACGCCGAGGAGCTGGACGCCGCCGTGCACATTCACCTGCACGAGACCGCCGCCGAGGTGGCCGAAGCCCGGGCCGAGGCCGGCGGTAGCTGGATCGACGTGCTGGGCGAGATCGGCCTGCTGTCGCCGCGGCTGCAGGCCGTGCACGTCACCCAGGCGAACGAGGACGACATCGAGCGCCTGGCCGAGGGCCGCGTCCACGTGGTGCACTGCCCCCACTCCAACCTGAAGCTGGCCAGCGGCCTCTGCCCGGTGACGGCGCTGCTGCGGGCGGGCGTCAACGTCGCCCTGGGCACCGACGGCGCCGCCAGCAACAACGGCCTCGACCTGCTGCAGGAGGCGCGCCTGGCCAGCCTGCTGGCCAAGATCGCGAGCGGCGACGCCCGCAGCCTGCCGGACCACCGGGCCCTGGAGCTGGCCACCCTGGGCGGCGCCCGGGCGCTGGGCATGGAGGCCGACGTGGGCTCCCTGGAGCCCGGCAAGCAGGCCGACGTGGTGGCCGTGGACCTGTCGGCGCCCCGCTTCCAGCCGGTCTACGACCCCACCGCCGCGCTGGTGCACTGCGGCGCCGGCAGCGCCGTCAGCCACGTCTGGGTGGGCGGCCGGCCGCTGCTGCACGACGGCGCCCTCACCACCCTGGACGAAACCGACGTGCTCAGCGCCGCCGGCCGCTGGCAGCAGCGCATCGCCGGCGCCTGACCCTGGAGACCGAAGCATGAACGTCGATCCGCAGGAGATCGCCAAGTTCGAGGCCCTGGCCAGCCGCTGGTGGGACCCGGAGGGCGACTTCCGCCCGCTGCACGACATCAACCCGGCCCGCGTCGAGTACATCCTCGAGCGCGCCCGTCTGGACGCCGGACCGGTGCTGGACGTCGGCTGCGGCGGCGGCATTCTCTCCGAGAGCCTGGCCCGCGCCGGCGCCCGGGTGACCGGCGTCGACATGGCGGGCGCGCCGCTGTCGGTGGCGCGCCTGCACGCCATGGAGAGCGGCGTCGAGGTGGAGTACCTGGAGGGCACCGCCGAATCCCTGGCCGCCGAGCGGCCCGGGCATTACGCCACCGTGACCTGCCTGGAGATGCTCGAGCACGTGCCGGACTATCCCGCCACGGTGGCCGCCTGCGCCGCACTGGCCGCACCCGGGGCGGAGCTGTTCTTCTCCACCATCAACCGCAACCCGAAGGCCTACGTGCTGGCCGTGGTGGGCGCCGAGTACGTACTCGGGCTGCTGCCGCGGGGCACCCACGACTACCGCAAGTTCATCAAGCCCCACGAGCTGGCCGAAGCCGCCCGCGACGCCGGCCTGGTGGTCCGGGAGGTGGTGGGCATGCGCTACAATCCGTTCACGCGCGCCTGCAGCCTGGGCCGCGACACCGACGTGAATTACCTGCTCCATGCCAGCAAACCCTGACTATCCCGAGCTGGACGCCGCCCGCCGCGAGTGGCGCTACCAGCCGGCCGCCGACTGCCTCGCCGACCGGGTGATCCTGGTGACCGGCGCCGGCGACGGCATCGGCCGCTGCGCCGCCCGTACGTTCGCCTGTCACGGCGCCCACGTGATCCTGCTCGGCCGCAGCCGCGGCAAGCTGGAGGCCGTGTTCGACTGGATCGGCGAGCACACCGAGACCCGGCCGGTGATCGTGCCCTGCGACCTGGAGGCCCTGGACGATGACAGCGCCGGCGCCCTGGCCGACGCCATCGCCGGCGAGTTCGGCCGGCTGGACGGGCTGCTGCACAACGCCTCGCTGCTCGGCCCGCGGGTGCCGGTGGCCCACTACGGCAGCGCCCAGTGGCGGCAGGTCATGCAGGTCAACGGCTTCGCCCCGTTCCTGCTCACCCGAGCCCTGCTCGGCGTGATGGAGGCCGGCGGCGATGCCTCGGTGGTGTTCACCTCGTCCAGCGTCGGCCGCCGCGGCCGCGCCTACTGGGGCGCGTACGCGGTGTCGAAGTTCGCCAACGAGGGGCTCATGCAGGTGCTGGCCGACGAGCACGAGACCGCAGGCCGCATCCGCTTCAACAGCCTGAATCCCGGCGCCACCCGCACGGCCATGCGGGCCAGCGCCTATCCCGGCGAGAACCCGGCCGAGGTCGCCACGCCGGAGCAGAAGATGGACGTCTACCTGTACCTGTTCGAGGCCGCCTCCCGCGGCCTCAACGGCCAGGCGCTGGACGCCCGGGACTGGCCCGGGCCGGCTGGCTGAGGCGGCTCAGCCGAGGCTCGGATAGGGCAGCAGCATGGACGCCAGCTCGCGGTTGCCGCGCGGCCGCCGCTTCGGCAGCGTCAGCGGCAGGCCGAGCAGCCCGTAGAGCGTCTTCAGGTCGTCCTCGCTGAGCTCGCGGCGCTGCCCCTGGCGCAGGGTCGACGGCAGCACCACGGGTCCGTAGCGCACCCGCTTCAGGCGGCTGACGGTGAGGCCCACCGCCTCGAACAGCCGCCGCACCTCGCGGTTGCGTCCCTCCATCAGCACCGCGTGGTACCAGTGGTTGGCGCCGCTGCCGTCGTAGTAGCGGATGTCGCTGAACGCCAGGCGCTCGCCCTCGACCTCCACGCCGGCCTTGAGCGCGGCCAGCTCCTCGTCGGTGAGGCGGCCGTGCACGCGCACCGCGTACTCGCGGTCGAGCCCGGTGCTCGGATGCATCATGCGGTGCGCCAGGGCGCCGTCGTTGGTGAGCAGCAGCAGGCCGGCGGTCTGCACGTCGAGACGGCCGATGGAGATCCAGCGGCCGCTGCGCAGAGCCGGCAGGTCGTCGAACACGGTGGCCCGGCCTTCCGGGTCGCTGCGGCTGCAGATCACGCCCGGCCGCTTGTTCAGCACCACGACCCGGCAGCCCTCCTGGCGGGCGACGTTCACGGGACGGCCATCCACGGCGATGCGATCGGCCGGCGTCACCCGCTGGCCCACGGCGGCGGGTTCGTCGTTGACCGTTACCCGGCCGGCGGCGATCCACTGCTCGAGCTGACGCCGGGAGCCGAGCCCGGCATCGGCCAGCACCTTGTGCAGCTTCTCGCTGGGCGCATCGGCGGCGGCACCGGCTGCCGCGGCACCGGCTGCCGCGGCATTCGTTGCCGCGGCTGCGGCGTCAGCGGCGGGGCGACGTCGGGAGCCGGACGACCTCGGCCGATCGCTCGGCCGCCGGCGCGGACGACCCTTCTCCGCCGGCTTCGCGGTCGACTTCCTGGTGGTCCGCTTCGGCGGCCTGGTCGAGGTCTTGCTGCTCGTCTTCGAAGTCGACGGTCGGCTCGACCCCCGTTTCGGCTGACGCGTCGCCGGCTTCGTCGACTTCGACGTCCTGGTCGACTTCGACGTCTTCGTAGCGGGCTTGCGGGTCGTTCGCTTCGTCATCGTCCCCCATCACTTCCTGGACTATCAGCGGCTCCACCATGGAGCGGATCTCGTTCAGCGGCGGCAGCTGGTCCAGGCTGCGCAGATCGAAGTAGTCGAGAAAGGCCCGGGTGGTGCCGTACAGGCTGGGCCGGCCGGGCACCTCGCGCTGACCCACCACGCGGATCCAGCCGCGCTCGAGCAGGGTGCGCATGATGTTCTGGCTCACCGCCACCCCGCGCACGGCCTCGATGTCGCCGCGGGTGACGGGCTGCTTGTAGGCGATCAGCGCCAGCGTCTCGAGCAGCGCCCGCGAGTAGCGCGGCGGCTTCTCGTCCCACAGCCGGCTCACCCACTCGGACAGCTCCTGACGCACCTGGTAGCGATAGCCGGACGCCACCCGCGCGAGCTCGTAGCCGCGACCCTCCGCCTCGGCCTCCAGGGTCGTGAGCGTGTCACGAATCTGGGCGCGGCCGGCCTCCGAGTCGAGCTCGCCGTGGGCGAACAGCTTGGCGAGCTGGTCGACGCTGAGCGGCTCGTCCGCCGCCATCAGCGCCGCCTCGACGATCTGCTTCAGCTTCAGCGCGTCGATCACCGCCTCCACGGTCAGGCTCCCGCCGCGCGCACGTAGATGGGCGCGAACGCTTCGTTCTGCACCAGATCGAGCAGCCCCTCACGCAGCAGCTCGAGCACGGCCAGGAAGGTCACCACCACGCCCATGCGGCCCTCCTCGACGCGAAACAGGGCGGCAAACGGCAGGAAGTCCCGGGCGCCGCTGATCCGCTCCAGCACGTCGCTCATGCGCTCGCGCACCGACAGCGGCTCGAGCTGGACGCTGTGCCGCTGAAACATCTCGGCCCGGCGCAGCACCTCACCCAGCGCCAGCAGCAGCTCGCGCAGGTCGACCGGCGGGTCGGCGTGCTCGCGCACCAGCTCGGGTCGCTCGGCGCGCACCAGGAAGATGTCGCGCTCGAGCCGCGGCAGCGTGTCCAGGTCTTCCGCCGCCGACTTGATCTGCTCGTACTCCTGCAGCCGGCGGATCAGCTCGGCGCGGGGATCGTCCTCGTCGTCGTGCTCGCTGATCGGCCGCGGCAGCAGCATGCGCGACTTGATCTCGGCCAGCATGGCGGCCATCACCAGATACTCACCGGCCAGCTCGAGCTGCATGGCCTTCATCAGCTCCACGTAGCTCATGTACTGCTCGGTGATCGCGGCCACCTTGATGTCGAGAATGTCGAGGTTCTCGCGCCGGATCAGATAGAGCAGCAGGTCGAGCGGCCCCTCGAAGGTCTCGAGAAAGACCTCCAGAGCCTCGGGCGGGATGTACAGGTCGGTGGGCAGCTCGCGCACCGCCTCGCCGCGGACGATGGCAATGGTCTCCTTCTCGGCTTCGCGAACTTCGTGGAGCCTGGGTCGCTGGGTCTGCATGGTCTCGGCCCTATTTGTGCGATATGCCGATGGCGGCGCGGACGTCTTCCAGAGTCTCGCGGGCGACGTCGCGCGCCCGTTCGGCACCTTCCAGCAGGATGGACTGTACCAGATCCGGGTCCTGCTCGAACTGCTGCGCGCGCTCGCGCATCACCGCCTGCTCGGCATTCACCGCGTCGATCAGCGGCTTCTTGCAGTCGAGGCAGCCGATGCCGGCGGAGCGGCAGCCGTCGGCCGCCCAGGTGAGCGTCGCTTCGTCGGAGTAGATGCGATGCAGGTCGTACACCGGGCACACGTCCGGATTGCCCGGATCGACGCGGCGCACCCGCGCCGGGTCGGTCTTCATGGTGCGGATCTTCTCCTCCACCACGTCGGGCGCTTCGCGCAGGTTGATGGTGTTGTTGTACGACTTCGACATCTTCTCGCCGTCGAGGCCGGGCACCTTGGCCTCGCGGGTGAGCAGCGCCTCGGGCTCCGGCAGGATGATGCGGCCGCCGCCCTCGAGGTAGCCGAACAGACGCTCGCGGTCGCCGATGGACAGGTTAGACTGCTCGCCGAGCAGCGCCCGGGCCCGCTCCAGGGCCTCGCCGTCGCCCTGCTCCAGGTAGCGCCGGCGCAGGTCGCGATACAGCTTGGCGCCCTTCTTGCCCATCTTGCCCACCGCCGCCTCGGCCTGCTCTTCGAAGCCGGCTTCGCGGCCGTAGATGTGGTTGAAGCGGCGCGCCACCTCCCGGGTGAGCTCGACGTGGGCCACCTGGTCGGCGCCCACCGGCACGTTGCCGGCCCGGTAGATGAGGATGTCGGCCGCCTGCAGCAGCGGGTAGCCGAGAAAGCCGTAGGTGGCCAGGTCGCGGTCGTTGAGCTTGGCCTGCTGGTCCTTGTAGCTCGGCACCCGCTCCAGCCAGCTCACCGGCGTGATCATCGACAGCAGCAGGTGCAGCTCGGCGTGCTCCGGCACCTTCGACTGCACGAACAGGGTCGCCGCGCCCGGGTTCACCCCCGCCGCCAGCCAGTCGACCACGGTGCCGAACGTGTACTGCTCAATGTTCTGGGCGTGCTCGTAGTCGGTGGTGAGCGCATGCCAGTCGGCCACGAAGAAGTAGCACTCGTACTCGTGCTGGAGCTGCACCCAGTTCTTGAGCACGCCGTGATAGTGGCCAAGATGAAGCCGCCCCGTGGGGCGCATGCCGGACAAAACCCGGTCAGCAGGATCGTTACTGCCCAAAGCAGTGCCTATGCCAGAAACCAGGGCGCATTATACGGGTTGCCGGGAACTTACTCGAATACCCCGAGGCCCTGCCTTTCCACCACCGGCACCGGCCCGGTGAGGTCCACCACCGTGGTGGGCTCGATGCCGCAGCGGCCGCCGTCGATGATGGCGTCGAGCTGGCCGCCGAGCCGGTCGCGGACGTCTTCCGGATCGGTCAGCGCCGCCAGGTCGTCCGGCAGCCGCAGGGTGGTGGTCATCATGGGCGTGCCGAGGGCGCCAAGCAGCCCCAGGGCGATGGGATGATCGGGCACCCGCAGGCCGATGGTCTTTTTCTTGGGGTGCACCAGCCGTCGCGGCACCTCGCGGGTCGCCGGCAGCAGGAACGTGAACGGCCCCGGGGTGAGCCGCTTGAGAATCCGGAAGCTCGAGTCGTCCACCCGGGCATAGGTGGCGATCTCGGAGAGGTCGCGGCAGGTCAGAGTGAAGTGGTGGTCCTTGTCCAGGCGGCGGATCTGGCGGATGCGGTCCAGCGCCGCCTTGTCGCCGATCTGGCAGCCGAGCGCATAGGTGGTGTCGGTGGGATACGCCACCAGACCGCCGCCGGCCACGATCTCGGCGGCCCGGGCCAGCAGCCGCGGCTGCGGATTGTCCGGATGAATGACGAAGTACTGGCTCACGATCCTGCTCCCGATGCGGCGACCCGGCGTTACACACCGGCACAGTTTCTTTATTATCACCCGCTCATGCGAGCCCCAATGCCATCCCCATGACCCAACTGCTCGACTTCATACCGGTCGCCGTGTTCGTGGCCGTGTACTTCAGCGTCGACATCTACTGGGCGACGGCCGCGCTGATGGCGGCGGTGACCGTCCAGGTGCTCGCCTATCTGGCGCTGCGACGGCCGCTCAGCCGCGAGCTGCACATGACGTTCTGGGCCAGCATGATCTTCGGCGCCCTGACCCTGTTCTTCCGCAATGAGCTGTTCATCCAGTGGAAGCCCACCATCGTCAACTGGCTGCTGGCGGCATCCCTGATCGGCAGCCACTACCTGGCCGGCACCAACCTGCTCAAGCAGCTGCTCGGCAAGCAGCTTTCGCTGCTGGATCAGGTCTGGGCCAGGCTGAACATCGGCTGGGCCTGCGGCTTCTTTTTCGCCGGGGTGCTGAACCTGGTGGTCGCCTACAACTTCTCCATGGAGTTCTGGGTCAGCTACAAGCTGATCGGCGGCTTTGCGCTGACGTTCCTGTACATCATGATCACCATGATCTACCTGTCCCGGGCCGGCTACCTGGAGATGCCGGCCGCGGACACTGTGGAGGTCCCATCCAAAGCCGAGAACCGCGATTGACTGCCAAGAACCCTGCTCGCGCCGCCAGCGTCGCCCGCACCGGCCTGCTCTGCCTCGCCCTCTGGGCCCTGTGGCCGGCGGCCCCGGCGCTGGCCCAGACCGTGTACATCTCCGACGAGCTCACCGTGCCGGTGCGCACCGGCCCGTCGCCCACCCACCGCATTCTGCGCATCATCCGCGCCGGCACGCCGCTGGAGGTGCTCGGCCGTGATGCCGACGCCGGCTTCACCCGGGTATCGCTGCGCGACGGCGCCGAGGGCTGGGTGCCGGATCAGTATCTGGTGTCCACCCCGATCGCCCGCGACCGCCTGGAGGCCGCCACTCAGGAGGTGGCACGGCTGCGCAGCACCGTGGCCGAGCTGCAGGCGCAGCTCGGCGCCGTGCGCGAGGAGCGCGGCGAAGCCCGGGAGAGCACCGAGACCCTGAGTGAGGAGGTGCTGCGGCTCGAGTCGGAGCTCACCGAGATCCGCCGCATGTCCGCCAACGCCATCGCCACCGAGAACGCCAATCGCGAGCTGCAGGCCCTGAACGCGCGGCTGCGCAGCGAGCTGGACGATCTGCTCGAGGAGCGGGATCGGCTGCTGGACCAGGCCGAGCAGCGCTGGTTCCTGATCGGCGGCGGCCTGGTGCTGCTCGGCCTGCTGCTGGGCGTGCTGCTGAAGTCGCGGCCGCGCCGCAGCGCCTGGTCGTGACGGTTCTCAGCGTCAACCTGAACAAGGTGGCCCTGGTGCGCAACTCGCGCCTGGGGCAGACGCCGAGCGTGGTCAGGGCCGGCCGCACCGTGATCGCCGCCGGCGCCGCCGGCCTGACCGCGCATCCGCGCCCCGACCGCCGTCACATCCGGCCTGCCGACGTGGCCGACCTCGCCGCCCTGATCCGGGACCACGCCGGCATCGAGTACAACATCGAGGGCAACCCGTTCGCCGGCCCCAGGGACCGGGCCGCTGCCGACGGCGGCTACCCGGGCTTCGACGCCCTGATCGAGTCGGCCAGGCCCCATCAGGTGACCCTGGTGCCCGACGGCGACGATCAGCTCACCTCCGACCACGGCTGGGACCTGAGCGGGGATACGGCCCGGCTCGAGGACGCCATCGCCCGCTATCAGGCCCTGGGCGCCCGGGTGAGCCTGTTCATGGACCCGGACCCGGCCCAGATCGACCGGGCCCGGGCCTGCGGCGCCGACCGCATCGAGCTGTACACCGGGCCCTACGCGGCCACGGTCTGGCGTCTGGGCCCCGACCACGCCGAGGCGCAGACGGTGTGGGCCCGCTTCCGGGACGCCGCCCGGCACGCCGTCGGCATCGGCCTGGGCGTGAACGCCGGCCACGACCTCGACCTCGCCAACCTGCCGCTGTTCGCCCGCATCGGCGAGGTGGCGGAGGTGTCCATCGGCCACGCGCTGATCAGCGACGCCCTGGACATGGGCCTGGACGCCGCCGTTCGCGCCTACCTCGCCATCCTCGAGAGAGCCAAGACGACATGAATTTCCCGGCGCGCATCCAACTCTGGTCGCTCACCGCCCTGCTGCTGACTGCGCTCATGCCCGGCACGGCCGTCAGCGCGGCCGACGAGGAGGCGGCGCCGCGGGTACGGCTGACCACCAGCGTGGGCGTCATCGACCTGGAGCTGCTGCCCGACCGCGCGCCGCGCACCGTGGCCAACTTCCTGCGTCTGGTGGACGACGGCTTCTATGACGGCCTGATCTTCCACCGGGTCATTGCCAACTTCGTGATTCAGGCCGGCGGTTACGACGCCGCCATGGCCTACCGGGAGCCGCCCGGCACCGTGGCCAACGAGTCGTTCAACGGGCTGAAGAACGTGCGCGGCACCGTCGCCATGGCGCGGCTGGCCGACCCCGACTCCGCCGACAGCCAGTTCTTCATCAACGTCAACGACAACGCCCATCTGGACGCCACGCCGGGGCAGCCCGGCTACACCGTGTTCGCCCGGGTGGTGGGCGGCATGGACGTGGTCACCGACATCGAGCTGGTGGACACCGGCCGCCGTGCCGGCATGGTCGGCGTGCCGGAAGCACCGGTGGTCATCGAGAGCGCCAGACGGCTGCCGTAGCTTTTCCGGACCAGCGGCGTTCACACGGCAGCGGCTGGTTCTGTATCATGCCCGCCTTTTACCGGACGTCATCATGAGAACCCTGCTCGTCGCCGCTGCCAGCGCGCTGTTTTTCGCAGCGGTGGTCACCGAACTGTTCACCCGGCTGTGGCCCGGCCAGTACACGGCGCTGCTGATCCTGTGCTTCGTCGCCATCTTCTGCGCGGGACTGCTCAACCTGCGCCTGGCGGGACGTGCCACGGCCGGCGCCGCCGCCCGGGGACAGGGACCGCAGCGCGAGCGCCAGGCTGCCCGTGGCGACGACGGCGGCCGCCGCGACCGCGCCCCCCGCGGCGATCGGCCTGCCCGGAACGACCAACCCGTTCGGGACGAGCGCCCCGCTCGGAACGAGCGGCCTGCTCGGAACGAGCGACCCGCCCGGGACGACCGGCCTGCCCGGAACGAACCCGCGCCGACCGGCCCCCGCGAGTCCGGCACGGTGAAGTGGTTCAACCGTACCAAGGGCTTCGGCTTCGTAATCCGCGATTCCGGCGAGGAGATCTTCGTGCACCAGCGCTCCATCCGCGCCACCGGCGAAGGCGACGAGCGGCGGCGTCCGGCGCTGCGCGACGGCCAGGCCGTGACCTTCCTGGTCGCCGAGCGCGACAAGGGCCTGCAGGCGGAGGACGTGGTCCCCGCCGACGAGGCGTAGCCGCTCGGCCATGAACCTGAAGCGCCTGCTCGACGAGCGCCTGAGCGCCGCCCTCACCGCGGCCGCCGGTGCCGAGGCCGGCGCCGTGGTGCAGCCGGCCGCCCGCCCCGAGTTCGGTGACTACCAGGCCAACGGGGTGATGGGCGCCGCCAAGCGCGCGCGCGGCAATCCCCGCCAGCTGGCGCAACGCGTGGTCGACGCCGCCGATCTCGACGGCGTGGCCGCCAGGCTCGAGATCGCCGGCCCCGGCTTCATCAACATCACCGTCGACGACGCCTTTCTGGCCACCCGGCTCGCCGCCGACGGCCTGATCGAGGCCGCCCCGGCAGCGCAGACCGTGGTGGTGGACTACTCGAGTCCGAACCTGGCCAAGGAAATGCACGTCGGCCACCTGCGCAGCACCATTATCGGCGACGCCGTGGCTCGGGTGCTGGAAGCGCTCGGGCACCGGGTCATCCGCCAGAATCACGTCGGCGACTGGGGCACCCAGTTCGGCATGCTGATCGCCTTCCTCGACGAGACCGGCAGCGACTCCGAGCTGCTCTCGGACCTGGAGTCGTTCTACCGGGCGGCCAAGGCCCGCTTCGACGACGATGCCGCGTTCGCCGAGCGGGCCCGGCGCATGGTGGTGGGGCTGCAGCGGGGCGATGCCGACATCCGCGCCCGCTGGCAGCGCTTCATCGACATCTCCCTGTCCCACTGCCAGGCCATCTACGATCGCCTCGGCGCCACCCTGCGGCCCGAACACGTGATGGCCGAGAGCGCCTACAACGACGATCTGGACGCCGTGATCGCCGACCTCGACGCCGCCGGCCTGCTCACCGAATCGGAAGGCGCCCGCTGCGTGTTTCTCGACGAGTTCACCGGCAAGGACGGGGCGCCGCTGCCGCTGATCGTGCAGAAGTCGGACGGCGGCTACCTGTACGCCACCACCGACCTGGCCGCGGTGCGCCATCGCGCCCGCAACCTGGCCGCCGACCGGGTGATGTACTTCACCGACGCGCGCCAGGCGCTGCACTTCCGGCACATGTTCGCGGTGGCCGAGCGCGCCGGCTTCGGCCGCGCCGGCATGACGCTCGAGCACTATCCGTTCGGCACCATGCTGGGCGCGGACGGCAAGCCGTTCCGCACCCGGGCCGGTGAGGTGGTGAAGCTGGCCGAGCTGCTCGACGAGGCCGAGTCGCGCGCCCTCGCCGTGGTCACGGCCAAGAACCCGGAGCTGGCCGACGACGAGCGCCGCGCCATCGCCCGCGTGGTCGGCATCGGCGCCGTGAAGTACGCCGACCTGTCGAAGAACCGCACCAGCGACTACGTGTTCGATTGGGACCAGATGCTGTCGTTCGACGGCAACACGGCCCCCTACCTGCTCTACGCCTACACCCGCATCCGCAGCGTGTTCCGCCGCGGCGGCATCGACGAGGCCGCCCTGCAGGGCACGGTGGTGATCAGCGAGCCGGCGGAGCATGCCCTGAGTGTGATGCTGCTGCGGCTGCAGGAGACGCTGGAGCAGGTGGCGGCGGATGGGCTGCCCCACTACCTGTGCGGCTACCTGTACGAGCTGGCCACCCTGTTCATGCGCTTCTACGAAGCCTGCCCGATCCTCAACGCCGAACCGGCCGTGCGCGACAGCCGGCTGCTGCTGTGCCGGCGCACGGCAGACACCGTGCGCACGGGCCTCAACCTGCTGGGTATCGAAACGGTGGAACGGATGTAGGGCGGGGGCACCGCCGCGGCAACCGCGGCGGTGCGGCGCCGGGCCTCAGGCCCGGGCCAGCTTCGGCATGGAGTAGCTGCGAATCTCTTCGACGAAGTCCTTCAGCGCCTGAATGCCGGTTGCTTCGGCGTCCACGCACCACTGCTTGAGCTCGGAGAGCAGCTCTTCGGCACCGGCGCTGCGCTTCGCCCACACGCCCTGCAGGCGCTGCTTGAACTCGTAGATGGTCTGCAGCCGCGGGCTGGCATCGAGAATCTCGTTGATCTGGTGCTTGCCCTGGTCGTCCACCAGCGAGTCGTCGCGGCAGAGGATGCGGCGAGTGGCGCGCACCACGCTGCGGCGCACGTTGCCGGCGCGGGTGAGCTCCTGCTCCACCAGCGGCCCGACCACGGTCTTGGAGTACTTGGCCATGACCCGGAAACGGTCGTTCAGCACTGCCCAGGCGGTGTCCGTGTCCAGCGTGCTCTTGCCGGGCACCTGAGCCACCACCGGCCCGGTGCTGCGCGCCTTGGCGAGGCCCAGCATCTCGAAGATGCGGATGTACATCCAGCCGATGTCGAACTCCCACGGCTTCTGCGACAGCTTGGCCGAGTTGGGATAGGTGTGATGATTGTTGTGCAGCTCTTCGCCGCCGATGACGATGCCCCACGGCACGATGTTGCGCGCGGCGTCGTGGCACTCGAAGTTGCGATAGCCCCAGTAGTGGCCGATGCCGTTGATGACGCCGGCCGCGGTGACCGGAATCCACATCATCTGCACGGCCCATACGGTCAGGCCGAGGGCGCCGAACAGGGCGACGTTGATGATCAGCATCAGGCTGACGCCGAGCACGGTGAAGCGGGAGTAGACGTTGCGCTCCATCCAGTCGTCGGGGCAACCGGCGCCGTAGCGCTCCAGCGTCTCGGGCACGGCGGCGGCGCGGTAGACCTCGGCCCCCTGCCAGAAGATCTTCCTGATGCCCTGCACCTGCGGGCTGTGCGGGTCTTCCGCGGTTTCGCAGGTGGCATGGTGCTTGCGATGAATGGCCGTCCACTCCTTGGTGTTCATGCCCGTGGTCATCCACAGCCAGAACCGGAAGAAGTGCTTCAGCACCGGATGCAGCTCCACCGCCCGATGCGCCGAGTGGCGATGCAGGTAGACGGTGACGGCAACGATGGTGATGTGGGTGAGGATCAGGGTGATGGCGATCATCTGCAGAGCGGACAATCCCCACACGCCGTGGGCGAGCCAATCGAGAAACAGATTCACTAGATGCAGTCTCCTGTGCGGGTGCGGCGAGCCGTACCCGGTATGCGAACGGGCGCATTCTGACAACAACGCCCGCAAAAAACCACCGGCGGGATCAAGGTCTGAAGCACCCGTTTAGAGTAGGCAGATGGCAAAAAGTTTAGCCGCTATCATGGCCCGTTCCTGTGACCGGGGTCATCCCGATCGCCCTCTGCACCGGAGTGTTGCTCATGGCTGCCAACCCCTACACCACCCTGATCGACGCCGACGCCGTGGCGGCCCGGCCGGACGCGTTCCGCATCCTCGACTGCCGCAGCCGTCTGGGCGACCCCGAGTTCGGTCCCCGCGCCTATGCCGAAGGCCATCTGCCCGGCGCGCTGTACGCCAGCCTCGATGCCGACTTCGCGGCGCCCCCGGGGGCCGGCGGCCGCCACCCGCTGCCGGATCCGGCGTTCCTGCGCGACCGGTTTCGCGCCTGGGGCGTGAACGACGGCGACCAGATCGTCGTCTACGACGACGCCGGCGGCGCCTTCGCCGCCCGCGCCTGGTGGTGCGCGCGCTGGCTCGGACACGCCGCGGTGGCGGTGCTGGATGGCGGCCTGGCAGCGTGGCGCGGGCCGCTCAGCCAGGCCCATCCGGTGGTGGAACCGGGCAACTTCTCCATCCGCCCCGCGCTGACCCGCAGCATCGACGCGCCGGCCCTGCTGTCGGCCCTGGACAGCCGGGTGCTGGTGGATGCCCGCTCGCGCGCCCGCTTCAGCGGCGCCGAGGAGCCCATCGACCCGGTGGCGGGGCACATCCCCGGGGCCGTGTGCCTGCCGTTCCAGGAGAACCTGGGCAGCGACGGCCGCTTCCGCCCGGCCGCGGAGCTGGCCGCCCGGTTCGACAAGCTGCCTGATGACGTGGTCTGCTACTGCGGCTCCGGCGTCACCGCCGCCCACAACGTGCTGGCCATGCGCATCGCCGGCCGGCCCGAGCCCGTGCTCTACCCGGGAAGCTGGAGCGAGTGGCTCCGCGATCCCGGGCGCCCGGTGGCCACCGGCGATGGCTGAGCCGCCGCCGGGGCCCGCGCCCGCAGACGCCGACCCGGTGCTGCCGGCGGCCCGCATCCGCTATGCGGCGGACCAGCCCTACTCCCTCGACTTCTCGGACATCTACCACGCCGCCGACGGCGCCGCCGAGGTGCAGCGGGTGTTCCTCGGACCCTGCGGCATCGCCGAGCTGGCGGCCGAGCGCGGCAGCGGGCGCTGGCCGGTGCGCATCGGCGAGCTCGGCTTCGGCTCCGGCCTGAACTTCGCCGTCGCCGCCCAGCGCTGCCTGGACGCCGGCGCCCGCCTGCACTTCCTGAGCGTCGAGGCGGCGCCGCTGGACGCCGCCGACTTCGCCGTCATCGCCCGCGCCCGCGCCGCCGCGCACCCGATCTACGCGGAGCTGGCCGACCGCTACCCGCCGCGCCTGCGCGGCTGGCACCGGCGCTGGCTGGCGGACGGCCGCATCTGCCTGTCGCTGTGGTGGGGCGATGCCGCAGCCGGGCTCGCCGACCTGGCCGATCGCCAACGCCAGCCCATGGACGCCTGGTTCCTGGATGGCTTCGCCCCGGACCGCAATCCGGCCATGTGGGACGACGCCCTGCTGGCGCGGCTGCCGGCGCTGTCCCGGCCGGGTACCCGGGTGGCCACGTTCACGGCCGCCGGCCGGGTGCGGCGGGGCCTGACCGCGGCCGGCTTCGCCATGCGCCGGGTCGATCAGCGACCCCACAAACGCGAGACCCTGGCAGGCACCCTGACCGAGGGCGGCAGCCGCGGCTTCGAGCCGCCGGCCCGCGTCGACGTGGCCGGCGCCGGCCTGGCCGGCGCCAGCCTCGCCTGGCATCTGGCCCGGGCCGGCCATGCGGTGCGGGTCTGGGATGGCGGCCCCAGTGCCGGGCCGCCGGCGGGGTCGGCGCTGCCGGTGACCGTGCTGCACGGCCGGCTGCTGGCCGACGGCTCCGCCGCGGCGGGGCTGCGCAGCCACGGCTATCTGTACGCGGCCGACCTGGTCCGCACCCTGGCCGGGTTCGAGCCCACCGGCGTGCTGCAGCGCCCGGCCGCGGGCCAAGGTCCCGACCGCCTGGCGACCCTGGCCGCCCGCTACGCCGGGTCGGGATCCTGGCTGCGGCTGGTGAGCGCCGAAGAAGCCCGAGAGCTGGCTGGCTGGCCGCTGGCGGAGGGCTGCCTGTGGCTGCCCGGCGGTGGCCGGGTGGACACGCCGGCCATGACCGCCGGCCTGCTGAGTCACCCTGGCATCGAGGTGGTGCCGGAGGCCATGCCGGCGGCCATGCCGGCGGCCATGCCGGAAGGGACCGACGCCGGCTGCCGCGTGCTCGCCTGCGGTGCCGGCGTGCACGCCTTCGCGGCGGCGCGCTACCTGGAGATCGCGCCGGTGCAGGGGCAGATCGACCTGGTGGCGGTGGCGCAGCCGCCGGCGCTGCCGCTGGTGGGGAATGGCTATCTGGTACCCGCGGGCACGCTGGTGCCCGCGGGCGCGCTGCTGGCGGCGGGTGCCACCTACGAATACGAGCCCTGGCCGGAGGCCGAGGCCAGCACTGCCAACCTGGCGCAGCTCCAGGGCCATCCCCACACCTGGCAGGGGCGCCACCGCGGCACCCGGGCCGTGTCGTCGGATCGGGCCCCGGTAGCGGGGCAGCTCTACGACGCCGCCGAGCGCCCGGTCCCGGGGCTGTACGTCAGCACCGGGCACGGCTCGTCGGGCAACGTCTCGGCACACCTGGCCGCCGCCTGCGTCACCGCCCTGATCGGCGGCGACTGTCCGCCCCTGGACACGGCCGCCGAGGCCGCCCTGTCGCCGCTGCGCTTCCGCACCCGCCAGGCGCGCCGCGGCTTCCGGCACGGCGCCGGCGACTGAGCCCCAGGCTCAGGCCATGCGGAACTCGCGCACGTTCATGACGTGGGGAATGCCGCAGATGGCGTCGACCGTGGTCTGATCCAGGGGATCCACCACGTCGATCAGGTTGTAGGCCACATCGCCGCGGCTCTTGTTGATCATGTCGACGACGTTGATCTGACGCTCCGCCAGCACCGAAGTCACCTTGTTCAGCACCCCGGGAACGTTGCGGTTGGTGACCGCCAGGCGGTGGCCGCCGGCGGGCTCGAGGATCACGGTGGGAAAGTTGACGCTGTTGCGGACGTTGCCGGTGCGCAGGAACTCGACGAGCTGATCGGCCGCCATCACCGCGCAGTTTTCCTCGGCCTCGTCGGTGCTGGCGCCCAGGTGCGGGGTCAGCAGCACGTTCGGATGATCGGTCAGCTCCGGCACCGGAAAGTCGGCCACGTAGCGGGCCACCCGGCCGTCGTCCAGCGCCGAGCGCAGCGCAGCCGCGTCGACGATGGGCTGGCGCGCGAAGTTCAGCAGCACGCAGCCGGGGCGGAACACCTTGAGGCTGGCATCGTTGATCATGCCGCGGGTATCCGGCAGCAGCGGCACGTGCAGGGTGACGTAGTCGGCGCGGGCGAACAGGCTCGGCAGGTTTTCCATGCGCCGCACTTCCGACGGCAGCCGCCAGGCCGCGTCCACGGAGATGGCGGGGTCGAAGCCGAGCACCTCCATGCCGAGGTCGAGGGCCGATCGGGCCACCAGCGAGCCGATGGCCCCCAGGCCCACCACGCCCAGCGACCGCCCCTTCAGCTCACGGCCCTTGAAGCGCTTCTTCTCGGCCTCGACCCGGGCGTCGAGTTCGGCCTCGTCCTTCATGCCGGCCAGCGACCTGACGAAGCCGATGCCGCCCACCACGTCCCGCGATGCCAGCAGCAGGCCGGCCAGCACCAGCTCCTTCACCGAGTTGGCGTTGGCGCCCGGGGTGTTGAACACCACCACGCCGCGCTCGGTGCAGACCTCCACGGGCACGTTGTTGACGCCGGCGCCGGCGCGGGCCACGGCGCGCAGGCCCGTGTTCAGATCCGCCGGGTCCAGGGCATGACTGCGCAGCAGGATGGCGTGCGGGTCGCGGCTGTCGCTGGACACCTCGAACTGATCGCGGGGAAAGCGATCGAGGCCGCGCACGGCGATCTGGTTGAAGGTTCTGATCTTGTACATGTCTCTGCCCCGGAGCGAGGCGCGTATGGTACTGGATCGGCGTCAGCCCACAACCGGCGGCCGGCTCACCGCCTCCAGCTCGGCGACGATGGCGCTCGCCGCGTCGGGCACCTGGAAGGCCGCCAGCGCCGCCTGCACCGCGGCGCGCTCGCGGGCCAGGGTGCGTACCTCGGCCACCAGCCGGTCGGGGGTCAGGGCCTGCTCGTCCAGCACCCGGCAGTAGCCGTGGCCGCGCGCCCACGCCGCATTCTCTCCCTGGTCGCCGCGGCTGACCCGCGCCGACAGCGGGATCAGCAGCGTCGGCTTCTTCAGCGCCAGCAGCTCGTAGAGGGTGTTGGCGCCGGCCCGGGAGACCACCAGGTCGGCCGCCGCCAGCAGGTCGCCCCAGCCCTCGCCCACGTACTCGAAGGGGTGATAGCCCGCCGCCTGGCGCGGCGGCCGGTTGCCGCCGCCGCGTACGTGCACCACCTCGAAGTCGGCCAGCAGCGCGTCCAGGGCGCCGTCCACCGCCTGGTTGATGGCCTGGGCGCCGAGGCTGCCGCCGGTCACCAGCAGCACCGGGCGCGCCCCGTCGATGCCCAGGCGCGCACGGCCGCGGCCGGCGTCGCCGCCGAGCAGCGCCTCGCGCAGCGGCGTGCCTGTGACCACCCGCCGCCCCCGGAACCGGGCCACCCGGGTGTCGGCGAAGGTGACGCACAGGGTGCGCACGAACGGCAGCGCCAGCCGGTTGGCGAGCCCCGGGCTCAGGTCCGACTCGTGGGCCACCACCGGCACCCGCCGCAGCCAGGCGGCGAACACCACCGGAAAGCTGACGAAGCCGCCCTTGGAGAACACCACGTCCGGACGCAGGCGGCCAAGCAGGCGCCAGGCCTGCCAGATGCCGGCGCCCACCCGGAACACGTCCGCCAGATTGTCAATGGACAGGTAGCGGCGCAGCTTGCCGGCGGCAATGCCGTGATAGTCGACGCCGCTGTCGGCCAGCAGGCGCGCTTCCAGCCCGGAGCGGCTGCCGACGAAGCTCACCCGGGCGCCCGCCGCGCGGGCACGCTCCAGCACCGGCAGCGCCGGGATCACGTGGCCGGCGGTGCCGCCGCCGGTGCAGAGCAGGTGCTTCACAGCCCCAGCACCTGCTTCACCAGCGGCACCGTCAGCCGCCGCTGGGCCGCCATGGCCGCCTGGTCGAGCCGATCGAGCTCGGCCAGCAGCGCCGGCAGCTCGCGCGGGCTGCGGCTCAGCCAGAAGTCGAGCACGGCGGCCCCCACCTCGAGGCCGCGCTGCGCCGCCAGACGCCGCAGCAGCAGAGCCCGGCCGGCATCGCCCAGAGGCTGGACCTGATAGGCCGCCAGCCCCCGCAGCCGCGAGCCGAGATCGGGGAACCGGCACGCCAGGGACGCGGGCGGTCGCGCGCTGCCCACCAGCAGCCGTCCGCCGGCCGCCTGCAGGCCCTGATACAGCGCCAGCAGCGCCCGCTCCGCCTCCTCGCGGCCGAGCCAGGCGTCGACGTCGTCCAGCGCCACCAGGCCGAGGGCGTCCAGCCCATCCAGCATCTGCGGGGTCAGCAGCCGATCGGCCAGCGGCAGGTACATGGCGCCACGGCCGGCGTGGGCGTGACAGGCGGCCTGCAGCAGGTGGCTGCGGCCGCTGCCGGCGGGGCCGAACAGCAGGTAGCCGCGAAAGCCCGCCTCCCCCGCATCCAGCTCCTTGAGCCGGCGCACCAGCTCTTCGTTGCCGGCGTCGACGAAGTCGTCGAACCGGGCGCGGGCGGCGAGCGGAAAGCGCAGTGCCAGCTGCGCGTGGCGGGCCGCACCCGCCGGTGGCTGGGAGCGCCGCCCGCTCACGATGCCCGCGCTTCGCGCCAGGCCCGCAGGCTCCAGGTCACCACGTAGTCGACGCCGGAGGCGATGCCGAGCAGGGCCAGCAGGTAGAAGCCGTAGGGCTCGATGACGGCGCTCGCCAGGCGGCTGACGGCACCGAACTCGCAGAGCTTGAGCAGCAGCAGCAGCACCACGGCGATCTGCATGGCGGTGTTGGCCTTGCTCAACAGCGTCGGCGAGAAGCGGATCTGGCCGAACAGCAGCCGGTAGACGCCGGCGCCGGCCAGGATCACCACGTCGCGGCCGAGCACGATCACGGCCAGCCACAGCGGCAGATGATCCTGCACGGCGAAGATCACGAACATGGCCGCCACCAGCAGCTTGTCGGCCACCGGATCGATGGCGGCGCCGAACTGGCTGACCGCGCCCAGCCGCCGCGCCAGCCAGCCGTCCACCGCATCGGACGCACCGGCAATGCTCATCAGCACCAGAGCCTGCACGTAGCGCCCCTCCCACAGCAGCCAGGCGGTGGGCAGCACCAGGGCGATGCGGGCCACGGTGATGATGTTGGGGATCTGGGCTGCCAGCACGCTGTCAGCGTCTCTGCCAGACCAGGTCGAGCGCAACCCCGGGCGTGGCGCTCAAGCTGTTGGGAAACAGCCGGCGATCGAGCCGGAACAGCGCCAGGAGCTGCTCCGGGTCGGCCGGCGTGACGAGCGACAGCCACAGCTTGTCGCCTTCGACCCGGGTCACCACCAGCGCGTCGACGAACTCGAGATCACCGAGGTAGCCGAGCAGGTCGGCGTACGCCCTGGCGCCGGTGAGCGCGCTCACCGCCATCTCGACCTGGCGGACGCCGCGGTCGATCACGGCGTACCGCCCCGCCAGTTCGTCCGCCACCAGATCGGCGGCATCGCGGCCCAGGTCGGCAGCCTCGGTGGCCTGACGGTTCAGGTAGCGGACGTCGCCCTCCACCCAGAACTCCCAGCTGCCGATCCAGCTACCCCCGGGGACCTGCTGCAGGCGCCCGACCAGCACGATGTCGGCGCCATAGCGCTCCGACGCCGGCAGCAGGGTCTGGGACAGGCGTCCCCAGACGGCGGCCGGATCCACGGCGAGCTGGTCCTCCAGGTCCATCAGCGGAAGCTGCAGCGGCAAGCCGCGCTGGCGGGCGCGCTCGCGCACCGCCTGCGCCACCGGATGCTCGCTGGCGGCGCCCAGCACGGCGCGCTCGCCGCCGTCGTCCTCGACCACGATCCAGGCCACCACCCGCGGCCGGTTGGCACGCCACACCGGCAGCCGCGCCTCCCGCACCAGCCGCAACACGGCGTCGGGCACGAACTGCAGACTCAGCAGCAGGCCGCCATCGGCGGCGCGCTCGAAGCCGAACTGGCTATAGTAGAGGTCGGGCGCGGCCATCGCCCGTTCCACCGGCTCGCTGCGCGGCACGCTGGCCAGGCCGGTGATGCGGGTGAGCAGCAGGGCGAGCGCGCGCCCGCCCGCCTCGATGCGGGCGCTCGACGACTGGTCGGCCACCGGCACCTGCACGTCGTACAGCCATGGCACGTCGTCAGCGCGCAACGGCGCCGCCGCCAGCAGTGCCAGCGTCAGCGCGAACCAGGCCCCCGCGCGGCGCCGGCGCCGATGTGTGCGTGTTCCGAACAACTGGGCGACTTCCCCGCTAAGGCCGCCAAGTTTACCGAAATTACCGGCTATCGGTCTGGTAAACTCGCGCCTTCCCAGCAGCGCGCAGAGACATCGCCTTGGCCGATTCCGCCGACCCCCGTAAGGGCCTCACCTACCGCGATGCGGGCGTGGACATCGACGCCGGCGAGGAGCTGGTGCGTCGCATCGCCCCGGCCGCCCGCGCCACCGCCCGCCCCGAGCAGCTCGGCGGCCTGGGCGGCTTTGCTGCCCTGGCGACGCTGCCCACCAAGTACCGCGAGCCGGTGCTGGTGACCGGCACCGACGGCGTCGGCACCAAGCTGAAGCTCGCCATCGATCACGACCTGCACGACACCGTGGGCCAGGACCTGGTGGCCATGTGCGTGAACGACGTGCTGGTGACCGGCGCCGAGCCGTTCCTGTTCCTCGACTACTACGCCACCGGCGCCCTCGACGTGGACGTGGCGGAGCGGGTGATCAAGGGCATCGCCCACGGCTGCGAGCTGGCCGGCTGCGCCCTGGTGGGCGGCGAGACCGCCGAAATGCCCGGCTTCTACCAGAAGGGCGACTACGACCTGGCCGGCTTCTGCATCGGCGTGGTGGAGCGCGACCGCATCATCGACGGCTCCGCCCTGGCCGCCGGCGACGTGCTGATCGGCCTGCCGAGCAGCGGCCCCCACTCCAACGGCTACTCGCTGATCCGCCGGCTGCTTGAGCAGCAATCCGTGCAACCCGATCGCGAGCTGCTGACGGCGCTGATGGCGCCCACCCGCATCTACGCCAAAACCATCCTGGCGCTGCTGGAATCCCAGCCGGTGCACGCCATGGCGCACATCACCGGCGGCGGCATCCTCGAGAACCTGCCGCGCATCTTCCGCGACGACGCGCTGGCGGCGCTGGTGGACCTGGACAGCTGGCAGCGGCCCGACCTGTTCGCCTGGATGCAGCAGGCGGGCAACATCGCCGACGACGAGATGCTGCGCACCTTCAACTGCGGCATCGGCTTCATCGTCGCAGTGCCGGCCGACGCCGCCGCCTCGGTTCAGGAGACGCTGCGCGGGCTCGGCGAGGCGCCGGTCGTCATCGGGCGGATCGTCAGCGCCGATACTCAGCCGGGGGCTGGCGAGCGGCTGATTCGATAGTTCGATGGCTTCGGGGTGATGTGAATGGGGGCACCGGAAGACGCTTGCGCGCCAGCGCTCAGCCGCTCCGCGGTACCCTCGGTCACCGATTTGGCCGCGGAGCGGTCAAATCGGCTCTCTCGGCTTCGCTTAGAAAGTCGCGCAAGCGTCTTCCGGCGCCCCCTTGCCAACGCCCCGAGTCCACCGAGCGCCGAAGAGGCTGCCGCCAGCCCGCCGCAAGGATCGCGGCTGACATCGGCGCCGGCGCGGACCACGAACTTGGCGGAGGCTGGCTCGACGAAGGCTAGCGACTCTCGGGGCCCGAACGCGCGATGGCGCTGGGGGCGGCGGGGGCGCACGACATTCGCGCGCCCTTCTAAGCGAAGCCGAGCGAGGAAAATTGACTCGCGCTTCGCGAGGCAACTTTTCGGAGCGAGGGTACCGCGGAGGGTACGGACCGGATACATGGGTGACAGGTAAACCGGATACATGGGTAACAGTATCGTGTGAGCGGGGAGGAGCCTGCTCATGCCATGGAACGAGACCTGTGTGATGGATGAACGCATTGCGTTTGTGAGGACCTACCTGCGCGGGGATGTGTCGATGACAGAGCTCTGCGCGGACTATGGGATCAGTCGCAAGACCGGCTACAAGTGGCTGGATCGGTATCAGCAGGAGGGGGGCGGTGGGCTCGGCGACCGGCGCCGGACGCCCCACGCGCATCCCAAGCAGCTTCCCGAGGAAGTGGTTCAACGCTGCATCGAGTTGAAGCTCGAGAAGCCGAATTGGGGACCGAAGAAGCTCATCGCGCTGGGGCGCCGTCGAGACCCGCACGCCTACTGGCCGGCCGCCAGCACGCTTGGGGAGCATCTCAAGCGCCACGGCTTGGTGAAGCCCAAGCGGCGGCGCAATTACAGCACGCCACCCTACGAGCGGGGCCTGATCGACGCTCAGGCGCCGAACGACGTCTGGTGCGCGGACTTCAAAGGCCAGTTCAGGACCCGGGACCGCAAGTACTGTTTCCCACTGACGGTCAATGATGCCTCCTCACGCTACGTGCTCAGTTGCCTGGCATTGCCAGACGTCAGCAGTGATGGGGCTTGGCCGGAGTTCGAGCGCATCTTCCGCGCTTACGGGCTGCCCAAAGCTATCCGCACGGACAACGGGACTCCCTTCGCAGCGCTGCGGTTGGGGTACTCGCGGCTCTCCCTGTGGTGGATGAGGCTGGGGATCATCCATGAGCGGATCGATTGCGGACACCCGGAGCAGAACGGCCGGCATGAGCGCATGCACAAAACCCTCAAAGCCGAGACCACGCGCCCGCCGCAAAGGAATCTTGTCAATCAGCAACAGCGATTCGAGCGCTGGCGGGAAGAGTTTAATCAGGAGCGCCCCCACGAAGCCCTGGGGCAAACCACCCCGGCTAGCCACTACGTACCCTCATCCAGGCCCTATCTGGAGAAGCTACCCGAGGTGGCTTATCCATCGACTTTCGAGGTCCGGCGAGTGAGGAGCGCCGGTGAGATCTTGTGGCGCGACCGCAGAATCTACATCGGAAGAACGTTGATCGGCGAACTCATCGGCCTCGAGCGTGTGGACGAGGCACGCTGGCAGGTCTGGTTCATCGACCTGAAGGTCGGAATCCTGGACGAGCGCCTAAAACGGGTGTTACCTATGTATCCGGTCTAACTGTCACCCACGTTTCCGCTCGCACAGAGCGGCTGAGCGCTGGCGCGCGAATGTCGTGCGCCCCCGCCGCATGCAAGCGCTCCAACGCGGGACCGGGCCCGCGAGAACGCTAGGTCTTCGGAAGCGTAACCCCTCGCTGACCCTGATATTTGCCGCCGCGGTCCTTGTACGTCACCTCGCACCGCTCGTCCGACTGGAAGAACAGCATCTGCGCCACGCCCTCGTTGGCGTAGATCTTGGCGGGCAGGTTGGTGGTGTTGGAGAACTCGAGCGTCACGTGCCCTTCCCACTCGGGCTCGAGCGGCGTGACGTTGACGATGATGCCGCAGCGGGCGTAGGTGGACTTGCCCACGCACAGGGTCAGCACGTCTTCGGGGATGCGGAAGTACTCGATGGTGCTGGCCAGGGCGAACGAGTTGGGCGGGACGATGCAGACGTCGCCCACCACGTCGACGAAGCTGCGCTCGTCGAAGCCCTTGGGGTCGACGATGGCGGAGTTGATGTTGGTGAACACCTTGAACTGGTTGGCGCAGCGCACGTCGTAGCCGTAGCTGGAGGTGCCATAGGAGATCACCTTGTGGTCCCCCACGTAGCGCACCTGGCCCGGCTCGAACGGGTCGATCATGCCGCGCTCGGCCATCTGCCGGATCCACCGGTCGGATTTGATCGTCATGGGTCGGGTCTCGTCTCGCCTCTGTAGCAGTGCAACTGCGGTTCAGTCGTCGATCATGGAAATTTCCGGGCCGCCGGCGGCGGCGGCCGGGCCCGACAGGCGCCACAGCTCGGCTGCCAGGCGGCGCGCGGCGTCGCGATAGATGCCGGCAATGTCGCCGTCCGGGTCGTGGGCGACGGTGGGGGTGCCGCCGTCGGCCTGCTCGCGAATCGCCAGGGTCAGGGGCAGACGCCCGAGCAGGGGCGTGGCGAACTCGTGGGCGATGCGCTCGCCGCCGCCGCTGCCGAAGATGGGGCTGTCCTCGCCGCAGTGCGGGCAGCGGAACACGGACATGTTCTCGATCACGCCGAGCACGGGAATGTCCACCTTGCGGAACATCTCGATGCCCTTGATGGCGTCGAGCAGGGCGATGTCCTGGGGCGTGGTGACGATGACGGCGCCGGCCACCGGCACCTGCTGCGACAGGGTGAGCTGGATGTCGCCGGTGCCCGGCGGCATGTCGACGATCAGGTAGTCGAGGTCGTCCCACAGGGTCTGGGTCAGAAGCTGCTGCAGGGCGCCGGAGACCATGGGGCCGCGCCACACCATGGGCGTCTTCTCGGTGACCAGAAAGCTCATGGACATGGCCTGGATGCCGTGGGCCTTGATCGGCTGGAAGAACTTCTGCTCCGCCCCGCCCTTGCCGGGGCGGCTCACCACCTCCGGGCGCTGGCTCGGCGGCACGCCCAGCATCATGCCCTGGCTGGGGCCGTAGATGTCGGCGTCCAGCAGGCCCACGCGGGCACCCTCGCGGTCGAGCGCCAGGGCCAGGTTCACGGCGGTGGTCGACTTGCCGACGCCGCCCTTGCCGGAGGCCACGGCGATGATGTTGCCCACCCGGCCCGGGCCGCGCCCGGGCGGCGGCCGGAAGTCGAGCTCCAGGTCGACGTGGTCGACGCCGAGGAATTCCGCGAGGCGCCGCGCCAGCTCGTCGTGCATGCCGGCGGCCGGATAGCCCAGCGTGACGCCAATGCGCGAGCCCGATGACAGCACCCGGGCACCCAGGTCCTGCCAGGGCACGTCCAGGTAGGGGTCGGGAAACTGTTCGACTTTCATGGCGATCCGATCAGCATGCTGGGGCGGCGGGCATTATAGGGAAGATACCGGTATAGTCGCGCTTTTTCCCGGTCCGCAACCCGTCGCGTCATGAAACGCCGCATACTCGTTACCAGCGCGCTGCCGTACATCAACGGCGCCATCCACCTCGGCCACCTGCTCGAGCACGTGCAGACGGACATCTGGGTACGCTTCCAGCGCATGCGCGGGCACCAGGTGGTCTACGTCTGCGCCGACGACACCCACGGCACCGCCACCATGCTGCTGGCGGAGGCCCGGGGCGTGGCGCCGGAGCAGCTCATCGAGACCATCCGCGAGGAGCACAGCCGCGACTTCCGGCGCTTTCTGATCGGCCACGACAACTACTACTCCACCCATTCGGACGAGAACCGGCACTACGCCGAGCTGATCTTCTCGCGCCTCAAGGATCGCGGGCTGATCTTCACCGAGCAGGTGGAGCAGCTCTACGACCCCGAGCGCAAGCTGTTCCTGGCCGACCGCTTCGTCAAGGGCGAGTGCCCCAACTGCGGTGCCGCCGACCAGTACGGCGACAACTGCGACGTCTGCTCGGCCACCTACGAGGCCACGGCGCTGAAGAATCCGCGCTCGACCCTGTCCGGGGCGACGCCGGTGGTGCGCTCATCGGAGCACTACTTCTTCGACCTGCCGAAGTACGCCGACTTCCTGCGCGCCTGGCTGGCCAGCGGCGCGGTGCAGCCGGAGGTGGCCAACAAGCTCAGGGAGTGGCTCGACGGCGGCCTGAAGCCCTGGGACATCTCCCGCGATGCGCCCTACTTCGGCTTCGTGATTCCGGGCACCGAAGACAAGTACTTCTACGTGTGGATGGACGCGCCCATCGGCTACATGGCCAGCTTCCGGAACCTGGCCGACCGCCGCAACGACGTCAGCTTCGACGAGTTCTGGGACGGGAAGGCGGCCGCCGCGGCCGGCACCGAGGTGCACCACTTCATCGGCAAGGACATCATCAACTTCCACGCCCTGTTCTGGCCTTCGGTGCTGGACGGCGCCGGCTTCCGCACGCCCACCCGCATCCACACCCACGGCTTCATCACCGTGAATGGCACCCGCATGTCCAAGTCGCGGGGCACGTTCATCAACGCCTCGACCTATCTCGATCATCTCGATCCCGAGTACCTGCGCTACTACTACGCCACCAAGCTGAACGGCACGGTGGACGACATGGACATCAACCTCGACGACTTCGTGCAGCGGGTGAACGCCGATCTGGTGGGCAAGGTGGTGAACATCGCCAGCCGCTGCGCCGGCTTCATCACCAAGCAGTTCGACGGCGAGCTGGCGGCCGAGCTGGACGATGCGGCGCTGTGGGAGCGCTTCGTCGCCGCCCGGGACGGCATCGCCGCCCAGTTCGAGGCCAGCAACACGGCGCGCGCGGTGCGTGAGATCACGGCCCTGGCCGACCTGGCCAACCAGTACATCGCCGGCCACGCCCCCTGGACCCTGGCCAAGGACCCGGCGCGCCGCGCCGACGTGCAGGCGGTATGCAGCATGGGCATCAACCTGTTCCGCATCCTGGCGATTTATCTGGCGCCCATCCTGCCGCGCATGGCCGAGGACGCGGCCCGGTTCCTGAACGTGCCCGCCTTCACCTGGCACGACCTGGACAAGCCCCTGCTCGGGCATCGCATCGGCACGTTCAAGCCCCTGTTCGCGCGCATGGAGAAGGCCCAGGTGGACGCGCTGCTGGCCGCCAGCCGCGACAGTGCGCCGGCGGCGGCGCCGGCGGCAGCGCCTGAAGTGCCGGCGGGCAAGGCTGATGCGCGTGCCGACGCCGACACCATCAGCATCGACGACTTCGCCAAGGTGCAGCTCAAGGTGGGCCGCATCGTCACCGCCGAGGCGGTGGAGGGCGCCGACAAGCTGCTGCGGCTCACCGTCGACCTGGGCGGCGAGCAGCGCCAGATCATGGCCGGCATCCGCCAGGCCTACGAGCCCGAGGCCCTGGTGGGCCGGCTGACCGTGGTGGTCGCCAACCTGGCGCCCCGGAAGATGCGCTTCGGGGTGTCCGAGGGCATGGTGCTGGCGGCCGGACCCGGCGGTGGCGACATCTTCCTGCTCAGTCCGGACAGCGGCGCCGAGCCGGGCATGATCGTCCGCTGAGCCCATGACGGGCGCGAGGGGCTGATGGGCGAGCTGTTCCTGATCGTCGTCGGCGCCCTGCTGGTGAACAACTTCGTGCTGGCCCAGTTTCTCGGGCTGTGCCCGTTCATGGGCGTCACCGGCCAGTACCAGCCGGCGCTGGCCATGGGCCTGGCCACCGCCTTCGTGCTCACCACCTCGGCCGCCGCCGCGCACCTGCTGCATCACGCGGTGCTGGCGCCGCTCGACCTCGAGTTTCTGCGCATCATCGTGTTCATCGTCGTGATTGCGGGCGTGGTGCAGCTCACCGAACGGGTGCTGCGGGCCAACAGCCCGCTGCTGCACCAGGTGCTCGGCATCTACCTGCCTCTGATCACCTCCAACTGCGCGGTGCTGGCCGTTGCCCTGCTGGCGCTCGGCATGGAGCTCGGCTTCCTGCAGACGGTGACCTACGCCCTCGGCGCCGCGGGCGGCTTCTCCCTGGTGATGGTGCTGTTCGCCGCGCTGCGCGAGCGCCTCGACCACGCGCCGGTGCCGGGCCCGTTCCGCGGCGCGCCGGTGGCCCTGATCAGCGCCGGCATCCTGTCGCTGGCCTTCATGGGCTTCGCCGGGATGACGCCATGATGGCGGCGCCGCTGGCCATCGTCGCCGTGGTGGGCGCCCTGGGCGGCGTCGTCGCCGCGGCGCTGCTGTGGGCCGATCGGCGCTGGCCCGGCCGCCGCGACCCGGTGGTGGACGCCATCGACGCGCTGCTGCCGCAGACCCAGTGCGCCCAGTGCGGCTATCCCGGCTGCCGGCCGTATGCCGAGGCGGTAGCCGGCGGCGAGGCGCTCAACCTCTGCCCACCCGGCGGCGAGGAAACCCAGCAGGCGCTGGCGCGGCTGCTGGGGCGCGATCCCGGCGCGCTGCCGGCGGCGCCGCCGGCGCAGGTGGCCCGCATCGACGAGGACGCCTGCATCGGCTGCTTCCGCTGCGTCGAGGCCTGCCCCGTGGACGCCATCGTCGGCGCTCCGCAGCTCATGCACACCGTCCTTGCCGAGCGCTGCACCGGCTGCGAGCTGTGCCTGCCGCCCTGCCCCGTGGACTGCATCGACCTCGAGCCGCTGGCGGTGCCGGTGGCGGCGCGGCCGCTGAAGATTCTGGCGCGGCCGCGCAACCGCGCTCAGGACGGGCCGAGCTGGCCCTGCATCCGCTGCGGCGAATGTGAGCCGGTGTGCCCGGAGGCGCTGAGCCCGCAGGAGCTGCACTGGTTCTGCGCCGACGCCGCCTGGGGCGAGGCGGCCGCCCGCGGCCTCGACCGCTGCATCGAGTGCGGCCTGTGCAACCAGGCCTGCCCGAGCAACATCGACCTGCTGAGCGAGTTCACCCGCGGCCGGCAGGCCCTGGCCAGCCAGGCGCGGGCGGCAGCCGAGGCAGAGGAAGCCCGCAGCCGCTACCAGCGCCATCTGGCGCGCCGGCAGGCGCGCGCCGACGCCTGGGCCGAACGGCGCCGCGATCGCATCGGCAAGGGGGACCGGCCGTGGCTGTCCTGACCACACCCCAGGTCATGCAGCGGGTGCTGCTGGCGCTGCTGCCGGGGCTGCTGGCGCTCATGGCGTTCTACGGCGCCGCCTACCTGCCGCGCCTGGCGTTCGCCATCGCGCTTGGCCTGGCGGTGGAAGCCATCGCCCTGGCCCTGCAGCGGCGGCCCGTGCGGGCGACTGTCAGCGACGGCAGCACGGCGCTGACCTGCACCCTGCTGACCCTGGCGCTGCCGCCGGTCAGCGGGCTGTTGGTGCTGGCGGTGGCGGTGGTGGCCGCGGTCGGCCTCGGCAAGCACCTCTACGGCGGCCTCGGCGGCAACCCGTTCAACCCCGCGGTGGTGGGCTACGCGGTGGCGCTGGTGTCGTTCCCGGAAGCGCTGGCGGCCTGGCCCATGCCCACCGATGGCACCACGGCCGCCACGGCGCTCTCCGGCCTGCGCTACCGCGAGGGGCTCACCATCGCCGAGGCGTGGACGCCCGAAGCCGGCTTCGGCGCCATCGGCGGCTACGGCTGGGAGTGGATCAACGCTGCGTTTCTGGCCGGCGGCCTGGCATTGGTGGCGCTGCGGCTGGCCGCCTGGCGGGTGCCCGCCGCCCTGCTCGGCACCCTCGCCCTGCTGGCCGCGCTCAGCTACGACCAGGGCGGCAGCGGCAGCCTCGGCTCGCCGCTGTTCCACCTGTTCAGCGGCGGCACCATGCTGGCCGCCTTCTTCTTCGCCACCGACCCGGTGACCCACCCCGCCACCGCCCGGGGCCAGATCCTGTTCGGCTGCCTGGTGGGGGCGGTGACCTTCGCCGTGCGCGCCGTCGGCGCCTACCCGGACGGGCTGGCGTTCGGCATTCTGCTCGGCAACGCCGCCACGCCGTGGCTCGACCGTGCCCTGGTGCGCCGCGATGCCTGACGCCGTGCGTGCGCTTGTCGGCTTCGGCGCCCTGGTGCTGGTCTGCGCGGCGGTGCTGGCGGTCACGGCGGCCGCGACCCGGGACGAGATCGATGCCAACCGCCACCGCCAGTTCGCCGAGACCCTCAGCGCGTTGGTGGGACGGGCGGTGTCGCCGACCGATCTCGTCTGGGTGGCGGGCCGCGCCGGCCTGTGCGGCGGTGGCACGCTGCTGCGCGGCGAGGCTGCCGGTTACGCCGGCGCCATCCGCTGGCTGGCCGCCGCCGACGGCCAGCCGCCGGCGCTGCGCCGGGTGCACATCATCGGCCACCAGGAAACCCCCGGCATCGCCGACTTCCTCGACCGGCCGGACGATGGCTGGCTGGGCGGGCTGCACGGCCTCGATGCCGCCGCCCTGGCCGCCGTGGACACGGTGAGCGGCGCCACCATCACCAGCCGGGCCCTGCGCCGCGACCTGGCCGCCGCGCTGGTGGCACCGGTGCCGGCCGCCGGAGACTGCGCGTCTTGAGCGAACCCCACACCCTCGCCGCCGGCACGCTGCTGCGCCAGGGCATCACCGCCCGCAACCCGGCCTGGGCGCAGCTTCTGGGCCTGTGCCCGCTGCTGGCGGTGAGCAGCAGCACGGTCAACGCGCTCGCCCTGGCGCTGGCCAGCGCCGGCGTGCTGATCGGCTCCAGCACGCTGATCTCTGCGGCGCGCCGCGTCATCCCCGACTTCGCGCGGCTGCCGGCGTTCGTGCTGGTGATCGCCACCTTCACCACCTGCGCCATGCTGCTGCTGGAGGCCTACGCCTTCGAGCTGTACCTGCGTATTGCCCTGTTCGTGCAGATCATCGTCACCAACTGCATGATTCTGGGCCGCGCCGAGCAGTTCGCCAGCCGCAACGGCGTCGCCGCCTCTTTCCTCGACGCCGCCGGCACCGCCGCCGGCTTCGCCGTGGCCCTGATCGCCCTCGGCGTGGTGCGCGAGCTGATCGGTCAGGGCACGCTGTTCGCCGGCATGGACCTGCTGTTCGGGCCCGCGGCTGCAGGCTGGGCGGTCACCCTGCCCGGCGACGGCCCGCCGCTGCGCCTGGCGGCGCTGGCGCCCGGCGCCTTCATCGCCGCCGGCCTGCTGCTGGCCGCCGGCAACGCGCTGTGGCGGCGCACCCCACGGAGAGACCCATGAACCGCGACAAGCGCAGCCAGATCTTCGCGCGCCTGCAGGCGGACAACCCGGCGCCCACCACCGAGCTGAACTACCAGAGCCCATTCGAGCTGCTGATCGCCGTGATCCTGTCCGCCCAGGCGACCGACGTCAGCGTCAACAAGGCCACCGGCCCGCTGTTCGCGGTGGCCAACACGCCGGAGCAGATCCTGGCGCTCGGCCTCGACGGCCTGACCCGCTACATCCAGAGCATCGGCCTGTTCAACACCAAGGCGAAGAACGTTCTGCGGACCTGCGAGATTCTGATCGAGCAGCACGGCGGCCGGGTGCCCGAAGACCGGGAAGCCCTCGAAGCCCTGCCAGGGGTCGGCCGTAAGACCGCCAACGTGGTGCTGAATACGGCCTTCGGCCACCCCACCATCGCCGTGGACACCCACATCTTCCGGGTCAGCAACCGCACCCGGCTGGCGCCCGGCAAGACCGTGCGCGAGGTCGAGGACAAGCTGGCGCGGCTGGTGCCGCCCGAGTACCGAAAGGACGCCCACCACTGGCTGATCCTGCACGGCCGCTACGTCTGCGTGGCCCGCAAGCCGCGCTGCGGCTCTTGCCTCATCGAAGATCTGTGCGAGTACCGCGACAAGACCGACGGGTGAGCCACACAGCTACCGGTTGGCCGGCGATCGCACTACCATAGTCGACCCTTCCGATTCGGATCATGGCAACCATGCTGTATCGAATTCGCGGCAGCACCGTCTGATAACTCGACCCGGATGACTTTCGAGCGCTGATCGCGCCCTATGGGCCGCGCATAGTCATCGATGTCGGCACCGGAGACGGCCACTACGTCTACCAACGCGCCAGGCGGGAGCCGGACACGCTGGTCATCGGCATCGATGCCAGCGCAGATGCGCTCGCCCGCCTGTCCGAGCGCGTGCACCGCCGCCGGGCACGTGGCGGGGCGCCGAACGCGCTGTTCCTGCGCGCCGCGGCCGCGTCGCTCCCGGAGACGCTCAGTGGCCTGGCCCTCGAGGTGCACGTGCAGTTTCCCTGGGGCAGCCTGTTGCAGGCGGTGGCCGGCGGCGACGCGCCAGTACTCGCGCGCATCGCGGCGCTGTGCGCGCCCGGAGGGCGACTGATCGTCACCATCGGCCTCGACGCCGTCCGTGATGGTCGTGAGTGGCAGCGCTTGGGCCTGCTGCCGCCAGAGGCCGAACACCTGCAGGCCGCATTGCCAGCACGCTATCGCGAAGCGGGATTCGCAAGCATCGACACCGGCATCCTGTCCCCGGAGGCATGCCTGACCCTGGAATCGACCTGGGCGAAGCGGCTGCGTCGGGGCGAGGGCCGCACGGTGCTCCGGCTGGTGGCCGAGGCCGGCAGTGCGGCATCTGACTTACAGGTCGACCAGCTCGACCCGGTCCACGGGCTGGTGCAGGAAGTAGCGGCTCACCCGGCGGAATCGCTCGGGCCCGTCGGTAGCGAGCAAGGTGAGCCCGGGGCCCGATAGCGGCGACGCTGGCGCGAAACGACCGGCGGCCAGCTCGCGCGCGACGGCGCGCGCCGTGGTGGCGGCGGAGTCGACGATGCGCACGTGGGCCTGCCCGTGCCGGACCAGGGCGCGTTCGAGCGCGGGCGCGAACACGGGGAAGTGGGTGCAACCGAGCAGCAGCACCCTCGGCGGGTGCGCGGCGTCCGCGGGGAACAGGCCGGTCAGGTACTCGTCCAGAGCCAGATCCACCAGAGCGCCGTGGTGGCGGCCCTCTTCCGCCAGGGTCACCAGCAGCGGGCAGGGCCGGGCGCGCACGCGCATGCCCGGGCGCAGCGCCAGCAGCGCGCGCTGGTAGGCGCCGCCGCGCACGGTGCTTTCGGTGGCGAGCACCAGCGCGGTGCCGTCGCCGGCGAGGGCTGCGGCGGCCTGGGCCCCCGGCTGCACGACGCCGAACACGGGCAGCGGCGCGTACGCCTGCTGCAGGGCTTCCAGCGCCACCGCGGAAGCCGTGTTGCAGGCGATGACCAGCGCCTTCACGCCCCGCTCCACCAGGATGCGGGCCGCCTGCACGGCGTAGCGGGTGACGGTGGCCGAGCTCTTGGTGCCGTAGGGCAGGCGTGCGGTGTCGCCGAGGTAGAGGAAGCGCTCGTCGGGCATGGCGGTGCGCAGGGCGCGCAGCACGGTGAGGCCGCCGACGCCGGAATCGAACACGCCGATGGGCGCGGTCACGACATCAGGAGCGGCGGAACAGGTCGCGCACGAAGCTCGAGCGCTTGCCTGGGCCCGGCCGCGGCTCGCCGCGGATGGGCGCCTCCCGGGCCGGCTCGGGCTGCCGCACCGGCGTCGGGCCCGACTGCCGGGCGGCGCGCAGCTCGCGGATGCGCTGCTCGATGAGCTGATCTTCCCGGCGCTTCTGCTGGTTCGCCTCGGCGATGTCGACGCCGCAGCGCGCGCAGTGGCTCGACTCGAGCTGCAGGTGGCTGCAACGCGGGCAGGCGATGTGGGCGGCGGTGATGTCCTTCAGCGTCTGATCGACGTGGGCCTTCATGCGGCCCGCGTCCTTGTCGATCTGCGACGCCAGGCCGGCGGGCGCCGACAGCGACTTGATGCGGCAGATGGCGCCGAGCCGGCCCAGGCGCGATTGCAGGGCACGCGCTTCGCCCTCGTCGAGCTGGCTGCGGATCACCACCGTGCGCCCGGAGAACAGCGCGCGCGACTTGCGATCGTCGATGCCGAGTTCCTGGGCGAGGCTGACCCGGACCGCCTCGATGTCGGCCTCCCGAATCACCTCTCCGCTGAACAGCACCTGATAGTCGCCCATGGTTGTCCTTGACGTCTGCTCTGGAGTACCGGCGTCCCCGCTATGGCGCCAAGACGCACGCGCAGCGCATTCAGGCGAAAAAGCCCGCTGCATCGGCCTGATGATACCCGCCGTCATTCTCTCCAAACGTGACGACGTGCGCATCGTCGAGACTGCCTTTGGCCGAACGACGGCCATCTTAAGAAACGTGTGCGCAATATTCATCCGCCGCGCGCGGGAGCGCCGCAACGGGTGTGCTATCGTGCCGCCGATGGACATGTCCCAGCGGTTCCGCGGCTTTCTGCCGGTGGTGGTCGATCTCGAAACCGGCGGCTTCGACGCCGAGGTCAACCCGATTCTCGAGATGGCGGCCGTGCAGGTGCGATTCGAGGGCGGACGGCTGGTGCCCGGCGCCCGCTGGCGCCGGGCGGTGCGTCCGCATCCGGGCGCCGTGCTCAACCCGGCATCGCTGAAGGTGACCGGCATCAACCCCAGCGATCCCAACCGGCAGGCCGTGTCCGAGGCCGAGGCGCTGCAGGAGATGTTCCGCCAGGTGCGCGCCGAGATGCGCACGCACGGCTGCCAGCGCGCCATTCTGGTGGCCCACAACGCCGCGTTCGATCAGCTCTTCCTGAACCGGGCCGTGGCCCGCTGCGAGGTCAAGCGCAACCCGTTCCACCCGTTCAGCTTCATCGACACCGCGTCGCTGGCGGCGGTGGCGTTCGGCCACACGGTGCTGAGCGAGGCGTGCGCGCGGGCCAACATCGAGTTCGACCAGGATCAGGCGCACAGCGCGCTGTACGACGCCGAGCGCACCGCGGAGCTGTTCTGCGCGGTGGTGAACGCGTGGGGGAACCGCCACCTGCCAGTGGCGTGAACACCGCCGGCAATACCGGCGGTGCTGGATCAGTCGGCGTTGGCCGCGTTGGCCGCCGCCTGCTTGATCAGCTCGCCGAGCTCGCCGCTCTCGTGCATCTCGGTGACGATGTCGCAACCGCCCACCAGCTCGCCTTCGACCCAGAGCTGGGGGAAGGTCGGCCAGTCGGCGATCTTCGGCAGGTTGGCACGGATCTCGGGATGCGCCAGCACGTCGACGTAGGCGAAACGCTCGCCGCAGGCAGCCAGGCACTGCACCGTCTGCGCCGAGAAGCCGCACTGCGGTGCCGCCGGCGACCCCTTCATGTACAGCAGGATGGGGTTGCTCTGAATCTGCTCGCGAATGGTGTCGAGGATGTCTTCGCTCATGCGAAACTCCGCACTGCCCGTTTGACGTGAGGCGCCGATTGTACCGATTGCGGGAGGCGGCGCCTAGGCGAGCACCGAAACCACCACGGCAGAGCAGGAGACTCATGACCAGCCGCAGCGACTTCGACCGCCTCATCGACCGGACCGGCACCTCGAGCACCAAGTGGGACAAGTACGCGGGACGCGACGTGCTGCCGTTCTGGGTGGCGGACATGGACTTCGCGATGCCGCCGTTCATCGAGGCCGCGGTGCGCCGCCGCCTCGAGCACCCCATCGTCGGCTACACCCGCACCCCGCCGGGCCTGGTGGCCGCGTTTCAGGGCTGGCTCGAGCGCCACTACGGCTGGCAGGTGCCCGATTCGTGGCTGGTGTGGCTGCCCGGCGTGGTTACCGGCTTCAACCTGGCCGCCCGCGCCGTCGCCCGGCCCGGGGGCGCCATCGTCATTCCCACACCCGTCTACTACCCGTTTCTGGCGGTGCCGGGCAACGCCGGCCAGGATGGCATTCACGTGCCGCTGGTACGCCAGGGCACGCGCTGGGTCATGGACATGGACGCCATGACCGCGGCGCTGCGGCCGGGCGCCCGGCTGCTGCTGCTCTCCAACCCGCAGAACCCCACCGGGCGCGCTTACAGCCGTGGCGAGCTCGAGGCGCTGGCCGACTTCTGCCTGCGTCACGACCTGGTGCTGTGCTCCGACGAGATCCACTGCAACCTGCTGCTGGACGAGAGCGTCCGGCACGTGCCGGTGGCCAGCCTGTCGCCCGAGATCGCGGCCCGTACCATCAGCCTGTTCGCGGCCACCAAGACCTACAACATTCCCGGGCTGTCCTGCGGCGTGGCGGTGATTCCCGACCCGGAGCTGCGGCGCCGCTTCAAGGCCGCCCAGGCGGGCCTGGTCCCCAGCGTCGGGCCGCTGGAGCTGGCGGCCTCGGAGGCCGCCTTCGCCGACACCGGCGACTGGGTGCCGCGCCTGCTGGACTACCTGCGCGGCAATCACCAGCGCCTGCTGGCGGTGGCCGGCGACCGCATGACGCCGGTGGAAGCCACCTATCTGGCCTGGATCGACGTGCGCAACTTCGGCCTCGCCGACCCGGGCCGGTTTTTCGAGGATCACGGCCTCGGGCTGTCTGACGGCGCCGCCTTCGGCGGTGACGGCTTCGTACGCTTCAACTTCGCCTGCCCGCGAGCCCTGCTCGATCGCGGGCTCGAGCGTCTCGCCGCCGCCCTGGCCGCGGGCCCCGCCGCAGCCGAAAAGCGTTGAACTCGGTATCGCCGTGAAGTACGATCCGCGGCTTTTCCAGGCAGCAGCGGCTGCCTGTTGTCGTTTTGGGGTTCCGCCAGCGCGGCCGGCCGCGCGCCCGCGGCGGATCTGCCGGGGGCAGCTGATATGACCCATCTGATGACCACCTACAAGCGCCAGGACGTTGCCTTCGTCCGTGGTGAGGGCGCCTGGTTGGAAGACAGCAACGGCCGCCGCTACCTCGACGCCCTGACGGGCATCGCCGTGTGCGGCCTCGGCCATGCCCACCCCGGCGTGGCCCGCGCCCTCGCCGATCAGGCGTCGGCCGTGGTGCACACCTCCAACCTGTACCGCATTCCCCAGCAGGAGCGCCTGGGCGACCGGCTGTGCGCCCTGTCCGGCATGGACCGGGTGTTCTTCTGCAACAGCGGCGCCGAGGCCAACGAGGCGGCCATCAAGATCGCCCGGCTGTACGGCCACAACCAGCGGGACGTGGCTCGCCCCACCATCGTGGTCATGGAAGGCAGCTTTCACGGCCGCACCATGGCGACGCTCACCGCCACCGGCAGCCGCAAGGTGCAGGCCGGCTTCGAGCCGCTGCTCACCGGCTTCGTGCGGGCGCCCTACAACGACATCGCGGCCATCCAGCAGATCGCTGCGAACAACAACGAGATCGTCGCCGTGCTGGTCGAGCCCGTGCTCGGCGAAGGCGGCATCTTCGTGCCGGCCGCCGACTACATCGCCAGGCTGCGGGCGCTGTGCGACGACAACGGCTGGCTGCTGATGCTCGACGAGGTGCAGACCGGCAACGGCCGCACCGGCAAATTTTTCGCCTATCAGCACACCGGCGTGATGCCCGACGTGGTCACCACCGCCAAGGGACTCGGCAACGGCGTACCCATCGGCGCCTGCCTGGCCCGTGGCGTGGCCGCCGAGACGTTCGCGCCCGGCAATCACGGCTCGACCTTCGGCGGCAATCCGCTGGTCTGCGCCGCTGCCAACGCGGTGCTCGACGCCCTGGAGCAGGGCGACCTGATGGCGCGCGCCACCGTGCTCGGCGATCGCATCGTCAATGGCCTGCGCGACCGGCTCAAGGGCTGCAACGCGGTGCGCGACGTGCGCGGCCTCGGCCTGATGATCGGCGTCGAGATGAACGAGCCGTGCGGCCACCTGGTGGCGGCCGGCCTCGAGGCCGGCGTGCTGATCAACGTCACCCGGGACAACGTGGTGCGGCTGCTGCCGGCACTCACCATGAGCGACCAGGAAGCCGACGAGCTGATCAGCCGGGTCTCCGGCCTGATCCTGGGCTGAGCGGCGCGGAGCGAGCCCCATGGCCAGCCCGGCCGGCAAACGCGATTTCATCACCCTGCTCGACTTCAGCCCCGACGAGCTCGCGGCGCTGACCGTGCGCGCCGGCGAGCTGAAAGCCATGCGCCTGGCCGGCAAGCCGCACCAGCCGCTGAGCGGCCGCACCCTGGCCATGATCTTCCAGCTCAACAGCACCCGCACCCGGGTGGGCTTCGAGGCGGGCATGGGCCAGCTCGGCGGGCACGCCATCCTGCTGTCGCCGGAAACCACCCAGCTCGGCCGCGGCGAGCCCATCGAAGACACGGCCAGGGTGCTGTCGGGCATGGCCGACGCTGTGGTGATCCGCACCAGCGATCACCACGAGGTATGCGCCTTCGCAGCCGCCGCCACGGTGCCCGTGATCAACGCCATGACCGCCCGCTTCCACCCCTGCCAGCTGCTGGCCGACATGCTCACCTTCAAGGAGCTGCGCGGCCCGGTCGCCGGGCGCACCGTGGCCTTCGTGGGCGACGGCTACAACATGTGCAACTCCTACATCAACGCCGCGAAGCAGTGGGGCTTCGCGCTGCGCATCGCCTGCCCCGAGGGCTACCGGCCGGACGCGGCGCTGCTGGCCGGCAGCAACGACGTCACCCTGGTGGAGACCGCCCGCGAGGCCGTGACCGGTGCCCACCTGGTGGTCACCGACGTCTGGTCGTCCATGGGCCACGAGGAAGAAGCCGCCCGCCGCCGCGCCGCCTTCGCGCCCTTCCAGGTGAACGAAGCCCTGCTCGACCACGCCGCCGACGACGTGGTCTTCATGCACTGCCTGCCCGCCCACCGCGGCGAGGAAGTCAGCCCCACCGTCCTCGACGACGCCCGCTCGGTAGTCTGGCAGGAAGCCGAGAACCGCCTGCATACGCAGAAGGCGCTGCTCGAGTTCCTCATCAGATAGAGATCACGGTCATGGCCGGCGGATCGCGCGCCGGGGAACACCTGCTGACCAGCGGGCGTCAGCGTTGAAGCCGCGGCGGAATACTGCGGGGCCTGAACAGGCCAGCAGGTGTTCCCCGGCACACGCCCGCCCCCCCAACTCCCTGCTCTCGTCCTTGGTTGCGGGTTGGCGCTGCGAGCTGAATGAACGTGCAGAGCCGAATCGCGCAGCCGTGAGTCATGGCGCCGGAAGCTGCGTTCCTAAACGTGATAAGCAGATTGTGGGGTGGTGTGGGGGCGTGGCCGGACAGGCCTTTTCGCGCGTTAAGCCACGCATCTCATCGCAGCGCCCCACCACAATGACGGCCGCTGCGCGAAAAGGCCTGTCCGGCAGGCGCCCCCGTTCAACACCACACAAGTCTGCGCCGCCGTTCAACACCCGACAATCGAAACAACTCAAATCGACAGCTGCTCCAGCCGCGTCGGCTTGTCGATGTGGTACCCCTGCACGAAGTCGACGCCGATCTCCTTGAGCTTCTCCAGCACCGCGTCGTTCTCGACGTACTCGGCGATGGTCTGCTTGCCCATGTAGTGGCCGATCTCGTTGATCGAGCGCACCACGGCGTAGTCGCCGGGGTTGTCGGCGATGTCGCGCACGAACACGCCGTCGATCTTCACGTAGTCGACGGGCAGATTGCGCAGGTAGGAGTAGGAAGACAGCCCGGTGCCGAAGTCGTCGAGCGAGAACCGGCAGCCGATGATCTTCATGCGGTTCATGAACTCGCGGGCGTTGTCGAGGTTGGCGATGGCGGCGGTCTCGGTGATCTCGAAGCACACCTTGCTGGTGGGCGCCTGGGTCAGCGAGAACTGCTCGAGCACGAAGTCGGGGAACGTCTCGTCGTTGACGCTGTGGCCTGAGACGTTGATGGCGAAGCCGCCGAAGTGGTCCAGCTCATCACGATGGTCGGCCATCCAGCGCAGCACGCGCTCGATCACCCAGCGGTCGATGGCCGTCATGCGCTGGTAGGTCTCGGCGGCCAGGATAAAGTCGGCGGGCGGCATGGTGTCGCCCATCTCGTCGACCATGGTGAGCAGAATCTCATAGTGCGACGTCGCCTTGACGGCGTCGTTGGTCGGGGCGATGCGCTGGCAGTTGAGCAGCAGCCGGTCTTCGTTGAGCGCCTTGTCGAGCTGGGTCACCCACTCCATGATGCCGTGACGGTTGCGGATCACGGTATCGCCGAGTTCGTACTCCTGCACGCGGTTGCGGCCGGCGTCCTTGGCGGCGTAGCAGGCCTCGTCTGCGTACTGCATCGCGATGTCGACGCTCTCGGTGGTCTGATCGATGAACACCAGACCCATGCTGGCCGACAGCGTGTACATGCGGCCGTCCCACTCGAAGCGCTCGGCGCGAATCGCGTTCAGCACCTCGTCGGCCAGCTCGCGGGCCCGCGCGGTGGTGATGTCTTCGGCGAGAATGCCGAACTCGTCGCCGCCCAGGCGCGCCACCTGCGACCGCTCCTCCGCCAGCTTCTTCACCAGGGTGTCGGCGATCAGCCGCAGCAACTCGTCGCCGGCGGTGTGGCCGCTGGTGTTGTTGACGATCTTGAACTGGTCGAGGTCGAGATAGAGCAGCGCATGCTGCTGCTCGCCGGAGCGCGCGGCCGCAATCGCCTTGTTCACCTCGCGCTCGAACTCCTTGCGGTTCATGAGCTGGGTGAGGTCGTCGTGGGCCGCCTGATAGGCGAGCTGGTTGTGCATGTTCTCGAGCATGCGCTGCGAGGCCCGCTCCATCAGCGGCAGGTCGAAGTCGTCGAGCAGGGTGATCTGGCCCTCGTGCAGACCGGCCGTCATCTCCTGCAGGGCGAGCTCGCGAATCTTGATGCCCTTGCGGTTCACCAGCACGAAGGAGCTGGCCTCGTCACCGACGAAGGCGATCGTGAGTATCAGCGGCCGGCCCTGCCGGTCGCTGGTGGCCAGCCACTCGCCCACCTGGATGCGCCGGGCCCGCTCCACGGCCTTGCTCCAGCTCTGCTGCACGGTCTGGTCGTCTGCTTCGATGCGCGGATCGAGCTCCTGCAGCAGCCCATCCAGGCCCAGCGCCGTGGCGACGCCCTCTTCTGTCACCAGGGTGAAGCGCACGTCGGCGCGCTTGCCGGTGGTGTCGCCCACCAGAGCGTCCGACAGCGACATGATCAGCGGCGTGCGCTTGCTGGGATCGAACGAGATGCTGTTCAGACCGTCGACAACGCGCTTGAGCAGCTTCTCGGGCTCCACGTAAGACTCGCTGCCCGGCTTGATCTCGCCGGAGAGCTGGCCGGTGAGCTGATCCACCAGCGCCACCTGATCGCGCCACTCGTGGGAATCCTTGCCGCGGCGCAGATGGGTGTGCACCAGCAGGTTGCGCCAGCCCGGATTGAGCAGGCGCAGCACCAGCTCGGGTACCTGACGGCCGGCGAGGCGGGACTCCAGCTCGCGCAGCACCGCGCGCCTGGCCCGGCCCAGCTTCTGCTGGCCCTCGGACGCGCGCACCGTGCGCTCGACGTTGCCGCGGTAAGCACGCACCTGGCGATCCACCAGCGGGTTCAGCTCGTCGACCACCTCGGAGAACACCTCCGGGTTGCCGTCATACTCCTTCACCACACGCGCCAGCAGCTCGTCGACACGGCGGCCGATCTCGCGGTCGATGCCGTCGCGCACGTCCTGGGCGTTGCCCAGGCGCGCAAGCTGGTTCAGCATCAGCACCGCGCTGTGCGGGCGATCAGGCTCGTGGCGCAGGAAGTCGGGGTCGCGGGCGGCCAGCTTGTTCAGGGTGATCTCGAGCCGGCTGATCCACTCGCGAATGCCCTGAGTGAGGTAGTGGTCCGACTCGATGGAGCGAACCAGGTTTTCCATCACGTCGAGGGTGTCGTAGTCCTCCTCGCGGAAGCCCTTCCGGTCGCCGTGTCGGGTCTTCAGGATCTCGATCAGGCGCGCCTTCAGATGCAGGTCGCTCACCGGCGTGTCGCCCAGCTCGCGCTCGATCTCGCCCAGCGCTTCGATCACGTCGGCGCTGTGGAAGGTCTGCTCGTCCGGCGTGTTCGGCGGCGCCAGCAGCTCATCGGCAGGCTGGCCGCGCAGCGACCGGGTGCGGCGGTTCAGATTCAGCAGGCTGCGCGCCGTGGAGTAGGCCTGCGCCGGCCGCGACACCTGGGGCTGGAACGGATTGTAGTCGTGGCGGGTGACCGAGCCGCCAAAGCCATCGGCCGCCATGGCCGCTTCGCGCACGGCGGCATCCATGTTCTGGTAGGCCTCGGGCTCGACGCGCACGCCGGACGGCGACCGGCGGATCGCCTGGCGGGCCAGCGACTCGCGAATCTCGTTGGCACTCGGAAACGCATCGTTGCCCTCGAACAGCTCGGCCAGCGACGAGAACAGGCCGCTCAGCATCGGCATCAAGGTCTGCTCGAAGTAGCGGAACACGTCCTTGCGCACCTGCCGGCGCAGATCGAGGCCGCGCACAGCGTCATCGAACGCCCAGGTGATGGCGGCCGGGCCTACCGGCACGGCGTCCTTGTGGGTCCAGGGCTTGGCCAGCAGGCCGAGCTGGGCACGCATGTCGAGGAGCTGTTCGGAGTAGCGGCCCTCCGCCTTGGAAATGATCTCGGCCACCACCAGCCAGTCTTCGAACTGATCGGTATCGACGAGCTGCAGCTTGGTGGTGTCGCCGGTCTGGCGGCGGCGGCGCTTCTCCAGCACCTCCTCGAGATCCGACACGTGGTCGAGCTGGCGCAGCACCTCGGCGACGAACTTCTCGCGGATGGCGTCGCCGGTCTTCTCGAACTGGTCGAGGCCCTCCATGTACATCATCTGCACCGCGTTGGTGCTCGCATCACGGGCGCTGACCAGCAGTTCCGGCATCGCCGCCTTGAAGAACTGATCGATCACGCGTGCCAGGAAGCGCTCGACCACGCGGCGCACCTGCAGCCGCATCTTCTCGGCCTTGTCGGGGGCGATGCGGCGGTCGCGCAACAGCGCGGGAGGAATCTCGCGCGCCTGAGCCTGGCTGCTCCCGGCCGCTGCCGGCCCGCCGGCGGCTTGCCCGCCATCGGCTTCGGGCGCCCTGGCTGAGTCCTGCTTCGCTTCGGCCGCCGCCGGGGCGGACGGTTCAGCCGGCTGCGCTTCCTCGGCCTCGGCGGTCTCGCCGTTGTCGCGCGACATCAGGCCGGAGGCGACGCCGAACTCGATGAGGGCTTCGAAGGCCGGCTTCGGCAGGCCTTCCTGAAACGCCACGCCGATGCCGTTGCCGCTCTCCAGCATGCGGGCGATGGTGGCCTGGGTACGAAAGTGCTTCTGGCCGAGCGGCGTGGGCACCGAGAAGTGCACGGCGATGGGGTCGCCCAGCTTCGGGTCGGCCCCCGCAGCGGTGAGGGAGCGTGAAGCGCCGGCGCCGGTGAGCAGCATGCCCTGCTCGCAGAAATCGCGTACCGAGCAAAGCCAAGACCGCCCCTGAGTCGGATGCACCAGCGCCGACAACGCGATGGGTTGCCTGGTGTAACGTCGCCGATTCAAAGAGGCAGCATCCTTCTGCGGTTCCCTGCGACATTAACCCAAGTGCCCAATCAGGTCACGCCAACCGCGTCTCAGGCCACGACGATCAGATCCCTGCCGGAAGATTTGGCCTGATAAAGTGCGCGATCTGCGCGCTGGATCACATCCTCGATGGACTCACCGGGGTGGAACTCGGCGATGCCCACCGACACGGTGAGCCGCCAGGCCGCGTCGCCAGGGTCGACCTGCATGGCCCGGGTGCGATCGCTCAGCCGGGTCGCCACCCGCCGCGCCTCTTCGGCGTCAGCATCCACCAGCAGCAGCAGGAACTCCTCGCCGCCGAACCGGGCCACGAAGTCGACCGAGCGCACCACCTGATTGGCTAGCACGCCGAACTCCCGCAGCAGGTCGTCGCCGCGCTGGTGGCCGTAGCGGTCGTTGACCCGCTTGAAGTAGTCGAGATCGCAGTAGCACAGCGTAAAGCCGACGTGGCCGCGATCGGCCAGCGCCTTCTGCCGCGCCAGCACATCCATGATGTAACGGCGGTTGTACAGACCGGTGAGGTCGTCGCGCATGGCCAGATCGGCCAGCTTGCGCATGGCCGCATCCAGGCGCAGGCGGCGCCGCTCGAAGGCCTTGCGCAGCGCCGTGACCTCGCTGGCCATGAAGAACATGGCGAGCAGCATCAGCGTGAAGCCGATCATCAGCTCGCCTTCGGCCGCCACGTCGGCGCCGGCCGTGTCCAGCACCAGGGCGGCGCCGGCCAGGTAGGCCAGCCAGGTGACGATGGTGACCACCGCCACGTGACGCCGATTGAGGTGCAGGGCCGCATAGAGCACGCCGAACAGGGGAACGGTCAGCAGCAGCAGCCGATGCTCCGGCAGCACGAACAGCGACGACGCCACCACCCCCAGGTTGATCCAGAGCGCCTTCACCAGCGTCAGCGCGCCGGCACCGAAGCGGCCTTCGGGATGGTCGAGCGCCAGCAGCACGGCGAAGCCGACGGCCCAGGCGGCCAGCAGCACGTAGAGACTGGCGTCGCCCAGCCCGTCGACCAGAGGGCCCGCCATGGCCGCACAAACCACCCCATAGGCGGCGACACCAGCCACGACCAGGGCGATGCGGGCAGGCTTCACGCTGAACCAGTCACTGACGGATGGCAAGGGGATGAGGCTCATGGCGACGAAGGGGCATTGTATCGGCTCGCCTTCGTGACCTGATTCACGATCAGGTGTCGCCTTGTAACAAATTTGTGATGGTTCGGGCCTGCCGCATCACAAGGCGCGGGCCACGGCGCGGCGCCAGCCGGTGAGCAGCCGCTCCCGCTGCACGGCGCTCATGGCCGGCCGGAACTCGCGCTCCAGCCGCCACAGCCCGGCCGCCTGCTCCAGATTGCCCACCAGACCGGCGCCCAGGGCGGCGAGCATGGCGGCGCCCAGCGCCGTGGTCTCGGTGATCACCGGCCGCTCCACCGGGCAGCCCACCACGTCGGCCAGAAACTGACACAGCCAGTCGTTCACCACCATGCCGCCGTCCACCCGCAGCCGTGCCACGGCGGCGCCGTCCGCCGCCATGGCGGCCAGCAGCTCTTCGGTCTGGTAGGCGACGCTGCACAGCGTGGCGGTGACGATCTGGTCGCGGTCGCTGTCGAGGGTGAGGCCGACGATGGTGCCGCGGGCCTCGGGCTGCCAGTGCGGGGCGCCAAGCCCGGTGAATGCCGGCACCACGTACACGCCGCCGGTATTGCCGTCGGTGCGCCGCGCCGCCGCCTCGGAGTCGGCCGCACTGGCAATCAGGCCGAGCCGGTCACGCAGCCATTTGATCGCCACCCCGGCCGAGAAGATGCTGCCCTCCAGCGCATAGCTGGTGACCCCGTCGAGCCGATAGGCCACCGTGCTCAGCAGCCGATGGCTCGAGTCGAGCTGCCGCGTGCCGGTGTGGGTCATGGCGAAGCAGCCGGTGCCGTAGGTGCTCTTGGTCATGCCCGGCGCGATGCAGCCCTGCCCGATCAGGGCCGCCTGCTGATCGCCGGCAACGCCGAGCACGGGAATCTCGGCGCCGAACCAGCCGGCCTCGGCGACGCCGAAGTCGCCCGCGCAGTCGCGCACCTCGGGCAGCAGCGCCTCGGGAATGCGCAGATAGCTCAACAGGTCCGGGCTCCAGCGCTGGCCGCCGATGTCGAACAGCATGGTGCGGGAGGCGTTGCTGGCATCCGTCGCGTGCACGCGGCCGCCGGTCAGCCGCCAGATCAGGTAGGTGTCCACCGTGCCGAAGGCCAGCTCGCCCGCCTCGGCCCGCGCCCGCGCGCCGGGCACCCGATCCAGCAGCCAGGCGAGCTTGGTACCCGAGAAGTACGGGTCGACCACCAGGCCCGTCTTCCTGGCCACCAGCGCCTCCAGACCGTCGCGGCGGATGGCCTCGCAGCGGTCGGCCGTGCGCCGGTCCTGCCAGACGATGGCCGGATGCACGCACTCGCCGGTACGGCGGTCCCACAGCAGGGTGGTCTCGCGCTGGTTGGTGATGCCGATGGCGGCCACGTCGGCAGCACCGATGCCGGCGGCGGTGAGCGCGTCGCGGCCGGCCGCCAGAGTGGTGCGCCACAAGACCTCGGGATCCTGCTCCACCCAGCCGTCGGCCGGGTAGCTGGAGTCGAAATCCTGCTGGCCGACGCCGAGCACGTGGCCGTCGAGGTCGAAGATGATGGCGCGGGAGCTGGAGGTTCCCTGATCGATGGCCATGATCCGGCGCATGCTGGCGGCTCCTGTGGGGTCGCGGAGCCGTCACCATATACCGGGTCGACCGCGATATGTCGACCACAACATGTAGATATGGGCCCGCGGCCGCCCGGGCGCCTCCGGCACCCCCCATCGGCGCCCACCAACGGGGCCGCCCTGGGCATCCCCGGGGCTACCGCGCGGGGCCGATTGCGGGGCCGAAAACGGCGTCCACAGGTTGCCCACCATCGTTCACAGGTTATGCACAGGGTTACCGACAGGATGTTCGGTTGCATTCACCGGGGTAGCGCAGTATCTTGTGTGGCCTCGGTGGATGACCCCAATATGTTGCGGTTTCCGGGCCGTTTTGGGCCATCTACCCGTCGATTTCCCAGCACCAACCGGCCGCCGTGCACGTGCAGAATCACGCCGAAAACCGCACCGCCCAGCCCACCTTCGAGTGGTCCCGGGCGTGCGGTCGCGTCGCTGCCGTTCGGCCCCGGAAGCAGCCGCGGCACTGACCGCCGGAGCGCCCGGAGGGGGCGTTGCCGCACCGCGGTGGTGAAATCGACCAGACACAAGATGTAGTGTGTGGCGCTACCGGCGCGCCACCGACCCAAAGCGATACGGGGAGCCTATCCAACTCATGCAGACGGACACCATGACCACCACCTATCAGGATCTCGATTCCGACCAGGACGACGCCACGACGGCATCGCCCGCCCCACAGCCGCTGGCGCCGTCCATCGCCGCCACGGCGCCAGGACAGCTCAAGGTGATCAAGCGCAACGGCACCGTGGTGCCCTACACCGACGACAAGATCGCGGTGGCCATGAGCAAGGCGTTCCTGGCGGTCGAGGGCGGCTCGGCGGCGGCGTCGCCGCGCATCCGCGAGCTGGTGGCCGAGTTGGCGGGCCAGGTCAGCGCCACGTTCCGGCGCCGCTTCCCGTCCGGCGGCACGATTCACATCGAAGACATTCAGGATCAGGTGGAGCTGGCGCTGATGCGCTCCGGCGAGCACAAGGTGGCCCGCGACTACGTGCTGTACCGCGAAGAGCGCGCGCGCATCCGCGCCGAGGCCCGCAACGCCCAGAAGGCGGCGGCGCCGCAGACCGAGTCGTCGATTCAGGTGGTGGACGAAGACGGCAATCGCGCCCCGCTGGACGTGTCGCGCATCCGCGTGCTGGTGCAGGAAGCCTGCACCGGCCTCTCCGACGTCGACGGCGAGCGCATCATCCGCGAAGCCATGAACAACATGTACGACGGCATCTCCCAGCAGGACGTGTCCACCGCCCTGCTGATCGCCGCGCGCACCCTGGTGGAAGAAGAGCCCAACTACACCTACGTCACCGCGCGGCTGCTGCTCGACCAGCTTCGCAGCGAAGCCCTGCGCTTCCTCGACGTCAACGCCGAAGCCCACTTCCTTGCCACCCAGGCGGAGATGACGTCGGTGTACGCGGCCGCGTTCAAAGTGTTCATCCACCGCGGCATCGAGCTCGAGCTGATCGCGCCGGAGCTGGCCGCGTTCGACCTCGACGAGCTGGGCGCCGCGCTCAAGCCCGAGCGCGACCAGAACTTCTCGTACCTCGGCCTGCAGACGCTGTACGACCGCTACTTCATTCACTCCGACGGCGTGCGCTTCGAGCTGCCCCAGGTGTTCTTCATGCGCGTGGCCATGGGTCTCGCCAGCCGTGAAGACAACCCCAACGCCCGCGCCATCGAGTTCTACGACCTGCTGTCGTCGTTCGACTACATGGCGTCGACGCCGACCCTGTTCAACGCCGGCACCCTGCGCCAGCAGCTATCGTCGTGCTTCCTCACCACCGTGCCCGACGACCTGGACGGCATCTACAGCGCCATCCGCGACAACGCGCTGTTGTCGAAGTGGGCCGGCGGCCTGGGCAACGACTGGACGCCCGTGCGCGCCCTCGGCTCCTACATCAAGGGCACCAACGGCAAGAGCCAGGGCGTGGTGCCGTTCCTCAAGGTGGTGAACGACACCGCCGTTGCCGTGAACCAGGGCGGCAAGCGCAAGGGCGCCGTCTGCTCGTACCTCGAGACCTGGCACCTCGACATCGAAGAGTTTCTCGAGCTTCGGAAGAACACAGGCGACGACCGCCGCCGCACCCACGACATGAACACGGCCAACTGGGTTCCCGACCTGTTCATGAAGCGCGTGTTCGAAGACGGCGAGTGGACGCTGTTCTCGCCGAACGAGGTGCCCGACCTGCACGACCTGTACGGGCGCGCCTTCGAGAAGCGCTACCAGGAATACGAAGAGCTGACCCGCACCGGCGAAATGACGCTGTTCAAGCGCGTCCGCGCCCAGGACCTGTGGCGCAAGATGCTGTCGATGCTGTTCGAGACCGGCCACCCGTGGATCACCTTCAAAGATAGCTGCAACGTGCGCTCGCCCCAGCAGCACGTGGGCGTGGTGCACTCGTCGAACCTGTGCACCGAGATCACGCTGAACACCTCCAAGGAAGAGGTGGCGGTGTGCAACCTGGGTTCGGTGAACCTGGCCGCGCACATCGTCGACGGCGAGCTCGACATGAAGAAGCTGAAGAAGACGGTGAAGACGGCCGTGCGCATGCTCGACAACGTCATCGACATCAACTACTACTCGGTGCCCCAGGCGCGCAACTCCAACATGAAGCATCGGCCCGTGGGCCTCGGCATCATGGGCTTCCAGGACGCGCTGTATAAGCAGCGCATTCCCTACGGCAGCCAGGCCGCCGTCGACTTCGCCGACCGTTCCATGGAGGCGCTGAGCTACTACGCCATCGACGCCTCCTGCAAGCTGGCCAAGGAGCGCGGTTCCTACCCGAGCTTCTCGGGGTCGCTGTGGAGCCGCGGCATTCTGCCCATCGACTCGCTGAAGCTGCTGAAGACCGAGCGTGGCGAGGAGTACCTCGACGTCGACTACTCCACCACCCTCGACTGGGAGAAGCTGCGCGCCAAGATTCAGATAAACGGCATGCGCAACTCCAACGTCATGGCGATCGCGCCCACGGCCACCATCGCCAACATCACCGGCGTGTCGCAGTCCATCGAGCCCACGTACCAGAACCTGTACGTGAAGTCGAACCTGTCTGGCGAGTTCACCGTGGTGAACCCGTTCATGGTGCACGACCTCAAGCGTCTCGACCTGTGGGACAAGGTGATGGTCAACGACCTGAAGTACTACGACGGCAGCCTGGAGCCCATCGAGCGAGTGCCGGCGGAGCTGAAGCAGCTCTACGCCACCGCCTTCGAGGTGGAGCCGCGCTGGCTCGTCGATGCCGCCAGCCGCCGCCAGAAGTGGATCGATCAGGCCCAGTCGCTGAACCTCTACATCGCCGGCGCCAACGGCAAGAAGCTCGACGTGACCTACCGCATGGCATGGCTGCGCGGGCTGAAGACGACTTACTACCTGCGGGCGCTCGGTGCCACCAGCACCGAGAAATCCACCGTCGACCGCGGCCGCCTGAACGCCGTGTCTGCTGCGGGCGCAAGCGCCGGCACCGCGCCGGCCCCGAGCGCGGCCCCGGCCGCGAGCGCCGACCTCGAGCTGTCCGCCGGCCCCGCCGAGGTGCCGCTGGCCTGCTCGATCGACGACCCGGATTGCGAAGCCTGCCAGTAACCAGGGATGGACGAGGAGATGTACCCATGCTGAGCTGGGACGACTACGAAGAAGACAACGCAGCGCAGGCGGCCCCGGTCGCCCGCCCTGCCCCCAAGGCCCCGCCGGCGCCGGAAGCGCCCGCCGCCCGGGAAGTACCGGCCGCCGAGCCGCCCCAGGCTGCTGCGCCCGCGCCGCAGCCGGAGCCGGAACCGGCTTTCGAAGAGCCCATCACCGTGGCGGAGCCGGCGGTCACCGCTGTCGCCACCAAGGCCGAGGTGATGCAGCAGGCGGAAGAAGCCCTCGCCCACCTCGACGTGCCCATGGTGGGCCAGGGCAACGCCGACGAGTACCAGCGGGTCACCGTCGATCAGAAGCGCATGATCAACTGCCGCGCCGACCTGAACCAGCTCGTGCCGTTCAAGTACGACTGGGCCTGGCAGAAGTACCTGGACGGCTGCGCCAATCACTGGATGCCCCAGGAAGTGAACATGAACGCCGACATCGCGCTGTGGAAGTCGGAAGACGGCCTCACCCGCGACGAGCGCCTGATCGTCAAGCGCAGCCTCGGCTTCTTCTCCACCGCCGACTCGCTGGTGGCCAACAACCTGGTGCTCGCCATCTACCGGCTGATCACCAACCCCGAGTGCCGCCAGTACCTGCTGCGCCAGGCGTTCGAAGAGGCCATTCACACCCACGCCTACCAGTACGTGATCGAGTCGCTGGGCATGGACGAGGGCGAGATCTTCAACATGTACCACGAGGTGCCGGCGGTGGCCCGCAAGGCCTCGTGGGCGCTGAAGTACACGCGCGAGATCAACGACCCCACCTTCAACACCGGCACCCCCGAGGCCGACCGGGCGCTCTTGAAGAATCTGATCGCCTACTACTGCGTGCTGGAAGGCATCTTCTTCTACTGCGGCTTCACCCAGATTCTCTCCATGGGCCGCCGCAACAAGATGGGGGGCACCTCAGAGCAGTTTCAATACATCCTGCGCGACGAGTCGATGCACGTGAACTTCGGCATCGACGTGATCAACCAGATCAAGATGGAAAACCCGCACCTGTGGGACGCCGACACCCAGAACCTGGCGCGGCAGATGATTCTGGAAGGCACCCAGCTCGAGATCGAGTACGCGCGCGACACCATGCCCCGCGGCGTGCTGGGCATGAACGCCAACATGATGGCCGAGTACCTGCAGTTCATCGCCAACCGGCGCCTGGCGCAGATCGGCCTGTCGGAGCAGTTCCCCGGCGTGAAGAACCCGTTCCCGTGGATGAGCGAGATCATGGATCTGAAGAAGGAGAAGAACTTCTTCGAGACGCGGGTGACGGAGTATCAGACGGGCGGCGCGCTTACCTGGGAGTAGGTGGGAGCGGTGTTAGATAACTGATTGGACGGCCCCTGTGGGGCCGTTCGTTTTTCTACAGTGCGTTTCGGGGCGGGGTGCGGGAGCAATGATCGATTCGGCGGCTCGTGCCAAGAAGCGGACGATCACCGAGTTCAATCTGGCCGCTGGGTGAGCGAAGAACCAACTCAAGTCACGTTGAACCAACGCCTCTAAATTGCCAAGCAACCAACTGTTAAACTTCCAATCTTCCTCTACGTCGGGAGGGGGCATGCAGGAGTTCTTTGATTCATATCCGGTGCTTTCCAAGCTGGCCTTGGGGTTTGGTGGCATGCTGGCCGGTGTGGCCGGCACCATCGTCCAGAATCGACGGCCCCTTCTGACATATAGCGTTTCTCATACCCAAATCGGAATGTCCGCGAATGATGAGGTTCATGGACAGGTTGAGGTCAGGTACCAAGGCAATGTCGTTCAGAATCTCTACCTGAGCGTCATCGAAATCCGAAATCGAAGCATTCGAGACCTTGAGAACCTCGACATTAAGACTTTCCGGGGCATCGCCAACATGGCGATGCTCACGGAACAAAGTGTCATTGAGAGTTCAATTGAGCCGGTGCGCTTGACCCAGGACTACTTGAACCGAATCGCAACGGACTCCGAATGGGAACAAGCAGTTCGAGAAGCCGGGACTGACAGAGAGCCAGAGAATGCCCAACGGCTGGCGAGGGATTTTGACTTTCGAACCGGCCAGCGGCATTACCTGATACCCGTCCTGAATCGGGGGCAGGTTGCGAGGATCACATACCTGACGGCGCTTGGCGCCAATCCTGGGGGACCGGCTATTTGGATGACCTGCCAGTCGAAGGGAGTGCGCGTCAAGCATAAGCCCTATCCGCAGGCTACGACGCATTTGCTAGGCGTTCCGCTCCAACATGCCGGGATTGCCGGCTTATTCGTGGGCACAATAATAGCCATCGGTTTCGCTTCACAGGTTGCAGCCCATTGGATCGTAGCATCGGGGTGTTACCTGATCGGTGCCTTCGCGAGTGTACCCGGCGCCGCAACCCTCAGAGCGTACGATTGGGTGCGAGCGAAACTTATCGGCTGATACCACCATGAAGCGAATTACTGAGGGAATCCAAGTCTTCGTCGACCTTGGTACCAAGGTCGTATCTGGGACGCTGCTACTCAATGGCGCCAACAGCAAATTGAAAGTCGTGTCCCAGGAACCCATCGTGGCACTGCCTGAGCACATCAAGTGTGTAGATGAAGATGCGCGGCGCATTAGCCTCTTTGGATGCATAAATGCTGGATGTGGTAGCTCGGGATCACGCGAAGAGCGAGTTTTCTCCTGCGCTGCCTTTCCGCACTACGTAGCGCGCGGCGACTTCCATTGCACCATCGACGACAAGGTCTTTGACCAGGTCTACTTTGGCATTACGGACGCGGCGGCATTGTTCTGGGACAACTCTCCCTGGAAACACATAGATACACGTTTGTTATCCGAACCACTGTCCGTCGGCGACAATACTATATCCGTGATCTACGGATTCGTCGGATCGGGAGAGATCTTCAAGAGTAAGACAGCACTAGGGACGATTGCCGCCCATCACCTCCCGAGCTTCACATCTCCAAGCGTTAAGGGCTTCTCCGCCACTAATCACATCAAAGTCGGTCTAGAGGCTTCGAATCCGATCTCCATTCGAGAGTCGATCACTCTCATGTACCGCATAAAGCAATTCACTGAGGTTTGCTCAGGTAGACATCAAGGAGTTTCGGCCATCTCGCTATTCAAGAAGGGAAATTGCGACGAACGACCAGCCCGCTTAGATCTAACGATATCGCACGCGGAAGAACCAACGAGGTCGGCAGATCATCTGACCGGATTCGACATGCTCGCGTCCCCATGCTTGGATCGACAGGCTTACGAGAAACTGGTCACCAATTGGTTTGCTCAGGATGACCGAAGGCGCTGGATCGCGTTTTCGCGTTTTTCGTCGAGTCTCAAACAAGCAAACTACTACGATCAAAATCGACTTGTAAGCGCCGCGAGCCTGTTTGAGTGGTATGACGCGACGCAGAAGGTAGATGTACCGGAAGAGATTCGGAGCTTGATCGATAGGACGATCGCAGATTTGGATTCGATACCCGTGAGCAATGAGCATCAACGGATGAGAGCGATCTTAGGAACGATCGGTTCGGAAAGCCTTCAAAGCAAGATACTCCGACAGACCAGAGAAGTTCTAGATATATTGAACGAAGCTGACTCGTTCGACCGGGGTCTTTGCGAAGAGGTCATCGCATGGGCAGTCAAGTGCCGGAACAAGATCGTTCACGGTACGGGAGGAAGAACGGTAGAGCGGGTGCTCGACCAGAACCAAATCTTCCTTACCGAAACGCTGGAGGTTCTGTTCGGCTTTATGAGCCTGCATACAGCGGGTTGGAGCATCCAAAGGCGGGACGATCGACACCTCAGAGGTTTCAGTAGGTACTCCACGTTTCTTCGAGATTTTTCTCGCAATGCATCAGAGCTTATCGCTAACACCATCTAGACACCCCGATCACCTTTTTGGGGTGCCGAACGTCCCTTTCTTGGCAGGAGCCGCACCTTCGCCGGCTGGCATGCCGGACCGATCAGGCGTGCTGGGCAAGGCCCGAAGCAGCGGAGGACCCGCAAATGTACGCACTGCTCTAGTACAATCTGCCTTGCGGCCCATGAAGCAAGGGAAAGGTCGTATGCCCGAGACCGCCCCTTAGGCCGCAGGAGATATGGTCCATTCGGACACACCTCCAGATGCGAGCAAACAGACGCGATCTTGCGCTGTTCAACCCAACAATCGAAAGCAAGCTGCGCAGTTGCGACTTCCTGAGTCTTAGGGTGAGCGACATAGCGCACGGCTCGATTGTCCAATCACTGGCTGAGATCGTTCAACAGAAGACGCACCGACCGGTCCAGTTCGGAATAATCGACCAGGCTCGACTCTCTCTGACGAGGTGGATTCTCGAAGCCAGCATTGGTCCCGGGGCTTCCTTTTCCCGAGCCGACGATCGGACTCTCCACACCTCTCAACCCACCAGTACGCGAGAATCGTTGCTGCCTCGGCTGTACTAATTGGGTTGGATCCGGCGACGTGCGGGACCCACTCTACCCGGAGAACGCAAGTGTCGATGATTTACCGGCGCACCAAGAACCTGCGGGCCGTCCAGCTGCTGCTGGGCCACTCAAGCATGGAATGCACCATCAGATACCTCGGAATCGAGGCTGACGATGTCCTCGAACTTGCCGACCAGACGGAAGTGTTATCGACATCCGCTTAGCGAGCGACACGTCCATCGTCGCTGAGCGGACCTTCGAGCGATCCAGTCACATTGGCCGAGTTCGGCCAAACTTCTGCCCTTCGGATCGTAGGACCAAGGAGTTATCAGACGGATCCGCGACTGGGGACGAAACACGGTCACGGGAGTATCGCCGTCTTCGGCGCGTTCATCCGGGAGTGATACGGTAGTGCACCCTTCTTTCTGTAATTTTGATTAACTGTTCCGGGCGGATGTAGTGCCGAGCCACCCGGTTATCCTTTCGAACGCGAATTTGGCGATTTGCAGACGAGAGGAGACCGGAATGGCTCAGCAGCGAGAGAATAGATCGATTGACGATGCGGTGGAACTGCTTAAGGAGAACGGCTTCGACGGCCTGGCAGAAGCGGTCAGCGTGCTGCTGAACGCGGCGATGCTGTCAGAGCGCTCGGCGTACCTGGGCGCAGCCCCCTACGAGCGCAGTGCGAACCGCGTGGGCTACGCCAACGGCTTCAAGGACAAGACGGTCCGTAGCCGGCTGGGCGAGCTGCAGCTGAAGGTCCCGCAGACCCGCGAGGGGGCGTTCTACCCGCAAAGCCTCGAGAAGGGCCTGCGCTCCGAGCGGGCTTTGCTGCTGGCGGTCGCGGAGATGTACGTGCAAGGCGTGTCGACGCGGCGGGTGAAGAAGATCGTCGAAGAGCTGTGCGGCATGGACGTCAGCTCCACCCAGGTGTCC
>JAVJUA010000054.1:0-620 GCA_040219935.1 Pseudomonadales bacterium | reverse complement strand
GGGGTCGAAGCGGCTGGTCACGCGCTTGATCTCGCCCTCGCGCGTGGTGATCTCCACGTTGCAGCCGGCGGGGCAGTGCCCGCACACCGACGGCGTGTTGGTGATGTCCCACGGCCGGCTGACGAAGCGGTACGGGATGCTGGTGAGCGCCCCGACCGGGCAGATGTCGATGATGTTGCCGGTGAAGCGGCCCTCGTACGGCTGGCCGGTGAGGGTCGTGATCTCGTTGGCGGCGCCGCGCTCCTGCATGGTCAGCTGGCCGTCCTCGGCCACGTCCTGGCTGAACCGCACGCAGCGGAAGCACGAGATGCAGCGCTCGCGGTCCAGCGCGACGCGCGTGGAGAGGTCGAGCGGCTTCGGGAAGTGGCGCTTCGGCTCGATGAACCGCGAGGGGGGCGGGCCGAACGTGAAGGTGCGGTCCTGCAGCGGGCACTCGCCGCCCTTGTCGCACACCGGGCAGTCCAGCGGGTGGTTGGCGAGCAGCAGCTCGAGCACGCCGTCCTGGCCGTCCTTGGCGAGCGCCGAGTTGGTGCGCACGACCATGTCGGGCTGCACGGGCGTGCTGCAGGCGGTCTGCAGGCCGCGCATGCCCTCCACCTCCACCAGGCACATGCGGCACG
>JAVJUA010000053.1:0-663 GCA_040219935.1 Pseudomonadales bacterium | reverse complement strand
CGCTGACCAGCGGAGGCTCGGGCAACCTGAGCCACACCCCACAGCACATGGCCGACGCCGGCAGCGACGCGGCCGACCAGACCCTCTCGCTGGACCTGGCCGCCGCCGAGCGCAACCTCATCAAGGAGATCGACGCGGCCCTCAAGCGCATCGCCGACGGCGTGTTCGGCCTGTGCGTGGCCACGGGCAAGCCCATCCGCAAGGAACGGCTCCAGGAACTGCCCTGGGCCCGCTACTCGATCGACGCCGCCCGCCAGCTCGAGGGCAAGCGCTAGCCCGTGGCCAACGCATCCACGACCCAGGCCAAGACCAGGACGCCGCCCGGCCGCCGCGCCTGGGTGCTGCTGCTCGTGGTCGTCGTGCTGGGCACGGCGATCGACCTGGCCAGCAAGACCATCGCCTTCAACACGCTGGCCGATGCGCCCGTGGGCATCGATCGCCGCGCGGTCATCGAGGCCACCGAGTTGCAGGCGCTCCTGCCCAGGCACGAACCGACCGTGCTCGTGCCCCACGTGCTGGAGTTCAAGCTGGTGCTCAACCCCGGCGCCGTCTTCGGCATCGGCGCGGGCACGCGCGTCTTCTTCATCGTCGCCACGACGCTGGCGATCGCCTTCGCCCTGTGGATGTTCGGGCGCTGGACCGGCCCGCGCGACCGGTGGGCCC
>JAVJUA010000052.1:0-1179 GCA_040219935.1 Pseudomonadales bacterium | reverse complement strand
CCCGTGGACCACTCGCCTCGCACGTGCGGTATCCGCGATGGAGTTTCAAGTTCCTGATCAGCCCGTGCACTCGAACGTCCTGCAAGCCCAGCTCGCCGCCGCCTGCGATGCCATGCGAACCTGGGACGGCACGATCGAGATGCCCTCGAACCCGTCCCTGTGCCTGCGACGCGACGACGCCAACGTGATCGTCCTGCAACGCAACCGTGAGCTGGCCAAGGAAGTCTCCGGCCGGATCATGGACTACCACCTGCGGAACTACCTGGTCAACGCCAGCGTGGACACCTACCGCCGCGCCATGTGGCCATGGGTGTTTGGCATCTGCGACAGCACCTTCCCGCGGGATCCCTCGGCCATGCTGCTGCGCGAGCTGGCGGCCCGCTTCGTCGAGGCGGGGGTGGCCGCATGCGCGTGAACCTCAATGACGGCGGCGTAGCGCCTTCGACCTCGCAGCCCGCCAGCAAGGCCGATTCGTTTCCTCTCTCGGCCACCCCACCCCCGGGCGAGAAACGAAACGAATTCACGCTCACGTCCCTGGGCGAGCTTGGCCCCGGCGAGTCGCCCGATTGGATCTGGCCGGGCTACATCGCCCGTGGCGGCGTCACGCTGCTGACCGGGCTGTGGAAGGCGGGCAAGACCACGCTGCTGGGGCACCTGCTGCGCGATCTGCCGCTGGGCACGGGCCTGGTCGACGTGCCGATGACCGATCCGGTGGCGATCGTGAGCGAAGAGCCCGCGGGCGTGTGGGCGCGGCGGCGCGATGCGCTCACGCTGGGCTCGACCAACCTGCTGCTGCAACGCGAGTCGTTCGCCAGGCCCAGCCACCAGCAGTGGATCGACCTGATCGACAAGCTCGCCGGCGCGGTGCGAGAGCGTTCGCTGGCGCTGGTGGTGTTCGACACGCTGCCCAGCCTGTGGCCCGTGCACAACGAGAACGACGCGAGCGAGGTGGTGCACGCGCTCGCGCCGCTGCGGAACATCAACAACGCCGGGGCGGCCGTGCTGCTCATCCACCACCCGCGCAAGGGCGAGGGTGATCAGGCCCAGGCCAGCCGGGGCAGCGGCGCCCTGCCGGGCTTCGTCGACGCGATCGTCGAGCTGCGCCGCTACAACCCCCAGGACCCCGCCGACACGCGCCGCACGCTGACCGCGTATGGCCGCTACCCCGCCGTGCCGCCC
>JAVJUA010000051.1:0-3092 GCA_040219935.1 Pseudomonadales bacterium | reverse complement strand
CTGCCCGCCCCGCCCCCCGCCCGCCGGCCCGCCCCAACACCCCGCCGCCGGCGCCCCCCCCTCCGGCGCCGGCGCTCCGACAAGACGCGACAGACATGACCAGCATCATTGCCAGCAGCCGCCGGCCGCGCTCTGCCGTGGCCACAGCACAGCCAGCCCGGCAGCCGGAGCGCTCCCGGGTGTACACCCGCGCCCGGATGCACCAGATTCCTCAGTTCAGGCGCCTGCCGGAAGAGGTCCGGCGCGACATCGACGTCGTGTCCCGGGTGCTGCCGTTCCGGGTGAACGAGTACGTGGTCGAACAGCTCATCGACTGGCAGGCGGCACCGGACGACCCCTTGTTCCGGCTCGTGTTCCCGCAGCGCGACATGCTCGACCCCGAGTCGTTCCAGCGGGTGGCAGACCTGCTGGAGGCCGACGCACCCAAAGCCGAGCTCGACCGTTGTGTAGCCGAGATCCGACGCGGTCTGAACCCGCATCCGGCCGGTCAGATGGAGTTGAACGTGCCGGAGCTCGACGGCGCGCCGTTGCCCGGGCTGCAGCACAAGTACCGGGAGACCGTGCTGTTCTTTCCGGGCCGTGGGCAGGTCTGTCACTCCTACTGCACCTTCTGCTTCCGCTGGGCGCAGTTCGTCGGCGATCGGGCGCTGCGCTTCTCCGGCACCGACACCCATCTCGTGCACGCCTATCTGCAGCACCACACCGAAGTATCCGATCTGCTGGTCACCGGCGGCGACCCCATGGTGATGACCGCGCGCAACCTGCGCCGCTACCTGGCGCCCCTGACCGGCACCGCCCTGCCCCACATACGCAACCTGCGGATCGGCACCAAGTCACTGACCTTCTGGCCGCAGCGCTACGTCACCGACGCCGACGCCGACGAGCTGCTGCGCCTCCTGGAAGCGCTGGTGGCCGCCGGCCGGCAGGTGGCGATCATGGCCCACTACAACCACTGGCGGGAGCTGGACACGCCCATCGCCCGGCGCGCCATCGCCCGCATCCGCAGCACCGGCGCCGTCATCCGCGCGCAGGGCCCGCTGCTGGCCCACATCAACGACGATCCCGCTGTGTGGGCGCGCCTGTGGGAGGCCCAGGTCAGTGCCGGCATCGTGCCCTACTATCTGTTCGTCGAGCGCGACACCGGGGCGCGCCGCTACTTCGAGGTGCCGCTGGCGCGAGCGTGGCAGATCTACCGCGACGCCATCGCCCAGGTGTCGGGCCTCGCTCGAACCGCGCGCGGCCCGAGCATGAGCGCCGCGCCGGGCAAGGTCGAGGTGCAGGGCGTGACCGAGGTTGCGGGTGAGCGCGTGTTCGTGCTGCGGTTTCTGCAGGGACGCAATCCAGACTGGGTGCAGCGGCCGTTCTTCGCCCGCTTCGACCCCGACGCCACCTGGCTGGATCAGCTCCGCCCCGCCTTCGGTGAGGACCGGTTCTTCTTCGAGGACGAGTGGCGCGCCATGGCCGGTGCCAGCCTCACGGCTCCCGCTGGGGAATGACCACGGCGGCGCCGAGCAGTCCGGCATTCAGAGCCAGGCACAGCCACATCGGCACCCGGTAGCTGCCGAACAGGTCGAGGCCGGCGGCGAACAGCACCGGGCCGACGGCGCTGGCCAGCACGGTGAGGGAGGTACCGAGGCCGCTGATGGCGCCCAGGTGGCGGCGGCGCATTTCCAGACACCGGAGGGTACAATGCGCTTCCCTACGCCAACGACGATTCGCCGCGCATGGATGACGACAGCTCAGACGAAAGCCTCCGCCAGCAGCGGGACGACGTGCGCTGCGATGCGGCACTGCAGACCCTGCAGGACGTGCTGTGGCGGTTCAATGAGACCAACGAAGGCACCCTGTCCGCGTACGACGTGATCGGCTATCTGGTGGAGGACCTCATTCAGTCAGGCTTCTGCGCCGCCTGCATCAGCGAGAGCGTGGAAGCGGCATTCGAGCGCTGCGGCGCCGACCGCATGAACCACAAGGCCGACGACGAGTCGGGCATCATTCCGAGAACGCCGGACGACGTCTTTCACTGAAGCGCGCTGAGACGGCTCAGGAGTCGATGGTCAGCAGCGACGCATTGCCGCCCGCCGCCGTGGTGTCGACGGTGACGACCCGCTCGACCGCGAACCGCTCCAGGTAGTGCGGACCGCCGGCCTTCGGTCCGGTACCCGACAGGGCCTCGCCCCCAAAAGGCTGCACGCCCACCACGGCGCCGATCTGATTGCGGTTGACGTAGAGGTTGCCGACGCGGGCGCGCGCGGTGACCAGCGCAGCGCGGCGCGCACTCCTCGAGTGCAGCCCCAGGGTCAGCCCGTAGCCCAGGCCGTTGATCTGCTCCACCAGATCGGCCAGCCCACCGGCTGGCCAGCGCACCACGTGCAGCAGCGGGCCGAACACCTCCTCACCGAGATCGGCCACCTGGTCCATCTCGAAGGCGACCGGCGCGAACCACAAACCGGCGCCGGGCTGCTCCGGCATGGGCGTCTCGGCGATCAGCCGGAACCGCGCGGCCGCCTGCTCCCGATAGCGCCGGAGCCGCTGCAGCGCCGCCTCGTCGATGATGGGCCCGACGTCGGTGGCGAGCTGCGCCGGATCTCCCACCATCAGCGTCTGCATGGCACCGGCGATCATGGCGAGGTGCCGGTCGGCGACGTCGGCCTGCAGGCAGAGCAGCCGCAGCGCCGAGCAGCGCTGGCCCGCGCTCTGAAATGCCGACGTCATCACGTCCCGCGCTACCTGCTCGGGAAGCGCCGTCGAGTCGACGATCATGGCGTTGATGCCGCCGGTCTCGGCGATGAACGGGATGATGGGGCCCCGGCGCGTGGCCAGGGTCCGCTGGATAGACGCCGCGGCCTCGGTGCTGCCGGTGAAGGCGACGCCGGCCAGACGCGGATCTGGCAGAACGGCCGCGGCCAACGCCGGGCCGTCACCCGGCAGCAGCAGCAGCACGTCTTCGGGCACGCCCGCTTCATGCAGCAACCGCACGGCCTCGGCCGCGATCAGGGGCGTCTGCTCGGCTGGTTTGGCAAGCGCCGGGCAACCCGCCGCCAGCGCCGCTGCCACCTGACCGGTGAAGATGGCCAGCGGAAAGTTCCAGG
>JAVJUA010000050.1:0-739 GCA_040219935.1 Pseudomonadales bacterium | reverse complement strand
CGCGTTCGACCCCGGCCCGTGGCCGCAGGCGCTCGGCGTGGTCGGCGTGTTCCTCGTCATGCACCTGGCGTTGCGCCTGCGGGCGCCGCACGCCGACCCGTACGTGCTGCCGGTCGTCGGCGTGCTCGTCGCCATCGGCCTGGTGCTCCTGGAGCGCATCGAACCCGAGCTGGCGGCCAACCAGGCCGTGTGGGTGAGCGTGGGCGGGCTGGTGTTCGTGGCCGTGCTGTTCCTGCTGCCCGACCACCGGGTGCTGGAGCGCTACCGCTACCTGATCGGCACGGCCGCCGTCGCCCTCCTGGTGATCACGATGGTCGCCGGCACGGAGATCAACGGCGCGCGCCTGTGGATCGAGCTGGGTGGCATCACGCTGCAGCTCGGCGAGGTGTCGAAGGTGCTGCTGGTGATCTTCCTGGCCGGCTACCTGCGCGACAAGCGCGAGATCCTCGCCATCCCCACCCGGCGCATCCTCGGCGTGCCGAGCCCCCCGCCCGCGGCGCTCGCCCCCGTGCTGCTGGTGCTCGCGGCGTGTCTGGCGCTGGTCGTCGTGCTGAACGACTTCGGCACCGCGCTGCTGTTCCTCGGCATCTTCCTGGCGATGATCTACCTCGCCACCGGCCGCGTCGCCTACACGGTGTTCGGGCTGCTGGTCTTCGCCGCCGGCTCGGTGCTGGTGTACTTCCTCACCCCGCGCGTGGCCGACCGGGTGGACAACTGGCTGAGCCCGTTCGACGACGAG
>JAVJUA010000049.1:0-1148 GCA_040219935.1 Pseudomonadales bacterium | reverse complement strand
CGCGCACCGACCGCGCGCTCCCGCGGCGCATCGTGCGCCCGCTGCAGCAGTTCATGCACCAGGAGATCTCCGGTGGCCTCGTGCTGCTGGCGGCCGTGGCGATCGCGCTGCTGTGGGCCAACATCGCGCCGGGCGGCTACGAGGCCTTCTGGGACCGCGCGGTGTCGGTCACGGTGGACGACTTCACGTTCACCGAGGACTTCGGCCACCTGGTGAACGACGGCCTCATGGCCATCTTCTTCCTGGTCGTCGGCCTGGAGGTGAAGCGCGAGATCGCGGTCGGCGAGCTCTCGTCGCGGCAGGCGGCGCTGCTGCCGCTGTTCGCGGCGGTCGGCGGGATGGTCGTGCCGGCGCTGATCTTCCTCGGACTCACGGGCGGCGGGCCGGAGGCGAACGGCTGGGGCATCCCGATGGCCACCGACGTGGCCTTCGCGCTCGGGGCGCTGGCCGCGCTGGGCCGGCGGGTCCCGATCTCCCTGATGGCGTTCCTGCTGGGCGTCGCGGTGATCGACGACATCGGCGCGATCCTGGTCGTCGCCTTCGTGTACACCGACGCGCTCAGCCTGGGCTGGCTCGCCACGGCGGTGCTGGGGCTGGCGATGATGCTGGTGCTGCAGCGCGCGCACGTGCGCAACCTGATCCCGTACGTCGTGCTGGGCCTCGTGGTGTGGTTCGCGACGCTCGAGTCGGGCGTGCACGCCACGATCGCCGGCGTGGCGATCGGGCTCATCACGCCCGTGCGCCCGTTCCAGCCGCCGCGGGCCGTCGCGCTGGAGGCGCGCAGCATGGCCGACGCGCTGGTGCAGCACCCGGCCCGCAGCGACCTGGACGCCTCCCGCTGGATGCGCCTGACGTGGCTCACCCGCGAGGCGGTGTCGCCGCTCACGCGGGTGGAGCACGGGCTGCACCAGTGGTCGAGCTTCGTGGTCTTGCCGATCTTCGCGCTGGCGAACGCCGGCATCGTGCTCGACGGGCCGTCGCTGCGGGCGGCCACCGAGACGCCGGTGGCGCTCGCCGTGGCGGTGGGCCTGGTGGCCGGCAAGACGATCGGCCTCACGGCCGGCACGTGGCTGGCGGTCCGCCTGGGCGTGTCGCGCCTGCCGAAGAACGTCACGTGGACGCATGTGGTCGGCGTGGGCTCGCTGGCG
>JAVJUA010000048.1:0-282262 GCA_040219935.1 Pseudomonadales bacterium | reverse complement strand
CGGGCCGGCGCCGGCCGCCGATTGGGCGCCCCGGGCGGCCGCCCGAGCGCCCGGCGCGCTGGCCCGGGGTCTGCGCCAGGCCGTAACGTTCTTCACCACCGGCAATCCGGTGGTGCGCATCGGCGTGGTGGTGCTGTTCCTCGGCGTCGCCTTCCTGCTGCGCTGGGCGTACGAGAACGCGCTGCTGCCCATCGAGCTGCGCCTGGCCGGCGCCGCCCTCGGCGGCATCGTGCTTACCGCCATCGGCTGGCGGCTGCGGGCGCGGGCCGACAGCTACGGCGTGGTGCTGCAGGGCGCCGGCGTCGGCCTGCTGTACCTCACCATCTTCGCCGCGGCGCGGCTGTATCCGCTGCTGCCCATGGCAGCCGCGTTCGCTGCCCTGGTGGTGCTGGTGGCAGCGTCGTCGCTGCTGGCCGTGGTGCAGCGCGCCCAGGCCCTGGCCGTGTTCGCCAGCAGCGGCGGCTTTCTGGCCCCGGTGCTGCTGTCTACCGGCGAGGGCAGCCACGTCGCCCTGTTCAGCTACTACGCGCTGCTCAACGCCGGCATTCTCGCCATGGCCCTGTTCCGGTCGTGGCGCTGGCTGAACTGGCTGGGGTTCCTGTTCACCTTCGTCATCAGCGCGAGCTGGGGCTACCGCTACTATCGGCCCGAGTGGTTCGCCAGCACCGAGCCGTTCCTGATCCTGTTCTTCCTGTTCTATCTGGCGGTCGCCATCCTGTTCGCCCGGCGCCGCGACGAGACGCCGACGCCGCTGGTGGACGGCACGCTGGTGTTCGGCATGCCGCTGGCAGCCTTCGCCCTGCAGTGGGGCCTGGTGCGGGACATGCCGTTCGGCATGGCCTACTCCGCGCTGGCAGCCGCTGCCGCATACCTGCTGGCGGGCTGGTGGCTGAGCCGCCAAACTGCGTACGCCGCCCTGTTGAAGGAGTCGTTTCTGGCGCTGGCGGTGGTGTTCGCCACCCTGGCGATTCCGTTCGCCTTCGGCGACCAGCGGGTCACGGCCGGGCTCTGGGCGCTGGAGGGCGCCGCGCTGGTCTGGGTGGGCCTGCGCCAGGCGCGCCGCCTGTCGCGGCTGGCCGGTCTCGGTCTGCAGCTCGCCGCCGGGTTCGCCTACGGCATGGGTTTCGGCGCCGGCGCCGGCGCCGTGGCATCCATGCCGATGATAAGCGGCGACGCGGTGGGCGCCGCCCTGCTCGGACTCAGCGCCCTGTTCAGCGCCTGGCTGCTGGGGCGCGCCGACCCCGGCGGCACGCCGCTGCACCGCTGGGAGGCCGCGCTGCGCTGGCCGGTGCTGTTCTGGGGCCTCGGCTGGTGGGCATTCGCCGGCACGCTGGAGATCGGCCGCTTCGGCGACCGCCGGGAGACGGCGTCGACGGACAACCTGGTCGATCATCTGCGCCTGCTGTTCTGGGCACTGAGCGCGGCCCTGCTGAGCCTGGCCGGCTACCGGCTGCGCTGGCGGGAGGCCCTGGCCGCCGGGCTGCTGCTGTTGCCCCTGGCCGTGCTGGGTCTGCTGACGCTGGATGCGGGATGGGCGCAGGCGAGCCCGCTGGCCGCGCTCGGCTGGCTCGCCTGGCCGGGCGTGTTCGCCGCGCTGTACGCCCATCTGGCGGCCCGGGACGCGGTGCCGCCCGCTGGCCGCCTGGGGACGCAGCTCAGCGCCCTGTGGCATGCCGGATGCTGGTGGTTCCTGGCCCTGTTCCTGGGCTGGCTGCTGGCGTCGTGGCTGACGCCCAGCCTCGGCGGTGGCTGGCTCGACGCGGCCTGGGGCGCCATGCCGCTGCTGCTCGTGCTTGCCCTGGTCGGCGTGCAGCGGCTGCCGCCGCGCTGGCCCTGGCAACGCCATCCGGGCCCGTACCGGCAATGGGGACCAGGCTTGCTGCTGGGCGTGCTGGTGCTCTGGGTGCTGCTGACCGGCGAGGCGCCGGCCGCACCGACGCCCCTGCCTTACGTGCCGCTGTTCAACCCGCTGGAGCTGGTGCAGCTCGGCGTGCTGCTGACCGCCGCCGCGCTGCTGCGCCACGCCGACGCCGACTCCCGCGGCGCCGGCTGGCTGGCCCTGGGCGTGGCCGCGTTCCTGTGGCTCAACCTGGTCGTCGCCCGGGCCGTGCACCACCTGGGAGGCGTGCCCTACCCGCTCACCCGCATCGTCGAAGCCGACGCCTTTCAGACCGCGGCGTCGATCCTGTGGACGACCGTGGCGCTCACGCTCATGGGCGTGGCGGCGCGGCGCCGCCAGCGGGCGCTGTGGATCGCCGGCGCCTGCGTGCTGGCGCTGACGGTGCTGAAGCTGTTCGGCGTCGACCTGCCGCGGCTCGAGATGCCGGCACGCATCGTCTCGTTCATCGGCGCCGGGGTGCTGATGCTGCTGATCGGCTACCTGGCCCCACTGCCGCCGGCACGACCGACATCGCCCGCCACACCGGAGACCACCGGCACATGACCCGCGTCCTGCTCACGGCCCTGATCCTGCTGCTGATTCCCTGGCCGGCCACGGCGATGCCGGCCGACGACTTCGCCCGCGGCATCCGCATCGACGTCGACGAGGCACCGCTGCAACGGGTGGCCCTGCCTGCCGACGTCTATCGGTGGACCAGCCGCGCCGACCTCGGCGACCTGCGGGTGCTGGATGCGACCGGCGCCCTGGTGCCTTACACCCTGCGCCCGACCCAGGCCGGCGCCGCCGCCGAGGACTGGCAGCCGCTGCGCTGGTTCGCGCTGCCGGCGGCCGCCGCTGACGGCGGGCGCAGCTCGGTGAGCATCCAGCTCGGCAGCGACGGCACCGTGGTGGCGGTTCAGGGCGGGCCCACAGCGCCTCACCAACCCGGCGCCTACCTGCTGGACGCCTCGGCCATGGACGGCGCCATCGACGCGCTGCGCCTCGAGATGGCGGACCATGCCGGCGACCTGGTGGCGCGGGTGCGGGTGGAGGGCAGCGACGACCTGAATCAGTGGCGTGTCCTGGTGGCGTCCGCCACCGTCGCGCGGCTCGGCGACGCCGGCAGCGTGCGCGCCGACCGGGTGCCGCTGCCGCCCGCCAGCAGCCGCTACCTGCGCCTGACCCGCCTCGACGCCGCTGCACCGCTGCCGCTGGCGGCGGTGGCCGCCCGCCGCCATCAGCCGGGGCTGCCGCAGCGCGCCTGGCTGACCCTGGACGCCGACCCCGCGACCGCGCCCGGCGACACGGTCGTCTTCGACACGGGCGGTCACTTCCCGCTGGACCGGCTGCGGGTGATCCGCGACGGCGGCACCTGGCGGGGCGAGGTTCGCATCGCCTCCCGGCCCGGCCTCGAGGGCGCCTGGCGCGACCACGGACGCCATCTGGCCTACCAGATCGGGCTCCCCGAAGGCGGCGACCCTGTCGAGCGGGGGCCGGGCGCGGACGCCATCGCCCTGGGCCCGCTGACCGATCGCTACTGGCAGCTCACCTGGCTGTCTCTGGAGGGCGCCAGCGGCGCCTCGACGCGGCTGGAGATCGGCTGGCTGCCCCACGAGCTGTGGTTCCTGCGTCAGGGTGCGGAAGACCACCTGCTGGTCTACGGCCAGGCGGGGCTGGCTCCGGCCACCTGGCCGATGGCGGCGTTGAGCCTCAGCGCCAGCGACGCCGCGGCGGCGCTGCCGCCACCGCGCCCGTTGTCACCGCCACGCACCCTGGGCGGCGCGGCGCGTCTGGAGGCGCCGCCGGCGCCCTTGGACTGGCGCACGCTGATCCTGTGGACGGTGCTGATCGCCGGCGTCGCCCTGGTGGTCGGACTGGCCTGGCGGCTGCTGCGCTGAGGTCCCAGGCCATCGCCTACATGGGCGGCCAGTCCTCATAGGCCGGCAGGCCGTCGTCGCCGCGCACCCAGGCCAGCCGGTGCCTGCACCAGATATGCGCCTGAGGCGGCAGCGACTCCGGGTCGTCGAAGCTGCCTACCGTCAGGTCGATCATGCCGGCAAGCTGCTCGTTCTCGTAGCTGAGGCTGGTGCCGCAGTCGCTGCAGAAGGCGCGCAGGGCGCCGGGCGACGAGGCGTGTCGGCGGGGCTCGCCGGCCAGGATGCGAACCTGGTCGATCGGGTACATGGCCCAGGCCACGGCCTGGGCACCGGCGGCGCGGCGGCAGGACGGGCAATGACAGACCGTCACGCCCACCGGCTCGCCACGGGCCTCGAAGCGCACGGCCCCGCACAGGCAACCGCCCATGCGCCGCGCCTGCACGCGGACGCTAGACATGGCAGCAGCCCTCCTCCGGCCGGCGGGCCGCGGCAGCGGCGATGGCAGCGTCGGCGTCGCGGCAGGGACTGCCGGCCCGGTCGTGCCGAACGACGAAGCGCCGGCCGCCATCGGCCAGCACCAGGCTGCGGCGCGCCGCGCTGCGCAGCTCCAGAAACCGGATCAGCGGCTTGAACCAGTAGCGAATGGGGGTGGTCATGATGCTCTCCGGGGTCGACGGAGTGTCAGCATACGCCCCTGCTACTGACAGCATCGTGTCAGTAGTCCCTGGAAACGCGGATAAAAGCCGATCATTGCTGACAATGGTGTGTCAGTAGCCGGATCGCCGGGAGCGTGGAAGGTGCTAGCATCCGCCCCATGCGACCCGCCGACCGACTGTTTCAGATCGTGCTGCAGCTCAGCCGCGGGCGGGTAGTGACCGCAGCCCATCTGGCGGAGCAGCTTGGCGTCTCCGAACGCACCATCTACCGCGACGTGCAGGACCTGGTGCGCTCCGGCGTGCCCGTCGATGGCGCCGCCGGCGTCGGCTACCGGTTGCGGCGCGGCTATCAGGTGCCGCCACTGATGTTCGACGAGGGCGAGCTGCAGGCCCTGACGTTCGGCGTGCGCGTGGCCCAGGCCTACGGCGACGCAGCGCTGGCCGCGGCCGCCGACCGGGTGCTGGCCAAGATCGATGCGGTGCTGCCGGAGCGCCTGCGCGCCGAGCTGTCGTCCGAGCGGTTGATGGTGCCGCCGGCGTCGCTGCCCAGCGCGTCGCCGCAGCGGCTCGGCGACGTCCGCGAGGCCATCAACCAGCGCCAGCGGCTGTTCCTCGACTACCGGGACGCGGCGGGCACGAGCACCGAGCGCATCGTCTGGCCGCTGTCGCTGGCCTACTGGGGCCAGACCTGGACCCTGGGCGCCTGGTGCGAGCTGCGCCAGGCCTGGCGCAGCTTCCGGGTCGACCGCATGGCCGACTGCCGGGCGCTCAGCAGCCGCTATCCCGACGAGCCCGGCCGGCGTCTGACGGACTACATGGCCGCCGTGCACCAGGGGCTGTGCTGAGCTACAGATCGATCCCGAACAGCACCTTGAACCGAGCGTTGTACTCGGAGTCGCTCAGGTCGTCGCCCATGCGCACCCAGTCCTCGGCGGCGATGCGCTGGCGGGCGGCCATCATGCCTTCCGCATCGGGTCCCACCGGCCAGCGCAGCCGGTAGTCATCGGTGGTGACGGCTTCGAGGATGGTGGCCGCCACGGTCTCCGGCGGCACCGCACGCCTGAAGCCGGCGGCGAACACCTTGCCGTTGCGGCGCATGATGGGCTGATAGGGCGACGTCTTGTCGTAGCGGGTCTGCTCGGCCGAATTCTCGAAGATGTTGGTCATGATCACGCCGGGCTCCACGTTCACCACCCGCACGCCGAACCGGTACACCTCGTGGGCCAGCGCCTCGCCCAGGCATTCCAGCGCCCACTTCGAGGCCGAGTAGGCGATCTGGTTGGGGGTGGCGAGCAGGCCCACGGCGGAGGTGACGTTGACAATGCAGCCGCTGCCGCGCTCGCGCATGGACGGCAGCACCGCCTGGATGCAGCGCACGGCGCCGAAGTAGTTGGTCTCGAACATCTGCCGGTGTTCGTCTTCCGGCGTCAGCTCCAGCGGCGACGCGCCGCCGATGCCGGCGTTGTTGACCAGCAGGTCAACGGGGCCCTGCTCGGCCATGGCGGCGAAGGCATCGGTCACGGACCGGGCGTCGCAGATGTCGAGCTGCACCACGGTCACCGGCAGCGACTCCGCAGTTGCCGCCTGCTTCAGGGCGTCGGCCTTGGCGAGGTTGCGCATGCCGGCGAACACCCGGTAGCCGTGGCGGGCCAGGTGCAGGCTGGTGGCGAATCCGATGCCGGTGCTGGTGCCGGTGACGACGGCTGTCTTCATGGGCTGCTACGTGCCTGGATTGGGTCCGCCGATGGTCGGGGCGCGGACGCAGCGAGTCAAATGCGGCCGACGCGGTGCCCCAGAGGTTCAGCGGCGCCGTTCGTCCCTGATGCGCGCCTCGATTCGCGCCGGCGTCTGCGAACGTAGCATCCGCAGCGTCAGCCATGCGGCCAGGGCCAGAGCCAGGGCCGAGGGCACCGCAACGACAACGAAGGTGGCGTAGCTCATGAATCGTCTCCATCCATCGAACAGGCGCCCAGCATCCCCGATCCGCCGTGAGAATCAGGTGATGAAGGGCGATGGGCGGCAGCCGGCGCTCGACGACCTAGCCGCGCCACAGGTAGCGCGAGAACAGCGTAAGCACCGCGATGATCTCCAGCCGCCCGATCAGCATGCCCAGGGCCAGCAGCCACTTGGCCGCATCCGGCACCGCGGCGAAGTTGCCGGCCGGCCCGATGAGGGGCCCGACCCCGGGGCCGACGTTGGCGACCGCGGTGATGGCGGCCGACAGGCTCACCATCGGATCGAGCCCAAGCAGCGCCAGCAGCATCGCAAGCACGGCAATCACGGCCAGGAATGCGAACGAGAAGGTGAACACGGACACCGTCATCTGCGGATCCACAACCACGCCGTTGTAGCGCACCACGAACACGCCGCTGGGGTGGATCTGGCGGGCCAGCATGGCGCCGAACAGGCGAGCGGCTATCTGATATCGGAAGATCTTGATGGCACCGGAGGTGGAGCCGGAGCAGCCGCCGACGAACATCAGCAGCAGGAACGCCACCACGGCGAAGCTGCCCCAGGCAGAAAAATCGCCGAGCGCGAAGCCCGTGGTGGTCACCACGGACACCACGTTGAAGGCCACCTCCAGCAGGCTGCGGCTCAGGCCCTCGTCGCCGCTCACCACGCGCCAGGCAGTGATGACGGCGATGCTCACCAGCAGCACGCCGATCAGGCCCCGCACCTGCTCGTCCCGCCACAGGCTGCGAGGCGATCCGCGCAGCAGCTGAACGTAGCGGATGAACGGCAGCGCGCCGAGCACCATGAACACCACCGCCACCCAGGCTACGGCCGGGCTCTGCCAGCGGTTGAAGGACATGTCGGAGGTGGAAAAGCCGCCGGTCGACAGCGTCGCCATGGCATGGTTGACGGCCTCGAACGCGGTCATCCCGGCAACCCAGTAGGCGGCGCCGCAGACGACGGTGAGCAGCACGTAGGTGCCGGCGGTCGTCATCGCCACGTGGCGGATGCGGGGCATGTTCTTGTTTGACCACTCACTGGACTCGCTCTTGAAGATGCGCATGCCGCCGACGCCCAGAAACGGCAGCAGCGCCACCGCCATGATCATGAACCCCACGCCACCGAACCACTGCAGCAGCGACCGCCAGATCAGCACCGAACGCTCCATGTCGTCGAGCCCCACCAGCACCGTGGATCCGGTGGTGGTGATGCCGGACATGGTCTCGAAGAAGGCGTCGCTATAGTCGATGTGCTCGATGAGCACCAGCGGGAGCGCGCTCACCATGCTCACCGTCAGCCAGGTCACGGTGGTGAGCACGAACGCCTGACGCGGCGCGATTCGGAAGTTCTGCCGCCGGTTGCCGAGCACCATGACCAGCCCGGCAGCCGCCGCCATTGCGCCCGACGTGAGGAAATGGCCAGCGTCCGGCTCGCTGTCGTAATAGCCCACGGCCGCGGGCACCAGCATCAGCAACGCGATGCCGATCAGCACGACGCCCGTCAGATACAGGATCGGACGCAGATTCAGAAGTGGCTCTCCCGGCAGACCCGAAGATGCGGACGGAGCCCCCGCCGCGAGTCAGCGCACACGGTAGCGGATCGGTATCTCCTCCAGCCCGCGCAGCAGGATGTTGGGCATGTACTCCAGGTCGTCCGGCCCGCAGGCCAGGGTCAGACCGTCCAGGCGGTCGAAGATCTCTTCCCAGGCGATGCACATCTCGAGCCGCGACAGGTGCTGGCCGATGCAGACGTGGGTGCCGAAGCCGAAGGCCACGTGGCGCCTGGCGTTGGCACGGGTGACGTCGAACGCGAGCGGGGCCTCGAACACGGCATCGTCGTGGTTGGAGGAGAAGTACTTGAGCAGCACCATGCTGCCCTTGGGAATGCGCACGCCACCGAGCTTGTAGTCGTCCTTGGTGAAGCGCCACATGTTCGACGTCGGCGACGCCAGACGCAGGCTCTCCTCCACCATGTTGGGGATCAGGCTGCGATCGGCCTGCACCAGCGCCAGCTGGTCCGGATGCAGACTGAGCTGGCGCATGCTCTCCGCCAGCGTGGCGGTCGTGGTCTCGTTGCCGGCCACCAGGAACTGGGTGCAGTAGGAAAGCTGCTCCTCGATCGTGGTGGGTCGATCACCGCAGGTGGTGTTGGCGATCAGCCCCAGCAGGTCCTCCACCGGCTTGCCGCGGCGGGCGTTCAGCGCCTGGGCAAACCAGTCGTACTCCTCCTTGAGCCCCTTGTTCGCCTCCACCAGCGCCGCTGTGTCCGCGATCTGGGAAAGCACGGTGACGTTGTCCACCGTCCACTTGAACGCCTTGTCGATGATCTCCGGCGGCATGCCCAGCACGTGCATGATCACCGACAGCGGGTAGGGCCGGGCGAACTCCTCCACGAAGTTGCAGGCCGTCTTGGCCGCGAGCTGATCGAGCAGCGTGCGGGCGCGGGCGCGGATCCAAGGCTCGTAGGTCTGGAAGTGCTCGGCGGTGAACCAGTCCTTGACCGCATCGCGATAGATCTTGTGCTCCGGGTCGTCGATGGTCAGCAGCGTGCCTCTGCCCAGGTTGTAGTTGGTGGCGGCGACGGCGCGCACCTCCGGTGCCACCTCGCGGGCCGAACCCACCGCCAGACCGAACTCGTTGGAGAAGACGTCCTTGGCCTTGTGCGCCTCCCGCACCAGCTCGTAGGTGGACACCACGTAGACACCGGTCTGTGGGTCCCGATGCACGGGCGCCTCGCGCCGCAGCGTCTCGTCGTAGTGGTAGGGGCAGCGCAGGGTTTCGGGATCCATCAGCGGCATCTCGGCCAGCGCTCGGGTGTCGGCGTGTTTCATGGTTCGCACCTGAATGACGGGTTGACGGCTCGATTATGACGCCAGCAGCTCCTGGATCAGAGCCAGAACCTGCTTCGGCCGGAACGGCTTCTGCAGGGTCGGAAGCTGCGGCCGGCCGACCGGATCGCCGGCGGCCGGCGGCGCGTAGCCGGACATGGTGACCACGGGCATCTCCGGGTGGCGCTGCTGCACGCGGCCTGCCAGCGTCCAGCCGTCCATGCCGGCGCCCAGCACGATGTCGGTAATCATCAGATCGTAGCGCTCCGGCCCGTCCAGCTGCTGCAGCGCCGCCTCGCCGCTGCCGCAGACGGTCACCTGGTGGCCGGCGCCTTCCAGAACGCGGGTCAGCATGGCCGCCAGCAGGTCGTTGTCCTCGACCACCAGCAGCCGGCGCCCGGCCACCGCCGGCGCTTCCCCCGCCTCAGCGGCCATGGCGGCCGGCGGCGGCTGCCGCGCCGACGGCAGGTAGAGGCTGACTCGGGTTCCGCTGCCCAGCTCGGAGCGCATCTGCAGGGTGCCCCCGGACTGCTGGGCGAAGCCGAACACCACGCTCAAACCGAGTCCGGTGCCCTGGCCCGGGGGCTTGGTGGTGAAGAACGGCTCGATGACGCGCGGCAGATGCTCCGGCGCGATGCCGACCCCGGTGTCGGTCACGGTCAGCACCACGTAGTCACGCGGTGCGATGCCGAGCTCCCGGCTCGCGGCCTCGTCGAGCTCCATGACGGCGCCATCGATGGTCAGGCGGCCGCCACCGGGCATGGCATCCCGGGCATTGATGGCCAGATTCAGCACCGCGCTCTGCAGCAGCGAAGGATCGACGTGCGCGACCGTGTCAGGCGCCACGTCGATGACGACCTCCACCGTCTCGCCGATGCCGCGCCGCAGAATCTCGGCCACCGCGGCCACCGTGTCGGCGACGTCGACCGCGCGCCGCTCCAGCGGCTGCTGGCGGCTGAAGGCGAGAAGCTGCCGGGTCAGCGCCGCCGCCTGCAGCGCCGCGGTCAGCACCAGCTCGGCCGACTCGCCGGCGTCACCCGAGACGGTGCCCACCAGGTCTTCCGCGCCCTGAATGATCACGTTGAGCAGGTTGTTGAAGTCGTGGGAGATGCCGCCGGTGAGCTGACCCACCGCCTCGAGCCGGGCCGCGGCGGTGATGCGGTCCTGGGCGCGCAGCCGGTCGGTAGCGTCGCGGAACAGGGTCAGGCTGCGCATCTCTCCCGCCTCCGGATCGAGAAAAGCCACCGACGACAGATCGGCGACGAACTCCGTGCCGTCCCGACGCCGCATCTTCAGCACGCCGGTGAAGCGCCCATGCTCGCTGCGCTCGGCCAGGGCGCGGGTTGCCGTGCCGTCTTCGTCCACCATGACCTCGGCCCGGTCGAGGGCCAGCAGCTCCGCTTCCGAATAGCCGAGCATGCGGCAGGCGCCGGGGTTTACCATCAGAAATCCGCTGCCGCCGTCGCAGACGAAGATGCCGTCCTGACTGTGCTCGAACAGCAGCCGGTACATGCGCTCGCGCTGGTCCAGCCGTCGGTTGACGTCCGCATAGACCTGCTGGTCCGAGAGCATTCGATAGACCGCATTGGATACGGCTTCTGCCGCCATCCGCAGAAACTCCTGATAGCCGGACCTTGCGTCAACATGGTCGGCTGGCTGCACCGCCAAGGCGAACGCGTCACCGCCGAATGCGGCATCATCCGTCAGCGTCACGACGAACCTGCGCTCGTCCACACGATTGACCTTGATACGGCCGCCGCTATCACGGGCCGCCGCAATCGCGCGCTGAATGGCACCTCCCGCCGCCAGATCGCCGGCCAGATCGGACGGATGTGACAACAGCGCCCGCAGCACACCATCGGCCCCGGCACCGTACAGCGCGAACTGCGCGAAGTCGTCGGCGTTACCCCGCAGCCCCCGTGCCAGAGCCGGCCCCACCGGGTCATGCCAGCGATGTTGCGCGAGCGTTTCGTTCAGCGCGATCACGGTGTCGGTGCGACGTTGGTACAGCACCGAGGCCGTGGTGTCGGTCGCCACGGACAAGGCGCCGCAGATGCGGCCGCCCTCGTCCGCCACCGGGCTATAGCAGAAGGTGAAGTAGGCCTCCACCGGTCCACGCCCGGTATCCAGCATCAGCAACGCGTTCTCGTCGTAGAACTGCTCGCCGTGCTGCAGGATGGCCTGGGTCCGGATGCTCAGGAACTCTCCCAGCTCGGCATAGACCTCGAGCGCGGGACGACCGAACGCGGCCGGGTGCTTGCTGCCCATGATCGGCACGTAGCCGTCGTTGTAGAAGGTGACCAGCCCGGGTCCCCAACCCAGCGTCATGGGAAAGTGCGAGTTCATGCAAAGCTGCAGCGCCGTCTTCAAAGCATCCGGCCAGCCTGCCGGCGCGCCGACCGGTGTCGCCGACCAGTCGACCTGCCGCAGGATCTCCACGGCTACGGACTCGCGCAGACGCATACCGTGGAATTCGATCACGGGTGGCTCCTCCCTCCCGGCAGCCCTCTCTCGACGCCGGTCATTCTCGCACCGCGCCGTGGCGACCACCACGTTGCCGACGATCAATGATTGAAAACGAGAATAATTCTCATTAGGATTCCCGCATTCGTCACGCCACCCCTTGCGACCGCCATTCGAGGAGAACCCGATGTACCGTCCGCTGCTCACCGCCCTCGCGCTCGGCGCCACGCTGACCGCCACCGCGGAAACCACGACCGACCGACCGGCGGCAGAGTTCGAACGCATGACCGTGGTCGGCAGCCGGGCCGCCGCCCAGGAGACCGCCGGCGCCGCCAACTACATCTCCATCGAGGAGATCGCCGTGTTCGAGCATACCGACCTGCAGCGGGTGCTTCGCCAGGTGCCGGGCGTGTATGTGGTGGAGGAGGAAGGCTTCGGGCTGCGGCCGAACATCGGCCTGCGCGGCTCGGGCACCGACCGCAGCGCCCGCATCGCCCTGATGGAGGACGGCGTGCTGATCGCCCCGGCGCCCTACGCCGCGTCCTCCGCCTACTACACGCCCACCATGCAGCGCATGCAGGCGGTGGAAATCCGCAAGGGCTCGTCCGCCATCCGCCATGGGCCCCGCACCACGGGCGGCGCGCTCAACCTGATCTCCACCGCGATTCCGGAAGCGCCGCTGGCCGGCCGCGCCAGCCTGCTGCTCGGCGAGGACGACACCCTGCTCGGGCATGCGCACGTGGGCGGCCGCGGCGAGCACGTCGGCTTCCTGCTCGAAGGCGTGCGCCAGCAGACCGACGGCTTCAAGCAGCTCGACGGCGGCGGTGACACCGGCTATGAGCTCGACGACTATCTGGGCAAGCTCAGCTACCGGACCGGCGCCGACGCCGCCGTCTATCAGGAGCTGCAGCTCAAGATCGGCCGCACCGAGCAGACCGCCGACGAGACCTATCTCGGGCTCACCGACGCCGACTTCCGCGCCGACCCGTACCGGCGCTACGCCGGATCGCAGCTCGACCGCTTCGACTCGGAGCACGACCAGCTTCAGCTTCGCCACTTCGTGGCCCTCGGCAGCGGCGTCGACCTCACCACCGTGGTCTACCGCAACGAGTTCGCACGCAACTGGTACAAGGGGCAGTCGGTGGGCGGGCGCGGCCTCGATGCGGTGCTGACCGATCCGGTGGCCTTCGCCGACGAGCTGGCGTGGCTGAAAGGCGCAGACAGCCCGGACGATGCGATTCGCATCCGCGCCAACAACCGCGAGTACCTGGCCAGGGGCGCGCAGATGATCCTCGGCTGGACGCCTGGCTGGACGGGCCCGGCACAGCATGAGTTCGAGCTCTCGGTTCGCTACCACGAGGACGACGAAGACCGGCTGCAGTGGGAGGACGGCTACCGCATGAGCGACGGCCGGCTGGTGCAGACCAGCGCCGGCGCGCCGGGCAGCCAGGACAATCGGGTCGGCAGCGCCGAGGCGGTGAGCGTGTACCTGCAGGACGAGCTTCGCATCGGCCGCTGGACGCTGACTCCCGGGGTGCGCTACGAGTCCATCGACCTGGAGCGCCGCGACTACGCCCGCACCGATCCCGGACGCGATTCCGGCCCCACCCGGGTGCGCAGCGCCAGCGTCAGCGAGTGGATTCCGGGCATGGGCGTGCTCTACGCGCTGACGCCGGAGATCAACCTGCTGGCCAGCGTCCACAAGGGCTTCAACCCGCCCGGGCCGGGCTCTGACGCCGAGGCAGAGGAAAGCGTGAACTACGAAGCGGGCGTACGCTTCGCCAGCGACCGGGTCACCGCCGAGGCCATCGCCTACTTCAACGACTATGACAACCTGGTGGGCACCTGCACCCTGTCCTCCGGCAATGCCTGCAACCCGGGCGACCAGTTCGACGGCGGCGAGGTGGAGATGTACGGGCTGGAGCTGTCCGCGGCCACGGAGCTGGACCTCGGCAACGGCCTGAGGATGCCGCTGCGCAGCAGCTACACGTACTCCCAGGCCGAGTTTCAGAACGGCTTCGCCAGCGGCTTCGAGGAGTGGGGCGACGTGCAGCCCGGCGACGAGCTGCCGTACCTGCCGGAGCATCAGCTGCAGCTCGGAGCCGGGCTGGCCGGCGGCCGCTGGCGCACCGACCTGACCGCCACCTACGTCGGCGAGATGCGGGTGGTGGCCGGCAGCGGCAGCCCGGCACGCGACGAGCGGGTGGATGACCACTGGGTGCTGGACCTGGCCGCCACGTTCGACCTGACCGAGCAGGTGGCCCTGTTCGCGCGGGTGGAGAACCTGCTGGACGACGACTACCTGGCCGCCCGCCGCCCCGCGGGTGCCCGACCGGGCCGCCCGCAGACGGCGCTGCTGGGCGTCAACGTCAAGTTCTGACGCCGCCGGGCGCGCGCTGGTAGCACAGCGCGTTGCCCTGCTTGCCGCAGACCTCTATGCAGCCGGCGACGCGCAGGCAGTAGGCCAGCTTCTGGGCCAGCCAGCGCGGCTGGCCCATCGCCACCGCCAGCTCGACGGTGGTAAAGGGCTCAGGCAGCGGCCCCTGCAGCAGCCCGAACAGGTCCGCCGAGCTGGCGAACCGCTGCCGGCCCAGCACCTGACACAGCCGCCGCTCCACCACCCGCCAGCCGCGCCGCCGCCAGGCCCGCCCCTCGGCCCGGCAGCGAACCTCTTCCTCCTCGATCAGCACCACCTCGAGCTCGAAGTTCGGATGGTCGAGCAGATGCGGAATGCTGACCAGCTCACCGGCCACCTGCGCGATGCTGCCCCGCTTCGGGGAGCGGCGCCGGCGCGGCACCAGGTCGACGCTCTCGGGCAGCTTGATGATGTAACGCACGGCCGCGACCGGGTGCACCAGCACCACGCGATGGGCCTCCAGCAGGGCCTCGAGCTTGCGCTTCAACGGCCCGAAGCCGCCGGTCTGAATCTCGTAGATGACGTCGTCCGGGTGCTGCACGTCGGCGACGTACGCGCCCACCGGCACCTCCTCGCGGGACCCGGCCACTGCGTAGTGGGCCTTCAGGGCCTGGTGCAGGGGCCCTTCGTTGTAGACGCCGATGTTCACGGGCGCTGATTAATCCCGAAATCGGCCGAAGATGCGAGCCGGCGCCACGGTGACGTCATCGCCGGGCCTGTGACATACTCGTTCACGGCCAGCCTTGCCGGCCACGAGCAGACGAGACCAAGCAAACGATACCAACGCTGGGGAGAATCAGCATGAGCGCAGAAGGCACCTGGAAGACCACCATGAACACGCCCATGGGCGCGCAGCAGGGGACCCTCACCCTCGCCACCAGCGGCAGCGACCTCACCGGCAAGCTGTCCGGCCCCCAGGGCGAGATCGCCATCGAGGACGGCAAGGTGGACGGCGACAACCTGACCTGGAAGGCCAAGATCACCTCGCCCATGGCCATGACTCTGGAGTTCGCCGCCAAGGTGGAAGGCGACAACATCACCGGCAACGTCAAGCTCGGCGCCTTCGGCAACGCCTCGTTCTCCGGCACCCGGGCCTGAGCCCGGCCGATCAGTGGCGGCCAATCAGGGCCGCCACCACCTCGTCGATACCGGGCGACGGCGCGTCCTTGAGCGGCGCCATCCGCCCGTAGAGCACGGCGGCCGCCCGATGGAATCCCTCGGGCAGGCCGGCCGCGGCCACGGTGTCGGCAATCTCGTGCATCTCGCCCTCGAAGCGCCAGGCCTTGGCGGCGGTTGCGCGCGCTGCCGCGTCGCTGCGCTCTGCCAGGCCAGGCTGCGACAAGGCCCACTCGGCCAGCAGCGAATCGCTCACCCCTTCCGACGCCGCCAGCGCCCGCACCATCAGCAGCAGCGCCGACGCGCCCTTGGTGTAGGCGGCGTAGCACATCTTCAGCGCCGAGGCCGCGCCCGGCGGCCCGTCCAGGGCCAACGCCTGCAAGGGCCCGGCGGCAAACCAGCCGGCCACGGTGCCGGCGCCGGGACCGCTCAGGTACAACCGCGTGGTGCCCGGGGTTCGGGCCGGGGGGCCGATGATGCCGCCGTCCACCAGGCGAGCGCCGAGCAGGGCCTGCAGGCGGCCCACGGTGGCCGGCGACACCGCGTTGGCGTCCACGTACACGCCTTCGAAGCCGGCTTCCACCACCTGCTTCGCCACCTCGAGGGCGGCCGACGGCGGGCACACCGACAGCACCGCGTCGGCGCCGTCGAGCAGCGAAGCCAGATCCTCGACGCCCTCGAACCCGGCCTGCTCTGCCCGGGCCCGGGTGGCCGCGCTGCGGCCGTGCCGCCACCAGCGCACCCGGTGTCCTGAGGCCTGCAGCGTCCTGCCTGCGGTGACGCCCATGTCGCCCGGATGCAGCAGCGCGACGATCACCGGCGGTAGTCCAGGGGCGGATCGCGATCGCCGAGCAGCGCCTGATACTGGAAGTCGGGCCCGCGGCGGGCCTCGAACTCGTCCCAGGCCGCGGCGCGCACGTCATCGCGCCGCAGCAGGTCCGCCGTGGTCATGGCCAGCAGGCGGGCAGCCAGCAGCATGCCGCGATGGCCGATGCTCATGCCCCCGGCGGCCACCGCCTGCCAGCTATGGGCGGGCGTGCCCGGCACCCAGGTGGCGGTGCCGAAGCCCACCGTGGGCACGGTCCAGCTCACGTCGCCGACGTCGGTCGAGCCCATGTTCTGACGCATGGCGTACGGCTGCACCTGAGCCGCCGCCACCAGCGGTGGCAGGTCACCGTCCAGGGTCGCCCGCAACTCGGTCGCGAACGCCCGCTCGGCCTCGTCGTAGCGCACGCCGCCCAGCCGGGTCAGGTTGTCGTGCACCAGCCGCGCCAGCACCTCGTTCGGCAGCACGGGGTGGTTGCCGTGCATGACTTCATACTGCATCCGCGTGCCGGTGCCGAGGGCGCCGGCCTCGGCCGCCGCCACCACGCGCTGGAACAGCGCCTGCACCTGCTTGGCCTGGGGGTGGCGAACGTAGTAGTAGACCTGGGCGCGCTCGGGAACGATGTTGGGCGCCGAGCCGCCGTCGGTGATCACGTAGTGCACGCGCGCGTCTTGGGGCATGTGCTCGCGCATCAGGTTCACCATGAAGTTCATGGCCTCGACGCCGTCCAGGGCCGAGCGGCCGCGCTCCGGCGCCGAGGCGGCGTGGGAAGCAACCCCCTGAAAGGTGAAGCGGCCGGATTTGTTGGCCGTGGTGCTGTAGGGCGAGGCGTCGTTGCGGTCACTCGGATGCCAGTGCAGCACCACGTCGACGTCGTCGAACAACCCGGCCCGGGTCATGTAGACCTTGCCCGAGCCGCCCTCTTCCGCCGGCGTGCCGTAGACGCGAACGGTGCCCGGCTGGCCGGACTCGGCCATCCAGGCCGCCACCGCCGCGCCGGCCGCAGCCGCCGCGGCGCCGAACAGGTGGTGACCGCAGGCATGGCCGGCGCCCCTCTCTACCAGCGCCTGACGGTGCGGCACGGCGGCCTGGGAGAGCCCGGGCAGCGCGTCGAACTCGGCCAGCAACCCGATCACCGGGCGGCCGCTGCCGAAGCTGGCGACGAAGGCGGTGGGCATGCCGGCGGCCCCGCTTTGCACCTGGAAGCCGCGCTCGGCCAGATAGCGCTGCAGGCGCTCGCTGCTGCGCGTCTCCTGGTAGCCGAGTTCGGCCAGAGACCAGAGGTCCTGGGCCATGGCCACGGCGGCGTCGCGCTCGGCGGCCACCTGCGCCAGCACCTCATCCCGCGGCGCCGCGGCGGCGTGGCCGCCCGCCAACAGCCCGAAAGCCAGACTCAGACTCAGACCCCACGCCGCCCTGCCCTGCCCGACCATGTGTGCTCCCTGCAACCGACGGTGCCCACTCTGCCGGGGATGGCGGGCACGTGCAAACGGGCGCGTGCAAACGTGAGGCGGGCTGCAGGTGCCTGCCGCAATTGTCGGACACGTTCAGGTTAGGTTAAGTTTGCCGGACCTACGATCGACGCTGCCGAACCAACGGAGCCTTGCCATGCGCCGAGCCGCCCGCCTTCCGCTTTCCGCCACCGCGGCCACGCTGCTCACCGCTGCGCTGTGGGCGCCGTTCGCCGCCGCGCTGCCGCCGGCCGACCCGGAGCCCGGCGTGCTGCTGGAGGCCGGAGAGCCGGTCACCAGCATCCCGAGCGCCAGCGCCGTGCAGGCGTTTCGCGCCATCGACGACGCGCACGTCATGCTCACCACCGAGGGCGATCGCCAGTACCTGCTGACTCTGAACCGGGCCTGCGTCGGCCTGCGCTGGGCGCGCCACGTCGGCGTGACCGCCTCGGACAACACCATCTGGGCCGGGTTTGACGCGCTCACCGCCGATGGCGAGGCCTGCCCGATCCGGGAGATTCACCTGATCGACCGCACCGACGAGTCCAGCGCCCGGCTCTGAGGCCAGCGGAAGCCCCGAGCCGGCGCTCAGGTGGGCAGGAAGTGCACCGGGTACTTGATGGTGGTGACGCCCACCTCGCGCTGACCGAAGTCGAACAGGCGGATGCGGCTCAGGATGCGGGCCACCACCTCCGGATCCGCCAGCTCGGACGCGATCACGCGGACGTCGCTGACCTGGCCTGAGGGAGCGATCACCAGCTCCAGCACCACCTGCCCCTGCAGGGTCGGATCGGCGCGCAGCGCCCGGTTGTAGATGGCGAAGATGGCGCCCTTGTTGGCGTCGAACACCCGGCGGATCTCCTCGATGCTGCGGGTGCGCGGATCGATGTCGCGCGCGGCGCGGACGCCGCCCGTGCCCTGACTGCCCTCGGCCACCTCCACCTTGGTGGTCTCGCGGCCGGACAGGGCCACGCCGCCGGTGTCTCTGGACAGCGCCGTGACGTTGACGCCGGCGCTGCGGGCGCCATGGTTCGAGGTCAGCACCGAACGGTCGATGCTGGCGGCCTCGCCGGCACCGCGCTGAATCGCCGCCGTATCCTGCAGGCGGTTGACGTCCACCGCCTCGCGCATGTCTGCAAACGCATCCTTGAACGCCAGCAGGCCGGAAACCGCCGCCTTCTCGCGGGCATCGGCCACCGTCGGCTGCGGCGTCGGCGCTACTTCCCGCGGCGTCTCGGGCTTCGGCTCCGGCGGCTTCTCCGGCTTCGGCGGCTCTTCCTGCTGCACCGGCTTCGGTGGCGGTGGAATCACCGGTTCCGGCTTCTCCAGGACGATGCGGGCGAGCTGTGGCGGCAGTGCCTCCTGCTCTTCGCGGGGCAGCTCGGGCAGCGTGATCAGCGGAATCACCATGCCCGCCGCGCCCACCACCAGCAGGGTGCTGGCCAGCCACTGCTTGAGGCGCTTGCGGTCGCCGCCCGTCGGATCCCAGGGCAGGCTGAAGGCGCTGACGTGGTGGACGTAGACCGCGCTCATGCCTCGGCTCCCGTATCCGCGACGATGCGGTTCACCGCCAGGGAGATGCGCGCGAAGTCTTCGCTCTGGCAGGTCACCATGATCTTCTTGAGCAGCCAGTAAGGCAGCTCGTGGTCGCCCATGATGGTGATCTCATGGCCGCCCTCGGGCACGGCGCCGCGGCGTCCGGCCTGATGAGCGAGTTCCTGCTGCAGACCGGGAATCACCATGTCGCCGTCGCCCGCGAGGTCGGCCACCCGCGCCACCAGCCGGCCCTGCACCACCAGGTCGTCGTGGCTGACCGAGATCACCAGGCGGTCTTCCGGCCGCTGCTCCGAGCTCGACTCCGGCAGCTTGATCTTCGAGCTGGTCTGCAGCACCTCCACATCCGACGAGTTCACCATCAGGAAGAACACCAGGATCGTGAAGATGTCCATCAGCGACACCAGGTTCAGCGTCGCCGCGCGGGAGCGGCGCTTCTGCCCGCCCCGGCGCTGCTGATGTCGAACCAGACTCATGAGCGATCTCCCGTGTCACCCAGCGAGATCACCGGGAACAGCTCGGCCTGGACCACGGCGAGATGCTGCACGGTCGGGTAGGAGCGCACCGAGTCCATCACCGAGACCAGGGTCTGATAGGGGGTTTCTTCCTCGAGCAGCACCATGATGTCGCGCTTCTCCGGCATGCGCTGCTTCAGGGCCTGCATCACCTCGGAGAGGGCGGCATAGTCGTAGCCCTCGTCGGTGCGCGGCAGGCGCTTGATGACGCCGCCGCGGCCGTCAGCCACCACGAAGCCTTCCGCCGTCACCGACACCTCGAGATGCACGGCATCCGGATCCACCGGCCCGCTCTGGGCGTCGCTGGCCGGAAAGTTCAGGTCGATCACCGTGGTGTGCGTGAACACCATCGACAGCAGCAGCACCGGCACCAGCACGATCATGAGGTTCATGAACGGCGTGACGTCGAGATCGGCCTCGTCGTGGCGTCTGCGCAGGCGCTTCCTGACGCGGTCCATGATGGCGCCTCAGCCTGCCGACGCGCCGAGGCCGGCCTCGGCCGGTACGCCCTGCTGCCGCTCGTCACCTTCCATGAGGTTCAGGAACTTCACCACGGCGATTTCCAGGCTCTCGACGATGGCCGAGGTCTTGCTCTGCAGCACCGAGTGCACCAGCAGCAGTGGAATGGCCGCCATCAGCCCGAACGCCGTGGTGTTCATGGCGATGGAAATGCTTTCCGACAGCAGCGTGGCCTTCTCCGCGGGGTCGGCGTTGGCGACCGCGGTGAACGCGGCGATCAGGCCGATGATGGTGCCGAGCAGGCCCAGCAGCGTGGCGATGTTGGCGAACGTGGCCAGGTACGGGGTGCGCCGCTCGATGCTCGGCAGCACCTCGAGCAGGCCCTCCTCCATCGCGTACTCGATGTCGGCGCGGCGGCGTGACGAGGTGCGGCGATTGAGGCCGTCGGCGATGATGCGGCTCATGGCCGACCTCGACTTCTGCACCAGCGACGCCAGCTCGCGCTGCTTGCGCTGCTTGAGCAGCGGCAGAATGCGCTCGTAGTCGCGGCGGTTGATGCGCGTCTGGTTGGCCAGATAGAAATAGCGCTCCAGCGCGATGGCAAGGCCGACGCCGAACACCAGCGCGATGGGATACATGAACGGCCCCCCCTGCTGGAAGAAGCTCACGGTGGTCTGGTAGATGTCCATCTATCTCTCCTTGGAAACTGACGTCGGCCGGTCACTGGCACCTGCCGCAGCCGCCGCCTCGAGGTACGTGAGCTCGCGCCGGTGCGCGGGCGGGTACAGGCGACGAAACAGGCCCTGCTCGGAAAACTCGCTGTCGAGCTCGATCTCCGGCAGGCCGCCGGGCTGCTGCCAGGGAACGATATACAGAACTTTGGGAAGCTCTTGGTTGCCGGAGATCACGGTTTGATCCAGTTCGATCACGTCGGCGGGCGGTTCTGCGGCGCCAGCGCACACGGCGAGCATCTGCAGGCCGACGGCGGCGAGGATGTGGCGGGTGGTGAAGGTGCCGCTCATGATCCCAGCCGCCTCTCCAGATCCACGACCCAGACGCCGACCTTGCGGTCCGGCTGCGCCGCCAGGTCCTGATAGCGGCGATAGGCGGCCAGCGCCTCCTCCAGCCGGCCCAGATACAGCTCGTAGAGGATGCCCAGGTTCAGGTGCGCCGGCTGGAAGTCGGGCTGGTGCTCGAGGCAGGCCAGATAGTGGGCTTCGGCCGCCGCGAACTCGCCCCGCCTGCGCAGCAGCACGCCGAGCTCGTTGCGCGCGGCGCAGTTGCCCGGGTTGGCCGCCACAGCCGCCTGCAGCGCGCGCTGCGCGTCGTCTTCCCGATCGCGGCGCAGGTAAACCTGCGCCAGGTTCACCCACGGGCCCGCCAGCTCCGGCTGGTCGGCCGTGATCTGCAGCAGCAGCGCTTCCGCTTCCGCCAGTCGGTCGTCACGCAGCAGTGCCAGCGCGCGATCGAAGGCGTCGGCGTTGCGGCCGCGCACCTCCGGCAGCGGCGCATCGGCCACAGCGGCGCCCGGCGCATCCGGCGTCGGCGGCGTCGCCGCGCATCCGGCCAGCAGCAGCGCGGCCACGGCTGCGCTAGTGAATGGTTTCCACATACGCTACTTCCACTTCCGGCTTGTCGAATCGTGCCGGCATCAACCGGCCGAGCTCGGCGAAGCTGCGCTCGATCCAGTCGTTCCACAGACCGTCCCAGCTTCGCCGCATGTTGATCTCGTGCAGGGCGATGGCCTGCTCCTCGAAGGGAAACGCTTGCTCTTCCAGCAGGATCTCGTACTGCTCGAGCTCCAGCGCCGACAGCCCGTCCGGACGGTCGGAGGCCATGATGGCGCCGGCCAGATCGGTGAACAGGGTGGCGATCTGGAAGGTGCTGGCGGTGGCAAACTCGGCCACCTCGTAGGCCGCAGCCGCCTCGAGCGCCGCCACCGCCGACTTCAGCGCCTCCTGCTTGCGTGCCAGGCTGTTCGGCAGCGGATGCCCCAGCCGGATCAGCTCGAAGTCGGTGCGGACCTCCTGCGCCAGCAGGAACTGGGCCTGTGCCGCGAGATAGGTGGCCCGCTCGCCGGCGCCGCTGCCCATCTGCCGGTGAATGGCGATCTTCTCCCGCAGCCACGGCCGGCGTCCGGCATCGTCGCCGCGGGCCAGGTCGTCGAGCTGCTGCACGGCCTCCAGCCGCTCCGGCAGCGGCGACGGGTAGTGGTCGACATAGGCCACGAGCTGCTCCCTCGCCAGGGCATCGGCGCCTTCCGCCAGATACAGCTCGGCGGCGCGATAGCGAGCCAGCCGCCGGACCTCGACATCCGGATCACCCTCGGCCAGGGCGGCCAGCTCGTCGGCGGCCGCCATCAGGTCGCCGGTCTGCTCGTAGAGCGCGGCCAGCCGCTTGCCGGCGTCTGCCGCCAGCGGATGCCCGGTGTGCTGGTCGCGGAAGGTGGCCAGCAGCTCGGCCGCCCGTGCGGTCTGGCCGGCGGTCTCCGCCACGGCGACGGCGTCGAAGTGCCCCTGCACCGCAAGCTCCGCCCCGGGCGCCAGCTCGCTGAGGCGCAGGTAGTGGCCCACTGCCTGGTCTGGATCACCGTTCTGCTCCGCGTTCTCCGCCTGACGGTAGACGCTGGCCAGCAGGCGATCGGTGAGCGCGCCGCGCTCGTCACCGCTCACCGGCCCGGCCAGCAGCAGCCGGTAGGCTCGCTCGGCGGCGGGGAAGTCGCCGAGCTCGAAATGACCGTGACCGAGAATGGACAGCGCCGTGCGGCGCAGCGGCCACTCGACGTCGGGCCAGGCGTCCAGCAGGTTGGCTGCCAGCGCCACGGCGGCGGCATGCTCGCCGAGTGCGAACAGGCCGTCGGCGGCGTCGGTCTGCACCGCCGGCGCCCGCGGGTCGCCCGCGAACACGAAGGCGAACTCGATCTGCGCATCGATCATCACCCGCTGCCAGAGTTCCGCCTCGTCGGCAGGCGCGTCCCGCGTCATGGCCTCGAGGCCGAGGATGGCGGCGTAGCCCGCCTCGTGGGCGTCCGGGAAGTCCGGGAACTCGCGCACCACCCGCTGATAGGCGGCCACCGCCTGTCCAGGCTCGCCGGCCTCGGTGTAGACCTCGCCGAGCAGGAACAGGTACTCGGCCGTATCCGGGCTGTCGGGGAAGGTAGCGACGCGTTCTTCGTACCAGGACGCCGCCGCCTTGTAGTCGGCAGGCTCTGCCGAGGCCTGGGCCCTGCCATGCTGGGCGCGCGCCAGCTCCTCGAGGAAGCTGCGCAGCGGCTGCAGGTACGCATCACGCACCTCGGCATCGTGCACCTGCCAGAACTCGCTGCGAATGCCGTAGCGGCGCACGAACGATACCTTGGTGGGCTGAACCTCACTCGGGAAGTCGGCCTCGATCAGGGTGTCGATCATGCCGAGGTGAGCGCTCGGCGCCCGCGCATCCAAGGGGTTCTGCTCGACGAACGCCTGCCAGGTGGCGACGCTGTCCAGGTAACGCTCGCGCTGGTGATAGTCGCGGGCCAGGCGTTCGTAGGCCAGGTACTGCCACGACGGCCTGCCCCGTGCGTTCATCTGTTCAGCCAGGGTCGTGGGGCCTTCCAGATAGCCGAGTGCGAGGGGGACCACGCGGAAGCTGTCCTCAAGAAGCTCGCGATCCGTGGTGGCGAGCGCGTCGGCGTCACCGCCTTCCAGCAGGCTGTCGATGACGGTGAAGAAGCTGTCGAGGCCCTCCTCCAGCTCGGCGCGCTTGAACTGCGCCCAGCCGCGCATGTAGTGGGCGTTGCGCCAGTACGCGGTGTCCGGTCCCTGCGCCACCACGTAGGCGTAGTCGGCGCTGGCCTGGTCATAGCGCTCCCGGGAGAACGCCAGCTCGGCGCGCCGGAAGTGGGCCTCGAGGCGGTAGGCGCTGTCGGCATGCTCGGCGATCAGGCGGTCCAGGTGGCGCAGGCTGTCCGCTTCGCGGCCGGCCAGGTCGTAGGCCCTGGCGAGCTGATAGAGAATCTCGTCCTGCGCCTCCGCGCCGCCCCGGTCGAGCAGGGATTCGTACAGCTCGATGGCAGGGCGATAGGGGTCCGCTTCGCCGGCGATGTCGCGGTCCTCACCGACGTGCATCTCCAGATCCGCCAGGCGCTTGCCTACGGCCTGGTCCTGGCGCTGATCGGGCATCTGCCCGTAGATGCGCTGGTAGGCGGCCATCACGTCCTCCCGCCGCGGCGTCGGCGCCGCAGCCACGGCGGCCTCGGGCGCCGGCAGGGCGCGCACGATCTCACCGAGATCGGGCCCCCGGGGCTGCATCACGTCCTTGCTGCCGAACCAGCCGCAGCCGCCGGCGACCAGCAGCAGCAACCAGAGCGCGCCGCGCCGGATCACGAGTCACCTGCCGAGGCGGGGGCCGCAGCGGCGGCGAGCCGATCGGTGGTGCGGGCGATGGCAACGCGCGTGGCCAGCAGGTACTGCCGGGTGCGTTCCCGGTCCTGCTCGACACCGCGCTCCAGGGCTTCCGCCAGCGCGCGCTCGCGGCCGGCACGGGCTGCCGCCACCTGCCGCGAGACCGCCGTCGCACGACCATTCAGAGCACGGAAGTCGGCGACCACGCCGGCTGCGAAGCGGCCCTCTGCCTCCGCCAGCCGCTCGATTCGCGCGTCGGCCTCCGCCAGCAGCGCTTCCGCATCGGCGAGCCGCTTGCGCAGCGCGCGCACGCGCGCCGCCTGCTCATCGGCGACCTGCCAGAAGACGAGGCCCTGCAGACGATCGATGCGACCCTGCAGCCTGGCGCGCTCGGCAGCGCCTGCGGCCGAGGCGGCCGCGGCCGAAACAGCCGCGGCCATGGCGTCGAGGCGATCGATCAGCGGCAGCTCCTCGGGCGTGGCCAGGCGCCGCATCCAGTCGGGATCCCTGTGGGCCGCCGACTGGCCGATCGCGGCGAGGTCTGCCGCCAGGCGGACGGTCTGCGCACGGATCGCGTCACGACGCTCGGTGAGCGCTTCGGCGGCGAGCATTTCCCGGGCGGCTGCGCTGCGGCGATGGCGCTCGGCAGCCACCTGCTCCAGCGCGCCGAGGTGGTCGGGCAGGGTGTGCAGCCACGTGGCCATGCCGTCCAGCTCCCGCCACTCCGTGAGCAGACCGTGCACCGACTCGCTGGCCAGCCACTCGAGCCAGGTGTCGAGCCCGAGGCCCGCATCCAGGCTCAGGGGATCGGCGTCGGCCGGCGCGGCACCGTCTGCCGGCTGCGCCGGTGCGGCAACGGCGAGCAGGGCGCGCACCCACTGCGGATCGCGCGCGCGTCCGGCCGCCACGTCCAGCGCCTCGAGGCGCCCGGCGAAAACGGCTTCGGCGCGCCGGTAGCGATCCAGCGCCTGGGCTTCGGCATCCATGCGTTCCAGGCTGGCCGGCAGGCCAAGGTGCGCCTCGGCGTGGCTGGCGCTCCAGGTGCCGCGCTGAATCAGGGTGAGCCAGATGCGCCCCGCCAGGGCATGATCGTCCCGCGCCATGGCGAGGCGGCCATAGCTGGCCAGCGCCAGATCCCGGTAGCGACCCTCCCCCGGCAGCGACGCCAGCAGCGCCTCGGCGGTGACCACCTCGCCGCGCTCGCGGGACAGCACCGCCAGCGCCAGACGGCCGCGCTGCACCAGGTCCCAGGCCGCCGGGGTGCGCACGCGCAACGCGCCGAGCCGCCGGAACGCGTCCTCTGCCGCCGCCAGGTCGCCTGAGGCGCGCTGGGCCACCCCGAGGTTGAACAGCCCGTAGGCGAGCTCGTCGTCGGCACCGTCGAGCTCCGCCAGGCTCGCTTCTGCGGCGGCGAAGTCACCGCGCGCCAGCGCACCTTCCGCGCGCAGGAACGACACCTCCGGATGGTGCCGCGACCGCCCACGCCAGTTGGCGCCGAGGTCGATGACGGCGAGCTGCTGCTCCATGGCCGGCCAGTCGCCGCGGCGGTGATGCTCCCTGGCCAGGTGAAATGCCAGACGCATGCGATCGAGGTCGGTGAGTTCGGCGGGATCCACCGCGGCGAAGGTGTCCGCGGCGTAGCGATACATGCCTTCCTGAAACGCGAAGCTGCCCTTGGCCAGCTCGAAGCGCACCGGATCGTCGCCGAGGCGCTGCTGGCGCTCCGCCACCAGCACCTCGAGCAGCCCCTGTGCATAGTCCTGCTGATGGTAGGCGTACAGCGCGGTGCCGTAGCTGAGCTCGTCGATGCCGCGCGCCGCGGGGGCCGCCAGCAGGCAGGAGAACAGGAGTTCGCAGAGGAATTGCTTCATCTTCCGCGCCCCGCTGCCGGATCAGGGACTGACCGCCGCGGTGAACTCCGGCTGGTACTTGCTTTCGGAATCACGGATCGCCAGCTCGATGAAGGCGGGCTCGAACGTCTTCTCGAACTCGACCGTGGCGGCGCGGCGGTAATCCCGATCATGGGGGCCGCGGCCGGTGAAGAACGCGGTGAGCCGATGGCTGCCTTCCTTGACGTTGCCGAGGTACAGCTTCTGGACGCCGCCGCGCATCAGCGCGTCGACCTGCCGCTCGGTGTACAGATGATGGCTCACCTGACGGCCGTTCAGCTCCACGGTGACCGCGTCGAGCTGGAAGAACTCGCCCACATCCATCGACAGAAACACGGCCACCTGAGAGCTGGCGGGAAACAGCAGCTCTTCCTCGAGAATCACCAGGTCGCGCCGCAGCGCCACCAGCGCCTGCTTGACCTCCTCGAGATCGTCGGCGGCCGGGCGCGCTGCCGGCTCCGTTGTTGCGGCCGCAGCAGCGGCCGGCATCGGCACCAGCGCCCACAGCGCGGCCAGACACCAGATCAGTCCTGACTTTCGCATGCTCACGTTCCGTCCTTGTCCGTGTCGCCGGCGGCAGCCGGCGGTCACTCCCGAATCAGTTCCTTGACCACCTCGACGTACTTCGCCTCGTCGCCGGGCTTGTAACCGCGGTGGATGTAGCGCACCACCCCGTCCCGATCGACCACCACCGTGCTGGGCATGGCCTCGAGCCGGTACAGCTCGCTGACCAGCTGGCCTTCGTCGATCAGTACCGGAAAGGTCACGGGAATCTTGTCGATCAGCTCGCGGGCGGGTTTCTCGTCGCCCTCGACGTTGACGCCGAGCACGGCGAAGCCGGTGTCGACGTAGCGCTGATGCAGACGGTCGAGCAGCGGCATCTCCTGCCGGCACGGACCGCACCAGCTCGCCCAGAAGTTGATCAGCACCACCTGGCCGCGGTACTCCTCGAGCCGCAGGTTGGCGCCAGACAGGCTCTTCAGCGTGAAGTCCGGAGCGGCGTCCTGGATGGCGACCGCGTTCGCCGGCGGAGCGGCCAGCGTGACTACCAGGGCGGCCATGACCAGCGCGCAGCGGGCCAGGGAGTCGAAACGGCCGGTTTTCATGATCGAATCTCCAGTGCTTGGTGGATCGAGCCTGCCGTCCTGGCCGGGAATCCGACGGTCCCGCCGGACGGTGAGGGGCCGGCGCCGCCGACTGCAGGGCGCCCGATACTGCCTGGGCGCCAACGACGGCTCCGGCGAAACCATCCGCCGATCCTGCCGGTACTGCTGCGGCCGAGTCCTTCGGCTCGCCTGGAGGACGTTACTGGAGCGGCGAGCACGGGAACGTGCCCGAGGTCACGCTTTGGCCGGCGACGGGTCCGCGCCGCGGCAGCCGGGGGCGGGAAGTGAGACCGGCGTCAAACCGGCGTCAGGGCGCTGCGGGGGGCGCCAGGGGGTCGAGGTCGGCGGAGTAGCGCAGCCGACCTGACGAATCGATGATGATGGCGTCGATGCCGGGCAACCGGTCGATGAGCGCCAGGCCGCGCTCCGGACCCAGCACGAACACGCTGGTGGACAGGGCGTCGGTGAAGGTGGCGTCCGGACCGAGGATGGTCACGCTCCAGGTGCTGCGGGCCGAGTCGCCGGTGTCGGGGTCGATGATGTGGTGATAACGCACGCCGCCTTCCTCGAAGAACCGCTCGTAGTCGCCCGACGTGGAGACAGCGGTATCCATCAGCGGCAGCACCGCGGCCATGCGCTCGGCGTCACGGGGATCGCGAATGCCCACGGTCCATGGCTCGCCCCGGCGATCGCCGAGGATGTAGGAATCGCCGCCGGCCGAGATGCTGGCCTGGGTGACCCCGGCGGCGCGCAGGATCTCGACGCAGCGGTCGACGGCATAGCCCTTGGCGATGCCGCCAAGGTCGACGTACACCTCCGGACGGGCGTAACGCACCCGGCTGCCGGCACGATCGAGCTCGACGTAGCGATAGTCGATGGCGTCGACCGCGGCGCGCACGGTGTCGGCGTCGGGCCGCTGCTCCGCCCGGTAGTCGTAGTACCGGCCCACCGAGGCGTAGGTGACATCGAATGCACCGTCGGTGAGCGCCGACACCCGGGCGCTCCTGTCCAGCAGGTCCAGGAGCTCGGCAGACACCGGGACCCAGCCGCGGGGCGCCTCGCGATTGAGCTTCGACAGCTCGCTGTCTTCCAGGTATGGGCTGTAGGCTGCCTCGATGCGACGCATCTCGGCCATCACCGCAGCCAGCAGGTGATGCGCGGTGGCCGGATCTTCCTGCCAGAGCTCGGCGTGCACGCGGGTGCCCATGATGGGCTGGGTGTCCTGATACCAGGCCGCCCACACGGCCGGCGCCACCGCCAGCAGCAGCAGCAACCACCAGACCCGCTTTGCCCCACCATTCATGGGCGAAGCATAGCGCAACCGGTCAGCCCCGGCGGACCAGGTCAGCGGCCAGGCTGCCGATGGCCACCCCTCGCCGGCCCTGCCGAACGGGATTGCGATCGTGGCCGCTGGTGACGTAGCCGAGCGACAGCCCGGTGGCCGGGTCGGCCCAGGCAAGCTGGCCGCCGGCGCCGTTGTGGCCGAACGCCTCGGGCGAGTTGCCGTGCCCGAAACCGCGGAAATGCCGATCGTCATCGCCGGCGACGATCAGCCCCAGCGCGCGGTTGGCGCGCTTGCGGTACAGCGGGTCGGTGAGCTCGCCGGTGCGGACTCGCAGGCCGCTGGCCAGCATCGCCTCCGACCAGATGCGGCGCCCGCCCAGGCCGCCGTGCAGCAGCCCCTGATAGAACAGGGCCAGCGCCGGGGCGCTCATGACCCCGCCGCCGCCCGGCACGCCGACGGCGCGGATCTCGGGACGATTGAAGTTGAGGATGGCGTCCTCGGTGACCTCGGTCTCCGGCGGCTGCGGCAGGCCGAGCCGGGCGTAGTCGTCCGCGGTGAGGGCCTCGCCCACGCAGCAGCAGGGCAGCACCCGGGCGTTCTCCGGCTCCGGCAGGCCCACGAAGCAGTCGTCGAGCCCCAGCGGCTCTATGACACGCTGACGCACGAACTCACGGAACTCCACGCCGGAGCGTCGCTCGATCAGCTCGGCGATCACCCACATGGTGGCCGTGGGGTGGTACTCGAAGCGGCTGCCGGGCGGCCAAGTGAGGCGCCACTGGCCGAATCGGGCCAGGCGCCGGTCCGGATCGAGCCAGTCCAGGGGCCGGAACGGCGCGTGGGGAAAGCCGGCGGTGTGGGTGAACAACTGGCCGACGGTGACCGCGTCCTTACCGTTGCTGCCGAACTCGGGAATGATGTCGGCGACCCGCTCCGCCTCGTCCAGCACCCCCTCCTCGAACAGGGTCCACGCCGCTACCGAGGTGAACGCCTTGGTGGCCGAGAACACGCACGCCAGGCTCTGCGGCGTGGCGTCGCCGAAGCAGGCCGACAGCACCACCCGGCCTTCCCGGGCGACGGCGATCTGCACCGCCGGCAGCAGGCCCTCGTCCACCTCCTGCCGCGCGCGCTCGAGCAGCTTGACCACCCGGGCCGGATCCAGGCCGGCTGCTTCTGCGTCGGCCAGCTTGTCTGCCGGCAGGATGTCGGTGCGGGTCATGGGGCTGTCTCCGGTGTGATGCAGCCGGATCATTGCAGAGGGAGCGTTGGTGAGGCAACGGCGTCGCCGCTAGAATCTCCGGCATGAGCAACCAATCCGACCTCGACGTGCGCGCCGGCCTGGCCGGCAGCATCGGCAACACGCCGCTGATCCGCCTGGAGACCCTGTCTGCGCGCACCGGCTGCGAGATTCTCGGCAAGGCCGAGTTCCTGAACCCCGGCGGCTCGGTGAAGGACCGGGCGGCGCTGTGGATGATCCGCGGTCACGAGGCCAGCGGCGCGCTGCGTCCCGGCGGCACCGTGGTGGAGGGCACCGCCGGCAACACCGGCATCGGCCTGGCCCACGTCTGCAACGCCCGCGGTTACCGCTGCGTGATCTTCATGCCGGACAACCAGTCTGCGGAAAAGGTGGCGCTGCTGGAGACCCTCGGCGCCGAGGTGCGGCAGGTGCCGGTGGTGCCGTACAAGGATCCCATGAACTACCAGAAGCAGGCCGGCCGCTACGCCGAGTCGCTGCCCGGCGCGGTGTGGGCGAACCAGTTCGACAACGTCGCCAACCGCCAGGCCCACGTCGAGTCCACCGGGCCGGAGATATGGCGGCAGACCGGTGGCCGCATCGATGCCTTCGTGGCCGCCACCGGCACCGGCGGCACCCTGGCCGGCGTCGCCGCCTACCTGAAGGCACAGCGGCCGCAGATCCGCATCGTTCTGGCCGACCCCATGGGCAGCGCCCTGTACCGGTGGGTGAAGACGGGGCAGGCGGAGATGAGCCCGGGGCCGTCCATCACCGAAGGCATCGGCAACTCACGGGTCACCGCCAACCTCGAGGGCGCGCCCATCGACGACGCCGTGCAGGTCACGGACCAGGCCATGATCGACATGGTCTACGGACAGCTACACCAGGACGGCTGGCTGTTCGGCTCCAGCACCGGCATCAACCTGTGCGCGGCCGTGGCCGTGGCAGAGCAGCTCGGCCCTGGCCACACCATCGTCACCGTGCTCTGCGACGGCGGCGGCCGCTACCAGTCGCGGCTGTTCAACCCCGCCTTCCTGGCCGGCAAGGGCCTCACCGTCCCGGACCGCTAGCGCCCCCGGAACATCGGCTGCCGCTTCTCCACGAAGGCCTTGGCGGCCTCCCGGTGATCTTCGGTCAGCCCGGTGTGCACGTGATGGGTGGCCTCCAGGTCGAGGCAGTCCAGCACGTCGGCGCCCGTGGCGGCGCGGTTGAGGTTTTCCTTCATGTACCGGTAGGCCACCGCCGGGCCGTCGGCCAGGCGCCGGGCCAGCGCCATGGTGGCGGCCTCCAACTCGGCGGCGGGCACCACCTGGTTGGCGATGCCGAGACGCAGGCAGTCGGCCGCCGTCACCCGATCGGACAGGTAGTAAATCTCCCGCGCCCGGGCGGAGCCCACCAGATGGGTCAGGAAGAACGTGCCGCCGTAGTCGCCGCTGAAGCCGACGCGGGCGAAGGCGGAGGTGATGAAGGCGGTGTCGGCCATGATCCGCAGGTCGGCGGCCAGGGCCAGGGACATACCGGCGCCGGCGGCCGCTCCAGGCAGGCTGGCAATCACCGGCTTCGGCATCAGAAACATGCGCCCGGCGGTGGCCCGCTGATTGAGGCGCTGGGCGTGGATGCGCTCGTCGAGGGACGCCCGGGCCGGCGAGCCGGCGCCGCCGTCGCCGCCGGATGCCATGCCCTTGACGTCACCGCCGGCGCAGAACGCGCCGCCGGCACCGGTCACCACCACGCAGCGCACGCTGGCCGACGTCTCGGCATGCTCCAGCGCCCGGGCCAGCCCGGCGTTCATGGGCCCGGACATGGCGTTGCGGGCCTCGGGCCGGTTCAGGGTGATGACGGCGACGCCGTCTTCCTCCCAGGCGAGCAGGTGATCGTTGTCGATGCCGGTGTCGATGGTCGTTCTGGTCATGGCGCGTTCTCCCCCGTGCGATCGGGTAATCTAGCAGAAAACCGCTGGAGCCCGGCTCTCATGCTGATCGATCACGTCCGCCTCGCCGACTTCGTCACCCGCATCTTCACCACGCTGGGCAGCGACGAGGCCGCGGCCCGCACCGTCGCCGACCACCTGGTCACCGCCAACCTGAAGGGGCACGACAGCCACGGCGTCGGCATGATCCCGGCCTACGTCAACAACATCCGCAACGGCCACCTGAAGCCCGACGCCCGCGCCCGGGTGGTGCGCGACCGCGGCGCGGTGCTGCTGGTGGACGGCGGCATGGGTTTCGGCCAGGTGGTCGGCCGCGAGGCCACCGATCTGGCACTGGCCCGGGTGGCAGACACCGGCGTGGTATGTATGGGTGTGCGCAACAGCCACCATCTGGGCCGCATCGGCGACTACGGCGAGCGCTGCGGCGCCGCCGGCTACGTGTCCGTGCACTTCGTCAACGTGGTGGGCCATGCGCCCCAGGTGTCGCCGTTCGGCGGCCGCGAGCGGCGCATGACCACCAACCCGTTCTGCTGCGTGGTGCCCCGTCCGGGCCAGGATCCGCTGGTGCTGGACATGGCCACCAGCGCCATCGCGCTCGGCAAGGTTCGCGTCGCCCACATGAAGGGCGACCCGGTGCCGGCGGGGGCGCTGGTGGATCACGAGGGGCTGCCCACCACCGATGCCCGGGTGATGTTTCAGGAGCCGTTCGGGGCCCTGGGCCCGTTCGGTGCCCACAAGGGCTACGGCCTGGCGGTGATGTGCGAGCTGCTGGGCGGGGCGCTGGCGGGGGAGTGGACCGCGCAGCCCGGCAACCCCCGGGACAACACCATCGTCAATCACATGCTGATGTTCGTGGTCGACCCGGATGCGTTCGGCGGCACCGAGCGGTTCCACGCCGAGGTGCAGGCAATGGTCGACTACCTGCACAGCACGCCGCCGGCGCGCGGCTTCGAGCGCGTGCTGGTGCCCGGCGAGCCGGAGCGCGCCGCCTACGCGGCGCGCACGGCGTCGGGCATACCCATCGACGACAATAGCTGGGCCGGCATCGTCAAGGCGGCCCGGGTCGCCGGCTTGGGTGACGCTGACGTCGGCGCCCTCACCGGCTGACGCCCTGCGCGCTCAGGCAGCCCGGTCGGGATCGGTGAATCGATACTCGCGGGCCAGATCGGCGACCCGGTAGATGCCGCCGGTCTTGTCCATGACGTCCGGATCCATGGCCAGCGCGGCCACGCAGCGCCCGGTGAACCGGGGCGACTCGGACGCATCGAGGTCCCAGTCGACGTCGCCGCGCGCCACCGCATCGAGGATGAACTCGGTCTTCACGGCCCCAGGGCGCAGCGACAGCGCGGCGACGCCGTAGGACTTCAGCTCGACGGCCATGTCCTTCGCCATGCGGTCGACCCCGGCCTTGCAGACCCCGTAGGAGGCGCTGAAGGTGTAGGTATCGCCACCCGAGGACGAGACGTTGACGATCAGCCCGCACCGATTCGCCACCATCAGCGGCGCGCCGAGCACCGACGCCACGTAGTAGCCGCGCAGCCCCACCCCGCACTGATCGTCCCAGACCGAGATCGGGTGCTCCCAGAAGCCGCCGCCCCAGGCGGGCGGATCGGGAATCTTGTAGACGTTGTTCACCAGCACGTCGAGACGGCCCTGCTCGTCGCGCACCCGTTCGAACAGCGCTCGTACCTGATCGTCGTCGTTGTGGTCGACGTGGACGGCAATGCCGCGGCCACCGAGCTCGTCGACGCGGCGCGCGGTGGCCTGGATGGTGCGCGGTGCAGGCGGCTCGTCCGCACTCTCTGAGCGCCCGGTGATGTAAACCGTGGCGCCCGCCTCGGCAAGGCCCTCGGCAATACCCTTGCCGACGCCGCGGCTGCCACCCGTGACCACGGCCACCTTGCCTCTGAGATCGGCCATCTGCATCTTCCTTCTGGTTGGACCCGGCATTGTAGCGCGGTGGACGCTCGCGGCCGCTTGGGGTTAACTTCCCAACCTACCTGAGACGGGATCGACCCTTGACCGCTACCGACATCAAACGCGCCGGCCTGAAGGTCACGCTGCCCAGACTCAAGGTGCTGGAGGTGCTCGAGAATGCCAATCCTCACCACCTGAGTGCCGAGGACGTGTACAAGGCCCTGCTCGACAGCGACGATTCGGTCGGCCTCGCCACGGTCTATCGGGTGCTCACCCAGTTCGAATCCGCCGGCATCGTGCAGCGCCACAACTTTGCCGACGGCCACGCCGTCTACGAGCTGGCGCCCGACGAACATCACGACCACATGGTCGACGTCGACTCGGGTCAGGTGCTGGAGTTCGTGAACGAGCGCATCGAGAAGCTGCAGCGCGAGATCGCCGAAGAGCACGGCTTCGAGCTGGTGGATCACGAGCTGGTGCTGTTCGTCCGCAAGCGCCGGAAGAGCTAGCTCACTCGACGTCGATCAGCCGCCGGTAGCTGCGCAGGTAACGGCGCGCCGACAGCTCGTCTCCGAGCATCTCGAAGATGCGCGCCAGGTTGTAGTGGGCGTCCGGCACCGCCGGCGACCGCAGGTAGAACTCGGCCGCGCGCTCGATCTCGTTCAGCTCGTCGAACACGGTGCCCAGGTTGTAAAGCGCGAGCTGATGCTCCGGGCTGAGGTCCAGCGCCCGCTCGTAGTAGCGTTTGGCCCGCTTGAGGTTGCCGTTGAGCTGAAACAGGCGGCCGAGGTTGACGTAGGCGTCAGCGTTCTGCGGGTTCAGCTCGATGGCCTTGAGATAAGCATCCTTGGCTCGCGGCGAGCCCGCCTCCTCCAGGTCGAGGCCGGCGTTGTACCACTCGTCGCTGTCCATGGCGTCGGCTTCCCGCGCCACGATCAGTGAACCCTCGGCGATGCGGGCCACCGGACCGGCGGCACCCTGGGAGCCCCGGAAATCCAGCTGCGCCTGGCCCGTTTCCGCCTCCCAGAGCTGATTGGCATGGCGCACCAGCACGTGGCCGCCCTCCGCGAAGATACGCACGCCGGCCAGACCGCGGCTGCTGCCGAGCCCGTCACGCACCCGGAGCAGCGCGCGCAGCGCCCGGCGCCTGGACACCGGCGCGTCGAACAGCCCCTTGGCGGTGCGCAGCAGCACCACGTCCTGGAAGTCGAAGCGATACTCGCCGCGCCGGCCGCGATCGGGCGCGAGCAGAGTGCGACGCACCAGATGGCGCACCTGGGCGGGCTTGAGACCGATGAGATCGGAGACTTCGCTGGTGGTGTAGCCGCTCATGTCCGGGCGTTGAAACCCCACGCTGCTCCTGCTTGCGGAACGCCGGCGGCCGAGCCGCAGACGCGGGGACTATAGCGTAGGCGAGGGGGCGTTTCCACGCTGACGGCAGCCGCTACAGCGTCTGCTTCGCGGTCAGCGTCACCTCGACGCTGCGTACGTCCGGACCATTGCGCAGCGGAAAACCCAGGTCGAGATGCAGGATGCGGTCGCCGCGGGTCCGCGTCGACTCCAGCCGCAGGCCGACGCCGACGTTGCTGAGCACGCCGTAGTAGCCGGCATCGCGATCGTCCGGCAGCCAGGCCGGCACCTCACCGTCGTACCAGGCGCGTCCCACGTCCAGGAACACGGCGCCGCCCAGCCGGAACATGCGCAGCGGGTAGACGTTCGAGTAGTAGCGCTCCTCGATGGTCACCAGAAACCGGCGGTTGCCGTTCTGATAACGCGTCGGAAACCCTCGCAGCCCCTCCTCGCCGCCGACCCGAAGCTGCCGGTCGAACGTCTGTCCCCGAGCCGCGGTGATCGAGCCCCGCACCAGCAGGCTCCAGCTCCCGGCGTGGCGGTACCGGTACGCCACCTGAGCATCTGCTTCCAGATTTTCGGCGCGGTCGTCGTCGAGATCGTAGTAACCCGACACCGCAGCACCGAAGGCCAGAAGCTGGCGCGGCGTGAGCCAGGCCGCATCGGCGAAGCGGAAGCGGCCGATCAGGTGCCGGCCACGTCCACCCGTGGCCGAACTCGAGTAGCCGAACTCGGCGTAAATGCGCTGCCCGAGGGCAATGTCCTCGGTGCGCTGCACCCGGTCCAGGTTCATTCGGGTGTCGAAGTCGTCCTCGATGCGCTGATAGGCCAGGAACGGGTAGCCGAAGCGGCGGTCCGCGGGCGGCGCGTCCGGAAAGGCCGCGGTGAACGCCGCCGGCAGCTCGAAGCGGTGGTCCTCGTAGCCCATGCCGAGCAGCCAGCGGTGCACGAACCGGCCTTCCAGCCCCGGCGACCAGCCGCCGGCCACCCGATGCACGCGGCTCTCGGCCTGATATTCCCAGAACTTTCTGCTGAGGTTGTAGAGCCCCTCGTCGCGATCGAAGTGGTCGACGTCGAAGAACATGCCGTAGCGTGCGTCGAGTTCGTAGAACGGCCGCCGCAGGCTGAGCGCGGCCCGCTCACCGTCATCGTTGTCGATGAGGGTGAGGTCCATGGCCCAGCGGCTGCCGCCGATGTTGGGATCTCCGTACCAGAGCAGCGCGCCCCGCCGGTCGGCATCCTTCTCGTAGCTCACGGTGAGTGCCTTGCCGAGCCCGAGCAGGTTGACGTCGGTGATGCCCAGGCCGATCTCGTTCTCACCGCCGGCCCGATCCAGCGAGATGCGCGGTTCCAGAGTCCAGACGTCACGGGTGACGACGTAGACGTCGAGCTGATCACCGTCGCAGACGCGGGCCGGAACCACACGGGCATCGTAGAGATAGGCTTTGGCGCGCAGGATACGCTCGGCTTCGCGCAGCCGCCGGACGTCCACCCGCTCGCCCGGCCGAACCGGCAGCGCCGCCAGGATCGCCCGCTCGCGGGTCATGACATGGTAGCGATTGGCCGCGCGGTGCAGCCACATGTCTTCGCGCTCGAAGACGTTCTGGCGCACCACATCGATGCGCCGCAGTCGGTAGTCCTGCCTCGGAATCAGCGCTTCCCAGTGACCCAGCTCGCCCTCGAACTGGAACGTCTGCGCGGCCTCGGCGTCCAGCTCGTGCAGCACCTGGCAGTCACCGTCGGCGGCGGCGGCCGCCGCCGCGGGACCCCACAGCGCCAGCAGCAGCAGCACACGGCTCGTGCCACGACGGCGCCATGACCAGGTGCGGCTGATCACCCCCGCAGCCGGTCCACGGCGCGAATGGCGGCGCGGGCGATGGTGGGCATGTTGCGGTTGCCCATGGGCGTGCCGGCGCCGCTGTTCAGGGTCAGCGCCACCGCCAGGCGCCGCTCCGGATCGCAGAAGGCACCGCTGCCGCCGTAGCCGAAGTGGCCGAACGCCTGGGGCGCCTTGACGCCGATGGCGAACAGCCGGTGGTAGCCCATGCGCCAGTGCATGGGAATGAACAGCACCCGGTCGCGGCGCCGGCCGAATATCCGGCCGAGCTCGCGGACCCGATCCTCCGACAGCAGCCGCACGCCATCGAGCTCGCCGCCGCCGGCCAGCATGGCGTAGGTGCGTGCCAGCGAACGTGCCGTGAACTGGCCGTTGGCGGCGGGGATGATGGCCTGGACCGTAGACTCGGCGTTCCAGTCGAAGGGCTCGGTGAATGGGTTCAGCGCCGACTGGAACTCGCCGAGCTCCACGCCCAGCGCGCCCAGGCCGGCATCGACCCACTCATGGAGCGTCTGTCGCCACGCCGGCCGCGGCGGTTCGGGACGCGACAGGCCACGGGTGAGCTCGGCGCGCCGGTAGAGCTCGTTGTGGGGCACGCCGAAGAACATGCCGTCGAGGCCCAGCGGGTCGACGAGGAATTCCTGCAGCACCCGCTGCAGAGGCTTTCCGGCAACCTCCTCGATCAGCCCACCGATCAGCCAGCCGTAGGTGAGCGCGTGATAGCCGTGGCCATCACCCGGTTGGTGCACGGGCTGCGCCTGCGCGATCAACCGCTTCATATGCGTCCAGTCGAGCATCTCCGACGGGCTCGAGATCAGGTCCGTGATCCGATACAGGCCGGCCTCATGACAGAGCGCCTGGCGGATGGTGATCGCCTGCTTGCCGCGGCAGCCGAACTCGGGCCAGTGCCGGGCCACCGGATCGTCGTAGTCGGCCATGCCCCGGTCCACCAGGATGTGCAGCAGCGTCGCGAGCACGCCCTTGCCCGTTGAGAACGAGGGTGCCGTGGTGTCGGCCCGCCACGGATTGCCCGCGGCGTCCTTGCAGCCACCCCAGATATCCACCACGCTGCGGCCGTGATGATAGACGCATACCGCGGACCCGGAGCGCCGGTCGCGCGGGATCTGGCGGATCAGGGCGGCGGCCACGTCCGCATAGTCCGGGTGTACGGTGCCTTCGAGCATGGCGCGATTCTAGCCGACTGGGGGCGCCATGAGCGGTGTTGCTGGACCTGATTGGGGAATTGTGAGAATTTCGCTCAAGTTCCGGGGGCAAGGACTGCATGAGCATCGACTGGAGCGAGTACCGCACGGAAGGTTTCTGGGACGAGCTCATCACCCCGAAGGGGCGCGCCCGAACCGGCGCCGGCAATCTCTGCCGGGTGCTGGGTCATCTCTCCAACGAGGAGATCGGCGAGCGCAAGACCGCAGCCGAGCTGGCCATCCGCGCCATGGGCATCACCTTCACCGTCTATACCGGCGAGGGCAGCGGCTCCATTGACCGGGAATGGCCGTTCGACATCATTCCGCGGCTGATCATGAAGCGTGAGTGGGACGTGGTCACCGCGGGGCTCAAGCAGCGGGTAGATGCGCTCAACCGCTTCATCGACGACGTCTACCACGACCAGCGCATCCTCGACGACGGCGTGCTGCCGCGCGAGTACATCGAGAAGTCGCGCGAGTTCCGCCGTGAGTGCGTCGGCGCCAGCCCGCCGCACCGTGTCTGGTCTCACGTCTGCGGCACCGACCTGGTGCGTGATGCCGATGGCCGGATGTACGTGCTCGAGGACAACCTGCGGGTGCCCTCCGGCGTCTCCTACATGCTCGAGAACCGCGAGGTCATGAAGCGCGTGTTTCCGGAGCTGTTCGAGGAGTACGTCATTCACCCGGTGGACGACTATCCGAATCAGCTCGCCGAATGCCTGCGCTCGCTCACCGACCGCAAATCGCCGCAGATCGCGGTGCTGACGCCCGGCATCTACAACTCTGCCTACTTCGAGCATGCCTACCTGGCCAACGCCATGTCGGCGCAGCTTGTGCAGGGTTCCGACCTGGTGGTCGGGCGGGACGACACGGTCTACATGCGCACCATCGAGGGGCTGATCCAGGTGGACGTCATCTACCGGCGCATCGACGACCTGTTCGTCGACCCGGAGGTGTTCAACGCCGACTCCAAGCTCGGCGTGCCGGGCCTGATGCGGGCCTGGCGCGCCGGCAACGTGGCGCTGGCCAACGCGCCCGGGTGCGGGGTCGCCGACGACAAGGTGATCTACACCTACGTGCCGGACATCATCCGCTACTACCTCAACGAGGAGCCGCTGCTGCCCAACGTCCCCTCCTATCGTTGCGTCGACAAGGAGCAGCGGGACTACGTCATCGAGAACCTGGACAAGCTGGTGGTGAAGCCGGCCAACGAGTCCGGCGGCTACGGCATGCTGATCGGCCCCAAGGCCACCCGTCAGGAGCGTGACAAGTTCGCCCGGCAGATCCTGGCCAACCCTCGCAACTACATGGCCCAGCCGATGCTGCTGCTGTCCACCGCGCCGACCCTGGTAAACAGCCATGCCGAGCCGCGCCACCTCGACCTGCGGCCGTTCATCCTCTCCGGCAAGAAGACCTACGTCACCACCGGCGGGCTGACCCGGGTGGCGATGCGCAAGGGATCCACCGTGGTCAACTCCTCCCAGGGCGGCGGCAGCAAGGACACCTGGGTGGTGGACCTGGAATGACAGCACATACCCTGTCCAGCACCGCCGAGCGCAGCTACTGGCTGGGCCGCTATCTCGAGCGAGCCGAAACGTCGGCGCGGCTGGTGTCTGTGCACGCCAACCTGCTGATCGACCTCCCCAAGCGCATGCCGCTCGGGTGGCGTCCGCTGGTGGCGATCACCGGCAGCGCGCCGCTGTACGACTCGCAGTTCGAAGACAGCAGCGAGCGCAACGTCTGCCGCTTTCTGATCAACGACCAGCGCAACGCCGGCTCGCTGATCAACAGCCTGTCGTGGGCCCGGGAGAACGCGCGGACGCTGCGCGGCATCATTCCCCGGTCTGCGTTCGAGTTCGTCAACGCCGCCTACCTGTTCGCCCGCGAGAAGCTGGCAGAGCCGCTGTCCCGCACCCGGCGGGTGTCTGGCCTCACCACGATCACGGAGTACATCCAGCAGGTTGACGGCTACATGTCCGCCAACATGCTGCACGACGCCCATTGGAACTTTCTGCGCATCGGCCAGTTCATCGAGCGCGCCGACATGACCACGCGGCTGATCGACGTCGGCACGGGAACGTTCTGGGCATCAGCCGCCGACCTGGAGCCGTTCGCCGACATCCAGTGGCGCAGCGTGCTGCGCTCCGTGTATGCGCTGCAGAGTTACAACACCAGCGTCGCCGAGCCCATCACCCAGGGCCCGGTGATCGAATTCCTGATGAAGGACCCGAGGCTGCCCCGGTCGCTCGCCTACGGCCTCAACTCGGTACGCAACAACCTGCGATCGCTGCCGCGCAACGAGAAGCCGCTGACCGCGGTCAACCGCATCCGCCGCGAGGTGGCGCAGACCGACGTGCGCGCCATGAGCAGCGAAGCCCTGTCCGACTACCTGGATCAGTGTCAGGTGCGGCTCAGCCAGCTCCACGAGCAGATCCGCAAGACCTACTTCGACTTCCGGCCCCGGCGCCGGCCTACCGCGCGAAGCACGGCTGCCGCGCGAGGCAAGGCCGCGGCGCCCTAGGGGGCCGACCCAGGGTTCGCATCGTCCGCAGCAGGGGAGGCTGGAAAACACGATGACCATCTCGTTTCGTCATGCATGCCGTCTGGCCGTGCTGCCCGCGCTGCTGCTGATCGGCTTCGAAGCGGCCGCAGCGCCCTCGGACGCCCGCGTCCTGGCCTCCGCCCGCCCCGAGTCGGTGGGCATGTCCAGCCAGCGCCTCGACCGCATCGGCCCCGCCATGCAGCGCTACATCGATGCCGGCCTGGTGCCCGGCACCATCACCGCCATCATGCGCCGCGGCAAGCTGGTGCACTTCGAGGTGCGCGGCAGCATGGATGCCGAAGCCGGCGTGCCGATGCGGGAAGACACCATCTTCCGCATCGCCTCCATGACCAAGCCGATCACGTCGGTGGCGCTGATGATGCTGTGGGAGCGCGGCCTGTTTCAGCTACGTGACCCGGTGAGCGCCTACCTGCCGGAATTCGCCGACATGCAGGTGTCCACCACGGCCGACTCGAGCGGCGCCACCGGCGAGCTGGTGCCAACGGCGCGGCCGATGCAGGTGCGCGACCTGCTGACCCACACCGCCGGCCTCGCCAACAACTATATCGGCAACACCGCCCACTACCGGTCGGTTATGGAGGCCCGTCCCGAGGACGATCTCGAGTCGTACATCGCCCGGCTCGCGTCGCTGCCGCTGAACTACCACCCCGGCACCGAGTGGCAGTACTCGGGCGCCACCGACGTGGTCGGCAGGCTGGTGGAGGTCTTGTCCGGAAAGGCGCTGGACGTCTTCTTCGCCGAAGAGATCTTCGAGCCGCTGGGCATGCGCGACACCCACTTCTACCTCGACGAGGCCAAGGCGCCGCGCCTGGCGGCCCAGTACAAGCCGGGCGACGACCAGCGCATTGTCCTCGAAGATGCCGCCGGGGCGGCCAGCCGCTGGGTCACCGGGCCGAAGACCCTGTTCCGCGGCGCCGGCGGGCTGGCGTCCACCACCCGCGACTATCTGCGGTTCCAGCAGATGATGCTGAACGGCGGCGAGCTGGGCGGCGTGCGCCTGCTGGCGCCGGCCACCGTCAGCCTGATGCTCGAGAATCACACCGGCGAGCTGCCGCTGTGGCTGGCCGGCCCGGGCATGGGCTTCGGGCTCGGCTACGGCGTGGTGACCGATCGGGGCGCAGCGGCCACCCCCCTGTCCCTGGGTGCCGCCTACTGGGGCGGCGCCTACTGCACGCTGTCGTGGCTCGACCCGGAGCAGGAGCTGGTCGCCGTGGTGATGACTCAGGTGCGGCCCTACACCCACATCAACATCCGTCAGGACTTCCAGGTGCTCACCTATCAGGCCATCGTCGATTGAACGCCCGCGCCGTGAAGCGCGCGGGCCTGGCCGCCGGCCCCGCGCTGGCGGCCGTCGTCTACCTGCTGCTGCCCGGCACCTACGCCGGCATGGATGGCGCCGCCGTGGCGCTGCCGGATGCCGGCCGCGCCACGCTGGCGGTGATGGCGTGGATGGCCACCTGGTGGCTCACCGAGGCCGTCGACGTCTCCGCCACGGCGCTGCTGCCCATCGCCGTGTTCCCGCTGCTCGGGATTCTGCCCATCAGCGCCACCACGGCGCCGTACGCGTCTGATCTGATCTTCCTGTTCCTCGGCGGCTTCGTGCTGGCGCTGTCCATGCAGCGCTGGGGCCTGGACCGGCGCATCGCCCTGCTCACCCTCAAGGTGGTGGGCTCGAAGCCGGCCAACGTCATCGGCGGCTTCATGGTGGTGACCGCGGCACTGAGCATGTGGGTGTCGAACACGGCGACCGCGGCCATGATGCTGCCCATCGGCTTGAGCGTCATCGCCCTGGTGCTGGAAGAGGAGGCCGGCCACTCCCTCGAGACCGACGGCCTGCCCGAGCACGGCGTGCCGGGGCGGAACTTCGCGCTCTCGCTGATGCTCGGCATCGCCTACGCCGCCTCCATCGGCGGCATCGCCACCCTGATCGGCTCGCCGCCCAACGGCATCGTCGCGCAGTTCCTGGCCCAGGAGTACCAGCGCGACATCGGCTTCGCCGACTGGCTCCTGATCGGCGGGCCGGTGGCGCTGGTGTTCCTGCCCCTGGCCTGGGTGCTGATCACCTGGGTGCTATATCCGATCCGCATTCGCGAGGTGGCCGGCGGCCAGGCGCTGTTCGCCCGCGAAGCAGCCCGGCTGGGACCCATGCATCGCGGCGAGTGGGCGACCCTGATCGTGTTCCTGAGCACGGCCACGCTGTGGATCTGCCGACCCATGCTGGCCGGCCTGGAGATGGACGGCTGGCGCCCCCTGGCCGGGCTCTCGGACGCGGGCATCGCCGTGCTCGCGGCGCTGGTGCTGTTCGTGATTCCGGCGCCGCCGGCCCGCGGTTCCGACTCGCCCACGTTCGTGATGACCTGGGACACGGCGGTGAAGCTGCCGTGGGGCATCCTCATCCTGTTCGGCGGCGGGCTCAGCCTGGCCGCCGCGGTGCAGGCCAACGGCGTAGCCGAGTTCATCGGCGCCCAGGCCACGGTGCTGGCGGACTATCCGGTCATCGTGCTGGTGGTGGCGGTAACCACCGGCGTGATCTTCCTCACCGAGCTGACCAGCAACACGGCCACCACCGCCACCCTGGTGCCGGTGCTGGCCGGGGTCGCCTCGGGTCTGGCGGTCGCGCCGGAGATGCTGGTGATACCAGCGGCGGTGGCAGCGAGCTGCGCCTTCATGATGCCGGTGGCGACGCCGCCCAACGCCATCGTCTTCGGCTCGGGCTACGTGACCATCCCGCAGATGGCCAAGGCCGGCATCTGGCTCAACCTGATCGGCGTGGTGGTGATCACGTCCGTGCTCTACGCCGTGGTGCTGCCGGCGCTCGCCATCGGCTGACCGGACACGCCGAGACGACCCAGCTTGTCGGGATTGCGCACCACGTACACCTGACGAACCTGGCCGCCGCTGCTCTCGAAGGCGAACGTGCCGAGCAGCGTGCCGTCGCCATCGCGGGCGACGAAGCCGGGGGCACCATTGATCAGGCAGTCGTGCAGCGCAACCGTGGCCAGGTCGTAGCCGCGGCTGACGCCGAGAAAGAAGCGCACGATCTTGGCAGCGCCGCGTATGGGCCTGAGCGCGGCCGCAGCTTTGCCGCCACCGTCGGACAGCAGCTCCGCGTCCTCTGCGAACAGCTTCAGCAGCTCCGCGTCGTCGCGGGCCGCCAGCGCCTGCTGAAATCGCCGCACCAGATCCCGCCGCGCGTCGGCGGACACCGGGTAGCGCTGGCGCTCTGCAGACACCCGGCGCCGCGCCCGCGACACGAGCTGCCGAACGGCGGCCGGCGACTTGCCGAGGGTGGCGGCGATGTCGGGATAGCCCGCCTCGAACACGTCGTGCAGCAGCAGCGCGGCCCGTTCCTCGGGCGCCAGGCGCTCCAGCAGCAACAGGAACGCCACCGACAGATCATCCGCCAGATCGAGCTGCTGCTCGGCCTCGCCGGGGGTGAGCTCATCCGGCATCACCCAGGGTTCCGGCAGCCACGGGCCGACGTAGCTCTGCCGACGCACGCGCTGGCGTCGCAGCTCGTCGATGGCCAGGCGGGTCACCGCGGCGATGAGCCAGGCCAGCGGATCCCGGACCTCGGCCTGCGGGGTGCGGTGCCAGCGCAGGTACGCCTCCTGCACCACGTCCTCCGCTTCCGCGAGGGACCCGAGCATGCGGTAGCCGAGCCCCAGCAGGCGCGGCCTGTGGCGCTCGAACTCGGCCGCTGCGGCATGATCGACGCCGTCGCTCAAGCCGGCCGCACCGCGCTCATGGCATCACCGTCGACGCGCAGCCGCTCGCAGGCCCGGGCATGACCCAGCGCCCGCTTCAGGGTGGGGAAGATGCGCGCCCCGGCAATGGCAAACGCCAGCGAGATCAGTCCGTCCTGCCCGAAGCGCGACACGATCTCGGCGCGCAGAGCGTCCGCGGGCTCGTTCGCGGCCACCGCGTCCGCGAGCCGAACGCCCAGCGCGCAGTCCGCAGACATGGCGGCGAAGTCACGGGCCACCAGCGCCCGCAGCTCGGCTGCCGGCATGCCATCGGCCAGGGCCATGTCCAGCACGAGCTGCGTGCACGGGCCGCAGTCTTCATGCCGGGCAGCCGTGATCCGGGCGGCGTGCCAGGCGGTTCTCGAGACGCCACGACAATGCTGGTTCATGGGCTGCACAAGAGACAGCTTCAGCATGGCGGCCGGCGAGGCGGAGATCAGCTCGTGCATGTAAGCGGCGTCATAGTCGAAGCGGCGCTCGAAGCCGCGGACCATGCGATGCAGCCATCGTCGCACCATGGCCTCACCCTCCCGCCGGCGCCGGACGCGGCCGGGCCGTCAGCAGCGCCACCAGCAGCAGCGGCGGCCCATAGATGCCCAGCAGGTCGATCAGACCCAGCCCGCCCGCTTCACCGAGCGCGGCCTCCGCAGCGTGCACCAGGGCATGGCCGCCGACGAACACCAGCGCCGTGATGCAGCCGGGCAGCAGCCAATCGGGGCGCAGCGCACCCAGCAGCACACCGGTGGCCGCCGCCAGGTAGGCACAGCCGATGTCGCGCACGAAGTGCGTGTTCAGCGGGCCGGTGAGGGGGACGCTGTCGATGCTGTAGTACCAGGTCATCGGGGTCGTGAGCATGAACGCCCCATTGGCCGCCAGAAACGCGGCCACCAGGATCAGGGTCACGCGAGCCATCTTAGTACCTCCCGGTCACGGATCGAACTCTCCTACCCAGGACGGATGGCCAGCCAGGGTTGTGACAGCGCGTCTCAACGATCGTCCGGCCACGCCGCCAGGGCCGGCGGCTGACGCCAGGCGATCAGGGCGTAGACGACGCAGGACACGATGAGGGCCGGAAAAACCTCGTGCGCCAGGGCGCCGAGCCCGGCCAGCATCCAGGCCAGCAGCACGACCACGCCGCAGATCATGGAACCCAGCACGGCCGACGCGGTGCCGCGCCGCCAGTGCAGGCCGAACAGGATGGCCGGCAGGAAGCACACCGCGTACAGCCTGCCGGAGAAGATGGTGATCTCGATGATGCCGCCGGGCGGGTTCAGCGCGACCACGGCGGCGATGGCGGCCAGCCCCACCACGCCGCCCCGCGTCCACGCCAGGGGCCGGGTCGGCGGCCCCACCGGCCACGCCAGGGCCGCGCGCAGCGGCGCCACCACATCCCGATAAAGCACCGAGGCCCCCACCAGCAGCACGCTGTCCATGGACGACATGGCGGCAGCGACGATGGCGATGATGAGAAAGTCGCCCGCCCACACCGGAAAGACGGCGGGATCGTTGACCAGGGTCGGAATGATCAGGTCGGTGTCAGCGACGCCGTCGATCAGGAAGTGGGCGTACAGGCCCACCGGAAACAGGCAGAACTGAATCAGGGCGATGCCCACCAGCGACACCCACATGCCCGTGCGCAGGCTGCGCTCGTCCTTGAGGGCGTAGAACCTTGAGATCTGCCGGGGATCCACCAGCAGCTTCAGAGACCCGGACAGGGCGATCCCGATCAGCACCACGAAGGGAATGCCCGGGCTCCACGAGAACAGCGCCGCGGTGTCCGGCCGCTCGGCCAGCTCGGGCAGGCGAGCCACGCCGCCCGCCGCATCGGTGACGAAGTAGAAGATGGTCATCGATCCCACGACCATCAGCGCGCCCTGCAGCACGTCGGTACGCACCACCGACAGGAACCCGCCGATGGAGGTGTAGAACATCACCACCAGCAGGGTGACCGCGACGGCCGCCTGGTAGGGAATGCCGAGAAACATCTGAAAGACGCTGCCCGCGCCCTTGAAGACCGCCACCAGGAACAGCAGGCTCGAGAACACGATCACCAGGCCCGACGCCAGCCGCAGCGCCGGCCCGGGCGCCGCGAAGCGGCGCTCCAGATAGTCGGGCAGCGTCAGCGCGTCCCAGTGGCCGGTGAAGCGGCGCAGCCGCGGCGCCACGGTGGTCCACGACAACCAGGTGAACAGGACGATGAGAACAGCCAGCGAAAACCAGGGCACGCCGTACTCGTAACCCTTACCGGCGTGCCCGACGTAGCTGTTGGTGCTGGCAAACGTGGCGTAGAACGATACGCCCAGGGCCAGACCGCCAACGTTGCGCCCGCCCACGTAGTAGTCGTCGACGCCGCGGGTGCCGAGCCGGCCGATGCGGGCATGGCGGATCAGCATGGTCGTGTACGCCAGCAGCAGCACCAGGGCGAGCCAGTGCTGGCGCGCCCAGGCAAGATCGATCAGCGCACCTTCAGCCAAGGCCGGCCGCCGCGGTTGCCGGCACCGAGACGGCGCCGCTATGCTGGAGGCGGCAACGGTGACCCGACATGCGATATCTGGTGCAGCTGATCATTCCCGCCCTCATCGTCGTGGGGGTAGTCTACCTGGTGATGCGCAACAGGAGCGCCGGTCGGGCCGGAGACGGCGGGTCGGATGCCGGCATGGTCATCACCATACTGGTGCTGGGCGCCGCGGTGGCGCTGGGCATGGCGTTCGCCCTGTCCACACTGCTGGACTAGGTGGTGATGCGGATCCGGGTGTCCCCGCACGCCAACGGCTTCGGAGCAGCCATCACCGGCGTGGACCTGTCCCGCCCTCTGGCGGATCGCGAGGTCGCCGGGATTCGCCGCGCCTGGCTCGACCACCAGGTGGCTTACTTCCCCGACCAGCCCATGACCCATGCAGACCTGGAGCGCTTCACCCGCTACTTCGGGGACTGGGGCAACGATCCTTACGTGGCCCCCATCGACGGCCACCCCCACATCCTCGAGATCCGCCGCGAGCCGGACGAGCCGGTGGAGCCGTTCGGCAGCGCCTGGCACTCCGACTGGTCGTTCCAGGCCAGCCCGCCGTCGGCCACCATCCTGCACGGCAAGGTGATCCCGCCGGTGGGCGGGGACACCTGGTACGCCGATGGCTATGCCGCGTTCGACGCCCTGGACCCCGCCGAGCAGGAGACGCTGGCGGGCCTCACCGCCCTGCACAGCGCACGTCGCCCCTACAGCCCCGAAGGCTATCGGGCGGGCCGCGGCCCGGAGCGGAGCATGAAGATCCTGCCGAGCGACCGTGCCTACGAGGTGCAGGCGCATCCGCTGGTGCGCACCCATCCCGAGACCGGGCGTCGCGCGCTGTGGGTCAACGCCGTGTACACCGTCGGCATCCAGGGGCTCACCGAAGCCGAGGCAGCCACCCTGCTCAAACGGCTGTGCCGCCACGCCACGGAACCCCGCTTCGTATACAAACACCGCTGGGCCGCCGACATGCTCACCATGTGGGACAACCGCTCGGTGCAGCACTGCGCCCAGGGTGGCTACGACGGTCACCGGCGGGTCATGCACCGCACCACCGTGGCCGGCGACCGGCCGGTATGACATCAAGCGCGCGTTCGCAGCCGCGCCGCCAGGTCCGCTGGCGCCGTGAACACGAAAGCGCGGCCGCGCTTGCCGGGCACCAGCAGGCCCTGCGCCGCCAGGCCCAGCAGATCCGTGCGCGCCGTCTGGTAGGTGACGCCATGCCAGTCCCGATGGCTGGCGATCCGATAGCGGTGCCCCGGATGGGCCAGCGCGTGAGCCAGCAGATGGCGCTGCCGCGGGTTTAGTTCGCCATCGCCCAGCAGGCCCTCCGCCCTGGCCAGTGATTGCGCCTGCCGCGCCGCCCTGTCCCGCCAGGCGGCCAACGACTGCAGCAGGCTGCGCAGCAGCAGGTCGATCAGGTAGGTGAGGTCACGATCGTCGCTGGCGACCCAGGCAAAGGCCCGGCGGTAGCGGGACGGCGCCTGGCTGAGCGCTGCCGACGGCGCCAGCACCAGCGGGTATCCGGCACGGCGCATGGCCCAACCGCCCAGCAGGCGTCCGATGCGGCCGTTGCCGGCCGCGAACGGGCGGCGGTCGACCAGCAGGAACTGCAGCGCTGCGGCCCGCACCACCGGATGCAGCGGCAGCCCCAGGGGCAGCGCGGCATTGGCGAGATCGCAGATCGCCGCCAGCAGACCCGGATCGGCCGCCGACGGGCCGGCATTCAGACCACGGTGCAGAGACTGCAGGTCGGCCACCGTCAGCGCCCGCTCGCCCAGGCCGTCGGCGTCGGCCTCAACCCGCAGCAACGCGGCCGCGCGCGCGTCCACACCTTCGGCACCCGCAGTCAGCGCCGCCGAGCCCGCCGCTTCCCGGGCGCGGGCGGCGGCCGGCGGCCAGTCCGCCCCGGTGCCCGCCCAGGCGGCGTGATCGAGCTGCTGCAGGCGGGCCAGCACGCTGCCGGTGACGGAGAACCAGAGATTGCCGCCCAGCGCCGGTGGCAGGCTCAGCCCCTGCCGGACCGCCAACCGGGCCAGCTTGATGGCCAACCACCAGGCCTCGTGTCCGAATCCGGGCGGAGGCGGCAGATGGCGAAGCTGATCCCAGTGCAGGTAGCGCCCTTCCGGCAGCGTGGCGATGCCGGCGGCCATGGCATCGCGCACGGCGGCCGCCGGCAGGCTGGCGAGCAGCCCGGTCAGCGTCGGGGGCGCAACGAGAGACATCATGGCACGGGGACAGCCGGACCGCGGACGATATTGCGAATTTGAAACCAATTAGTACTAACTAACAACTAATTAATTTATTTTTGTCATTTAGGCTCGGGCGCGCCGTGGCGAGACCAGGCAAACCATCATTCTTGACGGTATTCGCCATGGTGCACATACTCGGCCGCCACCGCAGACACCCTGGGGAGGTAAACGTGCAGCACAGCCTCGACATCCGGCCGCCCGCGGCGCCCCGGAGGCCATCGTGACGGACAACGTCAGCGTGGTGCTGGCGGCCCGCCCCCGCGGCAACCCCCAGCCGGACGACTTCGCCCTGGCCACCACGCCCCTGCCGGAACCGGGCCCCGGACAGGCGCTGATCCGCAACCACTACATATCGCTGGACGCCGGGTTCCGGAACTGGATGGACGAGGACAGCGGCGACAACGTGCTACCGGCCATGGCGCTGGGTGCCCCGGTGATGGGCCTCACCATCGGCGAGGTGCTGGCCTCCGACCTGCCGGCGCTGCCGCCCGGCCAGTTCCTGCTCGGGCGGCTGGCCTGGCAGCTCTACTCGGTCACCGACGGCAGCGACTTCCTGGTCCCCCTCCCCGAGCAGCGGGAATGCCCGTTGAGCTACTACCTGGGCGTGCTGGGAGACACCGGCCTGTCGGCCTACTTCGGGCTCACCGACATCGGCCGGCCGCAGCCCGGTGAGACCGTGCTGGTGAGCGCCGCCGGCGGCGCCGTCGGCAGCGTCGCCGGCCAGATCGCCCGGCGCATGGGCGCGCGCGCCGTGGGCATTGCCGGCGGCCGTGAGAAGTGCGCCCGGCTGATCGGCGAGCTGGGCTACGCCGCCGCCGTAGACCATCGGCAGGGCGACGCCCTGCCCGCGGCATTGGCCGACGCCTGCCCCGAGGGCATCGACGTCTACTTCGACAACGTCGGTGGCCCGCTGCTGGAAACCGTGCTCGACCACATCAACGACGGCGCCCGGATCGTGCTGTGCGGCGCCGTGGCCAGCTACGGACGCCCCCAGCCGGGGCCGTCGAACCTGTTCCAGCTCGTCACCAGGCAGGCGACCATGCGCGGCTTCCTCACCCACACTCAGGCGCACCGCTATCCCGAGGCCCGGGCGGAGCTGACCCGCTGGATTCAGGCCGGCGACATCGTCGCCCCCGAGTATCTGCTGGAGGGCATCGATCAGGTGGGCCGGGCGTTCAGCGACCTGTTCGCCGGCCGCAACTTCGGCAAGACGGTGGTGAAGCTCTACTGAGCACCGCCGCCGCCTGCAGATTCGACCAGGAATTCACAGTCACCAGGAGACCCTTCATGACGGATCAAGCCACCAACTACGACGACGTCAAGCAGTACCGCCTCGATCCGGAGCGCGAGCAGGAGCTGGTGCGGACCGCGGGCGAGTGCACCTTCATCTGGGCCAACCGGGAAGGCCACCCCATCGGCGTCATCACCGCCTACGTGCCGGCCAAGGGCAAGATCTGGATGACGGCCACCCGCGAGCGGGTACGCATCAAGGCCATCGCCCGCGACGGCCGGTCGTCGGTGGTGATGACCAGCAAGGGCACGCCCATGGGCGGCGGCAAGACGGTGACCTACAAGGGGCACACGGTCATTCACGACGACCCCGCCACCAAGCGCTGGATGTACGAGCTGCTGGCCGCGGGTATGAGCCGCCGCACCGACGACGGCAACGCCTTCACCCGCAACCTGGACCCGGCACTGTTCATCAAGTTCCTCGACACCCCCGAGCGCGTGGTGCTGGAGTTCACCCCGGAGATGTCGATTCCGTTCGACGGCGACAAGATGGCTCAGGGCACGGCCGCCGCCTACGCCAAGTTCGCGGCCGACGCGGCTAAGTGAACGCAAGCGCTGGCGCCGGCGTGCGGATCAGACCTCCGCCACGCCCGCCCGGCGCAAGCCCTGCAGGTACAGCTCGATCTGATCCTCACGCTTGAGGAAGAACAGCTTGCGCCGTGCGAACGCTACCGAAAAGTCGGCGCGGGCGGCGCTCAGCGCCGCCACCGCCCGCGGCAACTCGTCCTGGCGATCGAGGCAGGCCAGGGCCACGACCTGATGGGCCAATGCCCAGTACTGGCAATTCGGCACCTCCAGCGCTCGCCGCGCCCAAGCCAGCGCCTGCTCGAAGTCACGCTTGAACAACAGCGCCAGGGCGCCGTACGACAGGAATGCCCAGCGTTGGGGGTCGTTCGGGCTCAGCGCCAGCGCCGACTCGAACCGCTCCAGCGCTTCGTCGTAGCGTCCCTCGTAGGCCAATGAGTCGCCGAGGCTGCAGTGGGCCACCGCCAGGGTCGGATTCATCTCGATGGCGATCTGGTTCTCGTGGATGGCCCGCTCATACTCGCACCGGGCGAGCTGCACCCGCGCCTTGAGCGCGTAGAACACCGCGTTCTGGCCGTCGATGTCCAGGGCCGTCTGCGTAGCATCCAGAGCATTCTGCAGCCGCGCCGCGCAAGGTTCATCGTCCCAGTAGACCATGCCAAGCACCACCGCGTAGGCCCACCAGGCGTGGGCCTCACCGAAGTCCGGATCCAGGGTCCGGCTGCGATCGAGCAGCCGTTGCGCTTGTGCATTATCGGCCGCGGTGAACCGGTAGAAGTGCATCAGGCCCAGATGGAAGCACTCCCAGGCGGCCAGGTCGGGATGCGCCGAGCGCGCCACCTTGTGCCGCTCGGCCATGCCGATCTCGGGCTCGAGCCGCCCAACCACCATGCGCGTGATCTCGTCCTGAACTTCGAAGAGGTCGTCCACCTGACGATCGTAGATGTCGCCCCAGAGATGGCGCCCGGAGGTGCCGTCGTCGAGCTCCGCAGTCACCCGCAGCCGGCGGCCCGTACGCTGCACCGTGCCGGACACCAGATAGTCGGCCTCCGGGGAGCGCGCCCGTGAGCGACCGATCACCTCGAGCCAGCGATGCCGGGCCAGGAGCGTGGTGATGTCGACCGCGATCGCCTCGCCGAGAAAGTTCTGCCCATCATCAGCGTGCCCGCTGGAGAACGGCAGCACGGCTATGCTGGGCCGATGGGACGGAGCGCTGGCGCCCTCCAGGCGTGGCCGGTCGGAAGCGCCGAGGCCCCGTGCCTCACCGACGAACCGGTAGCCGTGACCGTGCACCGTGCGGATCAGACCGCCGTGGCCGGCCTCGTCGCCCAGCGCGCGCCGCGCCTTCCGCACGGCGCTGGTCAGCACAGCGTCCGTGACCACCGTGTCCGGCCAGACCGCGCCAATCAGCTCTTCCTTCGGGACCGCCCGGTCGCGGTGCCGTACCAGATAGGCAAGCAGGTCCAGAACCTTCGCCTGAACGTCCACCACCTCGCCGTGGCGGCGCAGCTCCCTGCGCTGCATGTCCAGCTCGAACGGATCGAACATAAAGACGTCGGCCATCGGCCCACCTCCTCATCACCGTCGACCCGAGGTCACAGAATGATCAGCTCCGGGTCAACGCCTGATCATGCAGGTCAGACAGTCTAGCCCCAGACTGACAAGGAGCCAAAGACAGAGTCGGACCAATCCGGACCAAAGGAGCGAACGTCATGACCACACCGAAACCACTGGCGACACCGTTCTCGGCCACCGCTGCCGGACGATGGGCCATACTCGGCTACGGAATGCTGAGCTACCTGGTGTTCTTCGCCACGTTTCTCTACGCCATCGGCTTCATCGGCAACTTCGCCGTGCCCACCCGCCTCGACGGCGCGCCCAGCCTGCCGCTGGGGACGGCGCTGCTGATCGACGCCGCCCTGCTCGGTCTGTTCGCCGTGCAGCACAGCGTCATGGCCCGCCCGGCCTTCAAGCGCTGGTGGACGCGCATCGTTCCCACGCCAGCCGAGCGCAGCACCTACGTGCTGCTCTCGAGCCTGCTGCTGCTTGCCCTGTTCGCGTTCTGGGAACCGGTGGGTGGCATCATCTGGCATCTGGAGGATCCGCTGGCCCAGGGCACCCTGTACGGCGGCTTCGCCTTCGGCTGGGCGCTGGTGCTGGCGTCGACGTTCCTCACCAGTCACTCGGACCTGTTCGGGCTTCGGCAGGTGTGGCTGCACTTCCGCGGCGTGCCCTACACACCGCTGCGGTTCGTCACGCCATGGCCCTACCGCGTGGTGCGGCACCCTCTGTACGTCGGCTGGCTGTTCGTGTTCTGGTGCACGCCGTACATGACGGCCTCGCACCTGCTGTTCGCCCTGGCGACGACGGCGTACATCGTGGTGGGCGCCGGTCTGGAGGAGCGGGACCTGGTGCGCGAGCACGGCGACGCCTACCGCAGCTATCGCAAGCGCGTGCCCATGCTGGTGCCGGGCATGCGACTGCCGGCCTGGGCGACGAAGCGTGCATCGGCTACCCTGCCGAGGTGACCCAGCGCAACTTCGAACTGCACCCGCGCCTGGCAGCCGACTGCCGGGCGCTGGGTGATCTGGCGGTGAGCCGGCTGCTGCTCATGAACGACAGCCGCTTCCCGTGGTGCATCCTGGTGCCGCGACGTTCCGGGCTGCGCGAGCTGCACGAGCTGACGGGCGACGAGCGCAGCGGCGTGTTCGCCGAGATCGACGCGGTGTCCCGGGCGCTGCTGGCGCGCGGCGCCGAGAAGATCAACGTCGGCGCGCTCGGCAACGTGGTGGCGCAGCTACACATCCACGTGGTCGGCCGGCGCAGCGACGACGCGGCTTGGCCGGGCCCGGTATGGGGCAGCGGTCCGGCGCGGCCCTATCCGGCTGCAGCCGTGGAGGCCCTGGGCAGCGCCCTGTGGGCGGCGGTCAGCGCGCGGGGGTGAGGGCCGGCGGGATTCGGAATCCGCGAACGTTCCCTCAGGAACAACCCGCTGTCGGCCGGGCGCGGGCTCTGCCACCGTAGCGTGCAAGCCACCGAGGGCGTCACGATGCCCCTGCACGTTCAGACCGCACCGCTTGCCGATTCGCCCCCCACGCTGCCACGCCCACGGGACGTCATGGGTCGCCGGCACCCGCCGGCGCTGGCCGCCGTCGTCTACCGGGAGGCGCGCCGCCACACCGACATCGGCACCGCCGCGGGCCGGGTCTACCTGGCCGACCTGGCTGAGGCGCTGTGCATTCCCCCGGCACGGCTGCGCGAGCTCGATCGCGCCTGACCGGGACCGCCTCGGGTCAGCCGGGCGGGTCTCAGGTGAACAGCCGCGCCCGAGCCGATTCGGTGATTTTCAGGGTGGCCGGATGCTTGATCTTGCGCTCCGGCGAGATCGCGTAGTAGGTCTCCTGAACGCCCTCCACCTCGCCGATCCGGCGCGCCCCGTACATACGCTCCACCTGCCTGGCTATGGCGGTGGGTGCCGGGAACAGGCCGATGCCGGCCTCCCCGAATGCCTTCAGCAGGGCGCTGTCGTCGAACTCGGCGATCACGCGCGGCCGCAGATCACGGGCCTCGAACCAGTCGTCGAGACGCCGGCGCAGGGCGCTGGTGTTTACCGGCAGCAGCATCGGCGCACCGTCCAGAGAGCCGGGGAAGCCGGCCGCGTAGCGCTTCGTCAGCGCCGCATCGGCGAAGAACGAGACCCCACTCTCCCCGAGCACGTGGTTGTAGGCCCGCACGCTCAGACCCGTGGGAATGGGGTGATCGGAGATCACCAGGTCGAGCCGGTGCACGGCCAGGTCGGCGAGCAGCTTTTCCAGCGGCCCTTCCCAGCAGGTCAGGCGCACCCCGTCGGCGGAGGCCAGCGCCGGGTGCAGAATCTGATAACCGATCAGCTTGGCGATGGAGTTGACCAGGCCGACGTTGAGCGCCTGTGGCGTGCCGGGATTCTCGCGCTTCATGCGCTCGGCGAGCTCGGCGCCGAGTGAGAAGATCTCGTCGGCGTACTCGTTGACGAGCTGGCCCGTCTCGGACAGCACCAGCCGCCGCCCGACGCGGTGGAACAGCGGCTTGCCGACGGCTTCCTCCAGCAGCTTGATCTGGCCGCTGATGGTCTGCGGGGTGAGGAACAGCACCTCCGAGGCCCGGGCAATGCTGCCCTCGCGCGCCACGGTCCAGAAGTACAGCAGATGGTTATAGTTGAGGTGGCGCACCGTGTGTCCGCATGGCGGAGGGCCCCGAGCCGCCGTCGGGCAGCTCGGGGCCGTCCATGCCTACATGCGCTCCAGGATCGTGGCGGTACCCATGCCGCCACCGGTGCACATGGCTACCAGGGCCGTGGACTTGTCCAGGCGCTCCATGGTGTCGATGGCGGTGCCGATCAGCATGCCGCCGGTGGCACCGATGGGATGCCCGAGGGCGATGGCGCCGCCGTCGACGTTGACGACGTCGTGGGACACATCCAGGTCCTTCATGAACTTGAGCACCACCGCCGCGAACGCCTCGTTGATCTCCCAGAGATCGATGTCGTTCCTGGTCATGCCCGCCTTCTTCAGGCAGTTCTGCGCGGCCGGTCCCGGCGCTGTCAGCATGATCAGCGGCTCGGTGCCGGCGGTGGCCGTCATGCGGATGCGCGCCCGCGGCTTCAGGCCGTGGGCCTTGGCGTACTCGGGGCTCACCACCAGCACGGCGCTGGCACCGTCCACGACGCCGGACGAGTTGCCGGCGTGATGCACGTGGCGAACGCGGTCGATCTGCGGGTACTTGTCCTTCGCCATGTCGTCGAACGGCTTCGGGAAGCCGTCCACCGGCTTGCCGCCCAGGGCCTCGAACGACGCCTTCAGGCCCTCGAGGCTCTCCAGCGTGGTGCCCGGGCGCACGTGCTCGTCCCGGTCAAGCGCCAGGGAGCCGTCGTCGTTGTAGATGGGCACCAGCGCGTGCTTGAAACGCCCGGCTTCGATGGAGGCCAGCGCCCGGGCCTGGCTTTCCACCGCGTAGCGGTCCACGTCCTCGCGGCTGAAGCCCTCGATGGTGGCGATCAGGTCCGCCGAGATGCCCTGGGGGATCTGCGGGTGCAGGCCCAGCAGATGCTCGTTGTTGGCATGGAAGCCGTTGGCGTGCACCGGCGCGTAGCGGGACATGAACTCGACGCCGCCGGCCACCACCGCCTCCTGCTGACCCGACATGACGCCCATGGCGGCGAAGTTCACCGCCTGCTGGCCGCTGCCGCAGAAGCGGTGCAGGGTCACGCCGGTGACCGAGATCGGCCAGCCGGCGTCGAGCACGGACATGCGGGCGATGTCGTGGGCGTGATCACCGCTGCCGGTGCCGCAGCCGGCCACCACGTCCTCGATGTCGGCCGGGTCGAAGCCCACCCTGTCCTTGAGCCCGTTCAGCACCTGGGCCAGGCAGCGCTGCGGATGAATGTGGCTGAGGCTGCCCACCCCGGGCTTGCCGCGGCCACGGGGCGAACGAACGGCGTCGATGATCCAGGCTTCACGCATGATGAGTCTCCCGCTTTCGATGTCGGACAAAGGCGGGAATTCTACCGCTTCGGACGCAGCGCTGCAGTGGTCTGTGGCGGCGCCGGCTGCAGCTCTACCCACCCGGTCACCCAGGCGTACACGGTGATGCGCTCGGGTACCCGCAGGCCATCCCGGTGACCGAAGCTGAGCTCGACGTCGAAGGTCGAGTCGTCTTCGTCGCTGACGCGGTAACGGCAGCCGCGATCGGTCTCGGCAAGATGCAGGAGCCGATAGGCGTGGCGACCGGTGTGCAGCACCCGATCGCCGTCGCATCCAGGCGCCACGAACAGCGCGCTGACCACGTCCAGGCCATCGGGTATGGGATGCTGCGAGCGCGGCCTGCCGTTCTTGATCACCAGCACCTCGCCGTCGCGCGCCGAAACGTCGCGGCTGTCGCGGCCGCTGCGCTCCTGATAGCCGAACTCGGCGGGTGCGTGGCCGTCGGCGTCGATGCGGCCGGTGGCGGCGAAGGCGTTGCGCCAGGGCGAGAAGGCAGACAGAAAGCTGTTCGACGACGCCTGGCCCCGCACCTGGTACTCGCCGTCGGCCACCCGCACCGTGACCTCGGCCTCACCCACCGGCGCGCCGGCCACGAAGGCCCGGTAGCGCAGGAGTGTCTCCGCAGGTGCCGAAGCGGCGGCCACGGCCGGCAGCAGCAGGGCCGTGAGCAGCGCGATGGTTCGAAGCAGGGCCGGCATCATCGCCACAGTCTGGCGGGCCCTGGCTGAACGCGGGCTGAAGGCGCGGGGCATGGCCCCGGGTGGCATCACGGCCGCGGGATCTCGTTGACCTTGTGGGGAACGTCGTAGCCGCGCTGCACCGCGGGCCGATCGGCAATCTGCAGATACCAGCGCTTGAGGTGCGGGAACTCCTCCCAGTCGATGCCCTGCCACTCGTAGCGAGAGATCCACGGCCAGGTGGCGATGTCGGCGATGGAGTAGCTGCCCGACAGGAAGTCGCGCCGCGTCAGGCGATCGTCCAGCACCCCGTAGAGGCGGCGCGCCTCGGTGCGGAAGCGGGTCTCGGCATACGGGTCCAGGCCCGGATTGAAGTGCAGGAAGTGGTGGGCCTGGCCGAGCATGGGACCCACCCCGCCCATCTGCAGCATCAGCCACTCCACCGTCTGCCAGCGGTCATCGCCCCAGAACCGGTCGTGACGTTCAGCCAGGTAGAGAAGGATCGCGCCGGACTCCATCAGCGAGCGGTTGTCGCTGCGATCGACGATGGCGGGGATCTTGCCGTTGGGACTGATGCGGCGGAACTCCGGCGTAAGCTGCTCGCCCTGGCCGAGGTCCACGGGATGCACCGTGTATGGCAGCCCCAGCTCCTCGAGCATGATGGAGATCTTGCGGCCGTTCGGCGTGGCCCAGGTATACAGGTCGTACATGTCGCTCCTCAAGCTGACGGCGGCGGCGCACCGCCCGGTGGCTGGAACATCAGGCTGGGCCAGCCCCGGGCGCGCGCCAGGCGGGCCATGGCCGGCTTCGGGTTCACCACGACCGGCCGGCCAACAGCCTCCAGCAGCGGCAGGTCATCGCTGCTGTCGGAGTAGAAGTATGCATGCGCCATGGCGGCACGCCGCATGCGGGCAATGTGCTCGGCGGCCGCCAGCTTGCCGACGCCGAAGCACGGCCGCGCGTTCCCGGTGATCACCCCCTGGTACTCCTCCACTTCGGTGCAGCACAGCTCGTCCAGGCCCAGGTCCCGGGCCACCGGCGCTGCCTGAAAGCGGGTCGCCGAGGTGACCATCACCAGATGATGGCCCGCCCGCCGGTGGGTGTCGACCAGCACCCGGGCCTCGTCATATATCCAGCCGCGCACGCGCTCCCGGAATGCGCGCTCGCCCAGCGCCTCGAGCTTGGCCGACGACTCGCCGCCCAGGTCGCGCACCGTGGTGGCCAGCAGCTCGTGGTAGTCGACGCGGCCCAGCCCATAGCGCAGGAAAGCCATCGCCGCCGACAGCAGGCGCCGCAGCGGCACCGAGTCGCTGCGCAGGCGCGCCCAGACCAGCGCCGATACCGAGTAGCCAGCGATCAGAGTGCGGTCGAGGTCGAAGAACGCCAGGGTGCCGTTGCCGTTCTGCTGGCCCGTCAGACCATTGAGATAGGCCCCGAAATCCGTATGAACGATGCTGGTGGCGCGCCCGGGACCGTTCCGCAGGCTCACCCCGACGACCTCGACGGAGGCGCAGCCCGCAGCGGATGGCACGATGCAACGATCATGGCGGGAGGTTGGATGCGGCCGCGTCTCCCGGACGCAGACCGTCGGCCTCCTGCAGCAGCGGCTCCGCCACGAAGGCGGCCAGCTCGTAGACGCCGTCGCGACGATCGGACGTCAGGCGGAACGCGTCGCCTGCGGCATCGGCATGGAGCGTCAGCCGGTAGTCGCCGTCGGCGTCGGCGAGACGGAACTCGGCCTGCGCCGCGAAGCCGTCACCGAGCCCGGCAGCGACGCCGGAGACCCGCAGCTCCGAGAACCGCCGCGCCAGGTCGGCAGCCGCTTCCTGGTCGGCCGCGGCGCCGTCCAGCAGCCACCCCTCGTCGCTGCGGCTGAGAGCCCATTCACCCTCCCTGGCCACGGCGGTGAGCTCGCCCCGCGGCTGCAGCAGGGTGCGATCCAGCCAGTCGTTCGAGCTCACCGGCAGCTGGTAGTTGGAAAGCGCCACGCTGTACACGGCCTCGTCGTCAGCCCGGCGGGCATGCACGCGCTGAAATCCGGGCGAGGTGCCGAAGTAGGCGTCGGCCAGGGTCCGCTCGCCGGCGCGCAGGATCAGCTGCCGCTGGTGGCTGTCCGCCGAGACCTCGAAGCGATCGGCGGCCGCCGCCGTCGTCGCTACCGGCCACGCCGCCTCCAGCGCCGACAGCCGTTCCAGCAGCTCCGTCACCTTGGCGGCGTCGGCCGGGTGTCCGTCGGCAAGCTGCCAGCCATCGCCGACCCGGTCGAGCGCTACCGACTGGCCGGCACCGTCGTGCAGCTCGATGGCATCCACCTCTGCCGCGGCAAAGGTGAGCAATGGTCCTCCCTGTGCATCGCCGCCGCCGCGCGCGGTGAGCAGCAGCACGCCGGCCACCGCGAGCTGCAGTGCCAGCACGACGCCGAGCATGCCGACCCGCCCGCTCATGCCGCATCCTCCTTGAGCCATTGCCGATAGGTCCGTTGGTCGCGGCGCACCCGACGCCGGTGCCAGCCGAACACCAGCGCCACGCCGATCAGTGCGGCCGCGTAGTTGAGCGCCTCCATGCCGGCCTGCTGGGTGGTCTCCAGCGGCGGCAGCGTGCGGTTGAAGCGTCCGCGCGCGCGAATGTCGAGGAGGCTGCTGTCTTCCACTGCCCAGTCGGCCATATTGGCCACCAGGTTCAGGCTGTTGCCATAGATCGTGCCTTCGGCCGAGCCGATCACGCGCAGCACCTGATCCGCCAGAAAGTCGTTGGAGCCCACCACGATCAGGCGGGCCGACTCCGGCGAGCGCTCGATCACGCTGCTGACCACGCCCAGCCGGTCTTCGGTGGACACCGGTTCGGCTTCATCCAGCGTGGCGGCGTCGATATCGGTCTCCCGGTCCTCATCGGCACCGACGTCCGACTCCACGGCCGCCAGCAGCGGCGAGCGCTCACCGGCGAACGCAGAGGTGAACCGGCCCTCCAGCATGACCCCGAGGGTACGGGCACCTGCATCGCCGCTCGGGGTGAACCCGGACAGCCCGTCGTCGGTGATGCGCGGCATGACGTCGGGGTCGGTGGAGATCCAGCTTCCGGGCGAGCTGGTGAGCAACGGCGTGACGGTGATGGCGGCGCCGTCAGGTACCTGCGCCGTCAGCGGCGATGCCCAGGTGACGGTGACCTGGGGCAGCGCCGCCGTGATGCCGATGTCGGGGTTCAGCCCCGGCGGCCGGACATCGACGAAGTACGGGTAGTCGAGCATCACCAGCTCCTGGAAGCTGAAGCCGCCCACCTGCCGCGTCACCGGAGCCGGAAACGCCGCGTTCTGCGGATCCATCACCAGGCCGTCGCCGATGCTGACGCCATGCTGGGCAAGCCAGTCCTCGAGGCCCGAGGTGCGCGGCACCGCGGTCAGCGTGCGCTGGTCGAGGCTGGCGGAGTAGCCGCCGGTGGCCACCACCACGGTGCCGCCCTTCATCAGGAACTGGTCGACCGCGAACACGGCCCGCTCGTCGAGCCCCTGCGGATCCAGCACCAGCAGTACGGCCGCGGCCTCAGGCGCACGGCCGCTGTCCAGGTCGGCGTCCACCACGTTGAAATCCTGGCTCAGGAAGTCGCGCAGCTGGGTGAAGCTGTTGCCGGCCGCCGGCTGCGGCATGCCCATCATCGACGGCGGCGCCTGCGGCGCCGACAGCGCCACGGACTTCAGCAGCCCATCGGCAAAGCGCTTCAGGCCCTCCTCGATGCCGCGCCGGGTGGCCTCGGCGGTGAGCGTGTCCGGCAGCGGGATCTGCAGCAGCGTGTCGCCGTCACCGAGGGTCATGTAGAAGTAGAACTGGTTCAGGTCGAACAGGCTCGCGGCCATGGGCCGGAAGCCATATCGCTCCTCGATCTCGGCCGCGAGGCTGCCGTCACCGGCCTCGGGATCGACGATCTCGGCGGAGAACTTCTCGCCGCCTTCGGCGCCGAGGTCTTCCAGCACGCCTGCCAGCACCTGGCGGTACTCCGCCAGCGCCGGCGGCAGCACCGAGTTGGCCGACAGGTAGCCGACGAAGCGCACCGGTTGCTGGATGTTCTCGAACAGGCCGCCGCCGCCCTGGAACCCGTACAGCACCTTCTTGATGGCGCGGGTCAGATCGAACTCGGGATTGCGAAGCTGCACGTCCAGCTCGGAGTCGCTGATCACCTTCACCTCGATGAGGTCGCGAAAGCCGAGCACCTCGTGCTGATCGCCGTAGCTGACCAGCACGTCGAAGTAGGAATTCACCAGGCTCGACTGGTACCGGTCGGCGACCTGGAACGGCACCGGCCGGATGCCGTACTTGCTGTTGGCCTCGTCCTCGAGCTCCGGATGGGCCACCGGGTCGATCACCTCAACCCGCACCCGATCGCCGCCGGCGATGGCGTACTCCTCGAGCAGATCGCGAAGCTGTGGCACCAGCGGCGCCAGCAACGGGTGCGTCTTGGCGCTGAAGTAGCCGCGAATCAGCAGCGGCTCCTTGAGCTGGGCCAGATAGCTGCGGGTGGCGTCCGAGATGGAGTAGATGCGTCCCTGGGTGACGTCGACGCGCAATCCGGTGAGCTGGCCCAGCCAGAGGTTGGCGGCGAGCAGGTTCGCCACCAGCAGGCCGGTGGCCAGCATCCAGGTCCGGTGGCGGCGGCTCGACGCCCCGGCAGACCAGCGCTGCACCTCCAGGGCATAGACGTTCAGGGTCAGGAACACCAGCGCCAGCGACACGTAGTAGTAGAGGTCGCGGGCGTCCAGCACGCCGCGGGTGATGGACTCGAACCGGGAGCCGCTGCCGAGGCCGCGCAGCAGTTCGGCCCAGAACCCGCTCACCAGATCGGTGAGCACCGGACTGCCGAGCAGATAGAACACGCCCGCGCCGAACGAGGCCAGGATCAGGCTGACGATCTGACTGTCGGTGCGGGCGCTGACGAACAGGCCGATGGCGAGATAGGCGCCGCCCAGCAGCATGGCCGCCAGGTAACCGGCCAGCACCGGACCCCAGTCGAGCTGCGCGATCAGCGCCACGCTGACCGGCAGCGGAAGGGTCAGCAGCAGGGCCACGGCCAGCAGCGCCCAGCAGGCGAGGAACTTGCCCACCACGAACTCCCAGCCGCTGACCGGCAGGGTGGCGACGAACTCGAGGGTGCCGGTGCGCCGCTCCTCGCTCCACATCCGCATGGTGATGGCCGCGCACAGGAAGATGAGCAGCACCGGCATCCACTCGAACATGGGCCGGACGTCGGCGATGTTGCGGGCGAAGTAGGCCTCGCCCCAGAAGAACACGAACAGGGTGACGGCCAGGAACGCGAGCAGGAACAGATAGCCGATGGGCGACGCGAAGAACAGGGTCAGCTCCTTGCGTGCGATCCTCCGGATCATGTCAAACCGCATGCAGCTCACCCTCCGATTCGTTCACCTCGCGAAACACCGATTCCAGATCGCGCTGGGCCGATGCCAGCTCATAGATCGGCATCCCCGCGCCCACCAGCGCCACGGCGACCCGCCCCGCTACCTGGTCGGCCGTGCCCTCGGTCTCGATCTCCCAGCCGCCCTGGTCGAGCCGCTGCCAGCGGCGAACGCCGGGCACCGACTCGAGCAGCGTCCCGAGTTCGGCGCCGATGGCGCTGCGCACCTGCAGGCGGTTGCTGTCGCGCAGCGCCTCGAGGCGCTCGTCCAGCGCCAGCACGCCGTTGCGCAGGATCAGCACCCGATCGCAGACCGCATTGACCTCCTGCATGATGTGGGTCGAGAGGATGACCGTGGCCTGCGCCGACAACCGCTTGATCAGAGACCGCATGTGCTGGGTCTGACCCGGGTCGAGGCCGTTGGTGGGTTCGTCGAGAATCAGAAAGCGCGGCTCGTGCAGGATGGCCTGCGCCACCCCGAGACGCTGCTTGTAGCCCCGGGACAACGTGGCGATGGCGTCGAACGCCTTGCCGCCGAGCTCCGTGGCCTCGATCACCCGGGGCACCGCCACAGCGGCATCGACGCCGCGCAGGCCGGCGGCGTAGGTCAGGTAGTCCACCACCGTCAGCTCGGGATACAGCGGCAGGTTCTCGGGCAGGTAGCCGATCTGCCGCTGCACCTGCTGCCTGTGGTCCTCCACCGTGGTGCCGTCGATACGCACCGCGCCTGCGCTCGGCTCCAGGTAGCCGGTGAGCATCTTCATGATGGTGGTCTTGCCGGCCCCGTTGTGACCGAGCAGGCCGACGATCTCCCCATGGCCGATGGCGAAGGAAACCTCGTTGACGGCTAGGAAGCCGCCGTAGCGCCGACTGAGCTGATCCGCTTCGATCATGGATGGGTCATCTCGCCGCTTGGTGCAGAGCCGCCAACATAGGGTCCCTGCCGGAAATTTCAAGCGTCAGCAGTAGCAGTCGCTTCCGGCAGCCAGACCGCCATGGCCGTCCCGGCACCCGGCATGGTGCGCACCTCGATCGCCCCGCGGCGCTGCTCGACGATGCCGTAGACGATAGACAACCCGAGGCCGCTGCCGGCGCCCACGTCCTTGGTGGTGAAGAACGGCTCGAAGATGTGCTGCTCCACCTCGGCGGCCATGCCGACCCCCTCGTCCTGCACCTCCAGCACGGCATGGCGTCCCGGCGCCAGCCTGGTCTGCACCGCCGGCGGCGCCACCGCAGCGTCGCGCAGCGACGTCCGCACCACGATGCGGCCGCCTTCCGGCATGGCGTCCCGGGCGTTGAGGCAGAGGTTGACGATGATCTGCTCGATCTCGCCGGGCTCCGCGTCGACGCGGCCCACGTCCTCGCCCAGCTCCAGCGCCATGCTGACGTGGTCGCCGAGCAGCCGGTCGAGCATGGGCACCATACCCGATACCACGGGGTTCAACGCCGCGGAGCCCGTGCCGCCACCGCGGCGGCTGAAGGCGAGCAGCTTGCGGGTCAGCTCCGCTGCCCGTTCCGCCGCCCTGCTGATTTCGGCGACCGCCGCCCGGGCGCTGCTGCCCTGGGAAACCTCGTCCTGCAGCATCTCCGCAAAGCCCAGGATCACCGTCAGCAGGTTGTTGAAGTCGTGAGCGATACCGCCGGACAGCCGTCCCACCGCCTCGAGCTTCTGGGCCTGACGCAGCTCCGCCTCGAGCTGCTGCTCGCGAGTCACGTCGCGCAGCACACCCACGTAGCCGGACACACGACCGGACTCGTCGCGAAACGGCGACACCGTGGCGTCGCGCACCCGGTCGCCATCGGCCCAGCGGGAGGTGTAGCGCCGCCGCCACGACTGGCCGCTGCGCAGCGTGGCCGCGATCTCGGCGATCAGGGAATCGTCGTCGCTGCCCGGCACCGCGAACGCCTCTACGCCGAGCCCGCGAACGTCGCGCTCGCCGACCCCCATCATCTGGCTGAACGCGCTGTTGGCAAACTCTATGCGGCCATGCCGATCGAGCACGGCGATGGCTTCCCCGGCTTGATCCAGGGCGGTGGCGATGCGCGCGCGCAGGCGCTGCTGATCGTGGCGGCCGGTGACGTCGACGCCGATGCCGAGCACGGCGGGCGTCTGATCGACCGGGTCGGTATAGGGCATGCGCACCATCTCCAGCAGCCGCTGGCGGCCGCCGGCGTCGGTCAGTGTCTCTTCCCTTGCCTCCGGGCCGCTGGCGGCCAGGGCTCTGGCGTTGGCGCCGACGAAGTCGGCCACCTCTTCCGGCGTCGACGGCAGGCGCTCCGGACCGGCACCCAGCAGCACCGACCGATCGACGCCGCACAGCGCCGCCAGCGCTTCGTTTACGAAGCGGAAACGGCCGTCAGCGTCCACCAGAAACACCGGGTGCGGCAGCCGGTCCACCAGGTCGCGCAGGATTTGGCCACGCCGCCGACCCCGCGCCTCCACCAGCCAGCGGCGCCACAGGGCGAGCGCCAGCAGAGCGGCCAGCAACCCGCTGCCCGCCACCCAGATGGCGAGCTCGCGGCCGCCCACCACCGCGGCGATCCGCCCCGGCGTGGGCGCCAGGGTCAGCACCCAGTCGAGCCCGAGGATGAACATGTGCTGCTCGCTGGCGAGCCGCCATGCGCCCGCCGGCAGATCGGTGTTGCTCCAGGTGATGGTGCCGTCGGGGTCGCGGAGCTCCAGCCAATGGTCCTGACCCAGGTTAGCCAGCACATCGGAGTTGGCGACCAGCCGATCGACGTCGACCACACCGTTCAGAAAGCCCGCCAGCGACCCGTCCGGGCGGCGCATGGGCCAGTAGAAGGCGAAGCCGCGGCCGCCCTGAATCAGCGACACCGAGGCGGTTCGAGTGGGCGCGTTGCCGGCGGCCGCCTTCCGCACCGCCTCCACCACGTGGGTCGCCGGGTGGTCGTAGAGGCGGCTGCCGAGGGCCGCCTCGTTGCCCGCCACCGGCATGACGACGCGAATCACGCCGTCACCGTCCACCCAGTTCAACGCCCGCAACCCGGGCCAGCGCTCGAGCAGGCCGGCGGCCGCCTCGCGGAAAGCGTCGGCGTCGTGGAAAGCGTCGGCAGCGTCCGCGTAGGCGTCGGCGCGACGCTCCGCCAGCGCCCCCACCGCACCCAGCCGGGCGTCGATCCACACCGTCAGGAAGGTGCTGGTCTGGGCCGCGATCAGCGCGGTGCTGCGAGCAAGGTGCGCGGCGCGATCGACGTAGGTCCATGCCGCCACCGCCGCGGCCAGCGCCACCACCGCCAGGAAAAGCGTGCCAGCCCTGAGGGCGGCGCGCCGATCAAGCAATGCGAACGCCCGCCAGCCAGGGATGGCCCCAGTAGAACAGGGCGTAGACCGCCAGCCCCACCAGCACCGGCAGGATCAGCTCCTTCGCCACCAGCCGGTTGTCGCCCCTGAGGATGGCCGCGAACGGCACGTTGGAAGTGGTCCGGGCGAAAGCCAGCCAGTCGTCACCGAGCCGCGCCGCCTTCTTGCGATCGATCAGCATGCTGCCGGCCAGGCCGAGGATCAGGAACGTGCCGAAGAACACCACCGACACGCTGTCACCGTTGGCGAGCAGATGCGCCGACGCCCACAGCACCACCGACCATTGGAACGGATGACGGGTGATCCGGTTGACCCCCAGCGCGACCCGCTCCGCCCGGGCCGCGGTCTCACGCTCCACCGCCGTGCCGGTCGCCCGCAGCAGGCCCTCCTGGCCCACCGCCGTGGGGTTGCGCACCATGAACCCGCCCACCAGCAGCACCGTGGCAATCGGCATCACGGCCTTGGTGACCGCATACAGGATCGGTGACGGCAGCCACAGATAGTCGTACCGCGGCAGCGCCCCGTACACCCAGATCAGGTACCCCAGGGTGAGCGCAGCCACCAGTGAGTAGCCGGCCAGGTACCCGCGCTCGCCGAGCAGCGCCACCATGCGGGCGCGCATGCCGGTGCTGCTGATGCCGAGGTGGGTGCCCAGAAACAGCAGCGATGCCAGCAGCATCATCTCCATGTCGAATCTCCGCGATGTAACGGGTCCAGCGACACCGATGATACCGACTTGCGCGCCGGACGGCTTTCGCTCATCTTGCCCGGACTCCGGGAGAGGGTGACGTCTGAACATGAAGCGACTGCAGGGGAAGACCGCATTGATCACGGGGGCCGCCCGCGGGCTCGGTGCCCAGATCGCACGCCGCATGCATGAGGAAGGCGCCCGGGTGATCGTCAACGATCTCAACCTGGCGGCGGCGCGGGCCACCGCCGATGCTCTGAATGGCGAAGCCGTGGCCTGTGACGTCAGCGACTCCGGCTCGGTGGCGGCCATGTTCGAGCAGGTCGACGCGCTCACCGAACGGGTCGACATCCTGGTCAACAACGCCGGCATCAGCGGCCTGGAGGGCGACAACGCCGCCCGCGAGCGCATCGCCCGCCAGGCCGAGGCGCTGCTGCGCGGCGAGGAGCCCGAGGACGCCCTGGACGGCGGCATCGTCGGCGTCACCGACGCCGCCTGGGCGCGCATGATCGGCGTGCACATGAACGGCACGTTCTACTGCTGCCGCGAGGCGGTGAAGCGCATGCGGCCGCTGGGGGCCGGCGCCATCATCAACATGGGCAGCATCATGGGCACCTTCGGCCGCAGCGGCGGTACCGCCTACTGCGCGGCCAAGGCCGGCATCCTCGGCTTCACCCGAGCGCTTGCCCACGAGCTGGCCCCCCACGACATTCGCGTCAACGCCCTGGCGCCCGGCTGGATCAAAACCGACATGACCGATCCGCTGAAGCCCATGCATCCGCTGCTCGAGCAGCAGACGCCCATGGGGCGGCTGGGCGAGCCGGACGACATCGCCTGGGCGGCCGTCTATCTCGCCAGCGACGAGGCGCGGTTCGTCACCGGCCAGACGCTGTCGCCGAACGGCGGCTGGTACATGAGCCAGTAGCACGGAGCCGACCATGCAGCCATTCCCGGATCCCCGACTGATCGACCTGGACGGCGTCACCCTGGAGGTGTTCGAAGCCGGTCATGGCGGCCCCCGCGGCCCCATCGTGCTGTGCCACGGCTGGCCGGAGCACGCCTACTCCTGGCGCCACCAGATTCCCGCGCTGGTGGCGGCGGGCTATCACGTCATCGTGCCCAATCAGCGCGGCTACGGCCGGTCGAGCCGGCCCGCTGCGGTGACCGACTACGACATCACCCACCTGTGCGGCGACCTGATGAGCCTGCTGGATCACTACGGCTACGACGACGCCGTCTTCGTCGGCCACGACTGGGGCGCCATCGTGGTGTGGAACCTGGCCATGCTGCACCGGCCACGCGTGCGCGCCGTGATCAACCTCAGCGTGCCTTTCCTGGAGCGCGGGCCCACCGACTGGGTGAGCTTCTGGGAGAAGCACCTGGGCGGCGACTTCTACATCGTCCACTTCAACCGGCAGCCGGGCGTTGCCGATCGCGTGTTCGATGCCAACGCGGAAACCTTCCTGCGCAACCTCTACCGCACCAGGCAGTGGCTGGCACCGCCCCGCGACCTCGGCCCGGGCATGGCGCTCATCAACCTGGCCACGGCCACCGACGTGCCCGGCGAGCTGATGATGAGCGAGGCGGAGCTGGCCGTGTTCGTCGACGCCTTCCGCCGCTCGGGCTTCACCGGCGGCCTGAACTGGTACCGCAACTTCGCCCGCAACTGGCACATCATCGGTGCCGAGCAGCAGATCGTCGAGCAGCCCGCACTGATGATCCACGGCCAGTACGACATGGTGCCCGCAAGCCCGCGCCTCGCCGAGTTCGTGCCCCAGGTCGAGGTTCACACCCTGCCCTGCGGCCACTGGATCCAGCAGGAGCAGCCGGAAGCCACCAACGCGCTGATTCTGGACTGGCTGGGGCGGCTGGCGCCCTCAGAATAGGACCAGCACCGCGCCCACCAGCGCGCCGAGAACCAGCGCGGCGTTGGCAAGGAAGGTGAGCATCATGCCCGGGCCGCGGCGCCCGGGATCGGCCACGTAGCTGCGGAAGTACCAGACGCGGCCCACCAGGTAGACCATGCCCACGGAAACCGCGTACAGCTCGTGCACGTAGTAGCCGGCGGCGTAGACGGCCGGCAGGAAGACGATGAGCTGCTCGAGGGTGTTGTAGTGGGCACGAAACACCCGTTCGAACTCAGGGTCGCCGGTGACGGCCGGCGCCTGCAGGCCGCTGCGGCCGCGGGCCCGTCCCACCTCGGCGGCAAAGTACAGGTACTGAACCAGCGCCAGCATGGCGATCACGGTTACGGCGGCCATGGTCATTCTCCTCGGGTGGGGTCAGTCGGCAGGGATCATGAACGCGCCGCTGGCTTCAGCCACCACGACGTCGTTGTCGACGCGCACGATCTTACCCTCCATCTGCGCCAGGCGGCCGCGGCGCTTCACGCATCGCCCCTCGAGCCGCACCGGCGTGCCGATGGGCAGGTGCTCGCGGTAGCGGATCTCGGCGCGGGCGGTGAAGCACTTCACCCCCTGCAGCCACAGATAGTTGGCCATGACGTCGTCGAGCAGGCTGAACATGATGCCGCCGTGGGTCAGGGTGTCGTAGCCCCGTTGATTCGGGCCCGGCGTGAACTCGCCGATGCAGACGTCGTCCTCGATGCGGAAACGCACGCCGAGGCCTCCGGGATTGGAGGGCCCGCATACGAAGCAGTGGTTGGCCGGGCGGTCGCCGGCGTCGGCTGGTTGGTCCATGTGAGATTCCGGATTCGATTCGGCTGGGAACGAGGCTCTATGATATAGGAGTCATGCACCGCTTGAGCTTCATCAGCGCCCGGCTGGCCGGGCACCGGCCTTCCTGCCTGGATCCGCAGAGCCACAACCGTCAGGCGGCGGTGGCCATCATCCTGCGCCCACGCAACGACGACACCGATGTGCTGTTCATCCAGCGCGCCATCAAGGCCGGCGACCCCTGGTCGGGCCACATGGCGTTCCCGGGCGGCCATCTCGACCCCGTGGACGCGCACCTGCGCGCCGCCGCGGAACGGGAAACCCTCGAGGAGATCGGCCTGTCCCTCGACGATGCCGACTTTCTCGGCGCCCTGGATCAGCAGCAGGCCATGCCCAAGGGCCGGCCCACCGGGCTGCTCATCGCCCCCCACGTCTACGCTATCGACGGCGATCCGGAGTTCACGCCCAACTACGAGGTGCACAGCGTGGTGTGGTCGTCATTGCGCCGCCTGGCGAGCAACGGCTGCCACGACACCGAGACGCTGCCCATGGCCGGCGTGCCCACCGTGTTCAACGGCTACCGGCTAGAGGGCGGCCACTTCGTCTGGGGGCTGACCTACCGCATGCTGAAGTCGTTCTTCCAGACCCTCGACCCGGCCTGGCAGCCGCCCGACGAACGCTGAGGGGCCGGACTCAACCCGCCTCGGGGCGGAACTCCCAGCCGTGGTAGGCGGCGATGGCGAGCCCGGCGGCGACGCTGGTGAACGGGTCATGGTCCACCACGCGGCCAGGAAAGCGCGACTCGAGAATGCGCCGCACCGCGGGAATCAGGCTGGATCCGCCGGTGCGCAGCACGATGTCGATGGCGGACGCTGGGAGCCCGCTCCTGGCCAGCGTGCGATCCAGCGCATCCGCCACCTGGTCCAGCAGGTCGGCGATGATGGTCTCGAAGTCGGCACGCGTCAGCCGCACCTCGACGTCGATGTCGGCGATGTCGAGCACGGCCTCTTCGTCGTCGGAGAGCCGGGCCTTGAAGTCCTTGATGGCCTGAAACACCTGATAGCTGAGGTTGCGCTGAATCAGCTCGTTCAGGCGCCGGAACTTCTCGCTGCCCGGCCCGCCCTGGGCCAGGCGCTCGAAGACGGGCGTGGTGTAGCGGTTCTGATTCAGCGTGTAGGTCACCGCCCAGTTCAGCAGCAGGTCTTCGTAGTCTTCGAAGGGAAAGTCGGTCTCGATCTCCCGATCCATGCCGCGGCGGCGCCAGCGCTCGCCCTTGCCCAGCAGCGGAAACAGCAGGGCGCTGAACAACCGCTGATCGATGTGATCGCCGCCGAGCGCCAGGCCGTGGGTGGTCACCACCGAGAATGTACCCGCGCGACGGCGCAGCACGCAGAAGTCCAGGGTGCCGCCGCCGAAATCGAGGCACAGCACGTGCTCGCCGACGACGTCAGGGTTTGCCGTGAGGTAGCTGACGGTGGCCGCCAGCGGCTCCGGATAGAAGTGCTGGCGGACGATGCCGGCATGCTTGTAGGCCTCGCCGAGCCGGGTCAGGGCAGTCTGGTTGCGAAACTGCTCCCGCCCTTCGAAGGTGACCGGATGGCCCAGGTGGGCCTCTTCGCAGCGGCCGACCTCGAGATCGAGGGCTCGGCGCATACGCAGCAGCAGCGGCGTGATCAGCGCCACCAGACGGAACGGATGCTCGAACACCATCAGCCGGCGCACGCTGCTGTCGCCGAGCAGGCGCTTGGTACCGCGGAACAGTCGCCCCTGCAGGCCGCTGTCCACCAGCGGACGGCCGTAGATGCGCTGGGTGGTGGTCTCCACCGGCGCCGGGTTCTCGCTGTCGCCGTGCTCGACGAAGGCGCTGGTCTCGGCAATGACTTCGGGAATCAGCTCGACCGTTCGCCCGGTGTTGTCGTCGATGTAGCGATCGATGGCCTGCTGACCGGTGAGCGCCTTCAGCTCGCGGTCGATGTAGGTGGCCGACGGCATGATCGGGTCATCGCCCTCGAGGGGCACCAGCCGCACCCGCTCACCGTCGTACACCGCGGCGGCGGAGTTGGTGGTGCCGAAGTCGATGCCCACCCCGACCGCCATGCGCTAACCGCCTGCCGGCGACGGCTTGACCAGCGCCCGTCCCCAATGCGCCGGATCGGCCAGCGGCCCCTCGAGCCAGTCCGCCAGCACCTCGACGTTGTGCTCACCCTGGTGGGGCGCGCCGCCGCGCACGTGGGCACTGGCCCGGGCGTAGCGGTAGGGCGATTGCGGTACCTGCCGACGGCCGCCGCCGCGATCGTCGATGTCCGCGAAGCTGCCGCGATGCCGCACCGTGGGCGACGTGCGCGTGCCGGCGCTGGTGCGGACATCGCCCCAGGCCAAGTTCATGCGATCCATGGCGGCGATCACGGCAGCCCGGTCCGCACAGGTCTCCTCGAGGAAGCGTCGCGCCGCCCGCCGGCGCGCCTCGATCTTGGTGGGCAGATCCGCGTCTTCGGGGGTCGGGTCAGGCACACCCATGACCTCGTGGAGCTGCCGCCAGACGTAGCGGAAGTCGCCCGCGATCATGATCGGGCCGGCCGCCGACTGCCACACCTCGTTGGGCATGCGCTGCAGGTCCTCGGCGTCGTCGAGGGCCAGGTGCACGTGGTCATCGGTGACCAGGGTGGCGTCGAGCATGGCCAGGTCCACGTGCTCGCCGAGACCCGTGCGGCTGCGCAGGTGCAGGGCGGCCAGCACGGCAACCAGCCCGTGCAGCCCGGCGTTGGTGTCGGCGATGGACAGCGCCATGTCTACCGGATGACCGTTGGCGATGCGTGCCTGACGGGCCATGATGCCGGTTTCCGCATGAATGATGGGCGCGTAGGCGGCCCGCCGGGACTCCGGCCCGTTGGCACCGAACCCCGATATCGACAGCATGATCAGGCCGGCATTGTCGGCGGCCAGCAGGTCGTAGCCGAGCCCCAGACGGCCCATGACGTCGGGGCGGAAATTCTCGATCAGGATGTCGGCGCGCGCCGCCAGCGCCCGCACCAGGCTCACCCCTTCCGGCACCGCCAGATCGATGCACATCCCGCGCTTGCCGGCATTCTGCTGTTGGAAGTACCCGGCAATGCCATGCCGCTCAGCGCCCCACAGCCGGGTGACGTCGCCCGCCGGCGGCTCCACCTTGACCACGTCGGCACCCAGGTCGGCCAGCATGCGTCCCGCGAATGGCCCCGCCAGCACCCGGGACAGGTCGAGCACGCGCACGCCGTCCAGAGGCGAAGTCATGGCGTCGGCTCGTTCTCGGCGTCGCGGCGGGGGCTGGCCCGGCCGAGCGGCTGCCGCATCAGCTCGCCTTGACCAGCGGCTCGACGTCGCAACCGACGCCCGTACCGCCGAGGCCGCAGTAGCCGCCGGGCACCTTGGCGAGATACTGCTGATGGAACGATTCGGCGTAGTAGAACGGACCCAGGGGTTCGACTTCGGTGGTGATCGCCCCGTAGCCCGCGGCGGTCAGCGCCTGCTGATAGCGCTCGCGGGACTGCTCGGCCAGCGCAAGCTGCGCATCGTCCGCCGCGTAGATGGCCGACCGGTACTGCGTGCCCACGTCGTTGCCCTGACGCATTCCCTGGGTGGGATTGTGCGCCTCCCAGAACACCTTCAGCAGCTCTGCGTAGGTGACCTCGCGCGGGTCGAACACCACCAGCACGGCCTCGGAGTGACCCGTGCGCCCGGAGCAGACCTCGTCATAGGTGGGGTTCGGCGTGATGCCGCCGCTGTAGCCGACGGCCGTGGTGATCACGCCGTCAGTCTGCCAGAATCGCCGCTCTGCCCCCCAGAAGCAGCCCAGCGCAAACACGGCCTTCTGCGTTCCCTCCGGGAAAGGCGGCTTGATCGGCAGCCCGGTGACGAAGTGCGTCGGCGCGACCGGCATTGCGGTGCTGCGGCCGGGCAGCGCTTCGGCCTCGCTGGGCAGACGGAGTTTTTGCTCGAGACCCATGTCTATACCTTGAGGTTTTGGCCCGATCATACCTTTCACCGGTTTCCATACAAGTGCTATAAGGCCCGCTATGCGATTGCTGACGACGATGCTCGCCGCCCTATTCGTGGTGGGCTGCCAGACCGCGCCACCCGACTACCGGGTGCTCACCGAGCGTCTCGACAGCGGGGTCGAGGTGACGCCCGGCGAGCTGCGCGAGGCATTCCTCGACGCCGGCGACCTGCCGGCGCGCATGGAACGGCTCTCCGATCTCGAGCAGCAGGCCCTGGCGATCATCGAGGACGAACCGCTCAAGCTCGGTTCGATCGGAACGGCCATTCTCGACACCTACTACGGCAGCCTCACCGGTCACTACGTGCTGGCCCGGTTCTACCATCACGTAGCCACCGAAGACGCCGCCGAGCTGCACGATGCATGGGTGCAGCGAATCGCCGACGACATGACCAGCAATGGCGACGGCAGTGCCGACCGGCCGCTGCCCGCCGTGACGCCCGTGGAGGCACAGATGTTCGCTGCCAGCCGCGGCGGCGACGTGGTGGGCTCCATCTATCAGTCGAACGACGTGGCGCCGTTCTCGCTGCTGCTGCAGGTCCGCCAGCCGGAAGGCGCGCTGACCGCCCTGCACTTCGACCTGTCGGGCCTGTTCGAGAGCATGCGTACCGAGTTCGCGCCCGAAAGCGACGCCGGTGAGCCGCCCGGAGACCACGAGTTCACGCCGTTCACGCTGATCGGCTTCCTGGCCAAGCAGAACGACACCGCCGCCCAGGCCGCCATCGGTGCCTTTCTCGCCACCCAGAACCGCCTGGACGACGCCGCCAACTGGCTGCGCGCCGCGTCACGCACCGGCAACCTGCTGGCCAACTCCCTGCTGGCCCGCATCTACTGGGAGCAGGCCCGCACCGCCAGCGACGATGCGCTGCGGGAGCAGGCCATGGACCAGGTGATGGAGAACTACCTGCACGCCATCGCCCTGGGTTCGGCCGACGCCATGTACGCGCTGGGCGTGCTGTACCTGAACGGCCACTACGGCGACGAGAACAAGGTCTCCGGCGTGCCGCTGCTCAAGCAGGCCGACGCCCTGGGGCACGGCGACGCCGGCCTGTTTCTCGCGCACCTGCACTACACCGGCGAGGTGGTGGACAAGGACCTCGCCGCGGCCCGCGACTACTACGCCCGGGCCGCCGATCAGGGCAACGAGTTCGCCCGCCGCAGCTACGCACGCTTCCTGCTCGACCGCGATGCGGGTCAGGCTGCCGACCCGAGAGCGGTCGCCTGGCTCACCGAGCAGGCGGAGGCGGGCGACGCCGAGTCGATGCTGCTGCTCGGCAACCTGCACGCCCGCGGCATCGGCACCCGCGTCAGCACGCGGCGTGCGGTGCGCTGGTTCAAGGAGGCCGTGAAGGCGGCGCCGGAAGACGCCAGCATCGTCAACGAGGTGGCATGGACCTTGACCGTCAGCAGTCGGGACGCGCTGCGGCGCGCCCGCTACGCCCGCGACATCATGGACCGGATGATGACCGCCAACGAGGCGGCCCGGCAGCGGCCCGAGTACCTGGACACCTGGGCGGCCACCTACGCCGCCACCGGCGACTTCGAGCGCGCCGTGACCCTGCAGGAAGAGGCCGTGAACGTGGCCCAGGCCGCCGACTACGACGAGGTGCTCGACATCCTGCAGAAGCACCTCGGCGAGTTCCAGGCCGGCCGCACGCTGTCCGAAGACGTGCCGTGACCGACGACGCCCTGCGGCGGCTGCTGGCAGCGGCAACGCCCCTGCTGGACGTCAGAGCACCCGCCGAGTTCGCTCGCGGCGCCTTGCCCGGGGCGGTCAACGTGCCGCTGCTGGATGACGACGAGCGCCGCCAGGTCGGCATCACCTACAAACGCGAGGGCGCCGACGCCGCGCTCGCCCTCGGCCATCGCCTGGTGAGCGGCGCCGTCCGGCAGGCGCGGGAGCGGGCGTGGCTGGTGTTTCTACGCGACCATCCCGATGCCTGGCTCACCTGCTGGCGGGGTGGCCAGCGCTCGGCCATCGCCCAGGCCTGGCTGCGCGAGCTGGGCACCGACGTGCCGCGGGTGCCCGGCGGCTTCAAGGCGCTGCGGCAGATCTGCCTCGACGTGCTGGACGAAGCCCCACGCCAGAAGCGCTGGCTGGTGCTCGGGGGGCGCACCGGATCCGGCAAGACCGAGCTGCTGCAGACGCTGCCGGGTGCCATCGATCTGGAGGGCCTGGCCCGACATCGCGGGTCGGCGTTCGGCGCCCGGCAAACGCCGCAGCCAGCGCCGGTAACGTTCGAGAACGCGCTCGCCGTCGCCTGGCTGCAGCACCGGCAGGACAGCCTGGTGGTGGAGGACGAGAGCCGCACCATCGGTCGCCTGGCGCTGCCGGAGTCCTGGCACGCGCACATGCAGACCGTGCCGGTCGCCCTGCTCGAGGTACCCCTGGCGGAGCGGGTGGCGAACATCGTCCGTGAGTACGTGGACGAGCCGCTGGCCCAGGGCGTGCCCCCGGCGGCCCTGTACGCCCGCTACAGCGATGCCCTGCGGCGCATCGAGCGGCGCCTCGGCGGCGCCCGGCGCCAGGCCGTGCAGACCGAACTCGACCGCGCCTTCGCGAGCGGCGATCACGGCCCGTGGGTGGCGCGCATGCTCGAGTGGTACTACGACCCGATGTACGACCATCAGCTCGCCGCCAAGCAGACGCGCATCGCCGTACGCGGCGACGCGGTCAGCGTACGGGACTATCTCGATCGGCAGGCGGGTGATCGTGATCGTGATTGTGATCGTGACCATGAGGCCGGGATGCCAGAGCAGACGCCCGCGCGCCCAGCGCGTCCGCCGGCACCAGGCCACGGCGGCTGAGCAGGGTCTCCAGCGCCCGCTGGAAGTGATCGTAGTACTCGAACGCGCCTTCGCCCTCGCGATCCCATTGCGCCAGGGCTTCGATCAGACAGTCGCGGAACTCGTCCCACTCGAACACGCCGGCCGCGGCCAGCGCATGCGCCATGCCGAGCACGCGCCCCTGCCAGGGCGCCTCGAACACCGCCTCGCCGTTGACCATGGGCGGCGCCAGAGCGCCCTGCAGCGGCTCGCTCACAGCCGGGCCACACCGATCATGGCGTCGCGGGTCACCCGGGCCGCCAGCGCTTGTTCGTCCAGACCCGCAGTGCCGTCCGGCCGCTGCGGCAGCACCAGATAGCGCACTTCGGCGCTGGAGTCCCACACCCGCACCTCGACATCGGCCTCGAGGCTGACACCGAACTCGGCGAGCACCCGGCGCGGCTCGCGCACCACCCGGGAGCGATACGCCGGATCCTTGTACCAGCGCGGCGGCAGACCCAGCACGGCCCACGGGTAGCACGAGCACAGGGTGCAGACCACCACGTTGTGCACCCGATCGGTGTTCTCCACCACCACCAGCTTGTCGGTCTGAACGTCCGGAAAGGCGAACTCCCTGATGGCTGCCGACCCGTCGGCCAGCAGGCGCGACCGGAACGCCGGGTCGGTCCAGGCGCGGGCAACGACGCGGGCACCGTTCATGGGTCCCACCCGTTCGTTGTAGGTTTCGATGACCCGGTCGACGGCGTCCGCGGTGAGCAGCCCGCGTTCGGCGAGCAACGCCTCCAGGGCCTCGGCGCGGATGGCGCGATGATCGTGATCGCTCATGCTGACTCCAGATAGGGTTCGAACAGATCCAGGTGCAGCCGCGTGCCCGGCTCCGCCGCCTCGCCCCACAGCGTCTCGCCGCGAAAGGCCACCGTGTACAGATGCTGCGGGCAGTCGCCACGGCCGTGCGCGTGCGCATCCGGATACACCCAGCCGCCGTGGTGGCTCACCACCTCACCTTCGCGGCCGCGGGCGTAGGCCGGCAGCCGTGTGTGGCCGGGCGACGGCAGCGACCGGGTTCGAACCCGATCCCCGACCCGGAACCGCGGCGCGACGTCCAGCGGCCGCCGGGCGCTCGACCCGCCATGGTCCGGCGCCACCCGGTCCGGCCGCGCCGACGGTCGTGCGGCCGGCGGCCGGCCGTACTCCACGCCGCGCTCGGCCAGCCGCCGCCGCCACTCGCCCTCATCCAGCCATCCCGACTCCAGCAGCAGCGTCTCGAGCCCGGCCAGCCAGCGGCCATAGTAGCCGTGCGTCAGGTAGGCGACCGGGTCGATACGCTCGATGGCATGGCGGAACTGATCCGTGTTGGCGGTCAAGCCACCGGCACCGGCGGCTGCCACGGCCGCGAACACCCGGGCTTCCCAACGCTCGTGGAACACCGGCTCGTCGGCCTCCGGCGCCACGGCACCAAAGCCGTAGCGGCCGCCGAGGTCGTGCACGCCATCCATCAGCCGGCCCGGACGCCGTCGCGCGGCAGCGCCGCCTGGATTTGACCGTCCGCCTCGACCGACGGCGGCCAGGCCACGGCCAGGTGGTGCTCGCCGGGCCCGAGCATCGACTCCGCACCATCCGGCAGTCGGGCTCGGGCCTGGCAATTGGCCGGCACGACCACGCTCAGCCGGAACTGGCCGTCGGCGAGTTGCCAGGCTACGGTGTAGCGCCCGTGCACGGTGTCGAGGTGACCGGTCATGCGTCGCAGCGGCGCGACGTCGGGCAACGTCGGCAGCAGCCGCGGCTGCACCAGCACGCGTCGGTAGGCGTTGTGCTCCACCGACAGATCGGGATCGAGGTCGAGCCCCAGCACGAACCGCTGCAGCCAGCCGGCCACGCAGCCGGCCGCCAGGGTCTCCGGTGGCGGCGCCGTCAGCAGCACGCGGCAGGCGAGATCGGCGCGCCCCTCCAGGGTCAGCACCTCCAGCAGCAGCCCATGGTGACGGGGATGCAGGCGCGGAACATAGCCGGCGGCGGCGAGCTGACCGGCCAGCCGCTCCACGGCGGCAGCGCGCTCCTCGCCCTCCAGCACGCCCAGGACCAGCGCCAGCAGATAGCCCAGGGCATCGTCGGCGGCCAGCAGGCCCCGGGCGGTCACGTAGCGGGCACGGAACGCCAGCCGCGCCGCCTCGCCGAGCTCCTCGAAGCGTTCGAGCTCGCGCTGACGTCCGAGCACGCCCGCCATGCGCGCTGCCAGCATGCAGCGGTACAGGAACCAGGCCTGCTCGCAGACCTCGTCGGCCAGCGCGGTGGCGCGGCTTGGCGAGAACGTCTCCAACTCGCGCCGCACCCGTGGCAGCGCCCGCTCCAGCAGCCGGCGGTCACCGGCGCAGCGGTACAGGTGCCAGAGCCCGGGCACCGTGGCATCCAGGGGCTGCGGCGGCGCTGGCGCCGGCAGCCCGATACCGGGCAGCGTCTCGACGGCACTGGCGCGCAACCAGCGGGCGAACAGGGTGTGGGCGTCGACGGTGCCGGCAGCGCCGGACACCAGGGCGTGCAGATCGGCGGCCTCGGCCCGGCGCAGCGGCGCCGCCAGGCCCGACACCGGGCCCAACGCCAGACCCATGCGGTACAACGCCGTGGCAGCGTCGAAGCAACGCTGCAGCTCGGGCTGATCACAGTCGATTCGGCCGTTGACGGCCACGTCGAGCCCGATCTCGCGGGCCAGCACCGCATCCACCGTGCAACCGGACTCGCCAGCGCTCAGGGTCACCCAGCGGAACGCATGCAGCGAGAAGCCCGGCTCGAACCATTCGCTGCCCTGCCCGCGCGCGGTGTAGTGGTCGGCACCGGACGCAGTCTCGGCGTTGCCGTAGCGCACCTCGACCACGGTACCCGCCGGCGCCCGCAGCCGGACCCGCACGCGGCCGAGCAGCAGCCTGGAAAAGCCGACCCGCAGCGGCTGACCCGGGCGCAGCTCTGCGGCGGCCGGCAATGGCGTCGAAGGGGTATGCTCGGCAAGCAGCCGGGCGTCGGGCCACCCAGCCCAGAATCGCCGCAGCGGCGCCTGCGCCGCCGCCACCACGGGGCCGCCGGGTTCGTCCTCGGCCGGCATGCCCCAGTCGGGCATGAGTTGCCGCCCGTCGATCTCCTCGCCGCGGTCGCGATCGGCGCGCAGCACCCAGGACGGGCGCCAGAGCCACTGCCCGTCGCTGACCACGCTGCGCGATCCCGCGTCGGCCTCCGTCTCTCCCTCCGCGGTCCGGGCGCGCACCTCGAGCTGGGCGCACAGGGCCGGGCGCAGGCCCTGGCGCTGGCGCGCGCCGCCGGCGGAGTGGCCGCAGTAGTCACCGTCGGCCAGCAGCACGGCTATGCGGTTGCTGCCCGGCGTCAGCAGGCGGGCCACATCGTGCACGCGATAGGGGGCCTGGCGGTTGAGATCGACCCACGGACCCACCGGCTCGGCGTCGCTCACCGGCACGCCGTTGACGTGGATGCGCGCCGCCCCCAGCACCGACACGTACAGGCGCGCCCAGGACGGCGCGGCGTCGAGATGGAAATCCCGCCACAGCAGCGGCACCGGGACCGGCGTCATCGGGCTGCCGGCCAGAGGTGCCGCAATCCAGCTCGCCCGCCAGTCGGACGGTGACAGCAGGCCCATCTCGAAGCAGGCCGGTTCGCTCCATGGGCTCGGCAGCCCGTCGCTGTCATAGGCCCGCACGCGCCACCAGACCCGCTCCCGGGACCGCAGCGGCGTTCCGCCCCAGACCACGTCCACCGTGCGGGTGCTGGTCACGTAGCCGCTGTCCCAGCGGTCGGCGCGGCCGGATTTCAGGCCTTCCAGCGTGGTGGCGGCCTGCAGATGATAGGCCGTCTGCAGCTCGGCCGGCCGGGCGTCATCGAGCCACCAGGACAGGCGCGGCCGCGTCTCCTCCAGGCCCACGGGGTTGGGCAGATGCTCGCAGCGCAGCCGGCTCGGGGCGTCTCGCATGGTCAGTCCGTGACCCGGGTCAGCAGCCAGTGTGCGATCTGCCCGTGAGCCTGACAAGCGCGCTCAGCCATGAAGAAAGCCCCGCACCGCGACGACCACTTCCTCCAGGCAATCGTGATGCACCCAGTGACCGGCGCCGGGCACATCCACCACGCGCGCGTCGTCGAAGTGGCCCAGCGTACCGTCCTGGCCGATGCGGTGGGCAAAGCCTTCGCCACCGTTGACGAGCAGCACCGGACAGCGGATGCGCCGCCACAGCGCCATCAGATCTGCCTCCGGCATCCGATAGGCGGGGCCGGCATGGGTGTAGTTGTCGAACTTCCAGCTGAACGTGCCGTCCTCGTTGCGGTGGCTGCCGTGACGGGTGAGGTGGTCCGCCTGTACGGCACTCAGGCGGTCGTTGGCCTGGCGCATGCGCGCGCCGGCCTCGGACAGCGACGGGTAGCGCCGCGGCTGGCGGCCGGCCAGCTCGCGGGTGCCGCGAATCCAGGTGTCGATGCGCTCCTCGGGACGCTGCGGGCCGCTCCAGCCCGGCCACAGACCCACGCCTTCGATGATCACCAGGGCCCGTACCTGCTCCGGGTACACGCCGGCGTAGATGGACGCCAGGGTGCCGCCCATGGAGTGGCTGACGATCACCAGCGGTGCCAGCGCCCGCTGCCGGATGAGCTGATCGAGATCGTAGACGTAGTCGACGGGATGGTAGCTGGAACCCCGCACCCACTCCGAATCGCCATGCCCGCGAAGGTCCGGGGCCAGCACGTGGTAATCGTCGACGAAGGCCTCGGCGAACCAATCCCAGGTGTGGCAATGGTCCTGAACGCCGTGCACCAGCAGCATGGCAGGGGCCTGGCTCTTGCCCCAGTCGGCATAGTGCAGACGCAGCCGCTGCGAGAAGTAGGTGTGCGAGGTGGGCAGGCGGCCGCTCACGTCGCGGCCTCCGGCGGGGCGGTACCCGACAGCCGCGGCGCCAGACCGACCAGCAGCCGCTGCACGCTCTCGGACAGCGCCTGCACCCGCGCCACCCCGCGGGTCTCCGGCCGGCTCACCAGCCACAGGTCGGCCATCCGCACCGGCGCGGAATCCATCGCCCGCGCCAGCGACGGCAAGGCATCGCCGAGGTAACAGGGCAGCCAACCGAAGCCCAGACCGCTGGCGATGGCGGCCGCCGCCAGCGCGTCGTCGTCCACGGCGAGACGCTCCGGCCAGTCTGCGAAGCTGCGGGCGCGGCGGCGGGAGGCCATGCCGGGCGCCGAGGATCCGACCCAGCGCCCCACTGGCTGGATGCCGCTGCCGGACGCGCCTTCGAGGTCGATGCGGCGCCCGTACACGCAGGCCATGACCGGTCCCAGGGAGCGTCCGACCAGCGCCCCTGGCGGTTCATCCGTGAGGCAGAGCGCGACGTCCGCGTGACCACGCTCGAGCTGCTCCAGCGGCGCCCCCGCCACCACGGTCAGCGCGATGTCGGGGTGATCGCGCAAGAACGGCTCGATACCGGGCAACACCAGCATCACCGCCAGCGACTGCGGCAGCGCCAGACCGACGGTGCCCGCCAGCGCCACTTCTCTGGCCTGCAGGCTGCGCTCCACCTGGTCGAGCTCGGCCGCTACCCGGTCGAGGGCCTCGATGACGGCACCGCCTGCGGGCGTGATGTCCATGCCACGCCGCGTGCGCGCGAACAGCCGGGTACCCAACCTCTGCTCGAGTTGCTCGAGATGGCGGGTCACGGTAGAGGGGTGCACGTGCAGCTCGTCGCTGGCGCCCCGCACCGACCCCGCCCGCGCCACCGCCTGTACAAACTTGAAGTCGTCCCAGTCCACAGCAGACCCCGATCACCCGACATCGCAGTGATGCGATTATGCAACACCCTGTTGCGTTACCTACGGTTGCGCTGGGTGTTACTTAAAGTAACATGGCCAACAAGATCCGGTGAGGGATACCCGATCCCCCCCCTCCCCCTTCCCTCGGGTATCCCTCCCGGTCTGCCCCCCCCAACTGATACCGGCGGGGACAGAGCCCAACCCTCTGCCCCGCCGTACTTTTTCTCCCGACTTCTCCCAGCGCCATCAATCCTGACCGCCGACGCTGACCCGGACCCATCCGTCATCGCCAACCTCGACCAGCGGCAGGTGCTCGAGACGGCAGGCATGGCCCGAGAGATTGTCGCCGGTTCGAACATCGAACCGGTAGCCGTGCCACGGACACGTCACCACCGAGCCCTGCAGCCGGCCGGCGTCCAGCGGCCCGAGCTGATGGGGGCATTGCCGCGGGAACGCTACCGGCTGATCCTGAACCTGCGCCAGCACGTACTCGCGCCCCCGCAGCGTGAAGGTCAGCGGCAGATCGAGAGAGGCCAGGGGCCCCAGCTCGAGGTGGCGGCCGCCCTCACTCTGGTCACCGCCGATGCGGCGGTCCAGCTCACGCTGACGCGTCACCATCATGGCCACGTCCTCATCGTAGAGCTGTGCGTAGAGGGCCGCATACGCCTTCCCCAGGGGCGCCCGGTCACCCTCGGCGACACCGGGCACGAAGAAATCGACGACGATGTCCACGCGACGCTCGGCCATGGGAAAGGCGTGCGTCCAGATCTCGGCGCCACGGCCCTGCCCATCGAGCACGCGCGTGATCCAGCGCCGGCAGCGCCGGTCGAGCCGCAGCTCCAGTGTCTGGCTCGCCCCCGACGCGGCAGCGACCCTGGCGCGCCAACCCCAGGCGCCGGCATCGATGACCGAGACGGACGCAAACTGGCCCTGGTGCACATGGGGCAGATGCTGCCAGTCCAGGGCGTTCTCGTAGAGGCGCTCGAGCGACACGGGCAGTACCCGGCGGTAGCCGCCCACATGCGGAACGGTGAATCCCGGCTCGGCGTCGAAGGCTTCGTGCTCAGGCACGTCCCTGCCACCCGCCGCTCATTGCGCAGTGCACGATTGACACGCCTGCAGCGCTTTGGTCATATCCTGCACGGGGAGGAAAGGGAGTTGCAGATAGCGCGCCCTTTTCCGAGGGGCGGCCGAGCGCAAGCTCGGCCGACTTGTTTCCGGGGTTCGCAATTCGATCACCCCACCCATCAAGGCTTCGATTCCTGCGCCCGTAACAAGCGCCCCAGTCGCTTGCCGCTGGCGGCGAGGCTGCGCGCCAGGAAGTCTTCGAGGCTTTCCTCCCTGGCGAACACCGCCAGCTGACCCTCCAGCAGAAGCTGCGCATAGCCGTGAACGAAGCTCCAGCCGATGAGGATGTCCTCCATCAGGCCCTCGTCCTTGATACGGTCCTGCAACTCCTCCGGCTCCACATCCGGCTCACCACGCTGCGCGGTCACACCGTCGATCATCTCGGCATAGGTGCGCGCCGACGCGGCACGCAGCGCCGCATTGCAGTGATTCAGCACGTCGGAGCGGAACATCAGCCGGAAGTGATCCGGCTGGTCGCGGGCAAACTCGACGTAGGTGCGGGTGATGGCGATGAAGCGCTCGTCCGGATCGTCGCCGATGTCCGCGCGGGCCGCCTTCAAGGCCGCCGTCAGGCGATCGAAGCTGCGCGCGGCCACCTCCGAGAGCAGGTCGGAGAGATCGGCAAAGTGGTGCTTGGGTGCCGCGTGGGAGACGCCCGCGCGGCGCGCGCAGGCGCGCAAGGTCAGACCCGCCAGCCCCTCCTCGCGCAGCAGGATCTCGGCGGCCACCAGCAGCGACTCACGCAGGTCGCCGTGGTGGTAGCCGGCCTTGGGCCGGGGATGACTTGCTGCCGCGCTCACGAACGCTGCTCCGCTGCCGTGTCGGCCGCCGGACTGACCGCAAACCGGAACGGCCGCTCGTCGATGACCACCTCGGTGCCATCGCTCAGCGCGGATACGGCCTCGAACCTGACCGCAAGCGTCTCGCCGCGAATGTAGTCGGCATGCTCTGCAGCGGCGCGCACCAGCTCCGGGTCGCCCGCGTAACGGATCTCGATGCGGTCGGCTACGTTCAATGCCAGATCCTTTCGATGCCGCTGCACGCGGTTGACGATCTCACGGGCGTACCCACCCCGCAACAGCTCATCATCGAGGGTGATGTCGAGGTCGACCGCCATCTCGCCGTTGGACACCGTATTGGTGCCGGGCCGGGCCTGCTGAACCACCTGAATCTCCTGATCGTCGAACGTCTCGCCATCGATCTCGATGGTGCCGTCGCGCTGCAGGCGGTCGATGTGCTCGCGGTCGAGACCGGCGATCGCCTGCTGAAACGACTTCATGCGCTTGCCCAGGCGCTTGCCCAGCAACGGGAAGTTCGGCTTCGCCGCCACCTCGATGTGGGCCGCCTCGTCGGTGTCGTAGCAGACCTCGCGGACGTTGAGCTCCGAGCGAAGATAGGTCTCCAGGCGAGAGAGCTCTTCCAGCACCGCGGCATCGCGATGCACCACGGTGAGCGACCGCAGGGGGATGCGCAGCCCGATCTTGGCTTCCTCACGCTTCTGCCGGCCCAGCAGCACTACCTGCTGCAGCCGACCCACCGCACGCTCGAGCTCCGGTCGCACGAACTGCGGCTCTGCCAGTGGATAGTCGCACAGGTGCACCGAGGCGGGCGTGGCAGCACCGCCGCCCAGGGCGCCGAGCTCCCGATAGACGTGATCGGAAAGAAACGGCGCAAACGGCGCCATGACCTGACAAAGCTCATAGAGCGCCGTATGCAGGGTCGAGTAGGCGGCGATCTTGTCCGCCGTGATCTCCTCACCCCAGTATCGATGGCGGTTCAACCGGATGTACCAGTTGGTCAGGTCTTCAATGAACGCAAAGAGCTGCGGCACGACGTTGTAGAGGCGATAGGCTTCCATCTCCTCCGCCACCCGTGCCTTCAGGGTCTGCAGCCGTGAGAGCAGCCAATGATCGAGGACGTTGTCTCCTACGTGCTGCCCTTTGTCGGGCGACCACTGATCGATCTCGGCGTACGTCTTCAGAAACGAGAAGGCGTTGTACCAGGGCAGCAGCGCGCGCCGCGTCATGTCCCGGACGCCGGCATCGGAAAAGCGCTGCTCCTCGCCCTTCACCAGTCCGGAGTTGATCAGGTACAGGCGCAACGCGTCGGCGCCGTAAGTCTCCATCAGCTCGTCAGGCGGCGTGTAGTTCTTCAGGCGCTTCGACATCTTGCGGCCGTCCTCGGCCAGCACCATGCCGTTGACGATGACGTTGCGAAACGCCGGCTTGTCGTAGAGGGCGGCGGCCAGCACCGTGAGGGTGTAGAACCAGCCGCGGGTCTGATCGAGCCCTTCGGCAATGAACTCGGCCGGATAGCCAGCCTTGAACATCTCCCGGTTCTCGAACGGATAGTGCAGCTGGGCGTAGGGCATGGACCCGGACTCGAACCAGCAGTCCAGCACCTCCTCTACGCGCCGGTAGGTGCCCTCCTCGCCCGGCAACTCGAAGGTGAGCGGATCGACGTGCTCGCGATGCAGGTCGTCGACCCGGGCGCCGGTGTGCTGCTCCAGCTCCTCAACGGAGCCGATGCACAGCTGCTTGCCGGTGACGTCGTTCACCCAGATGGGGATGGGCGTGCCCCACACCCGGTTGCGCGAGATCGACCAGTCGATGGCGCCGGCCAGCCAGTTGCCGAAGCGTCCGTGCTTGATGTGCTCGGGCACCCAGCGGATCTGCTCGTTCGCGTCGAGCAGCTTGTCGACGATGCGGGTGACGGCCACATACCAGGACGGAATAGCGCGGTAGATCAGCGGCGTGTCCGAGCGGTAGCAGAACGGGTAGCTGTGCTGGATCACATCCTGGCGCCACAGCAGGCCCTGCTCCTTGAGATGCCGGGCGATGTGCTTGTCGGCGTCCTTCACGTACTGACCGGCGAACTCGCCGACCTCGTCGGTGAAGATGCCGTGCATGGTGACGGGGCAGGCGAAGGCCTCGATGCCGGCGGCCTTCAGCACGCGGTAGTCGTCCTCTCCGAAGGCCGGCGCCTGGTGCACCAGGCCGGTGCCGCTGTCGGTGGAGACGTAGTCGTCCATCACCACCTGGAAAGCGCCGAACTCGGCCTGATCGGCGAAGTAGGGAAACAGTGGCCGGTACCTGCGGCCGAGCAGCTCACGGCCCTTGAGCCGGGCCTCCACCGGCAGATCGCCATAGGCGGGCAGGCGCTCCTCGGCCAGGTAGATGCGCTTGCCTGTCTCCGGGTCGTTGACCCGCACGTAGTCGATGTCCGGACCCACGCACACCGCGAGGTTGGACGGCAGCGTCCAGGGGGTCGTGGTCCAGGCGGCGAGGTAGGCGTTCTCGTCTTCCAGGGCGAACAGCACCGTCACCGACGGGTCCTGCACGTCCATGTAGTTCATGTTCGCTTCGAAGTTCGACAGCGGCGTGCCGAGCGCCGTCGACAACGGCATGATGCGCACGCCCTGATACACCAGGCCTTTGTCCCAGAGCTGCTTGACCACCCACCACACCGACTCCATGTACTCGGGGTCCATGGTCTTGTAGTCGTTGTCGAAGTCCACCCAGCGGCCGAGCCGGGTGATGGTGTTACGCCACTCCGATACGTAACGCTGGACGATGGACCGGCACTGGGCGTTGTAGCCCGCGACGCCCAGCTCCTCCACCGCCTGCTGGGCAGACATATTGAGCTGCTTGTCGATCTCGTGCTCGATGGGCAGGCCGTGGCAGTCCCAGCCGAAGCGGCGCAGCACGTAGCGGCCCTTCATGGTCCAGTAGCGCGGGACGATGTCCTTGATGGTGCTGGCGACGATGTGGCCGTGATGCGGCAGCCCCGTCGCAAACGGGGGGCCGTCGTAGAAGATGTAGGGCTTTTTGTCGCTGGTCTTCGCCAGGGTCTTCTGGAAGATGTCGCCTTCCTCCCAGAAGCGGAGGACGTCAAGCTCCATCGCCACGAAGGACGGTGACGAGCCCGTATTCGCTGGTTCAGCCATAGTTCTGCCAAGCACGGGGCGGATCGCCGAAAGCGGCGCATTGTAACTCGATTCGGCGTGGGGAATGGGCGGGCGTGAGGCATAATGCGCCGATCGAGCATTCGGACCATCGGGGGAGAAACACATGGAATTCGGCGCCGTGCTGCCGCACAACGAGATCGGTACCGACCCGGGCGCCCTGCGCGCCTATGCCCAGGGTGTCGAGGCGCTCGGCGCCACGCACCTGCTGATCTACGATCACGTGCTGGGCGCCGATCCGAACCGGCCCGGCGGCTGGAAGGGCCCCTACGACAAGGACGTCGCCTTCCACGAGCCGCTCACCACCTTCGCATTCATCGCTGCCGTCACCGAACGCATCGAGATGATGACCACCGTGCTGATCCTGCCGCAGCGGCAGACGGCGCTGGTGGCCAAGCAGGCGGCCGAGGTGGCCATCCTGTCGCGCAACCGCTTCCGCCTTGGCGTCGGTACCGGCTGGAACCGGATCGAGTACGAGGCGCTGAACGAGGACTACCACACCCGCGGCCGCCGCCAGGCGGAGCAGGTGGAGCTGCTGCGCGCCCTGTGGCGTGAGGACTCCCTGACCTTCGAGGGCGAACACCATACCGTCACCGCGGCCAGCATCAATCCGCGGCCGTCGCAGCCGGTTCCGGTCTGGTTCGGCGGCTCGGCGCCGGCTCTGCTGTCGCGCTGCGCGCGCCTGGGCGATGGCTGGATACCGCTGATGGGGGCCAACGACTCGGCCCGCGCCTGCATCGACACGATCCGCGAGCACCGTCAGCGGGCCGGGCTGTCCATGGACGGCTTCGGCATTCAGGCCCAGGCGCAGTTCGCGGGCGGCAATCCGGAGCGGTGGGCCACCCACGCCTCGAAGTGGCGCGAGCTGGGGGCGACCCACGTGGCCATCGCCACCCACAACGCCGGCCCTACCGACGTCGACGGCCACCTGCAGCGCATCGAGTCGTATCTGGCGGCGGTCCGCTAGCCGCGCCGGTCAGTCGTCGCTGTCCACGGCGCCCATGAAGTCGCCGGCATCCTTGGGGGCCGGCACCTCCACCACACGCTCCGGCTCGTCGTCGTACTCGAGCCGCAACGCACGGCAGAGCGTGGCGTGCATGTCGTACATGCACACCACGTAGCTGAGCTCGAGAATCTCCACGTCCGACAGGTGCGACTTCAGCGCCTCGAACAGCCCGTCCGGCGTGCGGCCGCCGTCCAGAACCAGGCAATCGGTGTAGGCCAGCACCAGCCGCTCGACCTCGTCGAAGCAGTCGGCGGCGGGCCAATGGGCCACCGCCTCGATCTGCGCCTCGCTGAACCCCAGGCTGCGCATGGCCTTGCAGTGCTGGGAAAACACGAACTGGCTGCCACGGGCGTAACCGGCACGGGTCTGGCCGAGCTCGCGCAGGCGGGCATCGAGCTCGCGCTTGGGGCTGCGATAGAAGCGGAATCCGGCAACGGCATGATCGAAGCAATCCGGCACCAGCGCAAAAACGGTCCACCAGTTGCCGAGGGTGCCCGTCGCGGTGCCGGGATCCTCCACCGGGTCCCGGTCGCCGAACAGAACATCGTACATGCGCTGAATGTGCTCGGGCGCGTCGTCGCGCGCCACCTGACGCAGTCTCGGCATGTTCTTTCCCCCGACCGTCGGACGATCATTATGGCGCCGTGCGCCGGTGCGGCAAGTATGGCAGGCTCCGGTCCGACGATCGCTAAGCAGACAACATGGATCAAGGAGTTCCACATGATGCCGTCGTTGCCCCAATTGCCCGTCGCCTTCCGCCTGCTGCCGGCCCTGCTGCTGGCATGCGCCGGCTGCGCAAGCGCTTCGGGCGCCTCCGAACAACGCACCGGCACCGCCGGCAGCCAGATCGTGGCCAGCCCGCTGGCCAGCTTCGACGAGCCGTGGGCCATGACCTTTCTGCCCGATGGCCGCCTGCTGATCACCGAAAAGGAGGGCCGACTGCTGCTGGTGAGCCAGAGCGGCGAAACGCTGGCCGCGATCGACGGCGTGCCCGAGGTGGACTACGGCGGTCAGGGCGGCCTCGGCGATATCGTCCTGCATCCCGACTACGTCGAGAACGGCCTCGTGTACCTGAGCTATGCCGAAGCCGGCGGTGATGACACCCGCGGGGCCGCCGTGGCCCGCGCCCGCCTGAGCCTCGACGCGGACGGTGGCCGGCTGACCGACGTCGAGGTGATCTGGCGGCAGAACCCCAAGGTCACCGGCCGCGGCCACTACGGCCATCGCCTGGCGTTCGCGCCGGACGGCCACCTGTTCATCACCTCGGGCGAGCGTCAGAAGTTCACGCCGGCCCAGGACATGACCGGCAACCTCGGCAAGATGATCCGGCTGCGCGATGACGGCAGCGTGCCGGCGGACAACCCGTTCGCCGACCAGGGCGGCGTCACTGCCCAGATCTGGTCGTACGGCCATCGCAACCCGCTCGGCATCGCCTTCGACAGCGACGGTGGTCTCTGGGCTCACGAGATGGGGCCCGCCCACGGCGACGAGCTGAACCTGATTCGCCGTGGCGCCGACTACGGGTACCCCACCGTATCCAACGGCGACCACTACGACGGCCGGCCGATCCCGGATCACGACACCCGCCCGGAGTTCGCAGCGCCCGCCGCCTACTGGGTTCCCGCCATCTCACCCGCGGGCCTGATCGTCTACCAGGGCAACCTGTTCCCGCAGTGGCGCGGCAACGCCTTCATCGGCGGCCTGTCGTCCGAGGCGCTGGTTCGTGTGGTTCTGGATGGCGACCAGGCAGAGGAGGTGGAACGCTTCGAGATGGGCAAGCGCATTCGCGAGGTGGAACAGGGCCCTGACGGCGCCCTGTGGTTGCTGGAAGATCGAAGCGGCGGCCGCCTGCTGCGGCTGACCCCGGGCGGTTGACCTAGCCGGCCTCGCTGAAGCTGGGCGTCAGCGGCCGGCCCATGGCGTAGGAATCGAGCACGAACTCGCGGATTACCGACAGCGGCTGCTGCCTGCCTTCCCGGTCGCGCAGCAGCTCCTTGAGCATGCCAGCCTCGATCTCGGCTTCGAACTGGGAGTCGTAGGGGCCGACGTCGACGCCCTCCCGGGTGTGGAAGAACCACTTGCCGTTGCTCAGGAACACCCGCTCCGACCGGAACCAGGTCTTCGGCTTCTCGTTGTCTCGCGCCTGCATGGTGTGACGCCTCCGCACACGCATCTGAATGACCCCCGGAGTCTGTCCCCCACCCCCCGTCCTGTCTGTATGTGACTTGTTAGGAGGATTTCAGCTCATGGCGCTGCCCACCCTTCCCGCCGCTCACGCCTTCGGGCAGACTGGCGCGTTTTTTCAGACCGGCTGCGCCGTCACATCATGCGTCTGGTTACCTTCGACCCGTTCCGCGCCCTCGGCATACCCGGGGCCCGCTACATCAAACCCGAGCTCTACCGCGACCACGAGGTGCTCATCCGGGAGGCCGACTGGGTGCTGTTCCCGGAGTACTGGCAGGTCAACACCCTCAGCTACGTGTGGCGATGCCGCCTGTTTCCCAGCTTGGCGAGTTACCATCTCGGCCACGACAAGATCGAGATGACCCGCGCCATGGAGGCAGGCTGGCCCAGCAACGTGCCGCGCACGCTGATCGCCGCATCGACGCCGGAGAATGCGCAGCGCGTCCTCGAGGCGCTGGGCCTGCCGCTGGTGGCCAAGGTCGTGCGCAGCAGTCAGGGCCGCGGCGTGCGCCGCATCGACGATGAGGCCGACTGGCTGGCCTGGTGCGCGCGCGAGCCGATTCTCTATGCGCAGGAGCTGCTCGACATCGACCGCGACCTGCGCCTCGTGGTGATCGGCCGCGACGTGGTGGCCGGCTACTGGCGCGTGGCGCCGGAAGGCGGGTTCCTCAACAACGTCGCCGCCGGTGGGGCCATCGATCCGGCCCCCGTGCCCGGGGCGGCACGACGGCTGGTGGCCGCCATGGCTCGGCGGCTGCGCATCGACCACGCGGGGTTCGACGTCGCCATGGTGGGTGGGCGGCCGATGGTGCTGGAGTTCAACCGTCTGTTCGGCAACCACGGCCTGCGCGAGCAGGGCGTGAATCCCGGCGCGCTGATCCACCAGCACCTGCAGTCTCACACCGGCAACGGCCGCCCACGCCGCAACGGCGGCGGCCGCCGCCGGGCCGCCTGAATGGCCGACGCGGCAACCCCGCAGGGCCTGCCGCCCCGATCGGCATTCCCCTGGTACCTGGGCGCCTCCAGCCTGTGGATGGCCGGCATGAGCCTGCAGGGCTTTCTGTTCACCTGGCTGCTGGTGGGCGTCCTCGAGCGCCCAGCCGACGAGGCGGGCCTGGCACGCTCCCTGGCCGAGTTTCCGCCGCTGGTGGTGCTGTTCCTGGGCGGCCTGCTGGGCGACCGCTACAACGGCCGCGCCTATCTGGCGGTCATGCATCTGCTCATGGCGTTGCCGCCGCTGCTGATCGCCGCTGTTTACGGGCTGGATCAACTCGGCTACTGGTGGGTGGTGCTGTTCGGGGTGCTGATGGCCAGCATTCAGGCACTGTCGGACCCGGCCCGACAGGCCATGCTCAACCGCGTCTCCCGGCTCGATACCCAGCGCACCGTCACGGTGATGATCATCACCACCTCGCTGGTGGGCCTGTCGGGCTTCTACCTCGGCGGCCAGCTCGACACGCTGGGCCTGGCGACCGTGCTGGTCCTTCAGGCCGCCGCCTTCTTCGCCGGCGTGTTCGCCGTCGTGCGGCTGCCGTCGCTGCCCGGGCTGCAGCCCGGGGCCGACCGGCCGCGGCTCACCCAGGGTCTGTCCGCCGTCTGGCAGACGCCGCTGGTGCGCAACATCATCGGCCTGAACTTCCTCTCGAGCCTCTTCAACGCGGGCGCCTACATCGTCGCGATTCCCTACATCGTGCGCGAGGTGTACCAGGGCGACGCTGCCTTCTTCGCCATGGTGATGATCGTCTTCACCGCGGGCAGCATCGGCTCCAACGTGCTGCTGCTCGCCTTCATGCCTCTGAAGCTGCCGGGGCGCCTGTTCCTGCTGATGCAGCTCACGAGAATGGCGATACTGCTGGTGCTGTTCCTGCGCCCGTCGCTGTGGCTGTTCTATCTGACGTTGTTCGCCTGGGGGGTGAACATGGGCATCACCACCACGCTGGTGCGCACCACGGTCCAGGAGCTGGCCGACCCGGCCCATCGGGCGCAGGTGCTGTCGGTGCTGCTGGTGAGCTTCATGGTCACCGCCCCCATCAGCTCCCTGGTGCTCGGCGTGCTCATCGAGCAGACCTCGCCGCTGCACGCGCTGCTCCCAGGCATCGTCATTTCACTGCTGATCTTCGGCCTCGGAGTGCGCTGGAGCGGGCTGTGGCGGTACGAATCGCTGCCGCCACATCGACGGTCATGACGGCTCGGCGTTGGCGTCGACGATGAACCGGGCCACAAGCTCGGGGTCTTCCATGGGAATGAAATGGCTGTGGCCGGGCAGAAAGACGTCGCGTCCGTCGGGCAGCGCGTCCGCCAGGCCGGGCCACGTCGGAGACTTGGAGAAGTCCATCACCTCCGGATCACCCGGGGCGCGACCGGGAGCGCGCAGCACGACGACCGGAACCCTGACCAGCGGCAACAGCGCATGGATGCCGGTCTGGCTGTTGCCCATGTACGTCGCCGCCTCCACGACGGGCGGGCATGCCAGCTCGAACCCGTCACCGTTGGTTCTCGGCAGCAGACCGTAGCGGCAGTAGTCTTCCAGCACCTCGGGCCGCCATAGCGAGAAAGGGTGACGATCTCGGAAGCGCTCGAACATCTCCTGCCAGGACGCCCACTGATTGCGGCGGCGCGCCACCGGGTGATCCTCGACGGCGTCGAACGTCTGATGCCGGTTCGACGCCGCCAGCGCCGGATCGAGAATCACCGGGTCCACCAGCACCAGACGGCTGAACGCATCCGGCATCCAAGCGGCCACCTGGGTCACACAATGCCCGCCCATGGAATGTCCCACGCCGATGGCGCCGCGCAGGTTCAGGCCGCGCACGAAGGCCTCGAGATCACGGCCGAAGCTTTCCCAGAAGTAGGGGCCGCGCTTGTCGCTGCGGCCGTGGCCGCGCATGTCCACCGCGACCACGCGATAGCCGTCGGGCAGCGCGGCGACGGTACGATCCCAGCAGCGAGCGTGAAAGCCGGTGGCGTGCACCAGCAGCACGGCAGGCGCCGATTCCGGACCCCAGGAGTAGTAGCCGAGCCGGACGGCGGGCGCGTCGAAGACGCGCGCGATGGGTTCGCCTTGCATGATGGGGATCTGGCCGATCAGGAACAGCGGCTGATGGTATGCGGCGGGCCGCCAGCCGTCCACACGCCCACCCGGCATGGCCCAAAGCAGCGACTGACGTAGCCGAATTGGGTAAACTCCGCCCTTTCGACCCAGCCCACACTGCGGAGACCCCGGTGGCCCAGCCCCTGACCCGGTCAGAGATCGTTTCGTCCGAGCGCGAGCCGCTGATCCTGGTGGATCGGGACGATCGTGAGATCGGCCGTCTCGACAAGGCCGCCTGCCACGATGGCGATGGCGTGCTGCACCGGGCCTTCTCGCTGTTCGTATTCAATCCCGAAGGGGCCCTGCTGATGCAGCAGCGCGCGGCCGGCAAGCGCCTCTGGCCGGGATTCTGGTCCAATAGCTGCTGCTCGCATCCCCGCGCCGGCGAGGTCATCGAGGAGGCCGTGCACCGCCGGCTGCACGAAGAGCTTGGGCTGCGGCTGACGCTGCACTTCGTCTACAAGTTCGAGTACTCGGCGCGCTACCAGGATCTGGGCAGCGAGCGCGAGCTGTGCTCGGTGTTCGTCGGCGTCACCGACCAGTCGCCGGTCATCAACCGCACCGAGATCGACGACTGGCGCTGGATCGAGCCCGCCGCCCTGGATGCGGAGATCGCAACCCACGGCGACCGGCTGACGCCCTGGTTCAAGCTGGAGTGGCGGCGCCTGAAAGCCCATTTCGGCGACGATCTGGCTGGCCTGCGCGCGTTGGACCACAAGGTGGAGTGAACGAGACCATGCCAGCACCCATCATCGGCATCAGCGGCATGGCCGGCTACCTCCCCCGATACCGGGTGCACCTGGCCGACTGGTGCCGATGGACCGGCGATAGCTGGGACAAGGTGCGTGCCGTGGTCGGCACGAGCTTCCGCATGCGCGGCCCGGACGAGAACGCCTACACCATGGCCGCCACGGCCGTGGTACGCCTCATCCGCCAGTACGATCTCGACCCGTCCCGGGTGGGGTTCCTCGGGCTCGGCACGGAATCGAGCACCGACAATTCCGCTGGCGCGGTGATCGTCAAGGGCATGGTGAACCAGGCGCTGGTGAGCCACGGCCTGCCCACGCTGCCCAGGGCGTGCGAGGTGCCCGAGTTCAAGCATGCCTGCCTGGGCGGCGTGTACGCGCTCAAGGCTGCGGCCCGCTATCTGGCTCTGGACGGCCAGGGCCGGCACGCCATCGTCGTCTGCTCCGACGTGGCCGAGTACGCCCGCGACACCTCCGGCGAGCCCACTCAGGGCGCCGGCGCCGTGGCCATGCTCATCGAGGAGTCGCCCCGGTTGCTGGCCCTCGAGCTGCCGCTGTCGGGCAGCGCCTCCGACTACCGCGGCCCCGATTTCCGCAAACCGTTTCTGCGCTTCATGCAGCAGGCGCCGTCGAGCTACGCGCAGCCGCGCGACTTTCCCGTCTTCAATGGCAAGTACTCGACCACCTGCTACATCGACGAGGTGCTTGCGGCCATGCGCGATCTGTTCGACCGGCTGGGCCGGGCCGCGGGGATGGGCAGCAACCTGCTGCGCCCGGTGCCCCAGGGACCGGCCGCATTCCTGCGCGACCTGTCCGCCACCTTCCTGCACCGCCCGTACCAGCGCATGGCGGAAACCGGTCTGATCATGAGCTACCTGCTGGCGCTGGCCATCGGCGACATCGACGACCAGCAGGAGCTGGCCCACTACGCCGGCGCCGCCGGTGTCGACCACGCCGCCCTGGTGAGCGAGCTCACCGGAGACCGGGACGTCTACGCGCTGGTGGGCAGCCAGCGCTTGAGCGACGAGCTGTTCCCGCTGGCCAGCCGCACGGCGCGCGCGTTCCGGGAGGGCGAGCGCTTCGAGGCGCTGATGACGCGCCTCGGCACCCGGCCGATGCAGGAGGTCGGCAACCTCTACACCGCATCGCTGCCGGCATGGATGGCGGCCGGGCTCGAGCAGGCGGCGGCGGAAGGCCCGGACCTGGCGGGCACGCGCGTGCTCACCCTCGGCTACGGCAGCGGCGACGCCGCGGAAGCCATCCCCATGGTGGTCATGCCCGACTGGGCGGCCGCGGCACGGCAGATCCGCTTCGCCGAGGCACTCGCCGGCCCCGTTGACCTGGACGCCGACGGCTACCGGGCGCTGCATGACGGCGCCCCGTTTGCGCATCCGCAGCCGCCGGCCGACGAGGTCTTCTACATCGACCGGATCGGCGCCCGCGACCATCAGTTCGACGACTCCGGCATCGAGTACTACCGCTACCAGCCGCGCGCCCAAGCCTGATCGCCTATTCGAGCGACAGGCGGGCCACCGACTCCGGTCGCCGCGACAGCCACGAGAAGCGCGCCACCAGCACCACGGCCGCCACCGTGAGGCCGGTGGCCAGGCCCACCCAGAATCCGCGCACCCCCTCGAAGCCGGGCATCTGCACCCAGCCCAGGCCAAGCGTCACGCCAACCGGGAAGCCCACGGCCCAGTAGGCTACCAGCGCGATGATCATGGGCGTGCGCGTGTCCTTGAACCCTCGCAGCGCGCCGATGGCGGTGACCTGGGTGTCGTCGACGAACTGATAGACGGCGACGAAGATTAGCAGCTCGGCCGCCAGGGTCACCACCGCCATCTCGTTGCTGTACAGGCCGGCAATGGCGTCGCGGCCCGCCAGCAGCAGCAATGCGGCCAGCAGCGCGAAGGCCAACGACACACCGATGGCGAGCCAGCCGCTGCGCCGGGCAGCCGCAAGGTCGCCTCGGCCGACGTTGAAGCCCACGCGGATGGCCACCGCCATGCCTATGGCCATGGGAATCATGAACGTCATGCCGCCGACATTGGCGGCAATCTGATGTGCGGCCACCGCCTCCACCCCGAGGCGGCCGATCAGCAGGGTGGTGACCGAGAACATCGAGAACTCGAGAAAGATGCCGAGGCCGATCGGCAGTCCCAGCTTCACCAGCCGCCAGATTGCCACCGGGTCCGGCGGTGACCAGCGGGCGAAGACGCCGGTTGCCCGCATGGGCGAACGCAGCACCACCGCCGCCAGCACCAGCAGTTCGAGCCAGATCACCACGGCGCTGGCCCAGCCGCAGCCGACGCCACCCATGGCGGGCACGCCGAAGCCACCGTAGATGAAGAGGTAGTTGAGCGGGATCTTCAGCAGCAGCCCGAAGAAGGCGACCAGCATCGCCGGCAGCGTCCATGACATGCCTTCGCAGAGGTAGCGCAGGGCGAAGTAGCCGAGCATGGGCAGCGTGCCCCAGGACAGCGCATCCAGATAGGCGACGGCGATGGGCACGGCCTCGGCATCGACGCCGATGGTGACGAACAGCGGTTCGGCGTTGCGGTAGGCAAGGATCAGCAGCACGCCGCCGCCCAGGCCGATCCAGGCCGCCTGACGCACCACTTCGCCGGCCTGCCGCTGCTCGCCTCGACCATGCAGCTGCGACACCGAGGGCACCAGCGCCATGAGGATGCCGGCGGCGAGCATGATGGTGGGCCAGAAGACGTTGCCGCCAAGCGCCACGCCCGCCAGGTCCGCGCCGCCGTAGCGGCCGGCCATGATGGTGTCGGCGACCCCCATGCCCATCTGCGATAGCTGGGTGAGCACGATGGGCAGAGCGAGGCGCAACAGGATGCCGAGTTCGGCGCGCATCGCCGCAGACTCCCGTGCCGGATGGGCAAACCCAAGGGACGGCGGATTGTACACCCTGGATGCGAATGATTATCATAAGCGGCGCTGCGGAAAACACGCCTTTCCCATAGACAGACCCTATCGTCACGATAGAGTCTTTCGAATGGTCATCCCCGACACAGGACTTATACTGCCGAACGTCAGCGCCGGCTGGCGCAGTCTGCCAGCGGCGCCTGTGCATCCACTACCCGAGCAATCTGAGGTACCCAAGTCATGGAACTGAAGGACAGCAACACACTGCAAAACCTGAAGGACGCCTTCGCCGGCGAGTCCCAGGCCAACCGCCGCTATCTGTACTTCGCGTCCAAGGCCGACGTCGAAGGTGAGAACGACGTTGCCGCCGTGTTCCGCTCTACCGCGGAAGGCGAGACCGGTCACGCCCACGGCCACCTGGAGTACCTCGAAGCCGTCGGCGATCCGGCCACCGGCCTGCCGATCGGCAACACCGCCAGCAACCTGAAGGCAGCGATCGCAGGCGAAACCCACGAGTACACCGACATGTACCCGGGCATGGCCAAGACCGCGCGGGACGAGGGCTTCGACGAGATCGCCGACTGGTTCGAGACCCTGGCCAAGGCCGAGCGGTCCCACGCCAACCGCTTCCAGAAGGCCCTCGACGCCATGGGCTGAGCGCCCTTTCCTGGCGCAAAAGCCTGGAGCGAACGACGAGGGGTCCGAACGGGCCCCTTTTCATCTGTGACGAGCAGACGGACGGAACCATGACTCGAGAAGGCAGCCTGGAAGCCCCGGAGCGCCGACCGCTGGACTGGCGGAGCGACTCGTTCTACGACACCGATGCACTGCACGACGAGCTGGAGCGGGTGTTCGACATCTGCCATGGCTGCCGCCGCTGCGTCAGCCTGTGCGACTCGTTCCCCACCCTGTTCGATCTGGTGGACGAGTCACCCACCATGGAGGTGGACGGCGTCGACAAGGCCGACTACATGAAGGTGGTCGAGCAGTGCTTCCTGTGCGACCTCTGCGCCGAGACCAAGTGTCCGTACCTGCCGCCCCATGAGTGGGCCGTGGACTTTCCGCACCTGATGCTGCGGGCCAAGGCGTACCGGTTCCGCAACAAGGACACGAAGTGGCGCGATCGCCTGATCACCAGCACCGACCCGATCTTCGACGCCCTGTCGACCCCCGGCGTCGCTCAGGCGGCCAACGCGGCGGCCGGCAGCAAGACGCTGCGCAAGCTCGGCGACAGGCTGCTGGGGCTGCACCCCGATGCGCCGCTGCCGCACTTCGAGCCCCAGGCCCTGACCAGGCGGCTGCGGGCCCACGAGCCCCGGCCCCTGAGCCCGACCGCCACCGACCGCACCACCGGCAAGGTGGCCATCTACGTCACCTGCTATGGCGACCATACCGACCATAGGCTGGTGGAAGACCTGATGGCCGTGCTCGAGCACAACGGCGTGGAGGTGAAGCTTCTGAAGGACGCCCGCTGCTGCGGCATGCCGAAGCTCGAGCTGGGCGACCTCAAGAAGGTCGAGGCGCTGAAGGACGCCAACCTGCCCACGTTCCTCGAGGCCATCGACGATGGCTACGACATCATCGCCCCCATCCCATCGTGCGTGCTGATGTACAAGCAGGAGCTGCCGCTGATGTTCCCGGGCGAAGCCGACGTCGAGCGGGTGCAGAACGCCTTTTTCGACCCTTTCGAGTACCTGATGCTCCGCGACAAGGCGGGGCTCGTGAAGACCGAGTTCGAGAAGCCGCTCGGCAAGGTGGCCTACCACGTCGCCTGCCACCAGCGGGTGCAGAACTTCGGCATGAAGACCCGGGACTTCCTCAGCCTGATCCCGGACACCCAGATCACGGCCATCGAGCGCTGCTCGGGGCACGACGGTACCTATGCGATCAAGAGCGAGACCTATGCCAAGGCGATGAAGATCGCGCGCCCGGTGGTCAACCGGGTGAAGCAGGCGGAGGCCGACACCTTCGGCTCCGACTGCCCGATGGCAGGGCGGCTGATCGCCCACGGCATGGAGGGATCAGGAGAGGCGGAGCATCCCATCACCATGGTTCGCAAAGCCTACGGAGTCTGACATGGAAAAACTGAACCGATCGAACCTCTGGAGCCTCGAGGACTATGCGCAGCAGCGCGCCGCGTTCCGCGCCCAGGTCATCGAACACAAGAAGCCGCGCCGCGTGGCGCTGACGCCGAACGCCACCATGTACTTCGAGGATTTCCTCACCATCAAGTACCAGGTGCAGGAAATGCTGCGGGTCGAGCGCATCTTCGAGCGCGCCCAGATCGAGGAGGAGATCGCCTCCTACAACCCGCTGATTCCCGACGGCGGCAACTGGAAGGGAACGTTCATGTTCGAGTTTCCGGATGTGGACGAGCGGCGCCGGCAGCTTGCCCGCATGGTCGGCATCGAGCACCGGATCTGGGTGCAGGTGGCCGGTCAGGAGCGCCTCTTCGCGATCGCCAACGAGGATCTCGACCGCTCCACCGAAGACAAAACCTCGGCCGTGCACTTCCTGCGCTTCGAGCTCGAGGTGCAGAGCATTCAGGCCGCCAAGGCCGGTGCCGACATCAAGATGGGCATCGATCACGACGCGCTGCGCTGCGAGGTGGTGCTGGCCGACGCCAGCCGGCGCAGCATCGTGCGCGATCTCGACTGACCCGCGCGGCCCGCCGCCCGCGGCGGGCAGATTCAGGAAGCCGCCATGGCCTGCTTCATGGTCTGCTTCAGCAGCCGGGCAAGATCCGTCAGCAGCTCGCTGCGCGTGGACGTCTGCCGCCAGCACAGGCCGATGTCACGGTGCGGCTGCTCGCCATTGAATGGCACGTAGCGCACGCTGCCGCTTCGCTGGGTGATGGCCAGCTCGGGCATCAGGGTGATGCCGACGTTGGCGGCCACCATCTGCCGCAGGGTCTCGATGCTTGTGGCCCGGAAGTTGGTGTTCTCCACGGCATTGTGGGAGCTGCACACGGCCAGCGCCTGATCCCGCAGGCAGTGGCCGTCTTCCAGCAGCAGAACCTGCTCGTGATCGAGATCGTCCAGATTGACGCTCTTGCGGCCGGACTTCGGGTGGCTTTTCGAGGCGGCGAAGTAGAAAGGCTCCACGTACAGGAGCTGCTGCACGAGGTTGTCCTCGTCCGCCGGCAGCGCCAGGATCACCGCATCCAGGTCGCCCTCGCGCAGCATGCGCGAGATGGCGGCGGTCTGGCCCTCGGTAAGCTGAATGCGCAGCTTGGGGAAGGTCTTCTTGATCGGACCCAGGATCTTCGGCAGCAGGTAGGGCGCCACCGTGGGGATGATGCCGAGCCGGAACTCGCCGCCATAAGGATCCTTGTGCTCCTCGGCGATGTGCACCAGGTGGTTCACCTCGCGCAGCACCCGCTGCGCCTGCCCGACGATGCGCTCACCCACCGGCGTCAGCATCACCTGCCGGTTGTTGCGCTCGATCAGCGTGACGCCGAGCTCCTCCTCCAGCTTCTTGATCTGCGTGGACAAGGTCGGCTGGCTGACGAAGCAGGACTCCGCAGCCCGGCCGAAGTGCTTCTGCTCCGCCACGGCCACCAGGTAGCGCAGATCCCGCAGGTTCATCGGGCGCACGCTGCGCGCTGCGCGCGACTGCTGGGGGTGCTTGCGCCCCGGTACATGGCGCCGCGGCGCAGCCGAACTGTGCGCATGGTTCCACGTCCTCCCAGGTTGGCGGACGGGTATGGTACTTTGGCCGCGGCCGGGTAAGCCACTGCCGAGCGCAGACACCATGCAGGAACGCATCAGCGCCGACCTGATCGGCTGGGACGCCATCGAGCTCCATCGCACCGGCACCCCGGGCGATGCGCAGACGGCCGAGTGGCTGGCGTCGCTGCTGCGTGCGGCCGGCGCCGAGGCGCAGGTCGACCGTTTTCCGTTCCAGCGGCGCGTGCCCGGCGACTGCTTCGTCAGCGATGGCGAGCGCCGCGCCGAGGGTCTGCCACTGCTCGACGGCGGCGCCACCGGGCCGGAAGGCTTTCGCGGCGCCGCTGGCGCTTTCGGCAGCGACCGCGCCATCGGCGTCGGCCTGTTCGTGCCCTACGAGGGAGACCCGCGCACGCGCCTCCTGCAGGCCACGCGGGCCGGCTCCGGCCACCGGGCCCTGGTGGCGGTGGCCGCCGGCGAACCTTGGGAACCCGGGCTCACGGTGGTCAATGCCGAGCGCTACGCTGCCCCGTTCGGCGCGCCGGTGCTGCAGGTTGCCACCGAGCACGCCGCATGGCTCACCGCAGCCGCCGTCGATGGCCGGCCGCTCACGGTCGCCGCGCCGATGACGATGGACGCAGCGCAGGCGTGCAACGTCCAGGCGACGTTTCCGGGCCGGCGCCCCGAACTCGCGCCGCTGGTGATCATGACCCCGTGCAGCGGCTGGTGGACGTGCACCTCGGAGCGCGGCGGCGGCATTGCGGTGTGGCTGGCGGCCGCCAGGCACTTCGCCGAGCGTCCGCCGGAGCGCCCGGTGATCCTGACCGCCAACACCGGCCACGAGCTCGGCCACGTCGGCCTCGAGCGGTTTCTGACCCAGCATCCCGAGCTGCCGGCGCAGGCGCACGCCTGGGTACACCTGGGCGCCAACTTCGCGGCGGCCGATGGCGCGCTGCGCTATCAGGCGTCCGACGCGGCGCTGATGACGCTCGGCATCGACGCCCTGGGCCGGGCCGGGCTGGCGCCCCCCGACGTCACGCCGATCGGCACGCGTCCCTACGGCGAGGCCCGCGACGTCTTCGACCAGGGCGGCCGCTACGTCTCGCTGCTGGGCAGCAACCGGCTGTTTCACCATCCCAACGACCGCTGGCCACACGCGGTCAGCGTCGAGCGTACGGTGCGCGCCACCCGGGCCATGCTCGACGTCATCGACGCGCTGTCCCGTGGTTGAGATGCTGTTCCGGGACCGCCGCCTGGCGGTCGTCGACAAGCCGTCGGGCGCGTCCTTGCTCGCAGACCGCAGCGGCGCCGACTGCCTCTGGGACCGGCTGCCGGATCTGCTCGGCACCCGTCCCTACCTGGTGCACCGGCTCGACAAGGGCACCAGCGGCGTGCTGCTGATCGCCCTGACGCCTGAGTCGCAGCGCGCGCTGACCCGCGCCTTCCAGGCGCGGATGGTGCGCAAGTTCTACCTGGCGGCCGTGGTAGGCGAGCTCGCCCCCGGTCGCACCTTCGACATCGACCTGCCCCTCGCCCCCGGGCGCAAGAGCCGCTATCGGGTCGCCGGCCAGCGATCCGACATCGTTCGCCAGGCGCAGGGATGGACGCTCACCCGACCGGCCGACGGCGGTCATCCGAGCCTGACCCGGGTACGCGCCCTTGCTCATGACGCCGGCCGATCCCTGGTGGCGGCGTCCCCGGTCACCGGGCGCACCCACCAGCTACGCGTGCACCTGTCGTGGATCGGCCACCCCATCCTGGGCGACCACCTGTACGGCCGTCCGAAGGCACCGGAACAGCAGGCGGCGCGCCTGATGCTGCACTGCCACCGGATGATCGTGCCCGGCTATGGCACCTTTGCCGCCCCGCCGCCCCCGGGCTGGCTCAACGGCTGCGCTGCACCATGAAGTCGATGGCCTCGGCCAGTTCCTGGTCGCTGCACTGGGCGCACAGCCCGCGGGCCGGCATGCCGGGCGGCACCCCGGCGATGGTGGCGGCCAGCAGCGCTTCCTCGCCCCTGGCGATTCGCGGCGCCCAGGCGTCGGCATCACCCGTCCGCGGCGCCCCGGCAATGCCGGCGGCATGGCAGGAAAAACAGTAGCGGTTGTAGGTCTGCTCGCCGGGGTGGGCCGCCGCAGCGGCAGTCGCGCCGTCTCCGGCGGCCGGCGCCTCGCCGCCGCATGCCGTCATCAGACCCACCGTCACCAGCACCGCCAGCCAACGCATCGCTACCTCTCCAGTTGCCACGGAAAGCTGAATTCTACACACAGCCGGGGTGAAGCCGACGTCAGATGGCGCCGATGATGTCCGCCGCCCGGGCCAGGGTGGCGTCGTCCTTGGCGAAGCAGAACCGCAGCACCCGGTGTCCCGGGTCTTGCTCGTAGAAGACGGAGACGGGGATCGCGGCAATCCCGGCCTCCCGGGTAAGCCGCCGGGCCAGGGTCACGTCGGGCTCGTCGCTGATGGCGCTGTAGTCGAGGAGCTGGAAGTAGGTGCCGGCGCTGGGCACCAGGGTGAACCGGGAACCCGCCACCAGCTTGCAGAACAGGTCGCGCTTGCGCTGGTAGAAGGTGCCGAGATGCAGGTGATGCTCGGGATGAGCCTGCAGGAAGTCGGCGAGCCCGAGCTGCACCGGCGTGATGGTGGTGAACGTCACGTACTGATGAATGCGGCGGAACTCCGCAGACAACGCCCGCGGCGCCACGCAGTAGCCGATCTTCCAGCCGGTGGTGTGATAGGTCTTGCCGAACGATGACACCACGAAGCTCGACCCGAACAGCTCCGGATGCCGGCAGACGCTCTGGTGCGCGCGGCCATCGAAGACGATGTGCTCGTAGACCTCGTCCGCCAGCACGTACAGGGCCGTGCCGCGGCCGCGCGCCTCGGCAACGATGGTGCCGAGCGCTGCCAGGTCTTCGTCGTTCCAGGCGGTGCCGGTGGGGTTGTGGGGCGTGTTGGTGATGATCAGCCGGGTACGCTCGCTCACCAGGTCGGCGACCTGGTCCCAGTCCGGCCGGTAGGCCGGCGGGTGCAGGGGCACGTGTCGGGTAATGCCGCCCTGCAGGCGCACGGCCGGCGCGTAGCTGTCGTAGGCCGGATCGAACACGATCACCTCGTCGCCCGGCCGCACCACCGCGGCGATGGCGCAGAACAGGGCCTCCGTCGCCCCGGACGTGACCGTGACCTCCGCGTCCGGGTCGACGCCGAGGCCGTAGAGGCTCGCCACCTTGTCGGCGATGGCCTGGCGCAGCGCCGGCACGCCCATCATGGGCGCGTACTGATTGTGGCCGTGGGTGAGGTAGTGCTGCACCCGCTCCAGCAGGTAGCGCGGACCATCGAAGTCGGGAAATCCCTGGGAGAGGTTCAGCGCCCCGTGCTCGCGCGCCAGCTCCGACATCACCGTGAAGATCGTGGTGCCGACGCCGGGCAGCTTGCTGGTCAGGGGTGGAGCGGACATCGCGGCATTCTGACACAGCGCCTGCTTTTTCCAATATCAACATCGTTTGATATTGGGGCGCTGCGTGTTAGGATCGCGCCTCCTTCGACCGAGGCAGCCGCCGCCCGTGGCACTGGCCCAGACCCGAGTACGCAAGACCATCGCCGAAGCCGAGCCGGAAGGCTCGCTGGAAGACGTGATCGCCCTGGCCAAGGCGCTGGCCGACGGCGTGCGCGTGGCCGTGCTGCGGGTGCTGCGTGAGGAATCCTACGGCGTGCTGGAGCTCTGCAGCATTCTCGACCTCCCGCAGCCGGCGCTCAGCCACCACCTCAAGGTGCTGCACCAGGCCGGCCTGGTGACCCGGCGCCGGGAAGGCAACACCATCTTCTATCGGCGCGCGCCAGGGCCCGGGACCGCGGCGGCCGCGCTGATCGGCGCCATCGACCAGGCCCCCCTTACGGCGCCGCAGATCGAGCGCATCGACGCCGTGCACCAGGCCCGCAACCGCAGCAGCGAGGCGTTCTTCAGCGACCACGCCGACCAGTTCGCCAGCCAGCAGGCCCGCATCAGTGAGCCCGGCGTCTACGTGCCCAGCGTGCTCGACATCGTCGACCGGCTGGGGATCGGCGGCAGCGCCCTGGAGATCGGCCCGGGCGACGGCGACCTGCTGCGGCCGCTGGCGGCGCGCTTCACCAGCGTGGTCGGCATCGACAACGCCCGCGCCATGCTCGACCGCTGCGCCGAGCGCCTGGCCGATCTCGGCAACGTGCGGCTGCGCCACGAGGACGTGGCCACGCTCACCACACGGCGCCGCTACCAGCTCGTGGTGGCCGCCATGGTGCTGCACCATCAGTCGTCGCCCCAGGCGTTCTTCCGGCACCTGGCACGGCTGCTCGGCCGCAACGGGGTGCTGATCCTGGTGGAGCTGTGCCGCCACGACCAGGAATGGGCGAAGGCGGCCTGCGGCGACCTGTGGCTCGGCTTCGAAGCCGCCGAGCTGGCCACCTGGGCCGGCAACGCCGGGCTCGCCATCGGCGAGTCGCAGTACCTGGCCCAGAAGAACGGCTTCCGCATCCAGATTCACACCTTTCACCAACACTGAGGACGTCTCATGCCCGACTACAAAGTCGCCGACATCAAGCTCGCCGAGTTCGGCCGCAAGGAAATTTCCATCGCCGAGGCGGAGATGCCGGCCCTGATGGCGCTGCGCGAGAGGTACGCCGCCGATCAGCCGCTGAAGGGCGCGAGGATCATCGGCTGCATTCATATGACCGTACAGACGGCGGTGCTGATCGAGACGCTGACCACTCTCGGTGCCGAGGTGCGCTGGTCGTCGTGCAACATCTTCTCGACCCAGGACCATGCGGCCGCCGCCATGGCCGCGGCCGGCATTCCGGTGTTCGCCTGGAAGAACGAGACCGAGGAGGAGTACTGGTGGTGCATCGAGCAGACCATCCTCAAGGACGGCAAGCCGTGGAACGCCAACCTGCTGCTGGACGACGGTGGCGATCTCACCGAGCGGCTGCACAAGGAGTACCCGCAAGTGCTCGAGCACGTGCACGGCATCTCCGAGGAGACCACCACCGGCGTGCACCGACTCTACGAGATGATGAAGAAGGGCACCCTCAAGGTGCCGGCAGTGAACGTCAACGACTCGGTCACCAAGTCGAAGAACGACAACAAGTACGGCTGCCGCCACAGCCTCAACGACGCCGTCAAGCGCGGCACCGACATGCTGATGGCCGGCAAGCGGGCGCTGGTGATCGGCTACGGCGACGTCGGCAAAGGCTCTGCCCAGAGCCTGCGTCAGGAAGGCATGATCGTGCGGGTCACCGAGGTCGACCCGATCTGCGCCATGCAGGCCTGCATGGACGGCTACGAGGTGGTCTCACCTTACCTGAACGGCAACAACACCGGCAGGCTGGAAGACGTGGACGCGCGCCTGCTCGGCGAGACCGATCTGCTGGTGACCTGCACCGGCAACACCAACGTCTGCGACAGCAACATGCTGCAGAGCCTCAAGGCCGGCGCCGTGGTCTGCAACATCGGCCACTTCGACAACGAGATCGACACCGCCTACATGCGCGAGCACTGGCGCTGGGACAAAGTGAAGGACCAGGTGCACCAGATCTTCCGCAGCGACAACAAGCGCGACTACCTGATCCTGCTCTCCGAGGGCCGTCTGGTGAACCTGGGCAACGCCATGGGCCACCCGTCACGCATCATGGACGGCTCGTTCGCCAACCAGGTGCTGGCGCAGATGCACCTCTACGAGCAGCGCTGGGCCGACCAGCCGCCCAATCAGCGCGCGCCGATCACTGTGGAGGTGCTGCCGAAGAAGCTCGACGAGGAGGTGGCGGCGCTGATGGTGCTGGGCTTCGGCGGCGTGATCACGAAGCTCAGGAAGGACCAGGCCGAGTACATCGGCGTGGATCAGGAAGGCCCCTACAAGCCCGACTACTACAAGTACTGATCGGGCCCGCCGCCACCCCGCGGGCGCCCATCCGGGCGCCCACCTACTCCACCCGCCGCACCTTGACGAAGGCTTCGCTGCCGGCGGGGCTCATGTTGACCGAGCCGAGCACCCCGCGGCGGATCTCGACGTCGGCGCCCTCGTCGATGGCGACGCGCCCCTCGGAGAGCTCACGCCAAAGCTGCCCGTTGTCCAGCTCGAAGAAGCGCCGACCGCGCCGGTCGCGGGTGACCGCCACCACGCGGGCGGTCAGTCGGTCCGCCGCGTCGTCCCTGGGGGGCGGCTGACGGTAGACGGGAAATGGTTCTCTGGTCGCCGGGGCCTCGGCTGTCGCCGCGGATTCCGCAGCTGCCGGGAGTTCGGCAGCCGCATGCCGGTCGTAGCAGCCGAGACGCTCATCATCATCGCCCACGGCGGCGCAGGTGGCGGCCCGGTCGTAGCAGGCGAGCCGGGCGGCATCGTCCCCCAGGCCAGCACAGGGGGCCGCCTGCGCCCCACCGGCGATCGCCAGCAGCCACAGCGCGGTCATCACGGTCGGTCTCATGCTTCGATCTCCAATGTCCGCCGCGCAATGCGCTAGGCGAGCGCCTGATCCAACGCCTGGCGCAGCGGCGCCAGGGCTTCGGCGTAGCGTTGCCAGGCGCCGACGCTGCTCTGGTGAATGGGCCTGCGCACCTGGGTCGCGCTAAAGGTGCGTACGGTATCACTGCGCTCGTGAAACGCCAGATAGGCATCGTCCCACTGCAATCCGCAGTAGGCGAACAGCCGCTGCCCTTCGGCGCTGGGGTCGGCCACCAGATCTTCATAGCGCACGGTCAGAATCTGGTCGCCCAGCAGCCTTTGCCAATGCGCCATCAGCCGCCGATAGCGGCCATACACGTAGCCGAGCAGGGCCTGATCGCAGGTGTGGGGCGAGCGATCGTCGAACGGCTGCTGCAGGATCGAGAAGCAGGTGTCCATCGGATCGCGAGCCACATGCACGATCTTGCCGTCGGGGAACAGCAGACGCAGCAGCCCGACCACGTGGTAGTTGCCCGGGGTCTTGTCGACCACCCAGGGAACTCCGGGTGCCGCCAGACGCAGCCGGTCGGCGAAGCCGCCGGCCAGCTCGGTGAGATCGGCAGCGCTCACGGCATCGAAGCCCTCGGGAAAGCGGCCGCCGAAACGGGCCTCCCACTGCCGCCGCAGCGGGCCGCGCACGTAGTCGAGCTCGCCGGCACCGGCCACCTCCGGATGCCCGGCCAGCAGCCGTTCCACCAGGGTGGTGCCCGATCGCGGCATGCCGAGCACGAAGATGGGCGCCGGCGTGACGGGCGCCGCCCGCCGTGAGCGCGCCAGAGCGTCGGGGGTGAAGGCGGCTTCGAGCCGGTCGAAGACTTCCGCATAGACGTCGCGTCCGTCCGCGCACAGGCTGCGCTGCCGGGCGTTGGCCGCCAGCAGATGGCGCACGAAGGCGGCATCGTCACCGGCCCGCCGGTACACCTGGGCGAGCGCGTAGTGTAGTTCCGCCGCCGCCCGCGGCCCCTGCCCGGCTGCTGCCGCCAGGTTTTCCATGCGCCTCACCAGGGCACTGCGGGGCCCTGGCTCCTCCGCCAGCACCATGCCGCGGCAGGCGCCGGCGTCGTCCGGGCGCAGCTTCAGCGCACGACGGAACGCACGCGCCGCTTCACCGCGACGATCGACTGAGAGCTGCAACTCGCCGAGGCGCACCCAGGCATCCGCCAGCCTGCCGTCCAGCGCCAGCGCCCGCTCGGTGGCGGCCACCGCCGCGTCGGTGCGTCCGAGGTCGCGCAGCGCCAGAGCCAGGTCCAGCCACAGTGCCGCCACCGAAGGATGATGATCGAGCACGCGCTGGAATACCTGGCGCGCGGTCTCCGGCTCGCCACGGGTCAGCGCCAACCGTCCGACCAGGGTCGATGCGCCGGGGTCGTCCGGCGCCTGCCGCAGCACCCGCGCGGCCAGCTCGGCCGCCTCTGCATGCCTGCCCGCCGCGAAGGCCGCGTAGGCGGCGCTGGTCTCTCGAGCGATGTCCATCCGTGAAGTCTATGCGTTTGACCAGGCGCGGTCGAAAGTCAAAAAAAAGGCGGGCCCGAGGGCCCGCCTGAGTCGTACCAGCGAAGAGTCGGTCTTAGAACCGGACCTTCACGCCCGCATACCAGGTCCGCCCGATCGGGTTGTAGACGCTGGCATCGGTGTCGGTACCCGTGGTGTTGCCGGGCACACCCGTCAGGATCACAGGAGCATCCTCATCGAAGATGTTATTTACACCAGCGTACAGGGTGGTGCCGTCGGCAAACATGCCGCCGCCGAGACCACTCGCCGCCAGATCGTAGGCCACGTACAGGTCATGGACGCTGTAGCTGCCGACGTTGTAGCGGCTGAACAGCGCGCTGCTGTTGTCCGGTACGGAGTCATCGATGTAGACCCACTCCCACTGCGCCGACCAGGGCCCAATGGCGTAGCCGAGGCCCATCTGCACTTCGTGCTCGGCATAGGCAGTCTCGCCCACCCGATCGTCCTCGGCACCGAACTTGGTCTCGGTGAAGTCGAGCAGGTAGGTGTAGTTCAGCCTCAGCGAGCCCTGGCCCGGTACATTGGCGATCCAGTCTGCCATGGTCCAGTTCCAGGACACGGCCAGGTCGACGCCTTCGGTCTCCAGCTTGCCTTCGTTGATGAAGCCGGAGTTGACCTCGGTCAGCTCGCCGAGCTGGAAGGCGGCGCCGGTGTTGTCCCGGGTCAGGTTGCTGCAGAACGCGTTCGGGAACTGCGACGACGGAACGTCGAAGCAGAAGTCCACGGCCTGCTGGCGGTCGATGATGTCGATGAGGTCGTCGATCTCGATCAGGAACCAGTCCACGGACGTGGTCACGGTGCCGACGCGGCCCAGGTCGGCGTCGTAGACGAAGCCCACCGACCAGCTGTCGGAGGTCTCGACGTCGAGGTTGGGGTTGCCACGGCTGGTGAAGCCGCCGGTGCCCTGGATCTCGGTCTGGGTCAGGTTGAATGCGCCGGCTGCTGCGATTCGCGCTGCGATCTCGGGAATCGAGCGGCAGTTGTCCGCCACGTTGCCCGTGGTAGCGGCGGTGACGCCGTTACACGGGTCGGTGACCGGTGCGAAGTTCTCGCCGCCGGGTGCGAACTGCTCGTTGATGTTCGGCGCACGCACGGCACGGGCGTATTGCACCCGGAACCGAAGGTCGTCGGTCGGTGCCCAGGACAGGCGGCCGGTGTAGGCGTCGGTGTTGCCCACGGTGTTGTAGTCGGAGTAGCGGTAAGCACCGCCCACGGTCAGCTCCTTGATGCCGGGCATGTCTGCCAGCAGCGGCAGCTCCACCTCGATGAAGGCTTCCCACACGTCATAGTCGCCACGGGTGGGCGCTTCGGCGTTGCCGGCGTTCAGACCCGCCTGGGTCAGCACGTCTGGCACGTCGGCCGCTTCCTCCTTGCGCCACTCGAAACCGCTGGCAAAGCTGGCTTCGCCTGCCGGCATATCGAACATGGGGCCGGAGATGGTGGCGCCGAAGTTCTGCTGCTGGGTGAACTGCTGGCGCGAGGTCGGCGCGCGCACGTAGTCGGCGGCATCCGCCGAAATCGAGCCCAGACCAAAGATGTTGATCGGCACGCATCCCTCCGCCACAGCGGCAGGGTTGGCGCAGACCGGGTCGAACGTCGCCGGGTTGCCGTCGCCGTCGACCACGTTCAGGGCTTCGCGCATGGCCAGGACGTTGATCTGGCCGCCGCCCTGCTGGGCGTCGTCCATGCGGCCGTAGGAGAAGAAGGTTTCCCAGTTCCAACGGTCCTGGATGGTGCCTTCCAAGCCGGCCACGAACCGGTAGGTGTCCCGGGTGGCACTGGCGCCGCGCTGACCGACCTCGGTCATGCGGCGGAAGTACTCGACCACCGTATCTCCCTCGGCGGTCACCGCGTCACGGATGGCCTGGGGCACGAACGGGTTGTCGACCGGAATGCCGGCGATGTTCAGATCGCTGTTCGAGTGCGGGAACGGCTCCAGCTCGCTCTCGGTCCGTGTCTGGGTGAACATGGCCTCGGCAAACGCGGTGACGTTGTCGTTGATGTCGTAGTGCATCAGCGACGACACCAGGTAGCGTTCGGTGGGCACTGTGTACCGGCGGAACTGCTGGCGATTGAAGCCGAACTGCGCCGTGCTCCAGGGAGCCACGTTGCCGGCGTCATCGATGCTGAACGACTGACCCGTGGAGGGCACGAAGAACCGGCCGCGCTCGGAGAAGCTCGAGAAGAACGGCTCCACCTCGTTGCCACAGTCCGCGGGATCGCCGGTGAACAGGCACTCGGCGGCATCGTCGATCCGGGTGTTGCTGCGCTGGCGCGACAGCAGGCCCTTCTGCTCGGTGTAACTCGCCGACACCACCGCGTTGCCGCGCCCGTCGGCGAAGTTGCCGCCGGCGGTGAGCGTGTACTCGTGCTGGATGTCACCACCGTTGGTGGCCTTGCCGTACTGATAGCCGGCCTCGACGCCCTCGAAGTCGTCCTTCAGCAGCACGTTGATCACGCCAGCCAAGGCGTCGGAGCCGTAGATGGCCGACGCGCCGCCGGTGATCACCTCGACCCGATCGATCAGCGCCGACGGGATGGTGTTGAAGTCCACCGAGGCACTACCGGCGATGCCGGAAACGTAGCGGCGGCCGTTCACCAGCACCAGGGTGCGGTCTTCGTCGAGGTTGCGCAGCTGCAGCGTGTTGACGCCACTGGAGGAGGTCAGGAAGTTGGAGTTACCGCTGGACAGCGTCGACACGCCGAAGCTCGGCAGCGTGCGCAGGATGTCAGCGACGTTGATCAGACCCGACTGCTCGATGGCGGTCGAGTCGATGGTGGTGACCGCCGTGGGCGCGGTCAGGTTGGCACGCGCGATTCGCGAACCGGTGACCACCACCTCTTCGATCGGCGCCTCTTCGGCAGCATACGCTGCGCCGGACGCGGCCAGGCCGACGACGCCGAAGGCGCCGACCGCCATGGCCGAGCCGATGGCAGCCGCTAATGGCTTCCGTTGAAACATTGTGTATCCCCTGTTCTCAAGGTTGAGATTCTTTGAATCGGGCCGCGTTCTGTGACGCTTAGCCCGATTCGGCGCGCCGATTGTAACCAATGGGAAACAATTTGCCTCTCTTTTTTTCAGTGTTTCTCCACTTTTCGATCGGCCCCGCCGGACGGGTCCCCGCGCCGCCGGCAGGGTATAAAAAGAACCGCTATGACAACAGGTTATGGGAATCAGACCGGGCCCAGAGAGGGGCAGGAGGCGCTGTTGTTCGACAACCAGCGCAGAACCTGACGGCTCAATATCGCCCGCCCAGCTTGCCGTGATCCCAGCTCACGTAACGTTTCGGCACAAATTTCAGCACCACCCGCTTCTCGGCCGTCTTCAGCACGCCGCGGGCGATCTGCTCGACTTCCTCGGCCGTCGGCGTGCGGCCCTTGGTGTTGATCTTCACCAGCGCGTCCACCACGGCGTCGACGTCGTCGATGATCTGGGTGTCGGCGTAGATCAGCACGCTTTTCAGCTCCGCATACTCTTCGCCACTCTCCACCAGCAGCGACGCCCGCGGGTCGCGCTGGTAGTTCAGCACCTTCTGGCTCTTGCGGAAGGTGGTGCAGTACACGCAGCCGGCGTCATCGGCGTAGAACCACATGGGCATGGGGTGCGGAAACCCGTCCTTGCCGTTGGAGACGATGACGATGGTCTTCTGCGCGACCATGAACCCGGCGATCTCTGCGGGGGTGAGCTGAATCTGTTCGCGACGTGACGGCATGGCGGCTCCCGATGGCGGCGGAAAGGATGGACGGAAAACGCAGCATTCTCCCCGGCGGGTACCGCGACTACAATGCGCCGCCATGAGCAGCGCCAGCGTCAAAGACCTCATCAGCCTTCTCGATCTCGAGGAGATCGAGAAGAACCATTACCGGGCCACCAGCCCCAGCGAGGGCTGGCAGCGCGTCTACGGCGGCCAGGTGATCGGCCAGGCGCTGGTGGCGGCGTCGCGCACCGTGCCCGAAGACCGCCATGCCCACTCGCTGCACGGCTACTTCCTGCGGCCGGGCGACACCACCATTCCCATCCTCTACAAGGTGGACCGCATCCGCGACGGCCGCAGCTTCACCACCCGGCGGGTGGTGGCGATTCAGCACGGCCAGGCCATCTTCAACATGTCGATCTCGTTTCAGGTGCACGAGGACGGCTTCGACCACCAGTTCGAGATGCCACAGGCGCCGGCGCCGGAAGATCTGGCCGACGAGCGCGAGCTGCGCGCCCAGTGGGCGGCGAAGCTGCCGCCCGCGCAGGCCGAGGGCTTCACCCGCGACCGGCCCATCGACATGCGCCCCGTGGATCCCATAGACATCTTCGCGCCGGAGCAGCGTCCGCCGCGGCAGATGTGCTGGATGAAGGCCCGGGACCCGCTGCCGGACGACCCGCGCCTGCATCAGTGCGTGCTGGCCTACCTGTCGGACTGGTCGCTGCTGGATACCGCCACCCTGCCCCACGGCGTCAGCTTCCTGCAGGACGACATGCAGATGGCCAGCCTCGACCACGCCATGTGGTTCCATCGGCCGTTTCGCGCCGACGAGTGGCTGCTGTACGTGCAGGACAGCCCCAGCGCCAGCGGCGCCCGCGGGCTCAATCGGGGCCTGATCTACCGGCGCGATGGGGTGCTGGTGGCCTCCGCCGCCCAGGAAGGGCTGATGCGCAGGATCGGCTGACGCGTCAGCGGTAGCCGAACGGGACCTTGGCCTCCAGATCGCGGTAGCGCTCCAGCAGGCGGGTCTGACGCGACGTCATCGGCACCCAGGCGCCGTCGATCATCACCCGCTCCGGCCAGGTGCTGACCTCCAGCGGGTCGCCATTCCAGATCACCAGGTCGGCGGGCGCGCCGGCAGCCAGGGTGCCCACACCGTCGCCAAGGCCATAGACCTCGGCGGGTGCCCGGGTCACCGCTTCCAGCACCACCTGCCAGGGCACGCCCTCGGCCACGGCGTTGCCCGCCACCTGGCGCAGCAGCCGGGCGTTGTGGCTGTTTTCGGCGGTGAAGAGCACCCGAACGCCGGCCCGCCAGAGCAGCGTGGCGTTGTCGATGCGGGCGCCCAGCCGGTCGTAGCTGAGGGGCAGGTTCGCCAGGGTGTCGACGATGACCGGCACCCGCGCCTCGGCCAGCAGCGCCGCTTCCCGCCACGCTTCGGTGCCGCCGTGGATCACCACCGGCACGCCGAAGTCGCGGCCCAGCGCCACGGCCTGGCGGATCTCGTTGGCGCGGTGCACGGTCAGTACCAGCGGCCGGCCCGACTTCAGAAACGCGACCAGCGCGGCCATGTCCTGGCGCGTGTAGTCGCCGTGCTCACTGCGGTAACGGTCCGGACGGAACCGGCGCGCCTCATCGAGGGCCAGACGTAGCCGCTGAATCACCGCGCTGCGGCTGCCGCCCACGTACTCGGCGGTCTCGGTGCCGACGTTGCCGAACAGGGCCAGGCGCGGGTGGGTGACCGTCGCTTCGCCCTGCAGGCGGATGGCGGCGCCCCAGCCCGCCAGCGGATCATTGCCCGCGCCCGGCGCCACCACCGCGCGGGTGACCCCCTCGACCCGGTTCACCGGCAGCAGCGTCGAGGCGGGATTGATGGCGTATTGCACGTCGAAGGCGGGCCCGAGGCGGAATGCCTCGATGGCGGCATCCACCGTGCTCGCCTCGCCGGAGATCTCCACCAGACCAAGCTGCGAGTGCGGCTCGATGAAGCCGGGCGTGACCACCCGCCCCGCGGCGTCCACCCGCTCATAGCCCTCCGGCACGGCGATGTCGACGCCCACCGCCACGATGCGGCCGCCGTCCACCAGCACCGTGGCGCCCTCGAGCGACCCGTCCCCGGTCACCGGGTGCACGGTGCCGCCGACGATGGCGACCCGCGCCGACGCGGCGGCAACCCAGAGCAGCAGCGCCACCAGCAGCAGGCCGTTGCGGACGATCATCGGGCACCTCCCCGCGCCGTCTGCTCCAGATCGAAGTCGGTGGTGGGCTGGCGCGCCGGATCGCTGCGGTCGTAGTAGAGGTAGCCGTCGATGTAGACCTGCTGGGCACGCGCGTACACGCTGAACGGGTTGCGGTCCCACAGCACCACGTCGGCCGCCTTGCCGGCTTCCAGGGTGCCGGTCTCGGCATCGATGCCGAGCGCGCGGGCGGCATTGGCCGTGATCCAGGCAATGGCATGGGCCTCGTCGACGTCGAAGCCGGCCCGGTGCGCGGCGGCCATGGCCTTGGCCGCCTCCTGATTCAGGTGCTGAATGCCGCGCGGCGAGTCGGAGTGGACGATGGCGCAGGCGCCGGCCCGGTCCACCAGGGCGACGTTCTGGTTGACCGCATCGAACGCCTCCAGCTTGAAGCCCCACCAGTCGGCCCACATGGCCGAGCAGATGCCCTCTGCCGCCAGCAGGTCGGCGATCTTGTACGACTCCACGGCGTGGTGGAACGCGGTGATGCGGTAGCCGAACTCGCGGGCGACGTCGATCATCACCGCCATCTCGTCCGCCCGGTAACAGTGGTTGTGCACCAGAATCTCGCCGTCGAGCACGCCCGCCAGGGTGTCGAGGCCGAGGTCGCGCTCCGGCGCCTCGGCCTCCGGGTCGCTGGCCGCCCGGTCCCGCTGCTCCCGATAATCCAGGGCCTTGGCCCAGGCGGCGCGAAAGCCGGCGACGTTGCCCATGCGCGTCATCGGGCTCTGGTTGCGGCTGCCGTAGGTGCGCTTGGGGTTCTCGCCGCAGGCCATCTTCAGCGATGGCGGCGCGCCGGGGAACTTCATGGCCAGCACGGTGCGCGCGGGTACGTTCTTCAGCGTCACGCCGCGGCCGCCGAACAGGTTGGCGCTGCCGGGCAGCACGTGCAGCGCGGTGACACCGCCGGCCAGCGCCAGCGGAAACTGGGGGTCCTGGGGCCACACCGAGTGCTCGGCCCAGACGCCGGCGGTGTTGGGACCGGTCATCTCGTTGACGTCCTGAGTAGACGGTGTCATCGGCGATGGGTAGTCGCCGAGGTGGGAGTGCACGTCGATGATGCCCGGGGTGACCCAACCGCCTCCGGCGTCCACCACGCGGGCGCCGGCGGCGTCGATGTCCCTGCCCACCGCCGCGACGCGGCCGTCGCGCAGCAGCACGTCCGCCCGGTCGAGGCGCTGGCCGGTACCGGTGAGCACCGTGGCGTTGCTGATCAGCACCGCCGGCGCGGCTAATGGCGCATAGGTAGATGCGTAGGGGGCGCGTTCTGCCGCCTGGGCAGCGATGACCGCCAGGGCGGTCAGGACGAAGACAGGCAGCCTGCATCTGCTCAACATGGTCGGCTCCCAAAGCTTCAGGTGCTGACTATGCCTCGGGCGATTTGTACACCCGGCCGGCTTTCATGACGAAGTGTACCCGGCCGAATTCCGCCGGGTCGAGCAGCGGGTCGCCGGGCACGGCGACGATGTCGGCCAGCTTGCCGGGCTCGATGCTGCCGAGCCTGTCGGATTGTCCGAGCAGCTCCGCGGCCGATCGCGTCGCGCTCTGAATGGCCTCCATGGCCGGCATGCCGGCGTCGATCATGAAGCCGAACTCCTTCCAGTTGTCGCCGTGAGGCGACACGCCGGTGTCGGTGCCGAATGCGATCTTCACGCCAGCGGCGTAGGCCCGGGCGAAGGTGTCCTGAATCTGCGGGCCGATGGCGGCGGCCTTCGGCCGCACCAGGTCGGAAAAGTAGCCCGGTTCCTCAGCCTTCTCGCCGACGAAGCGGCCCGCGGCGATGGTGGGCACGTACCAGGTGCCCTGACGCTTCATGAGCCGCATCACCTCGTCGGTCATGAAGGTGCCGTGCTCGATGGAGTCGACGCCGGCCAGCACCGCCCGCTTCATGCCTTCGGCGCCGTGCGCATGGGCGGCCACCTTGTAGCCGTAGTCGCGCGCCGCAGCGACGATGGCCTCGATCTCGGCGGCGCGGAACTGGGGGTTCTCGCCGCTCGCGGCCTGACTCAGCACGCCGCCGGTGGCGGTGATCTTGATCAGGTCGGCGCCTTCCTGGTAGCGGGCGCGCACCGCCTGCCAGGCCTGGTCGACGCTGTTGACCACCCCCTCGTCCGGCCCCGGCTCGCGCGCGAACTCACGATTGGTGCCGTTGCTCGGATCGGCATGACCGCCGGTGGTGGCGATGGACTTGCCGGCGGTGAAGATGCGCGGACCCGGCACCAGGCCCTGCTCGACGGCGCGGCGCAGCGACTGGGCCAGCCCATGGCTGGTGCCGAGATCGCGCACCGTGGTGAAGCCGGCCATGAGCGTGCGTTCGGCATAGACCACGGACCGGTAGGCGGCATCCTGCGGATCGAGCGTGAAGCGCTCGAGCTGCCGCTGCGGAGATTGCTCGCTGACGATGTGCACGTGCATGTCGATCCAGCCCGGCATCACCGTGGCACCGGACAGGTCGATGACGGTGTCGACGTTCACGTAGCCTTCCTCGACACGGACGATGCGCTCACCGTCGATGACGATGGAGCGCTCGGTGAGCACCCGACCGTTGCTCACGTCGATCAGGCGTCCGGCATGGATGATGGTCTCGGCCCAGACCGTTGCCGACCACAGCAGCAGCAGTCCGAGAGAAGTGGTTCGCAGCAACACGTGGCCTCCTCCTCTTCCGATGATCCAGCCAATCCTATACGACGCCGCACCGGGATTTCACGCCCGGCCGCCCGTGCAAGTGCCTTTACGCTATACACACCCCTGAGCCGCTGGGATAATCCGGCGTTTGCAGAAATCAGGGCATCCCGTGGCCGAAACCGCCGTCGACGTCGACAAGCTCACCGAGTCCGTACAGGCCCTCAAGCAGGCCCTGGAAGCGCACCGCTACATCTGCAGCGACCAGATCGCCACCGCCGTGTACCTGGCCTACCACCTGCACAAGCCCATACTGATCGAAGGCCCGCCCGGGGTCGGCAAGACCGAGCTGGCCAAGACCACGGCGCAGATGTTCGCGCTGCCGCTGATCCGGCTGCAGTGCTACGAGGGCCTGGACGAAGCCAAGGCCATCTACGAGTGGAAGTACGGCAAGCAGCTTCTGTACACGCAGGTGCTGAAGGAGACTCTGGACGAGGTGCTGCAGGGCGCCAAGGGCTTCGCCGAGTCGGTGGGCCGGCTGCACGAGTTCGGCGACATCTTCTTCTCCGAGGAGTTTCTCGAGCCGCGGCCGCTGATGAAGGCGCTGAAGGCCGAGGACGGCTGCGTGCTGCTGATCGACGAGGTAGACAAGTCCGACCACGAGTTCGAGTCGCTGCTGCTGGAGATGCTGTCCGATTTCCAGCTGTCGATTCCCGAGATCGGCACGGTGAAGGCGGTGCGCGAGCCGCCCATGGTGTTTCTCACCAGCAACAACACCCGCGAGATCTCCGATGCGCTGAAGCGCCGCTGCCTGCACCTCTACATCCCGTTCCCCGACATCGACCTCGAGCAGCGCATCATCCACGCCCGGGTGCCGGAGATCCCGCCGGAGCTGCGCCGCCAGCTGGTGGCCTTCATCCACGAACTCAGGGACATGGATCTGAAGAAGGTGCCCGCCATCAGCGAGACCATCGACTGGGCCCGCACCCTGCTGCTGCTGCACACCGAGACCCTCGACCCGGCGCTGGTGCGCGACACGCTGAACGTGATTCTCAAGTTCCAGGAGGACATCGAGAACGTCAGCGTCGAGCTCACCACCCTCACCAGCAAGGCCGCCCGCGCCTGAGCCGGCGATGGACCGCACCCTCACCCAGTTCATCCGCGCCCTGCGCAATGCCGAGGTGCGGGTGTCCACGGCGGAAACCCTGGACGCGCTGTCTGCGGTGGAGCTGGTGGGCTATCAGGACCGCGCCGCCCTGAAGCGCTCGCTGGCCCTGGTGCTGCCGAAGACGGCGGACGAGAAGGAGACCTTCGACCTCTGCTTCGACCAGTTCTTCAAGGCCCAGACCGTTGCCGGCGGACGCGCGGCCGCCAACGCGACCGACGCGGATGCCGAAGAAGGTGACGCCGAAGGTGGCGAAGGCGGCGGCGAAGGCGGCGAGGGTGCCGGCGGCGCCGAGGCCCGCACCGGCAAGCCGAAGGGCAAGTCCATTAGCAAGAGCAAGCGCAAGGCCAAGGGCGCCAGCGCCCAGGCAGCCGCCGACGAGGCGGAAGAGGAAGACCTGGGCCCGGGGGACATGAGCGACCCCGGCTCCGAGCTGGGCCAGCTCTTGATGGGCGATTCCAAGGTGGAGCTGTCGGTGGCCATGGCGGCGGCGGGCGAGGCCGTGAACGTGCGCGAGATCCAGGTGTTCACCCAGAAGGGTCTGTACACCCGCAGAATTCTGGAGCAGATGGGGCTCGGTGACCTGAACGGCGAGATCGCCGAGCTGCGCGAGAGCGGGCGCGTGCCGGAGCGGCGCCTGGGCCAGGAGCTGCGGCGCCGCCGGGAATGGCTGCGCGAGCAGGTGCGCGACTACGTCGAGCGGCAGTTTCTGCTGCACGCCGACGCCACCGGCAAGCGGCTGCGGGAAGAGCTGCTGCGCAAGGTGAAGCTGTCGAACGTCGAAGCGCGCAACCATCGCCTGATCCAGGACGTGGTGTTCAAGATGGCGAAGAAGCTGTCCACCATGTACTCGCGGCGGCGCAAGGTGTTCAAGCGCGGCCAGCTCAACGTGCCGCGCACACTGCGCCACAACATGAGCTACGACGGCGCCATCTTCGACCTGCACTGGAAGTCGGTGAAGGTGGACCGGCCCAAGGTGTTCGCCATCTGCGACGTCTCCGGCTCGGTGGCCGCCTACGCCCGCTTCATGCTCATGTTTCTCTACAGCCTGGAGGAGGTGATGCCGAAGGTGCGCTCGTTCGCCTTCTCCTCGGACCTCGCCGAGGTGACGGAACTGTTCGAGCGTAACGGCATCGAGGACGCCATCGCCAAGACGCTGCGCGACTACGCCGGCGGCTCCACCGACTATGGCCAGGCCTTCAGCGACTTCCGCCGGCTGTGCCTCGACGAGGTGGACAACCGCACCACCATCATCATTCTCGGCGACGCGCGGAACAATTACGGCGATCCGCGGACTGACATCCTCAAGGAGATGTACGACCGCTGCAAACGTCTCATCTGGCTGAACCCGGAGCCCCGCAACTCCTGGTTCGTCGGCGACGCCGAGATGCGCCGCTACACGGCGTACTGCCACCAGACCGAGGAGTGCAACAGCCTGGTGCACCTGGAACGTATCGTCGGGCACCTGCTGCGTACGGTACAGTAGCGGTCTCGACCGCAGTCACGACCCGGAGACCGGACGGACGTTGAGCCAGATCGCCGACAACCAGCGAGATTTCACCCGCTCTGCCGGCCGGCAGCTGCTGCTGTTCGCGGTGCTGGCGGTGAGCGGCGTGGCGCTGCTGATGCTGGGGCTCGCCTGGGCCTCGGGCATGACCGGCGCCGGCGCCGGTCTCAGCCGGGGCGTCGATCCGACCACGGGCACCATCACCGCCGTGCTGCGCGAAGAGCCTCCCCAGCTCAACAGCTCCATGTCCACAGACCAGGTCAGCGGCATGGTGCTCGGCCACCTCAAGGAAGGCCTGCTGCGCTACGACGAGCACAACGAGCTGGCCCCCGGCGTCGCCGAGCGCTGGGAGGTCACCGCGACCGACGCCACGTTCTGGCTGCGAAAGGATGCCCGCTGGAGTGACGGGCAACCGGTCACCGCCCACGACTTCGTTTTCGCCTGGCGACTGGCCCTCGACCCGGCCAACGCTTCCGAGTACTCGTTCATTCTCTACCCGATACTCAACGCTGAGGCGGTCAACCGCGGCGAGCTCCCGCTCGAGTCGCTGGGGGTCGAGGCCATCGACGACCACACCCTGCACGTGCGCCTGGCGCGACCGGTTGCCTACTTCGCCAAGCTGGTGGCGTTCTCCACCTTCTACCCGATTCGCGAAGACTTCTATCGCTCGACGCAGGGCCGCTACGGGGCCGACCACGACACCCTGCTCTACAACGGCCCGTTCGTGATGACCCGCTGGGTGCACGGCGCCCACGTGCGCATGGAGAAGAACCCGCACTACTGGGACCAGGACCGCGTGCAGATCCGCGTGCTCGACTTCCCGTACATCACCAGCGATCCGAACGCTCAGCTCAACCTGTTCAAGGACGGCAAGATCGCCTACACGACGCTGACCGAAGAGAACCTCAACGAGGCCATGGTGCAGGGTTGGCACCTGCACCGGTTCATGGACGGGTCGGTGTTCTACATCGAGTTCAACCACCGCGAGGGCCGTGTCACCCGCAACCATCACCTGCGCAAGGCCATCGCCCTGGCCCTCGATCCCGGCGAGCTGGTCTACCGGGTCATCAAGCTGCCCGGCTACCTGCCCGGCGAGTCGCTGTTCCCGGTGTGGCTCGACGGCGTGGAGCGGCCCCTGCGCCAGGAAAAGCCAGCCAACTGGCCCGCCGCCAACCTGGCGGAGGCGCGAAGGCATCTCGAACTGGCCAAACGGGAGCTCGGCCTCGAGCGCATTCCGCCGCTGGTGCTGCTGTCCGGCGACAACCCCATCTCCAACAAGCAGTCGGAGTACTACCAGGAATCGCTCAGCCGCTCGCTCGGCATCGAGATCCGCATCGACAAGCAGATCTTCAAGCAGCGCCTGGCGAAGATGACGTCCGGCGACTTCGACATGGTGCTGGCCGGCTGGGGGCCCGACTACGACGACCCGCTGACGTTCGCCGACCTGTTCGCGTCGTGGAATCTCAACAACCGTGGCCGCTACAACAATCCCGAGCTCGACCGCTGGGTGCGGGCGGCGCAGAACGCCACCGATCCCCGCGAGCGGGTCGACGCGTTCGGTGAGATTCAACGCATTCTCATTGACGACGCGGTGATTCTGCCCAACTACGAGCGCGGCGTGGTGTACGTGACCGATCCGCAGCTGCGCGGCATGGTGCGCCGCAGCGTCGGCCCGGACCCGGACTTCACCAATGTGCGCATCGCCGGGGGCTAGGCCGACACCATGTGGCGATACACGGTTCGCAGGCTGATTCAGGGCATCATCACCGTCTGGTTCATCGCCACCGCCACCTTCTTCGCCATGCACAGCGTGCCCGGCGACCCGCTCACCCAGGACCGCGCGGTCACCGCTGACATCCGCGCCAATCTGGAGGCCAAGTACGGGCTCGACAAGCCCCTCGGCCAGCAGTACCTGATCTTTCTCGGCAACCTGACACGCGGCGACTTCGGCATCTCGTTCACCCAGAAGAACCGGGAGGTGAACGACATCATCCGCGAGCACTTCCCGGTCTCGGCCACGCTCGGCATCCTGGCCATCGTCTTCGCCGGCCTCGGCGGCGTGCTGTGGGGAGCGCTCACGGCCCTGTACCGCAACCGGCTGCCGGACGTCGTCATCATGTTCCTGGTGATACTCGGCATCAGCGTGCCGAGCTTCGTGTTCGCCGCCCTGGGCCAGCTCGCTCTGGTGAACCTGAACGACCTGCTGGGCGTGTCGCTGCTGCCGGTGGCCGGCTGGGGCACCGTCTGGCACATGCTGGTGCCGTCGCTGGTGCTGGGCCTCGGCACCATGGCCTACCTGACCCGGCTCATGCGCTCGTCCATGCTCGAGATCGTCAACGCCGACTACATCCGCACGGCCAAGGCCAAGGGGCTGCCACCGACGCGCATCTTCTCGCGTCACCAGCTGCGCAACGCCATCCTCCCGGTGATCACCGTGCTCGGGCCCTCCATCGCCGCCATCACCACCGGCGGCTTCGTGGTCGAGCTGGTGTTCGCCATTCCCGGGCTCGGCCGCTACTTCGTGCAGGCGGTGCAGCAGCTCGACTACACCGTGATCATGGGCACCACCGTGTTCTATGGCGCCTTTCTGGTGCTGATGGTGATCGTCGTCGACCTGCTGTACGGCGTCGTCGACCCGCGGGTGCGGCTGGAGTAGGCCATGGCGGAAACCTCACCCACCGTCACCCTGAACGAGCCCGGCGCCTTCGAGCCGCTGCACGCCGAGCAGCGTGCCCAGGTGCTGTCGAGGCCGTCGCTGTCGTACTGGCAGGACGCCTGGATACGCCTGAAGGCCAACCGGCGCGCCCTGGGCTCGCTGTACATCATCATCGCGCTGCTGCTGTTCACCGTGGTGGGCCCGTTCGTGTGGCAGGTGGACCCGGCGGCGCAGGACCTGGACCAGATCAGCACCCCGCCGGGCGCCAGCCGAGCCGCTACCCTGGTGGGCCCGTTGCAGCCCTGGGACGGCAGCACCCTGGAACCGGACCGGCCGGGGCTGCATCTGGCGGAGCCCGCCACCACCCAGAGCGTGCGGCTGCTGTGGGACCCGTGGCCCGAAGCCTACGGCTACCGCGTGTACCGCAACATCTTTCCGGTGGCGCCCGGCGAGGCTCTTGGCCTGCCCATGGGCGACACCTTTGCCCGTGACCAGACCCGCTTCGAAGACCGCCTGGATCTGCAGCCGCGCACCTACTACTACACCGTGGTGGCGCTGGATACCTACGGCGAGGAGCTCGACCGTCAGGAGTCGCTGGAGGTGACGCCGAATCGCGTCATCACCATCGACGACGCCCTGGCGCGCGGCCTCATCGCCCCGGCCGACGACCGGCAGGTGGGCGACAGCGTGCGCCTCGCCCTGCACCCGCTCGGCACCGACTACCTGGGCCGCGACATGCTGGCGCGGCTCATGCACGGCGCCCGGGTGTCGCTGTTCATCGGCATCGCCGCGCCGTTCCTGTTCGTGCTGTTCGGGGTGGTCTACGGCAGCACCGCCGGCTTCCTGGGCGGCCACGTCGATCAGGCGCTGATGCGCTTCGCCGACTTCGTCATCGCCCTGCCGTTCCTGCTGTTCATGATCCTCTTCAAGATCGCCTTCGGCATCGGCCCCGGCGAGAGCGGCATCATGCCCATGGTGGTGGCCATGGTGGTGCTGCTGTGGCCGGCCACGGCGCGGCTGGTACGCGGCCAGATTCTGCAGGTGCGCGAGGAGGGCTACGTCAGCGCCGCCCGGCTGCTGGGCGCGCCCACCGGCTACCTGGTGATGCGGCACATGATTCCGAACACCATGGGCGTGATCCTGGTGACCCTCACCTTCGCCGTGCCCAGCGCCATCTTCACGGAAGCCTTCCTGTCGTTCATCGGCATGGGCGTGGCGCCGCCGACGCCGTCCTGGGGCAGCATGTGCAACGAGGGCATCAAGACCATGCTCACCTACCCCCACGAGCTGATCTTTCCGGCGCTGCTGATCAGCATCACCGTGCTCGCCTTCAACCTGCTCGGCGACGGCCTGCGCGACGCCCTGGACGCACGAATGAGGTCGCGGGAATGAGCCAGCCGCTGCTCGAGGTCAGCGACCTGCGGGTCGAGTTCGACACCTACGGCGGCACCGTGCAGGCGGTACGCGGCGTGAGCTTTGCTGTGGAACCCGGCAAGACCCTGGCCATCGTCGGCGAGTCGGGGTGCGGCAAGAGCGTTACCGTGCAGAGCATCATGGGGCTCACGCCCATGCCGCCGGGCCGCATCCGCACCGGCAGCGCGCGGCTGCGCGGCGTCGAGATTCTCGGCCGCACCGAGATCGACGGCCGCGACATCCGCGGCCGCGAGATCGGCATGATCTTCCAGGACCCGATGTCGTCGCTGAACCCCACCATGACCATCGGCACCCAGATCGCCGAGACCCTCGAGGTGCACTGGGGCTGGAGCCGCAAGCGCGCCTTCGACCGGGCGGTGGAGCTGCTGGGCATGGCGCGCATCCCGGAGGCGGCGCGGCGCGCCAGGCAGTACCCGTTCGAGTTCTCCGGCGGCATGCTGCAGCGGGCCATGATCGCCATGTCCATAGCCTGCGAGCCTGCCATCCTGGTGGCCGACGAGCCCACCACCGCGCTCGACGTCACCATCCAGGCGCAGATTCTCGACCTGATGGGCGACCTGCAGCGCGATACCGGCATGGCCATCATCCTCATCACCCACGACCTCGGCGTGGTGGCGCGCATGGCCGACGAGGTGGCCGTGATGTACGCCGGGCAGATCGTCGAGCAGGGGTCGGTGGACGACGTCTTCTACCGCTCCGCCCACCCCTACACCCTGGGTCTCAAGGCCGCCATGCCCAGCAACGAGCCGGATGCCGAAGGCAAGCACAAGCTGCTGCCCATCGAGGGCAGCCCGCCCGACCTGTTCCACCCGCCCGTGGGCTGCGCCTACGCGGCCCGCTGCCCCCACGCCATGCGCATCTGCCAGGACCAGGACCCGGCCGCCTTCTTTCAGAGCGAGCATCACTTCGCACGCTGCTGGCTGCACCATGAGACGGCACCGCGGGTCGAGGGTCTGCATCGCGGCGCGGCGGCCAGGCAACCGGAGGCGAGCGCGTGAGCGACCGGCAACCGCTGGTGGTCTCCGACCGCCTGACCAAGCACTTCGACCTGGGCCGCGGCCAGCGCGTGCACGCCGTGGACGGCGTGTCCCTCACCATTCACGAGCAGGAGATCGTCGGCCTGGTGGGTGAGTCCGGCTCCGGCAAGTCGACCTACGGCAAGGCCCTGATCGGCCTGCACCCGAAGACCAGCGGCACGGTGAGCTACCGCGGCGAGACCCTGCCCCAGCGCTACACCGCCCGGGACTTTCAGCGCTGGTCGCAGAAGATGCAGATGATCTTCCAGGATCCGTACTCGTCGCTGAACCCGCGCATGACGGTGGGCGAGATCATCGGCGAGGGGCTGCGCCTGCACAGCAAGCTGCCGACCCGGCAGATCCGCGACCGGGTTGGCGACTGGCTGAAGCGCGTGGGTCTCGAGCCCGACCACATGTCGCGCTACCCCCACGAATTCTCGGGCGGCCAGCGGCAGCGCATCGGCGTGGCCCGGGCGCTCATTCTCGAGCCCGAGTTCGTGGTCTGCGACGAGCCCATCTCGGCGCTGGACGTGTCGGTGCAGGCCCAGGTGGTGAACCTGCTCGACGAGCTGATGGCGTCCATGGGGCTGACCCTGCTGTTCATCGCCCACGACCTGTCCATGGTGCGCTACGTGAGCGACCGCATGGCGGTGATGTACCTGGGCGCGCTGGTGGAGATCGGCCCGGCCGCCGACGTGTTCTTCCGGCCGAAGCATCCGTACACCGACATTCTGGTGAAATCGAACCCGGAGCCGGACCCGGAGCGGGAGCGGCAGCGGGCATCCACCACCATCACCGGCGAGATTCCGTCACCGGTGAACATCCCCGCCGGTTGCCGCTTCGCCGGCCGCTGTCCGCACGTGATGGACGTCTGCCGAAGCACCACCCCGGAGCTGCTGCCCCTGGCCGACGAGCCCACCCGCCGGGTGGCCTGTCACCTATACACCCAGTGACCCGGCGCGCCACTTGCGCGCCATGCGCAGCACCGATTCCTCGTCGGTGTAGTCGCCCAGCCGGTCGATGGGCACCCAGGCAAGGTCCAACGACTCGCCGCTGACCCGGAAGCTTTCGGTTCCCGCCACCTGCAGCGCGAAGCGCGCGTCGAAGTGATGGTGCGCCGGGTCGCTGCGGCGCGCCGGAATCTCGTGCACGTCGAGATCGAACACGGCCTCCGACAGGGGGCGCACGTCCAGACCCGACTCCTCCCTCGCTTCCTTCAGCGCCACCTGCAGGGTGCGCGGGTTGCCGTCGCTGTGGCCGCCGAGCTGCAGCCACCGCCCGAGCTTGCGATGGTGGGTGAGCAGCACCCGCTCGCCGCTGGCGTCCACCAGCCACGCGGAACCGGTGACGTGGCCGGCCCACAGGTCGCGCTCGAAGCAGCGCTCGTGATCGGCGACGAATCTGGCGAACCACGACGTGGTCGCGGCTTCGTCCGGATGACGGCGGCCATAGTCGCCGAGCAGGCTGAGCAGGCTTTGACGATGCATGGGGCCCAGTATAAGAAAAGGCCCATGGGGTTTCCCCCATGGGCCTCGAGGCTTCGCGCTCGGCTGACCGTCAGCGGTCAGCGATGCCTATCGGGCGTTGTCGAAGCTGTAGCGTACCGACAGACCGTAGATGCGCGGCTCGGTCAGGAAGTAGTTCCTGAAGAAGCCGGAGGTATCCGAGGTCAGGTACTTGCCGGTGACGTTGTCGTCGTCGGCGATGTTGCGTACGAACGCCTTCGCCGTCCACAGGCCGCTGGCGCTCTCGTAGATCAGCGACGCGTTGTGCTGATCCCAGGAGTCGATCTTGTCGCCGGGCGTGTTGAACTCACGCGCGTAGGACTTGGCCTGCCAGTAGTAGTCCCACCGGGCGGTCAGCGCGCCGGAGATCTGCTCGATGTTCCAGGTGTAGGCCAGACCCAGGTGGATCGTATGCTCCGGCGAGTTGGGCAGCGACTTGCCGTCCAGGTTGGTCGGGAAGCCGTCGTTGGTCTCCACGCCATTGGCGGTCAGGAACCCACGCGAGAAGTACGCGGGAATGCCGTTCGGGTAGATCGCGCCCGGAGCCACCTGCGGGCAGCCTGGCGTCGGGTTGGCGTCGCTCAGCGCCTGGCAGGCCCCGTAGGCGGCGCTGATCAGCGCCGGCGTGATCTGGTCGAGACGCGCCACGTAGTTCACACCGGTGAGAGAACCCGGGTCGATGTTCTCGAGCAGGATGTAGTCGGAATTGCCGGCGGTGCGGTTGATCGGGTCCACCGATTCCGTGCCGTCCACCTCGGCCTTCAGGTAGGAATAGGCCATGTCCATGCTGACGCCAGGCAGCGCGGCAGGACGATAGAACAGCTCCAGCTCGGCACCCCAGATGTCGGCGTCGATATTGTCGTTGATGGAGTTGTTGTTGGCGATCCGCGTGGTCTGCAGGCCCTTGTAGTCGTACAGGAACACGGCGCCGTTCACCACCAGCGAGCCGTCCAGCAGCACGTTCTTGGTGCCGAACTCGATGGAGTCCACCTGCTCCGGGTCGAAGATGTACTTGGCCGTGGTCGCCTGCACGAACGACTCGTTCAGCGGCGGGTTGAAGCCGCCCGGCTTGTAGCCGCGGGTGTAGAAGCCGTACACCATGGTGGCGTCGTTCACCTGCCAGTCGAAGCCGAGGCGGCCCGTGGTCTCCTTGAACTCGGCCTGGCTCGGGCTGCCGGTCAGGTCGCGATTCTCGTTGAATCCAGGCGCCGGGGGCACCAGCGCGCTGATGGCGAACCGCTCCGCGCTGTACGCCGGGGTCAACGCTGCCGCATCGAGCTGAGCCTGGGTCGCTCCGTAGTAGCGCGCCAGCGCGGTCTCAGGCGCACCACCCAGAGGTCCGAGCAGAATGTTGAGCGTCCGCGTCCAATCCGTTCCCGGCTGACCGTTGGTGAGGTAGTTTGGATCCAGCAGACCCAACCCGACCAGGAATGCCGGCAGGGTTCCTCCGACGGCATCCGCGTTGATCGCGTTGTACAGCACACCGCTGTCCTGAACTTCCTTCTTGTCCTGGTTGTAGCGCAGGCCGGCGGTGATCTTTACGCTGTCGGTGACGTCGAAGTACAACTCGCCGAACACGGACGTGGAATCGCCGGTATTGCCGGACCGGCCATCCGGATTGCTGGTGGAGTTGAACATGGTCGGGTACAAGGGCGGGAAGCCGAGGGCGGGAACGCCATAGACGCCCACCAGGTCGAGAGTGTTGGCGATCACGTAGTAGTCGCCGTGCCCGTCGTACTCGGTGTAGTTGGTGCCGACGATGAAGTTGACCGGGCCGTCGAAGGCCGACTCCAGCTTCGCTTCCACCGTCCAGTAGGTGCTGTCGCTGGTGGAGCTGTCGTAGGCGAACACGCGGGTCTGGTCCGACGGGTGCACGCAGCCGCCGAAGATGCCGGACGTGCCGTCGTTGAAATTGCAACGGGAACTGGTCCAATCGGAGCCCGCCTCCTCAGACGGAGGCGCCGAGGTCGGCCACAGGCCGCTCGGGTTCAGCGCGTTGGCGTACAGGTTGAAGCCGACGTCCATCAGGTAGTCCTGACGGGAGACGTAGTCGCTCTTCTGGTAACCGGCCAGCAGCCCGACCCGGAACTTCTCGAAGTCGTAGTCGAAGCCGGCCGTCCATAGGTCTTCGTCGTACTTGTAGATCGGCTCGAAGTCGGTGTGCATCTTCCGGAAGCCGCGGCTCGGCGGCACGAACGCCGCGGCCGGCGTCCGATCGCCCAGCAGCACGGCGCCGTTCAGGCCGCCGAAGATGCCGCCGGTGGTGGTGCCGGCGTGGGGCGTGTCGAACCCGAAGCCGTCCGGCAGGCAGCCGATGGTCGGGATGGTGTTCTTCTCGCACACCTGGTTGGTGATGCGCACCTTGTCGTCGTCTTCCTTGAAGCGGCTGTACTGCAGCCAGGCCGACGCGTTGTCGGTGATCTGCCACAGACCCGTGATACGGAAGGTGGTGATGTCACGCCCGTCGATGTCGTCGTCGATACCGCCGATCTGGCAGGGCTGCGTCTGCGGATTCGCCTGTGTAGACCCGGGAATCAGGCAGTCGCCCACCTGGCCATGGGCCGTGTTCTCGATGTAGCCGTCACGCTCGAGCCACATGCCGGCGACCCGCACCGCGAAGTTGTCGGTGATGGGAACGTTCAGCGCCGCCTTCAGACGCTTGTGGCTGTAATCACCCGCCTCGCCATCGGCAAAGCCGTTCACCGACTCGAAGTCGGGCATCTTGGTGACCATGTTGACCGCGCCGCCCGTGGCGTTGCGGCCGAACAGGGTGCCCTGGGGCCCGCGCAGCACCTCCACCCGCTCGAGGTCGTAGAACTCGGCCGCCGGCAGGTTGGTGGGCACGGCGATCTGATTCTGGTGGATCGACACGCCGTTCTCGCCGGAGCCGGCGATCACCAGGCGGCCGATGCCGCGAATGCTGAAGCTGGAACCGCCGAAGTTGGTGGCCGTAAAGCTCACGTTCGGCGCGTTGAGCTGCAGGTCCGACGGGCTGATGATCTGCTTGTCCTCAAGCATGGCGCCCGAGAAGGCGGTCACCGCGATAGGCACCTCCTGGAGGCTCTGCTCGGTACGCTGGGCGGTCACGACCACCTCTTCGATGGCCGAGGCCGAGCCCGCGCTGGCGGTCATGGACGCAGACAGCAGCAATCCTGAGACGGCCAGGCGCACGCCGACGCGCAGGCCCGTCCCATAGGACGAATGAAGCATGATTATCCCCTCCGTTTGGACCTAGCCGCCAAGACGGCGACTTCCCTCTGGCCCGCGCATCATTGGTATACGCGTTATAAATGAATGTCAACCACAGCTTTGCCCAGTGTCCGACCGGCGCTGCGGTTGGTGGGTACCCGGGCCGCTGCTATGCTCGCTGGCCATCGACCATTGCACTATGAGGAGAGAGCCATGACCATCGCCGTGATCGCCACGCTGAAGGTGGCCGAGGGCAAGGAAGCCGAGTTCGAGAAGGCCATGCTGGCGCTGGCCGCGGACGTGCGCGCCAAGGAGCCGGGCAACCAGCTCTACACGCTGTGCCAGGACGATGAGGGCCGCTACGTGATGATGGAGCTCTACGAGAGCGCCGAGGCCATCGCGGCCCACGGCCAGTCGGAGCACTTCAAGGCGGCGGGCAAGAAGTTCGCCGGGCTGATGGCCGGTGCGCCGGACATCCAGCGCCTGCGGGTGATCGGCTGATCAACCGAAAGCGGCAGCGGTGACGGCGCGCGTGCGACGCCACCGCTGCAGTCCAACCGCTACAGGCTGACGCCGACGGTCAGCCCGTAGAGACGGGGTTCGACCAGGAAGCCGTTGGTGAACAGGCCAGACGACGGGTCGGTCTGGTAGGTGCCCACCAGCTCGTCGTCGTTCTCGATGTTCTGCACGAACGCCTTCGCGTACCACTTGTTGTCACGCCCGTATAGGGTGGCCTGGGCATTCCACAGATCCCACGCCTTCACCAGGTCCTGACGGCGGTTGAAGGTGGTGGTGTAGAACTCGTCCTGCCAGTAGTAGTCGAGGCGGCCCACCAGCGACATGCCGTTGTCGAAGAAGTGCGTGTACTGGGCACCCAGGCTGACGGTCAGCTCCGGCGACTGAATGAGCTTGTTGCCCTTCAGGTCGGTCTGCACGCTGTCCAGGTACTCATAGCCGAACAGCGGCGCCAGCCCTGCCATGGCCTCGCAGGACGAGAACGCGGAATCGCTCACCCCTGGCGTGGCCGGAATCTGGCCGCCCGGAAAGCCGAAGCCCGAAAGGTCGCGCCCGGTCGGAATGTAGGGCGCGCCCACACCGTTGACCGTGCTCACGAACGCCGCGTTGTCGGAGAGCGCGCCCAGGCCGTTGTGGGCCACCACGCAGTTCGACGCGTCGACGAAGTCCTTGATCAGGGTGACGTCCTGCCGGCCCTGGGTCGGGTCGCGCGGGTCGATGGTCTCGGTGCTGCCGAGCTCGGTGTCGAGCACGGCGAGCGCCGCATTGAACTGCCAGTTCTCGGTAGGCTGCACCAGCAGCTCGAGCTCGGCGCCCAGAATCTCGGCGTCGGTGTTCTCGTTCACCGAGGTGCGGTTGATGATCTTGCCGATCTGCAGCCCTTTGTAGTCGTAGTAGAAGAGGCTGGCGTTGAGCTGCGCCCGACGCTCCCAGAACGTGTTCTTGGTGCCGATCTCAAAGGCGTCGATCTTCTCCGGATCGAACGTGGTCGGCGTGTTCGGGAACAGGTTGGTGTCGATGGGTGGGTTGATGCCGCCGCCCTTGTAGCCGCGGCTGTAGGAGAAGTACACCAGGGTCTCGTCCGTCCAGGCGACTTCGGGCATCCAGTCGAGCACCAGCCGGCCGGTGACCTCGTCGAAGCGCACGTCGTCCTCCCGATAAGTCTGGGCTCCGGGGCTGCTCGGGTCGGCATCGAAGGTGCCGTCGGCTGCGGCGGCCGCCAGCAGCTCGCCGATGTCGGCCACGGGCACGGGGCCCTGAGTGCCGAAGTAGCTGGTGCTGCCGTCGACGCCCACCAGCAGCGGCACGTTCAGGAACGGCTGCCGGTCGCGCACGAACTTCTCGTCTTCCGTGTAGCGCAGGCCAACGGTCAGCTTCACGGTCGGCGACAGCTCGTAGTACACCTCACCGAACACGCCGAGCGACTCCAGCTCGAACTTGTCGGTCTCGCTGTTGAAGTAGCCGGGCGCCAGCGCCAGGAACGCGTTCGGGTTGCCGATGTTGGCGCCGCCCGCCACCGTCAGCTCCGCCAGCGCCACCGTGGGATAGTCGAGCCCGGCCGCCTGCACGAAGTAGTCGTTCTCGCTCTCGTACTCCATGTAGTAGCCGGCCAGCAGGAAGTTCAGCGGGCCGTCGAACGACGACGCCAGCCGCAGCTCGGTGCTCCACTGCTCTGCCTTGACCAGCGACAGGTCTTTGGCGCCGCCGCGGTTGGTCAGCTCAAACTCGCCGGTGCCGCCGGCCGCGCCCAGCGACCGGTTCGGATCCGGCACCGTAGAGATCCACAGCGGGCCGCCGTCCTGGGTGCCGTAGAAGGTGCACGCCGCCGGGAACAGGCCGCAGAAGCCGGCCGGCACGGCGCCGAAGCCGACGTCGCCTGCAGTGCCGTTGTAGTCCTGACGTGACTCCACCTCGGTATCCTGATACGCGGCGATGCCGGTGAAGGTCAGGGTCGGCGACAGGTCGTGCACCAGCTCCGCCATGATGAAGTTCTCATCCGCCTTGTAGCGCGGCTCGAACTCCATGCGAACCTTGCGCAGGTCGTCGGGATTGTTGTCCGGTACGCCGCTGGCGATGAAGTCGAAGAAATCGAACACGCCGAGGTCGACGCCCGGCACAAGATTGCCGAGCAGCAGGTTCGACGACAGCAGCGTGCCGGCAGTGGCGAACGGGTTGATGGACTCGGTGCCCAGGCCGTTCGGCGTGCAGCCGAGGATGCCGCTCGGGTCCTGGTTGCAGAGCTGCTTCTGGCTGCGCGTGCGGTTGCTGTCCTCCTCGAAGACGTGACCGATGATGTCGAGCGTGGTGCGCTCGGAGATGTCGAACCGCAGCGAGCCACGCACCGACCACTGATCGCGGCCGTCGACGTCATCGCCGGTGACCACGTTGTCGGTGTAGCCCTCGCGGTCGGTCCAGATGCCGGCGATGCGGCCGGCGACGCGATCGGTAATCGGAATGTTGACCGCGCCCTTGAGCTTGCGGTGATCGAAGTTGCCGATCTGGGCTTCCACGTCGGCATAGAACTCGCCCATGTCGGGGCGGGCCGTCTTCAGGTTCACCGCGCCGCCGGTGGCATTGCGGCCGAACAGCGTGCCCTGGGGGCCGCGCAGCACTTCGAGCTGCGCCATGTCGTAGTATTCGGTCTCGAAGATGCGCGGCGTGTTCAGATACACGTCGTTGACGTGCATGGCCACGCCCGAATCCGAGCTGGCCGCCGTCAGCAGCGTGCCGATGCCGCGGATCTGGAAGTTGTCGCCCGAGAAGTTGCCCTTCGAGTAGGACACGTTGGGCACGTTGAACTGAAGGTCGCTGAAGCCGTCGATCTGCCTGGCTTCCAGTGCGGCGGCGTCGAACGCCGACACGGAAATGGGCACGTCCTGCACGCTCTCCGCGCGCTTCTGCGCGGTGACCACGATCTCCTCGATCGCGGCGGAAGCCGTGGGTGCCAGCAGACTCAGGGACAGCAGGACTGCGACCGCCGAAAACGGCGACGCCTCGCGATAGCGCTGCATGATGACTCTCTCCATTTATTTTACTACCGGCCCGTAGTCGGGCCTCGCACGCACGCGCCGAAGCGCGACAGTGGCATCGAGTGCGAACAGCACCGGACCTGGCGGACCGGCGCGCACACGAGCGCTGGCATGGTAGCAGCGCGCGGCGTGCGATTGAAGGTCGATCTTGTCCGACAGAATGCGAGCCGTCGGGGCCCGCCGGGCGTCAGGCCCTGATCTCGAAGAGCTCGGCGAGCTGGTCGGTCATGGCGCCGCCGAGCTGCTCGGCGTCGGTGATCGTCACCGCGCGCCGGTAGTGGTGAGTGACGTCGTGACCGATGCCTATGGCGATCAGCTCCACCGGTGAGTGGTTCTCGATCATGTCGATGGCGTACTTGAGGTGCTGCTCGAGGTAGTTGCTCGGATTCACCAGCAGCGTCGAGTTGTCCACCGGCAGGCCGTCGGAGATCACCATCAGCACCTTGCGCTGCTCCTGGCGGACCACCAGCCGGTTGTGCGCCCAGATCAGCGCCTCGCCGTCGATGTTCTCCTTGAGCAGCTCCTCGCGCATCATCAGACCCAGGTTGCGCTTGCTGCGCTGCCAGGGGTCGTCGGCCGCCTTGTAGACGATGTGGCGCAGATCGTTCAGGCGGCCCGGGTTCGCCGGCTTGCCGTCGGCGATCCACTTCTCACGCGACTGGCCGCCCCGCCAGGCGCGGGTGGTGAAGCCGAGGATCTCCACCCGCACCGAGCAGCGCTCGAGGGTGCGGCCGAGAATGTCGGCACACATGGCGGCGATGGTGATCGACCGCCCGCGCATGGAGCCGGAGCTGTCGATCAGCATGGTCACCACGGTGTCGCGGAACTTCATGTCCTTCTCGCGCTTGAAGGCGAGCGGGTTCATGGGGTCGACGATCACCTGGGCCAGCCGCGAGGTGTCGAGCACGCCCTCCTCCAGGTCGAACTCCCAGGTGCGGTTCTGCTTTGCCATCAGCTTGCGCTGCAGCCGGTTGGCCAGCTTCGAAGTGGCGTGCTGCAGCGACACCAGCTGCTGATCGAGCAGCGATCGCAGCCGCAGCAGCTCCTCGGGCTCGCACAGCTCCTCCGCCCGAACCACCTCGTCGAAGGCGGCCGTGTAGGCCTGGTAGTTGACGTCGATCCGGATGCGGCCGGCCTCGTCGGGAAGCTGCTGGGGCGCCTCGTCGGGGTCGGCCTCGGCGCCGAGGTCGTCCATGTCGATGTCGGCGTCCATCTCCACCAGCGACGACTCGCCCTCGGCGTTCTCGTCCATCATGGCGTCGTCGTCGAGCACCACGTCCTCGGGGCTGATGTCCGAGTCGGCATCCTCGCCCTCGTCGACGGTCTCCACGTCGTCCTGGCTGTCGTCGAAATCGGTGGGCTCCTCGAACTCGGCCTCGAGACCGAGATCCACCAGGATGCGGCGGCAGACGTCGGCGAACTTGCCCTGGTCGAGCAGGTGCTCACGCAGTCGGCGGATGTCGCTGCCGGCGTGCTCCTCCACGTAGTCGCGCCAGAACTGCACCACGTGCTCGGCGGAAGGCGGCAGCGGCCGCCCGGTCAGGTGCTGGCGCACCAGCAGCCCGACGGCCACCGACAGCGGCGCTTCCGATTCGACGGTGATGGTGTCGAAGGCGGACTGCTTGCACTGGGCTTCGAGGGAGGCATCGAGGTTTTTCGCCACGCCGGCCATGCGGTTCGAGCCGATGGAGGCGATGCGGGCGTCCTCGATCCACTGGAACATTTCCTGAGCAGGCCCGGCCTGGGGCTGCCGGCGCTGATGCTCGCCGGCGTCGTGATAGCGGATGCGCAGCGCGTACTCGTCGCCCATGCCGCGCACCGCGTCGATCTCCTCGGCGGTGGCGCCGACGTTCGGCAGCGGCACACGGATGCGGTTACCCCGGGCCACAGGCGGGCCCTGACCGAAGGTGACCTCGAGTTCGTCGTTCTCGGCGAGCGCGCGAATGGTCGCCGTGGTGGCGCGCTTGAACGGCTCGAGCGGGTGTTCGTCGTCCTTCATGGCCCGACTCTAAGGCATCTACGACAAGAGCTCATGCCCCGGTCAAGCGCTCTTCAGCTTGATCCCCCGGGTGGCATCGCCCAGGTCCTCGCCCATGCAGCGCTGGTAGTACTCGGCCACGATGGGCCGCTCCAGCTCGTCGCACTTGTTGAGGAAGGTGACCCGGAACGCGAAGCCGACGTCGCCGAAGATCTCGGCGTTCTGCGCCCAGGTGAGCACGGTGCGGGGCGACATGACCACGGACACGTCGCCGTTCATGAAGCCCTGCCGCGTCAGCTCGGCCACCGACACCATGTTTTTGACGGTGCGATACCCGGCCTCGGTCTCCGCGTAGTGCTTGGCCTTGCCGAGGACGATCTCGGTCTCCTGATCGTGCGGCAGGTAGTTCAGGGTGGTAACGATGCTCCAGCGGTCCATCTGGCCCTGGTTGATCTGCTGGGTGCCATGGTAGAGGCCGGTGCTGTCGCCGAGGCCGATGGTGTTGGTGGTGGCGAACAGCCGGAAGTACGGATGCGGCTCGATGACCTTGTTCTGATCGAGCAGGGTCAGCTTGCCCTCCACCTCCAGCACGCGCTGGATCACGAACATCACGTCGGGGCGGCCGGCGTCGTACTCGTCGAACACCAGGGCCACCGGATGCTGCAGCGCCCAGGGCAGCATGCCCTCGCGGAACTCGGTGATCTGCTGGCCGTCCTTGATGACGATGGCGTCCTTGCCGATCAGGTCGATGCGGCTGATGTGGCTGTCGAGGTTGATGCGCACGCAGGGCCAGTTCAGGCGCGCGGCCACCTGCTCGATGTGGGTCGACTTGCCGGTGCCGTGGTAGCCCTGAATCATCACCCGCCGGTTGTGGGCGAACCCGGCGAGAATCGCCAGCGTGGTGTCCCGGTCGAAGCGGTAATCCGCGTCCACGGCGGGCACGTAGTCCGAGCGGCGGCTGAACGCCGGCACCGACAGATCCTGCTCGATGCCGAACACTTCGCGTACGTCGACGGAGGTATCCGGCGCCATGTCGGGGGAAAGTCCTGATTGCTCGTGCACCACTGCGCTGTTCCGGGTCCGGGCGAGCGCGACATTGTAAGGAACGCCGGGGCAAAGAACATCCTTCGCCATGCCGAATCTGGCCCGAGCGCGACGGTGGCCGTGCCAACTGTTGGTCAGTTCCGCTATCGCAGCGCTTCGCCGTCCAGGCATCCGATCCAGAACTCCCTGTTTTGAAAGCACTTTTGAGATTGGCACGGATTCTGATTGGGCGTCCGGGCGTAGAGGGAGCCGATGTTGATTCGCACGTTCGCAGAGCACCGGGTGGCCGCCAACCTGCTGATGATCCTGATGACGCTGGCCGGCATCTGGGCGATCCGCGCCATGCCCACCCAGCTCGATCCGCCGGCCAACTTCCCCATGGTGTTCATCACCGTAGCGTGGCCGGGCGCCAGCGCCGAGGACGTCGAAACGCTGGTCACCGACCCCATCGAGCAGGCATTGCGCAACCTGAACGAACTCCACGAGCTCACCTCCCGCACCGAGCACGGTTCGGCCTTTCTCAACGTCCAGTTCCGTCACGACGCCGACATGACGCTGGCGCTGGACCAGGTCAAGCAAAGGGTGACCAACGTTCGCAACCTGCCTGCGGACATCGAGCCCCCGGAGATCCGCCGCTTCATCGATCTGGAGCCCGTCGCCGTGGTGCAGGTGGTGGGCCGCGGCGATCTGGCCGACCTGATCCCCCTGGTGCGCGACTTCGAGCGCGAGCTGCTGGCCCGCGGCATCGAGGGCGTTCGTTACGATGGCATGCCCCAGGAGGAGATCGCCCTGCTGGTGAGCGGCCAGCGGCTGACCGAGCTGGGGATGACGCTGGACGAACTGGCGGCGGAAGTGGCGCGGGTCAGCCGCGACGTGCCGGCCGGTCTGGTGGGCCAGGGCCAGGGCAGCCGCCAGCTCCGCAGCCTGGACCAGCAGCGCGACGCCTACGGCTTCGAGCAGCTACTGATCCGCTCCGCCGACCAGCTTATCCGGCTCGACCACCTGGCCGACGTCGTCCGCCGCCCGCAGCGCGGCCAGCCGCTGGTCACCAGGGACGGCCATCCGGCGATTCAGATGGTGCTGCTGCGCGCCACCGAAGCGGATGCGTACCTGGCCGACCGCATCCTCGATCGCTGGCTCGCCGACGTGCGCACCCGCCTGCCCGACGGGGTGCAGGTCGAAGTGGTGCAGGATATCTGGTCACTGCTCGGGGCCCAGCTCGGCATGATCCTGGAGAACGGGCTGTCGGGCCTGGCGCTGGTGGGCGTGGTGCTGCTGCTGTTCCTCAACGGCCGCGTCGGCTGGTGGGTGATGGTCGGCATTCCGGTCAGCTTCCTGCTGGCGCTGGCGCTGTTCCACCTGGCCTTCGGGCAGGGCATCAGCATCATCGCCCTGATCGGCCTGGTGATGGCGCTCGGCATCGTCGTCGACGACGCCATCGTGGTGGGCGAGGACGCGACCACCCTGCATCAGGCCGGCGCCACGCCCCTGGAAGCGGCCACCGGCGCTGCGCAGCGCATGTGGGTGCCCGTAGTCACATCGTCGCTGACCACCCTGGCCGCCTTCCTGCCGCTGCTGCTGATCGGCGGCCCCATGGGCCAGATCATCCTCACCCTGCCGACCGTGCTGCTGTGCATCATCGTGGCGTCGCTGGTGGAGTGCTTCCTGGTGCTGCCCGCACACCTGCGGGCGAGCCTGGAGAACGCCCACGGCCGCGCGGAGCCGGTCTGGCGGCAGCGCTTCGACGCGGCCTTCGCCCGCTTCGTCGATGGGCGCTTCATGCCGCTGCTGCGCCGGGCCCTGGACTACCCCGGCGCCACCCTGGCCGCCGCCGTGGGCGCCATGTCCGTGGCGCTGTCGCTGGTGATGTCGCAGCACGTGGGCGTCGCCATGGTGACGGGGTTCGACATCGAGGACGTGGAAGCCAACGTCGCTTTCAGCGCCACCGCCAGCGACGCACAGCGGTTGCAGTTTCTCACCGAGGTGGAAACCGCGCTCGCCGAGCTGCATGCCGAGACCGGCGGCAGCAACCTGACCGGCTGGGTCACCAAGCGCAACCTCGCCACCCTCGGCGGCGAGCGCAAGGAAGGCGAGCAGTACGCGTCCATCGAGGCCACCTACGCCTATGAGGAGCACCGCAACCTGCGCCCGGCCGACTTCGTGGCGCGGTGGCGGCAGCGCATCAGCAAGCCGGCTTTCGTGGAGCAGCTCGTGGTGGAGGTGGACGGCGGCGCCAACGGCGGCGAGCCCGACCTCACCCTGGTGCTGCGCGGCGACGACCTGGAGGCGCTGAAGCAGGGCGCGGAAGCCCTGGCGACGGCGCTGGCGGGGTTTCCCGGGGTGTCGAATGTGATCGACGACCTGCCCTACGGCCAGGAGCAGATGATCTTCGAGCTGACCCCGGCCGGCCGCTCGCTCGGGCTCACCTCGGCCGCGATCGGCGCCCAGCTACGGGCCGCCTACACCGGCAGCCGGGTGCAGATCTTCAATGACGAGCACAGCGAGCTCGAGGTGCGGGTGATGCTGCCGGACGCGGAGCGCGACGACCTGGGCCGGCTGCGGCGGTTTCCCGTGCGCACGCCCGACGGCGCCTTCGTGCCGCTGGGCAACGTCGCGACCCTGTACACGCGCCGCGGCATCGATGTGATCCGCCATCGCGACGGCCAGCTCGCGGTGCGGGTGAGTGCCGACGTCGACCCGCAGCAGGGCAACGCCATGGCCATCACCAGCCGCCTCGAGCGCGACGTGCTGCCCGCCATCCTGGAACGCCACGACCTGAAGTTCGGGCTGGGCGGCCGCTCCGAATTCGACCAGATGATCATCAGCACGCTGGCGTTCGGCGGGCTGCTGACGCTGGTGCTGATCTACCTGATCCTGGCCTGGGTGTTCGCGTCGTATCTGTGGCCGCTGGCCATCATGACCGCCATACCCTTCGGGCTCACCGGTGCCGTCATCGGCCACTGGGTCACCGGCTGGGACATCGGCGCCATGTCGTTCCTGGCGTTCTTCTCGCTCACCGGCGTGGTGGTCAACGACTCGATCGTGCTGCTCAGCTTCTTCAGGCGCGACGTCGAGGCCGGCACGCCGCTGCGCCAGGCCCTCGAGGGCGCCGTGCGCGCCCGGTTCCGGGCCGTGATCCTCACCTCGCTGACCACCATTGCCGGCCTGTCGCCGCTGATCTTCGAGACCTCGACCCTGGCGTTCTACGTCGCCCCCATCGCGGTCACGTTGAGCTTCGGTCTCGCCTTCGGCACCACCCTGGTGCTGCTGGTGATTCCGGCGCTGATCCTGCTGCTGGAAGCGCTGCGCGGCCGGGTAGCCGGCCCGCTGGCGCGGCTCGGGCCGTCGCTGCGCAGGCACTGGCCGGGCGGTGCCGCCCCATCCACCTCCGGAGGAAATCCGTCATGACCTCCCGCCTGGCATTCCTGCTGCGCTGGCGTCCGGCCAGCGCCCGCGGCCGTCACCTGGCCGCCGCCGTCGCGCTGCTCGGTGGCGCGGTGCTGGCCAGCGCGTCGATCTTCGCCACCGGACCGGCGGCGGCGCCGGAGCCGCGCACGGAGAAGTCGTGGCCCGTGGCCGTGCTGCAGGTGATGCCCGAGCCGCGCAGCCCCACCTTCACGGTCTACGGCCGCATGGAGTCCGGCCGGCGCGCGGCGCTCGGCACCGACGTCGCCGCGCCGGTGGCGCGCGTGCGCGTGCAGGAAGGCGACTGGGTGGCCCGTGACGACGTGCTGGTGGAGCTCGACGACGCCGAGGCCCGGCTGCAGCTGGCCGAGCGCGAGGCGGAACGCGCCCGGCAGCAGGCGCTGCTGCGGTCCATCGAGTCCGAGCAGTCGATGCTGCAGCGAACCCTCGGCCAGGCCCGGTCGGTGAGCGAGCTGGCCGCCCGCAAGTTGGCGCGCCATCAGGCCCTGCTCGATCAGCGGCTGATCAGCCAGAGCCTGCTCGACGAGGCCGCTGCCGAAGCCAATCGCGCCGCCATCGAGCTGGAAGCACACCAGCGGCGCCTGGACGACCTGCCCCACCGCCTGGCCGCCCAGCGCGCCGACCTGGCGCGCATCGAGGCGCTCACCGAGCGCGCCCGGCTCGACCTCGACCGCACCGTGCTGCGCGCACCGTTCGACGGCCCGGTGCTGGCCGTGCATGCGGCGCCCGGCGACCGCAACCGCCCGGGCGTGGTGCTGGTGGAGATGGCCGACGCCGGCGCGCTGCAGGTGCGCACCCAGGTGCCCGACCGCTACGAAGCCCGGCTGCATCGGTACCTCACCGACGGCGAGACCGTGCGCGCGGCGCTGGCCGACGGCCAGACCCTGACGCTGGCCCGCGTCGCCCACGGCATCCGCCCCGGGCAGACCGGCATCGACGCGTTCTTCCGCCCGGACCCGACGTTGCCGGTGTCGGCCCTGCCGCCGCTGGGCCGGGTCATGGAGCTGCGGGTGTCGCTGCCGGCGGAGCCGGACGTGGTGGCGTTGCCCATCGCATCGCTCTACGAAAACGACCGCGTGTTCGCCGTGGAGGCGCGGCGCCTGCGTGCCATTCGCGTCGAGCGGGTGGGCGAGGTGCAGACCGCCGAAGGGGACTATCGGGTGCTGGTGCGTTCGCCGGAGCTGGCGGGCGGGCGGGCCGTGATCACCACCCAGCTCCCCAGAGCCATGGACGGGCTGCTGGTGGAGCCGTCATGAGTCGGCGCGGCGTAGCTGCTCGAGCACGGTGGTGCCGGCGAGCGGCCGCACCCCGCACAGGCGCAGCAGCAGGTCTTCCAGCGACCACCACGGATCACCCGGAATCTGGCCCTTGCCCTGAGCGTCGATCAGCGCGCACTCCGCCAGCACCCGGTCGGCCGCCGCCGCCGAGCCGATGCGTCGGAGAAAGCCGGGGAGCAGCTTCTGCCGCGCACCGTACAGGCTCCTGCCGTCGCTGATCTGCCGTAGCTGGGAGACCAGCGCACCCTGGATGGCGAAGATGGCCACCCCCTCCTCCCGCAGGCTGGTCAGCATGCGCACCACCCGGGCCGCATCGCCGGCGAACACCGCATCCAGCAGCTCGAAGGTGTCGAAGTGGGAGGCATCTTCCAGCACCGAGGTCAACGCCGCGGCGCTGATGGGCGTCTCCAGCCCGGACACCTTGAGCTTTTCCACCTCCTGCGCCGCCGCGGCCAGGTTGCCCTCGACGCGCTCGGCGAACAGCTTCAGCGCTTCCGGCTGCAGCTCGACCCCGGCCCGCCGCAGCCGGCCGGCCAGCCAGCGCGGCAGCTCCCGATAGCCGATGGGCCAGATCCGCAGCACCACGCCGACCCGGTCCAGGGCCTTGAACCAGGCGGCCTTGACGTCCTTGCCGGCCAACTGCTCGCAGCGGATCAGCAGCACGGTGTCCGACGGGGGGCGTTCGGCGAAGCGGCGCAGGGCTTCGGAGGCTTTCTGATCGAAGCGGCTGCCGGACACGCGCAGGTCGATGATGCGCCGCTCGGCGAACAGCGACAGGGAGTCGGCGGCGTGCAGCAGCTCGTTCCAGTCGAATCCGCCATCGGCGTGCAGCACGGTGCGCTCGCTGAAGCCCTGGCCGCGCGCAGCGTCCAGAAGCTGCTCGCAGGCCTCCTCCACCAGCAGGCCGTCATTGCCCGACACCAGGTAAGCGGGCGCCAGCGCGCCGGCGAGGTGGGAGGTGAGATCGGCGGCCCTAAGCTGCACCGGCCGGGTCCGCGGCGGCGGCATTGAGCGAACGCAGGATCTGCTGCACCAGATCGGCCTCCATCTCGCGCTCGAGCAGCGCCTGCTCCTCGCTGCTGCCGACGATGTTGTCGCGGTCGATGCGGAACACCCGCTGCCGCTCCAGCCACTGGTCGGGTATCAGATCCCGGCCCTGGGCGTCTTCGACCTGAAAGCGCACGCCTACCGAGACCTCGTACTCGGCCGCCCGCGCCTGGCTCGACACGCTGACGCTGCGCCGCTCGCGGCGATCTTCCAGCAGGGTCACCACCACGGTGGCCTCGCCCGGCGTCGCCGCTTCGGCGATGCCGGCCTGGCGCAGCGCCTGGCGCAGCGGCGCTTCGAAGGCGTTGCGCGGGCTGGCGGTCAGGTACGCCGATTCGATGCTGCTGGCGATATCCCAGCTGCGTAGCTGGAAGCCGCAGCCGGACGCCGTCACCGCCAGCACCAGCAGCACGACTCCCCGAACGGCCGCGGTTCTCATGTGCTCACCCCACCACGATGTTGACGAGCTTGCCGGGCACTGAGATCACCTTGCGCACGGTCTTGCCGTCGACGAAGCGCACCACGTTCTCGTTGGCCAGCGCGGCCTCGCGCATCGCGGCCTCGTCGGCGTCGGCGGGCACAGAGACCTTGCCGCGCACCTTGCCGTTCACCTGCACCACCAGCTCCAGCGCTTCCTGAACCAGGGCGGCATGGTCGACCTCGGGCCAGCGGGCCTGCACCAGCAGGCCCTCCTGACCGAGCGCGTGCCACAGGTTCTGGCAGACGTGGGGGGCGATGGGCGACAGCACCAGCACGGCGATCGTCAGGGCCTCGCGCACGGCGGCGCGGTCGGCGTCGTTGCCGGGCTCCATGCGGCTCACCGCGTTCACCAGCTCGTGCACGGCGGAGACCACGGTGTTGAAGGTCAGACGCCGGCCGTAGTCGTCGTCGGCGCGCAGCAGGGTCTCCTGACTCTTGCGCCGCAGCTCGCGACCGGCGTCACTCAGCGCCGTCGGGTCCAGCGCGGGCACGTCGCCCTGGGCCAGGTGCTCGTGCACCTGGTTCCACAGCCGCTTGCAGAACCGCGCCTGACCCTCGACGCCGGCCTCGCTCCACTCGAAGGATTGATCCGGCGGCGCCGCGAACATCATGGCCGTGCGCACCGCGTCGGCGCCGTACTTGTCGAGCAGCGCCTGGGGGTTGCCCGCGTCGCCCGACGATTTCGACATCTTGCGCCCGTCCTTCAGCACCATGCCCAGCATGAGCAGCCGGGTGAAAGGCTCGTCGCTGTGCACCAGGCCGTGATCGCGCATCAGCTTGTGGAAGAAGCGGGCGTACAGCAGGTGCAGGATGGCGTGCTCGATGCCGCCGACGTAGTGGTCCACCGGGGTCCAGTAGTCGGCCCGGTCGTCGAGCATGGGCGTGTTGGCATCCGGGCACGCGAACCGTGCGTAGTACCACGACGACTCCATGAAGGTATCGAAGGTGTCGGTCTCGCGCCGCGCCTCGCCGCCGCACTTCGGGCAGTCGACGCGGTAGAAGCTCTCCATGGTGGTGAGCGGCGAGCGCACGCCCTCGAACTTGACGTCGGTGGGCAGCACCACCGGCAGGTCCCGCTCCGGCACCGGCACCACGCCGCAGGACGGGCAGTGAATCATGGGAATCGGGCAGCCCCAGTAGCGCTGCCGCGACACGCCCCAGTCGCGCAGCCGGTAGTGGGTCGCGCGCTCGCCGAGCCCCTTCGCCGCCAGCGCATCGGCGATGGCGGCGAAGGCCTCGGCCGAGGTGAGGCCGTCGAAAGCGCCGGAATTCATCAGCCGGCCGTAGGTGGTGAACGCGGCCTGGTCCAGATCGCAGGGCTCGTCACCGGCAGGCGCGATCACCTGCCTGATGGCGATGCGGTACTTGCGCGCGAACTCCCAGTCGCGCTGGTCGTGGCCGGGTACCGACATCACCGCCCCGGAGCCGTACTCCATGAGCACGAAGTTGGCCACCCACACCGGCAGCCGCTCGCCGGTGAGCGGATGATCGACGGTGAGCCCGGTGGGCACGCCCTGCTTCTCCAGGGTGGCGACGTCGGCCTCTGCCGTCTTCAGGTTCCTGCACTTCTCGACGAAGGCGGCTACCTCGGGGCTGCGCTCGGCGGCCCGGCGTGCCAGCGGGTGCTCGGCGGCCACGGCGACGTAGGTGGCGCCCATGAGCGTGTCGGGGCGGGTGGTGTAGACGGTGAGGCGCTGGTCCGTGCCGCTCACCGGGAAGTCGATGTTGACCCCCTCGGAGCGGCCGATCCAGTTGCGCTGCATGCTCTTCACCGACTCGGGCCAGCCGTCGAGCCGGTCGAGCTCGGCCAGCAGCTCCTCGGCGTAGTCGGTGATCTTCAGGAACCACTGCGGCATCTCGCGCCGCTCCACCGGCGCGCCCGAGCGCCAGCCGCGGCCGTCCACCACCTGCTCGTTGGCGAGCACGGTCTGGTCCACCGGGTCCCAGTTCACCACCGAACTCTTGCGGTAGACCATGCCCTTTTCATAGAGCTTGATGAAGAACCACTGCTCCCAGTGGTAGTACTCGGGCTCGCAGGTGGCGAACTCGCGGCTCCAGTCGAAGCCGAAGCCCAGCCGCTGCATCTGCCCGCGCATGTAGTTGATGTTGTCGCGGGTCCAGACCGCCGGCGGAATGCCGTTCCTGATGGCCGCGTTCTCGGCGGGCAGGCCGAAGGCGTCCCAGCCCATGGGCTGCATGACGTTGTAGCCCTTCAGCCGGTGGTAGCGGTTGATCACGTCGCCGAGCGTGTAGCAGCGCACGTGGCCCATGTGCAGCTGCCCGCTGGGGTACGGGAACATGGCCAGGCAGTAGTACTTCTCGCCCGTGCCGGACTCACCCGCTTCGAAGCAGCGGGCGGAATCCCAGGCGTTCTGCACCGCCCGTTCCACGACGTGCGGATCGTAGGTCGCGCTCATAGCCCTCGAGATCGTCAGGTTCGGAGAGCGCGCAAGGATACCAGAATTGCGTCAGGCGCCGCGCCCGGGAGGCGGCAGGCGCCGCATCAGCACCACGCCGGGCAGGAACAGGCCCACGAACATCAGGAAGGCGACGTCGTAGCTGCCGGTCACGTCGTAGACCCAGCCCGCCGCCACCGGGCCGACGGCGCCGAAGGTGATGGTCAGCATCACCAGCCCCATCACCCGGCCGAACGCCTCGACGCCGAACCGGGCGCCGAAGACCAGGCCCAGCATGGGCAGGATGCCGCCACCGGCCAGGCCGACGCAGGCCACCGCCAGGGTCAGCAGCGGCAGCGCCGGAGCGCCACGCAGCAGGAGCAGGCCGAGGCTCATGCTGGCGGCGGCCAGCCAGTACAGCCAGCGGTGGTCCAGCCGGTCGCCCAGACCGCCGAACAGGAACTTGCCGCCGATCATGCACAGTGAGCACAGGGCGATCAGGTTGGCCGCCTGATCCGAGGTGTAGCCGGCATCGGCGGCGTAGGCACCGAGGTTGAACTGCACGGCGCCGAACGCGGTCTGCAGCGGCAGCATGCCCGCCACCGGAATCCAGAACAGCCGCGTGGTCAGGATCTCACGTGTACGCCAGGCGCGCGGCGCGACCTGGCCCGCGGCCGGCGCGGCGCCGGCCGCTGCCGCCCGTGGCTCCCGCGCCAGCACCAGCCAGCCGAGCGGCACCACCAGCAGCAGGCCCAGCACGGCCAGCCACACCAGGGTGTCGCGCCAGCCGCTGGCCACCAGCCAGCCGGCCACCAGGAACGGAAACACCATGCCCCCCAGGTTGGTGCCGGTGGCCGAGATGCCGATGGCGAGCCCACGCCGGTCGCGGAACCAGCGGGCCACCAGGGTCTGGGACGCCAGCGTGCCGGTGAGCGCCAGCGCCGGCGGGAACAGCAGCGCGTAGATCAGCAGGATCTGCCACAGCGCCTGAGCATGGGAAGCCAGCCACAGGCCCACCGCCATGCTCAAGGCGCCGGCCGTGACCAGCACGCGCATGGGCAGCGCGTCCATGGCGCGCCCGGCAAAGGGGCTGACCACGCCCATACCCACCTGCAGCAGCGAGATGGCCACCATGACGTCGCGCCGCGGCGCCTCGAACTCCGCGAGCCAGGGCAGCGCGAACAGCGCGAAGCAGTAGATCAGCACGCCCACGGTGACCGCCTGCATGAGCAGGGTGTAGGCCACCACCAGCCACCGATAGCCGCGATCGGATTCGATCATCGGCCGGCGGGTCCCTGGCGTTCGTCCGCTCCTGCCGCCGCTGCCCGGCCCAGCCAGCGAAGGCCCGCGCACCAGGCCAGCACCGCGCCGAGCAGCAGCAGCCAGGGCCCGTGCCCGAGGCGCGTGTAAGGCGTGGTGCCGGTCATTGCCACGTACTCGCCGCGCAGCACGCCGGCCTGGAACTGCGGCAGCCGCTCGCGCACCCGGCCACGGTGGTCGATCACGGCGGTGACGCCGTTGTTGGTGCCGCGCAGCATCCAGCGGCCGTTCTCCAGGGCCCGCATCTGCGCCATCTGCAGATGCTGCAGCGGGCCGATGCTGGCCCCGAACCAGGTGTCGTTGGAAATGGTCACCAGCACGTCGGCGGCGGCTGCGTCGGCGCGCACCAGGTCCGGATACACCACCTCGTAGCAGATGGACATCTGCAGCGCCTGCCCCCCGGCACGCAGCAGCGGCTGCCGCCACGGCCCGGGGCCGGCCCGGGACATGGGCAGGTCGAAGAACTCGATGGCGCCCCGGATCAGCGATTCCAGCGGCACGTACTCACCGAACGGCACCAGCCGCCGCTTGACGTAGCGGCCATCGCCCTCACCCACCACCACGGCGGTGTTGCGGAACACGAAGTCGTCGCCGGGCAGCCGCTCCACCGCCGGCAGCCCCAGCAGCAGCGCGGTGCCGGACGCACGACCGCGGGCGTCGAGGCGCGCCAGAATCGGCTGCGCCTCGTGGGCCAGGTAGGTGAGCGCGGCTTCCGGCCAGATGATCAGGTCGGCATCCCAGTGGGGCTCGGTGAGCGCCAGATAGGTGTCGGCGATGACCTGGCGGCGCTCCGGCTCCCACTTCACGCTCTGCGGCACGTCACCCTGCACCAGCGCCACCGTCTGCCGCGCGCCGGGCTCCACCCAGCCCACCGGCATCAGCACCGCGCCGGCGACCCAGGGCAGCAGCGCGATGGCGGCCGCGACGGCCACCCGGCGCCAGCGGCCCGCCAGGGCCGCGCCGATGCCCAGCACCAGCATCACGGCCGCGATCGCTACCGCCGTGCCGAGCAGCAGCACGCCGCCCACGGGCGCCAGACCGGCCAGCGGCGTCGCCAGGTGCGCGTAGCCGGCGAACAGCCAGGGAAAGCCGGTGAGCGCCCAGGTCAGCAGCCATTCGAACAGGCCGTACAGGGCGACGAACAGCGCCGCGTCCGCCCAAGGGGCGCCGGAGGCCAGGCGCCGGAACAGCCAGCCGTTCAGCAGAGGAAACAGGGCCAGACCGGCCACGAAGATCACCACCAGCAGCCCGGCCAGCAGCGGCGGCGCGTTGCCGTAGACGTGGATGCTGACGTACACCCAGGAGGCGCCGACGCCGTACTTGCCGACGCCGAACCACCAGCCGCTCCAGGCGCCGCCGCCGAACCGGTGCAGGCACAGAAACCAGCCGGCCAGCGACAGCACGCCCAGCGGCCACAGGTCGAAGGGTGCGAGCGACAGCGGCAGCAGCGCGCCAGCGGTCAGGGGCAGCAGAACGGCCGCCACCGGCGGCAGCCGCGCGCCTGCCGTCGGCGCCCGGCGCGCGGTCATGAAGCGCGCTTGACCTGCAGCAGCCGCAGGCGGCGCGAGTCGGCGTTCAGCACCTTGAAGCGCAGGGTGTCGATCTCCACCATCTCGCCGCGCGCCGGCAGGTGACCGAATGCCTTCAGCACCAGCCCGCCGACGGTGTCGAACTCCTCCTCGTCGAGGTCGGTGTCGAAGTAGGCGTTGAAATCCTCCACCGCCGTGGTGGCCTTGACGTTGAAGGTCTTGTCGTCGAGACGCTTGATGAAGCTGTCGTCGTTGACGTCGTGCTCGTCCTCGATCTCACCGACGATCTGCTCGAGCACGTCCTCGATGGTGACGGCGCCGGAGACGTGGCCGTACTCGTCAACCACCACCGCCATGTGGTTGCGGGTGTTGCGGAAGTCCTGCAGCAGCACGTTCAGGCGCTTGCTCTCGGGAATCACCGAGGCGGGCCGGATGCAGTCCTTGATGTCGAAGTTGTCGAGGTTTTTGGAGAGCGCCAGCGGCAGCAGATCCTTGGCGTGCAGGATGCCCTTGATGTCGTCGAGGTCGTCGCCGATGACCGGATAGCGCGAGTGCTGCGAGTCGATGATGGTGGGCAGCAGCACCTCCGGCGGGTCGTTGGCCTTGAGATACACGAGCTGCGTGCGCGGGATCATGATGTCCCGCGCCTGCATGTCGGAGACCTGCAGCGCGCCGAAGATGATGTTCAGCGCCTCCGCATCCATGATCTGACGATCCGCGGCGTCGCGCAGGATGGCCATCAGCTCAGAACGATCGGAAGGCTCGTCGCTGAACAGCGCCGAAACCCATTCGAGCAGCGTCTTCTTGGACGCTGCGTGGTTGTTCTCGCTCATCCTTCCCCGTAAGGATCCTCGATGCCGAACCGGCCGAGAATCTCCGCTTCTAGTGTTTCCATCGCCGCGGCCTCGGCCGCGGACTCGTGATCGTAACCCAGAAGGTGCAGAACGCCATGCACCACCATGTGGGCGAAATGGTGCTCGTAGGGCTTCCCCTGCTCGGCTGCCTCCCGCGCCACCACCCCGGCGCAGATCACGATGTCGCCGAGGATGTCCAGCTCCGGCACGTCGACGTCGGCCGGAAAGCTGAGCACGTTGGTCGGCACGTCGCGCTGGCGGAAGTCACGGTTGAGCCGCCGGCCTTCGTCGTCGTCGACCACCCGCACGCAGATGTCGCCCGAACCGCCGTCGGCACCCTCCAGCGCGCCCAGCGCCCAGCCTTCGATGGCGGCCGGCGGCGGCGTCACCGACGCCGCCGCGATCTGCACCTCAACGGGCATTGCGGTCGCTGTCGGCTCCCGCAGATGGTTCCTGGTACGCGGCGTAGGCTTCGACGATCTTCTGCACCAGCGGGTGCCGCACCACGTCGCGGGAGCTGAAGTGGGTGAACGAGATGCCCTCGACATCGCGTAGCACGTTGCGCACGTTGACCAGGCCCGACCGCTGACCGCGGGGCAGATCGATCTGGGTGATGTCGCCCGTGATCACCGCCGTGGAGCCGAAGCCGATGCGGGTGAGGAACATCTTCATCTGCTCGACGGTGGTGTTCTGGCTCTCGTCGAGGATGATGAAGGCATTGTTCAGAGTGCGGCCGCGCATGTAGGCCAGCGGCGCCACCTCGATGACGTTGCGCTCGATGTGCTTGTTGACCCGGTCGACGCCCATCATCTCGTAGAGCGCGTCGTACAGCGGGCGCAGATACGGGTCGATCTTCTGCGACAGGTCGCCGGGCAGAAAGCCGAGCTTCTCGCCGGCTTCCACCGCCGGGCGCACCAGCAGGATGCGGTTGACCCGCTGGGTTTCCAGGGCTTCCACAGCACAGGCCACCGCCAGATAGGTCTTGCCCGTGCCCGCCGGGCCGATGCCGAAATTCACGTCGTGCTCGCGGATGCGATCCACGTAGCCCACCTGGTTGCGCCCCCGGGGCATGACGCTCTTGCGGCCAGTGCGGATGACGCGATCGTCACCGTCGGCGGACGCCGGCGCGCCTTCCACCTGCGACTCCCTGGCCAGCAGCTCGTCGACGCCCGACTCCTGCAGGAACAGGTGCACGGCATCGGGCTCGATGCTGTCGCGCGTCAGGGTCTCCCGATAGAGCTGCGACAACAGCGCGCTGGCCGCCTTCAGGCGCGGCTCCGGGCCGCTGATCTGGAACACGTTGCCGCGGTTGCGGATCAGCACGCCGAGCCGCTTTTCCAGGTGCTTGAGGTTCTGGTCGAAGGGGCCGCACAGTGCGGCGAGACGCTGAGAGTCGTCGGGTTCGAGCACGACACGGGTGGTCATGGCCACCACGCGGGATGAATCTTGGCTCAATGGGGGCCCTGTGCAGATGCGATGGGGCTAGCATATAACCCGCCCCGCGGGTGTCAAATGAAGATTCCCCCGGATTCGCCGCGGACTTTCAGGCCGCCAGACTGCCCCGCAGCGAGTTGGTCATGGCCTGGTCGATGCGCACCTCGACGAACCGGCCGATCAGGCCCTCATCGTCCGCCAGAAAGTTCACGACCCGATTGTTCTCGGTGCGTCCAGCGAGCGCCAGCCCCTCTGCGCCGGCGCCCTTGCGCGAGCGACCGCTCACCAGAACCCGCTGCACCGTACCCACCATGGCGCGCGCAATGGCGTCCGCCTGGTCTCGCAGCCGCCCCTGCAGCCGCTCCAGCCGCTGCTGCTTGAGCGCCGCCGGCGTCGGGTCCGGCAGCGCGGCTGCCGGCGTGCCGGGGCGGGGGCTGTAGATGAAGCTGAACGAGGTGTCGAAGCCCACCTCGTCGATCAGCGCCATGGTGGCCTCGAAGTCGTCGTCGGTTTCGCCGGGAAAGCCGACGATGAAGTCCGATGACAGGCAGATGCCGGGCCGGGCCTGACGAATGGCGCGGATGCGGTCGAGATACTGCTGCGCCGTGTGACCACGCTTCATCGCTGCGAGGATGCGGTCGGAACCCGACTGCACCGGCAGGTGCAGGTGGCTCACCAGCGCCGGCACCTCGGCATAGGCCGCCACCAGGCTGTCGCTGAACTCCATGGGGTGCGAGGTGGTGAAGCGGATGCGGTCGATGCCGTCCACCTCGGCCACGTAGTGAATCAGCTCGGCCAGGTCGGCCACGTCGCCGTCGATGGCGCCGCGGTAGGCATTGACGTTCTGGCCGAGCAGGTTGATCTCACGCACCCCCTGGCCGGCGAGCTGCACCACCTCGCGCATCACGTCGGCCACCGGGCGGCTTACCTCCTCGCCTCGGGTGTAGGGCACCACGCAGAACGTGCAGTACTTGCTGCAGCCCTCCATCACCGAGACGAAGGCCGAAGGCCCATCGGCACGGGGCGCCGGCAGGCGGTCGAACTTCTCGATCTCGGGAAAGGTCACGTCCACCAGCGGCACCCGGGCCGCGGCGCCAGCAGCCTGGCCCGCCGCCATGGCGTCGACCATGTCCGGAACCCGGTGCAGCGTCTGCGGCCCGAACACCAGATCGACGTAGGGCGCGCGCGCCTGAATGCCCGCCCCTTCCTGGCTGGCTACGCAGCCGCCGACGCCGATGATGAGGTCGGGATTGCGCTGCTTGAGCTCACGCCACCGGCCGAGCTGGTGAAACACCTTCTCCTGCGCCTTCTCGCGGATGGAGCAGGTGTTCAGCAGGATCATGTCGGCCTCTTCCGGCGCGCTCACCAGCTCGTAGCCGTGGCGGGCGCCCAGCAGGTCGGCCACCCGGCTCGAGTCGTACTCGTTCATCTGGCAGCCGTGGGTCTTGATGAACAGCTTCTTGCTCAAGACGTCAGATCCCTTCAGCATGGCGGCCTGTGCAGCCGCCCTGGATTTGCGGGCGCGCGCCCCGAACGCGGTCAGGGTCGGGACGCGGCGCGATTATAGTGGGTTGCAAATTCCCCATACACCTCTATATAGGTGGGACAGACAGTCAGGTGGCCCTCTCGATGCCGGAAAATCGCAATCAGATGTACAAGGTGCTGTTCCACAACCAGGGCCAGATCTACGAGGTCTACGCGCGCGCCATCTACCAGAGCGATCTCTACGGCTTCATCGAGGTGGAGGACTACGTGTTCGGCACCCGCAGCAAGATGGTCATCGATCCGGCCGAAGACCGGCTGCGCAGCGAGTTCGAAGGCGTGCAGCGCAGCTTCATTCCCATGCACGCGGTGATCCGCATCGACGAGGTCGAGAAGGAAGGCGTCGCCAAGATCACCGACAGCAAGGGCGGCAACGTCACGCCGTTCCCCATCCCGATGCCCAGCGACGGCGGGAAGAACTGACCGTGGCGCCCTCCGGGGCGTCATCGCAGGACACCTTTCATCCCCTCTACTGGGCCGAGCGCGACCCCGACCGCGCTGCCTGGATCTTCGACGGCACCAGCGTCAGCTACGGCCAGCTCGCCGCCATGGCGGTGCAGGGCTGCCGGGCATTGCGCGCCCGGGGGCTGCGCACCGGCGACGGCATCGTCGTCGTCGCCCCCAATCATCCGTGGTCGATGGCCGTCTACTGGGCGGCCCAGCTCGCCGGGCTGTACTACACGCCGGTCAGCGTGCAGTTCCAGCGCGACGAGGTGCGATACATCCTCGACGACTGTGACGCCGCCGCTCTGGTCTACCACCCCAGCCAGCTCGACAAGGTCGCCGACGCGCCGCAGCGGCTGCGCATCGACATCGAGCACTGGCCGGACATCATCGCCGGCGAGCCGCAGACCCTGCCCGCCGACGCGGGCGAGGGCGCAGAGATGCTCTACTCATCCGGCACCACCGGCCGGCCGAAAGGCGTGCGCGGCGCCCGGCCCGGCGCCGCGCTCGGCACGGTCTCGGCGCTGTTCGAACGCCGGGTGGCGCTGCACCGCGTCGACCGCGACGCCGTCTACCTGTCCACGGCCCCGCTCTACCACTCGGCGCCGCTGCGCTACAACGCCATGATGCACCGGCGCGGCGCCACCAGCGTCATCATGCCGCGCTTCGACGCCGCCGACAGCCTGGCGCTGATCGAGCGCCATGCCATCACCCACAGCCAGTGGGTGCCGACCATGTTCGTGCGCCTGCTGCGGCTGCCGGATGCGGTGCGCGAACGCCACGACCTGTCCAGCCACCGGGTCGCCGTGCACGCTGCCGCACCCTGCCCGCCGGAGGTGAAGCGGCGCATGATCGACTGGTGGGGGCCCATTCTCTACGAGTACTACTCGGGCACCGAGGGCAACGGCCAGACCGCCATCGACAGCGCCGAGTGGCTGGCCCACCCAGGCTCCGTGGGCCGGCCCGTCATCGGCGACGTGCACATCGTCGGCGAGAACGGCGACGAGTTGCCCCGCGGCGGGACCGGGCGCGTGTTCTTCTCCGGCGGCCCGAGCTTCGAGTACTACAAGGCCCCCGAGAAGACGGCTGAAGCCCACGACCACCGCGGCTGGTCGACGCTGGGCGACATCGGCCACCTGGACCACGACGGCTACCTCTACCTCACCGACCGGGCCTCCCACATGATCATCTCCGGCGGCGTGAACATCTATCCGCGCGAGGTGGAGGACGTGCTGCTCGGCCATCCGGCGGTGCAGGACGCCGCCGTGTTCGGCATTCCGGATGCGGAGTTCGGCGAGCAGGTGAAGGCGGCGGTGGAGCTGGTGAAGGACGCTGCTGGCCGACCGGCTGCGGTCAGCGCCGAGGCGCTGATCGATTTCTGCCGGTCACGGCTGGCGCATCTGAAGTGCCCGCGCAGCATCGACTTTCACGCCGCCCTGCCGCGCCACCAGACCGGCAAGATCTACAAGTCGTCGCTGCGGGAACCGTACCTGCGCTGAGCGTCGGGCGCGGCCGCATCAGCGGCCGTTGGCTGCCCTGACCACGTGCCTGGTGACGGCAGCGGCGCCCCCTCTGTGCAAGCGCTCGGCGGCCAGCTCGTCGGCGATGCGGCTGGTGGGCTCTCCCGTTCGCGACGCGCGCTGGAAGATGGCGGTGAGCCGATCGCCGATGCCGTCGATGCGCTGCTCGGTCCACTGTCGGTCGTCGATGCCCAGAAACTCCTGAGCGACGCTGATGACGCCACCGGCGTTGATCACGTAGTCGGGCGCGTAGAGCACGCCGCGGCCGGCGAGCAGATCCCCCACGTCATCGCTGGCGAGCTGGTTGTTGGCGGCGCCCGCCACCACCGGCGCCCGCAGCCCTGCCAGCGCGTCGAGGCTGAGCACGCCGCCAAGGGCGCAGGGCGCCAGCACGTCGACGTCTGCCGAGACCACCGCGCCCGGATCCACCGGCTGCGCGGCGAATGCCTGCACGGCAGCGGCGACCCGCTCCGCCGCCACGTCGGCCACCCACAGCCGGGCGCCGCGCCCGTGCAGCAGCTCGCAGAGATGCATGCCGACGCTGCCCAGGCCCTGCACCGCCACCCGCAGGCCGTCCAGGTCGTCGCGGCCCAGACGGAACCGCACGGCGGCCTCGATGCCGCGCAGCACGCCGCGCGCGGTGAACGGCGACGGGTCGCCACCGACGCCGCCGCGGCCGAGACCGGAGACGTAGCGGGTGCTGCGCGCCACGGTCCGCAGGGCGTTCACGCCCATCCCCACGTCCTCGGCGGTCACGTAGCGGCCCTGCAGCTCGTCGACCCAGCCGCCGAAGGTTTCGAGCTGACCTTCGGTCAGGCCACGGCCCGGGGTGCCGAGAATGACGCTCTTGCCGCCGCCGAACGGAATGTCCGCCAGGGCGTTCTTGAAGGTCATGCCGCGGGACAGCCGCAGCGCGTCCGAGAGCGCGGCGGCAGCGTCCGGATACGTCCAATGCCGGCAGCCGCCGGCTGCCGGCCCGAGCCGGGTGCTGTGGATGGCGATGATGGCCCGCAGTCCGGTCGACGGATCCTCGCGGAGCACTACCTGCTCGTGTCCGGCTTCGAAGATGTGCATATCCGCTTCCTGGGCAACTGTCCGATGCTGCCCATGATACGGACGTCGGGGAAAAGAGCTTTCCGTTCATGCACTGTTCGGCGGAAATTTCGAATTTCTGTTTCTTTAATTACGATCTACACGCATGATTAATGCGCATTTGGATCCAACGAGGCCTACCCGGTGAGCAAGCCCGAACTCGACCGCTTCGATCGCGAGATTCTGGCGCTGCTGCAGGCCGACGCGTCGCTGTCCGCGGCCGAGATCGGCGCCCGCATCGGGCTGTCCCAGTCACCGTGCTGGCGGCGCATCCATCGGCTGCAGCAGGCGGGCTACATCCGCAGCCAGGTGGCCCTGCTCGACCGCCAGCGCCTCGGGCTCGACGTGCTGGTGTTCGCGCTGGTGAAGCTCACGGCCCATGGCCGCCGCTCGCTGCCCGAATTCGCCGAGGCCATCCACGAGCGCCCCGAGGTGCTCGAGTGCTTCACGCTGATGGGCGACATGGACTTCCTGCTGCGCATCGTGGTGCCGGACATCCAGGCCTACGAGCACTTCTTCTTCGAGGTGCTCTCTCAGCTCCCCGGCGTGCAGGAGGTGCACTCCAACATCGCCATGTCGGAGATGAAGTCGACCACGGCCCTGCCCATCGATCTCTGAGCGGCGTCAGGCATCCGCATCGAGCAGCGGGAAGGCGCTGAGCGCGCCCGCCGGCCGCACCGGCTCGGCCCGGGTCAGCAGCCCCGGGTGAAGCTGGTCGACGCTGCTGACACCCAGCAGGGCCAGGGTGATGCGGATCTCGTGCTCGAGGATCTCCAGCGCGCGCACCAGGCCCGGCACACCGCCGCCGGCCAGGGCCAGCCCCTCCAGGCGGCCGAGGCCGACCGCGGTGGCGCCCAGGCACAGGGCCTTCACCACGTCCGCACCGCGCAGGAAGCCGCCATCCACCAGCACCGGCACGCGGCCGTCCAGGGCAGCCACCACCTCCGGCAGCATGTCGATGCAGCCGCGGGTGTGATCCAACTGGCGGCCGCCATGGTTGGACACGTACACCACGTCCACGCCGGCGTCGGCACAGCCGACCGCGTCTTCGGCGCCGGCCACGCCCTTGATCACCAGCGGCAGGTCGAAGCGGTCCTTCAGGTGGGCGATGGTGTCCCAGGTCAGCCGCGCCTGGTGCCCGAAATCCCGGCCGCCGCCCAGCGCCTGGCTGCCCGAGGGCGGCATGAAGCGGCGCGCGATGTCGCGCTCGCGGCGCGAGTAGGTCTGGGTGTCGGCGGTGAGGCAGAGGGCCGTGTAGCCCGCCGCCACGGCGCGGGCCACCACGTCGTCCATCCAGGCCTGATCGCCCATCAGGTAGAGCTGATAGATGCGCGGCCCCGGCACCGCCCCGGCCACGGCCTCGAAGTCCGGCAGGCAGGCCGAGCTCAGCATCTGCAGCACGCCGAACTCGCGGGCAGCGGCCGCAGCCGCCGCGCCGCCGTCCGGATCGAGTAGCTGCAGCGAGCCGATGGGGGCCAGGATCACCGGAATGCGCAGCCGGCAGCCGAGCAGGGTGGCCGCCGTGTGGACCTCGCTGACGTCGTTGAGAATCCGCGGGCGGAAAGCCAGGCTGTCCAGGGCCTGGCGATTGCGCAGCAGCGAGGTCTCGGTGTCCGCGCCGCCCATCAGGTAGTCCCAATGCTCCGCGGGTAGGCGCTGCCGCGCCCGCACCACCAGCTCCTGCAGGGTCAGGATCTTGTCCGCCACGCCCGGCCTCCCCCAAAGGTGCCGCTCCTACCGGGGCGGCTGTGCCTTTACAATACCAAGCTTTGCGCCAACGGGAGTACCGGGCATGACGGGCATGGTGATCGTGGGAGCAGGACATGCGGCAGGCCAGGCCGCCGCCAGCCTGCGCCAGGAAGGCTACGAGGGCGAGATCGTCATCATCGGCGACGAGCCCCACATCCCCTACCAGCGGCCGCCGCTGTCCAAGCAGTACCTGGCCGGCGAGCACGGCCTGGAAAAGGTGCACCTGCGCCCGGCCAAGTTCTACGCCGACAAGAACATCACGGTGAAAACCGGTACCCGCGTCACCGCCATCGATACCGACGCCCACACGCTGACCACCGATGCCGGCGAAACCATCGGCTATGCCAAGCTGCTGCTGGCCACCGGCGGCCGGCCACGCCGGCTCCAGGTGCCGGGCAGTGACCTGGCGGGCATTCACTACCTGCGCGGCATCGACGATGTCGACGGCATCCGCGCCGAGATGGCGCCCGGCAAACGGCTGGTGATCGTCGGTGGCGGCTACATCGGCCTGGAGGTGGCATCCGTAGCCGTGGAGGCCGGGCTCGAGGTGCACGTGCTGGAGATGGAGCCGCGCATCCTGCAGCGGGTGACCACAGAAACCATGTCCGCCTACTACCACCAGCTTCACGAGTCCCGCGGCGTGCACATCCACACCGGCGTCACCGTCACCGGATTCGAGGGCGATGGCCGGGTCGCTGCCGCCGTCTGCGGTGAGCGCACGTTCCCTGCCGACATCGTCATCGTCGGCATCGGCATCATCCCCAACGTCGAGGTGGCCGAGGCCGCCGGCATCGACTGCGGCAACGGCATCGTCGTGGACGATCACTGCCGCACCTCGGCCGCAGACGTGTACGCCGCCGGTGACTGCACCAACCATCCGAACCCGCTGCTCGACCGCCGGCTGCGGCTCGAGTCGGTGCCCAACGCCATGGAGCAGGCCCGGGTCGCCGCGGCCAACATGTGCGGCGGCGACAAGAGCTACGCCAGCATCCCCTGGTTCTGGTCCGATCAGTACGAGCTCAAGCTGCAGATGGTGGGCTTCTCGGCCGACGGCGACAGCGAGGTGGTGCGCGGCGACATGGCGGCCAATCAGTTCGCCGTGTTCTATCTGCAAGGCGGTGCCGTGGTGGCCGTCGACGCCGTGAACAGCCCCCGGGAGTTCATGGTGTGCAAGCAGCTCATCGGCCGCCAGGTGGACGCCAAGGCGCTCGCCGACCCGGCCGTGGATCTGAAGACGCTGGTGGCCTGAGCTGGAGGCGCATGACCGACGTTCTGGACAAGCAGCGCCAGAGCCTGGACCCCAAGCTCAGGGAGTTGCTGGAGCGTGAGGCGTCGGCGCCGCGCGAGCTGATCTACTGCGGTACCTGCGCCCATCCCATCGCCCGGAAGGCGGACCAGACCTCCATCAACGGTGCCCACGCCCACCACTTCACCAACCCGTTCGGCATCCGCTTCCACGTCGGCTGCTTCGCCGACGCCCTGGGCTGCGACCTGTCCGGCCGGCCCACCGCGGCCGATACCTGGTTCCCCGGGTTCTTCTGGCGGCTCGCGAGCTGCAGCGAATGCCGCACCCATCTCGGCTGGTACTTCGAGCGCGGCCAGGACTACTTCTACGGCCTGATCCTCGACCGCATCCGTCGCGACTGACCACCACCACCGTCGGGTTTCACCCTTTTTCCACAAACCCGTGTGATAGCATTCCGCGGCTATGACGTCGCCCGCCCAATGCACCATCGAGATCAGCAAGGACTACCTGCATTTCAATGCAGCGCACTTCACGCTGTTCTCGGCCACCGAGCGGGAAGACCTGCACGGCCACACGTTCTACGTGACGGCGACGGTGGACGCGCCGGTGGGCGACGACGGCCTGGCCTTCGACTACAACCTGTTCAAAAAGGCCCTGTTGGCGCTGTGCGACGAGTTGGACGAAAAGACCCTGCTGCCGGAGCGGTCGCCCTATCTGACCGTGAGCCGGGACGGCGACTACGTGATCGCCCGCTTCGCCGACGAACGCATTCCCTTCCTGCCGCGTGACGTGCTGACCCTGCCGGTGCGCAACGTCACCGTCGAGGAGCTGGCGCCCTGGCTGCTCCGGCGGCTGCGCGAGCAACCCGAGATCGCCGCCCTGCCGCTGTCGCGGCTGCTGATCCGGGTGTCCTCGGGGCCCGGCCAATGGGCCGGCGCCGAGTGGCGTGGCGGCGCTAAGGACCACCACCGATGACCGTCGACGGAGCCCCGCACTCGTGAACACCCTGCTGATCACCGGCGGCAGCGCCGGCATCGGTGCCGCCACGGCGGCGCGCTTTCAGAACGCCGGCTGGAAGGTGATCAACCTGTCCCGCCGCCCCTGCCCGGTGCCGGGCGTGATCCATCTCGGCTGCGATCTGGCCGCGCCCGCGTTCATCGATGACGTGGCCGATGCCCTCGCGTCCCATCTCGGCGACGCCGACGCCGTATGCCTGGTGCACAACGCCGCGCGCATGGCCAGCGACAGCGCGGCCGACACCGACAGCGAGCATCTGCGCGCCGTGCTCGAGATCAACGTGGTCGCGCCCAACACCCTGAACCGCTTCTGCGTGCCTCACATGAAGCCGGGCTCGTCGATACTGTACGTCGGCTCGACGCTGTCGGAGAAGGCGGTGCCCGGCAGCTACAGCTACGTGCTCACCAAGCACGCCATGGTGGGCATGATGCGATCCACCTGCCAGGACCTGGCCGGCACCGGCATCCACACCGCCTGCATCTGCCCCGGCTTCACCGACACTGAGATGCTGCGCGAGCACGTGCCCGCCGACTTCATGCCCGCGGTGCGGGCGATGTCGGCCTACAACCGCTTGATCGAGCCCGCCGAGATCGCCGACACGCTGCTCTGGGCGTCTGCCAGCCCGGTGCTCAACGGCGCGGTGATTCACGCCAATCTGGGTCAGGTGGAACGCTGATGGCGGCCACCGCGCCGGCGGCCGGCGCCACCCCCGAGATCGATGCGGCCACCCTGACCGAGCGCCGCGAACGCGTGTTCCTGGTGCTGGCGGGATTCTTCCTGTGCGCCATGACGCTGCTGAACGTGGTGGGCATCACCCGCTTCGTGCAGCTCGGGCCCATGGCGCTGGCGGTCGGCGTGCTGCCCTACCCGCTGACGTTTCTGTGCACCGACCTGATCAGCGAGCTGTACGGCCGCCGCCGGGCCAACTTCCTGGTCTGGGTGGGCTTCACGCTGAACTTCTTCATTCTCGCCATGCTCTGGCTGGGCAACGCGCTGCCCGGCGTGCCCGCCGAACAGCAACCACCGTGGCAGGCCATTCAGCTCGCCGAAGACATCATGCTGCCTAACGGCGAGATCATCAGCGGCAGCGTCGAGCTGTTCCACCTGGTCTACGCCTGCACCTCGGGCGCCGTGTTCGCCTCGATGATGGCCTACATCGCCGCCCAGTGGTGCGACGTCCAGCTCTTCCACTTCTTCAAGCGCCTGACCAAGGGCAGGCATCTGTGGCTGCGCAACAACTTCTCCACCCTGACCAGCCAGATGGTGGACTCGTTCATGGTGATCACGGTCACCTTCGGCGCCACCTTCCTGGCCGGCGGCATCTCCGTCGCCGCCATGCTGGTGCTGATGGGCAGCAACTACCTGTTCAAGATGTTCGTGGCGCTGGCCGACACGCTGCCGTTCTACTACCTCACCGGCCGACTCAAGCGCTACCTGCAGATCGACACCATGCACGTGTACGAGTAACACGCCCGGATCAGGATGACGGTCGCGTCGGCACCTCGTTGATCAGCAGCCAGTACATGCCGACCTCGCGCATGGCCTCGGCGAACTGCACGAAGTCCACCGGTTTGACCACGTAGCCGTTGGCCCCCAGCCGATACGCCTCCTCAATGTCGCTGTCTTCCCTCGACGAGGTGATCATGACTACCGGCACGCGGAGCGTGGCTTCCTGCGCGCGAAGCTGACGAAGCACTTCGAGACCGTTGACCTTGGGCAGCTTCAGATCGAGCAGCACCAACTTCGGCATCGGCACCGACTTCGGACGTCCAGATCCGAGCAGGAACTCCAGCGCTTCGGCCCCGTCCTGAACATGATGCAGATCGTTGGCAAGGCCGCTCTTGCGCAGCGTCCTCAGCATCAGCTCGGCGTCCTCGACGGTGTCCTCGACGAGCAGCACCTGCACATCGACGTAGTCAATCATCTTCGTCTCCTTCTGGCAGGGCGAAGCTGAACCTCGCACCCTGGCCTACTTCCGCTTCGGCCCAGACACGGCCTCCGTGCCGGGCGATGATCCGCTGCACCAGGGCCAGGCCCACGCCGGTGCCGGGAAACTCCGACTCCCGGTGCAGGCGCTGGAACACGCCGAACAGCTTGTCGACGTAGGCCATGTCGAAGCCGACGCCGTTGTCGGTGACCGTGTAGACCACCTCTCCGCCGTGGCGCCGCCCCGACACTCTAATCGTCGCCGGCCGCCGGCCGTTCGTGTACTTCACGGCGTTGCCGAGTAGGTTGGTCCAGACCTGGCGCAGCAGCACCAGATCGCCGTGCACGGTCGGTAGCGGATCCACGCGGACATCGAGCGGCCGACCGTGTTCGTTCGCGACAAGCTCTTCCATCACCTCCCGCGCCAGAGCAGTCATGTCCACGGGCGCGGTGTCGACTTCACGGCGCACGAGCCTCGAGAACTGCAGCAGCTCGTCGATCAGCCGGCCCATCTTGGCAGCGTTGCCGCGGATCACAGCGAGCACGCGTCGCCCCTCCGCATCCAGCGCTTCGGCGTGGTCCTCCTCGAGCACGGCAGCAAAACCGTCAATGGCCCGCAGCGGCGCCCGCAGATCGTGCGACACCGAGTAGCTGAAGCCCTCCAGCTCGCGATTGGCGGCCTCCAGAGCGGCGGTGCGCTGCGCCACCCGGTCCTCGAGCTCGTCGTTCAGCGCACGCAGCTCCTCGGTGATCTCATCGCGCTGCAAGGTGTAGCCCACCAGGTTGGCGACGCCCTGCACGAATGCCACGTCACTGTCATCGAAGTGCCGGGGAGAACGCGTGTGCAGTCCGAGCACGCCCCACGGGCCCGAACGGCCGTGAATCACCGCGCTCAGGCCGCTGACCACACCGTGCTCGACGAGCAGCGGCGCCGACCTGAAGCGGTGCTCCTGTGCCAGGTCCTCCATCACCACCGGCTCGGCGACCGATAGGGTGTATCCGGCGTGAGACCTGGGTCCTGCGTCGATGATGGCAACGCCCACCAGGCCATCTCGCCAGCCGACGCCGGCGACCAGCCTCAGGTGCTTGCCGTCCGGCAGCAGCTCCATCACCTTGCACAGCTCGACGTCCAACACCTCGGCGGACGTGGTCGCGGCGCGGTTCATCAGCGCCTCTCGCCCCAAGCCCTGCAGCGCGGCCAGCCCCAACTCCGCCACCGCTTCCTGCTGCAGGTTCCGCCGCATCAGCGCTGCGCGCACCTGATTGCGCTCGGTGACGTCCAGGAAGCTCACCACGCCGGCGATCAGCCGCCCCCCCGCATCCCGCACCGGAATCGACCAGTACTCCGCCTCGAAGCTGCTGCCGTCGGCGCGCCAAAGCACCTCGTCATCGACGTGGGCGCCGTCGCCGTGGAGCATGCCCTGGTAGACTTGGCACTCCTCCACCGGGTACGGCGTGCCGTCGGCTCGAGTGTGGTGGATGACCTCGTGCATATTGCGGCCTAACAGCGCCTGGAGGCTGTCGTAACCCAGCATTCGCAGGCACGAGGCGTTGCAGTAGGTGCAGCGGCCGTCAGCATCCAAGGTGTAGATGGCCTCCGCCAGGGAGTCGAACAGGACGCGCAGTTGCCGTCGGCCCTCCTGCTCGGTCTCGAGCGCCTGCTGCACCTGCCTTCGCGCGTCCTCCAGGTCGCGCATGCGTGCCGCCACCCGAGACTCGAGTTCCTGGTTGGCCGCCGTCAGCATGCGACCCCGCAACTGCACCAGGCGCAGGAGGTGAAGAGAGCATCCCAGCAAAACCGCCAGCATCAGGCCGGTGACCAGCACCGCGGTAGGCAGCACATCGACACGTTCCGCCAGCAGCCGCGACGTTGGCATCACGCTGACCCGCCAGCCTGGGGTGCCGGCAATGCCAATCGATGCAGCCGCCTCCATCCACGCCGTGGCCGGCGGTGCCGCAGAGGCGTGCACCAGGCGCCCCTGATCGTCCGCCACCCGCAGGTGCAGCTCAGGCAGGTTGACGCGGTCGAACATCCAGCCGAAGAACGCGGACGCATCGTGCCAAGCGAGCAGCCAACCGTCTGATGCCTCCCCCCGCTTAACCGGCTGCCACAATGCGAACGAGGCCACAGTGCCATCGGTTCGGGTCGGGCCGGGAAGCAGCATCGATCCGACGTGCTCTGGGTCGGACCCAAGTTGCGCCAGCCAGGCCGGATCCGGCTCGGCCGAGCCGTTTGCCGACACTATCCAGACCACGCCAAGATCCGGAGCGACCCGCGCCACCGCAATCAATTCAGGTAGTTCCTCAGCCAGGCGCTGCGCCTGCTCGCGCACGGCGCCAGCATCGTCGTCGATCAGGTAAGGCAGCAGCCGGGCCAACTCGGCATGCCGCTCGCCCAGATCCTGCGCCGCCCGGTCGGCGGCAATCGCGGCCGCCAGCCGCAGCCAGTCGTCGAGATCGGCGCGCTGCTGCGCGCTCAGCGTCAGCCACAGCACCAGCGACAGCGCCGACACCACAACCACGGCGGTGACGGACAGCCAGCGCAGGGTGACGCTCTCGTCGTGCGCCTGCCCCTGAGTCGCCAAGGCGAAGATGCCGATGCCGAGCACGACCATTCCGACCGCCGCGGTGATCGACATCCGTGTCTGGCTGGCCCACCCATAGGCAGCCTCCAGATTGCCGGCATAGCCGATCAGCGCCACCGCGCCCAGGGCGAGCACCACATTGGCCAACGTCACGCCGAGGGTGGCCCGCCACGTCTCGGTGACGTGCCGGTCGTGCAGCCCGAGCGCAATCACCGCCAGCAGAAAGCCCAGCGCCGTGTTGGGCGCCATGCGGCCGGGATGACTGGTATCGGTGGTGATGTGGTGTTCGACCAGGAGCTGATCGATGCCAGTCGTCACGTCCAGCAGGTACTGGATGCAGGTCACGGCGGCGATCACACCCACCGGCACCAGAGCAGTCCAGGCTGCCCATTGCCGCTCGCGGCCGAGCAGCAGCAGCGCCGCCCCCGACAGCGCGAAGCACAGCGCCGAGTTGAATTGCATGGGCGCGAACCCGGGTAGCGGCTGCACCACGGAGTCGATGCGCGACAGCCAGGCCATCGCTGTGACGACCCCGAGCAGCAGCGCCGCCATGCCGCAAGCGCCAGCCACCGCATGCGCCCAGGCGCTCACGGGAACCCCGGCGCCGTGCCCAGCCTCAGCCGCCACGCCAGTGGAGACGTCGGCGGGCGGGCTCATGCGTCCAGCAGCACGCGCAGTCGGCGCAGCAGCGTGCGGGCGTCGTAGGGCTTCTCCAGGTAGTCGGTGCCAGGACGCATCAGGTCTTGGTCACTGATCGAGTTGCTCGGGTAGCCGGAAACGAACAGGATCCGCAGCCCCGGCCGGCGCCGCAGCATCTCGACCGCCAACTCGCGCCCGCTCATGCCCGGCATGATCACATCGGTGACCATGGCAGCGATGTCCGGATGGCGTTCCAGCGCGGTCAGCGCCTGCTCGCCATTGCGGGCTGCGACCACCCGATAACCGACCCCGGTCAGCATCCGTTCCGCGGTCTTGCGCACCAGTTCGTCGTCCTCGACCAGCAGCACGCGCTCACGGCCACCGGTCACCTCGATCGTCGGCTGCGGCGCCGCAGCCGACGGCTCAGGCTCGAGGCAACGCGGCAGGTAGATCCGGAAAGTCGCACCCTGACCGATGTCGCTGGTCACCTGGATGCTGCCGCCCGCCTGGCGGACGATGCCATGCACGGTCGACAGGCCAAGTCCGGTGCCGCGCCCGATCTCCTTGGTGGTGAAGAACGGCTCGAAGATGCTCTGGAGGGTCGCCTCATCCATGCCGTGGCCGCTGTCGGCGACCGTCACCTCTACGAACGCGCCCCACAGGTCGCCGTCGAGCTCGCGATTGGCCGTCTCTATGGACAGCCTGCCGCCCTCCGGCATGGCGTCCCGGGCATTGATGGCCAAGTTCATCAGCACCTGCTCGAGATGCGTGGGGTCGATTCGCACCGCCCAGACGTCATCGCCCGGCCGGAAGCTGAGCTCGATATCCTCGCCCAGCAGCCGAAGCAGCATCTTCTCGAGCTGGGCCACAGCGTCGTTGACGTGAAGCACCCGCGGCTCGCCGCGCTCGCCACGGCTGAACGCCAGAAGCTGCCTGGTGAGGCGCTCCGCCGACTGCGCTGCCGCGTCGACGTAGTTCAGATCCTCCCGCAGCCGACTTCCCTGCGGAATCTGCTCACCGATCAGCTCGACGTAGCCGCGGATCACCGTGAGGATGTTGTTGAAATCATGGGCCACACCGCTGGCCAGACGGCCCACGGTTTCCATCCGCTGCGCCGCGCGCACTTGCCGCTCGAGGCTGTTGCGTTCGCTGACGTCGACCATGCTCATGACCACGTTGCGCAGTTCGGCGCGCGTGCCCGGCAACTGGAAACTAAGCAGAACTTCGCGCTGCGTACCATCCACACGCTCGATGAGCAGCTCACGCATAAACCTGCCACGACGTTGAGCCACCGCCGAGAGGATGTCGATCCAGGTGCGGATCGATCCGGGCCGCAGCGTCACCGGCCGCACCAGCGAGTCCGACCGTTCCGCCCCCAGCAGCAGCGCTGCCGCCTCGTTGGCAGCAAGCACGCGCACTCGCTGGACGACGCGGGCGAGCAGGCTCTGGTCCTGCTCCAGCAGCAGCCATGGCTGTTGACCCGGCAATGCATCGAGGAGTCGCACGGCACCCGACAGGTCCACCTCGACCAGGGCTACCGGCGCGGTTTCGAAGATGCTCTGGTATCTGCGCCGCTGGAACTCCAGCGCCAGCTCTGCCGCACGCCGACGCCGCTCGCTGTCGCGTTCGGCCAGCGCCCGATAGACCACCGGTCCCAGGCGCCGCAAGTCGCCCTTGAGCACGTAGTCCTTGGCACCGGCACGCATGGCCTCTACCGCGCGCTCCTCACCGAGCACGCCGGAGACAAAGATAAAGGGCACCGTGGGGTCCCACGCCTTGACGATGCTGTGGGCCTGCAGGCCGTCGAAGCGTGGCATGGAAAAGTCGGAAATGACCACGTCCCAGCGGACGTTGAGAGCCTTCCGCAGATCGTTCTCGGTGTCGACCCGCTGATGACTGACGCTCATTCCCTCGCGTCGCAGCTCGCGCAGGATGAGCTCCGCATCATCATCGGCGTCTTCGACCAGCAGCAGCCTCACGCCCGTCTGCATCCCCGCCCGCTCTCTTCGCCGACCAGGTCGACGTGCAAGTCGCCATAGGGGAAAGTCGCCATTGCACGGTACCCAGGTGAGACGCGATCATGGTAAAAAAAAAACACCACTGGATGCCAGTGCCCAGATGCAAATTTGGTTTCGAGTTCTGCTATTTTCTGGGATCTTGCCTGCGGTAGATCGAGGCTGCCTGCCCATCCGCAGGCGCCGCGCCCATGATTGACGCGAAATTGCTCATTCGGGCCGAGCGTGCCCTGGCCGACGCGCCTTCTGCGTCCGAAGTCCAGATCATCCTCTGCCGTTTCGCCCGGCGCCTCACCGGCGCCGACGGCGCCACGTTCGTCGTGCGCGACGGCGACCTGTGCCGCTACCTGGCGGAGGACGCCATCGAGCCGCTCTGGGCAGGCCAGAGCTTCCCCATGGCGCACTGCATCAGCGGCTGGTCCATGCTGCGCCGGTCCCCCGCGTTCATCGCCGACGTGTTTGCCGATCCCCGGGTGCCACAGGAGGCCTATCGTCCGACTTTCGTCAAAAGTCTCGCCATGGTGCCGATCCGGCAGACCAATCCGATTGGCGCCATGGGCACTTATTGGGCTCCGGGGAACGCTGCGGGGCCCGACAGCCTCGAGCCGCTGCAGGCCCTGGCGGACCTGGCATCGGTGGCCCTGGCGCGCCTCGACTCCGGAATCCCGCCGGCAGCGGAACCGTCGGACGTTTCTGACGAAGACCGTTGCCGCAACCTGTACGAGTTCGTTCGGCTGCGTCTCGGCGGCGAGGTCTCCGATCGTGAGATTGCCCGGCGCTGGGGCATGAACTGGCGCAGCTTTCTCAACCTGAAGGAAGGCTCCCGCCGGGTGCCCCGGCTCGAAGAGCTGGAGGACCTGGGGCGCCTTCTCGACGTCGATGCCGCCCTGGTGGTGCTGGTCGCCCGCGGCGAGCCGGCGGAAGTCGTCAACCGCTGGCTGCTCAAGGGCGAGGAGGCGGTGCGGCGCGGGCTGCTGACCCGACTTGCCGTCACCCCCGGCGGCCTCGCGGGCGCCCTGCCGACGAGCATCGAGCGCATCCCCTGCGGCATGCTGACCATGGATCTGCGTGGCTGCATGCGCGACCAGAATTCACGCCTGCGAGTGCTGATGAAGGGCGGGCGCAGGCTCAAGGTAGGTGACCACGTCATCAACCGCATCGCCGCGGCGTCCGTACCCACCTTCCTGAAGCTTCAGACCCAGGCGCTGGAGCAGGGCGAGGCCGGCCCCGAACTGGTGCGGCTGGAGTCCGAAGAGCCCATCGACATGTCCATGGTGCGCATCGACGACGTCGACGGCCGCGCCATCGGCTTGCAATGCGTGCTGCAGCCCCTGTCGCCGCGCATCCTGGCGCTGCTGGCGCAGGCCGAGTCCGCTACCGACTCGAGCGCAGAAGAGCGCCATTGACGCAGTTCTGCAACCGACCCTCGTGCAGATACGTGATGGCGATCTGACCCGGCTTGTAGCGCATGTCGTAGACGCTCTCGGGCGTGAAGAACGCCGAGTGGGGCGTCAGCAGCAGCCGGTGGTCGATCCAGTCCTCGCCCGCCGCCCAGGCCCGAATCAGCGGATGTTCCTCATCGGCCGGCTCGGTGGGCAGCACGTCCAGACCGGCCGCCTGCACCTGGCCGTCGCGCAGCGCGTCGTGCAGGGCGTCCAGGTCGACGATGGGGCCGCGGGCGGTGTTGATGAGGATCAGCCCCGGCTTGCTGCGCGCCAGCACCGCGGCGTCGATCAGCTTCTCGGTGTCGGCCGACAGCGGCAGGTGCAGGCTCACCACGTCGCTGATCTCGAACAGCGCGCCGAGATCGTGCACCCGGCGGATGCCGAGCGCCAGGTCGGCGCCGCTCTCGCGGTAGGGGTCGTAGAACACCACGTCCATGCCGAACGCCTTGGCGCGCAGCGCCGCCGCGGTGCCGATGCGGCCGAGGCCGACGATGCCGAAGGTGCAGGCCGACAGCCGGCGGCCGAACGGGTTCAGGGCCGGACGCCAGTGGGCGCGCGGCGCCGCCTTCAGCTCCCGGGTGTGGAAGGTGATGCCCTTCTGCAGCGACAGCATGAGGGCCATGGCATGGTCCGCCACCTCCTGGGTGCCGTAGTCGGGCACGTTGCACACCGGAATGCCCAGCGCGCCCCAGGCGGCCAGATCGAGGTTGTCGAAGCCCACCTTGGGCGTCACCAGAATCCGGCAGCGCGTCATCCGCTCGCGGTAGCGCTCCGGAATGTCGAGCACGGTCACTACGGCATCGCACGACGCCCACTGGGCGTCGGTGACCGCGTCGAAGCGGTCGCAGAATTCGGCTTCGCCCAGGCTGCCGAGGCTGTCCACCTCGATCTCGCGCCGATCCGGCCAGCGCATGGCCGGCCACAGAACCCGATAGCTCACGTCGCACCCCCTCAACTCAGCAGCAGATCCGCGGCCCGTTCCAGAGATTGCACCATGCGCGCCGATTCGATGCCCGGCAGCCGCAGCCGGGCGACGATGAGGTGCGTCATGCCGAGGCGCTCCCGGTGCTCGGCCACCCGCTCGCGCACGTAGCCCGGCTCGCCGACGATGGCCCAGTCGGTGACCGCCGCCCCCGGCGGCGCCTGCACCACGCCGTGCCCGGGCATGCCCAGCGCCTCGCGCAGGTTGCGGGTCTCGCTGCCGCTGGCGGTCACGAACAGGGTGCGCATTACCGGCACCTCCGGCACCGCCTCGACACCGGCGTCCGCCGACGCCTGGCGATGGCGAGCCAGGTTGGCGGCCAGCACCTCCAGGGTCTCCACCGGCGATGCCAGGTACGGCAGGCCCAGGCGGCCGGCCTGCTCCAGCGCTTTGGGCCCGAACGCGGCCACCCAGATCGGCGGGTGCGGCCGCTGCACCGGCAGCGGGTCCAGGTAGAGGGCTGAACCACCGTTCGCGTCGTGCCCCACCGGCGCGCCGGACCAGGCTTCGATCATGCGGGCCAGCACCTTCTCGAAGATGTCGCGTTTGTCCCGCGGGGCGACGTCGAAGGCGCGCAGCATGGGCGCGGCGTAACCCCGCCCCACGCCCAGGGTCACCCGGCCGCCGGACAGCTGATCGAGCACGGCCACCTGCTCGGCCGCCTGCAGCGGGTGACGCAGCGGCAGCAGGTAGGACGTGGTGGCCAGGCGGATGGTAGAGGTGGCCGCCGCCACCGCCGCCAGCAGCATCAGCGGGTCGGGCAGTGCATCGGCGTTGAAGTGGCTTTCCGGCAGCCAGAACGACTCGTAGCCCAGCGTCTCGGCCAGCCGGGCCTGCTCGCTCAAGCCTGCGGCGCTGCGATCTTTGAGCCGCCACGGCGTGAGGCCGAGCTTCACGGCCGTCGCACCACGCCGGCCGCCAGCCAGGCGTCGATCTCGGCCTGACTGGCGCCCAGGTCGCGTAGCACGTCGACGCTGTGCTCGCCGATGGCGGGCGCGCGGCGCGGCGTGCGCACCGGCTCGCCGGCCAGGTGAATGGGGTTGGCGACGGTGCGCGTGTAGTCGCCGTCCGCCTCCGCCGTCGGCACCAGCATGCCGTTGTCGATGAGCTGGGCATCAGCCATCAGCTCACGGTTGCTGGCGGCGAAGCCGTAGGTCAGCCCGCGCTCGTCCATGCGCGAGCGGAACTCGTCGAGGCTGAGCCCTGCCATGGCGTCGGCGATCAGCGCCGCGAGGGCATCACCGTGACGAAGACGCGACTCGGCGTCGGCGAAGCGTTCGTCCTGCTGCCATTCGGGATGCATCAGCACCTCGGTGAACGCCGGCCACTCCCGCACCGGATTGAGCAGGGCGAGCTGCACCCAGCGATCGTCGCGGGTGCGATACAGGGCGGTCAGCGGCGGCCGGGGCCGGGTGCCGGCGTGCTTGGCCGTGGACCAGTCGTCACCGGCCAGCATCGCCTGCAGCACCATGCCGTTGCTCCACACCCCGTTGGCCAGGAGCGAGGTGCCAACATAGCCGCCCTCGCCGGTGCGCTCGCGCCGGTACAGGGCCGCCATGATGGCGCCGAACAAGGCCATGGCGGTGGCGTGGTCGCCCATGCCCGGGGCCGAGACGATGGGCGGCGCGCCGACGTCGCGGGTGAACTCCTGCAGGCCGCTGCGCCCCCACCAGGCCGTCGTGTCGAAGGCCGGCCGGTCCGATTCCGGGCCGTGGCGGCCGTACCCGGACACGTGGGCGTAGATCAGCCGCGGGTTGTGGGCCCGCAGCGTCTCGTAGCCGAGCCCGAGCCGCTCGAGCAGGCGCTCGCGGTAGTTGGTCACGAACACATCGGCCCAGCCCACCAGCCGCTGCAGGATCGCGGCGCCCGCCGGCTGCTTCAGATCCAGCGCCAGGCCGCGCTTGTTGCGCGAGGTGAGCAGCCAGAAGTAATCCACCGGCGCCCCCGCCAGCAGGCGCCGGTAGCCGTCGCCGTCCGGCGGCTCCACCTTGATCACCTCAGCGCCGTAGTCACCCATCACCGTCGCCGCCGCCGGCGCGGCGACGAACGAGCCGAGGTCCACCACCTTGATGCCGGCCAGCAGCGGTTCGGTCATCGCAGCACGCCCCCCGCTTCCAGGTCTCGAATGCGGGCCTCGTCGTAGCCGAGCAGGTTGGCCAGCACACGCTCGTTGTCGATGCCGAACCACGGCGCGAACTCCGGTGCTCGAGGCAGCGACCGCGACATGCGCAGGCGCGTGCTCTCCACCACAGCCGGCGTGAAATGCCGATGGCTGACGGGCAGATAGTGGCCGCGATGCCTGAGCTGCGCGTCGTCGTGCAGGTCGTGAGTGTCCAGCACGCGGTGCGCCGGCACCCCGGCCTGCTGCAGACGGGCTTCGAGCTCGACGCCGTCCTGCCCGCTGGTCCAAGCCGCCAGGCGCGCGTCGATCTCGTCCTCGGCCGCCCGGCGCTCGGCCAGCGTGCGCACGCCCCGCGCCAGCAGGTCATCGAGGCCGGCGACCTCCGCCAGCACGGACCAGGCCTCATCGCTGTCGGCCGCTATGGCGATCCAGCGATCATCACCCGCCACCGGATAGACCCCGGAGGGGGCGTGCTCGCGGTCGCGGTTGCCAATGGGTCCGAGCACCACGCCGTCGCGCAGCCAGGCCAGACAGTCAGCGCCCAGGAAGTGCAGCGCGGCCTCCACCTGCGACATATCGATGTACTGGCCCTCGCCCGTGCGCGCCCGATGCTCGACGGCGCCGAGAATGGCCAGCGCGTTGAAGCGCACCGAGGTGAAGTCGGTGTAGGGCCCGAAGCAGCCGGTGGGCGGCTGATCCGGATGGCCGGTGAGGGCGTGGAAGCCCGACACCGCCGCCGCCAGGTTGCCGTAGCCCGCGTACGGGCTCCACGGACCGTCCTGCCCGAACAGGCAGCTCGACACCATGATGATGTTCGGGTTCAGGGCCCGCACACGCGCGTGGTCGAAGCCCATGCGCGCCACCACGCCGGGCGCGAACGACTCGGTGAACACGTCGGCCCAGCGCACCAGGTCTTCGAGCACGGCGCGGCCCTGCTCGGTGCCGAGATCGAGGGTGATGTTGAGCTTGTTGCAGTTGGTGGTGTGGTGGCAGGCGGCCCGCTCCAGATCCTGCACGCCGCCGATGTAGGGCGGCACGTTGCGCACCATGTCCACCCGCCGCGACGACTCCACGTGCACTACCGTGGCGCCGTAGTCGGCCAGCATGCGCGTGGCGCCCGGACCGGCCACCACCCAGAACAGGTCCAGCACCTTCAGCCCCGAGAGCGGGCCGCTGCCGCCTGCGGCCTCGAAGCCCAGCGTCCGGTGGTGCACGCGCTCGCTGGACCAGCCCCCCGCCCGGCCCTCCCGCTGCGGCAGCGGCGAGGCCGAAAACCGGGCCCACGGGCCGAGGCGCGGCACCGCTCCATCGCGGTCGCCGCCGGACCGATGGACGAACCCTCTGGCCGCGAGCTGCTCCGATTCCAGCACGTCGGCCACCGTCAGCACCGGGGCCACCAGCACCCGCCGGGTGACGGCTTCCCGCATGAGCATCTCCTTGGTGCGGGAGGCCACCAGGGCGGCGATGCCGGCCTCCACCGGCGCCCAGTCGTCGGCACCGATACGGCCCTGGAGCATGCCCATGGCGGCCTCGCCCCAGGACCACTCGGCATCGCCCTGGCCGCAGAACCCCTCCTCGCGTACCCACGCCATCAGCCGGGTCATGAACGGCGCCAGCGGCGGCACCACGCCCTGCAGCACCAGCACCCATCCGTCCCGGGCCTGGAACTGGTTGCGCAGCGGCACCGTGCCGACCTGCGTGCCATAGGCGGAGCGCTGCACGGCAGGCTGGCCCACCGCCGCATCCAGGCCGCGGGACAGCAGCGCCAGGGTCAGGGACTGCTGGCCCGCCACGTCGATGTGCTGGCCGTGACCGCTGCGCGCCCGCTCCGCCAGCGCGATCAGCACGGCCACGGCGCCGTCGGCCGCCGCATGCCCGTGCGCCTGGGGGGCGCTGATGCGCACCGGCGCCCGCTCGGCACTGCCGGTGACGTGCAGGTGCCCGGAGGCTGCCGTGGCGATCAGGTCGGTGTAGCGGTAGTCGCGCTTCGGGCCGTCGATGCCGAAGCCGGTGACGCTGACGTGGATCAACGCCGGATAGCGCCGGGCCAAAGAAACCGGGTCGAGGCCGAGAGCGGCCATGGCCGCCGGCGCGCCGGACTCGATCAGCACGTCAGCCAGGGCGAGCTGCTGGTGCAGCCGTTCGGCATCGGAGCGCCAGTCAATCACGTGCACGCCCTTGCCCCGGGTGTACGCCTGCCAATGCAGGGAGTGCTCGAGGCTGGCGGCGTCGTCCGGCAGCACCCACTGCTGCACGTCGGCACCCATGTCGGCCAGCAGCCGCCCGCACATCAGGCCAAACCGGGTGGACAGGTCGAGCACGCGCAGCTCATTCAACATGGGACGCCTCGTCCGCGGCAGCCTGGCTCTGCAGCGGCTCGCCGACGCTGCCGTACCGCTGCTGCGCCAGCCACATGGCCTGAACCGTGGCGCGGATGGCGGCCAGGTGACGGTCGACGGCGAATGCCGTGTAGGCCGGGTCGTCGTCCGCCAGCTCGCAGCGGCGGTCGCCGTCGTCGCCGCAGGGAATCGTCACCGCCTGACCGAACCGATTGCCGGCCGGACCGTAGCTGCCGAAGTCGCCCGGCTTCTCTGCCGGCTGCCAGAAGGCCGTCCAGGCAGCCGGGATTCCTTCCACGGGGCCTTTCACGGCGGTTCGGGTATCCGTGGCCAGCGCTTCCAGCACGCCGCGAAAGCTCTCCGGCGGGTCATCGAGAAACGCGCAGTCGTCACTCATGGCCGCCTGCAGGGCGACATCGCTCACCGGGTAGTACTCGAAGCGGTCGCTGAAGTTCCAGCGCCAGAAGCGCGCGGCGTAGACCGGCAGGGCGCGGGACGGCGCGCTCACGAGCTGTATGTAGCTGACGATGCGGCCGAGCTCGTGATAGCGCCCGGCATCGTCGTCTGCGCTTTCCAGACCCGCCACCAGGCTGTCGAAATGCTCGGTGAAGCGGGTGTTGACCAGCCACAGCCAGCGACGGTCGTCGCGACCCTGCGGATCGAAGTAGCTCCAGCGGAAGAAGCGCACCAGCGCCGGGGTGTCGGCCAGCCCCGTGTTGCCGCTGGCGATCATGCGTACCTCCAGCGGGGTCAGCGGCGGCACTTCGGTGCCATCGACGCAGCGATTCAGCCAGTGTGCGGCGTGAAACGTCAGCCGCTGGTGCACGTCCGGCTCATAGGCGATGGCGGGTGGCGCAGATGCCAGCAGCAGCAGGAGCGCGACGCCGCCTCGGAGGTGGCGGCGCCAACGCTCTGCGGGTGCTGCGCGCCGCCCCATCAGCCGTCCAGCCGCCGGACCTGCTCGTCGGAGTCGAGCGCCGCCAGGAGCTGCCGCAGCGTGCGCCCGGTGCCTGGCCAGACGGCATCCGGCAGCACCTCCACCGCCGGCTCGAGGACGAAGCGCCGGTTCACGGCCCGGGGATGAGGCAGCACGAAGTCGGGGCAGTCGCGTACCTGATCGCCGAACAGCAGCAGATCGAGATCGAGCGCGCGGGGCGCATTGCGCACCGGCGAGCGGGGGCCGTGCTCGGCCTCCAGCGTCTTGAGCGCCGACAGCAGGCCCTCCGGGTCCAGGCCGGGGCGGGGCGCAAAGGCAGCCGCCGCATTGACGAACGGATCGGATCCGGGCGGGCAGTCTACCGGCGAGGTGCGCCAGAGGCTCGAAGCACGCACCTCGCCGGCGGCGAAGGCGCCCAGCCGCACCATCGCCGCGCGGACGATGGCGACGCTGTCACCTCGGTTCGAACCCAGACCGATCAGTACCATCGAGCCCCCTGAAGCAGAGGGGAATAGTACCCCCTGGCTTGTAGTAATCCACCAGACGCTTTGGCACACTCGAAGGCCGATTGAAACGCATATCAGGGAACGCCGATGAAAGCTGCAGTGCTGCGCGAGATCAACAAACCCCTCCAGATCGAAGACGTACAGCACGGAGATCCCGGTCCGCGGGAGGTGCTGGTGCGCACCGTGGCCGCCGGCGTCTGCCACTCCGACCTGCACTTCCAGAACGGCTCCTATCCCTACCCGCTGCCCGCCGTGCTCGGCCACGAGTCTGCCGGCATCGTCGAAGCGGTGGGCGCCGACGTGACCTACGTGAAGCCGGGCGACCACGTCATCACCTGTCTGTCCGCTTTCTGCGGCCACTGCGAGTACTGTCTCACCGGCCACATGTCGCTGTGCCAGGAGCCTGAGCTGCAGCGCGGCCCGGAGCAGCCGCCACGCCTGGCCAAGGCCAAGGAGCCCCTCGCCCAGTTCCTCAACCTGTCGTCGTTCGCCGAGTACATGCTGGTACACGAGCATGCCATCGCCAAGATCCGCGAGGACATGCCCATGGACCGCGCCGCGCTGATCGGCTGCGGGGTCACCACCGGGGTCGGCGCCGTGATTCACACCGCACGGGTGCAGCCCGGCACCAGCGTGGCCGTGATCGGCTGTGGCGGCGTCGGCCTGTCGGCCATCAACGGCGCCGCCATCGCCGGTGCCGCGCGCATCATCGCCGTGGACATGGTGCCCTCGAAGCTCGAGCTGGCCCGCAAGTTCGGCGCCACCGATGTAGTCAACGCCAAGGACAACGACCCCGTCGAAGCCGTGCGCGAGCTCACCGGCGGCGGCGTGCACTACGCCTTCGAAGCCATCGGCCTCAAGGTGACCGCCGAGCAGTCGTTCAAGATGCTGGCCCGGGGCGGCGTCGCCACCATCATCGGCATGATCCCCGTGGGCACCATGGTCGAGCTGCACGGCCCCGAGTTCCTGATGGAGCGCAAGATTCAGGGCTCGAACATGGGCTCGAACCGCTTCCGGGTCGACATGCCGCGCTTCGTCGAGCTCTACCTGCAGGGCCGCCTGCACCTCGACGACCTGATCTCGCGGCGCATCAAGCTCGAAGACGTCAACGACGGCCTGGAGGCCCTGAAGACGGGCGAGGTGGCGCGCAGCGTCATCATGTTCGACTAGAGGGCGGATCGAGATCACGGTCATGGCCGGCGGATCGCGCGCCGGGTAACACCTGCTGGCCAGCGGGCGTCAGCGTCGAAGCAGCGGCGGAATACTGCGGGGCCTGAACAGGCCAGCAGGTGTTCCCCGGCACACGCCCGCCCCCCCAACCCCCTGCTCTCGTCCTGGGTTGCGGGGAGACGCTGCAAGCGCAAAGTCTGTGCCGAGCCGAGCTGCGCGTCCGCAGACTAGGTCGCCCGAAGCTGCACTCTTAACCGTGATAAGCAGATTGTGGGGTGGTGTGGGGGCGTGGCCGGACAGGCCTTTTCGCGCGTTGAGCCACGCATCTCATCGCAGAGCCCCACCACAATGCCGGCCGCCGCCCGAAAAGGCCTGTCCGGCAGGCGCCCCAGTTCAACACCACACAAGTCTGCCCCCGGCAGATCGACTCACCGTATCGCCACGTACCCGAACTGCCCCGACCGGTAGACCCGCAGCAGAATCTGCTGGGCGCTGCGCTGCGCGCCTTCCCGCAGGTCGCCGAGGTTGCGCACCGCCAGCCGGTTGGCGGCAACGATGACGTCGCCCGGCCGCAGGCCGAACTGCCAGGCGGCGCTGCTGGCATCGACCTCGGTGACCAGCACGCCTTCTCCAAGCCCGGTGTCCTCGGCGTTGCGGAAGTTCTGAAGCTGGGTGCCCGACAGGCGCCGGTCGATGCGCTCACCGGCCACCTTCTCCATGAAGTCGTCGGTGATCTCGAGATCGACGCGCCGCGAGCGCCCGTCCCGCAGCAGCTCCACCGCCACTCGGTCACCGATGAAGGTGACCGCGGTCTGACCGTAGAAATCGGTGATGCGCCGGATCGGCCGCTTACCCACCCGCACGATGACGTCGCCGGTGCGGATACCGGCGCGTTCGGCCACGCTCTCCGGCTCCACCTCCACCACCACCACGCCGTCACGCTGCTTCAGGCCGAACGCCTCGGCCAGATCGGCGTTCAGCGCCTGCACCTCGATGCCCAGGTAGCCGCGCTGCACGCGCCCGTGCTCGATGAGCTGGGCCATGATGGCCTGCACCATGTTGCCGGGAATGGCGAAGCCGATGCCGACGTTGCCGCCCGAGGGGGCGATGATGGCGGTGTTGATGCCCACCAGGCGCCCGGACAGGTCCACCAGCGCGCCGCCGGAGTTGCCGGGGTTGATGGAAGCGTCGGTCTGAATGAAGTCCTCATAGCCCTCGATGCCCAGCCCGCTGCGGCCGAGGGCGCTGACGATGCCGCTGGTGACGGTCTGGTTGAGGCCGAACGGGTTGCCGATGGCCACCACGAAGTCACCCACCCGCAGCGAGCCGGAGTCGGCGAACTCGATCTGGGTGAGTTCCTCCGCCGCCACCTTCAGAACCGCCAGGTCGACCTGGGGGTCGGCGCCCACCAGCTCGGCCGCCACGGTGCGGCCATCGGACAGGGTGACCGCGATCTCGTCGGCCCGGTTCACCACGTGATGATTGGTGACGATGTAGCCGCGGCCGGCGTCCACCACCACGCCGGAGCCGGCGCTCTGGGTGCGCCGGTAACGGCGCTGGTCCGGCACGCTGAAGAAGCGGCGGAAGAACGGATCCTCGAGCAGCGGGTTGCGCACCTGGACGGTGGTGTAGGTGGCGATGTTGACCACCGCCGGCGTGGTGCGCTCGAGCATGGGTGCCAGGCTCGGCAGCGCGCCGCCGTCGGGCAGGCGTGACGGCAGCGCGGCGGTCGCCGCGAGCGGCAGCAGCAGCGACATCAGCAGCAGAATACGCATCGGTCTCTCCCGATCAGCTCGGTTGCGGGCTGCGGCCGGCGGCCGCCATCAGCACCAGGGCGCCGGCGGAGCCGGCCACGGCCACCAGGTAGGCCGACTGGTAGCCGGCCGCATCGTACACAAATCCCAGCAGCGCGGGGCCGCTGGCGACGCCGATCACGGTCACCGCGTTGGACAGCGAGAAGATGCTCGCATACGTGCGGCCGCCGAAGGCATCTGCCAGCCACAGCGGGTGCAGCATCAGCAGGTTGCCCACGGTGCAGCCGAACAGCAGCGCGCCGGCGATGACCTGCACCGGACCGCTGGCGGTGGCGACCACCATCAGCCCCAGGCCCTGCCCGACCACGTTGGCCAGGGTGAACGGGCGGATGGCCATGCGGGTCACCAGCCAGCCACCGAGAAAGCGCCCGAGAATGCTGGCCAGGGTCAGGGTCTGAATGGCCAGAGCGGCGACGCGAAAGTCGGCGACCTGCTCCGCCCGGTTGTAGAGATGGGCAATGGACCCCACCTGAGAGCCCATGCACAGCACGTAGCCGAGGGTCACCAGCACGAAGAAGCGACTGGTGACCGCATCCCGGTAGCGCCAGGCGGGCTGCTCCGGCGCAGATGCGGAGGCAGCCGCCGCCGGCGCCGGCGGATGCCCCCGAACCACCCAGAGGACGATGGGCAGCACCAGCAGGAAGAAGGCAGCGCCGAACCAGGGCATCATCGCCTCCACGCCCCACTGGCTGAGCAGGCGCGCCGACAGCGGCGTCAGCAGTATGCCGCCCGCCGACAGGCCCGTGGACGCGATCGACAGCGCCACCGAGCGGTTCCGGCCCGGGAACCAGCGGGTGATCAGGGCCGTGGCGGTGACGATGGAAACGGCGCTGTTGCCGGCACCGAACAGGGCGAACAGCGCATAGAGCTCAGGCAGCGTGCCCGCCGAGCCCACCAGCGCCAGCGCCAGGCCACCCAGCGCGGCGCCGCCGATCATCACCCAGCGCACATCATGGCGCTCGATCAGGCGCGCCACACCCATGCCGGCGACGCCACCGCTGACGAAGAACAGGCTCACGGCCACCGATACCTCGGCCACCGAGAACCCGCGCGCGGCGGCCAGCACGCTGATGTAGACGGAGAGGTTGTAGAAGCCGAAGCCGGAGGAAACGCAGAGCACGAGGAACACCCCGGCTACGATCCACCAGCCGTCATCGAGTCTGCGCGCCATGGCCGCATTCTAACCGTGACCGGGCCGCGCATTGTGGCCGGCCGGCGCCGGCGGGAGAATGCCGCCCTCGACGGCCATGGAGACCGGGGTGGCGGTTCGCGCCCAGATACACGATGCCGAAGCCGGCCAATGGCTGCGCTTCGCGCAACCGGCTGCGGTGCTGACGGCCGCCACGCCGGCCGAGGCCCCCGGCGTGGTGGACACGGTGGAGCGCCTGGTCCGGGAGGACGGCCTGTACGGCGTGGGCTTTCTCAGCTACGAGGCCGCCCAAGGCTTCGATCTCCGGCTGGTCACCCACCCGCCGGGCCGGCTGCCGGCCGCCTGGTTCGCCCTGTTCCGGGCGCCGGTGCCGTGCGGCCCGCCATCGCCCGCGGCACCGCCGCCCGCCGATTGGATCGCCACCGTCGACGCGGATGCCTACGGCCAGGCCCTGGATCGGATTCGCGCCTACATCGCCGCCGGAGACACCTACCAGGTGAACTTCAGCTACCGGCTGCGGGCGTCGCTCCAGGACGACACCGCCGCCTGGGCCGAAGCCCTGTTCGGCGCCATGGTCGCGCGCCAACCGGGCGGCTATGGCGCCCGCATCGACACCGAGGCCTGGTCGATCTGCAGCGCCTCTCACGAGCTGTTCTTCTCGCGCCGCGGCCGCGCCATCACGTCACGACCGATGAAGGGCACTGCGCCGCGAGGGGCCACCGCCGCCGAGGACGCGCTGCGCGCCCGCTGGCTGGCCGGGTCGATGAAGAACCGGGCCGAGAACCTGATGATCACCGACATGGTGCGCAACGACCTCGGCCGCATAGCCGACGTCGGCAGCGTGCAGGCCACGGACCTGTTCCGGCTCGAGCCCTACCCGACCCTCTGGCAGCTCACCAGCACCGTCCGCGGCGACAGCGACGCCCCGCTGCGGGCGCTGCTCGGCGCGCTGTTTCCGGCGGCATCCATCACCGGCGCGCCGAAACGGCGCACCATGGAGATCATCCGCGAGCTGGAAGCGACGCCGCGGGAGATCTACACCGGCAGCGTGGCGCTGCTGCGGCCGGACGGCAGCGCTCAGCTCAACGTGGCGATCCGCACGGCGCTGGTGGATCACCAGCGCGCGGTCGCCGAGTACGGCGTGGGCGGCGGCATCCTCTGGGACTCCACTGCCGCGGAAGAGTACGAAGAGACCCGCACCAAGGCCCGCATCCTGGCGCCGGACGCCTGTCCCGAGCCGCCGCTGGCGTTGCTCGAGACGCTGCTGTGGCAGCCGGGGGAAGGCTACTGGCTGCTGCCCGGCCACCTGGATCGGCTGGCGGCGGGCGCCGCGTTCTTCGGCATGCCCGACCCCCGGGACGCCGCCCGCGATGCCCTGGAACGGGCGGCCGCCGACCTGCCGGCGCGGCCGCATCGGGTGCGACTGGTGGTGCCCGCTGATGCTGCCCCCGAGGTCACCGCAACGCCTCTGGACGGAGAACCACCGTCACGCCGCGTCTGCCTGTCCGCGCCGATGCCGCTGCAGAACGACCCCTACGTGCTGCACAAGACCACCCGCCGCGCCATCTACCAGCGCGCGCTGACCGCTGCCCGGCAACGAACGCCCGAGGCCGACGACGTGCTGCTGGTGAACCAGCACGGCGAGGTGACCGAGTCGACCATCGCCAACCTGATGATCGACCTGGACGGCGAGCTGCTGACGCCGCCGCTGGCCAGCGGGCTGCTGGCCGGCGTGTACCGGCGCCAATTGCTCGAGTCGGGCGAGGTATCGGAACGGCCGGTGACGCCGGACATGGTGCACCGGGCGCGTGCCGTCTACCTGCTGAACTCGGTGCGCGGCCGCTGGCCGGTGACCCTGCTGGAAACCGGTCCCGGCTGAGGTCGGTCAGTCGCGCAGCGGCCGCTCGGCGGCCCAGCTCTCGCGCGCCATCTGCATGGCGGCGTCCAGCTCCGCATCCGGCACCTGGGCCTCGCCCACCCGCTGCAGCGGATCGGAGTGGAAGATGTACAGCCGCGAGGCGAAGTCGACGAACGGCAGCGACGCCTCGCCCTTGCGCTCACCATTGCCATACGTCGACACCTCGACGCCGTTGCCCCAGCTCTGGCCGCTGTCGTTGTTGGGGTTGTAGAAGTACACGCGCATCGCCTGCGCCTGGTCGAGTGCCACCCGCAGGATGGTGATGGCATGCCAGCCGACGAAGCGGGCGGCGCTGTCGGTGACGGCAATGCCGGCCGGCTGCGGGTGGATGACCGGCTGATTGCCGTTGTGCAGCGGGTGATAGGCGGCCCAGAAGCCGTGCAGGAAGTCGCGGAAGGCGACCAGCGCGCCATCGTGAATGTCCACGGCGATGTTGAACTCACGACCCACCCACCAGCCGTGCAGTTCGGGATTGATCCAGCGATGCGGGTCTTCACCGCGATCGGCGCAGCGGCGTCCCATCTCCTCGTAGACGCCGTTGAGCAGCGGCACCAGCAGAACCGACACCGGGTCGACATCCATCAGCACGAGGGGCGGCTGTGCCGCCCGTGCCGCGGCGCCCGAGATCGGCTGGCCCTCGAAGGTCATGGTCAGGTCGTCGAAGGCGGCGGCCCCGGCGACGAGGTGCAGCAGATAGGCCGGATCGCCATAGGCCCACATCGACAGGGCACGGGCGGCCTGACAGGTGGGATTGTTGCCCTGGCCAATGCCAAGCGGCAGGCCCAGCAGGTTGATGACGCCCGAGAGCAGCACCACCCGGGGCTCGACCGCGCTGCCGAACGCGGCCTGCAGACGCTGCGCGGCACCACCGGACAGCACCATGCCGCACTGGCGCCAGAGCGCGGGCGCCACCGGCGGCACGTACAGCACGCCGCGCTCGAGCATCATGGTGAGCCCGTACACGGTCTGGCTGGTGGCGGGCCAGACCGCCTCGATGATGAGCGCGTGAATCAGGCCCTCGTAGCAGCGCAGCGCGTCGATGCCGGTGTTGCTGAGCCCCATGGCTGCCGGCAGCAGTTGGGTCTCGCCCCGCTCCACCAGCCAGCGCAGCAGCACCGTGTGGTAGTCGCAGACCAGGCCGGTATCGTGCATGGCCCGGGCGAAGCCGATGGCCTCGTGCTGCAGCGCCGCGATATCCATGGCGGCCAGCCGCTCTTCGTACACGGCGAGGCCGGGATCCTCCCGGCAGCCGATGGTGGGGTTGAATGCGGCGCTGATCAGCCGGTCGGCGCCCAAGGCGGCCTCGCTGATCTCGCGGTCGGGGGCGTTCATGGCCACCGCGATCTGGCCGATCATGGCCTTGACCTGGTCCACCTGAATCGGCCGCTGGTCGAGGATGCGCCAGATCTCCTCGATCAGCTTGCCGAGCACGTCGTCGAGGCCTACGTGCTGCTTCACGTACTCGAGCTGTGCGGCGATCAGGTCGCCGATGCCGCTGTCATGAACCCGCTGCGCCTCACCGCCGGCGGCCAGCAGCCGGTTCAGATTCAGCGCCAGCACCTGGGTCAGGAAGTGGCGCGCCTGATCCGGCACCATCCCCGGGTGGTAGCAATCGCCATTGGCAATGGCCAGCATGCGGATCTCGCTCAGCATCTCCAGCACCGCCGTCGCCACGTCGCTGCCTGCCAGGGTGTTGCCCACCAGGGCGGGCGACAGCACCGACGGGTCTTCCCAGTCGCTGTCGGCGAACAGGCCAGCGCGCTCCAGGCGCTCGGCATGCTGATAGACGAAGTCGTGACCGCCCGGCAGCTCCAGCACCCGCCGTCCGAGCGTCAGAAGCTGATCGCGATGGCGTGGCTTGGCAAACGGCCGAGCCGTCTCCAATCGGTCGAGCGCCCGCTCGAACGCCTGGAACGGCCGCCCGGACTCCGCCGTCGCGGCCGCCCGACCTCGACGGCTCGGATCGGATTCGGAGTGAGGGGTGGCGATGGTGTCCTCCGCAGGCTTCGAAGCTGAATCGGCCGTGGTGCGCCGGCGCGCAAGTATAACCCACGAGACCCCCTGAGCGACCGGGCGTCGGCCAAAATATTTTAGGTTACTAAAGGTTATTCTGACGCAAGTCGGCGCCTGGACGCCATAACGCCTCGTTAAACCATGGATTGAACCGATCAAGGTTTGTCCTGGACGGTCTATTAATGTAGAGTTCTAAACATTATCGGGGTAGACAGCGCCCCTGCCCGCCAAACCGGCCGGTCGCACCAACGCCGGTCTGCAGCCATTTCAGGACCCTACCATGACCCAGAAAAACCCGGACAAAGGTTACGTCGCCATCCTCGGCTGGCACCTCGGCGCCATGGACGCCATCGATCGCTTCGACCGCCGCTACGTGGTGGTCGCCCCGGAGTGGGCGCAGGCCTACGCCGAGCAGCATGAGATTCCGTTCGTGGCCTGGAACTTCGAGCGGCTGAACGACCGCTCCATGGAGATCGCCGAGAAGCTCAAGGACATGGGCGTCGACGTGGCCATCCCGCTCTACGAGGAGACGGTGGAGTGGGCGGGCGCCATCAACTCGGTGCTGCTGGGCAATCCGCGCCTGTACGGCCAGGCGCTGCTGATGCGCGACAAGTCGCTGATGAAGCGCCGCGCCCAGCTCGGCGGCATCCGGGTCGGCATCTTCGAGGAGGCCCACGACAAGGGCGACGTCGAACGCTTCCTGAAGCGGGTGAATCAGGCGCTGATGAAGCTGGAGGGCGACCCCAACGATCCCATTCACATGAAGGCGTTCGACAAGGCCGGCTGCCTCGGCCACAGAGTCGTGCGCACCGTCGACGACGTCGCCAGCATCTCCGACGAGGAGTTTCCGGCGCTGCTGGAGAGCCACCTCGACGGCTGGGAATTCGCGGTCGAAGCGTGGATACACGACGGCAAGATCCGCTTCCTCAACATCTCCGAGTACGTGACGCTCGGCTACTCGGTGTTCGTACCAGCCACACCCGAGCTGGAGAAGTACCGCCCGGCCATCACCCGCGAGATCGAGAAGCTGATCGACACGTTCGACATCGACTTCGGCTTCATCCACCCGGAGTACTTCGTCACCAACGACGATGTCATGTACTTCGGCGAGGTGGCCTACCGGCCGCCCGGCTTCAACGTCTTCGAGCTGCTCGAGCGCGTCTATGGCTTCAATGCGTATCAGGCCCTGGTGCTGGCGTTCGACCCCAAGACCACGGAGGAGGAGATCACGGCCTTCTTCCCCAAGGAGGTGGTGGATGCGGACGGCCATGCCGGCGTGTTCGGCGTGTACCCGCGGCGACGGGTGGTCACCGAGCTCAAGATTCCGGAGGAGACCCGCACCCACGACTACTTCGAGTTCCACGAGCTGGCGCCGCCATCGCAGCAGAAGGTCACCAAGCGGACGGCGTTCGGCACCCACTGGGGGCTGATCTACTTCCACGGCGACGACCCGCACCGGCTGCGCGACCTGCTGAAGGCCCAGGAGGAACTGGACTTCTACGTCTGACACTGCCGGCCCCATGCCGGGGCCGGCTTTTGTGCGTCGCATCACGCCCGCCATCTGTGCGCTACAGCACAATGCCGCCGTCTGAGCCGCCAAGGAACGGGAATGCGACGATCAGGACGATGCACCACGGTCGCGGTGCTGTTGGGGATATGGACCTTCGCGCCCACGGGCTGGGCCGACGCCCCCGAAGCAACGGCCGGCACCGGCGCTGCCGCCATCGAGGAGATCGTGGTCACGGCGCGCAAGCGTCCGGAGCGGCTGCGCGACGTGCCCACCTCACTCACCGTGCTCGACGGCGCCCTGCTCGACACCCTGGGCGTGCGGCGCCTCGGCGAGGTTGAGCGCCGCCTGCCCAACCTGGCTGGCAACGGCAGCCCCCTGACCGGCTTCGGCGCCCGCTATCTGCGCGGCCTCAACGCCCAGGCCCGCAACATCGGCTTCGACTCCGGCTACGGCGTGTTCGTCGACGGCGTCTACGCCGGCCGCTACGTCAGCGCCGACCGGGTGCTGCAGAACGTCGACCGCATCGAGTACCTGCCCGGTCCGCAGGGCACGCTGTTCGGGCGCAACACCACCCTGGGCGTGGTCAACATCGTCACCCGCGCGCCCGGTCCGAAGCCGTCGGCCGACGTCTATCTCGACCTCGGCAGCGACGGCTATCGGGACCTGCGGGGCGCCGCCAGCCTGCCGCTGGGGGCCGACTGGGCCGCGTCCGCCACCGCCGGCCAGCGGCAGCGCGACGGCCTGGTGCAGAACCGCCTGCTCGGCACCGACGGCAACAACATCGACCATTGGGACGCCCGCGCCGCCCTGTCCGGCACTCTGGCCGGCTGGCAGATCGACGTCGCCGTCGACCATTACGAGAGCACGCCCGATTTGATTGCGCGCCAGCGCCTGGAAGGCTTCGGCGCCCTGCCGCCCCGCACCGCCGAGAACGACCTGCCGGAAGCGCTGCGCGACGAAGACGCCGGCATGTCGCTGACCGCCAGCCGCGACACCGCGCTGGGAACGTTCACCAGCATCAGCGCGCTGCGCCGCGCCGACACCCGCGCCGACATCGACGACGATGCCTGGGCGCTGCCGGTGCAGCACCTGGTGGGCTGGGAGGAGTCGGTGGATCAGCGCACTCAGGAGCTGCGCCTCGCCGGCGACCGGGGACGGTTCAACTACCTGACGGGCCTCTACTACCAGTCCCAGACCGCGGAATCGTCGCGGTCGGTGGCATCGTTCTTCGGCGCAGCCCGCGCCGACGGCCGCGTCGAGTCGGACACCACTGCCGTGTTCGCCCAGGCTGGCTATGCGTTCACGCCCCGCCTCGACGGCGAGCTGGGGCTGCGCTGGTCGCGGGAGCACAAGGACCTGCCCCGCTACGCGCAGGACGGCGGCGGCGTGCTGCTCGACTTCGCGCGCAGCGACGAGCGCACGGTCACCGATCTGAGCCCATCGGCCAGCCTCGGCTACCAGGTGAGCGAGCGGGCGCGTGCCTACCTGCGCTACGCTCAGGGCTTCAAGTCCGGCGGCTTCAACGTCGACCTGGTAACGGCGCCCGCCGTCACGCCTCTGGAGTTCGATGACGAGCAGGTCGACACGGTGGAGGCGGGCATCAAGTCCACCTGGCTGGATCAGCGCCTGCGCCTGGACCTGGCCGTGTTCCACTCGAAGTACCGGGACTTGCAGGTGAGCCAGTACGAGGTGCTGCCCGGCGCGACGCTGCCGACGCTGCGCATCACCAATGCCGCCTCCGCGACCACGCGGGGTGCGGAGCTGACCGCCGAGCTGGTGATCGCGCAGTGGCTGGTGGCGACCGCCGTCGGCTACGCAGACAGCGAGCTGGACGACTTCGCCGACCCCCTCGGCCCCGGCACCGGCAACTGGGCGGGCAACGGCCTGGGCGGCCCGGAGTGGACCACCAGCCTGCTGGTGCAGTACTCGCGCACCCTGGGCGGCAGCACCGAGCTCACCGTCACCGCCGAGCACCTGTATCAGGACACCCTGGGCGGCGACCTGAGCGGCGACCGCCTGGCCACCTCAGACAGCCTGTCGCTGGTAAACCTGAGCGCCGAGTTGGCCTTCGGCGGCGAGCGCCGCTGGGCCGTGCGCGCCTGGGTGGACAACGTCTTCGACCGCGACCGCGTGATCGAGCGCCGCCGCAGCGCGGCGCCGGGGCTGCTGACGCTGCTCGGCTTCCCGCCGGAGATTGCCGACAGCACCGTCGGGCTGTACAACGATCCCCGCACCTACGGACTGCAGGTCAGCCTCAGCCTCTGAACCCGGCGCCGCGGTTGATCCGCGGCGCAACGGGCGGGACAATCCGGGTCGTTGCGCGCCAGGACGCGCCGGCCCGGAGCCATCCATGACCGCCCGACTCACCACCCTGCCGCCGACCGCCAACGCTGACGCCGCGCTGGAGGTGGTGCGCCGGGACGGCGCCGTCATCATCGAAGGCCTGCTCGCGCCGGAGGCGCTGCAGCAGACGCTGGCGGAGATCGGCCCCTACGTCGCCGCCACACGAGACGGCCGCGACGACTTCAGCGGCCGGGCCACCACCCGCACCGGGGCCTTGATCGCACGTTCGCCCGCCTGTCGTGACATGGTCATGCATCCACTGGTGCTGGAGACGGCCCGCCGTTTCCTGGAGCCCTGGTGCGCGCGCATCCAGCTTCACCTCACCCAGATCATCCGCCTGAAGCCCGGCCAGGCGGCCCAGACCATCCACCGCGACCGCTGGGCATGGGGCACGTACCTCAAGGGCATCGAACCCCAGCTCAACACCATCTGGGCGCTTACCGATTTCACCGCGGAGAACGGCGCCACCCACGTGGCGCCCGGCAGCACCACCTGGCCCGACGAACGTCGCCCGCAGCCCGACGAGATCACGCAGGCGGTGATGAAGAGGGGCTCGGTGCTGATCTACACCGGCTCGGTGTTCCACGGCGGTGGCGCCAACCGCTCCGACGCCGACCGCATGGGTGCCAACCTGACCTATGCGCTCGGCTGGCTGCGCCAGGAGGAGAATCAGTACCTGTCGTGCCCGCCCGAGATCGCCCGTACCCTGCCCGAGCCGCTGCAGGATCTGCTGGGCTACACCCTGGGCAGCTACGCCCTGGGCTACTTCACGCCGCCGCTGCCGCCGGGCCTGGGCCCCGAGGTGGTGGGCCCAGAGCATGCTCTGGGCCGCAGCCGCGACGGCGAAGGTCTCGGCGAGGATGCGTTGCGCGCCCAGGTGACGGCAGCCACCACGGCTAGCGGGCGCTGAGGGCGGCGAGCAGCCCGGCGGCCGCCGCGCTGTCGACGTACTCGCGCATGCCGACGATGCGGCCGTCGCGGACGTCGGCCACCACGCAGGCCGCCAGGCGCAGTTCGCCACCGTCCGGCAGCGTGCCGCAGACCAGGTGCTCCTCGACGAAGCCGTTGTCGATGGCGGCGCAACGACGCGCCTCGTAGTGGAAGTCGGGCACCACCCGGCAGACGGCCAGAGCGAAGCGAATCAGCGCTTCGCGGCTCATGGCCGGGCCCAGGTTCTGGCGGGCTTCCAGGTCTTCCGTGCAAACGGCGCGCACCGCGTCCGCATCGCCCTGCTCGAACGCCATGAACAGGGCATCCGCCATCGCCACGTGACTCACCATCGCGGTCTCCTGCCGTTACTCATCGGTCATGCTCACGATCACGACCTTCAGATAGCGTACGACCATGGCTCCCCTCCCCGTTCGACGCATGCCGAGCAAACCATACGTCATGCGCCGGGAGATGAGGACCGCGCGGCCCGGCCGTCAGGGCGCTGGAACGAAGTCGGACTCGACCGTTTGCCCCGGCGTCACGGTCACGTTCCGCGACAGTTGCAGCATGAGGTCGTCGTCTGCTTCCTGCTCGTCGACGGTCTCGGCGTCGGCCACCGGAAGCCGCTCCAGATCCGCGCTGCAGGTAAACGCCACCGTGTAGTCGCCGGGACGCAGAAAGGCGACCCGGTAAGAACCCTGCCCGGTGTTGCCCGCAGCCGGATCGTAGGACACCGATGAGGTAGCCACGGGGGCCGCCTCGCCGTCATCCACCGCGTCGATGTCGCCGGGAACCGCGTCGAACCCCTCATAGACGTAGACCGCGTTGCCCGTTGCCGGATCGCCATCGCTGCACATTCCGCCCTCGAGCAGGGCCGAGTCCACCACACCGGCGATGTCGCCCGTATCCACCGACGCCACCACCCGGTACGCGGGACGCAGGAAGTAGCAGGTGTGCGCGGTGGGCCGGTGCAGGGCCTGGCGCAGGTCGAAGTCGATGACGATGTCGGCCGTGCCGTTCACGGGCACGTCGAACGGCGTTACCAGCCGCACGCCGTTGTTGGACCCGCTGGGTACGAAGATGCCCGCCTCGCCACCGGCGGCCAGCTCGACGTAGGAGCCGTCGCGAGGATCCGCACCGTTGCACTGGCCCGGCGTCTGCGCCGGCGCCTCGAGCAGCAGACGGGCGTGCTCGTAGCGTCCCGCGGGTACCTGCTCATTCTCGAACAGGGTGAAGACCTCGCCCTGCTGGTACTGGATCAGGTCGAACGCCAGCGGGTCGCCGGTGACCGGGTCGGTCAGATCGATCTCCACCCAGTCGTTCTCCGCGGCGCCGGACAGCCGCAGCTCCAGCGCGGTCACGCGCAGGTTGACCGAGCTCACCTCGTCGATGGCGGCATCGGTGATGCCGCCGCTCAGGCTCCCGGTGGCATCGCCCTGGGGGGCGGCCGGGTCGCTGCCACCGCCGCCGCCGCAGGCGGCCAGCAACACGGCGAAACCCGCCAGCATGACGCTTCGAATATTGGGATGTGGGCTCATGAGCGCTCCTCCTGAGACTGCTTGGTCTGCACGTAACGCATTGAAGATCATGGTGGCACGAACCGGCGCTGAATGTGGGCGGTGTAACACAGATCTGTATTGTGGCCGCCGTGAGGCGATATGGAGCGGGACACGGGACTCGAACCCGTCGCCTACAGCTTGGGAAGCTGTCGCTCTACCAGATGAGCTAGTCCCGCTCTGCGGCCGCCCGGAGGACGGACCGGCCGGTGATTATGGCAGGTCCGCCCGGCCGGGCAAGGGCCTGGATCAGGCCGGAATGCGCACCGGCAGCTCGCGGATGCCGCGGATGAAGCTCGACTTCAGGTAGACGGGGTCGCCCACCACCTCGATCTTCGGGAAGCGCTGGAGAATCTCCTCCCAAAGCACCCTGAGCTGCAGCTCGCCGAGCCGATTGCCGAGGCAGCGGTGGATGCCGAAGCCGAACGACAGGTGTTTTCGCGCGTTGGGGCGGTCGATCCAGAAACGGTTGGCCTCGGGAATCTCGCTGTCGTCGCGGTTGCCCGAGAGATACCACATGGCCACCTTGTCGCCCTTCCTGATCTGCTTGCCGCCGAGCTCGGTGTCGGCGAGGGCCGTGCGCGCCATGTGCGCCACCGGCGACTGCCAGCGGATGATCTCCGGCACCATGTTGGCCACCAGGCCCGGGTCGTTCACCAGCTTGTCGTACTCGCCCGGGTTCTCGTTCAGCGCCAGCACGCCGCCGGAGATGCTGTTGCGGTTGGTGTCGTTGCCGCCGACGATGAGCAGCAGGATGTTGCCCAGATACTCGTTGGGCGGCATGCCCTTGGTGGACTCGCCATGCACCAGCATGGAGATCAGATCGTCACCCGGCTCCTTCTGCGCCGCGCGCTCCTTCCACACCGCATCGAAGTACTCCCAGCACTTCCACAGCTCCTGAAAGCCTTCTTCCGGCGTTTCGAAGAACTCCGGGTTGCCGATGTTCTGGGTGGTGTCGGACCAGTGAATCAGCTTGTCCCGATCCTCCTGGGGGATCGCGAACAGGGTCGCCAGCATGCGGCCGGTCAGCTCGACGGACACTTCCCGCACCCAGTTGAAGGTCTCGTTGCGCGGCAGGCCGTCGAGGATGATGCCGGCGCGCTCGCGGATCAGGTCCTCGAGCTTGGCGATCTCGCGCGGCGAGAACTTGGGCGCCACCACCTTGCGCTGCTCGTCGTGTTTTGGCGGGTCTTCCATGATGAACATGGGCAGATGAAACATGGGATCGGGCTCCGGCTCCGGCTGACCGCCGAGCTGGATGCCGCCGAGGCGCGAATCCGACGAGAAGATCTCATGGTGGGTATCGACGTGAACGATGTCCTGGAACCGGGTCACCGACCAGTAGGGACCGAACTGGCTGGCTTCGGTGTAGTTGACCGGGTCTTCCCGGCGCAGCCGCTCGAAGTACGGCAGCATGGTGTTGGCTTCGAACAGGTCCGGATGGCCCGGATTCATGGCGTTCAACGGCAGGCTGTTCGGGTCCTGATGGGGGTCGATGGCCCACTCCGCAACCAGCTCGGCGTTCTTCCGTCGCAGGTTCTCGCGGCGCTGGGACGGCGAGGGTTGTGCTTCGCTCATGAGTGCCTCCTGGGCGCCCGCGGCGGCGCGCGAGCGCTGTACTGACAATTTAGAACGCGTCTAGATTACCCCTTCGCGGCCATCTTGTCAGTGACAGGACTCCCGGTTCAGCGGGGCCGGCTGAGGAACGCCTCGAGCTGCTCGAGGAAGTAGTCGCGCGGGGTCTCGAGGAAGGCCGCATGGCCGCCGCCGGGGATCACCACCCAGGCCTTGTCGTCGGTGTCGAGGCGCGAGAACAGCTCGGCGTGCACGTCATCCAGGGCCAGCGGGTCATGGTAGCCCTCAAGCAGCAGCGTCGGCAGGCGCACCGAGGCGCCGTCCAGGCCGCGCCACTGCGCCAGCTCCCGCCAGTCGGCGCGCACCGGATCGGCCGCCAGGGCCGCGGCCACGAAGGCGTCGATGGCGGCCTGGCTGATGGCGCCGGGGACGATGAAATCGGACGCCGCGGCCTGCGACGTGGTGGCCTGGCGCGGCGGCTCGCCATCGGCGCCCTCCGGGTCGCGGTCGATGCCTGGCCGTACCGGGTATCCGAACAGGATCAGGCCGGAGAGCAGGTCCGGGCGGCGCTGCGCCACCAGTTGCGAGACCATGGCGCCGTAGGACCACCCGAACAGGTAGGGGCGCGGCGCGTCCGGGTCCCGCGCGGCCAGCCACGCCAGCACCCCGGCTACGTCGGCGGCAGCCCGCTCCGGCGTCAGCCAGCCCGAGTCGTCCCGCGGCGTCTCGCCATAGCCGCGCAGATCCACCCCCCAGGCGCCCATGCCCATGGCCACCAGGCCGTCCATCAGCGACTTGGCCTCGCCATCGACCTGCAGATCGAAATCGGGCCGCGTGCTCCAGGTGCGGCCATGCACCAGCAGCAGCCGGGCGCGCGGTTCGGCGGGCGCCTTCTCCCAGACCCGCAGCGGATGGCCATCGACCCGCACCTCGTGGGCGATGGGCTCGCCGGTGGCAGCGGCCACCACCGGCGCCGCGACCGCCAGCGCCATCAGCAGCCAGCGGCTCGAATTCCGAGCCAACAGCCCTCGGCTCATGACACGCGCGCCCCGCCGGCCGCCGGCGTGACCCCGCTCAGCACCTGCGCGAACACGTCGGCGTCGACGTTGCCGCCGGTGAGGATCACCGCCACGCGCCGGCCCTGCTGACGCGCCGCCTCCCGGCGCAGCGCCGCCAGGGCGGCGGCGCCGGCACCCTCGGCGACGTTGTGGGTGCTGCGGTACAGCTCCCGCATGGCATCGGCCACCTCATCGTCGGTCACGGCGACGATGCGGGCCACGCCGCCACGGACGATGTCGAAGGCTTCGGGCATCGGCACCCGGCAGGCCATGCCGTCGGCGAAGGTGACGGCGGTCTCGGTCTCGACGACGCGACCGGCGGCGAGCGAGCGTGCGAAGGCATCGGCATGGGCCGACACCACGCCGACGATCTCGGTGTCGAGCCCGAGCAGGTCGCGGGTACGGATCAGGCCGCAGATGCCGGAGCCCATGCCGATGGGCACGTATACCGTGTCCAGAGCGGCCACGGCCCGGAACAGCTCCAGCGCGTAGGTGGCCACGCCCAGCACAAGGGCCGGATGGAACGACGGCGCGAAGGTCAGGCCGCGCTCGGCCGCCAGTCGCGCAGCCTGCTCGCGGGCGGCATCGAAGTCGTCGCCGTGCTCGATCAGCTCGGCGCCCCAGGCCTGCATGGAGCGGTTCTTCTCGTGGCTGTTGCCGCGCGGCACCAGCACCGTCACCGGCACCCCGTAGCGCCGCGCCGCGAACGGAATGCTCTGCCCGTGATTGCCGCGGGTGGCCGTCACCAGGCCCGCCGGCAGACGACCGGCCTCGTGCAGGCGCGCCATCATCACCAGCCCGCCGCGCACCTTGAAGGCGCCGGTGGGCGTGTGGTTCTCGTGCTTGACCCACACCTCACAGCCCGTGGCGTCGGCCAGCAGCGGCCAGGCGTACTGCGGCGTCGGCGGCAGCACGCCATACACGAGTTCGGCCGCCGCCTCGAGCTCGGCGAGCGAGAACGCGGCGGCGGATTCGACGTTTCTGTCCGGCACGAACGGCATCCTCGTGGACGAGGCCCGACTATAGAATCGACCTGCCGAAACGTCTAATGTGGCCCCTCTTCGAGCCTCAGGGGGAACAGCATGGAAGTCACCAACCAGGTCGTCGTGGTCACCGGCGGCGCAGGCGGCATCGGCAAGGCCATGGCCGAGCGCTTTCACCGGGAGGGCGCTGCCAAGGTGGTGGTGGCCGACATCGACGCCAGCGGCGCCCGCGCCGTGGCCGAGGCCATCGACGGCTGGAGCATGGGCGTGGACGTCAGCCGGGAAGGCGACATCATCGAGCTGATCGAACAGACCGAGCGCCAGTTCGGCCCCATCGCGCTGTTCTGCTCCAACGCCGGCATCGGGCTGGGCCGCGGCCTCGACGAGCCGGACGAGGTCTGGCAGAAGATCTGGTCCATCAACACGCTGTCCCACGTCTACGCCGCGCGCAACCTGATCCCGCGCATGAAGGCCCGCGGCGGCGGCTACCTGCTGAACACGGCCTCGGCAGCCGGCCTGCTGTCCCAGATCGGTTCGGTGACCTACGCGGTGACCAAGCACGCCGCGGTGGCGCTGGCGGAATGGATCGCCATCACCCACGGCCGCGACGGCATCAAGGTGTCGGTGCTCTGCCCACAGGCGGTGCGCACCGCCATGACGGCCGGCGGGCCCGGGGTGGCCGGCGTCGACGGCATGATCGAGCCGGACGAGGTCGCCGACTGCGTGGTTCAGGCGCTGCGCGACGAGACCTTCCTGGTGCTGCCTCACCCCACGGTGGCGGAGTACATCAAGCGCAAGACCAGCGACTACGACCGCTGGATCAAGGGCATGCAGCGCCTGCAGGAACGTTATCTGGAGGCTGACGAGGGCTGATCGGCAGGCTTAAACCACCTGGCTCGCTTGCGAATCAGTCCTTGCGCGATCGCAGCACCTCCAGGTCAACCTCCATTAGCTCCTTCGTGATCTGCACGAACGTAGCGAGCTGCCGGATGAAGTGGCTGGGATCCAGTCGGTCGATCCGCGAAGACGTTGCCCAATAGGCGCCCATCGTGCCCATCATGGCCACAGCCGGCAGGTTCATTTGCGAGGCGTGCGACGCCATGCCGTACCATCGTCCTTGATGCCCACCATGGACCCCAGGCCGCGCCACGTTCCGCACCGCGGCAGATGGCAGCTCGTTCTCCTTGACTGCGCGTATCGTCAACTCGAGCACGGACTGGTGATCAGTAGTCCAGATCATGCTGGTGTCCGCCCGTCCACTTGGTCGCAGGCGGTGGCCGTCCTCCACGTACTCGATTTGGCCCAGATGTTCCATTCCAATCATGGCCACCACCCGATCTCGGGCAGTTGGGTTTCGGGCGAAGAAATCTTCATCCTCGAATCGCGCCTCCTGCCCGGGCATGAAGTGTCGGCAATCCAGGAACACCATCAGCGTACGCGACCGCTCAGCCTGGGGAATTCGCGAGAAGTACCGAACCAAGCCCAGCAGACCGAGAGCGCCGTTGTCCTGAGAAATCGAAGGACCATCGGTGTGGGTGACTAGTTGGATCACCTCATCGGCATCCGTGCCGTAGTGGCGTCCCGGCAGATAACCCACCAGTTGGTAGGCTTCGCTTTGCACGACTTCTGCCTCCAGACGCAGCGTCGCGGAAAGCCCCGCGTGTGCTGCCTGAAGTACACGCGCACCTTCCTCGCGATCGAGCATCAACGTTGGCACGCTGTAGTGATCGGGCACAGGAAAGGTGTAGAGCCCCTGCATCTGCTCTCGGCCCGCGTCGAAGATCAGCAACAGTCCTGCGGCATTACCCCGCCGCGCCGCCGCGATCAGCTCGGTGGTTTGCATGAGCTGCGGAAAGATGTTCCAACTGACGGAATCCACAGACTCGGGCAACATGCCCCCAGCTTCCGGATAGCTTGAAGGCAGGCTGTGGAACTCGTAGTCCGCGCCAGCCAGCGCAGCCACTGTGGCCGCATCAACCTGCGTGCGGGCCACTGCGATCCGCCCCTCAAGGTCTTCCAGCGGACCCCCTGGCCGAAGCGGCACCAGCGGAGCAGTCACTCCCGCCGGACCCGTAGAGCCGGAATTGGCGCCAAAGCTGACTACCGGCACACGCCTCTTGCCCACCTCCAACGACCAATGCGAATCGTCTGGCCAATGGCTCGTTCGCCATCGATCAAACGTCCACTCATTGCGCCGCAGATCAACGACCCCGGCTTCAGCCAGGCCATCCTCGACGAATCGAAGGAAATGATGCCAGCTCTCATTGCCCGTAAGCGCCGGACCATACCGATCCTTCTGCCAATGCCAGTAGACGACCTCAGCCTGGTCTGGGAGCCAGGCCTGACGCACGGACTCCGGCGCGACGCCCGTTTGCGCCATCATCTCAGCGGGCCGGGCGAGGTATGCGCCGACCACCGCTCCGGCGATCAGGACGAGAACGGGTAACCGCATCAGTCCTACAACTGGAACCGGAACCCGGCCCCCCACATGCGAGGCGGCCCATAGTAGGCGCCCAACATTCCCACCAGACTACGCACCGATGTGACGTATTCATCATCGAACAGGTTGTTGGCGAAGACGTACACAGACCATCCGGCAGGATCAGACAACGTCACGCGCGCGTTTGCAACCGTGTAGCTATCGGAGCGAAGCTGCCGCGTGTTTTCAATGTCGCGATAAGCACCCTCGGCATAAGATGCCCAGACCCGAACCCCGAGAGAACGACCCTGGGATATGGGACGCTCCCAATTGGCGGACGCACTCAGGCTCAGCTCAGGCGTACCGGGCAGCTGATTGCCTTCGCGGGCCGCAGATTCGGCCGGATCTGCACTTTCCCAATCAACGATCTCCGAGTCCAGCAAGGTGCCGGTGGCTGAAAACGTCAAGGAAGGGGTCACCAACCAGTCGATCTCCAGATCGAGCCCGAAGATCTCTGAGCGGGCCGCATTCTGGATGACGGCCTCCACGATGCCAGAGCCCAGATCCTTGAGCGCGAGGACCTGCTGCTCATCGTAGTCGTAGTAGAACACCGAGCCCGAGAACGACAGGCGACCACCATGCCCCACGAGTTTGGTCCCCGCCTCGTAAGCCCAGACCGTTTCCGCGCCGTACGGATCGAAGGAAGCCGGTTCGGTGATTCCCGAGCCGTCGAAGCCTCCACTCTTGAATGCACGGGCAGCGCTGATGTACCACAGCGCGTTGTCGTTAGGCTCGTACTGAACGCCAAGGCGCCCGGACAGATCGTCATCGTCGTACTTGCGTCGGTCGAAAAGTCCATCGGGGAGGATGTTGGGGAAAGCCACACCAACTCGGGAAACCCCGAACGGATCGATGTCGAACGAGCCGCCGTCGTATCGCTTCTCTTCATCCGTGTATCGCAAGCTGGCAGTCAGAAGCCAGGCTGGATCGATGCGCCATTCAGCCTGCGTGAAGACCGCGAATGACTCGTCTTCCTGCTCGAAGCGCGTGCCGAGCGCGCCCAGCAGCAGGTCGAAAGCCGTCAGCGTCCGAGCGTAATCGATCTCGTCTCTGGTGTACGAGGCGCCGACCAGCCAACGAACGTCGTCGCTGGGCTGATAGTCCAGACGCAGCTCCTGATAGAAGCTGTCGACTTCCTCGTCGAAGCTGGCTTCAGCCACTCTGAGGGGTACGAAATCGCCAATGTTGTACTTTCTATCCAGGGCTTCGAATCCGGTGACGGATGTGACCAGAACGTCCCTCATCTGCCAGTTGAGCTCGAGCACACCGCCCATCTGCTCACTATCGGTAGCGGGCTCCACATTGTCGTAGTCGTTGAAAGCGTCCCGATTCGGAGGAGCAAACACCCGCAACGCATCGCCATTCAGACTGGTCGAGCCGACGACCTCCGACTTGTCTCTGGCATAGTGCAAGGACACAAACGCACTGACACCGTCGCCAGGCGTGAACGCCAGGGAACCACGCGCCGCCGTGACGTCGCGATCACCGTATCCATCTGTCTCCCCGATCGCAGGAACTTCCGGGACGACCCCAGGCACTCTGGTAAAGCCATCCGAGATGCCGACCGTTCCAGAGCGGTCCATGTAGCCACCACCACGCTGAACCAGCGTCGCAGCACGGGCCTGAACCGTCTCGCTGATCGAACCGCCCACAGCCGCCTGCAGATCCAGCGCGTCGTAATTGCCATAGCTCGCTTCCACGTACCCCGAGGTCGTGGCTTCTGGCCGCCGACTAACCAGATTTATCGCCCCCGCCGTGCTGTTTCGACCGTACAGGCCCACCTGGGGACCCTTCAGAACCTCGATCCTCTCCAGATCGAAGATGGGGAAATTCAGGTAGCTGCTCACCGGCATGTAGACACCATCCGCATGAGCCGCGATCGACGGGTTGTTGTTGACCCACGGGTTGGTCGTGCCGATGCCGCGCAGCGTGATCGTCGGATTGTTGGAGCCATTGCCACGGAACACGTCCAATGCGGGCACGGTTCGGCTTATGTCGTCGAGCCCCTGGATACGCTGCTCATTGAGGGTCTCGCGATCCAACACCGACAATGACATCCCGAGATCCCGGGTCCGCTGTTCCCGCTTCTGTGCCGTGACGACAATCTCCTCCAACACGCCCGCCGCGGCCCAGACCGGCTGCGGGCCGAGACTGAAGGTCAGCACCGGCGCGAGGGCGCCGATCGTTAGAAGGCTCTTGTAGTTGCGCATCGGCAATCTCTCCCCAAGGAATGTAATATTTATTTACTACACTCATACTCCGGTAGTGAGAAATGTATACGACCTGAACGCGACGAACAACCATCGTCCGTCCTTGCGGTCAGTAGCGCTTTTCGGAAAGGACGTCGAATGTGTGCTGTATGGCGGCTACAGCCTCATCGTGGTTAGCCAATGCCAGACAGGCGATGAGCGCGTCCACGATGCACAACTGAGCGATTCGACTGGTCATTGCCTCGGTTCGAAACTTCGTCTCCCTGGCATTCGTGCAGAGAATCACGTCGCTGAATGCCTGAATGGGAGAGCGACCCAGATTGGTGATGCAGATCGTCCGGGCGCCCGCCTGCTTGGCAAGCCGCATGGCACTGACCGTCTCAAGCGTGCTTCCGGAATGCGACACGGTGAGCACCGCGACCTCAGGACCGCAAAGACTCGCGCTTATCGCCTGGACGTGAGAGTCGATTACGACCTTGGCATTCAGCCCGATACGCAACAGGCGGTAGTGAGCATCCTCGACGATTGGCGCAGCGCTACCTATGCCATAGAGCTCTATGCGCTCAGCCGCCAACAGCAGCTCTACCGCCCGCTGCATCGCTACGGGGTCCAGGACGTCAAGGGTGTCCGTTAGCGCATTCACGCCGCTGTGGAAGATCTTCTGAATGACCGCCGCGACATCATCGTCCCGTTGCAGATCTTCGTGAATGAACTCCGTCGGCTGGACGAGATCCTGGGCCAGAGAGATCTTGAGCTGTTGGAACCCAGTTGCGCCAACCCGCTTGCACAACTTGATGACTGCGCCCTCGCTGGCCTTGACCTGCTCTGCGACCTCGGTAACGGACATGTGTACAACATCCTCGCCGTTGGCAAGGATGTACGCGGCGATACGCCGACTCGTCGGTGCCATGGTGTTCAGCAACGATTCGATTCGAGCACGGACACTGCCTATAGGGCCGTGGGTGCCAGGATTGCGACGCTTGCCGCCGCGACGCGTTTCCGCCATGCCTAGGATCCTTCTCGCGCGGCCAGGAGGCTCGAAGTCTCGCAGAGCCTCCTCAAGATGTCTCGTCGGCGCCGTGGCGCTCTCCAGGAATGCAGCGCCTTCAGGAACGTTATCCGAGGGCTGACGCGGGCTCATCGGCGGGCATCTCGGCCAGCACGCAGCCGGCCGGGCGGCGCACCGGGCTGCAGCGTTCCGCGCCGCCGCCTGGCGGTTGCGCCAGGGCCGGTGCGCCCGGCAGCAGGCACAGCGGCAGGACCCACAGCACGCGCCGCATCATCGCTGCAGCAGATCCTCCACCGCCCGGCGTGCCATCACCTTCACCAGGTGGGCGCGATAGTCGGCCGAGGCGTGCAGGTCGCTGTTGAAGCCGGCATCCGGCACCTCCACCTGCTCCACCACCGCCGGGTCGAGCCGCTCGGCCAGCGCCTGCTCCAGGGCGGTGCCCCGGAACGCGCAGCCGGCGGCGCCGGTGATGCCCACCCGAATGCCGCCGTCGAACTCGGCCACCATGACGCCCACCACCGCGTAGCGGGAGGCCGGATTGGGGAACTTGCGGTACGCGGCCCGTCGCGGCACCGGGAAGTCGATGCCGACGATGATCTCGCCCGGCGTCAGCGCGGTCTCGAACAGATCCTGAAAGAAGTCGTCGGCGGCGATGCTGCGGCTGCTGGTGCGTATGGTGGCGCCAAGGCCCACCACGGCAGCCGGATAGTCGGCCGCCGGGTCGCTGTTGGCCACCGACCCTCCGAGGGTGCCGCGATTGCGCACCTGCGGATCGCCGATCATGCCGGCCAGCGCGGCCAGCGCCGGCAGCGCGCGGCGGACGTCGGCATCTGCCGCCACCTCGGCATGGCGCACGAGGGCGCCCACCCGCACCGTTCCGCCCTCGACCGACAGGCCGCGCAGCTCGCGGATGCTGGCCAGATCAATCACGTCGGAGGGCGCAGCCAGGCGCTGCTTCATGGTCGGGATGAGCGTTTGGCCACCTGCCAGATAGATGCCGTCCTCTGCCTGCTCGAAGAGCTGCCGAGCCGCGTCGACACTGTCGGGGCGATGGTAGTTGAACGAGTACATGCAGAGCTCCTTCAGCGTCCGGCCAGCGCCCGCCAGACCTTTTCCGGGGTGGCCGGCATGGCGATGTCCTCGCGGCCCAGGGCGTCGGTGACCGCGTTCATGACCGCCGCCGGGCTGCCGATGGCGCCCGCCTCGCCGCAGCCCTTGGCCCCCAGCGGGTTGTGGGTGCAGGGCGTCACGGTGGTGTCCACCACGAAGTCGGGAAGGTGGTCGGCGCGCGGCATGCAGTAGTCCATGTACGAGCCGGTCTGAAGCTGCCCCCAGTCGTCGTAGATGCCTTGCTCGTACAGCGCCTGGCCTATGCCCTGCGCCAGACCGCCGTGCACCTGACCTTGAACGATGAGGGGGTTGATGAGGTTGCCGAAGTCGTCCACGGCGACGAAGCTGACCAGCTCGACGACGCCGGTATCCTCGTCGATCTCCACCTCGGCAATGTGCGTGCCGGCCGGGTAGGTGAAGTTCTCCGGATCGTAGAACGCCTTCTCGGAAAATCCGGGCTCCAGGTCCTCCGGATAGTTGGCCGGCACGTAGGCGGCGAACGCCACCTCGCCGAAACCCAACGACTGGTTGCTGTCCCGGACCCGGAAGCGGCCATCGTCGAAGCCGACCGCGTCCAGCGGCGCCTCCAGCATGTGCGCGGCGATGCGGCATCCCTTGGCGATCAGCTTGTCGGCCGCCTTCATCAGCGCCGAGCCCCCCACCGCCAGCGAACGCGAGCCGTAGGTGCCGAGCCCGAACTCGACACGGCCGGTGTCGCCATGCACCACCTCGACGTCGTCGATGCCGACACCGAAGCGATCGGCGACGATCTGCGCGAACGTGGTCTCGTGCCCCTGGCCATGACTGTGGGTGCCGGTGAACACGGTGACGTTGCCCGTGGGGTTCACCCGGATCTCACCGCTTTCGTATAAGCCCACCCCGGCGCCAAGCTGGATGGCCAGCTTCGACGGCGCCAGGCCGCAGGCCTCGATGTAGCAGGACAGACCGATGCCGCGGCGCTTGCCACGACGGGCGGCTTCCGCCTTGCGCGCGGGAAAGCCGGCGTAATCGGCCAGCGCCAGAGCGCGATCGAGGCTCGCCTGATAGTTGCCGGTGTCGTAGACCAGGGCGACCGGTGTCTGGTACGGGAAGTCTTCCGGACGGATCAGGTTGATACGTCTGAGTTCGGCCGGATTGCGCCCGAGCTGGCGTGCCGCCGCCTCGACGATGCGCTCGACGACGTACGTGGCCTCGGGGCGACCCGCACCGCGGTACGCGTCCACGGGCACCGTGTTGGTGTAGACCCCGTGAACCTCGACGAAGATGTTGGGCGTGCGGTACTGGCCGGCCAGCAGCGTGCCGTACAGATAGGTCGGCACCGACGAGCCGAACAGCGACAGGTAGGCACCCAGGTTGGCTACCGTCTCCACCTTGAGCCCGACGAAGCGGCCGTCGGCGTCGAGACCGAGCTGGGCGTGGGTGACGTGATCGCGGCCGTGGGCATCGGTGAGAAACGACTCGCTGCGTTCGGCCGTCCACTTCACCGGCCGGCCGAGGCGCCGGGCGGCCCAGATGACGGTGGTCTCTTCCGGATAGACGAAGATCTTCGAGCCGAAGCCGCCGCCGACGTCGGGCGCCACCACCCTCAGCTTGTGCTCAGGCGCCACCCTGACGAAGGCCGACAGCACCAGCCGTTCCAGATGCGGATTCTGGCTCGTGGTGTAGAGCACGTGATCGCCGCTGCCCGGATCGTAGACCCCCACGGCGGCGCGCGGCTCCATAGCGTTCGGGATCAGGCGGTTGTTCACCAGGTCGAGTCGCACCACATGTGCCGCGCCAGCCAGTGCTGCCTCGGTAGCCGCCTGCTCGCCCAGGGTCCAACGGTAGGCCAGATTGCCTACCACGCCTTCGTGAATGTCCTCGCTGTGCATGGCGCGGTCCGGATCCACTACCGCCTCGCGCTCGGTGAACTCCGTCTCCACCAGCTCCGCGGCGCGGCGCGCGATCTCAAGCTCCCGGGCGATCACAACCCCGTAGGGTTCACCGACGTAGTTGACCACGCTGTGGGCCAGCGGCGGATGCGGGGCCGACACCATGTCGGTGCCGTCGGCCTGCTTCACCAGCCACCCGCAGGGCAGATCGCCGAGCCCGTCGTCCGCCATGTCACGACCGGTGAGAACCGCCGCCACGCCGTCCACGGCCAGCGCCTCCGCCGCGTCCACGGCGTCGATACGCGCCCTGGCATACGGCGAACGCAGAAAAACGGCGTAAAGCTGGCCTGGCTGGTTGATGTCGTCGGTGTAACGGCCCTTGCCGGTGACGAAGCGAACGTCCTCCTTGCGGCGCACCGAAGCACCGATGCCGACGGCGGCGGCCTCAGTCATGGCCCACCTCCGCAGTCGCATCCCGGGTGGCCGCCGCCGCATCCATAACCGCATCGACGATGTGGTGGTAGCCGGTGCACCGGCACAGGTTGCCCTCAAGCCCGCGGCGCACCGACTGACGGTCGAGCCCGTCACCGTGCCGCACCAGATCGATGGCCGCCATGATCATGCCTGGCGTGCAGAAGCCACACTGCAGTGCGTGCCGGTCGCGGAAGGCTTCCTGCATGGGGTGCAGGCGTCCGGGTCCGCCGATGCCTTCGATGGTGACTACCCGCGCACCGGCCGCCTGCCCAGCCAGCACGGTGCACGACTTCACCGCACGCCCATCCAGGTGCACGGTGCAGGCACCGCACTGGCTGGAGTCACAGCCGACGTGTGTTCCGGTGAGATGCAGGTGCTCGCGAATCACGTCCACCAGCAGCGTGTTGGGGGCAACGTCGAGGGTATGAGCGTCACCGTTGACCGTAAGCGTGAGCTTCATGAGGGTGCCTCCCTACCAGGCGAACAGCAGAGCCAGCAGCAGGGCAACGAACGCCGCCAGCCAGATTTTCCAGGTGCCGCCGGTCTGATACGAACGCGCCTCGGGAACGGCGGCAGCTGCCGTGTCCGGCGCCGGGGCGCCGCCGAGCTCGCGTTGAAAAGCGGAAAAGAAGTCATCGGCCATCTTGCGGGCAGCGCCGTCGATCAGACGCGAGCCCACCTGCGCCAGCTTGCCGCCGACGTTGCCCTGCACCGAGTAGCGCAAGCGGGTGCCGTCGCCGTCGTCGGTCAGCTCGACATGGGCCTGGCCGCGCGCGAAGCCCGCCGCGCCACCCTTGGCCTGAGCGCGGAGGGTGTAGCGCTCCGGCGGCACCACGTCCTCGAGGCCGAGTTCGACGTCGAAGGTGGCGTTGACTGGTCCGATTCTGGATTTGACGCGGGCATCGAAGCGATCCGGGGCGGTACGCTCCAGCGAGAGGCAGCCGTCAATGCAACGCGCCAGCACCGCCGGATCGTTCAATCCCGCCCAGACGTCGTCGCGACTGGCGGCAATCCGGTGTTCCCCGGTCTGCTCCACGCGTCCTCCCTTCTCCCGCGAAGAAGGTTCGCACGATTGGGTTGGGCGGGCAACGGGCCGCCGCAGAGCGGCGGCTGAGGCCGCCGCCAAGGCGGCAGGTGGGGCCGCCGCAGCGCGAGACGGTCAGCCGCCCAACCGGGCGCCGTCCCACCGCTCCAGCATCGCGAACTCGGACACCGGGCGGCGCTTCAGCCGCGTGAGCTGCTTGACCGGCCGGCCCAGGGGTATGAGGGCGGCCACGGCCATCTGCTCCGGAATGCCGAGCAGCGACCGGAGCTCGTGCTCGCGGGCCGCCACGAAGGTGGTGGGCGTGCCGCCGTAGCCCTCGTTGCGCGCGGCCAGCAGGATGTTCCATACGAACGGATACACCGAAGCGCCCGAGATCACGCCCACCCGCGGCAGCTCGGCATCGAAGGACGCCACCACCGCCAGATCCACCAGCACCAGCAGCAGCACCGGCGCGTTGGCGAGGCGCTCGAGGAAGCCGCTGGGTGGCTCGGTCGCCGCGATCTGGTCGGCGCTGAGACGTGTGGGGTGAACGGTGTTCCAGGGTGCCTCACCGGCCCGCACCTGGGCGAAGTAGCGCTGGGCAGCCGGCCGCATCATCGGCACCAGCGCAGCCCGGGTCGACGGCTCGCGAATGACGATCACCCGCCAGCCCTGGCGGTTGCCGCCGCTGGGCGCGAAGCGGGCGTGATCGAGGATGGCGTGGATCACGTCGTCGGGCACCGGATCGGCAGTGAAGTCCCGAGCGGCGAACGTGGTGTGCATGACGTCGTAGAGTTCCATGATGCATTCCTGGTTGCTAGTAACTTGCCTTTATCGGAGAATGGCCTCCTCAAGTCCCGGCGGCAGCCCGCGGCCGGACGCCGCTGCGCGACCATCCGCTCAACCGACGCTGCATCAAGCAAGGCAGGTTCGACATGGAAGACCAACCCCCCGAAGTGCTCATGCGCGGCCTGCTGCGCGCTTACTACTGGATGGACGAGAGCCTGCAGAACGGCCTGGTGCAGGCAGGCTACCAGCCCCGCACCCGCACCCAGACCATGATTCTCATCAACATCTCCAACGGCATCACCCGCGCCGCCGAGCTGGCCCGCGTGCTCGGGGTCAGCCGCCAGGCCATCCAGCAGCAGATCAACGAGCTCGAACGCGACGGGCTGGTGACCCAGCTGCCCGATCCCGAAGACCGCAGGGCCAATCGTATCGTATTCAGCGAGAGCGGCTCGCAGCTCATCAACGCCGCGCTGTCCAGCCTGCGTCAGGCGGAGCAGGCCCTGGCCATGCGTCTCGGCTACGACGCCGTACGCCACCTGCGCAACGCGCTCACCGCCGACTGGGGCGCCGTGATCGGCGGCCAGCATCCGCGGGGCCGCAAGCGCACGGTCGCCCAGCGCGCCGCGCCGGAGTGAGGCGATGACCGCCGGCGCCGCGCCGCGCCACGCGGTGGTGGTGCTGCTGGACAGCCTCAACCGGCACATGCTCGGCTGTTACGGCGGCAGCGAGTTCGATACCCCCAATCTGGACCGATTCGCCCGCCGCGCGGTCCGCTTCGACAATCACTACGCCGGGTCGCTGCCGTGCATGCCGGCGCGCCACGACATCCTGGTGGGGGCCATGGACTTCCTGTGGCGCCCATGGGGCTCCATCGAGCTGTGGGAAAGCGCCATCACCGAGCCGCTGCGGCAGGCCGGCGTGACCACCATGCTGGTCAGCGACCATCCGCATCTGTTCGAGACCGGCGGTGAGAACTACCACACCGAGTTCCGCGGCTGGGAGTACGTGCGCGGCCACGAGAACGACCCCTGGAAGACGCGCCCCGACCCGAGCTGGCTGGGCACGCCGGCGCTGCCCAGCGCGTCGGGGCACGGACGCTACTACGACGTTTCCCGCACCTGGTTTCGAACCGAGCTCGACTTCCCGGGGCCACGCACCATGCACACCGCCGCGGCATGGCTCGAGGACAACGCGCACGCCCACGAACGGTTCCTGCTGTTCGTCGATGAGTTCGATCCTCACGAGCCGTTCGACACGCCGGCGCCGTGGGCCAACCGCTATGACCCGGACTGGAACGACGAGCTGCTGATCTGGCCGCCGTACTCGGTGAAGACCGTCGAGCGCGGCACGCTCACGGCGCGTCAGGCGCGGCACGTGCGCGCCAACTACGGCTCGAAGCTGTCGATGATCGATCACTGGTTCGGGCGGCTGCTGGACCGGCTCGACGCCGACGGGCTGTGGGACGACACCGCCGTCATCGTCTGCACCGATCACGGTCACTACCTGGGCGAGCGCGACATCTTCGGCAAGCCGGGCGTGCCCATGTACCAGCCGCTCGGCCACATCCCGCTGCTCATCCACCTGCCCGGCGTCGCCGCCGGCAGCTGCGATGCCCTCACCACCAGCGTCGATCTGCACGCGACGCTGTGCGACCTGTTCGGCGTGCGGCCCGACCACGTCACCCACGGCCGCTCCCTGCTGCCGCTGCTGCGCGGCGAGACGCGATCGGTGCGCGACTGGCTGCTGGCCGGCGTCTACGGCCGCTGGGTGCACGTGATCGATGGCCAGTGGAAGTACGCCCGTTCCCCGGTGCGAGAGGACAACATGCCGTTGTCGCTGTGGTCGAACCGCTGGTCCACCATGCCCGTGCACGGCATGCCCGAGCTCAAGCTGCCGAAGCCGGACCGGCGTGCGGCCATCGACTTCATGCCGGGCAGCCAGGTGCCCGTGCTGCGTCAGCCCTTCGCTGCCGGCGACCGGCTGCCCTACTGGTGCATGGGCCAGCGTCCCGACCGCCACTGCCTGTACGATCTTCGGGAAGACCCCGGTGAGATCGTCGACCGGCGCGGCGGCCCCGAAGAGCGGCGCATGCTCGAGCTGCTGCACGCCGCCCTGACCGACGTGGCCGCGCCCGCTGATCAGTTCCAGCGCCTGGGCATCGGCTGAGGCAGCCTCCGACCCACCGATTCGTGATGGGGTTCGCATCTGCGGCGGGCTCTCCACCGCGACGGGTACCCGATCCCGCGCTACGCTCCAAGAGTCTGAATGGGTTTCCGGGTGCTCACGCATGGGAGCGAGGCTGAGGCTGGTCATCAACACGCTGGGCATGGTGCTGGCACTCACCCTGCTGGGCATCCTGCTGCTGGTGTCCAGCGGCGGCGACGACCGCCAGCAGCGCGTGATCGATCACACGCTGCGGGAGCTGCGCGAGCTGGCAACGGCCATGCAGTCGGAAGCGGTCACCGCCGACGGCCTCGAGCTCGACCCCAGCGACCGGTTCCGCGCCCTCGAGCTGGCCTTCGACAACGCGGTTCGCGTGCTCGACGGCCAGGCCGACACCATGGTCCGCAGCGACGACGGCCCGCTGCGCGGCGCCAGGGAAGCCGCGCTCACGCTGTTCAACGCACTCGACCAGAGCGCTCACGAGCGGCTGCGACCCGCCGTCCTCTCCGACCGCCTGGCTGCCATTGGCGACGGCGCCCGCGGCCTGGGGGAGGACGTCCGCGCGTTCAGCGCCGAGCAGCGCGCCTACCTCATCGAGCGCGACCAGATTCTTCAGGAAGGTCGTGAGCTGGTGCGGCAGCTTCGCCAGCGAGGCCTGGATGCCGCTGCCGACGGCACCTTCGCCGGCCTGCAGCAGGCCGAAGACCGAATCCGCCGCACCGTGGGCAGCGACGCCGGGCCCGTAGCGGCGACGCTGCAGCGCCTGCGCGAGGTCACCATACCGCCGGCGCCATTGCGACAGGCGCGGGCCGACCTCATCGACCGGCTCGACGGGCTGCTCGCCACGCGCGTAGCGACCAGTGGCCATCTCGCCCGGATCGCGGCCAGCAGCCTGCCTGAGCGCATCGAGGAGCTGCGCGAGTCGGTGAGCCGCGACTACCTGTATGTGCTGCGCTCGGTCAGCGATGCCCGGGTGCTGCTCAACGTCTACACCCTGATGCTGGTGCTGATCCTCGTCTACTTCGGCATTCGGCTGCAGCGCAGCAACCGCTGGCTGAACCGCTCGCACACCCTGCTCGAGGAGCGCGTCAGGGAGCGTACGCAGGAGCTGCAGGATGCCTACGAGGAGCTCCAGGAGTCGCAGGTGCAGCTCGTGCAGGCCGAGAAGATGTCATCGCTCGGTCAGCTCGTGGCGGGCGTGGTGCACGAGATCAACACGCCGCTGCTGTACGTGATGAACAACACCGACATGACCCGGGAGTCGATCCTCGAGGTTCGCCGGCAGATCGAGCCGGTGCTGGACACGCTGCGCTCAACCATCGACGTCGACGCGCTGACGGAGAACCTCGAAGAGGTCACGGCGCTGACCACCGACAGCGCAGAGGGTCTGAACGACATCGATACCCTGGTGAAGAGCCTGAAGGACTTCTCGCGCCTCGATCGTGCCACCTACGACCGCTTCGACGTGCGCGACGGCATCGAGAAGACGCTTACCATCACCCGCAACCTGCTCAAGTACGGCATCGAGGTAGAGCGCGATCTTCGCGAGGTGCCGGAGATCCTCTGCGCACCGTCCCGGGTCAACCAGGTGTTCATCAATCTCATCACCAACGCCGCGCAGGCCATGGACGGGAAAGGGGTGTTGAAGATCGCCACCTACGCCGACGGTGACGGCTGGGTGCACATCGAGATCCGTGACACCGGCTGCGGCATTCCCGAGGAGAACCTGAACAGGGTGCTCGATCCGTTCTTCACCACCAAGCCGGTTGGCCAGGGCACCGGCCTCGGCCTGTCCATCGTCCGCAAGATCATGGACGAGCACGGCGGCAAGCTGACCATCGATTCCCGGGTCGGCGTCGGCACCCAGATCACGCTGAGCTTCCCGGTGGATGGCGCCGGCGAGCTCGGCGCGGACAATCCGGAAGCGGAGGCCGCATGATGCAGGCTGCAGAACGCGCCAACGTGCTGTTCGTCGACGACGAGCCCAGAGTGCTGAGCTCCATGCGGGCCCTGTTCCGCCGCGACTACAACGTGCACCTGGCCAACTCCGGGCAGGAAGCCCTGGCGCTGCTGGACAGCACCGACGTCGACGTCATCGTCTCCGATCAACGCATGCCGGGGATGACGGGTGTGGACGTGCTGAAGGCGTGCAAGGATCGAGCGCCGCGCGCCATGCGCATCCTGCTCACCGGCTACGCCGACCGGGACGCGATCGAGGCCAGCATCAACGAGGGCGAGGTGTTCCGCTACCTCACCAAGCCCTGCGCTCGAGACACCTTGCGCGATACGGTAGCGCTGGCCGTGAAGGCGGCCGGCGTGTCGGCCATGCCCGCCGCCGAAGCCCGAACGGTGGCAGACACCGCGGTCGAACCGGCCGCTCCTGCCGCCGCTCCGGCTGCCTTGGCCGCTCGCCCCCGCACCGACCGTCCCTGGCCGCTGCTGCCGCCCAAGCGGCGTGTGGCCACCGCCGAGCTGCTGGTGCTTTCCGCAGACAAGGTATTCACCCGGGCACTGGAAAGCGCGCTCGGCATGAGCTACCGCATCCACGTGGTCGGTGACATCGACCAGGCCGTGGCCGTTCTCGAACAGCATCCCATCGGCGTGCTGATCACCGACATGGCCGTGCATGGCGACGCCGTGCAGCAGCTGACCGCACAGCTCAAGCACCACGTTCCCGAGCTGGTGACCATCGTTGCCAGCGATCACTCCGACGCCCACCGCCTGATCGAGCTGATCAACGGCGGCCAGGTGTTCCGCTTCCTGCTCAAACCCATCAAGCCCAGGCAGACGGCGATCTGGATCGATTCCGCTGCCGCCAAGCACCAGGAGCTGGTCCGCAATCCGGCGCTGCTGGCCCGGCATGCCGTGGCGCCGCCCGGCATGCTGCGCCGGTTCGGCGAGGGCCTGCTGCGCAACGTCTCCGAGCGCCTGCTGCGGCTGCGAGACCGCTCGGCAGCCGCCGAAGGGGGGAGGTCGTCGTGAGTCAGACCGCTGCAGCCGCCACACCCGGCGTCGGGCGCATCGGCGACAGCTTCGGCATCGCCTCGTGGCTGGCCGTGATTGCCGTGCTGCTGGCCTGGTGGCTGGTGAAGTCGGAGCTGCCGGTGGATCCTGCCGACGCCCTCGGCACCACCCGCGTGCTCAGCACGCCCATGGTGCAGATCACCACCGATGGCATGTCGTCGAGTCAGCGCGGCGATGCAGCCTTCGCCGCGGGCGACATCGTCAGCCCGCCGGAGGACAACGCCCTGTTCTACTACCGGGAAGCGCTCGCCGCGGACGCCGCCGACGAGGCGGCGCAGCAGGGCCTGTCCCAGGTGCTCGCGTATCTGCTCAACGAGGCCGAGACCGCCATATTCCACGGTGACTACGACCAGGCCCGCAGCAACGCGGCCATGGTGCTCGACATCGATCCGAATCACGCCCACGCGCGTGACGTGAGCACGCGTGCCACGCGCCTGCAACGGGTCGAAGCGCTGCTGAATCAGGCCGTCGCCCTGTACGCGGCCGGCCGGCTCACCGAGCCGGCGGGGGAGAACGCCGCCGAGACCTATCGCCAGGTACTCGCCATCGACCCGGGCAACGACGCCGCCCGGCAGGGGCTCGATTCGGTGGTTCAACGGGCCGTAGCCAACGCCGAGTCTGCCCTGTTCGCCGGCAACGTCGACCAGGCCAAGGCCCACCTGCAGCGGGTCAAGGCCATCGATCCGAACGCGCCGGGCCTGTCGTCGCTGGAGCAGGCCGAGCGCAACCTGCAGGCGAGCGAGGAAACGGAGCAGGTGCGGGCCTGGCTGACCGAGGCCGCCGAGGCGCTGGAAGCCGACCGGCTCATGCCGCCGGCCTCGCCCAACGCCTTCACGCTCTATCAGCGGGTGCTGCAGATCGACGCCGAGTCCGCGGCCGCCCGCCGCGGTCTCGAGCTGGTGCGCGGCGGCCTGGTGGACCGGGCGCGGACCCTGCTGTCGTCCAACGACATGGCCGCCACGCTCGCCCATCTCGATGCGGCGCAGCAGGCTGGCGCCAACGCCGCCATCGTTGCCGAGCTGCGGGAAGAAGCCGCCTACCGGCAGCGGCTGCTGGATGCTCAGGCTGGCCGCTTCGACAGCCTGTATCCGATTTCACAGCTCACGCCGGTTCGCCAGACGCCGCCGGCCTATCCGCGAACGGCGCCCACCGGCGTGTCCGGCTCGGTGGATCTGCAGCTCACGGTCACCGAGACCGGCGACGTTCGCGACATCGAAGTGGTGGGCACTCCCCGGGATTACTTTCAGCGGGCCGCCGTGGCCGCCGTGCGCGGCTGGCGCTTCGAGCCGGTGATCGAGCGCGGCCGCCCGATTCCGGTCCGGGTGGCGGTGCGCGTCACGTTCGAGGGTTGAGCCAAGCGGCCCCGTCCGGGGCCGCCGGCAAAGGGGCCGAGCTCGCTAGCTCTTGAACTGCGACACCAGCGACGCGATCGACTGCTTGGCGTCGCCGAACAGCATCCGGGTGTTCTCACCGAAGAACAGCGGGTTATCGACACCCGAGAAGCCTGACGCCATGGAGCGCTTGAGCACGAACACCGTGCGCGCATGGTCGACGTTGATGATCGGCATGCCGTAGATCGGGCTGTTCTCGTCCTCGCGGGCGGCGGGGTTCACCACGTCGTTGGCACCGATCACCACGGCGACGTCGACGTTGCTCATGCGCCGGTTGATGTCGTCCATCTCCACGAGCTGATCGTACGGGACGTTGGCTTCCGCCAGCAGCACGTTCATGTGACCCGGCATCCGCCCTGCCACCGGGTGGATCGCGTAGGTCACCTCGCAGCCGTTCTCCTCGAGCAGCTCGCCGAGCTCACGCACCACGTGCTGCGCCTGCGCCACCGCCATGCCGTAGCCGGGCACGAAGGTCACGGCGGACGCCGACTCGAGAATGAGGTAGGCGTCGTCGGCGTTGATCGGCTTCACCTCGCCCTCGACCTTGGACGCCGTCTTCACCGCGCCGAATCCCGAGAACAGCACGTTCGCCAGAGAACGGTTCATGGCCTTGCACATGATGTTGGTGAGGATGATGCCCGCCGCGCCCACCAGCGATCCGGCGACGATCAGGATGTTGTTGTGGATCGCGAAGCCGGCGGCGCAGGCGGCCAGCCCGGAGTAGCTGTTCAGCAGCGAGATCACCACCGGCATGTCGGCACCGCCGATGGGCAGCACCGCCATCACGCCGAACACCAGCGACAGCACGATGATGGCGATCAGCCACGGCGAGGTAAGGCTCGGGTCCATGGCGAACAGCACACCGCAGACCAGCAGCGCCACCAGAATCAGGCCGTTGACGACGCGCTGCGCGCCGAACACCACCGCGGCGCTGGTCATCACCTCGGACAGCTTGCCCCAGGCCATGATGCTGCCGGAGAAGGTGACGCCGCCGATCAGGATCGACAGGATGATGGTGATGACGATGAACGTGCTGGGCTCGCCACCGTAGAGCGCGGCCCAACCGAGCAGCAGGCTGGACAGGCCGCCGGAGCCGTTAAACAGCGCCACCATCTCGGGCATGCTGGTCATGGCCACCCGCTGCGCGGTGAAGGCGCCCACCACGGAGCCGATGATCACGCCGACGGCGATCCACTGGAACTCGATGATCTGCTGCGAGAACAGCGTCACCACCACGGCGATGAACATGCCCAGCGCCGAGAGCTGATTGCCGCGCACGGCCGTCGCCGGCGACGACAGCTGCTTCAGACCGAACACGAACAGCGCCGCGGCGACGATGTAGACGGTGTTGATCATCGGCTCGCTCATGACTTGCCTCCCGTCTGCGCCGGCGCATCCTTCTTCTTGAACATGCCCAGCATGCGGTGCGTCACCAGGTAGCCGCCCACCACGTTGATGGTCGCGAAGGCCGTGGCCAGAACGCCCAGCGTGGTGGCGATGCCGGCGTGGCCCGCACCGGCGGAGGTCAATGCCCCCACCAGGGTGATGCCGGAGATGGCGTTGGCGCCGGACATCAGCGGCGTGTGCAGCGTTGCCGGCACCTTGGAGATCAGTTCGAAGCCGAGGAAGATGGACAGCATCAACACCAGCCCGAGAAGTACCGCTTCCATAATTTCCCCCTTAGAGCTTCTTGATCGTTTCGTTGACGATGGCGCCGTCGCGGGTGATCACGCAGGCGCGAATGATCTCGTCTTCCGGATCGAGATCGAGACGCTTGTCGTCGGCCTCCCAGAACTCGTCGATCAGGTTGAAGAGGTTGTTCGAGTACATGTCGCTGGCGTTGCGGGCCACCTCAGAGGGCAGGTTGCCCTGGCCGATGATCTTCACACCACCGACGTCGACCACCTCATCGAGCTGCGACCCTTCGACGTTACCGCCGGTCTCGACGGCCATGTCGACCACCACGCTGCCTGGCTGCATGGCCCGCACCATGTCGGCGGACACGATCTTCGGCGCCGGGCGGCCGAACACCTGCGCCGTGGTGATGACCACGTCTGACGCGGCGATGACCTTCTTCTGACCTTCCTTCTGCTTCTCGATCTGCTCCGGCGTCAGCTCCCTGGCGTAGCCCTGTTCGGTCTGGCCGGTATCGCCCAGGTCGATCTGCACGAACTTCGCGCCCAGCGATTGCACCTGCTCGGCCACCACGGGGCGGGTGTCGAACGCTTCCACCCGGGCACCCAGACGTTTGGCGGTGGCGATCGCCTGCAGGCCCGCCACACCGGCGCCGATGACGAACACCTTGGCCGGCGCGATGGTACCCGCCGGCGTCATCATCATCGGCAGAATCTTGGGAGAGTGATAAGCCGCCTGAATGACGGTCACGTATCCCGCCAGGTTGGCCTGGGAGGACAGGGCATCCATCTTCTGCGCCCGGGTGCTGCGCGGAATCATCTCCATGGAGATGGCCGTGACCCCCTGCGCGGCCAGCTTCTCGACCAGGGCCTTCTCGTTGAACGGATCGAGAAAGCTGACATGCAGCGCGCCCGACTTCAGCAGCTCGACTTCCGCAGCGTCGGGCTTGCGCACCCGCAGCACGATGTCGGCGGCGCGCAGCAGCCCGGCGCGGTCGTCGCCGACGCGCGCGCCGGCTTCCCGGTAGGCTTCGTCCGTGTATCCCGCAACCGCGCCGGCCCCGGACTCGATGGCGACCTCGAATCCGGCATTCACCAGCTTCTTCACGGTCAGCGGGACCAGAGCCACGCGGCGCTCACCCCGCCAGGTCTCTTTAGGCACACCGATCAGCATGGAACCCCCCTGCAGCTTGAGTGCAATTCGCGCGCGTGATGCTGCAACGCGCAAAGCCGGACAAGCTAGCCAAATGCAAAGCCAAAGACAACTGGCGATTCTGAGGCTTCTTGCAACCACCAGCCACAATTCCCACAATCGCCCGTTCCCGGGGAGGGTTCGGAAAAGCAATGACACGAGGTACGGTGAGCCAGCGGGCCGCCGCGGTCGCCGTGGTGATCGCGCTCCTTGCGGGCCTGCTGGGCAGCCTGGCGCTGCGGCCGCCAGGCCGGGCTGCCGGAGTGATTTCGGACGCTGACGAGCGCGCCGCCGCCGAGCGCTTCCGCTGGCGGGTACCGGTCGCGTTCGCCACCAACCTGCCGGCGCTGGGGGACAACGCCCTCTACGTCAGCGATAGCCTGGCAGCGGCCACCGCCGATCGCATGCGCCTCGACATCTTCGAGCCCGGCGAGATCGTGCCGCCGTTCAGCATCACCGATGCCGTGCGTGACGCCAAGGTGGAGGCCGGGTACACCTGGCTCGGCTACGACCAGGGCAAGATTCCGGCTTCCGCCCTGCTCGGCGCGGTGCCCTTCGGCATGGAGCCGTGGGAGTTCTCCGCCTGGTGGTTCGAGGGCGGCGGCCGTGCCCTGGCCGAGGCGCTGTATCACCGCCACGCCATTCATCCGCTGCTGTGCGGCATCACCGGTCCGGAAACGGCCGGCTGGTTCCGGGTGCCGGTACGATCGCTCGCCGACCTGCGAGGTCTGAAGATCCGCTTCGCCGGCATCGGCGGCAAGGTGATCGCCCGCGCCGGCGCATCGGTCACCATGCTGGCCGGGGGTGAGATCTTCCAGGCCCTGGAAAAGGGCGCCATCGACGCCACCGAATACGCCCTGCCGGTGGTGGACCAGCGCCTCGGCTTCAGCCGCATCGCACCCTACAACTACTATCCGGGCTGGCATCAGCCCGCCACGGCCTTCCACCTGACCGTCAACATCGAGCGCTGGCAGGCCCTGACACCGGCCAGCCGCAGCCTTCTCGAGACCGTCTGCACCGCCGGCGTGACCCGCAACCTGGCCCGCTCCGAAGGCCTGCAGGGGCCCATCATCCGCGAGTTCGCCGCCGAGGGCGTCAAGGTCGAGTCGCTGCCGGAGGACGTGCTGCGCGAGCTGCAGACGATCACCGACCAGGTGCTCGCCGAGGAAGCGGACGCCGACGCCGACTTCGCCACTATCCTCGAGTCGCAGCAGCGCTTCCGGTCGGACTACGCGCACTGGAAGTCCCGCGCGTACCTGCCGAGGGACTTCTGATGCTGCCGGAGACCGCCCTGTCGCGATCGCTGGATCGCTGGCTCAAGCGCCTGGGCGAGTGGGCATCCTGGCTCTGGCTGGTGCTGCTGGTGGTGATCTGCGCCAACGTGGTGATGCGCTATGCGTTCGGCGAAGGTCACATCGAGTTCGAGGAGATTCAGTGGCACCTCTATGCCACCGGATTCCTGCTCGGTCTCGGCTACGCCTGCCAGAGCGATGTGCACATCCGCGTGGACGTGCTGCACGAGCGGCTGCCGCCACGCTGGCGCGCCTGGATCGAGCTCTACGGCACGCTGCTGCTACTGTTCCCGTTCATCGCCCTGATCCTGGTGTTCTCGGTGCCTTTCGTGCTGCAGAGCTATCAGCTCGGCGAGCACTCCCAGGCGCCCGGCGGGCTGCCGTACCGGTGGGTGATCAAGGCCATGCTGCCGCTGGGATTCCTGCTGCTGCTGCTGGCCGCCATCTCCCGGCTGAGCCGCGTCTGGGCGTTTCTGTTCAGAGCCGGAGGCGATTCGCAGTGACCGGCAACGAGGTGCTGTCGGTGCTCATGTTCGTGAGCTTCATGGTGCTGGTGTTCACGGGGTTCCCGGTGGCCTGGGTTCTGGGCGGCCTGGCCGTGGTGTTCACCGGTCTCGCCATCGTTCTCGAGGTGGATTTCCAGGTGCCCATGGGCATGAGCTGGAGCTACACGTCGATCACGGTCGATCGCATCTGGAACGTCATGGAGAACTGGGTCATGGTGGCCCTGCCCATGTTCGTGCTGATGGGGCTGCTGCTCGACCGTTCCGGCATCGCCCGCGAGCTGATGATGAGCTTCTCGCGCCTGTTCGGCGGCCTGCGTGGCGGGCTGGCCATCACCGTCACCCTGATCGGCCTGCTGCTGGCCGCCACCACCGGCATCATCGGCGCGTCGGTGGTGCTGCTGGCGCTGCTCGGCCTGCCGGTGATGCTGAATCAGGGCTACGACCGCGCCCTCGCTGCCGGCACGGTGTGCGCCGTGGGCACCCTCGGCATTCTGATTCCGCCGAGCATCATGCTGGTGCTGATGGCCGACCGCATGGCCATGAGCGTCGGCGACCTGTTCCTGGGCGCGGTGTTCCCCGGCGCGCTGCTGGGCGGGCTGTACATCGCCTATCTGCTGGTCTACGGGCTGGTACGGCCGGAAGGCGCGCCGGCGGCCGCCCGCGAACCCGTGGACTGGGCAGCGATTCGCGATCTGTTTCTCGCCGTGCTGCCGCCCGCATTCCTGATTCTGGCGGTGCTGGGCAGCATCTTCATGGGCCTCGCCACCCCCACCGAAGCGGCCGGCGTCGGCGCCGCCGGTGCGCTGCTGCTGGCCCTGATCAAGCGCCAGCTCGACCTCACGGCGCTGCGCGACGTGCTGCGCGAAACCACGCGCACCACCGCCTTCATCTTTGCCGTGCTGCTCGGCGCCACCGCCTTCGCGCTGGTGCTGCGCGGGCTCGGTGGCGACCACCTGATCGAGCGGGCGCTGCTCGGGTTGCCGTTCGACGCCAACGGCATCGTCATCACCATACTGCTGGCCACGTTCGTGCTCGGCTTCTTTCTCGACTGGATCGAGCTGACGCTGATCATCCTGCCGCTGGTCTCGCCGGTGGTGATCGGGCTCGGCTTCGACCCGGTATGGTTCACGGTGATGTTTGCCGTCTGCCTGCAGACCAGCTTCCTGACGCCGCCGGTGGGCTTCGCCATCTTCTACCTGAAGGGCGTGGCGCCGCCCGGCGTCGACGTGATCACCATCTACCGCGGCGTGGTGCCGTTCATTCTGCTGCAGCTTCTCGGGCTGGTGATTCTGTTCAACTGGCAGGCGCTGGTGACGTGGCTGCCGGGCCAGGCCTACGGCTGAGCGGCGAGCGCGTCAGCGAAGGCTTGCAGATCCGCCATGCTGTGCAGATCACGCATCCAGCGCGGCACCGTGTGCAGGGGCAGGTCGCGCGTGCGCAGCGGCGCGAGGGCGGCCAGATCGGCGCGTCGCAGCAGCACGTCCTCCCGCCACAGCTCGGCCAGCCGGTCCGGCAGCGGCATGTCCGAGTAGGCGGCCTCGCCGGCGGCGGCCAGCAGCCCGACGTCGTCGTCGCTGAGCGAGAGTTGCTCGGCGCCGGCTACCGTTGCGTCGATGCCCTCCGGCCCCGGGTGCACACGGTTCACCAGCACTCCGGCTACCCCGAAGCCGTCGCCGGACAGGCGCTCGGCGAAGCGGTCAACCTGGGAGAGGCTGGCGGCCTCGGGCGCGCAGACCAGCAGAAAGGCCGTGCTCGGCTCGCGCATCAGGGCCTGCACACGGTGCGATCGCTCGCGAAAGCCATCGAACATGCTGGAGAACGCCAGCAGGAAGTCGGACAGGTCGGCCAGCACCTGCACCCCCGCCAGGCGCTCGAAAAACTTCAGCGTCAGCGCCGACGATTGCCGGAACCAGTCGAACTGGGCACGGGCAGCCAGGCCGTACGGCCGCAGCAGCCAGCCGGTCATGGAGCCGTCGAGCAGGCTGACCAGGCGGCCGGGCGCATCCAGGAAGTCGAGCGCATGCTGCGACGGTGCGGTGTCGACGATCAGCAGATCCTGATCGCCCTCCAGGGTCGCCTCGAGCACGCGCTCCATGGCCACCAGCTCCCGCGAGCCGGCCAGCGAGCGCGACAACTGCTGGTAGTAGGCGTTGGCATAGATGGCGTCCCGCACCTTGGCATCCGGCGCATGGCGCGCCACCAGCCGGTCGAACGCGCGCTGGGTGTCCAGCATCATCGCCCACAGCTCGCCGGGCGCCGGCAGGTCGACCCGCCGAGGCTGATCATCGAGCGCCTCGAGGCCCATGGCCTGCGCCAGGCGTCGGGCCGGATCGATGGTCATGACCTGCGCCTTGCGCCCCAGACGCGCCGCCAGCACGCCGAGCGCGGCCGCCGACGTGGTCTTGCCGACGCCGCCGCTGCCGCAGCAAACGATCACGCGGCTCGACCGGACCAGGGCCGGCAGGTCGAGGCGGCTCACAGCCCCGGCTCCAGGTGCCGCGCCACCTCGTCCAGCAGCCCCTCGCTGCCGACGCCGGCACCCGGCAGGCGTGGTACCCGCAGCATTGGCAGCCCGATGGTCGCCAACGGCGCCAGCGCCGCGGCCTGGGCCATGGCCAGCGCCTGCCGGCTGCGCGCCACCGCCACGGCCCGCCGGGCCGCAGGGCCGAGGGCGCCGTCGGCTTCCAGGGCCGTCAACCGTGACAGCTCGTCCGCCGAGACGGTTCCCGTCACCAGCCGGTTGACCAGTACCGGTCCCACGCCCATGCGCCAATGGTCGCGGCACAGGGCCACGGTCTCCATCGCCTCACGTACCGGCATCTCTTCGGGAAGGGTGGCCACCAGCACCCGCGTGCGGTCGGGATCGAGCAGCAGGTCTTCGATCTTGCGCGCATTGTGGTTGAGGGGCCCTACCCGCACCGCACGCTGGGTGGCCGCGGGCACCTCGAGCAGCTCGCGCAGGTGGCCGGTGGCCGGGGCGTCGAAAACCACCTGCCGATAGTCGGTCTGGGTGGCCAGATTGAAGAGCTTGCCGAGGCACATCAGCGCCTCGAAGCCGGGCGCCGCGGCAGCGAAGTCGCGGAACGCGCGAGAGCGGAACACGCCCTCGTAGAGCAGGCCCATGGGCATGGTACGGCGCGCGTACTCGGCCACCGCCTCGAAGGCATCCACGCGGCTGACGTCGAAGCCGAGTCCGGAGGGCTGGGGCCGGTAACGCAGCGGCACGCCGAGCAGCGGGTGCTGGTCGTCGCGGCTGTCCATGGTCACCAGCACCGTGCGCCGGCCCTGGCGCGCCGAGATGCGCGCCAGCGCGGCGGCCAGCAGCGTCTTGCCGACGCCGCCCTTGCCGGTGACGATGAGAAGCCGATGGTCGCGGTGCTGCCGATCCATGCGGCCACACGGTACCGCAGCCGGGCCCCTGCCCCAAGCCGACCCTGCGCAGGCCGGCGCGGTGGTGTGCCCGGCGCCCGGGCTTGGGGCAGAATAGCGCCCCGGCAGTCACCCGGCGGCACCCATGGGCAACTATCAGATCATCGCCAGAAACCACTCCGAGGCCTCGGAAAACCGCATTCACAGCGACGAGGTCGCCCGTCGCTACGGGTTTCGTGGCGGCCTGGTGCCCGGCGTGGCGGTGTATGGCTACCTGACCCACCCGCTGGTGCAACGGTTCGGCGAGCGCTGGCTGGCCGCATCGGCGAGCGAGGTGCGCTTCCTGAAGCCGGCCTACGAGGGCGAGAGCCTGGACATCACCCTCGACACCCAGGGCGACGCCCATACGGCGCGCTGCGTGAACGCGGCAGGCGAGCTGCTGGCGGAGCTGCGCTCGACGCTGGACGCCCTGCCGCCGCTGCGCGATCAGACGCTGCTCGACGGCCCTCGCAAGCCGTCGGCGCGCGTGCCCATGGATTGGGACAGCGTGGTGGTCGGCCAGACCCTCACGCCCTGGCACTGGCAGATCACCGAGGACGCCAACACCTTGTTCTGCCGCCAGGTGGCCGATGAGCTGCCCATCTACCGCTTCGTCGCCCACCCCCACGGCCTGCTGCAGCTCGCCAATCGTGCGCTGACCCGCGAGTACGTGATGCCGGCCTGGATTCACGTCGGCTCCGAGATCCGTCACCGCTCGCCGCTGCGGGTGGGCGACACCGTGGAGATCCGTGCCGCCGTGGAAGAGAAGTGGGAGCGCAAGGGGCATCAGTTCCTGAAGCTGTATCTGACCTATCGGCGCGAGACCACGGTCACCACCGAGATCGTTCACACGGCCATCTTCCGGGTCGCGGAGTGATGCGGATTGCCGCGCTGGCCTCCCACGGGGGATCGATTCTGCAGGCCGTGATCGACGCCTGCCAGCAGGGCGACCTGCAGGCCGAGGTGGTGCTGGTGATCTCCAACAACAGCGGTGCCGAGGCGCTGGCCCGTGCCCATCGCTGCGGCATTCCGACGCTGCATCTGAGCAGCGCCACCCATGCCGACGACCGGGCCCTGGATGAGGCCATGGCGGCGGCGCTTGCCGAGTCGGGCGCCGACTGGGTGCTGCTGGCCGGATACATGAAGAAGCTCGGCCCACGGGTGCTCGCAGCCTATCGCGATCGCATCGTCAACACCCATCCAGCGCTGCTGCCCAAGTATGGCGGCCGGGGTTACTACGGGCGCCGCGTGCACGAAGCCGTGCTCGCCGCGGGCGAGCGCGAGAGCGGTGCGTCGGTGCATCTGGTGACGGACGAGTACGACGCCGGCCCGGTCATCGCCCAGGCTCGCGTTCCGGTTCGATCCGGCGACCGGGTCGAAGACCTGGAGAATCGCGTCAAGGACGCGGAGCGGGCCTTGATCGTGGCGACCCTGCAGCGGCTGGCCGCGGAGCCTGCGCTCGATTGAGCGCGCCGGCCACGTTCGTCACGGCCGCTTCACATCGAGGCCCGCACCCTGAACCCATGAACCTTGCCGAACTTGCAGAAGACATTCGCAGCGGCGCGGAGCCGACCCTGGAGATTCACGCGCTGACCCCATCCATGTACGTGGTGTTTCGCGCCGATGGGTCAGGCCGCACACCGCTGCGGCAAGGCGATCAGACGCAAGCCTTCAGCAGCCGGTTCGCCGCCATGCAGGCCCTGCGAGACGCCGGGGCACGGCGCGCGAGCTTCGTGCATCGCAGCGCCTACGACGAGATGGTCAACGCCCCGGGTGGCGGCGCCAATGAGCTGCGGGAACCCGTCGACCTCACCGTGATCTGATGTTGCAGGTCTCCGTGAAATCGGAAGCGACTTTGATCAGAAAAGCACTGCTGCTGACCACGAGCCTGCTCGCCCTGCCGGCGCTGGCCGCCCCGGACGCCGACCTGTGGACCTTCTGGGCATCCAGCGACGAGCGCAGCAGTCGCACCGTGGATCACGGCGCCTGGCAACGCCTGCTGGACGCATACCTGGTGGAAGCCGACGGTAGAACCCTGTTTCACTACGATGCCGTGGCCGACGATCACCGCAGCGCGCTCGATGCCTACGTCGCCCACCTCACCGCGGTCGACCCGCGCGGTCTGACCAGAGCGCAGCAGTTTCCCTATTGGGTGAATCTCTACAACGCGCTCACCGTGCGGGTGGTGCTCGATCATCCCGGCAAGCAGAGCATCCGGCGAATGGGCGGCGGCCTTTTCCAGACCGGCCCATGGCGCACGAAGCTGGTGGAGATCGCCGGCGAGCGGGTAAGCCTCGACGACATCGAGCACCGCATCCTGCGGCCCATCTGGCAGGATCATCGCATTCACTTCGCGGTCAACTGCGCCAGCCTGGGCTGCCCGGATCTGATGCCGGAGGCGTTCACGCCCGCCAACACCGAGCCGCTGCTGGTGCGCGCCGAGCAGGGCTTTCTGTCGCATCCCAGAGCCGTGGCGTTCGCCGGCGATCGCCTGCGGCTGTCGAGCCTGTTCGACTGGTACCTGGAAGACTTTGCGGACGATCGAGCCGGGCTGCTGGCCTATCTGGCGCGCCATCGCCCTGAGCTGGCCGACCGCCTGGCCGACCATCAGGGCCCGATCGACTATCACTACGACTGGTCCCTGAACGCCGCTCGCTGAGCCTCAGCCGCCCTCTTCGATGCTGGTGCGGATGCGAATCTTGCCGGTGAGGGTGCGGTGCACCGGGCAGCGGTCGGCAATCTGCATGAGCCGCTCGCGCTGACTCTGATCCAGCTCGCCAACGAGACCGATCCACCGCTCGATCACGTCGAGCTTCGCTTCGTCTCCCTCGCAGGCCTCACAGTCCCGGTCGTGCTCGCGACGATGCGCCAACCGTATGGTCACGTCTTCCAATGGCCATGACTTGCGATTCGCGTACATGCGGATGGTCATCGATGTGCAGGTGCCGAGCGCCGCCAGCAGGTGCTCATACGGGTCTGGCCCCAGGTCGTCGCCACCCGCCTTGCGCGGCTCGTCCGCCAGCCAGCGGTGGCCATCGGTGGTGACGTCGCGCAGGAACCGGCGGTTGCCCTCGGTCACCATCACCTGGCCACCGGCCACCTCGCGTCGGGCAGGCGCCGCCACCGGATCCAGGTAGCGCTCGGCCCAGGCCAGGGTGGTGCCGGCCACGTACTGGGCCTCCTCCTGCCGACTCAGCAGGTGATCGGCGTCGGCCAGCGACAGAAAGCTCTTCGGGTGCTTGGCCGCCTGAAAGATCTCGGTCGCCTGATCGATGGGCACCACGTCATCCAGGGGCGCGTGCATGATCAGCAGCGCCCGGCGCAGCCTGCCGAGGCCGGCGAGCACGTCGGCCTCGCGGGTCTGCTCGAGAAACCTGCGGGAGATTCGAAACGGCCGATCGGCCAAGGTCACCTCGGCGCTGCCGAGACGCTCGATGTCGGCCAGGGCGTCACCGAACTGCGCCAGCACGTGCGCGGGCGACGCAGGCGCACCGATGGTGGCCACGGCGCGCACCTCGTCGATCTGTCCGGCGGCGGCCAGCACCGCTGTGCCCCCGAGGCTGTGCCCGACCAGCAGCTGCGGGGCCTGGTGGTTCGCTCGCAGAAAGCCTGCCGCCGCAACCAGATCGTCCACATTGGCTTCGAACCCGCTGTTGCCGAAGTCGCCTTCCGACCCACCGAGCCCGGTGAAATCGAACCGCAGCACGGCAATTCCACCCGCCGCCAGCGTGCGCGAGATGCGCGTCGCTGCCGCGCTGGCCTTGCCGCAGGTGAAGCAGTGCGCGAACACGGCCCACGCTCTCGGCGTACGGTCGGGCAGGTGCAGCGCCGCCGCGAGCCGGTCGCCCTGCCCGTTCGGAAAATCGATTCGCTTGGTGCTCGGCATGAGGCGTCTCCGATCCGATGTCGGGGCCACTATGCCAGATGCGGGAGAAGGAAGAAGTTGAGAGGCACCCAGCCCGAGGGGAGAGGAAAGACTGGGTGCCTCCCGGATCCTGAAGGATCCTAACGCCGGTATAGGTCTTTTTGGGGAGAGAGTCGACACCGGACGTCGCTTTACCTAATGCAGCCGCCGTGCCAACTTCGATTCGCCCGATAAACTCTATCTGAATCAGGCTGTTACGGGCTTGGCCCAATCACGGCCGACGTAGCGCCAGGGACCGCGACGCCCCCTGCCGGGGCAGAATGGGCCGCACTCGCACCACCATGGGGCGCCTACAGGCGAAACACGCGTGCCCAGTCGTCCAGAGCCGCTTCGTGGCCCTCGACGAGTTGCACGGTGAGCTGACGGTAGCCGGCCGCTTCGAGCCGATCGACCCGCTCGCGCAGGTGCTCGATCGAACCGGTGAAGGTCATCGCGTCGATGAGCTCGGGCGTCACCAGGAACCGCTCGTCAGGGCGCACGACCATCAGATGGCCGCGGTGGTTGTGCAGATGACGGCGCTTGGCCGGATAGCTGAGGTAGACCTCGCGGTACTGCTCGAGCATTTCGCTGAGCTGCTTGCCGATGATGGCCTCCATCGACCCTGGCTCACTGGTCTCCACCAGGTTGTGGAAAAAGACCGTGACCCACGGCCCGGCCTGCGCCAGAGCCCGCTCGGAATCGAACCCTTCGCCAGGGCGCAGCACGCAGCCGAGGAAGAACAGCGTGCTGTACAACTCTTTAGGCGTCCTTCCGGCCTCCTGCCAGGCCTGGCGCATGTCTTCCAGCGTTCGCACCGCCACGCCCTCGTCGGCAGCGAAGTTCAACCAGCCGGCGCCGAGTTCGGCCGTCAGGCGCCGCGCCCTGGGCCCCATGGCGGACACGTGCAGCGGAATGGGATCATCGACGTTGATGAGACCGAAGTCGGGATTGAGGAATCCGACCTCGCGGCTGGCGCCGTCCTGCGGCCAACCGATGGTCTGCGCGCCCAGCAGCCTTTGCACCCGCTGCACGTAGGCCTTCATCTGATCAAGCGGAATCGCCCGCAACCCCATGGTCCGCCGCCCGGTGAAGCCGGTACCGACCCCGAAGTCGATCCGGCCGGGCGCGATCTTGTTCAGCGACGCCAGCGCGTTGGCTGTCACAGGCTCGATGCGGTTCGAGGGTATCAGTACGCCGGTGCCCAGGCGGATGCGATGGGTATGCGCCGCAGCCAGCGTCATGCCGACGAAGACGTCAGGGTTCAACAGTTGAGTGTCATAAAACCAGGCATGGCTGAAGCCCAGCTCTTCCGCGCGCTTCACGGTCTGCCAGGACGTGGTGCTGGTCGCAAGCGCAATTCCGAAGTCCATGGTCTCCCCTCCTGTCGGACATCCGCCGCGCGCCGTGCGCGGCCGGGTTCTTCAATGCGGTGATCCGCTCCGCATGCAGGCCAACGCCGCGTCGTGCAGGCTCTGAGACCCGGCAGCGACCACGGTGCCACCGAGGCTGGCATCTCCCCCGTCGAGCTTGGTCACCACCCCGCCCGCGCCTCGAATGATCGGCATGAGCGCCTGAATATCATAGGCCTGAAGGCTGGCATCGGTCGCCAGATCAACGTACCCCATGGCCAACATGGCATAGATGTAGCAGTCGCCGCCGTACTTCGACAGCTTCACGGCAGCTTCGAGGCGATCGAACCCGTCCCGCTCCGCAGGGTCGCGGAACAGCTTGGGGCTGGTGGTGGTTAGCACGGCATCGGCCAGCGACGCGCAGCGACGCGACTGCAGCCGCTGCTGCCGCGACCCATGCCGGTACCATGCCTCGCGATTGTTGCCGAAGAACGTCTCGTTGGTGAACGGCTGGTGCATGACGCCAAGAACGGGTCGCTCGCCATCGAACAGCGCCAGCAGCACGCCCCAATGCAGCATGCCGGTCATGAAGGCACGGGTACCGTCGATGGGATCGATGACCCAGGTGAGGCCGTTTCCCGGCAGCAGACCAAACTCTTCTCCGAACACGCCGTGCTGCGGATAGGCTGCCTCGATACCGGCGCGAATCACCCGCTCAGCCTCCCGGTCGGCCTCGGTGACCGGATCAAACCGGCCATGAGACCGCTTGTCTTCCACCACGACGTCACGCCGGAAGTAAGGCAGGGTCGATTCCCCCGCCCGCACTGCGACGTCGACTGCGAACCGCAGCAGCTCCTCGAGTTCGTCCTCCGCGATGTCGACCCGTGGCCCGTACTTCAGCATTCCGTCTCTCCCTGGTGGCAGGGCCGCGCACGCCAGCTTAACGCGCACAGGCTGTTCGATTACCATCGATCGGAGTTGACCCGAGGGAACACCCGATGCCGCGCGACATTATCCTTCCAGATGCCGACCGTCGAGCCTACGAGGGCTTTCACTTCGCGCCCGCGGTGCGTGCGGGCAACCTGGTGATCTGCTCCGGACAGATCGGCATCGGCGCCGATGGCACCGTCCCGCCGAATGCCAAGGACGAGTTTCGCAACGCATGGCGCGCCGTCGGTCGGGTGCTTCACGAAGCCGGCCTGGGCTATGACGACATCCTGGAGTACACCACATTCCACGTCGGGCTTAGTGCGCATCTGCCCGACTTCATGGCCGTTCGCGATGAGTTCATCGAGGCGCCATGGCCAGCGTGGACCGCCATCGGTGTTTCCGAGCTTGCCGTCGGCGGCGCGAGAGTGGAGATTCGGGTGGTGGCGGGCAACACCTAGCCAAATACTTCGCCACCGCTTGCATTCTTCGGAACTAGGCTTCCGCTGAAGCCTCTTGGACCGCGCTCTCTCGGTACTGCTTTGCCAGCCGCCGCCTCCTCGGATGCTGGGCGAAGTACCTCACCCACTCTGAAACAGGAGCCAACATCGTGTAGACCTTGACTCGCGTCGAAGGCTTGATCACTTGATGATCACCGAGGTACTTGGCGACGCCACGCCAGATTACATTCCAGTAAATTGGCCCAACGCCAATACCCATGACGGCTTCCGGAACATTGATTATGAGAACGACTTGGGTCTTCCCCGGATAGAGCTCATGTTCATAGGTCAATCCAGAGTCGCGAAAGCCCAGGCGCTTGTACATGTCGACAAGTTCAGGAGTAGTCGAAATGATCGCCCAGTTGCGCTTTGCTTGAAGAGCAACGATCGCAATGTGTTGGATCAGAGTTGTCCATAGATCGCTGCCCCTGAACTCAGGATTGGTGGCTGCCCGGGCACACTCCAGAATCTGCTCCCTTCTTGGAAACCCGTCTGGCAACTTAAGGTATTCCTCATGCTCAAGAGGCTCTCCGACCTCGGGAAACGTAAGTCTCACAGTGCCAACAACGGTTCCATGGTATTTGCCCACGATGATTCGGCCGCGATTATCATAAAGGTCGGCCATATCTGCCGCAGTATAGTCGTCTGGGACCTTTCCCACTTCTCGATTCGCCCTCAGGCGAAGCTCCAGCACCTGCGAGAAATCGTCCGCTGACTTGATGTATTGGTAGTCAATCCCCTTCGTCAGGGACAAGGGGAAGAAGCCTTCTTTACGAATTCGCTCGAGGGATTCGGCATCGCTAAACTGTACAAGGTATTGGCCGATAACTTCTCTCTGTCGCATCGACAGAGTCGTGAACGCTAGTCCCACTTCCAGAAGGTCTTTTCCGCCGTCTGTGGTAATGGTCACTCGCACGACCCTCATTGTCGTGGAGATTTGCGAAGTCACCGGGAAGCTAATCTGAAGTTCCAGTTCCATGCCGGGAACAATGAACTTGTTTCGGAGGCTAGTGGTCGCACGAATCCCTGACCCAGAGATGTCTCTGATCTGGAAATATAGGAAGTCATTGAACTGGGCAGGATTAGGCGCGATACATACGGGATCGAACTGGCTGCTACAAAGCCACCGAGATCCCTTTCGTCGATCAACTCCGGCAATTGCCTCGTCCTTCCGGCCGGAGAACCGCACACCCAGGATCCTCCTGTTCGCCGACTTCGAGATCAGATCGACGACCATCCCTTCGAACTTGGACGATTGCCGACCGACAGTCAGCTCGATATCGACAAACTCTCCCTTCTCGAAAATGTCGGAGCCGCTAACCAACAACTCGATTCCCAGAGGGCTGAGCTTCCAGACGCGAAACACTTGATACTCTGGCTCACCCCGCTTGCGAATCTTCGAAGAGACTAGATCCGTCTCTCGAACATCCGCCGGAAAGATGACGTCATGAATCTCCTGAAAGTCCAGCTCCGGCTCCGTGAAGTCACGCTGCTTCGCTTCGATCTTCATCACCGGTCAAGCCTTCCTCTTTCAGCCGATCAAAAAATGCTCGAATCAGGTCGCGGTTGCGTTCCGAGGGGCGCATCGCATGGACTACCGTCTTGTCCGGGAAGTTCCTAATGGAAACCCCAAGGTCTTCTAGATCTAACGATACCACTGTTGGATACACACCCATCTCCTTTAGCAGGGACAGGGACCTATCACACAACAGCAAGTCGGAAGACTCCAGTCTTTTTCGAAGCTCTGGATGCTTGGTTGCTTCATCTAACCTGCTGAGGAAGTTCACCGGGCTGCCCAGAGCAGTAATCTCCACTGAGGAATCAAATCCCCCGATGTTCCCGACGATCGCTTCGCCGACGGATATCAAGATGAAACGCTCAATCTCCGAGTGGCCGCTATTCGCATTGGTCACATTCAGGTCCGAGTTGATGCGCGCAATCTCAAGCCCCGAAAGAATAGCGCGAAGCAAATTCAGATGGACACTTGGATAGTCGAAATAGGCGAACATCAGGTCGCCAATCTTTCTCGGAATGCCGCCGTTGATCTCAACGGCGTCTGTACATGCCTTCAGGTTCGGAAGTACGGATTCACTGATGAAGGCATCGAGATCCTTAGAGCCTTCTGTGAACCCTCTGATGTCGCTGAATAGGCAAGCAATCTCGAGTTTTCTGGGCCTGAGCACTTCATAGATTGCACTGACGACAGAAGTACCTCTGTACTTTAAGTGCCTCTCAAGTCTGTTTGCAATCTGGCCTGGAATGAACGATTTGATTCTGTCCGTGAACTCTATATTCAGCTCAATGTTTCGTCTTTGCGCGTCAATGTTCTGCTGGTTCAGAAGAAAGTACCGAACGTCAGCGAGATAGGCACCACGCAGCACAACTAGCGCCAAGAGAGTAACCCCACTTGCGGAGACCACCTCTGGAACAGCCAAACCCGCCTTCATTAATGCGGGCCATTGAAGCGCGATGATCACCAATGCGAAAGCCGTGCTCTTGATGACGGACGTACGAAGAATCAGCGCCGAAACTACGACGAACACAAAGCAATAGAGCCAAGGGGCGGCTGGATAAAACACCGTGACCCACGACTGCGATACGGAAAAGATCGTCGTCGCAACGACCGCAACAGCCCGGTAAGCCCGAACCTTATGGAGAGGCGACCAATAGTAGATCAGCGCGAGGACGGCTATCAGAACCATGGAGACACGGAACAATAGCCAATTGACGCCGGGCTCAAGACCCATAGGCAAGTCAAAGAGCCAATAGTGGGCCAGATAAAGGGCGGCTGCGATCGGAAAAAAGATTCTTACCGCGGATACGAAATCGTTCCGCTCCTTCTCTTTCCACATGTCCAGCCATGGAGTCGGCTCCAACAGCGATAGTGGAAACAGGTAGGTGAATACACGATCGAACAATCGCATTGCGGTAGAGGCCACCGGCTACTCCAACTCACGACCATGCATGCGCAGTCGCCCCTTTTACCGACTCACTTATGCGGTGCACGAGCCCGCATTTCCCTAGCTTGACCTCCTGCGCTCCAGCATTATAAGCATCTTTGTTGCTTATTTTGGCGGCGGTCTTCTTGAATCAACATCGAGTCTGAACGGGCCAAGCCACATCTAGTAAAGACCAGATCAGTCACCTGTCAATTTTTCGCCTCTTCACTTCGATTGCCGCTAATATTCCCCGGTCGCCACGTCGCCAAAGCCTGACATCGAAGTTGCCATTCGAGGCAGGTAAGTAGTAGGTGGCAGTTTCGATGACCTGCCACCCGGGCGGACCCAAGGAACCCAAGAAGACCAGACGGAGCGGCGGTGTTTCTAGACTTACTCCTCCGGCATAGGCTGCCGGTTGTTGCCCTTGGCGCAATACTTCTAGTGGCCGCCTCCGTTGGTGCCATCGGAATTCAGATCTCTACCGACAACCGCGTGTTCTATGGCCCGAACAACCACTACTTCCTTGATCAACTCGCCTTCGAGAACGAGTTCGCGGCCAACGACAACGTGTTGTTCGTTGTTTCCGCCCCGTTCACCGTCGTTGAAGGAGACTTCCCCGCAGCAATTCGATGGCTAGATGAGCGCGCGCGCCGGATTCCCCACTCCATTCGTGTGGACAGCCTTTGGAACTACCCGAGACCGGCGACCGCACCAGACGGCACTGTAGTTGTTCAATCCCTACTCGACTGGGCGTGCGAACCAGATCCAGAGACCTGTCAGGAGCCTGATGGGTTGTACAGCCCGCACATCGTCAACCGCCTCGTTAGTCCTGATGGTACAGCTACGGGAGTCCTGACCACCCTCGCAGTCGAACGCGGAATGGTCGGCCTGATCGAAGAGATCCATGATCACGCGCGACAGGTCACTAGAGAGTTCAAAGCCAAGTACCCAGATCTTGAGATTTTTTTCACAGGCGGGGTACCAATGATGGCCGCCTTTGCCGAGGCTACCGCCGAGGACTTGGGCGTTCTTCTGCCAGCATCTCTGGCCGTGATCTCAATGCTGTTGTATCTGATCTTGGGCAGCTTTCGGCTCGCTACAGCGGTTGTACTTCTCGGGATCATGAGCATAGCAGCCACCCTCGGAACGGCTGGCTGGGCGGGGCACGTGATAAACAATGCCACCTCTATTGTGCCACTCATCGTGTTCACGCTGGTCGTGGCCAGTTCCATGCATGTCGCAGTCCACTTCAGCCGCAATCTTCCTTCAAGAGCCTCTCCCGCCGAGATTCATGCGCAGGCAAAAGCGTCAGTTGCGTCAAACCTCACACCGATCTTCATAAGTGCACTTACGTCTGCCGTGAGCCTGAGTTCGCTGTGGTCCGTTGACTCCCCTCCGATTAGACAACTCGGCGTCCTTTCGGCACTCGGGGTGCTCATAGGCTGCCTACTTACCCTAACCATACTCCCAGTCCTCCTGACGTTCGTTGGGAGCGTGAAGAATCGAGGGCTGAACACACTGACCCAGAGCCTCGTCAATCGCTATGCTCGCCGAGTGGAGGATGGCAATGACCATAAGGGCTACTACTGGATACTTCTCCTGGTGTGCATTGCCGGCCTTGGTCAACTCAGAATCAACGAGGACTTCGTTCACTTCTTCGACGAGTCAATCGAGTTCAGAGTCAACACTGACAGGGCGACCGAACTCCTGGCCGGACCAAACCACATAGAACTTGTGTTAAGAAACCCCTCCGGAACCGCGTTCGACCCGGACTTCCTGAAGCACTTGGATCAGCTTGGGCACTACACCAGATCACTGCCGTCCGTGGCCAACGTGCTCTCATTTTCTGACGTAATGAAGGAAGTCGCGATTGCGTTTTCGAATGAGGAGCTATCGCAGATCTCATCGACAGATGAACTAGCTCAGCTGTTCCTAGTGTACGAGCTCTCATTGCAGATCGGCCAATCCAACACAGACCTAATCAACAGTACCCAGGACTCCGCGAGAGCATCTGTCTTACTCAAGCACTCGACGTCGAACGACATTCAGCACCTAGAATCCGCCGTGTACGACTGGCATGAGTCAACGAATTCGCAATTTGCACTAACAGTCACGGGAGAGAACGTTCCGGTAGCCCATCTCTCCATGATGAACATCAAGTCGATGATCACTGGAATCGCAGCCAGCCTTTCGTTCACAGCCCTGGTTGTAGGAGCCACCTTTCGCAGCCTACGCTTGTCACTCGTCGCATTGCTGGCGACGGTACTGCCGGTTCTGGCTGGCTTCGGAATTTGGGGCTGGCTCAGCTCGGATATCGGGCTCGCAGCGACAGCCATCATAGCCCTCACTATCGGAGTGGTCGTAGACGATGCCGCACACTACATCTATAGATTCATAGATGCACAACGCAGACTCGAGTTGGACGCAATAGCCGCGGCGGCATACGCGACGCATCGCGCTGGTACGGCGATAGTCGCCACCAGCGTTGTTATGGGCGTCGGGCTGTCACTCTTGATGCTGTCCAGCTTTGAGGTCAACAGCAACTTCGGTACGGTGACCTGCCTAATCATCGCAACCGCTCTGGCCTTTAACTTCGCGTTCCTTCCACGAATGATGGTGTGGCAAACGACGCACCGCACAAACTCAAGGAGAACATAGTTTGAGCGCAATCGAACAAGAGGCAGCGACAACCAGAAAGTCCGACGAAATGGACTGGGACGCATACGCGCGAAGCTACGACGAAATGTGCGCTCTCAACCCTGCCTATCAGCAGAACATTGAAATGCTGATTCGCAGGCTGCCGCAATGGAACCTACCCGACGATGCTCGGGTGTGCGATCTAGGCGCGGGCACAGGCAACTACATTCTGCAGCTTAGCGAACATTTGCCAAACGCCTCCTTCTGGCACGTTGACGCAGATGCTCGAATGATCGACATTGCAAACGGAAAGTATCACGCGGCAGGCCTTTCCCGAGTAACAACTCTCCACCGAACCGCCGAGGAGACGACCTTCCCCGAGCAGTCCTTTGACCTAATCATCTGTATCAACGCGCTGTATGCGTTTCCTGATCGAGGAGGCGTTCTACGACATGCCCACGGGTGGCTTCGGAACAATGGACGGCTGTTCATCATCGACTTCGGCCGACGGCAAAGCACCCTAGACTGGACCTTCTACCTCTTCCGGGAGTCCATAAAAGCGAACCGAGTGGGAAGGTACGCTCGAGCGCTCATTGAAGCCCGAGAGGTGATCAAGCAGAACATCAAGACTTCCAAGGGACAAGAGTCAGGCAGGTACTGGTTGCACTCAACAGAGGCGTTCAAGCAGTCCTTATCCGAGGCTGGATTCAACGTTCTCGAAGCATCGAGATGCTATCGGAACTATGCAGACATGGCCGTGTGCGTGAAGGCATAGACAAAACTGAGATGCAACGACCATATGTCGCCATCATCACTCTCTCAAGACTTCAGAGCGCTAGCGCAGAGAAGTTGGCGATACAGCCATAGGCACGCTAAAGTCTTTGGCGCAATCGTTGTGCTGGTTGCGCCTCTCGCCACCATCGTAGAGAGTTGGGTAGTCACATCTCACATTGACGCGCTCTATGTCCGAGTGATGATGGGGTGCTTTGGCCTGCCGCTTCTATTTCACGACAGGCTTCCAAGGCTGTTTCAAGAGAACATCGACTTAGTCTGGCTAACAACGGTAGCGCTGGTTCTTCCATTCAGCTTCGGCTTACTGTTGACAGCGAACGCTGCCTACTCCCCGCCAGATAGCAGCCTATCGCCTATCTGGGTTTATCAATACCTGGTCGCTCTATTCATCCTCATTCAAGTGACCAACAGTGGCGTCTTGGCCGCCATGCTCTGGGTTATCTCAACCGCCCTGGTGTTCGCCATTTGCCTGAACCTCCCTCAGGTCAACGCTCAGGGGCTAAACGCTGAGGCCCTAATGGACGCATGGCTTTATCCCTTTCCCGTCTACTTGACAGTTCTGATCATTGGCAGCATTACCAACAGAAACGTGCACGCGGTTCAAGCGGAGCAACTTCGTGCCGCGTCTGCGATTGGCAGCAACATTGCCCACGAACTGCGAACACCACTAGCGAGCATAGGCTTGCAGTCCAATGCGGCAGCGCTGCTCATGCCTAAACTGGTTCAATCGTACAAGCAAGCGGAATCCCATGGCCTGGCTCTCCCCGCGGTTTCACACGAGCAACTGACTCGAGTACAGACCGGAATGGACATGATTCAAGGCGAGGTCCGGTACGCCAACACCATAATCAATATGCTATTGCTAAACACTTCCGAAACTCCGCCCTCACCCGCATCATTCCAAAGTGTTCGGGTCTCTGAAGTCGTCAGAGAGGCCGTAGACCGATTCCCGTTCAACAACTCAAACGAACGCAAACTTTTGCACCATGAAGTCCGAACCGATTTCTCCATACTCGCGCCGCCGCCGCTCATGGTTCACGTCCTTTTCAACCTAATCAAAAATGGGCTGTTCTACGTGCAAAGGAGTGGCAGCGGCTCGCTTTCTATCTTGGTCGACATAGATGAAGACCAGCAACCGGTAGTTGTGGTCACTGATACAGGAACTGGAATACCGTCGAATCTCCAGCCACACATATTCGATCGATTCGTCTCGGCAGGTGACGGTCAAGGCGCAGGAATCGGCCTCAGCTTCTGCAAAATGGTCATGGAGTCGATTGGCGGAGAAATCCTTTGTGACTCGCGAGAGGGTCAGTACACAACCTTCCGCCTGCTCTTTCCACGTCACGCGGCCTCAGAAAACTCCAAATGCGTTCGCCGCTAACTGTTTCCACGCGAGTGGAAGGTTCTTGTCGACGTCAAGCGCATCAACATGCGGATAATCACTCCCCCACAGAATCCGGTCCTCGCCAACCAACGCCAACGCCTCGCCGATCGTTCTCTCGCCTTGCTCTGCCACGAAGTAGACGTTGCTGCGAATGTACTCGCTCGGTCGCTTGGGTAGCGACACGATGTCATGGAACGCTTCGTACTTCGCATCGAGACGATCCATCAAGTACGGGGCGTAGCCGCACCCGGCCTCGACGCTGACAACCTTTAGCCTGGGGAACCGCTCGAACAGGCCATCGGTCACGACGCTGGCAATCGCCGGAATGAGCTGGCCGGTGCCGCCCAGGCCGAAGCCGAACAGCGGCCCCGGTGTGGTGGCGTGCCAGGCGGCGAACGGAACGCCAGCTCCACCGAATCGCACGATGACGTGGAAGCAGGCGGGAATGTTCGCATCCTGGCACCGAGCCCAGAGGGGGTCGAAATGGGCATCACCCGGGCGCTTGCCGGAGATCGTCTCCGGCGGGGCGAACAGTGCCTTGAAGCCGTTGGAGATGCAGCGATCGAGCTCGGCAGCGGCAGCGTCCACGTCGTGCCAGTTCACCAGGGCAACCGGCAGAAACCTGCCTGGCACGGTTTCGCAGAATTCGCGCATCCAATTGTTGTAGGCCCGGCAGTAGGCGTTGGCGAGATCCGAGTCGTCGGTCGGAAACGGCAGAATGCCGATGGTGGGAAACAGGACTGCGTGGGAGAAGCCCCATTCGTCCATGCGCTTGGCACGCGCTACCGGATCGTAGCTGTCCAGCGGGTTGTCGCGCAGGTACGACATCTCGCCGCTGAACAGCTTTCGCTTGTCGGCTTCCGCACCGCCGAGGCCGGCGACCACCCCCTGCAGCACGACCTGCTCGGCGATGATGAGATGCTCCACGCCGTCTCGAACCTCCACTCTGATCGCGCGATCTCGAAACTCCGGCTCCAGGTACTCGAGCCAGAGGTTGGCGGGCTCCAGAACGTGAGCATCGCAATCGACGAGCCAGGCCTGATCTCGGTTCATAGACATTCATACACCGCCTTGGTGACGAGGGACGCCGACGAGCCGCCGGTGATCACGCCGGGTTCGAGTTGATTCATGGCAAAGCAGAGGCTCAGACGTTGCTCGGGGTCGTGAAAGACGACGGCGCCCCCGGCACCGGCGTGCCCGTAGCTGCCTGTTGTGAGGCCGATCGGGCAGGCGTCGTCGTGCAGCATGAGCCCCAAACCAAAGCGGGTGGGTGATACCAGCACAGGATCGTCACCGCTCGAATGCGTCGTCGTGGCCTCGGCGAGCAGCTCCGCCGACACGAGGCTGGCAAAACGGTCGAGCACCATGGCGGAGGCCAGGGCCGTGCCGTGGCCGTTGGCGCCCGGCATCTCGCTGCGACGGTGCTCCGCGCTGTTCACCCGGCCGGGGCGGGTGGCCGGGTTCTGGAAGGCCGCCCAGGTGAAGGAGTCTCGGTCGCCCATGGCCTTCATCAGCCTGGCTGCCGACGACGGAGGCTGCTCACCGGCGCGAATGCGCGCCGGCACGATGTCGGCACAACGGACGAGATCGTGCTCCGGGACGCCGATGTGGAAATCGATGCCACTGGGTGAGGCGATTTCTTCGCGAAACCAGGTGCCGATGCTGCGGCCGGTTCGACGGCGGAAGACCTCTCCTGCCAGAAAGCCGAAGGTGCGGGCGTGGTAACCGTGCCGACTTCCCGGCGGCCACCAGGGACGCTCGGCAGCCAGTGCCTCGGTCGTGTGCTGCCAGTCCTCGAAGAGCTCGGCCGGCATGGGCTCGTGAAACCCGATCAGGCCTGCGCGGTGGCAGAGGAGGTGGCGCAACGTGATCTCGTGCTTGTCGTGCGCGGCAAACTCCGGCCAGCTTGCCACCACCGGCTCATCCAGCTTCAGCAGGCCGCGATCCACCGCCTGAAGCACGCAGAGCGTCGTCATCGCCTTGGTGACGGAGAACTGGCACACCAGGGTGTCCGACTGCCATGGCCTTTGACGCTGTCGGTCGGCATGCCCGTACCAGACGTCGACCAGCACCCGGCCATCGAGCACCACGCCGACGGCTGCACCAGTATCCCGACCGCGCTCGAAGCCCTCCATGAAGGCATCGGCAACTGGCTGAAATGCCCGGTCGAGCTTGCCGTCGATGCCACTGCCCACTGTCTGCCGCCTGCTCAGGTCGAATTCGAATCATGTGACAATGACATCCGCGCCTGCAAGGTAGGCGCTTTGACTTCGATCAGCGCATCCATACACTGCAACGTCCCTCCAGAAACGATCCGATGAGCGCACGAGACCTGACACAGGGCCCCGTCGCGGGTTCACTGTTCAAGCTGACCGCGCCCATGATGCTGGGCGTGTCGAGCAACATCCTGGTATCGATGCTGGAGATCGGCTTCATCGGCCAGCTCGGTACCGATCAGGTTGCGGCCGTGACCTTCACGTTCCCGCTCACCATGATTCTGACCAGCATTGCCCTGGGCATCGGCATCGGCACGTCGTCGGTGATCGCGCGCAGCGTCGGCGCCGGGGAGCGTGTGGAGGTGCGCCGCCTCGGTACGCACAGCCTGATGCTGGTGGCCGGATTGATGGCCGCGCTGTCCCTGCTCGGATGGCTCGTCATCGATCCGCTGTTCCAGGCGCTGGGCGCCACGCCGCAGATCATGCCGTACATACACGGCTACCTGAATGTCTACCTGCCGAGCGTCGTGCTGTTCACGCTGACCATGGTCGCCGGCAACATCATGCGTGCCAACGGCAGCGCCACCATACCCGGCATGATCATGACCGCCGGCGCGGGGTTGCACCTGGCGCTCGACCCGTTTCTCATCTTCGGCTGGTTCGGGCTGCCGCGCCTGGAGCTGGCCGGCGCCGCGTGGGCCATGGCCATTTCCCGGCTCGTTACGGCCGCCGTGCTGCTGTACTACGTGTCCCGAGGCAGCATGCTGCTGGGACGCGACCTGACCTCGAACTTCCTGGCCTCGTGCCGACGCATTCTGCACGTCGGCCTGCCCGCCATGGCGACCCAGCTGATCGGTCCCGTCAGTGCCGCCGTCATCACCCGCATGTTGGCCGGCCACGGCGAGGTCGTGGTGGCAGGGTTTGGCGTGGCGACCCGCATCGAGGCCGTGGCCGTGATGCTGCTGTTCGCGCTGTCCGGCAGCATCGGGCCCTTCATTGGCCAGAACTGGGGAGCCAACCGCCCGGAGCGGGTGAAGGCCGGGTTGCGGGTCACGTTCCAGTTCTGCCTGCTGTGGGGGCTGGTGGCAGCGCTGGTCCTGGTGCTGTTCGGCGGCACCATCGCCGGCTGGGTAGACAGCACAGACGGGGTCATCGCGACCGCCGCGTTCTACCTGACGGTGGTACCCTGGAGCTACGGCCTCTGGGGGGTGCTGATGATGTCTTCGGCGTCATTCAACGCGTTGGGGAAGCCCATTCCGTCCACGGTGCTGTCCTTCACCCGCATGTTCCTGTTGTACGTGCCCATGGCGCTGGCGATGAACGCCGCGTTCGGCTATCACGGCATCTTCATTGCCGCCGCGGTAAGTAATGCCGTCATGGGCGTTCTGGCATTCCTCTGGCTGCGGTCGAGCTTCTTCCCCCGTGCTGCTTAGGCGCCTGCTGACCGTGCCCGCGTTCCTGCTGCTGACCACGGCAGCAACCCTGAGCCTGCCCCTGCTGCTGGCCGCCGCTGCCCTGCTGTCGCTGCATCCGCGGCTGCGCGGTGCCCTGCCCACGCTGCTGTTCGTGCTGGGCTATCTGTGGTGCGAGAGCGCCGGCATCGTCAGCGCGGCCTGGATCTGGCTGCGGCATCGCGGCCGACAGCAGTTCCTGGATGCGAACTACCGTCTGCAGTGCTGGTGGGCAAACGCACTCAAAGTGCTGGCCGAGCGCCTGTTCCGGCTACGCTTCGAGGTGTCCGGCACCGACGCACTGACCGGCGCGCCCGCGTTCGTGCTTCCCCGGCATGCCAGCATCGCGGATACGGTGATTCCCATGGTGTTCTACGCCATTCCGGGCGGAATTCGGCTGCGCTACGTGCTCAAGCGCGAGTTGCTGCTCGACCCCTGCCTCGACATCGTCGGCAATCGGCTGCCCAACTTCTTCGTCGATCGCGGCGGCCAGGACAGCGATCGGGCACGCAGCGGCGTTCGCGCCATGGTGGCCGACGTCGGCCCGTCGGAAGGCGCGCTGATCTATCCCGAGGGCACCCGATTCTCGACGGCGAAGCAGGACGCGCTGCGCCGCCGGTACGCCAATCAGCCCGAGATGCTGGCGCAGCTCGAGCGTTGGCCGACCCTGCTGCCACCCCGGCTGGGAGGCACCCTGGCACTGCTCGAGGGTAACCCCGGCCGCGATCTGCTGTTCTGCGCCCACGTCGGCTTCGAAGGCTCGAGCCACTTTCGCACCCTGATCAACGGCGCCTGGATAGGCGCGCGCATCGGCATCCGCTTCTGGCGGGTGCCGTTCCGGGACATCCCGGAGGGCAGAGAGGCGCGGGTGAGCTGGCTGTTCGCGCAATGGGATCGGATGCAGCGTGAGGTCACGGCGCTGGCGACGCGAACGGACACCGAATGATCATGGACGTGAGCACTACAGGCTGACCTCGGGACGGGCGCGCAGCCAGTCCTGAAGGTGGCGCCGCACCGACTCACCGATGCCCGACACCGGCGCCTCGGCACTGCGGATCAGATAGACACGCCGCTCGATCACCGGAGCACCCGCTACGGCGAACAGGGTCTTGGCCAGCAGGTCGTCGCCCACGGCCGGCCGCGGCAGGTAGGCGGCGCCGCCCCGCAGGCGCAGGAACTCGTGCGCCACCTCCGGGGAGTCGACGCGCAGCGTCGGGTCCGGCAGGGTGGGAAGGTCGCGGGCCAGGGTCATGGCGAACGGCGTGCCCCAGTCCACATGGATGTACCCGGCCAGCTCCGGGCCCGCCTCCAGGCCCGGGCGGTCGGACACCAGCACCAGCTCCACGACGCCGACCGCCTGCGCTACCAGATCGCTGACCCGCGGCGGTTCGTAGACCAGGGCCAGGTCGAGCGACCGCTCCCGAACCCGCGACACCAGGGCCGGGGTGCCCAGCAGGTCTACCTGCAGCACCAGGTTGGGGTGCGCGTCGTGCACCTCGGCCAGCCAGCCCCGCAGCACCACCTGCCAGATGCTGTGCAGGCTGCCCAGGGCCACCAGCTCCTGGCGGGTGCCGGTGACACCCACGCTCTGCACGGCACGGTTCCAGCTCCGCAGCACGTTTTCTGCATGGGGCAGCAGCCGCTGGCCCGCGGCCGTGAGCTGCAGATTGTTGCGGCTGCGCAGGAACAGACGGGTGCCCAGGTGCTGCTCGAGCAGGCGGATGCGGGCGCTCACGGCGGCCGGGGTGACGAACAGACGCTCGGCCGCGCGGGCAAAATGCCGCGTGCGGTTCACCTCCAGGAAGGTTCTGATCAGCTCTGAATCCATGCCCGCCGCGCGTCTGACGACCGACGGGAGGATTCTAGACAAATATTTTTTGTTTCACAGGCAAATAATTATCGATTTCTTTGTTTCACGATCGGCCTTAAATGAAAGCATGCGGACCGTAATGGCGCGCGTGATTCTGGGGACCGAGAGGACCATGAAACATCATCGCTACGACGACGGCTTCGAATCGGAGTTGGACGATCTGCCGCCTCCGCTGTCGTCACGCATCGACCACATGAGCCGCAAGTGGGCTGAAGAGGAAGCGGGACACCGCGGCCGCCATCACCGGCGCGCCATGTCCCGGCGCCGCATCGAGGACTGGCAGGAAGAGCAGCTGCTGCAGCGCGACCTCGACGACGAGCTGGAACACCACTGACCCGCCCGGCTCTGCCGCGGCGGTGGCGGATGACACCCCGCGGCCATTGAAGCACCAGCGCCGCTGCCGCGGCGCCGGTGAGCTATGGCATCGCGGACCGCCTCGCCGCCGTGCGGTCACTGCGGATCGGCGATCTTCAGGATCTGCTTGCCGAGATTCTTGCCGGTAAACAGCCGGTTCAGCGTGTCGGGGATGTTCTCGAAGCCCTCCTGCACGTCCTCCTGGTGAACCAGCTCTCCGCTCTGAATCCAGCCGAGCAGGTCCGTCACCGCGGTCTGCGACCGGTTCATATAGTCGATGACGATGAAGCCTTCCATGCGGGCGCGCATGATGATCAGGTTCATGAGGTTGGTCGGGCCCGGCTGCGGTTCGGTGGCGTTGTAGCCGGAGATGCCGCCACAGAGCACGATGCGGGCGCGCATGTTGATGTGGTTCAGCGCGGCCTCGAGGATGGAACCGCCGACGTTGTCGAAGAACACATCCACCTTGTCGGGGCACAGCTCGCCGATCCGGCGGTCGACGTTCTCGCTCTTGTAGTCGATCACGGCGTCGAAGCCGGCCTTCTCCTTGAGCCAGCGGCACTTCGCCTCACCACCGGCAATGCCCACCACGCGGCAGCCCTTGATGCGCGCGATCTGTCCGGCCACGGAGCCGGTGGCGCCGGCGGCGCCGGAGACCAGCACGGTCTCACCGGGCTGCGGCTTGCCGAGATCGAGCAAGCCCCAGTAGGCGGTCAGACCGGTGACGCCGAGCACGCCCAGCGGCATGGTGGGCGGCACGCCTTTGGGGATCTTGTTCAAGCCAGGCCAGCCGCTACCGGGCTTCACCACCACGAAGTCCTGCCAGCCGCCCGTGGTCTGAACCAGGTCACCCTTCTGGTAGTCGGCGTGCCGTGAGGTCACCACCTGACCCACGGCGCCGGCGCGCATCACCTCGCCGATGGCGACCGGCGGCAGGTAGCTCTCCCGATCCTCCATCCAGCCGCGCTGGGTCGGGTCGAAGGACAGGTAGAGGTTGCGCACCAGAACCTCCCCATCTGCCGGCTCCGGAATCGGACCTTCGTGGTACTCGAAGTTGTCGCGGGTGACCATGCCGTGCGGGCGCCGTGCCAGCAGCCACTGTCGATTGACGTTCATACCTGCCTCCCTTTGAATGCGTCGATGCCGCCGGATCATGCCGGGGCGCCGGGTGAGCGGTTGATTAAATCACCGCCCCCGGCCAGAGTCATGGCGTACCCACCGGGGAGGACCCAACGTGAGCGATCAGGCATTCGCATCGGCCACCGAACTCGCACGCCAGGTCGCCGACGGCGCCGTGTCCAGCGAGGCGCTGCTCCAGAGCTACCTGGAACGGGTCGACCGCTTCAATCCCGAACTCAACGCGGTGGTGGTCGACCTGCGCGCGGGCGCGCTCGAGCGCGCCAGGCAGGCGGACGCCGCCCGCGCCCGCGGCGAGTCGTGGGGTCCGCTGCACGGCGTGCCGATGACGGTGAAGGAGAGCTACAACATTGCCGGCGCGCCCACCACCTGGGGGAACCCGGACTGGAAGCGGAACATCGCCGCCGCAACGGCGGTGCCGGTGGCGCGCCTTGAAGCCGCTGGCGCCATCGTCTTCGGCAAGACCAACGTGCCGCTGGCCCTGGCCGATTTCCAGAGCTACAACGACGTCTACGGCACCACCGGCAACCCCTACGACCACGGCCGCACCCCGGGAGGTTCCTCCGGCGGTTCTGCCGCCGCCCTGGCTGCAGGGCTGACGGGCCTCGAAGCCGGCTCGGACATCGGCGGCTCGATCCGCAACCCGGCCCATTTCTGCGGCGTGTTCGGCCACAAGCCGACCTGGAACCTGCTGTGGATGCGCGGCCATTCGGGTCCCGGTGATATCCGCGCCATGCCGGACATCTCCGTGATCGGCCCCATGGCGCGCTCCGCCGACGACCTCGACACGGCGCTGCGCCTGCTGGCCGGCCCGGACGACATCATGGCGCGCGGTTACCGGCTGGCGTTGCCGGAGTTCCCGCAGTCGGGGCTGGCTGGTCTGCGGGTGGCCGTCTGGGCCGACGACCCCATGTGCCCGGTGAGCGCGGCCGTGCGCCAGCGGGTGGAGCGGGTGGCAGCGCTGCTGAGCGACGCCGGCGCGCGGATCGACCCGCGGGCGCGCCCCGCCTTCGAAGCCTCGAAGAGCCACGACACCTATCAGGTGCTGCTGCAGGCCACCATGGCCACGCGCATGGACGCCAATGCCTATCTGGCGCTGCAGCAGCGGGCGGCCGAACTCGATCCCAAGGACGAAAGCGCCGGCGCCAAGGTGGTGCGGGCCCAGGTAGCCACGTTCCGCGACTGGTCGGCCAGCAACGAAGCGCGCCACAAGCTGCGCTGGGCCTGGCACGAGTTCTTCCAGCACCACGATGTGCTGGTGGCGCCCATCATGCCGACCTCGGCCTTTCCCCACGATCACCGGCCGTTCGGCGAGCGCACGCTGATGGTGGACGATCTGGAGTTGCCCTACTTTCAGCAGGTGTTCTGGGCCGGCTTGACCGGCGTCGCCTACCTGCCGTCGACGGTGGTGCCTACCGGCTTGGACGACGCGGGGCTGCCCATCGGCGTCCAGATCATCGGCCCGGAGTACGGCGATCTGGTCACCATCGGTGTCGCCCGGCAACTCGAGGCGGCCGGTTGCCGATTCGTGCCGCCGCCGGCCTATCGCTGACCGCGTCGGGACCGTCGTGACCGTCATCGCCTGCGCCCACCCCAACATCGCGCTGATCAAGTACTGGGGCAAGGCAGCCCGACCGGGCAACGTGCCGGCAACGCCGTCGCTGTCCATCACCCTCGATACCCTCACCACGCGCACCGAGGTCACCGTCGCCGCCAGCGACGAGGTGCACCTCGACGGCCAGCCGGTGCAGGACGCCAAGGTGGCCGCCTGCCTTGCCGACCTGCGTCAGCACTTTCCGGTTCCGCCGCTGCGCATCGTCTCCACCAACGACTTCCCAACCGCGGCCGGTCTGGCGTCGTCGGCGTCCGGGTTCGCCGCCCTGGTCACCGCCATCGACCGGCTCTGCGACCTTGGCATGACGGCGGGCCAGCGCTCGGAGTGGGCGCGCCGCGCATCGGCCTCTGCGGCCCGGTCGGTGTTCGGCGGGTTCGTCGCGCTGACCGCGCCCGAGTGGCAGGCCCGGCCCGTGCTGACCGGCCAGGCATGGCCGCTGGCGGTGGTCATTGCCATCACCGACCTGGGCAGCAAGGCCGTTGCGTCCTCGGAAGGCATGCGCCGATCCGCCGCCACGTCGCCCTACTTTCCGGCCTGGGTCGAGAGCACGGCCGCCGACTTCGACGCCGCCCTGCCGCTGCTCGCGAACCGCGACTTCGACGGCCTGGCCGCGCTGGCCGAGCATAGCTGCCTGAAGATGCATGGCCTGATGCTGGCCACCCGCCCGGGGCTGGTCTACTGGAATGCGGCCACCGTGAGCTGCCTGCACCGGGTGCGGGCGTTGCGTGAGGCCGGCGTGCCCGTGTTCTGCACCGTGGATGCCGGCCCGCAGGTGAAGGCCGTGTGCCTGCCCGACCATGCCGATGCGGTGGCGCACCAGCTACGGGCCATTCGCGGCGTCGAACGGACCATTACCACCGGCCTCGGCGGCGGCGCCTGGATCGAGCCCGCATGATCGTCGCCCGCGCCCCCGGCAAGGTCGTGCTGTGGGGTGAGTACGCCGTGCTGGGGGGCGCGCCGGCGCTGGCCATGGCGGTGAGCCGGTTCGCAGAGTGCCGCGTCATCCCGGGAGGCGCCGCGTGGCGGATCGCCACGCCCGGCATCGAAGGCACCGCAGAGAAGCGCGACCGGGACGCCCTGACGAGCCCTGAGCCGCCGCCGTCGGGGTCCCCCTGGGCGCTGATCTGGCACGCGCTGCGGGCGCTGCCCGCCGACCGGCTGCCGGCTGGTGCCGACCTGGTGCTGGATACCGAGTCGTTCCAGCGGCAGGGCCGCAAGCTGGGTTTGGGATCCAGCGCCGCCGTCTGCGTGGCCGCCTATGGCGCCCTCTGCCGCCTCACCGGCCACCAGCCGGCGCTGGCGGAGGTGCTGCAGGCGCACGCAGCGTTTCAGGGGGGGCATGGCAGCGGCATCGACGTGGCCGCTGCCTGGGCCGGCGGCCTGCTCCGATTCCAACGCCCGGCCGGAGCCGCACCGATCCTGACGCCCTGGCGGCTGCCTGCCCACATCCACCTCGGCTTCGTCTGGACCGGCCGGCCGGCTTCCACCACTGACCACCTGGGTCGCTTCGAGCGCTGGCGGGCGGCAGGCGCCACCGCTGAACTGGCGCGGCTGAGCGACAGCGCGGCGGCCTTGTTCGACGCGCACGATCTGCTGCCTGCGCTGTCGGGCTACGTCGACGCCCTGAAGCAGCTCGATGACGCAGCCGCCCTGGGCATCTTCGGCGCCGGCCATCTGGTCCTCACGCGCCTTGCGAATGCGGCTGGAGTGGTCTACAAACCGTGCGGTGCCGGGGGTGGCGACCTCGGTGCGGCATTCGCGAGCGACCCGGACGCCCTGGCGCGGTTCGCCGGCCTCGCGCGCGATCAAGGCTTCCTCCCCTTGCCCCTGGAGACGGCGCTGCATGGCATCGAAATCACCGGCTGAGGGCGCTGCCGCCGGCAGCGCCCGCATTCCCAACTTCTTCCGCATGAGCGTTGCGGAGCGCATCGCCGCGCTGCATCAGCGCGGCCTGCTCAGCGATGCCGACGTCCGCTCGCTGGCCTCGGGCGAGCACACCCTGCGCCTGCCGGTGGCCGACAAGATGATCGAAAACGTGGTGGGCGTGTTCGGCCTGCCCCTCGGCTACGCCCTGAACTTCCTGATCAACGGCCGCGACTACGTCATTCCCCTGGTGGTTGAAGAGCCGTCCATCGTCGCCGGGCTGTCGGGAGCCGCGCGCATCGTCCGCCTCGGTGGCGGCTTCCAGGCGGCCAGCACGGCGCCGATCCTGATCGGCCAGGTGCAGGCCGTGAACGTTCGCGACCTCGAGCAGGCAGGCGCCGATCTGCTGGCGCGCGAGGAGGAGATTCTGGCCCTCGCCAACAGCCTGCACCCGAAGATGCAGGCCCGGGGCGGCGGCGCGCTGGGCATCGAGGTGCACACCCACACCGCGCCGGAAGACGGCCGCGACATGCTGGTGCTGCACCTGCTGGTGGACACCCGCGACGCCATGGGAGCCAACCTGGTGAACACCATGTGCGAGGGCGTCGCCTCGCTGGTGGAGACCATCACCGGCGGCAAGGTGTTTCTGCGCATTCTGTCGAACCTCACCGACCGCGCCCTGGCCCGCGCCAGCGTGCGAATTCCCTGCGAGAACCTCGCCGGCAAGGGCTATACCGGCGAGGAGGTGCGCGACGGCATCATCCTCGCCAACGACCTGGCCACCGTCGATCCGTACCGGGCCGCCACCCACAACAAGGGCATCATGAACGGGGTCGATGCGGTCGCCATCGCCACCGGCAACGACTGGCGCGCCATCGAGGCGGCCGCCCATGCCTACGCGGCACGCAGTGGCCAGTACCGGGCGCTGACGCGCTGGTATCGCCACCCCGATGGCGACCTGGTGGGCGAGATCGAGATGCCGATGAAGGTCGGTACCGTCGGCGGGTCCCTGGAGACCAACCCCAGCGTGCGCATCAACCACCGCCTGCTGGGGTCGCCGTCGGCACCGGAGCTGGCCGGCATCATGGCCACCGTCGGCCTCGCTCAGAACCTGGCCGCACTGCGCGCCCTGTCCACGGACGGCATCCAGCAGAACCACATGACGCTGCACGCGCGCAGCGTCGCCAGCACCGCCAACGTGCCGGAGCCGCTGTTCGACACCGTGGTCGAGGCGCTGATCGAGTCCGGCGAGATCAAGGTGTGGAAGGCTCAGGAGATCGTCCGCAACCTGTCCCGCCGCACCGTGGACCCCGCGGCCGCAGAGCGCAGCTCTGCCTGCGGCAAGGTCATACTGCTCGGCGAGCATGCCGTCGTGTACGGGCGTCCGGCCGTGGCCCTGCCCATTCCGCTGGCCGTCGAGGCCGTGGTGCGCCGTGGCGGCGACGGCGTGAACCTGGTGATTCCGCGCTGGGGTCTGGAGCAGCGCATCCGCGCGGGCCAGGGTCAGGGGCTGACCGGCATTCTGCACGCGCTGCTCGAGCGCCTCGGTCTCGCCGGTGAGGCCATGACCATTGAGGTGATTCCGCACGTGCCCCGGGCCATGGGCCTCGGCGGCTCCGCGGCGCTGGCCGTGGCCGTGGTGCGCGCGCTCGACCAGGCCCATCGCCTCGGTCTCGACGACGGGGCCGTGAATGCGCTGGCTTTCGAGTGCGAGCAGACGGCACACGGCACCCCATCCGGCATCGACAACACCATCGCCACCTATGGCACCCCGCTGGTGTTTCAGCGCGAGGTCGGCACCGACGGCCTCGGCACCTTCACCGAGTTGCGGCTGACCGAACCGGTGCCGCTGGTGATCGGCATCACCGGCCGCGAGAGCCTCACCGCCAACACCGTGGCCCGGGTGCGCAAGGCCTGGGCCGCCCATCACGGCCGCTACGAGACCATCTTCGATCAGATCGGCGCGCTCACCTCAGCGGGCGCTCAGGCGGTGCAGGCGGGCCAGTTTCAGGAACTCGGCGAGCTGATGAACCTCTGTCAGGGCTACCTGAACGCCCTGCAGCTCTCCACGCCGGAGCTGGAAGAACTGATCCACGTAGCCCGCCAGCACGGCGCCCTGGGCGCCAAGCTCACGGGCGGCGGTGGCGGCGGTTCGATGATCGCGCTGTGCCCGGACAGCCAGGATCAGGTAGCGGCAGCCATGGAGCGTGCCGGCTACCAGAGCATGCAGGTCACCGTGGGCTGACCGTCAGTCGGCCAGGCGGAGGTGGGAGATGTCGGGCGCTGCCGGGGGCGGTCCGGACGGCCGGCGTGGCGACAGGTCGGCGCCGGCCGGCGCCACTTCGTACACGGGCGCTTCCACGGCCGCGTGCGGGGCAGCGCCACCCTCCCCGAGCCTGGTGCCCGGCTCGGCGACGCTGAGATGCGACACGTCGGGTGCCGCGGGCACGGGCCTGGCAGCACTCACCACCGGCCCCTCGGGGGCCAGTGACAGGCCACCGGTATCGATCTGCAACGGTTGCGGCGCATCGCGTTCCTCGGCGCGCAGCAGATCGCTGCCCGCCGGCAGAATCTCCCAGTCCGGCGCCGTCGCGGCGGCGCTGCCGGCCGCACTGCCGGCATCGGCTGCACCATCGGACAAGTCCTCCAGCGGCAGCACGCGCAATCGCGCGCCGGCGCTACGGAACAGCGCCTGCAGCCGGGCCGCGGTAGCGGCGTCTGCGTCCCGCTTCAGCACCACCGGCTTGCCGGAGAACAGCTTGTCGAGCTGATCCGCATCGAAGCGGCCGCCTTCCCCGAGGCGCTTGCGCACCACGGCGGGATGCTGGCCGTCGAGGACCTCACCACGGAACACCAGACGATAGCGCTCGCTCATGCCATCGAGTGTAGCGTATCGACCTGGCGACGCCATTGCGTCAGTCCTGCCCTGGGGTCAATATCCATGAAGACTTGAGCAATGGGAGACGTCATGGGTACGCCTGCACGGGTAGTGGTGCTGCCAAAGGACACATCGGTTCTGCGCATCGAGGAAGTGACCCTGCCGGATCCCGGCCCGACTCAGGTGGTGGTGAAGCAGTTCGCATCCGGCATCTGCCACTCTCAGCTCCATCAGATGCACCGGCCTAGGCAGGCGCCGGTGATCCTCGGCCACGAATCCACGGGCGTGGTGCTGAAGACGGGCCGCGACGTCCGCCACGTGCGGGAGGGCGACACGGTGCTCGTGACCTGGGTGCCGCGCAACGCGGCAGCCGCCGCCGCGCCGCCGGTACGGGCGACGCTCAAGGTCAGCGACGGTGAGGCGCAGTCGGAGAACGTCTTCACGTGGGCCGACCACACGCTCGCCGATCAGCAGTATGTGGTGAAGGTGGATCCCGGCATTCCCACCGACGTCACGTCCATCATCGGCTGCGCGGTGATGACGGGTGCCGGCGCCGTGATCAACACGGCCAGGGTTCAGCCCGGCCAGAGCGTGGCGATCTTCGGCGTCGGCGGCGTGGGCCTGTCCGCCGTGGTCGGTGCCAAGGTGGCCGGTGCCGACCCCATCATCGCCGTGGACCTCGACGACGAGAAGCTCGCATTCGCGCGTCGCTTCGGCGCCACCCACGGCATCAATGCCGGGCGCGAAGATCCGGTGCAGGCCATCCACGCCCTGACCACCCGCGCCGATCAGTTCACCATCCTGCAGACCCCGGTGAGCGGCGTGGATTTCGCCTTCGACTGCATCGGCATTCGCAAGACCATGGAGCAGGTCGTGCCGGCGTGCCGTACGGGCCACTTCGGCGCCCGGGACGGCGGCACCGCCGTGCTGGTGGGTGTGCCGAGCACGCCGGTGGAGCTGAACGCCATCGACGTGCTGCTCAACGAGAAGCACTTCATCGGCAGCATCGGCGGCTCCTGCGCGCCGGACCGCGACTTCCCCCGCTTCCTGGAGTGGCTCGACAACGGCGAGTTGGACCTCGACGCCATGGTGACCCGCCGCTACCGCATCGACCAGATCAACGAAGCGACCACCGCTCTGGAGCAGGGACACATCTCCGGACGCGCCATCCTCGAGTTCTGAGGAGGATCAGGGGCGGCCATGAACATCGACCCGACCCTGTTCCGGCACAGCCGCGGCCGGCCGCTGGACAGCTACCCGACGCGCTGGCGCGACCTGCCCAAGGCCGAGCAGCGCCTGGCCGAGTCGGTGGGCCGGCTGTCCGAGATCCAGGAGCGGCTCTGGGCCGACAACCGTTACGCCGTGCTGCTGATCTTTCAGGGCATGGACACGGCCGGCAAGGACGGCACCATCAAGCACGTCACCAGCGGCTGCAACCCGGCGGGCTTTCAGGTCTTCGGCTTTCGCCAGCCCAGCGCGGAGGAGCTGGATCACGACTATCTCTGGCGGTACTGGCGGGCGCTGCCGGAACGGGGCCGCATCGGCATCTTCAACCGCTCCTACTACGAGGAGGTGCTGGTGGTGCGGGTGCATCCCGAGATCATCGAGCAGCGCCCGCTGCCGCATGAGCACGTCGACGAGGTGTTCTGGGCGCACCGGCTCGAGGACATCGCCGCCATGGAGCGTCACCTGTGGCGCAACGGCACCCGGGTGCTCAAGTTCTATCTGCACCTGTCGCCGGAGGAGCAGCGCCAGCGCCTGCTCGCCCGGTTGCAGAACCGGGAAAAGCTCTGGAAGTTCGACCCGAGCGATCTGGAGGCGCGCGACCGGTGGGACGACTACCAGCGCGCCTACCAGGCCGCGCTGGATGAGACCCACGATGCCCACGCCCCCTGGTTCGTGATTCCCGCCGACGACAAGTCGACCATGCGCGCGGTGGTGAGCGAGATCATCGCCACAGAGCTGGAACGCCTCGACCTGCACTACCCGACCCCACCCAGGGACGACGACGGCTGGGTGGACGCCGCCGTCGAACGCCTGCGCTCGTCCTGAGGCCGGTTCAGCCGTAGCCCATGCCGAACCGCAGGGGCACGCCGAGCACCCGGTCGCTCCCGAGTACCTCGAACGCCGGCGCGAACTTGTCGTGACCCCGACGCCGGCTGTCCGACATGGCGCCGATACCTCCCCTGTTCCTTACGTTAGCGACGCAAAGCGGTTGAAAACGCATACAAAACGAATTCGCTATGGTATCGTGGCGCCTCGGTCAACAGCCACAATAAGGGGCTAAATCGTGAATAGGCTTATGGTCAACAAGTTCGCTATCGCTCTCATCGCCACTTTTGCGTTCGCTGGTTGTGCTTCGGTGAGCGCCGACCGCGTGGACAGCATCGAGTCGCGGCTGAGTGCCCTGGAAAACCAGGTGCAAGCGGCATCGAGCGCTGCTGATCGCGCCGCGTCCGCTGCTACTCGCGCCAGCCAGGAAGCCAGCGCGGCTCACTCCGCCGCTCAGCGCGCCATGGATGCAGCGAACCAGGCGAACGAGCGCGTCCAGCGCATCTCCGATACCTGCTGCGCCCGGAAGTAATCATTAGATCCGGGTTGGCACCCCGCTAGGGGCCGCCAGCAGCGCTTCAACCCGCGCCCAGTCCACGATTGCGGCGCGGGTTTTTGCTTCCTCGGCGATTTTCTCCTTCAGCTCGGCATCGTCCCGCCGGGCGAACGTGTCCGTGTGCACTTCCAGATACAGCGCCCCGTGGCGCCACCCCAGCTTGTATGGCTCGTCGACGATCTGCACCGGTGTGCCGCGCGGAGCAATCTCCGCCAGCGTGCGGATGTGCGGCTCGTAGAGGCGCACGCAGCCCTGACTGACGCTCTGCCCGACGCCGAACGGCTGATTGGTGCCGTGGATGTAGTATCCGGGGATGTCGAGCTGCATGGCCATGGAACCGAGCGGGTTGTCCGGACCGGGCTGAACCACCGCCGGCAGCGGATCACCGCGCGAGGCGTGCTCGCGACGTGACGTTTCGGTCGGTGTCCAGCTCGGGTTCTCGATCACCATCGTGACCCGGGAGCGGCCAAGCGGCGTGCGAAAGTCCTCGCGGCCCAGCCCCACGGGGTACGTCACCACCCGGCCACCATCCGGCGGGAAGTAGTAGAGGCGGAACTCGGCGACGTTGATGACGATGCCCTGACGTTCGGCCTGGGGCAGCACGTAGGCAGTGGGCAGCACCAAGGGGGTGCCCTCGCCGGGCAGCCACGGATCGACGCCCGGGTTCGCCCGCACCAGCTCCAGATAGCCGAGCCCATAGCGCTCGGCAATGCTTGCCAGGGTGTCTTCGTAGGCGGTGCGGATGGTGTGCACGGCGCCCACCACACCGACATCGTCGTCGCTCAGCGGATAGGCAGCGCCGCGAGCCGATGACGGCCACAGGGCCACGGCCAGCGCCAGACCCACGGCCAGCAGCGCCGCGAATCCGGCGCTTCGAAGTTCCCGACTCTGCACCCGCACCTCCTCGCCGCCACCACGCCTGCGCATCTGACCACCTGCGGATCGCAGATGCCACCCGTGGCGGGCTCTTTTCCCGAACCGCCGTCCGCACTAAGGTAGCTCGACCATCAGCTCGAGGAATCGTCGTCATGCCCATCAACCCAGACGCCGTAGGCGCGCGCGGCAACCCGGTCAAACGCAAGTGGACGTCCAAGGATGCACTCCTGTACGCCGTCGGCGTCGGCGCCGGCATCGACGAGTTGCAGTACACCACCGAAAACACCCGCGATCTGCCGCAGCGCGTGCTGCCGACCTTCGCCGTGATCATCGGCGGCGGCGGCATTCCCATGGACCAGATCGGCAGCTTCAATCCAGCGCTGATGGTGCACGGCGAGCAGGGCATCGAGCTGTTCGAGGAGATTCCGCCGGATGGCGAGATCGAGAGCGTCGGCGAGGTCACCGCCATCTGGGACAAAGGCTCGGCTGCGGTGCTCGAGTTCGAATCCACCTCCACCAACGTCGTCACCGGACGGCCGCTGCTGAAGACGCGCACCATGCTGTTCTGCCGTGGCGAGGGCGGCTGGGGCGGCGACCGCGGCCCATCGGCCAAGCTGGCGCTCCCGGACCGGGCGCCCGACCACAGCGTGACCTATCAGACCCGGGAGGACCAGGCGCTGATCTATCGGCTGTCGGGAGATCGCAACCCGCTGCACTCCGATCCGGCGTTCGCCAAGCTGGGCGGCTTCGAGAAGCCCATCCTGCATGGGCTGTGCAGCTGGGGCTTCACCGGCCGCGCGCTGCTGCACACCCTGTGCGGCAGCGACCCGAGCCGGTTCCGGAAGATGAGCAGCCGATTCTCGAAGCCGGTCTACCCCGGCGACGCGCTGACCGTGTCCATGTGGGTGGACGGTGACCGCGCCCTGTTCCGCACCGCCAACCAGCGTGGCGACGTGGTCATCGACCAGGGGGAGTTCGCCTTCGCCTGATCAGGCGAGCGGGTGCTCGTGGAAACCGACCACCCGCTCGTAGGCGGCGCCGACGCGAATCAGCGTCGGCTCGCCGAGGCGGCGGCCGATGAGCTGGAACGAGAGCGGCGCGCGGTCGCTGGTTCGGCCGGCCGGCAGCGTGATGGTGGGGTGCCCTGAATAATCGAACGGCGCGGTGAAGGTGATGAACTCGGCCCGTTCGGCGTCATCGGCGGCCACGGCGTCCATGTCGGCCAGCGACGGCGGCAGCACCGGCATGCAGGGCGCGATGATCACGTCGACGTCCTCCAGCAGCCGGTCGAGGTCCTGGCGGAACTGCCCCCGCACCTGCTCCAGAGCCTGGTAGTCTTCGTCGCTGGCAGCAAGCCCCGCTTCGATCAGGCCGGCCAGCACCGGGCCGTACTCGGACTTGCGTGCCGGATAGTACGTGCGGTGCGCGCGCGCGCACTCCACGGCGCAGGTGAGGCTCCAACCGCGAACGAGGGTCATGGTGGTCTGCGGCATGCTGACCTCGCGCACACTGGCACCCACATCCTGCAATCTGGCCAGCGCTTCACGCACGGTCGCCACCACCACCTCGTCGACGCCGGTACCGACGTAGCCCCAATCGACCCCGACGGTGAGCCCCGCTACGCGCTCGGCCGGCATCGCCGGATAGTTGGGTACGGGATCGGCAAGCGAGGTCGGGTCGCGCGGGTCGGGGCCGGCCAGCACGGCCAGCAGGCGGGCGGCATCCTCGACGCTGCGGGTCATGGGGCCGAGGTGATCGAGCGACTCCGCCAGGGGGAAGGCGCCGTGGCGGCTGACGCGGCCATAGGTGGGCTTGATGCCCACCAGGCCGCAGGCCGCGCTGGGAAAGCGGATGCTGCCGCCGGTATCGCTGCCCAGCGCGCCGTAGGCCAGCCCCGCCGCGACGGCGACCCCGGAGCCGGACGATGACACCCCCGACCACAGCGACCGGTTCCACGGGTTCACCGGCGCCGGTATCTGCGGATGGTGGGCCCCGAACGCTCCCTCGGTGAGCTGGGTCTTGCCGATGATCACGGCGCCCGCCTGCTTGAGCCGGCTGACGACGGTAGCGTCCTCGTCCGGCACGAAGTCCTGCATCACCAGGGTGCCGGAGGCGGTGGGAATGCCGCGCGTATAGAGCAGGTCCTTGATGGCCACCGGCACCCCGTGCAGCGGATGCAGCGGCTTGCCCTGGCGCCGCTCGCGGTCGAGCCGCTCGGCGGTTGCCAGGGCCTGGTCATCCAGCACGCGAGCATAGCTGTGCAGCTCGGAATCGAGGTGGTGGATGCGGGCCAGCAGCGCCTCGGTTACCTCCACCGACGACAGCTCACCGCTCTTGATGCGCGCGGCCACCTCGCTCAGGGTGAGATAGTGCAGGTCGGTCATGCGGCGCGCTCCCTGCCGCCTGCCGCCGGCTCGAAGATCTTGCCCGGGTTCAGAATGCCCTTGGGGTCGAGCGCGCGCTTGAGCGTGCGCATCAGCGCGATTTCCTCCGGCGAGCGGCAGATGGTCAGGTAAGGCTTCTTCTCCAGACCCACCCCATGCTCGGCGGACACCGACCCGCCGATGGCGCGCAGCGGCTCGTAGACGCAGCTCTCCACCCGATGGCGGACCTCGGCATTGATCTTGCCCGGTCCGACCACCAGATGCAGGTTGCCGTCGCCGAGATGGCCGAACACGTAGCAACGATGCTCGCCCACGGCTTCGGCCAGACGGCTGCGCACCTCGTCGACGTAGCCGCGCATGTCGGAGATCTTCAGGCTGACGTCGAAGGCAATGGTCGGGCCGTCGCGAAAGCACTGGGCGACGTCATCGCGCATGGCCCAGAGCTGACGTCGCTGGGCCTCCGACTGTGCCAGCACCGCATCGCAGATCAGCGAGCGTTCGTAGGCTTCCGTGAGCGCCGCCTCCACCAGCGCCTCGTCGGCGCCCATGGCCTCCACCAGCACGTAGTAGGGGTACGCCTGCGACAACGGCGGCTGGTTCTGCGCCGGCGCGGTGGTGACCAGGGCGTAGAACTCGCTCCACATCACCTCGAAGGCCGACAGGGTGCCGCCGAGGGCCGAATCCATGTGCTTGAGGAACGCCGGCAGCCGGTCGAAGTCGTCGACGGCGACGAACAGCGTCGACTGGTGCTTGGGAATCTCGCGCAGCCGCAGCACCGCCCGGGTGACGACGCCCAGGGTGCCCTCGGAGCCGATGAAGAGCTGCTTCAGGTCGTACCCGGCGTTGTTCTTGATCATCTGGTTCATGGAGCTGACCACGGTGCCGTCCGCCAGCACCGCCTCGAGACCGAGCACCATGTCCCGCGTCATGCCGTAGCGGATGACCCGGTTGCCGCCGGCGTTGGTGGAGATGTTGCCACCGATGGTGCAGCTACCACGGCCGCCGAGATCCAGCGGGAACAGCAGCCCGGCCTCTTCGGCCTGCTCCTGAATGGTCTGCAGCACCGCCCCACTCTGCACCACCATGGTCCGGTCGGTGGCGTTGATGGCTTCAATGCCGTTCATGCGCTCGAGCGACAGAGCGACGTCATCGGGGGAGGTCAGCGACCCTTCCACCAGGCCGGTCAGGCCGCCGTGAGCGACCACCGTCTGGCCGAGGCCGTGACAGATGCGCAGCGCCGCGCTGACCTCGGCCGTAGTCCGGGGCCTGACGATGGCCTTGGCCTGCACCGTGTCACGCCGCCAGATGCCGGCCTGACGTTGATGCACATCGTCGCCAGTGAGCACCGCATCGGCGCCCAACGCCTCTCGCAGGGCTTTGACTACGTCCTTCATGTGCCGCTCTCCCTTGCACGCCAGCGTGGCAGCGGCGGTCGGCGACCGCCGAGAACCCAACATGATGAGAACCCGGCGGCCAGTATTCAACCTTGCCCGCGCCCGGTGCGGCCGCCGTGGATACCGGCTAGCATCGCCCCATGCGCCAGACCTTCGACAAGGCTTATTACGATCGCTACTACCGCAACCCCCGCACGCGGGCGGTGACGCCGGCGGCCGCCCGCCGCCAGGCCGCCTTCGTGCACGCCTATCTCGGCCATCTCGGGGTGCCGGTGCGGCGGCTGCTGGACATCGGCTGCGGCGTCGGCACCCTGCTGCGAGCCCTGGCCCGGCTCTACCCCCAGGCCCGAGCCGACGGGGTGGAGTTCAGCGACTACCTCTGCGCCCGCTACGGCTGGCAGCAGGGCTCGGTGGTGGATCACGCTGCACGCACACCTTACGACCTGGTGGTCTGCCACGACGTGCTGGCCTACCTGGACGACGCCGACTGCGCGCGGGCACTGGACAACCTGGCTGCGCTCACCCGGGGCGCCGCCTACGTCAGCGTGATCACCACCGATGATCAGGGCTCCTACGACCCGGCCCGCACCGATCCTCGGCAGCAGCTTCGGCCCGCCGCATGGTACCGGCGCCGCCTCGACCGTCACTTCGTCGCCGTGGGCGGTGGCATGTACCTGAAGCGGCCGGTACCGGTGACGGTCTGGGCCCTGGAACGATCCCACTGACCATTGCCCTCCGCCTTGCGGCCGGGGGGCAATGTTCTCAGAATGAACGGCCCATGCGCCGCCGCGGAGGGTCGCCATGAGTGACCTGAACTTCGCCAGTGCCGCCTCGATGGTCGCCGCCATGTACCGGGGCAAGCTGTCGGCCGTGGAGGTCATGAACCTCCACTACGACCACATCGAGCGCCTCAACCCCACCCTCAATGCCATCGTCAATCTGCTGCCGAGGGAGCGGGCCCTGGAGCTGGCGCGGGGCGCCGACCGGGCCCAGGCATCCGGCGCGGCGCTCGGCCCGCTGCACGGGCTGCCCATGGCGCCGAAGGACGCCGTCACCGTGGCGGGATTTCCGACGACGCTGGGCTTCGCACCGTTCCGCGACCGCGTCGCCACCAAGGACGATCTGCTGGCGGCGCGGCAGCGGGCGGCCGGCGCGCTGTTCATCGGCAAGACCAACATGCCCGAGTTCGGGCTGGGCTCGCACACGTTCAACGCCTTGTTCGGGCTCACCCGCAATCCCTACGATCCGAACCGCAGCGCCGGCGGCAGCAGCGGCGGCGCCGCCGTGGCGCTGGCCACCGGCATGCTGCCGCTGGCCGACGGCAGCGACATGGGCGGCTCGCTGCGCAACCCGGCATCGTTCTGCAACGTTGTCGGCATGCGCCCCTCCATCGGCCGGGTGCCCGAGGAGCGCCCGCTCGGCTGGCTGGCCAGGCTCAGCACCTGCGGCCCCATGGCCCGTACCGTGGCCGACGCGGCGCTGCTGCTGTCGGTGCAGGCCGGCTACCACGCCGCCGACCCGCTGTCCCTGGCCCAACCCGGACACCTGTTCGCCGGCACGCTGGGACGCGACCTGAAGGGCGTGCGTCTGGCCTGGTCACCCGATCTGGCCCTGACGTCCGTGGACCCGGAGGTGACGGCCGTGATCGAGGCGGCCACCGGCGTGTTCCGCGATCTCGGCTGCACGGTCGACGCGACCTGCCCCGACCTCGCCGGCGCCATGGACGTGTTCCAGGTGCAGCGGGCGGCCGCCCTGGCCGTCACCGGGCGGGAGCTCGACCGCACGGTGCCGGACTGGCGCGACCACGCCAAGGACACGGCCATCTGGAACATCGAGCGCGGCTTCGCGCTCGGCGCCGAGGAGCTGCTGCGCGCCGAGGCCGCCCGCACCGAGATCTATCGCCGCACGGTGTCGTTCTTCGAAGACTACGACGCGCTGCTGCTGCCGGCGGCTCAGGTGCCGCCGTTTCCCGCCGATCAGCCGTGGGTGCGCGAGGTCGCGGGACGGCCCATGGCCACTTACATCGACTGGATGACCATCTGCTGCGCCATCTCGGTGACCGGCATGCCCGCGCTGTCGGTGCCGGCCGGATTCACCGCCGCCGGCCTGCCCGTGGGCCTGCAGATCGTCACCGGGCCCCAAGACGACCTGCGGCTGCTGCAGCTCGCCCACGAGTTCGAGCAGGCCACCCTCTGGCACCAGCGCCACCCGCAGGTCGCAGCACCATGACCGGCAATGCCAACACCCGGGTGATGGTGGTGGGCGCCCATCCGGACGATGCCGAGTTTCACGCCGGCGGCCTGCTGCTGCAGCAGAGCCTGGCCGGCGGCGCGCTGGCCATCGTCTGCCTCACCGACGGCGCCGCCGGCCATGCCACGCAGGATCGCACGACGCTGCGGGCACGGCGCCAGGACGAAGCCGCGCGGGCAGCGAAACGCGTCGGCGCCGAGCTGACGATCTGGGATGTGGCCGATGGCGAGCTGACACCCACGGTGGCGCTGCGGCAGCGGCTGATCGGCGCGGTTCGCCGCTTCCGCCCGGACGTGCTCATCACCCATCGCGCCGGCGACTATCATCCCGACCACCGTGCCGCGGCCACCCTGGTGCAGGACGCCTGCTACCTGCTGCGGGTGCCCAACGTGGTGCCCGATGTGCCGGTGCTGCCCCATGACCCGGTGGTGCTCGGCATGTGTGACTTCTTCAAGCGGCCGTGGCCGTTTCAGGCAGACTGCGTGATCGACATCGAAGCCGTGCTGGACGACCTGGTGACGCTCTTGGCGTGCCACGAGTCGCAGGTGTTCGAATGGCTGCCCCACACCCTGGGCATTCCGGTCGGTGACGACCGCCGCGCCTGGCTGCGCGACTTCATCGGCCGCCGGCCGCGCGCCGTAGCGCGCCGCCACGCGCCGCCGGACGTGCGCTACGCCGAGGCCTTCGAGTTGTCGGAGTACGGCCGGCAGGTGGACCGTGGGGCCCTGGCCGAGCTCTTGGGTGTGCCAGCCCGCTGATTGCGTCACATGCCCGATGGCGAACCTTGTTACAATGGCCGCCGACACGAAGAACAACGAATCGCATGCGACGACGTTTCAAGACCGCGCGGTGCATCCTCTACCGCGATGGACAGTATCTGCTGGCCGTTCACAACCGCTTCCGCCACCTGTCCCGGCAACGCTGGGGATTGATCGGCGGGCAGGTGGAATGGGGCGAGTCGCCCCGGGTGGCGGCCGCGCGCGAGCTCGAGGAAGAGCTCGAGGTGACCGTGGGCGAGCTGATCGAGGTGGGGGCCTATTCCTACAAGCAGGCCATGCACATGGTCTACGCCGCGCCCGCCATGGGCGAGGTCGGCCGCTTCGACACCAACGAGCTGATCGACGTCGGCTGGTTCAGCGAGCCGGAGGTGGCCGGGCTGCGGGCTCGCTCCGCCCTGCACGCCGACTACGAGCTCGATGCCATTCAGCGCCTGCGCCGCCAGCTCGACGCCCCCGGACGGACCGCCACCGGCTGATCTTGTCTGCCGGTGTCGGGTTGCCGCCCGCTCGCACGTCTATCCCAGACCAAACACCGAGGCAGGAGACCGCCCCATGCGATACATGCTGTTGATCTGGGAAAACGAAGCCATCAGCGCCGCGCAGACGGACGCCGAGCGCGAGGCCGTGATGGCGGAGTACGTGGCCTTCACCGACGACGTGCGCCGCCAGGGCGTGCTGGTGGCCGGCGACCCGCTGCTGCCGTCGGAGACGGCCATGACCATTCGCCTGCGCAACGGCCAGGCCGTCAGCACCGACGGCCCGTTCGCCGAGACCCGCGAGCAGCTCGGCGGCTACTACATCGTCGACTGCGAAACCCTGGAGCAGGCCTGCAGCCTGGCGGCGCGGATACCGGCCGCCCGGGATGGCGCCATCGAGGTGCGCGCGGTCATGGACATGAATGGCTGACCACGACGACCCGGCAGCGCGCACGGCGCTGCTGCTGCGGGCCGAGGGCCCCGCGGTGCGGGCCCGCCTGATCGGCGCCTTCCGCGACTTCGACCTGGCCGAGGACGCGCTGCAGGATGCCCTGCTGCGCGCCTGGGAGGTCTGGCCGCGCGACGGCGTGCCGGATCATCCGGGCGCGTGGCTGTTCCGGGTGGCGGAGCGACGGGTGCTCGACGGGCTGCGGCATCGGGCCGTGCAGCAGCGCCTGCTGCCGTCAGTCTCCAACCCGGACTTGGAAGCGACCCCGGACGAAGACCCCCTCGAAGCCGCCGGGCGCCTGCACTTCGACGACGACCTGCTGCGGCTGCTGTTCACCTGCTGCCATCCCGTGCTGCGCCCCGAGGCCCGGGCGGCGCTGACCCTGCAGGCGGTGGCCGGGCTGACCGTGGAGGAAGTGGGGCGCGCCTTCCTGACGCCGCCGCGGACCATGGAGCAGCGGCTGGTACGTGCCAAGCGGCGCATTCGCGAGGCCGGCATCGACTGGCGGGTGCCGGACGCGGCGGCGCTGCCCGGCCGACTCGGCGACGTGCTGCGGGTGATCTACCTGATCTTCACCGAAGGCCACACCGCCACCCGGGGTGCGGCGCTGCTGCGGCCCGAGCTCTGCGAGCTGGCCATCGGGATGGGCCGGCGCCTCAACCGGCTGCTGCGGGGTCAGGCCGAGTCGGCCGGCCTGCTGGCGCTGATGCTGCTGCATCACGCCCGGACCCCGGCCCGCACCGACGGCGCCGGGGAGCTGGTGCTTCTGGAGGATCAGGACCGGTCGCTGTGGCGGCGCGACCTGATCGCCGAAGGCTGCGCGCTCCTGGACAAGGCCCTGGCGCTCAAACAAGCGCCGGGGCCGTATCAGATTCAGGCCGCGATCGCCGCGCTGCACGGTCGCGCCCGGCGACCGGAGGACACCGACTGGGCAGAGATCGTCGCGCTGTACGACGCGCTGCGGCGCGTCGAAGACACGGCCGTGGTGCGCCTGAACCGCGCGGTCGCCGTGGCCATGGCCTCCGGGGCCGCCGCCGGGCTGGCCGAGTTGGACCGGTTGCGGGACATTCCCGCCCTCGCCGGGCACCATCCCTACCACGTGGCGCGGGGGGCACTGCTCGCCCGGCTCGACCGCCGTGACGAGGCAGCGGACGCCTACCGGCGCGCGCTGGAACTCGCCGGCAATGGTGCCGAGGTGGCATTCATCCGCGGCCGGATGGATCGGCTCAAGACTCCCGGGGCGCCGCCCGGTCCTGAAACTCCTGGGTCGAGTTGACCCTGGGAAACGGCGCATCCGGCACCGGCCGACCGAGGAACTCGCACAGCGGCGCCCAGCCGGACGCCACGTCGAACACCAGCAGCCGCGCCGCGGGCACTTCGTGCTTCACCCGCTCGTTGTGCGCCAGGTACACGCCGATCGCGTGATCGCGGTCGTCGACGCGGCCGCCGAAGGTGCCGTCCCAGACCAGATCGAACACCATGTCCGCCCAGGCCCGGGCACCCGGGTCGTCGGACGCACGCTGCGCCAGGCTGGCGGGATAGATGGTGCTCATCACGCTGTCGTGCCAGCGCTGCGGGTCACGTTCGGTGAGCACGACCTTGGCCTGCGGATAGTGTTCGACCTGCTCGGCCCAGAAGCTGCACGCCGGCCAGTCCACCGTCGCCCGGTAGCCCTGGTAAAGGGCGTCCCAGTCCACCGGCTCGCCGCGTGCGGCGCCATGCCACACGCCGACGTGCTCCGGATGCCCGAAGATCTCCATCATGTGGTAGCACTTGTCATAGCCGAGCTGCTCGAGCGCCAGCTTCAGCGACAGGGTTCCGGTGCGGCCGAAGCCGGCGCCGATCACGTCGATGGTCATGGCCGATGTCCTTCAGGGTTTGCGGGCTCGCAGAGCGTCCCGGCGTCCGGATTGTGGCCACCGCTCATGCCGGTGCGCCCGCCGGCACCGTGACGTCGCGCAGCAGCGCCAGGTAGCCGCGCGGAACACGAACCTCCTCGTACAAGCCCTTGCTGCGCAGCAGCCGATGCATCTTCGGCAGGTGGTAGATCGGCACCGATGCCAGCATGTGATGCTCGAGGTGGTAATTGACGCCCAGAGGGCAGAGCACCAGCCGCTCAAGCGGGTTGGCGATCACGGTGCGGGTGTTCTGCCGCGGGTCGAGGTTCGTCAGGTCCGGCACCGCGCCGTGCTCGGCCACCTGACGGATGCGGCTCACCAGGCGGTTGGTGGTGAGGAAGGCCACCATCCAGGTCAGGTACAGCCAAGGCTGGCCCACGGCGGTGAGCACCCCCAGCAGCAGCGCGTTGGCCACCAGGCCGCGGATCAGCGCCAGGCGCTGCTCCGGCTTCTGCTGGTTGAGATGCAGCAGGCCCCTGACGATGCCCTGCACCTGCTTCCAGCCGGTCTGGCCGGTGAGGTCGCGCCACAGCTTGCGGCGCAGCCGCTCGTGGCTGATCGGATAGTCCTGGTAGTTGGGCAGGTCCGGGTCCTGATCGGTGCCGGCCAGGCGGTGATGATGCAGATGGCCGCGGATGTAGGCCTTCATGTTGTTGAAGGTGGGGGCCGCCGCCAGCCACTCGCCGACGAAGTCGTTGAGGCGCCGGCTGCGGAACAGCGTGCCGTGTCCGCACTCGTGCACCAGCACGCCGAAGCCGAGCTGGCGGCCGCCGAGCACGACGATGCCGAGCAGAATGGTGAGCGGGTTCGGCCACACGGCCATGACCGCGAACGTAGCGATGACGATGGCGTAGTTGCACAGCACCAGCCACCACGCCCGCCAATCGCTGCGCTCGCCGATGGCGGCCAGCTCTTCCGAGGTCAGCACGTCCTTGATGTTCATGAGCGACTCCTGTTCCGGCTCACGAGGCCAGGTTCAACTGCGGGCGGGGCATGTGCTGCAGCCGCGGCTGCCGGCCCTCGGCCCAGATTTCCTTTCCCTGCACGTCATAGCTCAGCATGGCGCGCCACAGCGACTCCCGCGCCGCAGTGTCCACCAGCTCGGCGGGCAGCAGCGGATCCTTCGCCAACCGGTGGACCACCTCGCCGCCCAGGGTGAAGCATTCGAGGCGGGCTTCGTCAGCGGGCAGCGACGGCAGCCGGGCGGCGCTGGCCTCCAGCCGCTGCATGGCCTGGAGGTAGTCGTCGTTGAGCTGGTTCGGGTGCCAGGCCTTGACCCAGCCTGCGGGCACCGCCTCACCCTCCGGCTCGCCAGCCACCAGCAGCACGCTCGGCTCGAGGCCGAGGCCGGCGGCCAGCGCACGCAGCTCCTTAAGCGACAGCGCCAGGTTGTCCGGCCGCGCCAGCAGCCCGGTGCGCACCTCGCGGAAGCCCAGCGCATCCAGCACCCATTGATTCACCGCGGTGGCACCCAGCGGGTGGGCGAACAGCCACCGTCCCCGCTGCCAGGGCCGCACCCGGGCCTCGCCGAGCCGCCAGCGCTCGACGAAGTCGTTCAGCGCGTCGGTCTGGCGGCTGAGGCGATAGACGCCGCGGGCCGGTGACTCCAGGATGCCGCGCGCCAGGAGCCGCGACAGGGTCACCCGGATGGTGTTTTCGTTGAATCCGAACAGTGCCCCGGCGTCGATCAGCGACACCGCCGAGCGCTGCCGGCCCCGGGCGCTGTGCAGCATGTCGAGGACGATGTCGCTGGGCCTGGCCCGCTCGCGCGTCATTACAGTAGATCCGCTTCATCGAAGAAGGCCGTAATATTTCACGGTTTGGACGCCGGATCAATATCCAGTAATGTCCAGATGCTTGTCGCGCTGGTGCCGCGATTGCGGTTAACTGTTCGCACCACGCTACCACCGGAGGGAATCGTCGTGCCGCACCGTGCCATCGCCTGGCTGTTCCCGCTGCTGCTTGCCGGCGCCGCAGCCGGCGCCGAAACGCCGGAAGCACTCAAGCTCTACGTGTTCGACTGCGGCGCCATCCGCTTCGATGACGTCGCCAGCTTCGGGCTCAGCAACCAGGAGACGCCCGTTCGGGAGCTGTTCGTGCCCTGCTACCTGATCGAGCACGGCAGCGGTGACGACGTTCGCCGGCTGCTGTTCGACGCGGGCCTGCCCCCGGACATCGCCGGCCAGGGGGAGGTCGAGCCGGAGCCGGGCATGCGCCTGGCCTACGCGCGGTCGCTGGAAGACCAGCTCGCCGACCTGGGCCTGGCGCCCGCAGACGTCGAGCTGGTGGCGTTCTCGCACCTGCACTTCGACCACGTAGGCAGCGCCAACCTGTTCGCCGCCAGCACCCTGCTCATCCAGGCGCCCGACTTCGAGGCCGGCTTCGACGACCCGGACCCGAGGCTGTTTCCCATGCCGCTGTACGCGGCGCTCAAGGAGTCACCACGGGTGCTGCTGAATGGCGACCACGACGTGTTCGGTGACGGCCGCGTGCGCCTGATCAGCGCGCCCGGCCACACCCCCGGGCACCAGACCCTACTGCTCGATCTTGAGGAGACGGGGCCGGTGCTGCTGTCCGGCGATCTGTATCACTTCCGCGAGAGCCGGGCCCTGCGCCGGGTGCCGGTGTTCAACAGCGACGCCGATCAGACCCTGGCGTCCATGACCCGGATCGAGGCGCTGCTGGAAGCGGAAGGCGCCACGCTGTGGATCGAGCACGACAAGGCGCTCGCCGACACGTTGCGCAAGGCGCCCGCTTTCTATCGCTGAGCCCGGCGCCGGCGGCCGCTACATGGCGTCGCCGCCGCGCACCGTGATGGTGATGATCTCGGAGGTCACCGGCGGGTCGTGGGGAATGTGCAGGTGATCACCCAGCACCAGCTGCAGCGTGTGTTCGCCCGGCGGCAGGGTCACCTCGGTCTGGGTCTGACCGCCGCCGAAGTGGCGGATATTGTCGGTCATGGGCAGCGGCATGCGCCGGTCGACGCTGTCGGCATCGACGTCGATCAGCAGGTGATGGTGGCCGGTGTGCTTCTGCTCGACTCCGGCCGGCGCCACGCCCATGCCCGCTAGCCCGAACACCACAGTGAAGGTCGAATCGACCACGTCGCCGTCCTGGGGGCTGATGAAGTAGACGCGGGCATTCTCGGGCGCCGGAGATACCGGCAGCCCGCTCTCGGAGGCCCAGGCGCCGCCGCTGAGCAGCAGCAGAGCAATGGCAGTGTGACGCAGCGTGATGATCAAATCTTCCTCCTCATGGCCGAAAACTCTCAGATGCGATAAGCGCAGCAGGCGGTGTCATGGAACAGCATCCGCTTCTCATCGCTCGAAGCATCCGACACCAGCTTCTTGAAGGCGTTCCAGAGCACGTGGTACGAGCAGCTCTGCTTGTCCACGGGAAAGTTGCTCTCGAACATGCAGCGCTCCGGGCCGAAGCAGTCGATGGCATGGCGGTAGTAAGGGCCGGTGGCCTCGACGAGCTCGTCGGAGGTGGCCGGGCGCTCGCGCTTGTGAAAGCCGAAGCCGTTGATGGGCATGACCAGCCCGCCGAGCTTGGCATGCACGTTGGGGCAGCGCGCCAGCTCGGCGACGTCACGACGCCAGGCCTCGAAGATCTCCTCGCGCCGGCCTTCGTAGGGGCCGACGCCCAGCGGCCCGCCGAAGTGATCGAAGACGATGGTCATGTCCGGAAACGCCCGGGCCAGGTCCGTGAGCTCATGAATCTGGTGGTGGTACATCCAGGCCTCGAACACCAGGCCGCGGTCCGCCAGCGCCCGCGTGCCGGCGCGAAACTCGCGCATGCCGAGCAGGCCCCGGGGCGGGTTGGTGTGGGAGTTGCGCACGCGCTCGTCGGCGTCCCAGCCCGCCGCGTGGCGGATGCCGCGGAACCGGTCGCTGCGCGCCATGTGCAGGTCGAGCACCTCGCCCACCGCCTCGCCCAGCAGCAGATCGGCGAAGCCGATGATGCCGGCGCAGGCCCGCAGCTCGCCGTAGCGGCCGCTGGCGCAGATGGCGGCGATGCCGTTGACGAACTCGGTCTCGCCCACGGGCTTCAACGCCTCGGGCCCGTCGGCCCGATACATGGCCGCGCACTCCACGAACACCGTGCTCACGACGTTGTGGCCGCTCTGGATGTCCGCCAGCAGCTCGTCCAGCCCATAGCGGTTGTCCGGGCGGTCCCAGAGGTGATGGTGCGGGTCGCAGATGGGCAGATCGGGCTCGACGATCTCCTCGCGCACCTGGTCGAGCCATTCCTGGCCGCCCATCAGTAGACCACCACGGAGCGGATGCTCTCGCCGCGATGCATCAGGTCGAAGCCATCGTTGATGGCGTCCAGGGTCAATGTGTGGGTGATCAGGTCGTCGATGTTGATGCGCCCCTCCATGTACCAGTCGACGATCCTCGGCACGTCGGTGCGGCCCTTGGCGCCACCGAAGGCGGTGCCCCGCCAGACCCGGCCGGTGACGAGCTGGAACGGCCGGGTGCTGATTTCCTGACCGGCCCCGGCGACGCCGATGATGATGCTTTCGCCCCAACCCTTGTGGCAGCTCTCCAGCGCCTGGCGCATGACCTGGACGTTGCCGATGCACTCGAACGAGTAGTCGACGCCGCCGCCCGTCATCTCGACGATGGCGGCCACCACGTCGCCCACCTCCTTCGGGTTGACGAAGTCGGTCATGCCGAACGTCTCGGCCAGCGCCCGCTTGGACGGGTTGGTGTCGACGCCGATGATGCGATGAGCGCCCGCCATGCGCGCCCCCTGCACCACGTTGAGGCCGATGCCGCCCAGGCCGAACACGGCCACGCACGCACCCGGCTCCACCTTCGCCGTGTTCAGCACCGCGCCGAGACCGGTGGTGACGCCGCAGCCGATGTAGCAGACCTTGTCGAAAGGCGCGTCGCGGCGGATCTTCGCCAGCGCGATCTCCGGGACGACGGTGTGGTTCGCGAACGTGGAGGTGCCCATGTAGTGGTGGAGCCGCTCGCCGTTCAGCGAGAACCGGCTGGTGCCGTCGGGCATCAGCCCCCTGCCCTGGGTCTCGCGAATGGCGCCGCACAGGTTGGTCTTGCCGGACAGGCAGAACTTGCACTGCCGGCACTCCGGCGTGTACAGGGGAATCACGTGATCGCCCACGGCCAGGCTGGTGACCCCGGGGCCCACCTCCACCACCACGCCGGCGCCCTCATGACCGAGGATGGCGGGAAACAGACCCTCGGGGTCGGAGCCCGAGAGGGTGTAGGCATCGGTGTGGCAGAGCCCGGTGGCCTTGATCTCCACCAGCACCTCGCCGGCGCGGGGGCCTTCGAGGTCGACGGTTTCGACGCGCAGCGGCTTGCCCGGGGCTTCAGCGACGGCGGCTCGTGTCTGCATGACGCGCATTCCTTTCCAATTGTTGACGCAGCTTCCCGGATGCGTCGCGGATTCGTGGTTAGAATGCCTCACCTGCACGAGCGAATCATCCACCTTGGCGCTGCAACTCCGGGTCAACAACTGGCAGAGCTACGTACCGCTGGTGGGCACGCTCCGGCGCTACCGCCGCGAAGACTTCGGCCACGATCTCGTAGCCGGGCTGGTGGTCGGCGTGGTGACCGTGCCCCAGGCCATCGCCTATGCCTTCCTGGCGGGTCTGCCCGCCCAGGCCGGCCTGTACGCGAGCCTGGTGCCCATGGTCGTCTACGCCGTGCTCGGCTCGTCGCGGCACCTGGTGGTGGGGCCGGTGGCGGTGAGCGCGCTGATGGTGGCGGCCGCCATCGGTCAGTACGCGCCGAAGTACGACATGAGCTTTCTCGCCATATCGACCGTGCTCTGCCTGCAGTCGGGCATCTTCCTGTGGCTGCTGCGGCTGTCGCAGATGGGCGGCCTGGTAAACCTGCTGAGTCATCCGGTGATCACGGGCTTCGTCAATGCCGCCGCCATCCTCATCATCATCAGCCAGCTCCCGGCGATTACCGGCATCGGCGGCGGCGGCGCCACCGAACCGTTCCAGCAGGTGCTGAGCCTGGCCGGCCGCATGGACCAGTTCAATCCGGTGGCCCTGGGCGTGGCCGCCGTCTGCCTCGGGCTCCTCTGGCTGGTGCCCCGCTACGGCGTGCGAGTCTGGCGCGTCTTTCAGCGGGACGTGACCGACGAGCATCCGGTGAGCCGCACCGGACCGATTCTGGTCACCATCGTGGCGGTGACGGCGGTCTGGCTGTGGAATCTCGACGGCGAGTTCGGCATCGCCGTGGTGGGAGCGCTGCCCTCGGGCCTGCCGGAGTTCACGCTGCCGCCGTTCCACTGGCAGATGTGGCTCGACGTGGCGCCGTCTTCGGCCATGATTGCCGTGGTGGCATACGTGGAGAGCTACTCCATCGGCACCACTCTGGCCACCCGGGAACGCACGCGCGTGAACGCGCACCAGGAGCTGATCGCGCTGGGCGCATCCAACATCGGCGCCGCCTTCACCGGCGCCTACCCGGTGGCAGGCAGCTTTTCGCGATCGATTCTCGGCTACCAGACCGGCGCCCGCTCCCAGGTGGCGGCGCTGGTGTGCATGGTGGTGATCATCGTCACGCTGATGTTTCTGACGCCGCTGTTCGCGCCGCTGCCGCACGCCGCGCTGGCCGCCATCGTCGTCATCTCGGTGCTCGGCATCATGGACGTGCAGAGCCTGCGCCGGCACTGGCGCATTCACCGCGAGGACAGCATCACCGAGCTGGCCACCCTGATCACGGTGCTCGCCTTCGGCGTCGAGACCGGGCTGCTGACCGGCGTGGCCCTGTCCATCGCCTTCTTCGTGCGCACCTCGAGCCGCCCGCACGTGGCCATCGTCGGGCGCATCCCCAACACCGAACACTTCCGCTCGGCACGGCGCTACGACGTCGAGACCTTCTCCCATGTGGCCGCCATCCGCATCGACGAGAACGTCTACTTCGCCAACGCCAACCAGGTGGAGAACAAGCTGCTGAAGATCGTCCAGCGCCGGCCCGGCACCAAGCACCTGCTGCTGGTGATGAGCGCCGTGAACATGATCGACGTCAGCGGCCTGGAGCTCTTCTACCGCATCAACCAGAACCTCGAGGCCATGGGCATCAAGCTGCACCTGTCGGAGGTTAAGGGCCCGGTGATGGAGCAGTTCGAGGCCACCGACTTCATCATGCGCCTCACCGGCAGCGTGTTCTTCACCACCGACCAGGCCATGCGCGACCTCGCCGAGCGCACCTGAGGGCGTCCCTGCCTGGCACCCGGCGGCTGTAGTAAGCTCTGACGCTCAGCAACCGGGGAGACGGCGACATGAAGCTTGGCGTGATGCTGGGATATTCGGGCGCGGATCTGAAGATTCCCATCGCCCAGGTGCAGCTCGCGGAGCGGCTCGGCTACGACTCGGTGTGGACGGCCGAGGCCTACGGCTCCGACGCCATCACCCCGCTCGCCTACATCGCCGCCCACACCGAGCGCATCCGCCTCGGCACCGCGGTGATCCAGCTCGCCGGACGCACGCCGGCCAACGCCGCCATGGCCATCGCCACCCTGGACCAGCTCGCGGGCGGCAACCGCGCCATCTGCGGCATCGGCGTGTCGGGCCCGCAGATCGTCGAGGGCTGGTACGGTCAGCCGTGGGGCCGGCCGTACTACCGGATCAAGGACTACGTCACCATCATGAAGAAGATCCTCGCCCGCGAGGCGCCGGTGACCCACGACGGCACCGAGATCAGCCTGCCCTACACCGGCCCCGGGGCCATGGGCGTGGGCAAGCCGCTGAAGTCGATCCTGCACATGAACCCGAACATCCCCATCTGGCTCGGCACCGGCATGGAGGCCACCGTGCGCCTCACCGCCGAGATCGCCGACGGCTGGCTGCCGCTCGGCTACGTGCCCGAGACCGCCGAACTCTACGAGCAGTGGATCGCCGAGGGCCTGGCCCGGGCCGGCAAGCGCCGCGATCAGTTCGAGATTCAGGCCATGACCCAGGTGCAGGTCACCGACGACGTTCAGTCCGCGCTCGATCGCCTGAAGCCCGGCATCGCCCTGTACGTGGGCGGCATGGGCCACAAGAGCAAGAATTTCCACAAGGAGATGATGATCCGGCGCGGCTTCGGCGATGCCGCGGAGCGCATTCAGGAGCTGTACCTGGCCAAGCGCAAGGACGAGGCCATCGCTGCCGTGCCGGACGAGTTCGTGGACCAGGGCGCCCTGGTCGGCCCGGAAGCGCGCATCCGCAAGCGGTTTCGGGCCTGGGAGGACAGCAGCGCCACCGGCCTGACGGTGGCCGGGGACGAGCAGGCCATCCGCTTCATGGCCGACTGCGCGCGCCTGAACGTCGACCCGGCCGCCTGACGCCGGGGACCTGCAGAGGAGGCAGAGCATGTATCCAGGCAAGTGGGCGAAGGAGGCTCCCGAAAAGGCGGCGGTGATTCACGCCGTGACCGGCGAGGCGATCAGCTATGCCGAGCTCGACGCCGGCTCGAACCGGCTGGCCCAGCTCATGTGGGCCGATGGCCTGCGCCCCGGCGATCATGTCGCCATCTTCATGGAGAACCACCTGCGCTACTTCGAGGTGGTCTGGGCCGCACTCCGCTCCGGGCTCTACCTCACCACCATCAATCGCTACCTCACCGCCGACGAGGCCGGCTACATCCTCGACGACTGCGGCGCCCGAGTGCTGGTGGCGTCGAAGCACCTAGCCTCGATCGCCCGCGACCTGCCGCCCCTGGCGCCCGGCTGCATGCGGCGGCTGATGGTGGACGGCACCGAACCCGGCTTCGAGGCCTACGAGAGCGCCATCGCCGCCCATCCGGCGACGCCGCTGGCCGACGAGCCGGCGGGACAGTTCATGCTCTACAGCTCCGGCACCACCGGCCGGCCGAAGGGCATCGTCCGGCCGCTGCCGGGCAACAAGATCCACGAGGATGCGGGCCCCGTCGGCGCGCTGCAGCGCATGCTGTGGGGTTTCGACGAGCAGACCCGCTACCTGTCGCCGGCGCCGCTGTATCACTCCGCGCCCATCGGCTTCTGCACCGCCGTTCTCGCCCTGGGGGGTACCGTGGTGATGATGCCGCGCTTCGACGAGGTGGGCGCGCTGCGCGCCATCGAACAGCACCGCATCACCCACAGCCAATGGGTGCCCACCATGTTCACACGCATGCTGAAGCTGCCGGAGCCGGAACGGCAGGGCTTCGACCTGTCGTCGCACCGGGTGGCCATCCATGCCGCCGCCCCCTGCCCTGCCGGCATCAAGCAGCAGATGTTCGACTGGTGGGGCCCCATCATCTACGAGTACTACGGCGGCACCGAGCTGAACGGCCTGACCCACTGCGGCCCCGAGGAGTGGCTGGCCCACCCCGGCACCGTCGGCAGGCCCGTGATCGGCACGCTGCACATCTGCGACGAGGACGGGCGCGAGCTGCCGCCCGGCGAGCCCGGCCTGGTGTACTTCGAGCTGCCGCAGATGCCGTTCCGCTACCACAAGGACGACGCCAAGACCAAGAGCGCGCAGCATCCGCAGCACGCGAACTGGTCCGCCCTGGGCGACGTCGGCTACATGGACCAGGACGGCTTTCTGTACCTGACCGATCGCGCCACCTTCATGATCATTTCCGGGGGCGTGAACATCTACCCTCAGGAGATCGAGGACCAGCTCATCCTGCATCCGAAGGTGGCCGACGTGGCCGTGATCGGCGTGCCGGACGACGAGATGGGCGAAGCCGTGAAGGCCGTGGTGCAACCGGCAGACGGTGTCGCCGCCGACGCTGCCCTGGCCGACGAGCTGCTCGCCTACTGCCGCGAGCACATCGCCCACTACAAGTGTCCAAGGAGCGTCGACTTCATGGCCGAGCTGCCGCGCCTGCCCACCGGCAAGCTCTACAAGCGTCTGATCAAGGACGCCTACTGGGGCAAGAAGGGCTCACGCATCGTCTGAAGGTTTTCCGCATGGCCGCGCCACGCCCGCTTCGGGCCCTCGTCATCATGGCTCTCTGCCTGCTGGCCGCCACGGCCACAGGCGCACCGGCGTCTGACCCCGCGCAGCCGCGCATCGGCCTGGTGCTGGGCGGGGGCGGCGCCCGCGGTGCCGCCCACGTCGGCGTCATCCGGGTGCTGGAGCAGGCCGGGGTGCGGCCGGACGTCATCGTCGGCACCTCCATGGGCGCCATCGTCGGCGGTCTGTACGCGGCCGGGCTCAACGCCGACCAGCTGCAGCGCGTGCTGGAGGACATGGACTGGGACCGGATGTTTGCGGACGATCCGGGACGCCGCGATCGCACCATCCGCCGCAAGCAGCTCGATCGCGACTTCGTGGTGCCGCGCCGGCTCGGCTTCAGCCGCCGCGGGTTGACGGTGCCGCTCGGCGTGCTGCAGGGGCAGCAGTTCGACACGGCGCTGAAGCGCATTCTCGGCCGGCGCCTGACCGTGCGCGACTTCGACCGGCTGCCGATTCCGTTTCGCGCCGTGGCCACCGACATCGCCACCGGCGATCCGGTGGTGCTGGCCTCCGGCAGCCTGGTGCAGGCCATTCGCGCCTCCATGTCGGTGCCCGGCGTGTTCGCGCCGGTGACCATCGATGATCGGCTGCTGGTGGACGGCGGCCTGGCCATGAACATTCCGGTGCAGGTGGCCCAGGCGCTCGGCGCCGACGTGCTGATCGTGGTGGATCTGAGCCAGCCGCTGCTGGCCCGTGAGCAGATCGACTCGGTGCTGAAGGTCACCGACCAGCTCAGCAACTTCCTGACCCGGCGCAACAGCCAGCACTCCCTGTCGCTGCTGTCGCCGCGCGACATCCTGATCCAGCCCGAGCTGGGCGACATCAGCTCGATCCAGTTCGAGCGTTCGCTGGAAGCAGCCGAGCAGGGCGCCGCCGCCGCCGAGCGTCAGCACGACGCGCTGCTGGCCATCGCCAACCGCGACACACCGGTGCCGCCGTCCAGCCGGGTATCCCGGGTCCGTCTCGACTTCATCGAGCTGAACAACGGTTCCAGCCTGGACGACGCCATCCTGCTGAACCGGTTAAGCCTGAGCCCGGGCGACCGGTTCGACGTCGACCAGCTCGAAGCGGACCTGAACGCCATCTACGCCCTGGACGTGTTCGATGCGGTGCGTTACGACATCGTCCGCGACCCGGAGCGTGGCACCGGCGTGGTCATCAACGCCGAGCCGCGAACCTGGGGCCCCAACTATCTGCAGTTCGGCCTGGGCCTGGTCACCGACTTCGACGCCATCACCGACTTCAGCATCGGCGCCGCGTACACGCGCAACGCCATCAACCGTCTGGGCGCCGATCTGCGGGTCAGCGCCGCCATGGGCCGGTTCGCTGGCGTCGAAGCCGACCTGCACCAGCCGCTGGACTACCGGGGCGAGTGGTTTGCGCATCCGGCCCTGTTCTGGGCCCGCGATGGCCGCGACCTGTTCGACGGCACCCGCCATCTCGGCGAGGTGGACATCGACCGCTGGGGCGCGCGGCTGGGTGGCGGCCGCAACTTCGGGCCGCGGGCGCAGCTGCGGCTGGACTACCTGTGGGCGCGGGAGTCGGTGGAGGTGGCGAGCGGCATCGCCCCTGGCGACCTGCTGGGCAACCGCCACGTCGGCGAGCTGGCGCTGAGCGGCCGCTACGACAGCCTGAACAACGTGCACTTCCCGACCCGCGGCAGCCTGGTGGAGCTCACGCTGCGCCGGTCGATTGATGCCATCGGCGCCGACGAGGCGTTCACCCAGGGAGAGCTGACCAGCACCACCGCCTGGACCCGCGGCCGCTGGTCGCTGCTGACCCGCACCCTGGTGGGCATCTCCAGCGACGACGAGATCCCGCTCGCCAGCCGCTACCGGCTGGGCGGCTTCGGCCGCCTGTCCGGGCTGCCGCCGGACTCGCTGTTCGACCGCAACGCCGCGCTGCTGGCCGTCAGCGGCCAGCGCCGCATTGCCGACCTGCGGTTGCTGCCCATCTATGCCGGCGCGTCACTGGAGGCGGGCAACACCTGGAACGACCGCGCCGATATGGGCTTCGGCGACCTGCGCCACGCCGCCAGCCTGTACCTGGGCATCGACAGCTTCCTGGGCCCCTGGTACCTGGCCTTCGGCGTGGACGACGATGGCCACCAGAGCTTCTACTTCCACCTCGGCAACCCGTTCGAGCTGCGGCGGCGCTGAGCCGGCTCAGCCGTCGCCGAGGCGGGCGTTGAGATCTCCCACCTGCAGCTCTCCGTCCCGGGTCTGGCCGCCCAGCTCCAGAAACCGGCGCATATTGCGCTGGGCGCCTTCGGTGCGGAGAAGCTGCTGGAACAGGTACGCCTCCTCGACGAGACCCTCGCGCAGCGGCAGGTCGGCGGCGTCCACCGACGCCTTGGCGAGCCGCACCGCCTCCACGGGGAACGAGGCGATGCGCCGCGCCAGGCCGTCGACGAAGGCCGCGATCCGGTCAGGCTCGAAGATGCGGTTCAGATAGCCCCAGCGTTCGGCCGTCTCCGCATCCAGGTCGCCGCCGGCAAGGATGATCTCCAGCGCCCGGCCACGGCCCACCAGCCGCGGCAGGCGCTGGGTGCCGGTGCCGCCCGGCAGGATGCCGAGGGGCACCTCCATCTGGTTGATCACCGTCCTGCCGCGCACGCCGAAGCGCATGTCGACGCTGGCCGCGAGCTCGCTGCCGCCGCCGCCCACCCGGCCCTCGATCTGGGCGATGGTGACCTTGTCCATGGTGCGGAAGCGCTCGCACATCTGGTGATAGTCGTTGAGCTCCGGCACGCGCCGGGCCGGCTGGTCGGTGGGAAAGCCGATGATCGCCTCGACGTCGAAGTGGGCCAGGAAGAAGTCGGGATCGGCGCTCTTCAGCACCACCACGGTCAGGTCGCGGTCGGCCGCCAGCTCTTGAGACAGCGCCGACAGCTCGGCATACAGAGCCAGGGTGATCAGGTTGATGGGCGGGTTGCTGATGGTGACGGTGGCGACGCGGCCGTCGCGCGCCACGGACAGATGCTGATATTCGTAAGCCATGGTGTTCCCCTCCCCCGGGGCGGCCGGCGCATCGCGGGCGATGACCGGACTCGTGCATAATGGATGCCAGTCGTATCCGGGATCACATCATGGACAGCGCCATCCGGCAATCCATACTCGACCGCATCGACAGCCTGGCCGGCGAGCTGCTGTCGGTCTCCCACGCCATTCACGCCCACCCCGAATTGGCCTTCGAGGAGCGCTTCGCCGCCGGGCTGTTGTGCGAGGCCGTGGAGCGCCATGGGTTGGCCGCCCGCCGCGGTGCCTATGACCTCGAGACCGCGTTCGAGGCCGAGTTCGCCGGCGGCGACGGCCCCACGGTCGCCCTGCTGGCCGAGTACGACGCGCTGCCCGGCATCGGCCACGCCTGCGGCCACAACCTGATCGCCACCGCCGCCCTGGGCGCCGCCCTCGGCCTGCAGGCGGTGCAGGGCCGGCTGCCCGGGCGGGTGCGCCTGCTCGGCACCCCGGCAGAGGAGAAGGGCGGCGGCAAGGAGCTGATGGCCCGCGCCGGCGCGTTCGACGGCGTGGACGCGGCGCTGATGATCCATCCCGCCGGCGTCAACCTCACCGCCATGCCCTGCATCTGCGTGGCGGAGGTGGAGGTGGTCTACCACGGCCGCGCCGCCCACGCCTCGGCCATGCCCCATCGCGGCATCAACGCCCTGGACGGCCTGCTGCTCGCCTACCAGGCCATCTCCAACCTGCGCCAGCACATCCGCGATCAGGAGCGCATCCACGGCATCGTCACCGACGGCGGCCGGGCCCCCAACATCGTCCCGGAGCGGGCGGCGGGCGAGTTCTTCGTGCGCGCGGCCAACGAGCGCGACCTGGCGGCGCTGAAGCCCCGGGTGCAGGCCTGCTTCGAGGCCGGCGCCAAGGGCAGCGGCTGCGAGGTGGAGGTCCGCTGGGCCGACGTCGACTACCTGGACCTCAACACCAACCTGCCGCTGGCGCGCGCCTTCGAGCGCCACGGCACGAGCCTCGGCCGCGAGTTCCTCAGCCCCGAACACCTGGGCGGCGCCGGCAGCACCGACATGGGCAACGTCAGCTACCGGGTGCCGTCCATTCACCCCATGCTGGCCTGCGCGCCCCGCAACGTGGTGATCCACCACCCGGACTTCGCCCGCTACGCCGGCGGCGAGTCCGGCGACCTGGCCGCTCTGGACGGCGCCAAGGCCCTGGCCCTCACGGCCGCCGAGTTTCTGCTGGATCCCGCACTGCAGGCCGAGGCACGCAAGGCGTTCGACGTCTCCCGGGGCCTGGCCTGAGCAGCCGCCCATGCAGTGGATCTTCGGCTACGGCTCGCTGATCTGGCGGCCCGACTTCGACTTCGTCGCCCGCCGGCCGGCCCGCGTCCACGGCTGGCAGCGCCGCTTCTGGCAGGGGTCCCACGATCATCGCGGCGTGCCGGAACGACCCGGCCGAGTGGTGACCCTGGTGGCCGCCGACGGCGGCCACTGTGACGGCATGGCCTACCAGGTGACCGCCGCCGACTCGGCCCGCATCTTCGACGCGCTCGACCATCGCGAGAAGAACGGTTACCAGCGCCGCGACCTCGAGCTGCACTTTCTCGATGCCGACGGCGGCACCGCCCCGGGCATCGTCTACCTGGCGCCGGAAGGCAACCACGCCTATCTGGGGCCCGCGGAGGTGGCAGACATCGCTCGCCAGATCGCGCACAGCACCGGGCCGAGCGGGCGCAACATCGACTACCTGATCGACCTGGCCGCCGCCCTGCGGGCCATGAACGCCGACGACGAGCACGTCTTCGAACTCGAACACGCCATCCGGGAGCACCTGTGAACCTGAGCTTCAGCGCCGAACACGAAAGCTTCCGCGACGAGGTGCGCCGCTTCCTCGAGAGCGCCCTCACCGACGAGCTGCGGGAGGCCCAGCGGCAGTGCCCGGGCATCTTCCTCGACTACGAGCACAACATCGTCTGGCACCGCATCCTGCACCGCCAGGGCTGGGTCGCGCCGGCCTGGCCCAAGCAGTACGGCGGCACCGGCTGGGACCTGACACGCCGCTACATATGGACCACGGAGTCGACCCTGGCCGGGGCGCCGAACCTGGCGCCCATGGGGCTCGGCATGTGCGGGCCGATGCTGATCGGCCACGGCAGCGAGGCGCAGAAGGCCTACTACCTGCCGCGCATCCTCTCCGGCGACGACTACTGGTGCCAGGGCTACTCGGAGCCCGGGTCCGGCTCCGACCTGGCCAGCCTCGGCCTGCGGGCCCGCCGCGACGGCGACCACTACGTGCTGAACGGCACCAAGATCTGGACCACTCACGCCCACTATGCCAACCGCATGTTCTGCCTGGTGCGCACCCGCCAGAACGATCGCCCGCAGCAGGGCATCACCTTCCTGCTGCTGGACATGGACACGCCCGGCATCCGCGTCGAGCCCATCGTCTTCGCGTCCGGCACCCACGAGGTGAATCAGGTGTTCTTCGACGACGTGAGGGTGCCCGTGAGCAACCGCGTGGGCGACGAGGACCAGGGCTGGGCCGTGGCCAAGTACCTGCTCGAGTTCGAGCGCGGCGGCGGCGGCACCGCCGCCCAGCAGACGGCGCTGACCCGGCTGAAGCGGCTGGCCGCCGAGATCGCGACGCCCGAGGGCCGGCTGATCGACGACGACGACTTCCGGCGCCGGCTGGATGCCGCCGAGGTGCGCCTGCAGGCCATCCAGTTCACCGAGTTCCGCATCATGGCGGCGCTGTCGCGCGGCGGCAGCCCGGGGCCGGAGTCGTCGATCATGAAGAATCTGGGCGCCGACATCGGCCAGCATCTCACCGAGCTGGCGGTGGAGGCCATGGGGCACTACGCCACGGCCAACCAGAGTGCCAGCGCCGCCCCCGGCAGCAACCTGCCGCCCCTCGGACCGGCCGCCGGCAGCAGCGCCTTCCCGCGCTACTTCAACCTGCGCGCCAGCTCCATCGCCGGCGGCAGCAACGAGGTGCAGAAGAACATCGTCGCCAAGCTGGTGCTGGGGCTCTAGAGCCTGTTCAGGCGCCGAGCAGAAACCAGCCGGCGCCGAGCGCGGCGCTGACGCCGATCACCGGCAGCATGCCGACGTGAAAGCGCAGCATGGCGACCAGCGCGCCGACCGCGAGCAGCAGGCTCGCCGGGTCCACCGTCGCCAGCAGCGGATACGACAGGGTCAGCCCGAAGGCGCGCGTGGTTTGCACCTCGGCGAACAGTACGTGCATCGAGAACCACACCGCCAGGTTCAGGATCACGCCCACCACGGCCGCCGTCACCGCCGACAGCGCGGCGTCGAGCGCCGGCCGGCCGCGCAACGACTCCACGTACGGCGCGCCGGCGAAGATCCACAGGAAGCAGGGCACGAACGTGACCCAGGTAGCCAGCACCGATGCCAGCACCCCGGCCGTCACCGGGTCCCAGCCAGCGGCCTGCCGGTACGCACCCAGATAGGCGACGAACTGGGTGACCTGGATGAGGGGGCCGGGCGTGGTCTCGGCCATGCCGAGGCCGTCCAGCATCTCGCCGGGGGCCAGCCAGCCGTAGTTCTGCACCGCCTCCTGGGCCATGTAGGCGAGCACGGCGTAGGCGCCGCCGAAGGTGACCACCGCCAGCTTCGAGAAGAACAGGCCGATCTGCGCGAACGTGTCGTCGGCGCCGACGCTGGCGATGATGGCGACGATCGGCAGCCACCACAGCGTCAGCCAGATCGCCGCCACCCGCAGCGTGCCGCCGAGGCCGGGGGCGGCGTGGGTCAGTGCCCCGTCGGAAAGCAGGGCATCCAGGGCCGGGGTCACAGCTCCCGAATCGTGGCCGCGAATCACCACGAACCGCTGCGGGTCGAGCCGGCTGCCCACCAGGCCCAGCAGCGCAGCGCCGACGATGATCAGCGGGAACGGCACGTTGAAGAAGAAGATGGCGACAAACGCAGAGCCGGCGATGGCGACCATGAAGGCGTTCCTGATGACCCGGCGGCCGACGCGCAGCACGGCTTCCAACACCACCGCCAGCACGGCGGCCTTGATGCCGAAGAACAGCGCCTGGGTCAGGGCCAGATCCTGATAGCCGGCGTAGAGGATGCTGAGGATCAGAATGCTGACGAAGCCCGGCAGGATGAACAGCGTTCCCGCGATCAGGCCGCCGGCGGTGCGGTGCAGCAACCAACCGATGTAGGTGGCGAGCTGCTGCGCCTCCGGGCCGGGCAGCAGCATGCAGTAGTTGAGCGCGTGCAGGAACCGGCTCTCGCTGATCCAGCGCTTCTCTTCCACCAGAATCCGGTGCATCACCGCGATCTGGCCAGCAGGGCCCCCGAACGACAGGGCCGCCACCCGCACCCACACCCGCACCGCTGCTGCCAGCGGGATGCCATGCCCGTAGCCTTCATCGCGCACGCAGTCGCTCCTGCGCCAGAGGCGCCATGAAGTAGCACAGGCAATCCTGACGGACCACGGCCGGATCGGTGGTGAACATGGCCGGGGTCACCGCCCGCCGCAGCCGCACCCGGCCATCGACGGCGACGAAGTAGTCGTCGGTGACGTTGCGGTGCAAGGCGTCGCGCACCTCGAGCACGGCGCCGAGCGGGCGCCGGATCGCCGCGAACTCGGTGCCCGGCGGCAGCTCGTGGAAGTTGACCGCCTCCAGGCCGCCGGTGAGCACCAGCGGCCGGGACTCGTCGCCGCCGGCGAAGCCGAACGCCACCCCCGGCGCCACGTGCACCCGGGCCTCGGCCCGGTAGAGCCGCAGCGTCGCCGCATCGGCGGTCGGCACCTCGTCCAGCGCCAGGCAGCGCTCCAGGTAGTCCAGGGCCAGCAGGTCGCCACGAGGATCGCCGATGGGCCCGAGCTCCAGGGTGACGGCGGGGCAGCGGCCGGCGAAAGCGCGGGCCAGCACCGAATCCGGCTCCTGAACGTAGACCGCCTTGTCATCAAACAGGCGGGCCAGCCCGAGGTTTTCCCGCGTGAGCTCCGTCAGCACCGCATAGTGGGGGTTGCGGCCGGTGTTGTTGTGCAGATCGACGGCGGCGAACGGCCGGTGCGCCGCCACGGCGCTCATGACCTCTGCGGCCAGCGCCGCTTCCGTGCCGATGGCGCCCCGCCAGATGCGGTTGTAGTCCTGCTGGTCGGGCAGCGTGCGCACGCCGGCGGCGGCGGCGGCGACGTTGCCGATGAACAGCAGCAGGCTGCGCGGCAAAGTGCCGCGGCGCGGCAAAGTGCCGCCGCGCGGTAGGCCACCGCGGCGCGGTAGGCCACCGTCGCGAAGCAGCCGGCGCACGCCTTCCCAGCCCCCGGTCTCGTTGCCGTGCAGCAGCACCGACACGAACAGCGGCGGGCCGCGGCGCCCCGGCACGTAGATCAGCGACGGGCCACCGAGACGGGTCGCCAGCGCGCGCGCGTCGAGCTCGACGAGCCCATCGGGCACGCCGTGAAAGCTGCGCAGGCTGGCGCTCACAATGACCAGGTATGCACGGGGTCGCCCTGATCCTGGCGCTCCCGATAGGCCCGCACCAGCTCGTGCAGATCGATGCCGTGCATGGCCACCCAGCGGCGCTGCCAGGCCGCCCCGTTCTGGGATGACTCCACCCTGGCGCCGATGACGTCCAGGAACTCGTCGATCTCGGCATCCGGCACGTCGCGAAGCTGCAGACCGCGGCGCGCCAGGGGCAGCAGCACCTCGAGAATGAGCTGGCGTACGCCGAGCTCGCGCTCGCCCTCATCGTCGGCCCACAGCACCCGGGCGTTCAGCCCGTAGCGGGCGGCGCTGTAGAAGTTGTCCCGGGCCTTGGCAAACGGCAACCGTTCGTGCACGGGCGTGTGCCAGGTGCCGAGGCCGTAAATCAGCCCGTAGTAGAACGCGGCATTGGCGATGCTGTCCTTCAGGGTCGGGCCGGCCGGCACCACCCGGTGCTCGATGCGCAGATGCACCTGGCCGTCGTAGTCGAAGCCGATCAGCGGCCGGTTCCAACGCCACAGGGTGCCGTTGTGGAAACGCACGTGGGCAAAGCGGCCGGGGGCCGCGTGCTGCACCGCCGGCAGCAGGATCGGATGATCGCGGTGGTTCTCCTCGAAGATCTCCAGCAGCGACGCGTGCACATAGTCGCTGCCGAAGCTGCAGCGCGATGGATAGCGATGGCCGACGTCGACGCTCTGCTCGAACAGCGGAATTCGGGTCTCGTCCCACAGGGTGTGGCCGAACAGAAACGGCGAGTTGGCGCTCGCGGCAACCATGGGCGCCGAGGCCACCAGGCTGGCATTGAAGTCGCGGGTGGCGCGTGCGGGGCGGCATTGCAGGTGAATCTGAAACGACGTGGTGGCCGCTTCCAGCATCACGTCGGGATGGCGGATGCGCAATGGCAGGTCGCCCTCGATGTCCACCTCGAGCTGCCGGCCGTCGCGCAGCGCCATGACGCGATCGTTCAGGGAGTGATAGCGCTGCATGGACGACATGTGCGCGGAGTCGAGCATGGCCTCGCGCACCGTCGGCAGGATGCCGATGGTCACCAGCCCCATGCCCATGCTGCGGGCCGTCTGCTGGCAGGCGCCCCAGGTGGCGGCAAGCTCGTCGTGCAGCCGCGAGAACACGCGTCCGGTGATGGCGCTGGGGCTGCCGTTCAGCTCGACGTTGTAGGTGGCCAGCTCCGGCACCACCAGCGGGTTGGCCAGCGCCTGCAGAAACGCCTCGTTGCCGGGCACCGGGTCCCCGGCCTCGTCGGTCAGCCAGGCCTCCAGTTCGAAGCCGGCGACGTCGCCGCGCGGGCTGAACTCGTCGTGGCGGAAATGCTCGCGCAGCAGCGCCTGCTCTTCGTCCAGGCGGGCGCGAAACTCGCTGAAGTGCTCCGCATCGAAGTAGCGCTCATCGATCTCGTCACCCATCACCAGCCTCCGCTCGGTGGAACCGCCGGGCCGGCGAGAGCGCCGCCGCATAGGGACTCGCCCGTCCGGCCAGCAGGTCCGCGGCGACCGACCCCAGGGCGGGCGCCGTCTGCATGCCGGCACCGCCCTGGCCCACCAGCCAGAAGAACCCGTCGCAGCGCGGGTCGTAGCCGACCGCGGGCACCCGGTCGGGCAGGAAGGTGCGCAGGCCTGCCCAGGCGTGATGGGGTCGAACCACCTCGACGATGGTCATCCGTTGAAAGCGGTCCACGGCCATGGCGACGTCCAGCTCTTCGGGGCGGGCGTCGCAGGGCGGGCTCGGATGCTCGTCGGCCAGCGACACCATAAGCATCCCGGCCTCGGGCTTGAAGTACAGGCCGCCCTGAACCGGATGAATCACGGGCCAGGCGGAGACGTCGCGCTGCAGGTCCACCAGCACCGCCGTGCGCCGCAGCGGCTGCAGCCCCAGCGGTTGAACACCCGCCAGGCGGGCGACCTCGTCGCCCCAGGCGCCCGCCGCATTCACCACGACATCCGCACTCAGGGTCTGCCCGCCGAAGCCCAGCTGCCACCGCGAGCCGCGACGCTCCAGCCGGTCCACCCGCGCCTGATTGAGCAGGCGCCCGCCGGCCGCGGCCAGCGCGCGCCGGAAGCTGTCCAGCAGGCCGTGGGCGTCGATGGACAGGGCATTGGGGTCGACAACCGCCCGGGTGACCTGCTGCGGTTGCAGGATCGGCACCCGGGCCAGCACTTCCGCCGCGCCGAGCTCGCGCAGGTCGGGGCACAGCGGCCGCCACTCGGCGGCGAACCGATCGAGATCGGCCTCGTGCTCGGCGTCGCTCACCGTGATGTCTCCCACCGGCTTCGCGCCGGCGGCCAGGTGGTGCGCGCGGCTGTCCACCGTGAGCCCGTGAATCACCGCGTTCATGTACGCCTCGATGTACACAGCCGCCGAGCGCCCGGAGCTGTGGTAGCCGGGCTGCAGCTCAGCCTCGAGCACGGTGACGTCGAAATCGGCCGCTGCCTGCGCGGCGCATGACAGACCGGCGACGCCGCCGCCGACGATGACCAGGCTGGGCTTCATCTGCGTTCCTCGAGCTGACCGCGAGGTATGATGACAGATCAATCATCCGGGGAGGACCGCAACCATGACGACGCTGGTGGAACGACACGACAAGGACGGGCTCGCCATCCTCACCCTCAACCGCCCCGACGTGCTGAATGCCCTGAGCCCGGCTCTGTTCGTCGAGCTGCGGGCACACGTCGATGCCCTGGCGGGGCAGACCGACGAGGTGGGCTGCGTGATTCTCTGCGGGCGCGGGCGCTCGTTCTCGGCCGGCAACGACCTCAAGGCCATTCAGTCGGGCGATGTGGCCCCCAGCCGCCATTTTCAGGCGGAAACCCTGGACGCCATCGAAAACCTGCCGCAGCCGGTGATCGCGGCGGTGCAGGGTCACTGCTACACAGGTTCCCTGGAGCTGGCGCTGGCCTGCGACCTGATGATCGTGTCGAAGAGCGCGCGCCTGGCAGACACCCATGGCAAGTGGGGCATGTCGCCGACCTGGGGCATGAGCCAGCGGCTGCCACGCCGCATTGGGCTGCTCGCCGCCAAGGAGATGATGTTCAGCGGCCGCGTGGTATCCGGCGAGGAGGCCGTGAAGCTGGGCCTCGCCAACCGCTGCGTCGACGACGAGGCGCTGCTGGATGCCGCCGAATCCATGGCGCGCACGTTCCTGGAAAACTCCTGGTTCACGCTGCGCGCCGACAAGATGCTGGTGAACCGCGGCCAGAGCCACACGCTCGCCGACGGCCTCGCCTTCGAGCGCGACAACAGTCCCGGGCGCGGACCCGACCTCGAGGAGCGGCTGGCCCGCTTCGGGCGCTGAGCCGGCGGCCGTGCCACCGGCGGATACGCTGACCTAGACAGCCCGTGGTCCGAGAGATCCTCAGCGCTGCCGCGATCGGGCTGACGTTCGTGCTGTTCGTGCCCTACGTTCGCGCCATTCTCGGAGGGCGACTCAAGCCCCACGTCTTCTCCTGGGTCATCTGGGGCATGGTGACGTTCACCGTGTTCCTGGCGCAGCTTGCCGGCGGCGGCGGGGTCGGCGCCTGGGCGATCGGCGTGTCCGGCATCATCACCTTCTACATCGCCGCGCTGGCCTGGCGGCACCGCGGCGACACCGCCATCACCCGCGGCGACTGCGCGTTTCTGGTCATCGCCGCGTCGGCGCTGCCGGTCTGGGCCATCACGGCCGAGCCGGTGTGGGCGGTAGTCATTCTCACCGGCGCCGACCTGGCCGGCTTCGGACCAACGCTGCGCCGCGCGTACGCGCAACCACACCTGGAGAGCCCGCTGTTCTTCGCGCTGGCCGGCGTGCGCAACGGCCTGGTGGTGCTGGCGCTGGAGCAGCACTCGACCACCACGGTGCTGTTCCCGGCCGCCGTGGGTCTGGCCTGCCTGCTGCTGGCCGCCCTGCTGTTGTGGCGGCGGGCCGCGCTGGCCGTGCCCGGCCGCTGACGCGCCCAACGACCGTGGCCAGCGGGCGAGCGAACAGCAGTGGGCGGCGGCCTGGGTCCTGGTTGCGGACGCCGTCAGCGGCCCTGGAACTGCGGCGGCCGCTTCTCGGTAAACGAGCGCACGCCCTCGCGGAAGTCTTCCGAGCGGAACAGGTTGAGCACCGACATCAGCACGTGGTGGGAGTGGCTCTCGAAGTCCTGGGTGAGTGCGTGGCGGAACAGGCGCTTGATCTCGGCGATGGCCAGCGGCGCGTTGCTGGCGATCTTCTCGGCCCAGGCGGTCACCTCGGCTTCGAACGCGTCCGCCGGCACCACCTTGTTGACCAGACCGTAGCCGGCGGACTGCTCGGCGGTCAGGGTGTCACCCAGCATGGCGACTTCACACGCCTTCGCCCAGCCCAGCAGCCGCGGCAGGTACCAGGTGCCGCCGCTCTCGGGGACCACGCCCATGCGCGCGAAACCCGGCATGAGAATGGCCCGGTCGCTCATGATCCGCATGTCGCAGCCCAGCGCCAGGTCGAGCCCGTAGCCGGCGGCGGCGCCGTTGATGGCGCCGATCACGGGCGTGTCCATGCGCTGCAGGGTGACGGTGCAGATCTCGCGGGTGGAGTAGTGACGGGCTCCCGCGTTGGCGAGCCCGGCACCGCCGATGCCCTCGCCCCGGGCCGCCTGCTTGAGATCGAGCCCGGCGCAGAACGCGCGCCCGGCGCCGGTCACCACCACCACCCGCACGTTCGGGTCGTCGTCGGCCGCCTTCAGCGCGTCGTTGAGCTGGCCGAGCATGTCGCCGGTGATGGCATTCATGGCCTCAGGGCGGTTGAGGGTCAGCCACCGCACGTGGCCACGGTCGGTCACCAGTACTTCCGCTTCGGTCATGATGGTCCCCGTCGAGAAAAACGTCACCAATAGCACAGCGCCGGTCCCGGCCGCCAGTCGCTGGCGGCAGATCAAGGGGTGCAGGTTTGTGTGGTGTTGAACTGGGGCGCCGGGGTGCAGACTTGTGTGGCGTTGAACGGGGGCGCCGGAGTGCAGATTTGTGGGGTGTTGAAATGGGGCGCCTGCCGGACAGGCCTTTTCGCGCAGCGGCCGTCATTGTGGTGGGGCTCTGCGATGAGATGCGTGGCTTAACGCGCGAAAAGGCCTGTCCGGCCACGCCCCCACACCACCCCTCAATCTGCTTATCACGTTTAAGAACGCAGCTTCCGGCTACATGGCTCACGGCCGTGCGATTCGGCTCTGCACGTTCATTCAGCTCGCAGCGCCAACCCGCAACCAAGGACGAGAGCAGGGGGTTGGGGGGCGGGCGTGTGCCGGGGAACACCTGCTGGCCTGTTCAGGCCCCGCAGTATTCCGCCGCCGCTAAAACGCTGACGCCCGCTGGCCAGCAGGTGTTACCCGGCGCGCGA
>JAVJUA010000047.1:0-837 GCA_040219935.1 Pseudomonadales bacterium | reverse complement strand
GAGGGCAGGCGATCCCGCCGAACCTGCCCGGCGAGATCACCGAGGCCGCCAACGCGCCCGTGCACGCCGACGCGAAGTCGGTGCCCGCGATGGCGGCGCCACCGGTGGAGCGTGACAACCCCCTCACGCGTTCGTGGGCGGGCATGCTGGGCATGGGTTTCTTGGCCGTCACGCTGCTGGTGTGCCTGCTTGGCCTGTTCTGGACGCTCAACCCGGCGTCACCGAGTTACCCTGGCGTGAGCGAGGGCTCGAGCGTGGCGCGGTACAACGCGGGCAGCGCCGAGTACGGGCGATTGCCGCCGTGGTGGGCCGTGGGCGAAGAGAGTGCGCTCAAGCTCAACGCGCTGGTGCCGGCCGAGGCGGTCGACCAGGTTGCGGCCGAATTCAGCGTGACCGAGCGCGAGGCCCGGCAGGCAACCGAGGGGGAACTGGCCGACGCCATGGCCGAGCACTGGGTCTACGACGGCAACCGCGTGTCGATGATCCTGGGCACCGACGTGCTGGGGCGCAGCCTGTTGTACCGCGTGATGACCGGCGGGGGGATCTCGCTTGGGATCGGCCTGAGCGCCGCCCTCATCAGCGTGTTCATCGGGACCTTGTACGGCGCGATCTCGGGCTACGCGGGCGGCAAGACCGACGCGGCGATGATGCGCGTGGTCGACGTGCTCTTCGGCCTGCCGTACATCCTGCTGGTCGTGCTGCTGGCGGTCGCCAGCGACGCGGCGATCGACGAGTACGTCAACCAGCAGAAGGCGCGCACGGCCTGGACAGATGCGAGCTAGCTGGACGTGCTGGGCCTGAACGCCAGCGAGCGCGACGACAGCACGTGGCGGGCCG
>JAVJUA010000046.1:0-35041 GCA_040219935.1 Pseudomonadales bacterium | reverse complement strand
TTCATCCCGCAAGGCTTCCAAGACTGAGCGCATGATTTACGAGAATCGACCATGAGAAAGGAATACGACTTCAGCAAGGGCAAACGTGGGCCCGTAATTCCCACGCCGCCGGGTAAGACTCGAATCACGATTCGACTTGATGACGAGGTTGTAGAGTGGTTCAAGCGACAGGTCGAGGATGCCGGTGGGGGTAGCTACCAGGCTCTGATCAACCGGGCTCTTCACAATCACATCGAGCGAGAGCACGAGCCGCTAGAAGAGACGCTACGTCGAGTTGTCAGGGAGGAACTACGACGTGCCAGCTAACTACACGATGCAGCGGACGCCAGGTTGCTGCGCCGCTGATCGTGAGCGTTGGACGGCACAGGATCGACCGGCCACTATCCAGAACCGCCATTCTGGCCGTTGAAGATAATGCAATCAGTCCTTCGAAGATTCTTATGAATTCTCGCGCAATCGCCGTCTCAATTGCCGGTCTCACGACCGTCGCCGCTGGATTCATCGTAGTAGACCGGGGCGGAGCGATCGCGTGGGTGACCGTCGTCCTGGGCGGGGCGCTGCTCGCGAAGGTTTGGCTAAAGCCGTCTCAATCTGACACGGGATGGTGTGTCGCGATGGCCATAATCCCCGTGTTGGCTTGGGCAAGCACCTTTTTCTATGTGATCGCTACTTATGAATCAGGAGAGGTTGTAGAACTGGCCATTAATGTCGGCCCGGAGACGCATGCGGCCAGGGTGTGGGTGCTCGAGATAGCTGGTGATCCAGTCGTCTACTATGAAGCTGATCCGGAGGTGGCGGATTCGTTGCTGTCCGGAAAGCCGCTACGGTTCACGCGAGCAGGCGCAACAAGTATTCGAATACCCGATGCAGAACGAGTGGATTCGATTTCCGAAGATGAAGCGAACCGCGTACTCGAGGCCATGGGTAGCAAATACGGCGATCGAATGGTTGCCGCCAGCGTCTACTACGCGATTTTGGGAGCGCCCCGGGACCGAGTTGCTGTGGTCGTTACTCTCAAGGAAAAGTGAGGCGACTTATCGAAACACCTAGCGCCTAGTCATCTCTGGATCCATATAGGTGAGTCCCAGGTATGTGGCCACTGCGGCGGGCAATACGACAAGAATCAGATCGTTTATCACCCCCTCAACCGATGGGTGGACGCACCACAGAATCAAATGGAACAACGCATGCATAGCGATCCATGCAGTGCCAAACACCACCAAAGGCTTCGACTTTCGCCTGAGGCCATATGCGATACCGAACGCGCTAACTGTAAAGGCAAAGCCGACATCGCGTAAGAAATGCATGTTGTAGGGACCCGTATCGGAAACTCCGGGACCAGTCTCATAGAACAGGAGAGGAAAGACTGAGATAAACAATCCTGTCGCTAAGTAATAGACAACTAAACCCCATAAGGTAAGACCCTTCATGTGCGCTTCCCCAGCCACGCAACGCCAGACGGTGATTTCTCACCTACAGCGCGCAAATGTACCATTGAGCGATGTCCACTACTGGCCGAGCGCGGTCATCGTGATCCAGATGAGGCGCCGTCCAACCATGGCGATGCAGCGGACCGCCCAAACCGTCACACCGTTTGCTCTCGTAAAAGCTGCGCCGATTTCGTCGGCCGCTGATACGCGACGTTAGCCGGCTGAGAGACGTTATGGCTTCGATCAAGAGAGCAATAGCGGGTGATTCAACGATACTGCTTCCGTTAGTCGAGGCATATTGGAGTTTCGAGTCGATTTCTGGATTCGACCCGGCACCTCTAAGGCAGCAGCTTGACCGCCTGCTATCAAGGCCCGAGCTTGGAGCCGGCTGGATCGCGTATCACAAGAACGTGGCTGTCGGGTACATACTTGCCGTGTATGTCTTCAGCCTTGAACACATGGGCCTTACGGCAGAGATCGATGAGTTTTTCGTTCTTCCGTCCGGGCGCTCAGTTGGGGTTGGATCCGAGCTGCTTCGTTCGGCGGAATCCGAGTTTGCCCGAATTGGATGCACGAATGTGTCGTTGCAGCTGTCCCGCAACAACGATGCTGCACGCCGTTTCTATCATCGATTTGGCTACACCGAGAGGAACGGGTTCGAGCTTCTCGATAAGCCGTTGCTCGCCGGCTGACAAAGCGCATGCAGTGGACGGCTCAAAGTGTCACGCGATTCGCATTCGCAAGTCGCCCGCCACTTTGCTCCGCCGGTGATGCGCGACGTAATGCCGCATGAACGTACCGCCCACGGACCTGAAGGATGAGCTTTGCCAGATCGTCAATGCATCGGCTTGGTTCCAGCGAGCGTTGCGCGCGGCTCGTGAACTCGGGCTTCCCTCCTGGTGCATTGGTGCCGGTGCTGTGCGCAACTTGGTGTGGGACCACCTGCACGGCTATGCTGAGCCTTCGTCTCTAGCTGACGTTGATCTCGCGTACTTTGATTCGACCGAGGTGGCTGGCGAAGAGCGGGTGCATCAGTTGCGCATCGAGCAGTACTGTAGTGACTTTCCATGGGAAGTTACGAATCAAGCGCATGTCCACCTATGGTACGAGCATCATTTCGGCCACGCGGTAGCGCCGCTACGATCGCTGCATGAAGCGGTAGCCTCCTGGCCAGAGTTCGCCACCTGCGTGGGGGTGACCCAGGATGCTGACGGCCGTGTCCAGGTGATCTCGCCCCATGGCTTAGACGATCTCTTTTCGATGAAGGTCAGGCGAAACCCTGTCCGGGTCAGTATCGATACTTTCAGGCGACGGACCGAAACCAAGCGCTATGCCCAGCGATGGCCCCTTGTCACGATAGTGGAAGGTGGCTATGCGGCATAACACATCGCTGCAGCGGATCAGATGCTTCCTTCGGTTTGGTGGACACCCTGAACTAACTGTTCAGGAGTGTCGAAATGCCTGAGCCAGCATCCAGAACAACACGCCGATACGTCGGGGAATTCTGCATCGCGGCCCAGGCAGCTCGCCGCAATTCGAAAAACACGAAAAGGAGACGCGACCATGAGGCTTACCCTTGTCGGCCTGCTTGCGGCGACTGTCGCCACGGCGTCCTGCGGTGGCGGCCCTGGCTCGGCGCCTGTCGATCTAGACGCCGAAGCGAAGGAAATCATGGGGCTCGAGTCTGAATGGTCGGCGATGTTCGGGGCCAAGGACCTGTACGGCATCACGGCATTGCTGGCGCAGAACTCGGCATTGATCATGCCCGGGTCTCCACCGGTGGTGGGCGTCGAGAATGTCCGGCAGGCGACCCGCACGATGCTTGAGTCTGACGATTTGGTTTCCTGGAAGTCCGATTTCGCAGCCGTCGCGCCAAGTGGTGAGATGGCGTACGACTATGGCACTGCCACGACGATGCTCGCCGACGGCTCGGTGATCGAAGGATACTATCTCGTCGTCTGGGTGAAGGAAGACGGTGCGTGGAAGGTTGCGGCAGACATGTTCAACTGACCGCGCTGATGGGTACGGCGGTGGCCGCAACCCGTGCGATGGGCTATAAGCCGGTCAGACGATCGAACGATTGAGGAGGCCCGATGCCGCAACGTCCCCCACCAGCGCTCGCACACGTCGTCTATCGCACCCGCCGGTTCGAGGACATGCTCGCCTGGTACAAGGAGATGTTCCAAGCCAGCGTGCAGCACCGGAACCCGGTGATGGCGTTCCTCACCTACGACGACGAACACCACCGCCTGGCGTTCATCGATCTGGCCGCCGTGCAGCCGGAAGGCACCGATGCCGAGAAGCATGGTCTGGTGGGTGTCGAGCACATCGCCTACACCTACCCGTCGCTCGAAGACCTGTTCGACAACTACACGCGCCTCAAGGCCAAGGGCATCGTGCCCTACTGGTGCATCCACCATGGCCTCACCATCTCGATGTACTACGCAGACCCGGACGGCAACCAGCTCGAGTTTCAGGTCGACTGCTTCGCGACCGCTGAGGAAAGTAATGCCTACATTCAGGGTCCGGATTTCGGGGTCAATCCAGTCGGCGTGGAGTTCGATCCAGAAGACTGGCTGTCCCAGGTAAAGGCTGGGGCGTCGTTTGCTGAATTTCTCGTGCGACGCGTACACGAGCCGGTGTCTCCGATCCGGGGCGCCCTGAGCACCGTTTAGCGCCATGGCAGACGAAGGCTTCATCGAGCTCGAGCACGGCCGGGTATGGTACCGGCGCAGTGGCGGCGGCGACGCCGTTCCCATCCTGCTGCTGCACGGCGGTCCCGGAGCGGCGTCGCACTACCTCGAGCCGCTCGAGCAGGGCCTGGCGAAGCATCGTCCGGTCGTCGTCTACGATCAGCTCGGCTGTGGCCGGTCGGACAAGCCGGACGACGCGTCGTTGTGGACGCTCGACTACTTCACATCCGAGGTCGACCAGGTGCGTGACGCGCTTGGTCTCGCCGAGTGTTGCCTGCTCGGCCATTCGTGGGGCGGCTGGCTGTTGATCGACTACCTCTGCCGGAGCCCCCGAGGCGTACGCAAGGTGGTACTGGCTTCCACGTCTTCGAACACGGCTTCCTTCGTCGAGCACTGCCGCAGCCTCGTGGCGGACCTGCCGCCCCCCCATGCCGAGGTGCTGCTGGCCGGCGACCTTGACGACCCTCGCCACGAGGCAGCCGAGCAGGCCTTCCTGCAGCGCCACCTGTGCCGCATCGATCCGCCGCCAGACTGCGTGTTGAGATCCATTGCATCGCTCGAGGGCAATGAGGTGTACCGGATCATGAATGGCCCGAACGAGTTCACCGTGGTCGGCAGGCTGAAGGACTGGACTCGCGACGCCGACCTGCATCGCATCACCCAACCGGCGCTGATCACCTACGGCAAGTACGACGAACTCGGAGAGCCGTGCGCGCTCGCGCTCAAGAACGGCATCGCGCATGCGGAGTTGATCCGGTTCGAAGACTCCTCTCACATGGCCCACATCGAGGAGAAGGAAGCCTACTGCGCAGCGGTCGAGTCGTTTCTGGCCCGATGACGCTCGACGAAACCAGAATCAGAGAGCTGGCCGCCGCCTATACGGCGGCCTGGAACTCCAGCTCACCCGACGCCGTGGCGTCGTTCTACGCCCCTGATGGGCAGATCGTGATCAATCGCGGCGAGCCCTCGGTCGGTCGCAAAGGTGTCAGTGTCATGGCCGCGGGCTTCTTCGCCGACGTGCCGGACCTGCGCCTGGTTTGCGACGACGTTCGATGTGCCGGCGGCCACGTGGCCTACTTCTGGACCTTCACCGGCACACATGCGGTCACGGGCAACCCGCTGTGCGTGGTCGGCTGGGAGGAATGGGACCTCGACGCCGATTGCCAGATAGTCGCATCGCGAGGCTGGTTCGACGCTGCCGACTACGAGCGCCAGACCAACGCCAAGCGCAGCCGCACCTGAGCTCGTAGGCTGATGCGAGAGCAACCGAAACGGCTGCTCGTCGGCGCGGTGCTGCTCACCCTGCTGTGTCTTTGCGCCATCACGGCGAAGCGATCCCGAATCGATGCTGCAGAATGCCGGAATCGGGCGGGAGCTGATGACGCATGCCCTGGAACGGGCATGGTCGAGTGGCCATCCCAGCGTTCGGCTCGTGCAGGCGGCATATCACGGCCGATCGCTCAGCCTGTACCCCAAGTTGGGGTTCGACGTGCGTGAGCCGTTGTCCTGCAGGCAGGGCGCGCCGCTGAAGAAGACCATCGCCGGCTACCCGGTACGCCAGGCAATCGAAGGCGATGTGGCGGCCTGCAACGACCTGTGCAGGAAGGTGCATGGATTCGAGGGCGGCCGTGAGCTCGAGGACGCCGTTGCCGCCCGCACGGCGACGGTGGTCGAGCATGGCGGCAGCGTTACCGGCTTTGCGACGATGATCGGTTTCGGTGGCTATGCGGTTGCAAGATCCAATGTCGGCCTGAAGGCTCTGATCGGTGCCGCACCGGAGTCTGCCGGTACGGGATTTCTGTTGCCGACGCGCAACGGCGACCTGTTCCGGTGGTGTCTGGAATCAGGGCTCAAGGTGGTGCAGCCCATGACCTACATGAGCATCGGCTTGTACAACGAGCCGCATGGGGCATATCTCCCCTCGATCCTGCTCTGAGCCGACGCAGGTGGCGAGCACGTGATGATCCGCCCCATCTCCCACGCCGACATGGATGCCTGGCTCGGCCTGCGCAAGCAGTTGTGGCCTTCCTCGAGGGCATCTTCGTCGCTCCAGACGCGCGCCGCCGGAGCATTGCCCGCGCGCTGGTCGCGGCGGTGGGCCACTGGGCGCGGCGCCGTGGCATGGTCGAGCTGGCATCCGATGCCGACATCGCCAACACCGTCAGCCACACAACGCACCGAGCGTTGGGATTTCAGGAAACGGAGCGGGTGGTCTTTTTCCGCAAGCCATTGGGGGAGGCGTCAAGAACGTCGCGCGCTCATCCCAGCGCCGGCCGGTGTAAGCTCCGGGGGCGCGCAGCCAACGGAGGCACCACGCCATGACAGGAACATCGAAGCACGCCAACCACCTGGGCAGCCATCCTCTGCATCTGGGGCTTGGGGCGACGGCCGTGGTGGAACCTCGGTTCACCGGTGCGATGGACTGGTACGAGGCGTACACGGCCCGCCACGCGGACGACGGTACGGAGGGCCGTCTGGTCAGCATGCACACGTTCACGGAGCCCTGGACCATGTGGGAGATGCATCCGCTCGGCAGCGAGGTGGTGCTCTGCACGGCGGGCACCATGACCCTGCATCAGCAGAACGCCGACGGCACGACCGCTGAAGTCACATTGCGTGCCGGGGAGTACGCGATCAACCCGCCGGGTACCTGGCACACGGCCGATGTCGAGGGCGAGGCGACGGCCGTGTTCATCACCGCCGGGCTCGACACTCAGCACCGGCCACGCTGACCCCCTCTACGACTCAACCGTCGCGCTTGCGCTTCGCCAGCATGGTGACCAGCGCCAGGGTCTCCTCCGGGTCCATTCGGCCGATGGGAGCGGAGCTGTACACCGAGCCGAGCACGCGCCCCTTGCCGGTCAGCAGGAACTCGCTCGGCTGGATGTGGCCACGCTTCTCCTCCCACCAGGCGCCGATGCGGTCGGCGGTGGCACGATCGACACCGTAGCAGACCGGAAAAGACAGGCCCTCAGCGACCTTGGCCGTGTCTTCCTTGGAATCCACCGACGCGGCGATGATGCGCGCGCCCTGATCCGCGAAGGCTCCGGCCAGCTTCTCGTAGCCGTCTAACAGACGGCGGCAGAAGGGTCACCAGTGGCCGCGATAGAACAGCACCACCGCGTAGTCGCTGCCGATGTCGGCCGGCAGGCTGATCTTCTCCTCGGTGGTCGCGGTGAGGGTGACGTCGGGAAACTGATCCATGAGATTGAGCTTGGCGGTCATTGCAGACCCTCAGTGGCCAATGGATGCCGTATCAGCCTGAAACTATCGCTCCGCGAACGCAACCCGCCGCGCGGCGCGCGGCACCCACCACGGCCCTTCGCCGCAGGCCACCAGCGCGGACACGCACAGACAGCAGACGCCGGCAATGGCCATCCAGGTCGGCCAGCCCCAGATAGCCACCACCTGGGGCAGCCCCAGGTTCAGGGTCAGCCCGGCCAGCGGCGACAGCGTGGCGGTGATGCCGAAGGCACGGCCAACGCCGTGGGGCGAGATGCTCTCGGCGGTCTCGGAGTAGATGGCGCACCAGGCCGGGTAGATGAAGCCGGCGAAGAAGCCGGTGAGCGACCAGACCAGCACCAGCACCGGTTCCGGTGTGCCGAGCGGCAGGCTGGCGCCGACCAGGAAGCACGCCCCGGTGCTGACGCCGCCGAACGCGGTCACCGTCTTGCGCACCCGCAGCCGGTCGGACAGCCAGCCCGACAGGAACACGCTGCCGGTGAACACGATCCAGAAGTAGGACGTGATGGCGGCGGCCCGGGCGGGCTCGACGGCAAAGTGCTGCGCCAGGTACACCGGCACGTAGGCGGCCACGGCGACATAGGCCAGCGACCAGAAAACGATGGTGGTCGACAGCAGCCACAGCCGCGGGCTGCGGTACACGGCGCGGCCGTCCAGGTAGCGCTCGGCGTCGGTGACGGCCACCGGCCCGGCCGCCAGCAGGGCGGTGCCGGCGCCCGCCGCCTGCGGCCCGGCACCGGCGGCCGGCACGGCGTCAGCGGCATCCTGCAGGATCTGGCCACGCACGCGGGGCGCCAGGTCGCGGTAGAAGACGAAGATCACCAGCGCGGTGACGCCGCCGAGCACGGCGGCTATCCAGAACTGCGGCCGCCAGCCCGGCCAGATCGGCAGCGTCCGCGCCGCCACGGCGGTGGACATCAGCGCGCCGATGGTGAATGCCAGCGACACCCAGGCGTAGACCATGGCGCGACCCATGCGTGGGGTGAGGTCCCGGGAAGCCGCGTGCACGGCGGGGTTCATGCCCGCCATGAGAAAGCTGCCGGCCATGGCCAGGCCGGCAAGGGTGTAGAAGTTCGGCGCCAGGGCACCGCCCACGGAGATCAGGGCGTAAGCGGCCACCGGGTAGATCATCAGCGGCCGGCGGCCGAATCGGTCCGCGGCGCGGGACAGCAGCACGGCGCCGGCGCTGTAGAGCAGGCCCACCAGGGCTGCCACCCGGCCCCAGTCCACCAGGGTCTTGTCGAAGTCGGCCAGCACGTACACCAGCACCGGCCCGATCTTCAGAGCCTCGTACTGCTCCACCGCCCAGCCCAGCACGATGAGGCCGAGCAGCCACCAGCGCAGCCGCCCTGAGGGCAGGTGCTGAATCTCCCGCTCGCGCAGGTAGCTCCAGAAGCCTGGCCCGCCGGCTGCCTGTCGTTGCTTCACGCCGCCCTCCCCGGATGCGCGAGCCCAGGCTAGCAGCCCGCGGCCACGGCGGCCATCTGCCGGCAGAGTGCGAACCACCGCACAGTCCGGCCATGACAGCCCTGCGGGCCCATGGGCCCGAACTAGACTTTCGGCAACGACGGCTGGCTCGTCGCGCCGACGCGACAGGGGGACAGCAGCCAGTCACATACAGGGGAAAACCATGCAAGCGCCTTCGACGCCTCAGGACGAAAAGACCCGTCTAGACACGCTGCGCGCGCTCAACATCCTCGACACGTCGCCGGAAGAACGCTTCGACCGGCTTACGCGTCTGGCCAAGCGCCTGTTCGGCGTGCCGATCGCTCTGGTGAGCCTGGTGGACGAGAACCGGCAATGGTTCAAGTCGCGCCAGGGGCTCGACGCCTGCGAGACCTCGCGCGACGTCTCGTTCTGCGGCCACGCCATCCTCAGTGACGAGGTGCTGCTGGTGCCCGACGCCGCCATCGACGAGCGCTTCCACGACAATCCGCTGGTGGTCAACGATCCGGCGATTCGCTTCTACGCCGGCTGCCCGCTCAGGGTGCCGAACGGCAGCCGCCTGGGCACCCTGTGCCTGATCGACCGGGAGCCGCGGGACTTCGACGAGGACGACCTGGCGCTGCTGCGCGATCTGGCGCGCATGGCCGAGCAGGAGCTGGCTGCCGTGCAGCTTGCGACCATGGACGAGCTGACCATGGTTTCCAACCGCCGCGGCTTCGAAGCGCTGGCGGTGCATGCGCTGGCACTGTGCCGCCGGCTGCAACGCCCCGCAGCACTGCTGTTCTTCGATCTCGATGGCTTCAAGGAGGTCAATGACACGTTCGGCCACGCCGAGGGGGATCGCGCCCTGACCACCTTCGCCACGCTGCTGCAGCAGACGTTCCGCGAGTCGGACGTCATCGGCCGGCTGGGGGGTGACGAGTTCGCCGTGCTGCTCACCAATGCCGCCGATACCGAGAGCGATGCCGCCATCACACGCCTGCAGCAATCCGTGGACGCGCACGATCGCGAGGCGCAGCGCGGCTACGAGCTGGCCTTCAGCGTCGGCCGGGTGCCGCTCGACCCCGCCCGGCATCGCACGCTCGACGACCTGATGTCTGACGCTGACCAGCGCATGTACGCGCACAAGAACGCGCGCCGCGCTGCATCCGGGGGCTGAGCAACAAGCGGCAGGACAGCCCACCCGGTTCGGTCTACCATGGCCTTCCAATCGGAGGAGGGCAGACCATGACCGCAATGCAGACGGCTACGGCTTTCTTTCACGCCTGTGAGTCGCTGAAGGGCTGGGAGGGTTGCAAGGCTCACGTCGCGAACGGTGCCACCTTCGCCGCCCAGAGCGAGCCGGTCGCCGACATCGACACCGTGCAGGGCTACTGCGAGTGGATGCGCGGATTCGGCACCGGGCCGGTTCCCGGCTGCCGCTACGAGATCCACGCCCAGGCCTACGACGAGAACAGCCGCACCGCACTGTTCTTCGCCACGTTCACGGGCACCCACACCGGCGACGGCGGCCCGGTGCCGCCCACCGGCAGAACCGTGCAGGCGCACTACGTCTACGCGCTCACCATGAATGAACACGGCAAGGTCGCCCACATGGTGAAGATCTGGAACGCACCGTGGAGCCTGCGCATGCTCGGCTGGGCCGACTGATGACCCGCCCGGGGCACCGCGGCAGCGGCCCCGGGATGCTGCGCGATCGCAGCGCCGCACCGCTGCTACGTATCTGCCTGATGGCGTTGCTCGGCGTGCTCGGCGCAACCGCCTCGGCCCGCTCCATCCGCCTAGACGAAGCCCTGGATCACCTGGCCGCAGACGGCCATGACGTGCTGTTCGCCGCCGATGTCATCGACGCGTCCACCCCGCTCGAACTCGACGACGTCGATCTCGGCCAGGTACGGCGGGCGCTGGCCGAGATCGGCTTCGAGCTCGAGCGCGCCGGGCGCCAGTGGGTGATCGTGCGCCGACCGCAGCCCGGACCCGATGTCGCTGCCGCCACCCCCGAGGCTTCGCCGCAAACCCAACCCGTTCTGGAGAACGTGATCGTCACCGGCAGCCGCTACCGCCTGGCGGGAGAGGGCGCCGCGGGCAGTGTCTCGACGCTGAGCACCGACGATCTGAACACCATTCCGAGTCTGGGGGGTGACGCCATCCGGGCCGCGGCCGCGCTGCCGGGCATGTCGTCGGTGGGCGTCTCCGCGAAGCCGCAGATCCGCGGCGGCCTGCAGGACGAGCTTCTGGTGCGCGTCGACGGCGTCGAGCTGCTGGAGGCCTACCATCTGGCCGACTTCCAGAACATCTTCAGCATCGTCGACGATCGGGCCGTGCACGCCATCGACGTCTACACCGGCGGCTTTCCCGCCCGCTACGGCAACCGCATGAGCGGCGTCATCGAGATCACCACCGGGCGCTCGCCGGCGGAACCGCGACGCGAGATCGGCGTGTCCGTGTTCTCGCTGCTAGCCAACGCCCAGGGCCGCGCCGGTGACGTCGACTATCTGGTCTCGGCCCGCCGCGGCAACCTCGACCAGGTGCTCAAACGCGTCGACTCGAGCCTGGGAAGGCCCCGCTACCACGACGCGTTCGCGCGGGCACGTCGGGCACTGACACCGGCCGCGGCCATCACCGTCGGTGGCTTTGTCAGCCACGACGACGTGACCCTGACCGAAGACGAGACCGTCTCGGGGTCGAAGGTCGACAGCGGCTACCTGTGGACGCGCCTCGAGATGGACCACGGACGCGGCCTGGCCAGCAGCACCACGCTGGCCTACAGCCGCTCCGACCGGCACAAGCGGCAGAGCGACCTCGACGACAGCAGCGGCGCCGGCGGCGTGCTCGATCACCGGCAGCGCGTGAGGAAGCTCGCTGCCCGCGCCGATCTTGCCTGGGTGCGCGGCGACGCGCGCATGGAGTTCGGTATCGACGCCGAGCATGGCGACGCCGAGTACGATTCCCTCGCCTTCGTCGACCGGGGCGCTGTGGGCGTAGCGCTGTCCGGCGCGGCCGTGCGCGCGCACGACCTGCACCTCGACCCGGACGGCTGGTCCGGCGGCGCCTACTGGGCCGGCGACTTCGCCGTCGGCGACCGCTGGCGGCTGCAGCCGGGGCTGCGCTACGACGTCCAGGGCTACGATCCGCAAGGCAGCAACGATCAGCTCTCGCCGCGTCTGGGCATCCGCTACGCCGCCACGGCAGGGCTGACGCTGCACGGCGGCATCGGCCGCTTCCACCAGCCCGAGGCCCTGCACGAGCTGCCCGTGGCCGACGGTGTCGCCGGGTTCTTCGCGCCGCAGCGGGCCGATCACTACATTCTGGGCGCTGAGTGGCTGGCGGCGCGCTGGACGGTGACGGCCGCGGCTTATCAGAAGCGCTACGGCCGCACCAAGGGCCGCTTCGAAAACCTGTTCAATCCGTTCGTGCTGGTGCCGGAGCTGGAGCCGGACCGGGTATTCATTCGGCCGAAACGGGCCCGTGCCCGCGGCGCCGATCTGGAACTCCGCCGCCAGCTCGGCGACCGTGCCACGCTGCTGCTGCGCTACGGCTACCTGGACGCAGATGACCGCCTCGACGGGCAGTGGGTGCCGCGGCGCTGGTCGCAGCGCCATACCGCCCACGGCATGCTGTCATGGCAGGACGAGCAATTCACCGCCGCGCTGGCGCTGACCTGGCATTCGGGCTGGCGCGGCTCGCTGCTGCCGGCGTCCGTGGACGAGGGTGTCACGCTGAACGTGGCCGACTGGCTCAACAATCGCCGTCTCGATCCCTACGTGTCCCTCGACGTCAGCGTGCGCCGCAGCTGGCCGGTCGGGCGTTCGCGCCTCACCCTGTTCGCCAGCGTTACCAACCTGCTGGACCGCGGCAACGTAGCCGGCATCGACTACGACGCCGAGGCGGAAGACGGCGTGGTCACTCTGGCCCCGGCCCGGGAAACACTGCTGCCGCGGGTGCCTTCCGTGGGCGTGCTGATCAGCTTCTAGGGCGTGGCCACCCGCAGCCGGCCATCCGGCTGCGCGGACACCTCCAGCCCGGCCGCCTGAGCCACCACCTGCAGCGCCTCCTCCGGCGACACCGGCGCCCGGCTGCCCGCCATCCGCACGGCCTCCGCAAGCCGGGCACTGCCGTCGTCCGCATACACCAGCGTCAGCCCCAGCTCCCGGGCAGCCCAGCGCAGCGCATCATCGGCGCTGCGGCCCGCCAGCGACATGCCCGGCGCCGTCTTCGTCACCCAAGACCAGGGCCCGCCCTGCCGTGGCAGCGCCGCTTCGCGCAGGCCGTCCGCATCCACGGTGAGCTGGAGAGCCATGGTCGCGTCGGCCGTCAACGCCACGTCACCATCGGCATGGCGAAAGTGAATGGTGCCCTCGCGAACCGCGCCCATCACGCGATCGCCTTCTACGGCCACGAGGAACTGGGTGCCGGCGTGGCGGAAGTCGCCGGCGGGCGTGGCCACGCGCAGAGACCTCGCCTCGCCAGGTGCGGTGTCGACGTAAACGCGCCCGGCTTCGAGCTGCAGAGCGTCGAGTTCGACTCGCACCGAGGTGTCAGCATCGAGACGCACCTCGGCGCCGCGATAAGCAAGCGCCAGGCCGCTGCCGATGCCGGTGGTCAGGCGGTCGCCGGCGCCCACCGGGTCGCCGGCGCGCAGGGTGCGGCGGCCGCCATCGGCCCCATCCGTGACGTTGCCGCCGACCACACGCAGCACCTGCGCCACGTCGGCCGGCGCCCGCATGGCGGGTTCCGGCCAGAGGCCGACGACAACGGCCGCCAGGATCGCTGCCGCCGCGCCGGCCGCCAGCAGCCGCGACGTCAGTTGCCGCCGCTGTCGCGCCTGCCCGGCGCCGAGCTCCGCGGCGAACTGCTGCTGCCAGCGCTCGAGCTGCGCCTCGTCGGGCTTGGGACGACGGCCCGCGGCGCGCAGCACCTCGGCCAGCGCCGCTTCATCGTCATTGGGCTGCTGCGTGGTCACCACTGGCTCCTGGACGCCTCAACCGGCGCCGTTCGTGACGTCCGCTTCGTCCCGTGCACGCGCATCACATACCTCCTTGAAATTGCGCCGGGCCCGCGCCAGCAGGGATTGCGCCGCCGCATCGCTCATCGCCAGACGCGAACCGATTTCCCGCGAGCTGAGACCTTCCCCGTACTTCAGCTCCAGCGCCCTGGCGTGGTGCTCGGGCAGCTCGTCCAGCCGCTCGCGTACCCACGCGGCCAGCTCCAGCCGCTGCGCGACCGCATCCGGCTCGTCGTCGGCCGGGGCGGCCAGCCGAGCCGCGAGCGCGCCGAACACATCGTCCTGATCGCTGCTGATCAGCGCCCGACGGCGCACCTCGGCCGCGCCGTACCGGAACAGCTCACGCCGGCAGATGGCGAGCAGCCAGGCCAGCAGCGTCGCCTCGCCGCGATAGGTGCCGATGTGACGCGCGGCGCTGGTGATCACCGCCTGTACCACGTCATCCGCATCGGCCGGCTGATCGACCCGGTGCAGCGCGAAGCGGTAGACGCGGGGCAGGTAGGCGCTGCAGAACTCGGCCAACGCACCGGTATCGCCGCGCTGCATACGCCGCGCCAGCGCGCGGTCGCGCGCCAGCTCCAGCGCCTGGCTGTCTGTGCTCACCGGCTCCGGCACCTGCCGTTCCTCACCGCCACACCTTCACCGTGGTGGGTCATCGAGTATAGAGGCCGGCGATGGCGGAAATCTGTCGCCGCCTGGCGCGACAGAAAATCCGGCGGCCGCGCCTCTTCCATGGTGATCACCCTGAAACCGAGGAGCGAAGGCCATGAAACCACACATTCTCCAGATCGCCGCCGGGCTGCTGCTCAGCGCCGCAGGACTCTCCGCTGTCGGGGAGAACGCGGCCTATCCAACCTGCAGCGCCACCGCGGGCGTGCTGAGGCAGGCCTGCGGTGCCGAAGGCCGCGACGACTACCTCACCGAAGCCGCCAACTGTCTCAACGAAGATGACGTCTCCGGATGCCTTGCCGAGGCAGGCGCCGAGTACCGCGAAGGCCGTGCCGAGTGCCGCGAGGTGTTCTCTGCGCGCCTGGAGGTGTGCGACGGCGTCGGCGAAGCGCCCTACCAGCCAGCGTTCGGTGCCGCGTTCGCCAACACCTTCGTCGATCCGCTGCTGATCGGCGACAGCGTGACACCCAATCCCTACTTTCCGCTGGTGCCCGGCAACTTCTGGGTCTACGAAGATCCTGATGGCGAGGAAACCATCACCGTCGAAGTGACAGGCGACACCAAGAACATCGACGGCGTCACCTGCATCGTCGTAGTAGACACCGCCGAGGAGGACGGTGTGGCAGTGGAGATCACCCGCGACTGGTATGCCCAGGATGCGTGGGGCAACGTCTACTACTGCGGTGAGATCTCCGAGAACTTCGAGGTGTTCGACGGCGATGCCCCCGAGGAGCCGGAGCTGGTCGACATCGAGGGCTCCTGGAAGCACGCCCGGGACGGCGCCAAGGCCGGCATTCTGCTGCCGTTCGACCCGATGCCGGGCCAGTTCTTCCGCCAGGAGGTGGCCTGGGGCGATGCCGAGGACGTGATCGAGATTCTCGATCTCAGCGCCGACGAGACCGCTACGCTCGAAGACGACAGCGTGCTGTCGTGCAATGGCACCTGTCTGCGCACCCGTGACTTCACACCGCTTGAACCCGATGCCGAGGAGAACAAGTTCTATCTTCCAGGCGTTGGCCTGCTTGTCGAGACCGATCCGGAAGAAGGCTCGCGAGTGGAGCTCAAGGCGTACGGCAACAACCCGCTGTAAAGGTTCGCGGTCAGGAGTATGCTGGGGCCCGGCAAACGACGAACGGGGAGGGCATCATGCGGATCGCCTGCGTGAACGTCTTCGTCACCGATCTCGACCGCGCCACCGGCTTCTTTCGAGACCGCCTCGGGCTCGAGCTCCAGTTCTCAGCTCCCGAGCACGGCTACGCCTCGTTTGCCGCCGGGCCGGTGCGCCTCGGCGTCGCCGTGCCTGGCGATGCCGAGGCCGCGCTGGTGGGCCGGCATACCGGCATGGGCTTCGACGTCGACGACCTCGAAGCCGAGCACGCCCGCCTGGTCGCCCAAGGCGTTCAGTTCACCATGCCGCCAACGCGACAACCGTGGGGTGGGTTCATGGCGCTGATGCAGGATCCAGACGGCAACGTCTTTTACCTCGATCAGGTCTCCGCGGCCCACTGAGGGGATGCCCATGAACCTGCTGCGGAACTCTATCGCCGTCATCGTCGGCCTGGTGCTCGGCGGCAGCGTCAACATGGCTATCGTCATGGCGGGCTCGAGCCTCATCCCGCCGCCCGCCGGCGTGGATCCGGCCGACGCCGACTCCATCGCCGCCGCCATGCATCTGTATGAGGCAAAGCATTTCATCGCCCCGTTTCTGGCCCACGCCCTCGGCACCCTGGCCGGCGCACTCGCCGCGTTCCTGATCGCCGCCAGCTATCGTGCCGCGTTTGCGTACGGCATTGGCGTCGCGTTCCTGGCCGGCGGCATCACGGCCGCGACGATGATTCCGGCGCCAGCCTGGTTCATCGCCGTCGACCTCGTCGGCGCCTACCTGCCCATGGCCTGGCTGGCGCTCAGGATCAGCAGGCGCGCCACGGTCACCTCGACGGCGGGCTAGTCCGCCAGCCACTCCGCCGGTATGCAGACCAGGCCCGCCGCCGCCTGCAGCAGCCGGCGCCCCCAGCCGGTGCTGGCGACAGCTTCGCTGATCACGTAGGCGTGCACGTCGCGGGCGCCGTCGGCACTCAACACGTCGACAAACGACGCCATACCGCTGCCCGCCAGGGCACCGCCCCGCACGATCGCGTCCCAGCTTTCGTGCACGCCGGCGCTGGCCGTGCGCAGGTCGGGATACAAACCTGACGCCACCGCGTTGACGCCGTGGCAGCGCAGGCAGTGCACGGCGTACAGCCGGCCGCCGCGGGCGACGGCGTCGGCGTCCAGGGCTATGTCGGGCACGCTGACCGTGCGCTCGGCCACCGGGACGTCGGGCGGCGCCTGCTGGCCGCCCAGGGCGAACGCGAAGACGTGGCCGGTGTTGACGTTATCGAGGCGGTCGACGTGGCCGCCCTGGGCGCCGCCCAGGCCGCCCAGCACGGCCACGTACTGCACGCCATCCACCGCGTAGCTGACGGGGGGCGCCATGATGCCCACCCCGGTGGGCGCCTCCCAGAGCACGCGGCCGCTGGCATCGTCGTAAGCCACCAGCCGGCCGTCGGTGGTGCCCTGGAACACCAGGCCGCCGGCGGTGGCCAGCACCCCGGCGCTGACGCCGCGGGAAAACTTCACCTGCCAGGCCTGCCGCTGCTGCACCGGGTCCCAGGCGGTGAGGCGGGTGGGCGAGCAGAACCCGGGAGCCAGGGCCGGCGTGCCCTCGACCAGCGCCGGGAAGTCTTCGCCAGTGTTCATGGTCGCAGGGTCGTAGGCGTAGTCGGGGTCGGGCACGAACGGGTACACGGCGTGAATGGTCGGGATGTAGACCAGGCCCGTGTTCGGGCTGAACGCCATGGGGTGCCAGTTGTGGCCGCCCAGGATCGACGGCGTGACCATGCGCCGCTCGCGGCTCCAATCGGCGCGGCCGGTCTCCACCGGGCGGCCGGTCTCCAGGTCGACGTGGCTGGCCCAGCTCACCGGCACGTAGTTCTCGGCCGAGATCAGCTCACCGGTGGCGCGGTCGAGCACGTAGAAGAAGCCGTTCTTCGGCGCCTGCATCAGCACCCGGCGGCGCTCACCGAGAATGTCGAGGTCGGCCAGAATCATGTGCTGGGTGGCGGTGTAGTCCCAGCTCTCCCCAGGCGTGGTCTGGTAATGCCAGATCAGGCGGCCGGTGTCGGGCCGCACCGCCAGGATGCTGGCCAGAAACAGGTTGTCGCCACCGCCGGGGCTGCGCTGGGCGCGGTTGTACTGGGAGCCGTTGCCGACGCCCACATAGAGCAGGTCGAGCTCGGGGTCGTAGGCGAACGAGTCCCACACCGTGCCGCCGAGGCCGGTCTCCCAGAGCGAGTCCGGTGACCAGGTACGCTGCGCCAGGCGCAGCTCGTCGTGCTCGACGGGACCGTCGGCGGAAGCGGGCACCGTGTAGAAGCGCCAGGCCAGCGCCCCGGTGTCGGCGTCGTAGGCGCTGAAGTAGCCGCGCACGCCGAACTCGGCGCCGCCGTTGCCGATCACCACCTTGCCCTTCACCACCCGCGGCGCGCCGGTGATGGTGTAGGGCTTCGCCGGATCGGTGGTCTGCACCGACCAGCGCTCCGCCCCCGTCTTCGCGTCCAGGGCGATCAGCCGCCCGTCCAGGGCGCCGACGAAAACGCTGCCGCCCCACAGCGCGACGCCGCGGTTGACCACGTCGCAGCAGGCGTCGCGGGCCTTGGCGCCCGGCACCTCGGGATCGTAGCGCCACAGCAGCCGTCCGTTCGCCGCATCGAGGGCGACGACGCGGCTCCACGCGGTGGAAACGTACATGACGCCGTCGGCGACGATGGGGGTCGCTTCCATGCCGCGGTGATCGCCGGTGGCGAACTGCCAGGTGAGGCCCAGCGCGCCGACGTTGCCGCGGTGGATGGCGGCGAGCGGGCTGAAGCGCTGCTCGTCGTAGCCGCGGCCGTGGGACAGCCACTGCTGCGCATCGGCGGCGGCGATGCGCGCCGCGTCCGTGGCATGACCGGCCGCGGCCAGCATGCAGATCAACATCACCAGCCCAATCCTGCCCGATGCCACCGCGTCCTCTCCGCCACAGCCGTGGCCAGATCATGCGGGCGCGCCGCGGACGGTACAACCACCGCCGCCACCCTGCGGCTGACAGCGCCTGGCGCTGGGGGTAATGTGGCGCCCATCGACAATGGCGAACGGATGCTGGACGCGATGCCGACCCAGACCTTCGTGGCACTGCTGCGCCGCGCGCTCGAGCTGGAGACCGCCGCATGCGCCGCCTGACGCCGCACGACACCGGCGCCGGCTATGACGGCCTTGCCGCACTCTGGGACAGCGATGCGTTTCCCCGCGACAACGGCATCGCCGCGCACCGGCGGGCGCTGGCGTTTCTGACGCCGCCGGAGGGTGGGCGCCAGAGGCGCGCGCTGGATGTCGGCTGCGGCAGCAGCGGCCGCATCATCGACCTGCTGCTGGCCGAGGGCTTCACGGCCGAGGGCGTGGACGTGTCGGCGCGCATGGTCGATCTGGCCCGGCACCGCCATCCCGACGTCATGATTCATCTGGCCGACGTCTGCGCCTGGCCGCTGCCGCACCGCTACGACTTCATCTCCGCCTGGGACAGCATCTGGCACGTGCCGCTGCCGGCTCAGGAGCCGCTGCTGAGAAAGCTGCTGGGCGCGCTGACACCCGGTGGCGTCTGCATCTTCACCCTGGGCGGGCTCGACACGCCCGAGGAGAAGACCGACTCGGCCATGGGGCCGCTGATGTACTACGCCACCCTGGGCATACCGCGCACCCTGGCGGTGCTGGCGGAGGTGGGCTGCGTGTGCCGCCACCTGGAGTACGATCAGCTTCCTGAACCCCACGCCTACCTCATCGCGCAGCGGCTTTGACATGCCAGCCGACGTGAACATCCGCCCGCACCGGCTCGACGACGCAGACGCGCTGCTGGCCGCCATTCACGAGTCCATGGCGGAGCTGACGCCGTGGATGCCCTGGTGTCATCCGGGCTACGGCATGGACGACGCCCGCGGCTTCCTGGAGACGGCGATCGCCGGTCGCCGGGACGGCACCCAGTTCGACTTCGCCGTGCTGGCCGACGGCGCCTACGCCGGCGCCTGCGGCATCAACCGGATCGACCGGCTGAACCGGGTGGCCAACCTGGGCTACTGGCTGCGCAGCCCGCTGGCCGGCCAGGGCATCACCCCGCGGGCGGTGCGGCTGCTCATCGACTGGACGCTGGCGCACACCGATCTGGTGCGCATCGAGATCGTCGCCGCCGTGGGCAACACGCGCAGCCAGCGGGTGGCGGAGAAGGTGGGCGCCGTCCGCGAGGCGGTGCTGGCCAACCGCACCATGACGGCGGCCGGCACCTCGGCGGCGGTGATGTACGCCGTGCTGCGGGAGATCTGAGCCGGTGCGTGGGGACGTCGAGCTCTATCGCACCGGGCGGTTGCTGGTACGCCGCCTGCACCACGGCGACGTCGACGACCTGCACGCCGTGTACGGCAACGCCGCCGCCATGCGCTGGGTGGGCGACGGCGAGCCCCTGGACCGCGACGGCTGCGCGCACTGGATCGACGTAACGCATAACAACTACGCGCGTCGCGGTTACGGCATGTCGGCGCTGGTGGATGCCGCCAGCGGCGGCGTGGTCGGCTTCTGCGGCATCGTCCATCCAGGCGGCCAGGCCGAGCCGGAGATCAAGTACGCGCTGCGTCAGGACTGCTGGGGACAGGGCTACGCCACCGAGGCCGTGATCGGCATGCTGGACTACGCTGCGCGATCGCTCGGACTGACCGCGATCATGGCTACCACCGCGCCGGAGAACACGGCCTCGCACCGGGTGCTGGAGAAGGCCGGCATGGTCCGCGCCGAGCTGGTGCACGAGGACGACGGCAGCCAAACCCAGGTGTTCCGCTGGCGTCACACCACAAGCGAGCGGGCGCCATGAGAATCGTGATCATGGGCAATGCCGGCAGCGGCAAGTCGACGCTGGCCCGGCGTCTGGCGGAGGCGCGGGGGCTGCCCGTGCTCGGCCTCGACGCCATCGCCTTCATCGACGGCCCGGAGCGCCGGCCGCTGGCCGACAGCGTCGCTGAGATCGAGCGCTTCATCGGCCGCCACCCGGGCTGGGTGGTCGAGGGCTGCTACGGCGACCTGATCGAGGCGGCGCTGGCTCATGGTGACCGGCTGATCTTTCTGAACCCGGGCGTCGAGGCCTGCGTGCGCCATTGCCGGCAGCGCCCCTGGGAACCCGACAAGTTCGAGACGCCCGAAGCTCAGCAGGCGATGCTGGAGCCACTGATCGATTGGGTGCGCGGCTACGAGACCCGGGACGACGAGTTCGGGCTGCTGCGCCACCGGACCATCTTCGAGGCCTTCTGCGGTGACAAGCGCGAGCACGTCAACACGGACTACGAGGAATCCTGATGCGCTACCAGCCGCCCCACTTCCAGGCACCCGACGTCGACGCCGTGCGCTCGCTGATCACCCGTCACCCGCTGGCGACCCTGGTGCTGACCGGGGTGGACGGCATCGACGCCGAGCATCTGCCGATGCTGCTCGAGGATGCGGAGACGGGTCACGGCGTGCTGCGCGGCCATGTAGCGCGCGCCAATCCGGTGTGGCAGCAGGTGCCGGACGGCGCCGATGCCCTGGCCATCTTTCATGGTCCCGATCACTACGTCTCGCCCGGCTGGTACCCATCGAAACGCGCCCACGGCAAGGTGGTGCCCACGTGGAACTACGCGGTGGTGCACGGCCACGGGCGCCTGACCTGGCAGCACGACCGCGACTGGCTGCTGGCCCTGGTGACCCGGCTGACCGACGCCCACGAAGCGGGGCGGGCGGCGCCGTGGCACGTGACCGACGCGCCCGACGACTACGTGACGCGCATGCTCGGCGCCATCGTCGGCGTCGAGATCGCGCTGACGCGGCTGGAAGGCAAGTGGAAGCAGAGCCAGAACCGCAGCACCGAGGACGTCGCCGGTGTGATCGCCGGGCTGGAGGCGGATGGCTCGCTCTCGGCCCGTGACGCCGCGGCCCCGATGCAGGAAACCCGTTCACGCTGATTTCACCGTCGCCCGTCTACCTTGCCCGGACGCAAAATCTGGGCCGACATCATGAGCACGCTTCCCGCCGATCTGCACGCCATGCCGGACATCGCCCGGCGCCCCCTCACCAAGCCCCAGGGCAAGCTCGACTGGGTCGGCATGAGCGCCATCCACCAGCCGGTGCGGATCCGCGACGGCGGCGAGGAGCAGCGGGTGCAGGCCACGGTGCAGGTGTACGTGGATCTCGACGATCCGCACGCCAAGGGCATCCACATGTCGCGCCTGTACCTGCTACTGGACGAGCACGCGCGCACCCGGCCGCTGTCGGTGCCCGGGCTGAAGATGCTGCTGACGGCGCTGCACAACTCGCACAACGACCTCAGCACCCGTGCCTTCGTCGAGTTCACCTTCGACTACGAGCTGCGCCAGTCGGCCCTGCTCTCGGAGCACGCGGGCTGGGCCTCGTACCCGGTGACCCTGAAGGGCACGCTGATCGACGGCGAGGTGCACATCGAGCTGGGCATGCAGGTCACCTACTCCAGTACCTGCCCCTGCTCCGCAGCTCTGGCCCGCCAGCTCATCCAGCAGGCCTTCGCCGATCGCTTCGCCGAGTCGCAGGGCGACTTCTCCTATGAGGACGTGCGCGCCTGGCTCGGCACCGAGCAGGGCATCGTCGCCACCCCGCACAGCCAGCGCAGCTACGCACAGGTAAAGACCCGCCTCGCCGACGACGCCCGAGAGCTGCCGATCCGGGCGCTGATCGAGCGCCTGGAGGGCTCGCTCGGCACGCCGGTGCAGACGGCGGTGAAGCGCGAAGACGAGCAGGAGTTCGCGCGCCTCAATGGTCAGAACCTGATGTTCTGCGAGGATGCGGCGCGCAAGCTGCAGAAGGCGCTGAACGCCGACGCGCGGGTGGCCGATTTCTGGGTGCGCATCGAGCACCACGAGAGCCTGCACGCCCACAACGCCGTGGCCATCGTCACCAAGGGGCTGGCCGACGGCTACCTGCCCATACCCTGATGCGCACGGATCAGTTGGCAAACCGCCAGCGCAGCTTCAGCACCACGCTGTCGACGATCGGATCGCCGTAGACGTCCGACAGCAGTGATCCGAACCGGGCGTCCACCTGATTCGGCAGGGCGCCGCTTCTGTTGTAGACGAGGTAGAGGTCGGTGAGCGGCGCAATCTCCCAGCGATAACGCGCCTGGACGGTGATCAGGCTCACCGTGAAGTCATGGTTCGGCCGGGTGCGCGCCGCCGGCACCAGGCCGCCATCGCCCGGCGGCACGGCGAAGAACCCATCCTCCTCCGCCCGGGCACCCACCCACTGTGCAGTGAGCCCGATCTGGTGCGCGGCGGTGATGAACCAGTTGAACTTGATCTTGGCGGACAGCTCCTCCGCCTCGAAGCGGCCGAAGTTGCGCCCGCCCTGGTAAACCACCCAGCCGCCCCGGTCGCGGTAGCTCAGATCGAGGTCGAGGGACATGCCCTCGCCCGCCCGCCAGGTCAGGCCCGCGCCGCCGAGGTAGGTCCAGTCGCCCAGGTTCTCCTGCTCGGCCCCGGCGGTGAATGACCAGCTCACCGCGCGGCTGGCGCTGGTGGTGAGCAGCACCTCGCTCCAGATCCGGTCGTCGGTGCGATAGGCGCCGTTGCCGCGGCTGTCGCGGTCCTCATGGCCGGCCGGTCGGAAGCCGAGCCCGGTGCGCAGGGTGTTGCGGCCCGGCAGCACCATGGAGTTGCGCCAGTACACGCCGCCGTCCACCAGGTGCTGCTCGCTGACGCTGACCTTCGCATTGGCGATGACGGTGCCGCGGATGTCGGTGAAGCGCCCGCCGGTATTGGGCCGGGCATAGAGCAGCGTGTACTGCCCGCCGCTGTAGTCGTTGCGCGCCAGGAAGCCGAGATCGTTGAAGTTCACATCCTCGTCGAAGTAGTCGAGCGAGAACCGGTGCTGGCGCCGGCTGTCCGGCGAGTACTGCACGTCGAGCTGGGCAGCATAGCCGTGCACGTCGGCGCGATCGGTGGCGATCATGAGGCTCTCGACATTCCAGCGCCCGCCCGCGCTGACGTAGCGACCGTCGACGCCGTGGGCATAGGCGTCGTACAGCGGCCCCTGCACGGCGGTACCGAGGTAACCCAGCGACGCCCGGGCCGCGCCCACGTGCTCATAGACCATGCGCACGGCGCCGAAGTCGCGGCCGTCGGCGCGGATGTGGGCCGGATCTCCGGCACCGTCGACGGCACGCAGGCTTACGTCCTCCTCCATGGCACCGAGCACGCCGTAGCGTATGGCGCCGGCGCTTCCCGTCATCTTCAGCGCGCCGTACAACTCGGTCGGCAGCGCCAGCTCTCCAGGCTCGGCCTGCACCCCCGGCGGCACCGGCACCTGAGTGGGCGTGCCGCCGATGCGGCGGGTGTTAAACAGCGAGATCGGCGCCGGCTGGTAGCTGGTCATGAACACGCGCCGCGACGTGGTGGCGTAGTTCTCGTTGGTGGTGAACCGCTGCTGGCTGCCCGGCGACGCCCGGGTGCTGGTGTCGAACACCTCGCTGCCCTCCAGAAAGAACAGGCGCTTCTCGGGAAAGAAGGTCTCCTGGGCGGTGAGGTTCAGCACCACGTCGTCAGCTTCCACGTTGCCGAAGTCGGGGAGCACGGTGGCGGCGAACTCGGCCGCCGGCGACGGCTTCCAAGTGAGGTCGACGCCCACCCGCAGATCGTCGTCGTCATGGGCACGGTCCCGGGTGTAGGCGGCGAACGGAATGGCGGAGCGTTCGGGCCGCGGCGCTACCCCATCCAGGTGCATGTGATTCAGGGCGGTGACGAACTGGGGCGAGGAGTAGGCGTGTCCCGGCCATTGATAGCGCGCGTTCTCGTGGGAGACCTGGCGGGTGATGGCGAAGCCGACGGTGCGCGTGCGGTCGACGTTGGGCAGGGCCATCATCGACCAGGGCAGGAACAGCTCCGCGCTCCAGCCATCGCTGCGGCGCGCGGTGCGGCCGATCCAGGTGCCGTCCCAATCGGTGGAGTAGTTGCGCTCCGGCAGCACCTTGCCATCCTGCACCGAGTCGCCCAGCGCCAGGGTGAACCAGTAGCCGAACTTGCCCTCGCCCGAGGTGTCGAGGGTGATGCCGAACGTGTCCCGATCCATCTGCAGGTCGCGCACCGAGCGACGCATCACCAGAGTGGACGGATCCTGATACAGCGTGGCGCCGACATACAGCCCGCGCTCGGTGGCGATCAGACGGACGTCGGTGGGGTGGCGGCCGGGCCGGCCGGTGGCGGGCACCGCCACCAGCAGCCGGTCGTGCGGCGGCACGGCTGCCCAAGCCGCATCGTCCAACTCGCCGTCGATGCGGATGCCGAGCGCGTCGTCGGCCAGGGTCGGCACCGTGATGCGGTGCATGGGAATGCCATCCAGCGCCCCGATCTGCTCGACCTGCGCCAGGCCGCGGCGCTCCGCGGCGTCAGCGACCGCTGCCGACAGCTCCGCGTCGGTGGCGGCCGCGGCCAGCGCGGATGCCAGCCACGCGGCCAGCAGCGCGCCTCCGAGTACGCCCCGGTCGCTCGACGTCACCCGCGATCTCCCCCTGACACCCAGTCCCGGATTCTGCCCCGACCTTGGATTGTCCGTCGAGCGGCCGCGCCGTTTGCCCCGGCGCAGCCCCCTCGGCTAGCATCCGGGTGCGGTGGAGAGGTAAGGGATCGCAGGGAATCGTGAGATGCGCGCGTCTTTGGCCGGGGCTCGGCGCCGCGCTGCTGCTCGCGTGCGCGGCCTGTGGCCCCTATCAGCAGTATGACCCCGTAGCGACCGAGACCGACCCGGACGCCACCGCCCGCTTCGCGCTGGCCACCGGCGTCACCCGCTACGATCCGCATCGCGCCACGTCCAGCTACGACAACACCTGGCTGTTTCCCGTCTACGACCGGCTGATCCACATGAGCCCGGCGGGCGACGCCGTGCCGGGGCTCGCCACCGCCTGGCGGTTCGGTCCCGACGCCGCCTACCTGGAGCTCGACCTGCGCCGCGGCGTGCGCTTCCACGACGGCGAGCCCGTCGACGCCGATGCGGTAGCGGCCAACATCCATCGCGCCCAGACCATCACCGGCTCGTCGGTGCGCGCCGAGCTCGACACCATCGAGCGGGTCGAGGTGGTCGACCCGCACACGGTGCGGCTGCACCTGAGCCAGCCGGATGCGGCGCTGCCGCTGATCCTGTCCGACCGCGCCGGCATGATGATCAGCCCCGCCGCCTTCGACGCGCCCGACCTCGACCGCCGCGGCGTCGGCGCCGGGCCGTTCCGCCACATCGAGTTCCGGCTCGGCAACCGGGCGGTGTACGAGCGCTTCGACGGCTACTGGCACCGGCCCGATGCCGGCGTGAAGCGCCTCGAGCTGCTGCTGATTCCCGACGAGACCACGCGCCTGAACGCGGTGCGCAGCGGCCAGGCAGACGGCGCCACCATCGGCAACCTGCAGATCGAGCAGGCGCGGCTGTCGGGTCTGCAGGTGCAGACCGAGGTGGGGCTCGAAGTCACCCACATGCAGATCAATCGCGCCCGCTCGCACTTCGGCGACCGCCGGGTACGCCAGGCCATCAACCACGCCATCCGCCGCGAGGCCATCGTCAGGGCGCTCGGCCTCGGCTACGCCGAGCCGTCGGTGCAGCCGTTCCCCGAGGGCTACGTCGCCTTCGCTGCCGAGCTCGGCCGGCTCTACTACGACTACGACCCGGACCGCGCCCGGGCGCTGCTGGCAGAGGCGGGGCTGGCTGACGGCTTCAGCTTCGAGCTGATCGTACCCAACCAGCCGGTGTTCCTGCCCCTGTTCGAAGCCGTTCACGCCCAGCTCGCCGCCGTCGGCATCGAGGCGCGGCCGCGCATGCTGGAGGGCGCTCAGATCAGCGAGCGCTTCTACGGCGCCACCGAGAGCGACGCCGCGCTGGTGACTTGGGGCGGGCGCCCCGACCCGTCGCAGACCCTCGACCTGCTGTTCACGCCGGGCTCGCTACCCAATCCCGGCGGCCACTCGACGCCGGAGGTCATGCGCCTGACCGCGCTGGCCCGCCAGGAGATCGACCCCGAGCTGCGCGCGGCGCGGCTGCAGGCCGCCACCGCCGAGGTGACCCGGGAGGCGCTCGGCGTGGTGATCTCGCTGCCGTCGTCGACGTTCGCGCTGCGGCCCACAGTGGACGGCATGCGGGTGTGGGCGTCGGGCAACAAGCCCGAGTTCCGCGGCGTGACGGTGCGGCGCTGAGATGCTGAGGTTCATCGCCCAACGCCTGCTGGCGCTGATTCCGCTCCTGCTCATCGTCTCGCTGATGGTGTTCTCGCTGGTGCTGCTGATCCCGGGCGACCCCGCCTTCCTGCTGGCCGGGGAAGACGCGACGCCGGAGGAGGTGGAGGCCATCCGCGAGGAGATGGGGCTGAACGACCCGGTGCTGGTGCGCTACCTGGCCTGGCTCGGCGCGCTGCTGCAGGGCGATCTCGGCACCTCGCTGTTCTCCGACCAGCCCGTGCTCGACGTGATCCTCGAGCGGCTGCCGGTGACGCTGTCGCTGGCGCTGGCCGCCATCGTCTTCTCGCTGGCCATCAGCATTCCTGCCGGCGTCATCGCCGGCACCCGCCCCGGCAGCCTGGTGGACCGCATCGTCACCGTGGGTTCCTCGGTGGGGCTGGCGGTGCCCAACTTCTGGCTCGGGCTGATGCTGGTGCTGATGCTGGCGATCTGGAACCCGTGGTTCCCCGCCACCGGTTACACGGCGCTGTCGCACAGCGTCATGGGCTGGTGGATGCACATCGCCCTGCCCGCGTTCACCCTGGGGCTGTCGGCGGCCGCCATCCTCACCCGGCAGCTACGCGGCGCCATGATCGACGTCATGCAGCAGGACTACGTGCGCAGCGCCCGCGCCAAGGGCCTGCCCTACCGCAAGGTGGTGGCCAAGCACGCCCTGAAGAACGCGGCCATTCCCATGGTCACCATCCTCGGCCTGCAGACCAACAGCCTGCTGGGCGGCACGGTGATCGTCGAGCAGATCTTCGGCATGCCCGGCATCGGCCAGCTCGCGGTGGCCTCGGTGTTCACCCGCGACCTGCCGATGATCCAGGGCGTGGTGATCATGGCCGTGTTCGTGGCGGTGCTGGTGAACCTGCTGGTGGATCTCTCCTACGGCTACTTCAACCCCAAGGTGCGGCCGCGATGACCGAGCACGCCGAGCAGGAGCATGCGCCCGGCCCAGGCGCTGCCGCCCGGATGCTGCGCCGCTTCCGGCGCCAGCGACTGGCGGTGTGGTCGCTGGCCTTCCTCGCCGCGCTCACCGCGGGCGCGGTGCTGGCGCCGTGGGTGGCCCCCTACGATCCGCTGCTGCAGAACCTCGACCGGGTGCTGGAGGCGCCGAGCGCCGACCACTGGTTCGGCACCGACGAGCTGGGCCGCGACGTCTTCAGCCGCACCCTGTTCGCCGCCCGCATCTCGCTCTTAGCCGCCGCCCAGGCGGTGCTGATCGCGATCGCCCTCGGCGTGCCGCCGGGTCTGATCGCCGGGCTGTGGGGCGGACGCATGGACGCCTTGATCATGCGCGCGACGGATGCGCTGATGAGCTTTCCGCCGCTGATCCTGGCCGTCGCCCTGATCGCCGTGCTGGGCCCGAGCCTGACCAACGCCATGATCGCGGTCGGCATCCTGCTCTCGCCCACGTTCCTGCGGCTGATGCGGGCCACCACCATGGCGGTGGCCCAGGAGACCTACGTGGAGGCGGCGCGCAGCATCGGCTGCAGCCGCGGCTGGATCATCCGCAAGCACGTGCTGCCCAACGTGGTGTCGCCGCTGTTCGTGCAGATCTCGGTGTTCGCCGGGGTGGCCATGCTGGCGGAGGCGGGCCTGTCGTTCCTCGGCCTCGGCGCCCAGCCGCCGGACTCGAGCTGGGGCGCCATGGTGGGCCGCGGCTTCCGCTATATCAGCCACGCGCCGTCGCTGATCGTGTTCCCCGGCCTCGCCATCGCCGTCACCGTGCTGGCCCTGTACGTGGTGGGCGACGGCCTGCGCGACTCGCTGGGCCGGGAAGTGAGGCGCGAGTCGTGAGCGGCGACACCGTGCTCAGCGTCGAGGACCTGGCCATCGACTTCCTCACCGACACCGGCTGGGCGCGGGTGGTGGAGGACGTGTCGTTTCAGGTCGGCGCCGGCGAGACGTTGGGGCTGGTGGGGGAGTCCGGGTCGGGCAAGACGGTCACCTCGCTGGCGGTGATGCAGCTCATCCCCATGCCGCCGGGCCGGCACGGCGGCGGCCGCATCGTCTTCGACGGCCAGGACCTGACCCGCCTCGACGAGGCGGCGCTGCGGCGGCTGCGCGGCAACGACATCGCCATGGTGTTCCAGGAATCGATGACCAGCCTGAACCCGGCCTTCACCATCGGCGACCAGATCGCCGAGTCGGTGCGCCAGCACCTGGCGCTGCCGCGCCGGGCGGCGCTGGACCGCGCCGTGGAGGTGCTCGACCTGGTGGGCATCCCGAGCCCGCGCGAACGCGCCGGCGCCTATCCCCACGAGTTCTCCGGCGGCATGCGCCAGCGCGCCGCCATCGCCATGGCGCTGGCCTGCGAGCCGCGGCTGTTGATCGCCGACGAGCCCACCACCGCCCTCGACGTCACCGTGCAGGCCCAGGTGCTGGAGCTGCTGCGCAGCCTGCAGCAGCGCTTCAACATGGCCATGCTGTTCATCACCCACAACCTGGGCGTGGTGGCCGACATCTGCGACCGGGTGGCGGTGATGTACGCGGGTCAGATCGTCGAGGTGGCCGACGCCGACGCGCTGTTCGCCGCCCCGGCGCATCCGTACACGGAAGGGCTGCTGCAGGCCATGCCCCAGCTCGGCCGCCGCGGCGAGCGGCTGGCGGTGATACCGGGCGTGCCGCCCATGCCCTGGGCCATGCCCGCCGGCTGCCGGTTCCATCCCCGCTGCCCGTACGCGCAGGACGTCTGCCGGCAGGGCGCGCCGGCGCTGCGGCCGCTGCCCGACGACGGCGCCGGCCGGGCCAGCCGCTGCGTGCGCATCGACGACCTCGCCCTGCAGGGGGCCGGATGAGCGCGCGGCTGCTGTCGGTGCGCGACCTGCGGGTGGTGTTCCGCCTCGGCGGCGGCCTGCTGACGCCAAAGCGCGAGCTGGTGGCCGTGAACGGCGTCAGCCTCGACATCGACCCCGGCGAGACCCTGGCGGTGGTGGGCGAATCGGGCTCCGGCAAGTCGACGCTGGCGCGGGCGGTGATGCGCCTGATCGACGCCGACGCCGGCCGCATCGAGCTGGATGGCGAGGACATCACGAGCCTCGGCGGCGAGCGGCTGCGGCGGTTGCGTCCGAAGCTGCAGATGGTGTTCCAGGACCCGTACTCGTCCCTCGACCCGTCGAAGCTGATCCGCGACACCGTGGCCGAGCCGCTGCTGGTGCACGGCCGGCTGCGGGGCGCCGCGCTCGAGCAGCGGGTGCGCGAGCTGCTGGAGCAGGTGGGGCTCAACAGCTACCACATGAACCGCTATCCCTACGAGTTCTCGGGCGGCCAGCGGCAGCGCATCGCCATCGCCCGCGCCATCGCGCTGGAGCCGAAGCTGGTGGTGCTGGACGAGGCGGTGAGCGCGCTGGACGTCTCCACCCAGAACCAGATCCTCAACCTGCTGGAGGACCTGCGCCGCGCCCACGGCATCGCCTACCTGTTCATCTCCCACGATCTCGGCGTGGTGGCTCACATCGCCGACCGGGTGGCGGTGACCTATCTGGGCCGCATCGTCGAGACCGGGCCGGCCGAGCGCGTGTTCGAGCGGCCGCTGCACCCGTACACCCAGGCGCTACTGGCGGCGGTGCCGGTGCCCAACCCGAAGCGGCAGCGGGCGCGCCGCCACCAGCCGCTGGGCGGCGACATCCCCAGCCCGCTGGCGCCGCCGCCCGGCTGCCCGTTCCACACCCGCTGCCCGATGGCGATGCCGCAATGCGCGATTGACATGCCGGCCCACGTGCCGGCGGACGGCGGCGGCACGGTGGCCTGCCACCTGATCGAGGTCGGAGCGGCACCCTCGGATTGACAAACCGGATCCTGTTTGGCAAAAACGACATGCGTACCAACGGGGGCTGGGGTCGGGGGCAAGCGGCGTGGCGATAGATCATCTGTCCTCGTGTCGGGGGGGGGGGGCATTGCGCTCCTGACCGCCACACTACTGTCAGCCAGCATCGCTGCTGCCGCGACAATCGACTACGAGTATGACGAGCTGGGGCGGCTGACGCGAGTCGAACGAGCTGGCGCCAGCATACAGACCTACGCGTACGACCCCGGCGGCAATCGAGTCGAAACGACGGTCGCGTTGACGCCCGGTGCGCCGGCCTCGATCAGCGTACCGGCGACCAGCAACGGCAGTCACACGATCAGCTGGGCGGCCAGCGCCGACATGGTCACCGCCTACCAGTTGTACCAATCGAACGATGCCGGCTTTTCCGGGCAGGTGCTGGTCTACAGCGGCACAGGCGTCAGCCAGCCCGTCGCCGTGCAGAGTGATGGCACCTACTACTATCGCGTTCGGGCCTGCTACGAAAGCCTGTGCAGCGGCTATCGCTCCGGCAGCAACGGTGTGGCGGTCACGGTGCCCCCGGGACCGCCCTCGTCCATTGCGGTACCGTCCTCGAGCACGACCGGCAGCTTCACGATCAGCTGGGGTGCCGCATCCACGGGGACCGTGACCGCATACAGGCTCTACGAAGCGACCACGTCGAACTTCTCCGGCCAGGTTCTGGTGCACGATGCCTTGGGAACGAGCAAGGCGCTATCCGGGCGGGCGAACGGCACGTACTACTACCGGGTCATGGCCTGCAACGGCAGTACCTGCAGCAGCTACCGGACAGGCACCAATGCGCTGAGTGTGACGCTGCCGCCGGGGACGCCAGCGTCCATCAGCGTGCCGTCCGGCAGCACGACCGGAAGCTATACCGTCAGCTGGGGCGCCTCGACCGGCAACGTCACCGCTTACCGGTTGTACGAGGCTACGAACTCGGGCTTCTCGGGGCAGGCGCAGGTCTACAGCGGCACCGGAAGCAGCGCCGCGATGTCCGGCCGGGGCAATGGCACCTACTACTACCGGGTACAGGCATGCAACGGTACTGCGTGCAGCGGATACCAGACCGGCAGCAACCCCACGACCGTAACCCTGCCGCCGAGCGTACCGGCCTCGATCAGCGTGCCGGCGAGCAGCAACACTGGCAGCTACACGATCAGCTGGGGTGTCTCGAGCGGCAATGTCACGATGTATCAGCTATATGAGGCGACGAGCTCGAACTTTTCCGGGCAAGCGCAGGTATACAGCGGCACTGGCACGAGCAGGGCTATCTCTGGGAAAGGCAACGGAACCTACTACTACCGTGTACGAGCGTGCAACGGTAGCGCCTGCAGCGACTATCGGACAGGTTCGAATGCCACGACAGTGACCTTGCCGCCGGCGCCACCGGCCACGATCTCCGGCCCCTTTCAGTCCAGTGGCAGCTACACCATTTCCTGGAGCGTTTCAGACACTGCAACGCGCTACGAGCTTTGGGAAAGCCTGTTCGGTGGATCGTTCACCAAGATCTACGATGGTCCCAACACATCCAGAAGCTTCAATTCCAAGCCCGCAGGTGAATACAGGTACAAGGCCAAGGCCTGCAATGCGGGCGGCTGTAGCGATTTCTCCCCCACCCGCCTTGTGACGGTCTGCAACGGGCCTTGCTGGTAGCCGTCGGGAGGCGAGGCATGCAACGGCGAGTGGAGTCAACGGCACGGGGCTGGCTAAGGGAGCTCCGAAATCGGGAGGAGAGCATGGCGAACACGCTTCGCTTTCGGCAACGTGTGCAGCCGAAGCGCACTATCAGCAGCGAACCCTATGCGAGCGCCCGACTCGCCACCGCATGCTCAGTAATCGCTCGAACCATGCGAGCCGTAGTTGCCAGCATGGTAATCGCAGCGGGTGTATCTGCACAGGAAGCGGTGGAGGCGCCGGACGTGATTGCGCCACTGCGCGTCGAGACTGACCACAACGGTGTCAACCTAATCAACGGAAAGACCCGTTTTTCGCCCCCCGTGCTATCGGTTCCGGGGGCACCCAACCTGAGATTCGACCGTGTGCAGAATGTTGCGCCCTACGTGAGCGGCAAGGTGAGCGGCGTTCCGGGCGGCGCAGGGATGAGCGCTTACTCCGTACATACGGGCGGCGCTGGCTCGGAGTCCTTTCACTGTATCGACTTCGACCCTTGCGAGAGCCTCACGGGAACGGGGTCGACGTTCCAAGGCGCAGGACCGTTCCTCTTCAGACAGGCAGGCTCGGGTGCGCGGTATGTCTTCGACCTCGAGCACGTCAAGACCACTGGATTGAATCCGAACACCGTTCAGTACTACGCGTCGTCGGTGAGCTATCCCAACGGCGAGACCATCACTTACACCTATGAAACCGAGACCATACCGGGTGATTCCCGCCCGTTCTATCGCCCGACGATGGTGACGAGCAACCTGGGGTTCTTCATCACGATCTCCTACCAGGGCAACACGCTTGGCACACACGAGTGGAATAGCGTTCACCAGGCGGCGATCTTCAGCAGCTCGGCCCCCGGGACGCCGCTTGGGCGATTGACCTACGACGCGAACGGCACTATCACCGACCTCGGTGGGCGCGTGTACACCTGCAGCAGCTGTGTGAACAGACTTGGCAGTGGCATTGAAGTCACCTCCGGCACGATGCAGTTTCCCGGTGAGAGCTCACCAGCTCTGCAGGCGGTCGCTCTATCCGGATCGCCGGGTTCCGGCGTCGTCGGCTCGGTGACGGTGGACGGCGTGGGCTGGAGTTACGCCTACACGAATCTGCGCGTGGATTCCGTCAGCAACGGTCATCTGTACGATCGACTCACGGTCACCGGTCCGAACGGCTATAACGTGGCCTATGACATGACCGCCGTCTATGGCGTGAACAGTATGGCCCAGCGCAACGTGATCACCCAAATCACGGACTCCATTGGCCGAACGACTGCCTATGACTTCGACGTGAACTTTCGGGTGACGCGGGTCGAGTATCCGGAAGGCAATGAGATCAGCGTCACCTACGACCAGTATGGAAACATCACCTCACGGACGATGCGGGCGAAACCAGGCTCCGGGCTGGCTGACATCACCGAGACCGCCTTCTACGACACCGCAGGTTGCAGCGGCGTGCATTGCTATCGGCCGGTGTGGTTCCGCGACGCCCGCGGGCAACAGACCGATTTCGTGTACAACACCGATGGGCTGCTGATCGAGCAGACGGACCCGCCCGACGCAGACGGCGTCAGGCGCAAGACCTACATCGAGTACGAGACCACGGCGAGCGGGGTGAGCCGCCGCGACGTGGTGCGGGTGTGCGGCGACACCAACACCTGCGGGACGGGCTCCGAGATCCGCACCGAGTACGAGTACTGGGGGGATACCCTGCTGCCGAACGTCGAACGGCGCATCGACGGCACCACCAGCGAAACGCTCGAAACCCACTACAGCTACGACAACGCGGGCCGGCTGCTGGGCGAGGACGGACCGCTGCCGGGCACGGACGACGCCACCTTTTACCGCTACGACGTGCACGGCCGGCGTACCTGGGAGATCGGTCCCGTGGGGGACAACGGCCTGCGTAACGCCAAACGAGTCACGTACCGCCCCGCAGACGACAAGGTGGTGAATGTCGAGGTCGGAACGGTACCGCTTCCCACCAGCTCGACGCTCACCGTCCACACCGAGACCGACACGAGCTACGACAGCCGCCGCAATCCGGCGCTCGAGGAGATCTCCGCATCCGGGACGACCTCGAGCCTCGTACAGCGCACGTTCGACACCTCGAACCGGCTCACCTGCGAGGCGCGCCGCATGAACCCCGCCGCCTTCGGCTCCCTCCCCGGCAGCGCCTGCACTCTCGGGTCGGCCGGCATCTTCGGCGGCGACCGCATCAGCCGCAACGTCTATGACGCCGCCGGCCAGCTCCTTCAAGTGCAGCGCGCCTACGGCACGGCGCTGCAGCAGAACTACGCCACCTACACCTACAGCCCGAACGGCCAGCGCACCAGCGTCACCGACGCCAACGGCAATCGGGCCGAACTGCGCTACGACGGCCACGACCGCCAGAACCGCTGGGTGTTCCCGTCGACGACCACACCGGGCGCGGTCAACGAGGCCGATTACGAGGCCTACGGCTATGACGCGGCCGGCAACCGGACATCCCTCAGGAAGCGCGACGGCCGGACCCTGACCTACCAGTACGACGGCTTGAACCGGGTGAGCGTGAAGACGGTGCCGGCGACGGCGAGCGGCACCCCGGGCTACAGCGTTCATTACCGCTACGACATGCGGGGGTTGCAGACTCGTGCCCGGTTCGGATCGGCCTCCGGCACCGGCATCACCAACGCCTACGACGCCTTCGGGCGGCTGGTGTCCTCGACGACCACCATGGGCGGTGTCAGCCGCACGCTCGGCTCGGAGTACGACGCCGGCGGCCGCCGGACC
>JAVJUA010000045.1:0-2891 GCA_040219935.1 Pseudomonadales bacterium | reverse complement strand
CGCCCGAACTCGCGCCCGGCACGATCATCGAGGTCACCGGCTGGATTCGCCCGCCGAGTGAACCCATGAACCCGGGCCCGCCCAGGCCACCCCGCCAGCCTATCTGCACGATCGACACCGATGGTTGGGCGCTGGTCAGCGAAGCCGAAGAATCCTCGGCGTTCGCCTTCCTGCGTCGCACGCAGCATGCATTGCAATCGGGCGCCCGCCGGGTGCTGCGGCTCGAACAGACCGAGCAGGCCGACCCCGCCAACGCCCTGCTTGCCGCGCTCGTCCTGGGCCAGCACGACCCGGGCTATGAGGAGGCGTACGACCCCTTCCGCCGCGTCGGGCTGGCGCACCTGCTTGCCATCTCGGGGCTGCACCTGGCGATCCTCGCGGCCGCGGCGGCGTGGGTGCTGCGAGCCATCGGGCCGGGCTGGCGGGTCGAGGCCATCGGCGTGGCTATCGCCGTCGGGCTGCTGCTGGTGATCGTGCCGGCGCGCACGCCGATCCTCCGCGCAGGCGTCATGGTGCTGGCGCTGCTGGGCGCCCGTGCGCTCGGCCGCCGCCACGACCCGCTGGCCGTTCTGGCGTGGACGGCCCTGGGCATCGCGCTGTGGGATCCATACCAGGTGTTCGACCTTGGTTACCAGCTCAGCTTCGGGCTGGTGGCGGCGCTGCTCGCACTGGCGCCGCGCACGCACGCGTCCTTGTTCCACTGGCGTCCGTCGATCAGGGGCCTCATCGAGAAGCCGCCGCCCAACTGGCGCCTGGGCGTCAACTACGGCGGAAACGCCGTCGGCCAGCTCTTCAGCGCCACCGTGCTGTGCTGGCTGGTCAGCCTGCCGTGGATTGCCTGGCGCACGGGGCTCGTCGCGCCGCTGACCGTGCCGGCCACGATCGTCTCGACGCCTCTCATCGCGATGCTGCTGATCGCCGCGTACGCGTCGCTGGTCGTGGGCACGATCGCTCCGCCGCTGGCCGAGCCGCTGTCTTCCCTGCTGCATGCGTTGGCGGAGTTGAATCTGGCCGTCGTGCGCGGGTTCGACGCCGTTCCCTATTCGAGCATCGAGGTGCCGCCGGTGAGCGCGGCCCTGGCGATCTGCGCGACCGTCGCGCTCGCCGCCATCGCGTGGGCGGGCCGACGGGTGCGGTGGAACCACGCGTTGGCGCTGCTGGTCGTGGTCGCGTGGGCCGCGGTTGAAATCGTCCACCCCTGGACGCGAGAGCCCATCGCGCTCCAGCTCGACACGCTGGCCATCGGCGACGGCAGCGCCCACCTGCTGCGATCCAAGGACCAAGCCTGGCTCTGGGACTGCGGCTCGCTGGGCCCCGCCGCCGGCCGAATCGCCTCGCGCGCGGCCCAGTACGTGCATCGCGACACCCCCGTCGGGCTTGCGGTGCTCACCCACGCCAACCTCGACCACGCCAACGGCCTGCCCCGCGCCATCGAAGAGCTGGGCATCACGTTCATGTACACGACGCCCCAGGCGCTGGAGGCCGCCAATGGCGGCGGCGCGATGCGCGACGTCTTCGATGCCATCCGTGCGCAGGGCGTTGCCATCCACACCATCACCGCCGGCGACGTGCTGCCGCTGGGCAGCGCACGCGGTACCGTGCTCTGGCCGCCCGCGCACGAACGCTTCGACGACGCCAACAGCTCGTCGCTGGTCGTGCGATGGGAGAGCGAGACCGGTCACTCCATCCTGCTCACCGGAGACATCGGCGGCGCCGCCCTGGGTCGGCTGATCGACCAGACCGACCCGGACCTGCTCCGCGTGGACGTGCTCGAACTGCCACACCATGGCGCCGACGACGATCACGCCCGCCGCCTGGTCGCCGCGTCACGGGCACGCGTGGTCATCCAGTCGGCCGGCACCAAGCGCGTCCGCCGAGATCCGTGGCGGGACTACCGCACCCAGGGCCTCTGGCTGGTGACCGGCCGCGACGGCGCCATCCGCGTGAAGTCGGCGTCGACGCCCGAGGTCTCGACCACCCGCCGCGGTAAACTGACGCGCCCGTAGAGCACCCCGAGAGCCCCAGCTCGTGAAGATCGCGTCACGCGCCGACGGGCGGCGATATTCATCCATATCCTTCCGGGTGACACAGACTTCCACGCATGCCTCCGCAACCCGCCCGCCCCAGGCCGCCAACGGCACCTGGACGACTGCAGACTCGACCGACCTCTACGGCATCGACCGCTGGGGCGCGGGCTATTTCGCCGCCGGCGACGACGGCCGGATGCGGGTGACCCCCCGGGGGCCCGATGGCCCCAGCATCGACCTGGGCGAGGTGGTCGCCGGTCTGCGCGAGCGCGGGCTCTGGGCGCCCGTCCTGCTGCGGTTCAACGACGTCATGGACCACCGCATGGGCCGCCTGCGCGAGTCCTTCGATGCAGCCATCAAGGACGAGGCCTATCAGGGCGGCTACGAGGCGGTCTACCCCATCAAGGTCAACCAGCAGCGAAGCGTGTGCGAGCAGATCAAGCAGGCCGCCACCCGCTACGGCTTCGGCCTGGAAGCGGGCAGCAAGCCCGAACTGCTGGCCGTCCTGGCGCTCACGGCCGACAGCCCGAGCATCCCCATCGTCTGCAACGGCTTCAAGGACGAGGAGTACATCGAGACGGTCGTGCTGGCCAGCCGAATCCGCGACCGCATCTATCCCATCGTCGAGCGGCCGAGCGACCTTGACCTGATCATCCGCATCTCACGCGAGCACAACGTCACGCCGCGCATCGGCGTGCGCATCAAGCCCAGCGCCAAGGGCATGGGTCGCTGGCAGGGCTCGGCGGGCGAGGCGGCCAAGTTTGGCCTGACCGCCGCCCAGCTGATGGAAGGTCTCGACAAGCTGCGCGAGGCCGACATGCTCGACTGCCTGCAGGTGGTGCACTTCCACATCGGCAGCCAGGT
>JAVJUA010000044.1:0-807 GCA_040219935.1 Pseudomonadales bacterium | reverse complement strand
CTCATCGAGCGCTCCGAGCTGACCTCGGGATCGACCTGGCACGCGGCTGGCGGCATGCACACGCGGCACGGCGACCCGAACGTCGCCAGGCTGCAGGCCTACACCATCGAGCTCTACAAGGAGATCGAGGAAAAGTCGGGCCAGGCCACCGGCGCGCACCAGACCGGCGGCGTCCTGCTGGCCGACAGCCCGGAGCGCATGCAGTGGCTGAAGATGGCCCACGCCCGCGGGCGCTATCTGGGCATGGAGACCGAGCTGATCAGCGTCAGCGAAGCCAAGGCGCTCTACCCCCTGCTGGAGGAGAAGTACTTCGTCGGCGCCATGTACGACCCCGTCGACGGCCACGTCGACCCCTCCGGCGTCACCCAGGCCTACGCGAAGTCCGCACGGCTGAACGGCGCCGAGATCGTGCTGCGCAACCGCGTCATCGAACTGAACCAGCGCCCCGACGGCACCTGGAACGTGGTCACCGAACAGGGGACGGTCCACGCTCAGCACGTCGTCAACGCCGGCGGGCTCTGGGCGCGCGAGGTCGGCCGCATGGTCGGGCTGGAACTGCCCCTGCTCGCCATGGAGCACATGTACCTGCTGACCGAGGACATGCCGGAAGTGGCCGAGATCAACCGCGTCACCGGCAAGGAAGTGCTCCACGCCATCGACTTCGGCGGCGAGATCTACATGCGCCAGGAGCGTGGCGGCATGCTGATGGGCACCTACGAGCGTGCCGGCCGGCCCTGGTCGCCGAAGGCAACGCCCTGGGACTTCGGCCACGAATTGCTGCAGCCGGACCTGGACCGCATCGCGCCG
>JAVJUA010000043.1:0-1764 GCA_040219935.1 Pseudomonadales bacterium | reverse complement strand
CGGCCGACGGCCCCAGCCAGATGGGCCTGCCCGACGACAGCTGGTTCCGCAGCTTCACCACCATGAAGGACCACCGCGGCAATCCGGGCTGCTACGTGCTCCAGCCCAGCGACGCCTACAGCGCCTACGCCCTGTCGCAGGTCATGGCCGAGTACGAGGGCGCGTGCTACATGCGCACCCACCGCCCGGACGTCGAGTTCCTCTACAGCGCCGAGGACGTCTTCAACCTCGGCGGCTTCGAGGTCTTGAACGAGGGCCGAGACATCGTCATCTGCGCGAGCGGCTACATGGTGCACGAGGCCAACAAGGCCGTCGAGCTGCTCGACAAGGCGGCCATCCAGGCCACGCTGGTGGACATGTACAGCCTGCCCTTCGACGAGGACAAGCTGCTGGACATCATCGGCGCCAACGGCGGGTTCGTAATCTCCATGGAGGACAACTACGGCGGGGCCCTGGGCAGCGCCATCGCCGAGGCCATCGCCCACAGCGGCGACGGCTTCACCCTCAAGCAGATGCACGTCACCCACATCCCAAGCAGCGCGCGCACCGCCGATGAGCTGCTCAAGCAGTGCAGCCTGACGGCCGAGGACCTGGTCGCAGCCGTCAAGGACGTGCTGCAGGTGGTGTAACTCGGCCGGGATCGATGGCGGGCCGCCCGGGAGCGGTCACCGGGGAGCGACATGATGGACGATCTGCGCGGGCCCACGCCCGACTTCACGGTGGGCGAGGCCATCGGCGAGGCGCACAAGCTGCTCATGGCCAACTACGGGCTCATGCTCGGCGCATCGCTGGTGGTGCTGCTGCTGACCGGGGCCTGCACCGTCGTGGCCGCCCTGATCGACACGGCCCTCGTCGGGCCCGACGCCATGTTCAACCCCGTCTCGACGGCCTCGCAGTTCCTGGTGCAGACGCCCCTGGGCGTGGGACTGGGCATGCTCGCCGCCCGTCGATACCGCGATGGCGGCGGCGTGTTCGAAGACATCTTCCTGGGCTTTACCCGCTACTGGCCCGTCGTCGCCATCGGCCTGATCCTCACCGTGGGCTCGTGGGTCATCACGCTGGTCGCCGTGGCGGGCGGGGCGCTGGTCGTCGGCGTGCTGGCGGCGGTGTCGACGGCCGCGGCCATCGCCGTGGGCGTCATCTTCGGCCTGGCGCTCATCGTGCTTCTGATCTACCTGGCTATGCGGCTGTGGTTCTCGTACCTGGTGTGCATCGATCCCAGGGGCGTTCGCCCCGGCCCGATCGACGCGCTGAAGCTCAGCTGGTACATGACCGAGGGCCACGTCTTCAAGCTCTGGCTCACCGGCGTGGTCATGGGCCTCATCGGCCTGGTCTGCGCGCTGCTGCTCTTCCTGCCGTTCATCTTCTATGCCATGCCCTTCATGGCCTGCGCCTTCGGCGTGCTTTACGTGCTGGTCACGCCCCCGGCCGCGGACGAAGGCGAGCCCATCGAGCCAGACGGGTTCGACCCGGGCCCGCCGCCGCTGGGTGCGTAGGCCGAAGCCGCGTTGCTCGGTCTGGCCGGCGGCCTTGGGCCCGTACCCTGCTCCATGCGCCAGTACGTCACCACCTTCGCCGAGTGGAGCGCCGCGGGCATCGAGGCCGTGGGCATCGCCGTCATCGTCCTGGTCCTCGTGTGGACGCTCGTCCTGGCCGCGGTCCACCTGGTCGCCGGCCGTCCGCACGGAGACCTGTACCGCGACGCCCGCCGCCGCCTGGCCCGGGGCATCCTGCTGGGGCTGGAGTTCCTGGTGGCCGCCGACA
>JAVJUA010000042.1:0-1166 GCA_040219935.1 Pseudomonadales bacterium | reverse complement strand
CGACGCGCTGGAGGCGAAGCTCGCCGCGGAGGCAACGGCCCCGGCCGAGCCCGAGCCCCAGCAGCCCGAACCGGAAGCGCCCAGGGCCAGGCCGCTCTTCGAGGAGCTCCGCGAGAAGAAGATGGCCGCGGCCGCCGCGCGCGACGATGCGCCCCCGGCGGCGGCCGCACCGCCCGTGCCCGCAGAAGAACCCGAGCCCGGAGCGCCGCCAACGCGACCGCGGCGCACGTGGAACCTCTCCGAGCTCGAGTGGCTGGTGGGGGCCAAGGGCATCGTGCTGGCCGGCGTGCTCGTGCTGGTCATCGCCGCCGGCTTCTTCTTGAAGGAAGCCTGGGACCGAGGCTGGGTCGACCAGGTGCCCGGCTGGGTGCGGTGCTCGCTCGGCGCGGCGTTCGGCATCGCGCTGGTCGTCGTGGGCGAGTTCTTCCGCCGCAGGATCAACGACCTGGCCTCCAGCGGCGTGAGTGCGGCGGGGCTGGCGATCGTGTTCGGCTCGATCCTGGCCGCGGCGCGGATCTACGAGCTGATGCCGATGCCGGTGGCCTTCGGGTTGCTCGCGCTGACCTCGCTCGCCGGCGTGCTGCTGGGGGCGCTCTCGAACCGTGTCTTGCTGGCCGGGCTGTCGTTGGTCGGCGCGTTCGTGGTGCCGCTGGTGGTGCGAACGGATTCCCCCTCGTTCGTGGCGCTGCCGGCGTACCTGCTGGCATTGCTGGCGATGGGCCTGACGCTGGCGGGCTGGAAGGGCAGCGGATTCGCCGTCATCCGCCGGCTGGCCTGGTGGGGCACGGCCACGCTGGGCACGCTCTGGGGCGTGGCGATCATCGACGACAGCCTGTGGTCGCCGCTGGTGTTCGCGGCCCTCGTGTGGGCGATGACGATCGCCGAGCTGGTCGCCTCGGCACGGTTCTTCGCGCGGCTGCGGCCCAGCGTGGCGTGGCCCGAGGAATCCACCGCCGGCCTGGTGCAGCGCGAGCCGGGTGCGGCCATCGAGCTCGATCTGCGCACGCTGTGGACGCCCGAGGCGCGATGGATCAACTCGGTGTTTGGTGTGACCGTGTGGGCGGTGCTGCTCATGGGCTACGCCGTCTTCGAGCACGCGCCCGGGCGCGAGTGGATCGTGCCGGCGGCGATGATGGCGGCCTCGCTCATCGTCGCGTTCGTGGTCG
>JAVJUA010000041.1:0-3055 GCA_040219935.1 Pseudomonadales bacterium | reverse complement strand
AGTGCCGGGCGGCCAGCGCCTGCTTGATGAGCTCCTCGGCGCGGCGGGGGGCGCGCCAGATGGCGTCCTCTTCCTTCGCGAACAGGTCCTTGAGCCGCTCGCGGCCGCGGCGCTTCAGCTCGGCCCGGCGGCGCACGTGCTCGATGGTGTAGTCGGGCCCCTCGTCCAGCCGGGCGGCCAGCCGGGCGGCGGTGGCGTAGACCCCGCTCATCTCGTCTTCCTTGCGCGCCTGGGCGATGATGAGGGGGACGACGCCCTCGTCGATGAGCACGGCGTCGGCCTCGTCGACGAGCGCCGCGTGCAGGCCCGGCACCAGCGGGCTGAAGGCCGCCGCCTCGGGGCGGTCGCCAAAGCGCGCGAGTGTTTGGCGGCCGGTCCAGGGCGTCTTGAGGCGGCCGATGCGCAGCTGGTCGCGCAGCCAGTCGGCGGTGATCTGCTTGGGCGTGCCGTAGACGATGTGCCTGGCGTACACGCCCGCGCGGTCCTGGGGGCTGAGCTCCTGGGTAATCGCGCCCACCGTCAGCCCGCAGCGCTCGTAGATGGGCCGGCGGCTCTCGGCGTCGCGGGCGGCGAGGTAGTCGTTGACCGTCAGCACGTGCAGCCGCGTGCGGCTCCAGGCGATCAGCGGCGCGGCGATCGAGCCGGTGAGCGTCTTGCCCTCGCCCGTGGCCATATCGACGACGCGGCCGTGGTAGAGCCCCAGCGCGCCGGCGAGCTGCACGACGTAGGGCTCCTGGCCGGTCTGCCGACGCGCAACCTCGCGCATGAGGGCCATGGCGTGGCGGAGCTGCTCGGCGTCGGCCCGCCCGCGCCCGAACGCCTCGCGGGCGGTGCGCACCGCTTCGTCGAGCTGCGCCTCGGTCAGGTCGACGATGGTGGGGCGCAGCGCATCGACGCGCCTGGCCTCGGCCAAGAGGTGCCGCGTCGTCGTGCGCAGCCGATCGGCCCGGGCCCGCGCCATGACGGCGACCTTGTCCAGCCCGCCGTAGTGCTCGGGCTTGCGCTGCCGGGCGCGCAGCGCCTGGAACATGACCTCGTAGCGTGTCAGCTCGCTGACCGACGGGCCGGGCGCGGGCGGGGGGATGTGCGCGGTCGTGTCCATCGTCAGATATCGATCCGTCCCTGGATCAGCTGCCGCAGCCGGTCGACCCACTGGCCCAGCAACGGACGCGGCGGCAACGCGAACCGCACCGCCACGCGCTCGCCGGGCAGCGGCGGGCGGCCGGCCTTGTCCCCGAAGTCGGCGTCCATCTCGACGATGAACCGCGGACGCGTGGCCCGGGGCGTCTGGTCCTGGCGGCGATCGGTCTGGACCTGGCCACCGCCGATGTCGGCCAGCGCCGGGTGCGGCAGCGTGCGGTCGCCCGCGTCGCGACGCTCGAACTCGGTGACCGGGTAGGCCACTTCCGGCTGGGTGCGCCGGCGGACCTGGGCCGAGAAGTCGTCGCCGAAGCTCATGGCCGCCAGCCAGTCGGCCTGCCGCTGGTCCATCGACGCGACGATCCGGATGTCGTCGCTGGCCACCACCGTACAGACCGGGGCGCCCTGCTGCACGTACTGGCCGGCCAGCCGGCGTGGGTCGTCGGCGATCGTGCCCGCGTGTGGCGCTCGCATCGTCAGGGCGTCGACGCGCTCCTGCAGGAACGCCAGCCGCTCGAGCAGTACGCCGCGCCGCTCGGTCATCAGGTCGGCCACGGGCACGTCCTGGGCCATGGCCGAGCGGAAGCGGGCCTCGAGCTCGCGGAAGGCGCCCATCGTCCGCTCGAGCTGGGCCAGCAACTCCGGATTCTCGGCCCGCGCGATGGGCTGGCCCGCCTCAACATACTGGCCCGGGGCCACGAACACCTCGTCGACGAACCCGTCGCTGCCGGCAAATACGCCCGTGAACTGTTCGCTCTCGACGACCGCGCTGGCCCGCCGGTAGTCGGGCAGCGGCACGGCGCCCACCATCAGGCCCGCCAGGCCCACGGCGGCCAGGCTGGTCAGCACCACGCGGCCGCGCTTGTCGGCGATCAGCGGGCTGGTGGCCAGCCAGTGCGTCCACTTGCCCAGCGGCATGACGAACCACACCGTGGCCGTCCAGATCGCCAGCACGAGCCCCAGGCCGAACATCTGGCCCATCACGACCAGCGTGATCGAGAAGAACAGGAACACGCGATCGGCCATCGCCGCCCAGCCATAGGCGATCAGCCATGGCCGCTCGCCGGGCTGCACGGTGGGGGGCTTGGCGTTCTTGATGCGGTACATGTACCGCTGGAACTGATACTTGATCAGGTTCTGGGCCCGCTGCATGAGGTTGGGCGCCTCGAGCAAATCGCTGAGGATGTAGTATCCATCGAATCGCATGAGCGGGTTGGCGTTGAAGAGGATGGTGCTGATGCTGGCCGTGAGCATCGCGCTGTAGGCAAACTGGTTCACCACGCCGCCGGTGTCGAGCGTCGAGAGCCACACAAACGCGGCGACCGATGCCGCGGCCAGTTCGAAGATCATGCCCGCGGCGCCCACGGCCATCCGCTGCCACTTGCTGGGGAAGGCCCAGGTGCTCGACGCATCGACGAACGGCGCCGGGAACATCACGAGCATCATGATGCCAAGCTCGGGCACCTGCCCGCCGAAGCGCTTGCACACCAGCCCGTGCCCGCTCTCGTGGATGATCTTGCTGATGATGAACACGACGATCAACCACGGCCAGTTGGCCGGCGCGATGGCACCTTGGAAGCGCTCCGTGTCGAACAGCGCGCCCACCTCGCCCGTCAGCGCGACGATGGCGCTCAGCAGCAGCACGCACCAGGCAAGGAAGCCCCAGCGGTTGAGGATCGGCCGCACGATGGGCTCGACGGCCGTGAAGATGGCGTCCGGATTGAATAGCCGGATGCGGAAGTACATGATGCCCATCGCCTGGCCGATGGCCTTCTTCTTGATGCGCTGGCGGGCCCGGGTCAGCAACTGCTCGGTCTCGGGCGTGTCGTCGGCCTTCAGCAGGTTCGCGTTGTAGAGCTGGCTGATCAGCTCGACGGTCTCCACCTGCGTTGGGGCCGCGTCGCCGTGCATTTCC
>JAVJUA010000040.1:0-127707 GCA_040219935.1 Pseudomonadales bacterium | reverse complement strand
AAATTCGAGCTGCGCCGGAATACACTCTGTCGTCATAGGCCTCTTCTTCTGCGCGTGGGTAAGTGCTTGGTCGCTCTTACTTTATGCACAAAAGAGAGGCCTATTTCCATTCTAACGGTGAGATTTCCGGGCTAGCCGGGGGCTCCCGGCCAGCCGCCGGCTCCCGGCCGATGCCGGTAAGCAGCCGGCCGAGGATGTCGCGCCCGGTGATGATGCGCGGGCGGCCAACCCAGATCAGCACCACGTCCTGCTCCATGGTGCCGCCCTGCCCCTCGGGACGCGCCTTGAGCCGCCGGATCACCTCGCCCAGGGTGGTGCGATGGTCGCGCACCACCACGGGCCGGTGACAGTATCGATAGGGGTCGAGGGGCGGCTGGCCGTACAGCGCGGCGCGGGTCAGGTCGGCGGCATTGAGCACGGCCACCGGCTCGCGACTCGCATCCACCACCACCACCCAGGTGTGGGCCGTGCGGTTGATCAGGGTCAGGAACGGGTCGGCGGCGCGGCGTTCGATCGCAGGAAACAACGGGCGCCCGGCCGCCATGGGCAGCTCGATGATGCTGCCTGGCGCCACCACCTCACCCTCCTCCAGCGTCGACATGTCGTCGATGTCGAGAAAGTTGAGCGCGCCGATGCCCTCCACGTCGCTCACCTCGCTGTCCGGCGAGTGCACGTGGGCGCGCAGGATGTTGCGCAGCTGACGCTCCCGGAAGAACTCCACCGCCTCGACCCCCAGCCACCAGTCGAGGAACAGCGCCGTGGGCCGCGCGAACGGATACAGGGCGAGCTGATAGGTGCGGATCAGCGGCGACAGCGCCGCCGCCATGCGCAGCGGATGCCGGGAGAAGTACGCCTGGGGCATGATCTCGCCGAACCAGGTGATGACCACGGTGGAAAACAGGAAGGCGAACACGCCGGCCAGCACCGAGTTGGCGAGCAGGGCCAGCAGCACGTTGATGGCGACGTTGCCCCAGAGAATGGTGGCGAGCAGGAAGTTGGCGTCGCGCCGCAGCGCCAGCACCCGACGCGCGCGCCGATCGTGGTCGGCCTCGGTCTCCAGCCGCAGCCGGCTGACCCGGAAGAAGGCGAGGTTGCAGCCCGAGAACACGGCCGACTGGGTGATGCAGAAGGCGATGCCGATCCAGGCCCAGACGTCGGTCATGGCGTCGGCCCGGCGGGATTCACTCCCGGGTGACGTCGATGATCTGCAGCATGATCTCGCCCATGCGCTGCTGCACGTCCTTCAGCTCGTCGAGCAGCGCCTGCTGACGCTGCTTGAGGGTCTCGTACTGCTCGGCGAGCTGGCGCACGCGTTGCTCGTCGATGGGCATCAGTCGAGCACCTTGTTCCAGGCGTCGATGCGGCCCTGATTGGCTTCGAGCAGCGCGTCGACGTCGCCGGACAGGCGGATGGTGGTGATGGTGTCGCCCTGACGGATCGCGTCGACCACGGCCTGGTCGTCGGCGTCCACCACCTGGCCGAAGATGCTGTGGGCGTCGTCCAGCCACGGCGTCGGCAGGTGGGTGATGAAGAACTGCGAGCCGTTGGTGCCCGGCCCGGCGTTGGCCATGGACAGCCGCCCGGGGCGGTCGTGGCGCAGCCCCTTGTCGAACTCGTCCTCGAAGCGGTAGCCGGGGCCGCCGGTGCCGGAGCCCTTCGGGCAGCCGCCCTGGACCATGAAGTCGGCGATCACGCGGTGGAACTTCAGCCCATCGTAGAAGCCGCGGCGGGTCAGATTGACGAAGTTGGCCACGGTGACCGGGGCCTGCTCGGGGAACAGCTCGAGACGGATGTCGCCGCGGCTGGTTTCCATGACTGCCTGAATGCTGCTCACTGTCTTACCTCCATCAGCTCGGTTTGCGGCCCGCCTGACGCAGGTCGGGGGCGTTGTGGGAATGCATGGCGGCCGGCGCGTCCGATGCCTCGGACAGGGCCTTCACCGCCCGTTCGTTCTCCATGATCTTCGACATCACCGCCTGGCCGGCGCGATCGAACACCTCGCGATGCTCGATGACGTGGCGCTGCGATTCCCGGAAGCCGGCCAGCAGGCCGTTTACCTCGGGGATGACGTAGCGGGCCACCATCTCCCAGCTACGCAGGGTGTCTTCGCGATTGGCCCAGTCGTGGGCGAAGCCGATCACCGTGCCGAAGCCGCCGGTGAGCTCGATCATCTTGCGAATGGAAGCCACCAGGTCGTCGGGGGTGCCGATGACGCTGGCGCCGCCGACGTCGGTCATCTGCTCGATGCCGTGGTCGGGCGACTCGAACGGCTCGGCGCCCGGGCGCATGAGCGTGCCCACGGTGTACTCGTTGTGCCAGCGGTACAGCCCGTGCTTGGCCTGGGCGCGCGCCTGCTCCCGAGTCTCGGCGATGTGCCAGCTCATGACGATGCGCCAGTCGGCCCGGTTCACGGTCTGGCCGTGCTTGGCTGCCGAGTCCTCGGCGAACGCCCATTGGGTGGGCAGCGCCTGCAGGCCGGCGGTGGACATGGAGCCGATGGAGAGCACGCCGCAGCCGTACTTGCCGGCGAGCGTCATGCCGGACGGGCTGACCATGGAGGCCACGGCCATGGGCAGGTTTTCCTGCAGCGGCAGGAGCTGCAGCCGCGCGTCTTTCACCGAGAACCAGTCGCACTCGTAGCTGAACCGTTCGTCGCCGGCCAGCAACCGCCGGATCACGCCCAGCGCCTCGTCCTGACGGTCGCGCTGCACCATGGGGTCGATGCCGAGCAGGTACGCATCCGACGGCAGCGCGCCCGGGCCGGATCCGAAGATCACGCGCCCGCGGGTCATGTGGTCGAGCTGGACGATGCGCTGGGCGACGTTGAACGGATGATGATAGGGCAGCGAGATGACGCCGGTGCCGAGCCGGATGTTGTGGGTGCGCTCGCCGGCGGCCGCCAGGAACAGCTCCGGCGAGGCGATGGTCTCCCAGCCGGTGGAGTGGTGCTCGCCGCACCAGAACTCGTCGAAGCCGAGCCGGTCGAGGTGCTCGGCCAGATCGAGGTCGCGTCGCAGCTGCAGCGTCGGATGCTCGCCGATCGGGTGGTGGGGCGCCAGGAAGCCGCCGAATTTCAGCCTGTTCATGCTCGTGTATCCAGGTCGAAGAAGGAAAGGCCCAAGACTACGCGAGCTTGGCGCCCAGGGGTACCTGGGCATCGGGCACGCACAGCGCCACCCTGCCCGCCTCGTCGTGAAACCCGGTGATCAGGCACTCCGACATCAGCGGCCCGATCTGCTTCTTCGGGAAGTTCACCACCCCCACCACCAGCCGGCCCACCAGGTCCTCGGGCCGGTAGAGCTCGGTGATCTGGGCACTCGACTTGCGCACCCCGATCTCGGGGCCGAAGTCGACCCGCAGCACGTAGGCGGGTTTGCGCGCCTCGGGGAACGGCTCGGCCGACAGCACCCTGCCCACCCGCAGCTCCACCCGCGTGAAGTCGTCCCAGCCGATCTCCTGCATGACCGCCTCGCATTCAGGGAAAACGGTGCATGATAGCGGGGTCGCGCGGCATACTGTGACCCCGTTCCCGTTTCCACGCGGCCGGCTGTCCTACAGTGCCGCGACGGACTCCGGCCCGGATCACGATAAGGACCATCGATGCCTCAGCCCATCCCCAGCTGGTTCGCCGCGGACCAGGTGTATCGCACCGGTAACGGCTGGTACGTGGGGTCTCCCCAGGGGTTCCGGGTAGGCCCGTACCAGCGCGAAACCCAGGCCCGCGAGCGCAGCGCCGAGATCACGGCCGAACTCGCCCGCTGCGCCAACACCGGTGACATGGTTCGGGCGGTACGCAGATTTCTTTACACCCAGAGCCACGTCGACGGGCGCCAGCTCCACAGCGGCCCGTCGATCAGCAACGGCAGCCCGGCCCCAGGGGTCACGGGGTCGGTCGATCTGCCCCCCAACCGCGTCGGTGAGGCCACCAAGGTGTGGTTCCGCACCAGCCGCTTCTTCAGCGTCGGCGACGTGTGGTTCTTCCACACCCGCGAAGACATCGACATCGGGCCCTACGAGTCGAGGCAGACGGCCGAGACCGATTCGCGCCGCCTGCTCGACATCCTCAAGGCCACCCGCACGGCAGCGGAAGCCCGGCTGGCCATCTACCAGTTCAAGTCTCAGGTCAATCGCCGCAGCGCGGCCGGCTGAAGCGCCAGCCCGACTGCCGGCCTTGAGGGGCCGGTCGCCCGGAAGGTAACATCGCGCCCGCATCCGCACAGACGTGCGCATCCGCGCCGCAGTATGCTGTTATCCGCGCTTCAGGAAAGACCCGTGCGCATTCTCATCGTTACAGACGCCTGGTTTCCGCAGATCAACGGCGTGGTGCGAACCCTCTCCACCACCCGGGAGCGCCTCGAAGGGCTCGGACACCACGTCGACGTGATCGCGCCGGACCGGTTCCACAGCATCCCCTGCCCCACCTATCCGGAGATCCGCCTGGCGCTGTGCACCCCTTCCCGCGTCGGCCGGCTGATCGAGGAGCACGCGCCGGAGGCGGTGCACATCGCCACCGAAGGGCCGCTGGGCTGGGCGGCGCGACGCTGGCTGCGCCGCCGCGGCATCCCGTTTACCAGCTCGTTCCACACCATGTTCCCCGAGTACCTGAAGCTGCGCTTCGGGCTGCCGGAGCGGTTCAGCTACGGCGGCATCCGCCACTTCCACAACGGCGCCAACGCCACCATGTACTCGACGCCCACCCTGCGCCGGCTGCTGGAATCGCACGGCTTCGAGAACCTGGTGCGCTGGGTGCGCGGCGTCGATACCGAGCTGTTCAGCCCCGGCCCGGCGGAGCCCCTGCCGTTTCCCCGGCCGATCCAGCTCTACGTCGGCCGCATCGCCGTCGAGAAGAGCATCGAGGACTTTCTGCGCCTCGACACGCCCGGCACCAAGGTGGTGGTGGGCGACGGCCCGCAGCGGGCCGATCTCAGCGAGCGCTATCCTGCGGTGCGCTTCCTCGGTACCCTGCGCGGCGAAAGCCTGGTGCGGCACTACCGCGCCGCAGACGTGTTCGTGTTTCCATCGCGTACCGACACCCTGGGCCTGGTCATGCTCGAGGCTCTGGCCTGCGGCGTGCCGGTGGCCGCCTACCCGGTGCAGGGCCCCCTGGACGTGGTGGGCGACAGCGGCGCCGGCGTGCTCGACGACGATCTTGCGACTGCCGTCCGTGGCGCCATCGGCATAGACCCGGAGCGCTGTCGGGCACGTGCCCTGACGTTCTCCTGGGATCAATCGGTTCAGGAGTTCCTGGGCAATCTGGTGCCCATCACGGCGCCCATCTGCCGGCCGCGGCGAACCGAAGGAGAAACGGCATGAAGATTCTGGTGCTCGGCGGCGACGGCTTCTGCGGCTGGCCGACGACGCTGCACCTTTCGGCGTCTGGCCACGACGTGGTCATCGTCGACAGCCTGGCTCGGCGCAACATCGACAACGAGCTCGAGGTGCAGAGCCTGACGCCCATCAGCACCCCCAGCGTTCGGCGAGCGGCATGGCGGGAGATCAGCGGGCGCGAGATCGGCTTCGAGCGCCTCGACGTGGCCGTAGACTACGAGCGGCTGCTGGCCCTGATCGTGCGAGAAGCCCCCGACGCCATCGTCCACTTCGCCGAGCAGCGCGCGGCGCCCTACTCCATGAAGTCGTCGTGGCACAAGCGCTACACCGTCAACAACAACCTGAACGCTACCAACAACGTGCTGGCCGCCATCGTCGACAGCGGCCTCGACGTGCACCTGGTGCACCTCGGCACCATGGGCGTGTACGGCTACTCCAGCATCGGCGTGCGCCTGCCGGAGGGCTACCTGACGGTGAAAATGACCACCGAGACCGGAGCCGAGGTGGAGCAGGAGATCCTCTACCCGGCCAACCCGGGCAGCATCTACCACATGACCAAGACCCAGGATCAGCTGCTGTTCGCCTTCTACAACAAGAACGACGGTGTGCGGGTCACCGACCTGCACCAGGGCATCGTCTGGGGTACCCAGACCGCGGAAACGCGCGAGGACGAGCGGCTGATCAACCGCTTCGACTACGATGGCGACTTCGGCACGGTGCTCAACCGCTTTCTCATGCAGGCCGCCATCGGCCACCCGCTGACCGTGCACGGCAGCGGTGGGCAGACCCGGGCGTTCATCCACATTCAGGACACGGTGCGCTGCATCGAGCTGGCCGCCACCCACCCGCCCGAGCCCGGCAGCCGGGTGCGCATCATGAACCAGCTCACCGAGACCCATCGGCTGATCGACCTGGCCGAGATGATCTCGAGCATGACCGGCGTCGCCATCGAGCACGTGCCCAATCCCCGCCGCGAGGCCGACCGCAACGACCTGTCGGCATCCAACGAGGGCCTGCTGGGCCTCGGCCTCACCCCCACCACCCTGCAGCAGGGGCTGATGGTCGAGGTGACCGAGATCGCCCGCAAGTACGCCCACCGCTGCGACCGCAGTCGCATCCCCAGCACGTCGCGCTGGACCCGCGCCGACGGCGATGGTGGATCCCATGCCAATGGCCGCGCCAGCAACGGCGAACGCAGGCCGACGGGCTGACGCCATGGCCGATACTCTGCCTCTGACGCCGGCCCGCCCGGGCTGGCAGCAGCTGCTGGCGGACGGGGTGCGCGATCCCGCCGAGCTGCTGGCCCTGCTCGATCTCGATCCGGCGCTGCTGCCTGCGGCGCGGCGCGCGGCGGCGCTGTTTCCGCTGCGGGTGCCGCGCGGCTTTGTCGCCCGCATGCGGCCCGGCGATCCGGACGACCCACTGCTGCGGCAGGTGCTTCCCCTGCACGCCGAGGCCGAGGACGCTTCCGGGTTCGTGGACGACCCGGTGGGCGACGGCGGCGCCATGGCCGGCGGCGGCGTGCTGCACAAGTACCAGGGCCGCGCGCTGCTGATCAGCACCGGCGCCTGCGCCGTGCACTGCCGCTACTGCTTTCGCCGCCAGTTTCCCTACGCCGAGGTCAACGCCTCAGGCGACGGCTGGCGGGGCGCACTCGACTATCTGGCCGCCCATGACGACGTCAGCGAGGTCATCCTCAGCGGCGGCGACCCGCTGACCCTTTCCGACCGCAGGCTGGCCGACCTGGCCGCGGCGCTGGCCGACATACCGCACCTGCAGCGGCTTCGGGTGCACAGCCGCCTGCCCGTGGTGCTGCCTGAGCGCGTCGATGCCGCGCTGCTGCGCTGGCTGACCGGCACGCGCCTGCGCCCGGTGCTGGTGCTGCACGCCAATCACGCCCGCGAGATCGACGACAGCGTCGCCGACGCCGCGGCTCGGCTGCGCGGCGCGGGCGTGCCGCTGCTCAACCAGGCCGTCCTGCTGCGCGGCATCAACGATCACGTCGACGCGCTGGCCGACCTCTCCGAGCGGCTGTTCGAGGTGGGCGTCATGCCCTACTACCTGCACCTGCTCGACCGGGTGCGCGGCGCCGCCCACTTCGAGGTGCCGGAAGCCGAAGCCCTAACCCTGCACCGGGCGCTGGCCGCGCGCCTGCCCGGCTATCTTCTGCCGCGCCTGGCACGCGAAGAGCCTGGCGCGCCAGGCAAGACGCTGATTCTCTGAGCAACCTCGACAGCGGCGCGGCAGCTTGCGCCGCGAGGCCACGCGCGGCACCCTCGACGTTCCTTCCCGCGAGCTTGCCGTTGACCTACCGCATCGCGATCGTGATCGACCCGTGGGATCACCCGTTCAACGGCACCGTGGTCTCGACCCGTCGCTTCGTGGCGGCGCTGGCAGACCGCGGCGTGTCGTTGCGCCTGCTGAGCCTGGGAGAGGGCGCCGTGGATGACGCCTGGGAGCGGGTGAGCTTCGAACCGCTGCGCATTCCCGGCGTCAATCGCATCATCGACCGTATGCGCTCGCCGCTGGCCCGGCCATCCAGAGAGCGGCTGCGGCAGGCACTGGATGGCTGCGATCTGCTGCACGTGCAGTATCCGTTCTTTCTCGGCCGCGCCGCGCTGCGCGAGGCCCGGCGCCGCGGCCTGCCGGTGGTCTGCTCGTTCCACGTGCAGCCGGAGAACATCCTCGACAACCTGGGGTTGCGCAGCCGCTGGCTGACCACGGCCCTTTACGACCTGTTCCGCCGGTGGTTCTTCGATGCCGCCGATCGCGTGATCGCCCCATCCGAGTTTGCCACCGGCCTGCTGCGCACCCACGGCGTTGCCACGCCGATCACCGTGATCTCCAACGGCGTTCCGGAAGCCTTCCTGGCGGTGGAGCACGCGCCGCCTGCTCGGCCCGACGAGCCGATCCAGATTCTGTCCGTGGGCCGGCTGGCGAGCGAGAAGCAGCAGTGGGTGCTGGTCGAGGCGGTGGCGCGCAGCCGCCATCGCGACGCAATCCAACTGCATCTGGCGGGCGCCGGCCCGCAGCAGCAGAACCTGATCCGGCAGGCCAGGCGGCTCGGCGTGGCCGCCGAGATCGGCCCGGTGGACGACGCTACGCTGATCTCGCGCTATAGGCAGGCGGCCCTGTTCGTGCACTGCGGCGGCGTAGAGCTGGAGGGCATGTCGGTGCTGGAGGCCATGGCCACCGGCAACGCCGTGATCGTGGCGGCGTCCGAGGCCAGCGCCAGCCCGGCGCTGATCGACAACCCCGTGGCTCGATTCCGCCCCGGCGATGCGGCCGACCTGGCGGGGAAGATCGACTACTGGCTGGACGATGCCGGGGCGCGCGGCGCCGAGGCCGCAGCGAACCGTACGCGCGCCGCCGCATTCCGGCACGACCGCTGCGTCGATGCATTGCTGGCGCTCTACGGGGAGCTGCTCGCGCAGCCCCGGCCCGCCGGCGCCATCGGCCAGGCGCGCCGATCATGAGCGCCCGCAACGTGACTTTCGGGCGCTGGGTGGCCTTCATCGAGCGCCACGCCTGGCCGGCGCTCGTCGTCATCGCCGTGCTGGCAGCGCTCTCGGCCGTCGTCGCCGCCCGCCATGCCCGCATCGATTCCGATCTCAGCCGCCTGATCCGGCCGTCCGCCGACCTGGCCTGGTATCAGCACGACCAGCACTTCAAGGCCGCATTTCCCGAGCTGCAGCAGACGGCGGTGGTGGTAGTCTCCGGCGGCGATGGCGAAGCCGTGGATGGAGCCGCTGAATCGCTGACGACGGCGCTACGGCAGCGGGCCGACGTTGAGTTCGTCTACGCGCCCGGGGTCGACCCGTTCTTCCGCCGCCATCGGCTCTACTACCTGGACGAAGACACCCTGGCGGCCTGGCTGCGCGGGGTCGAGGTGAACTACGGCGCGCTGCTGCGGCTGGGCGACAGCGCAGGGCTCGCCAACGCCGCGGTCACGTTCGCCGATCAGATCAGCGCCGGCAGCGGCCTGCCGCTGCCCGACCCGCTGCGCTCGCTGGCACGCAGCTTCGAGGGCGACGGCCCGCCCGACATCCGCATCGAGGCGTTTCCGCCGCTGCGCGATGAAGGCGCGGCCGCGCACTACGCGGTGCTGCAGCTCAAGGGCGCGCAGCGTCACGACCAGGCGCTGCCCGGCGCAGAGCTGGTCGCCATGCTCGAAGAGGTGGTGGCCGAGGCGCCGGTGGCCGACGGCGTCGACGTGCGCCTCACCGGCGAAGTGGTGCTGGCCCACGAGGAGATCGGCGCCGCGCTGCGCGGCATCGGCATCGCCGGCACCGTGTCGCTGGTGCTGCTGGCGGTGATCCTCGGCTTCGGCGTGCGGTCGCTGCGCATCGTCGCCGGCATCTTTCTGCTGCTGCTGGCCGGCACCGCGCTGACCCTGGGGTTCGCCACCGTCAGCGTCGGCACCTTCAACACCCTGGCGCTGATGTTCGTGATCATGTTCTTCGGCCTCGGCGTCGACTTCGTCGTGCACTACACGCTGCGGGTGCGTGACGCCCACGCCGCCGGCACGCCCGACGTGCAGGCCACGGTGACCGCGGCCGACGACCTGGGGCCGGCGCTGCTGCTGTGCATGGTGACCTCCGGCATCGCCTTTCTCGCCTTCGTGCCCACGGCCTACCGGGGCCTGGGCGAACTTGGCATCATCTCCGCCGGGGGCATGGTGATCGCGCTGGCGCTGACCCTGACCCTCATACCGGCCCTGTTCGCCGCGTTCGGCATGCCGGCGCGAAGCTGGGGCGGCGGGCCGCCACGCTGGCACGGCGGCACCCTGCCGCCGCTGCCGGTGCTGGCCGTCACCGCGCTGCTGGCGCTGGCCGCGCTGTGGTGGGCCAAGGACCTGCGCTTCGACTACAGCGTGCTGGCCCTGCGCGATGCCGATGCGGAAGCCATGAGCACGCTGCTGGAGCTGCAGCGCCAGGGCATCACCACCGACTACAGCATCTCGGTGCTGGCCGACGACGACGACGCTGCCGCCGAGCTGCAGCGCCGCCTGCTGCAGCTTCCCGAGGTGGCGAGCGTTTCCGCACCGGAGGATTGGCTGCCCGTGCGCCAGGGCGACAAGCAGGCGCTGCTGGCGCCGGTGGCGTCCCTGATCACCGCCATCGAGGTGCAGCCGGCACAGCACGACGTGTCGCTGACCGACGCCATCGACTACCTGGCAGAGGTCGGTGACGCCGTGCCGGCGGAGCGGCGCGAGCTCTACGAGGCCCTGCTGGACGGCCTGCGCAGGGTGGCCGCCAACCCCGTCGAGGTTCGGCGCCTCGACCTGAGGCTGGAGGCCGAGCTGGCAGCCGAACTCGCCGAGCTGACTGCCATGCTCACGGCCGAACCCTTCACGCTGGCCGACCTGCCCGCCGATGTCCGCGCCCGCATGATTACCCCGGATGGCCGCCAGCTGCTGACTGTGGAGCCGGCCACCACGCTGGCCAGCCGCTCGGCCACCGAGGCATTCATCACCGCCGTCGCCGCCGTGGCACCCAACTACGCCGGCCGCGCGGTGGTGGAATGGGGCGTGGGCGACGTGGTGGTCACCGCCTTCCTCCAGGCGGCCGCCATTGCCGTGGCCGGCATCGTCGTCGCGCTGCTGGTGTTCTTCCGCAGCCTGGTGCTGCCGCTGCTGGTACTGGCGCCCCTGGCGCTCGCGCTGCTGTTCACCTTCGCCCTGGCCGAGGTGTTCGGGCTGACCCTGAACATGGCCAACATCCTGGTGGTGCCGCTGATCTTCGGGCTCGGCGTCGACAGCGGCGTGCACGTGGTGCATCGCTTCGCCCGCGACGGCAGCATCGACGCCGTGTTCGAGTCGAGCACGGCCCGCGCCGTCACCATCAGCGCGCTCACCACCATCGGCACGTTCTTCTCACTGTCGTTCAGCCCCCACAGGGGCGCCGCGTCGGTGGGGCTGCTGCTGTCGATGGCGATCGGGTTGATGCTGCTCGCGACCTACATCGTGCTGCCGGCGCTGCTTCGCGCGGTGGGTCGTTCTGGTCGCGCCTGGGGGTGGAAGCCACATACATGACCACGCTCGGCCGCTCCGCGGTGCCCTCTCTTGGCAGAGTTGCCGCCTGCGGCGTCAATCCGCCGCGTTCGGCCTCGCTCAGATGGTCATGTATGTGGCTTCCACCCCCATGCGCACCCGGCGTCATCCCGCGCCCAGCAGCGCCCTGTCGCGGCGGATGCGGCTCGCCTGCAAGATTGCGGCGGCACGGCGGCATGCATGAACGTGCAGGGCATCCTGGAGCCCGGATGTGCAAGCGCGTCGGGGAAGCGGGCGTCAGAGCGGCTGGCGAGACTATCTGAGCGAGGCCGAGCGCCGAAAATTGACTCGCGTTTCGCGAGGCAACTTTTCGAAGCGAGGGGACCGCGGAGCGGCCGAGGTGCGCTCGCGAAGCGAGCGCCTAGCTGAACGAAGTTCAGCCCGGAGTCACGCCAGCCGTTCGAACGCCCGCGCCACCAGCTCGTGTTCTGCGCAACCGATCTTCAGAAAGAATCGATCATGATCGCGCCTGCCGCCGCGCCGCCCCCGCCGGGTCGACGAACTCGTAGTCGCCCGGATCCGGCGCCCGCGTCCGCTCCCAGAATTCCAGCAGCGTGAACGGCCAGTTCTGGGTCACCCGCCCCTTGGCGTTCTTGTACCAGCTACTGACGGTGGGCGCGCCCCAGGCCATGGCGGCGTTGCCGGCATCCACCTCGCGGTTGTAGGCATCGTGCACGTCGGCGCGGCAGTCGAGGGCGGCATGGCCTTCCTCGAGCAGCAGCTCGATGCAGCCGAGGATGTAACGCACCTCGCACTCCGAGAAGAAGATGATGCTGCCGTTCACCACGATGTTGGTGTTGGGGCCGTAGCAGCAGAACAGGTTCGGAAACCCCGGGATGGTGATGCCGAGGTAGGCCCTCGGGTCGCCGTCCCAGTGCTCGTGCAGCTCGACGCCGCCGCGCCCGTAGACCTTCATGGGCCACAGGAAGCGGTTGGCGTGGAAACCGGTGCCGTAGATCAGCACGTCGGCGTCCACCCGCTCGCCGCTCTCGGTCACGACGCCGGTCTCGGTGATCTCGGCCACGGGGTCCGCCACCAGATCGACGTTGTTGCGCTTGAGCGCCCGCAGGTAGCGGCCGTCGTCGCGCAGCATGCGCTTGCCGGCCACCGGATAGCGCGGCGTGACCTTGGCGAGCAGTGCCTGGTCGTCGCCGCACAGCTCGGCCAGGTAGGCGGTGAGAAGCTGCCGAAGCTGATCGTTGCTGGCACTCACCGACCGGGTCTGATCGTTCCAGGCGGCGTCCTTCTTCACCGACTCGAGCAGGCCTTCCGCGGTACGCCAGAACATCCAGAAGCGGTACCACTTGGCATAGAACGGCACGTGGTTGAGCAGCCAGTGCTTGGCGGCGGGAATCTCCTGGAAGTACTCGGGCGTCGGGCTCATCCACGGCGGCGTGCGCTGGAAGACGGTGACCTGGGCTGCCGACTCGGCGATCACGGGCACGAACTGGAAAGCGCTGGCGCCGGTGCCGATCACGGCCACGCGCTTGCCGGCCAGCGACACGTCGTGGTCCCAGTGGGCGGAATGAAAGGCCGGCCCCTGAAACCGGTCCTGCCCCGGCACGTCCGGAAAACGCGGCCGATTCAACTGGCCGACGGCACTGATCACGGCGTTGGCGGTGAGCACCTCACGACTGCCGTCACGGCGTTTCACCGTCACCCGCCACAGCGGGTCGGCCTCGTCGAAGGCGGCCTCCTCCACCTCGGTGCCGAACTGCACGGCGTCACGGATGCCGTACTCGTCGGCGACGCGCCGGAAGTAGCCGAGCAGGGTCGGCTGATCGGAGAAGTGCTGGGGCCAGTCGTTGGGTTCGAACGAGTACGAGTAGGTGTGGTTGGGGCTGTCCACCCGGCACCCCGGATAGACGTTCTCGAGCCAGGTGCCGCCCACGTCGTCGTTCTTGTCTACCACCAGATAGTCGACGCCGGCCTCCTTGAGACGGATGGCGGCCAGAATGCCGGACATGCCGGCGCCGATGACGAGCACGCGGAAGTTCTGCCGGGTCTCGGCCGGCAGCCGGGTCAATCCCGGCTGGCCGTAGGGGTCCTCGCCCCGCAGCGACAGCTCCGACACCAGAAACTCGACGTAGCGCTCGGGCAGCGTTTCGCCGGTGACGAAGCACATCATCTCGCGGATGGTGTCGTCGTCCGGCACCGGCGGCCGCCGGCAACCGCCGTCGCGGTAGGCGCGCAGCACGTCCAGGGCCATGGCGCGCACGCGCGCCTGCTGCGCCTCGGTGAGTCCGCCCTGCGGATCGCCGAAGAACTCCGAGCTCGGCCGGATGTCGCCGCGCATCAGGCCGGGGTCGCCGGTCAGGTGCACCATGGCGCACATGAGCGACGGAATGTGCGCGGCCGTCAGCGCATGCTCGAGCTCGTCGTCGCGCTCGGTGACCGGTTGCCAGTGATCGAAGGGGTGACTGCTCATGACGGTTCGCCTCCCAGAAATCCCAGAGTCTGGATGCGCTGAGTGAAGTCGGGTTCGTAGGCCTGCTCCGGCGCCGCCCGCACGGCAGCGTCCAGAGCCTCGGCGTCGCGGCCCACCAGAATGCGCCAGCGCCCGGCCCGCACGCCGTCGAGGATGATGGCGGCCGCATCGGCGGCGCTGAGCGGGGCCTTCTCCTGAAAGTCTTCGGCCTGCTGGCGTAGCGCGGCACGGATGTGGTCATCCGGCACGTTGCCCACCGGCATGCCGCGGGCCAGCATGCGCCGCCGCGCCTCCGCCACCTCGTCCGCGGTCATGTCGCCGGGCTCGTGACCGCGCAGCAGCTTGACGGTGTTGCGGGCGATGCCGGTGCCGATGTGGCCCGGCATCACCAGCGACGCCTGGACGTGGGGGGCATTGAGGCGCAGATCGTTGATCAGCGCCTCGGTGAAGCCCTTCACGGCGAACTTGGCCGCGCTGTAGGCGGTGTGCGGCACGCCGGGACCGAGGCTGGCCCAGAAGCCGTTGACGCTGGAGGTGTTGACGATGTGGCCCGCCTCGGCGGCCACCAGCAGCGGCAGAAAGGCCCGCGAGCCGTAGTAGACGCCGTACCAGCACACGGCGAACGTGCGCTCCCACTCCGACCGCTCGTCGGTGAGAAAGCTGCCGCCGCCGCCGATGCCGGCGTTGTTGAACAGCAGGTGCACATGATCGGTCTCGTGCTGCGCGAGCACGGCGTCGCGGAAGTTCAGCACGTCGGCCTCGCTGGCGACATCGCAGCGATGGGCGGTGACCTTCAACCCGGCGCCGCCCGCCGCAGTGCACGCTGCCGCGGTCTCCTCGGCGCTGTCCTGCGTGATGTCGCACAGCGCCAGCCGACAGCCTTCCCGCGCCAGCGCCAGCGCCAGCTCCCGGCCCATGCCGCTGCCGGCGCCGGTGATCACCGCCAGGCGGCCCGCGAAGTCCTGCATCTCTCCTCCCGTCTCGACGTGACGCTCCGAGCGGTGTTATACCATGTTCTAATTTCTTCGGCGCCCGACGGCGCCAGGCGATCAGGGGAGACAGCCATGACCATTCAGACCCTGGGCGGGGCCGACACGGTCCAACCCATCACCGAGGGCGACGACTTTCTGGCCCGCGCCCTGGAGCACGCACACATTCCGTCGCTGATGTGCGCGCTGGTGCACATCACCGGCGACGCGGCGCTGGTGCGCGGCCGCATCCGCCCGGAGATCAGCTTCTTCGGCGACGAGCAGGGCAACATCGCCGCCGAGGACCAGCAGCACGTGCGCGCCATCGCCCTGGCGGCGCTCAAGCGTCTGCGCGACGGCGCGCCCCTGCCGCCGCCGCCCTCGGCGTCGCTGGTCAACGAGATGGTCGACTTCATGGTCGGGCGTGAGCTGCCGCCCGACTACGGCGAGTTTCTGCACGCCGAGCTGATGCTCAATGGCGACGACCCGTATCGGCCGGAGGGCCTGGAGCGCATCCCCGCCGCCGACCGCGAGGCGTTCAAGGTGCTCATCATCGGCGCCGGCATGTCGGGCCTGCTCTCCGCCATCCGCCTCCAGGAGGCCGGCATCCCGTTCGAGATCGTCGAGCGCCACGAGGGCGTCGGCGGCACCTGGCACCAGAACACGTACCCGGGCTGCCGCGTGGACAGCCCCAATCACATCTACTCCTACAGCTTCCGCCCCGCCGACTGGCCCCAGTACTACTCGCCCCAGAAGGTGCTGCGCGAGTACTTCGACCAGGTGGCCGACGACTACGATCTGAAGCCCCACATCCGCTTCGGCACCGAGGTCAAGGAGGCGCGCTTCGACGAGGCATCCGGCACCTGGCAGGTCGCCGTGCAGCGCCGTGACGGCGGCAGCGAGACCCTTACCGCCAACGCCGTGATCAGCGCCGTAGGCCAGCTCAACCGGCCGAAGTGGCCGGACATTCCGGGCCGCGACCGCTTCCGCGGCATCTCCTTCCACTCCACCGAGTGGGAGCACGAGCACGACCTGACCGGCAAGAAGATCCTGGTGATCGGCACCGGCGCCAGTGCCTTTCAGTTCGCCCCGGAGATCGCCAAGGTGGCCGAGCGGGTCACCATCTTCCAGCGCACGCCGCCGTGGATGGCGCCGGTGCCCACCTACCACGACGACGTGCCGGCCGAGATGCACTGGCTGCTGAATCACGTGCCCTACTACCTGACCTGGTACCGCTTCGCCATGTTCTGGAACTCGGCCGAAGGCGTGCTGTACGCGGTGCAGAAAGACCCGGACTGGCAGGGCGGCCCCGGCGCCGTCAGCGCCGACAACGACCTGTTGCGGCAGATGTTCAGCGACTGGATCCGCGAGCTGTGCGAGGGCGACAACGATCTCATCGCCAAGGCCATCCCCGAATACCCGGTGGGCGCCAAGCGCATCCTCTTCGACAACGGCAATTGGATTCGCGCGCTGAAGCGCGACAACGTCGATCTGGTGGCCGATCCGGTGGCCGAGGTCACCGAGACCGGCGTGGTGACCGAGAGCGGCGCCCGCTACGACGCCGACGTGCTGATCTACGGCACCGGCTTTCAGGCCAGCCGCTTCCTGTGGCCGATGCAGGTCTACGGGCGCGACGGCGTCGAGCTGCAGGCGCACTGGGACGGCGACCCGCGCGCCTACCTCGGCATCACCATCCCCGGCTTCCCGAACCTGTTCTGCTGCTACGGGCCCAACACCAACATCGTCGTCAACGGCAGCATCGTCTTCTTCTCGGAGTGCGAGGTGCGCTACATCCTCGGCTGCGTGAAGCTGCTGCTGGAGCGCGGCCACGCCGCCCTCGACTGCCGCCGCGACGTGCACGACGCCTACAACCGGCGCATCGACGAGGAAAACCTGAACATGGCCTGGGGCGCCGCCAACGTGCCCACCTGGTACAAGAACGCCAAGGGACGCGTGACCCAGAACTGGCCGTTCCCGCTGGTGGAGTTCTGGAAGCAGACGCGGGCGCCGAATCCGGACGACTACGAGTTCATCGACCCGGCGGCGCCGGCCCGGCGGCAGGCGCGATCTTAGCGGACGGTTACTGAGATCGGTTGCTCGGTCTACGTTGTGGCAGCGCGGGTGTCAGAGCGACTGGCGTGACTACGGGCTGAACTTCGTTCAGCTAGGCGCTCGCTCCACGAGCGCACCTCGGCCGCTCCGCGGTCCCCTCACTCCCCGATGTTGCCCGCTGCGCGGTCAAATCGGCTCGTTCGGCCTCGCTCAGATAGTCACACCGGTCGCTCTGACGCCCGCTTCCCCGCCCGCTCGCGCACCCGAGCTCAGTGACGGCCCGGCGCGCGCATCCACGACGCCGTGCCGCGCCCCGGCTAGCGTTGGGGGGGCAATGCAAGGCGACGCCGGGCCGGGCGATGACGGTGGTGGCGGCTCGGGGCTGGCGGCGACCCACATGACCTTCTGAGCGAGGCCGAGCGCGGAAAATTGACTCGCGCTTCGCGAGGCAACTTTTCCAAGCGAGGGCACCGTGGAGCGGCCGAGCGTGGGTCATGTGGGTCGCCGCCAGCCCCGAAACGCCTACAACACAACGCCCCGGCCCCGGCGCCGCCTTGCATTGCCCCCACCCGGGACCTACATTGCCCGTTCGCCAAGGAACACCCATGACCATCCGCGTTGCGCTGCATCACGAGACCCGCTACCGCTACGATCGGCGGGTGTCCCTCAGCCCCCAGACCATACGCCTGCGGCCGGCGCCGCACAGCCGCACGCCGGTGGTCAGCTACTCGCTGCACATCGAGCCCAAGGGCCACTTCCTGAACTGGCAGCAGGATCCGTTCGGCAACTTCCAGGCCCGGGCGGTGTTTCCGGAAAAGGTGCGCGAGTTCGTGGTGCGCGTCGATCTGGTGGCCGAGATGGCCGTCTACAACCCGTTCGACTTCTTCCTGGAGGAGGGCGCCGAGCGCTACCCCTTCAACTACGAGTACCTGGCCCGCAAGGATCTGGAACCCTACCTCATCAGCGACCCGATAGGGCCCCGGCTCGAGGCCTGGCTGGCCGACTACGGCAAGCCCCGGGATCAGCGCCTGGTCGACTTTCTGGTGGACCTCAACCAGCGGCTGGCCAACGACATCCAGTACGTGATCCGCATGGAGCCGGGGGTTCAGACGCCGGACGAAACCCTGGCGCTGGGCCTCGGGTCGTGCCGCGACAGCGCCTGGCTGCTGGTGCAGATCCTGCGCCACTTCGGCATCGCCGCGCGCTTCGTGTCCGGCTACCTGATCCAGCTCAAGGCCGACGTCGCCGCGCTGGACGGCCCGTCCGGCACCGACCACGACTTCACCGACCTGCATGCCTGGACCGAGGCGTTCCTGCCGGGGGCCGGCTGGGTGGGCCTCGACCCCACCTCGGGCCTGCTGGCCGGCGAGGGCCACATCCCGCTGGCGGCGACGCCGCATCCGTCCACGGCGGCGCCCATTTCGGGTCTGGTGGAGCCGAGCGAGTGCGAGTTCGGCTTCGACATGAAGGTGACCCGCATCCACGAGACGCCGCGGGTGACCAAGCCCTACACAGAGGGCCAGTGGACGGCCATCGAGCAGCTCGGGAAGCAGATCGACGCCGAGCTGAAGCGCCACGACGTGCGCCTGACGGTGGGTGGCGAGCCCACCTTCGTCGCCATCGACAACCCCGACGCGCCGGAGTGGAACACCGACGCCGTGGGGCCCAACAAGCGCCGTCTCGCGACGGAGCTGATCCTGCGCCTCGCGAACCGCTACGCGCCCGGCGGCGCCCTGCATTTCGGCCAGGGCAAGTGGTACCCGGGCGAGCAGCTGCCACGCTGGGCGCTGACCCTGCTGTGGCGCAAGGACGGCCACCCGCTGGTGCGCGACCGCGACATCTTCGCCACCGACACGCCCGATCGCCCGGCAGTGACGGCGGATGCCGAGCGCCTGGGCCGCACCGTCGCCGTGCGCCTCGGCCTCGACGACGAGGCGGTGCTGCCCGCCTATGAGGATCCCTGGCACTTCCTGGCGGAGGAGCGGCGGCTGCCGCCCAACGTCACCCCCGAGAGCAACCAGCTCGACGACGCTTTCGCCCGCGACCGCCTGGCCAGGGTGTTCGAGCGCGGCCTCGGTCAGCCCACCGGCTACGTGCTGCCGGTGCAGCGCTGGAACGCGCGCGGCCCAGACGCCCGGTGGATGACCGAGCGCTGGAGCACGCGCAGCGGCAAGCTGTTCCTGATTCCCGGCGATAGCCCGGTGGGCTACCGGCTGCGGCTCGGGTCGCTGCCGCACGTGCCGCCGATCGCCTACCCGCACGTGCGGCCGCGCGACCCGTTCGAGATGGTGGGGCCGCTGCCCGTGAGCCTGCGCACCGACCAGGCCCATCAGGCAGGCGAAGGCACCCGCGCCGAGCCGGCGCCGCTGGAGCAGATGCAGATTGCCCAGCCCTATGCCGGCGACCGGCCGGTGCGCACCGCCATGGCCTTCGAGGCCCGGGACGGCGTGCTGCACGTGTTCATGCCGCCGATGGAGGCGGCCGAGGACTACCTGGAGCTGCTGCAGACCGTGGAAGACGTTGCCCGCGAGCAGGGGCACCCCGTCGTCATCGAGGGCTACCTGCCGCCGCGGGACCCGCGCATCGGCATGATCCAGGTCACCCCGGACCCGGGCGTGATCGAGGTCAACATTCATCCCGCGGCAAGCTGGGACGAGATGGTGGATCACACCACCGTGCTCTACGAGGAGGCCCGGGCAAATCGCCTCGACACTCAGAAGTTCATGCTCGACGGCCGCCACACCGGCACCGGCGGCGGCAATCACGTGGTGCTGGGCGGCCCGACGCCGCCCGACAGCCCGTTCCTGCGCCGGCCCGACCTGCTGCGCAGCCTGGTGGCCTACTGGCAGCAGCATCCGGCGCTGTCGTACCTGTTCTCGGGGCTGTTCATCGGCCCCACCAGCCAGGCGCCGCGGGTGGACGAGGCGCGCCTGGACCAGCTCTACGAACTCGAGCTGGCGTTCGCCCAGGTGCCCGATCCGGCGGATGGGCGCCCCATCGCCCCCTGGCTGGTGGACCGCATCTTCCGCAACCTGCTGATCGACGTCACCGGCAACACCCACCGCTCGGAGATCTGCATCGACAAGCTGTACTCGCCGGATGGCCCGACCGGGCGTCTGGGTCTGGTGGAGTTCCGCGCCTTCGAGATGCCGCCGCACGCGCGCATGAGCCTGGCCCAGCAGCTCCTGCTGATGGCGCTGGTGGCCCGATTCTGGCGCCACCCGAATCGCCGCGGTCTGGTGCGCTGGGGAACCGCCCTGCACGACCGCTTCATGCTGCCCCACTTCGTCTGGCGCGACCTGGCGGACGTGATCGAGGAGCTGAACGCCGAGGGCTACGCCTTCGATCTCGACTGGTTCGCCCCCCACTTCGAGTTCCGGTTCCCGCGCTTCGGCGCGGTGGAGCATGCCGGCGTCGAGCTGGAGCTGCGCCAGGCGCTCGAGCCCTGGCACGTGATGGGCGAAGAAGGCGCCGTGGGCGGCACCGTGCGCTACGTCGATTCCTCCCTGGAGCGGCTGCAGGTCCGGGTCACCGGTTTCAACCCGGAACGCTACCTGGTGGCGTGCAACCAGCAGGCGGTGCCGCTCACGCCCACCTCGGTGCCGGGCGAGTTCGTCGGCGGCGTGCGCTTCCGCGCCTGGCAGCCGTCCGCCAGCCTCCACCCCACCATTCCCGTGGACGCGCCGCTGATCTTCGATCTCTACGACCGCTGGAACGGCCGCGCCGTGGCCGGCTGCACCTACCACGTGGCGCACCCGGGCGGACGCAACTTCGAACACTTCCCCGTGAACGCCAACGAGGCGGAGAGCCGGCGGCTGTCGCGCTTCCAGCCGTTCGGGCACAGCGGCGGCCGCTACCCGGAACCGCCGCCGCACAGGCCGCGTGAGTATCCCACCACGCTGGACCTGCGCTGGACATGAGTGCCAGCCAACCGCTAGGCAACTCGGTGCAGGAGCTGCTGTCCGCCTACCGGCCGACGCCGGGCGCCCACGACGAGCTGCTCGGCCCGGACGGACGGCCGCGCGCCCACTGGAACGAGCTGCTGCGCGACTTCGCCGCCATGGGCCCGCACCTGCGCCGCAGCGCCGGCAGCACGGCCGAGAGCCTGCTGCGCGAGCACGACGTCGCCTACATCGCCGCCGACAGCGGCGGCCGGCGCCCCTGGCACCTGGACGTGTTCCCGCTGATCATCGAGCCGGGCGACTGGAAGAAGCTGTCCGCCGGGCTGGTGCAGCGGGCAAAGCTGCTGAACGCCGTGGTCGGCGATCTGTACGGCGAGCAGACGCTGCTCAAGAACGCCCTGCTGCCGGCGCCCATCGTCTTCGCCGATCCCAACTTCATCCCTCACTGTCACGGCTACCGGGCCGCGGACGGCGTGTTCCTGCAGTTCCTGGCGTTCGACGTGGCGCGGGCGCCGGACGGCAACTGGTGGGTGCTGTCGCAGCGCACCGAATCGCCGGCCGGCATCGGCTACGCGCTGGAAAACCGCATCGTCACCTCGCGCAGCATCCCCGACCAGTTCACCGCCCGGAACCTGCATCGCCTGGCCGGCTTCTTCCGCTCGTTCGCCGACTACTTCACGCGCCTCGGCGACCAGCATCTGTCGGTGGTGCTCACCGGTGGGCCGGACGAACAGGACTACTTCGAGCACGCGCTGATCGGCCGCTACCTGGGCTATCCGGTGGTGGAGAGCGCCGACCTGACGGTGCGCGACAGCCGCGTGTTCCTGAAGACGCTGGAGGGGCTCGAGCGGGTCGACGTGGTGGTGCGCCGCATCGCCTCTGACACCTCGGACCCACTGGAGCTGCGCGCGCTGCCCGGCATCGGAATCGCCGGCCTGCTGCAGGCGGCACGCTCGGGCAACGTGGTGCTGGCCAACGCCATCGGCAGCGGCATCGCCGCCAGCGAGGCGTGGCTGTCGTTCATGCCCGGGCTCTGCCGCCATCTGCTCGATGAGGAGCTGAAGGTGCCGAGCATCGCCAGCTGGTGGTGCGGCCAGGCCAAGGAGCGCGAGTTCGTGCAGGCCAACGCCGCGGGCCTGACGCTGCGCAACGCCTTCGGCCGCCGCTCGCTGCTGACCGCAGGCGCGCACGAGTTCGCGGCTTCGGATGCCGACCTGGTCGACCCGGAGCGGCTTGCGGAGCGCCTTGCACTGCGACCCTACGACTACGTCGGCATGGAGCGCATGCGACCATCCACCGTGCCCTGCCTGACCGCAGACGGTTTGCTGAAGCCGGTTCCCATGGTGATGCGCGTCTACGTGGCCGCCACCGAGGACGGCTATCAGGCCATGCCCGGCGGTCTGGTGAAGGTATCGGGCCGCGACCTCGGCGAGGACAGCCACTACAGCAAGGACGTCTGGGTGCTCTCCGACGAGCCCATCGAGCGCGAGACCCTGATCAAGCCGCTGCGGGCGGCGACGCTCAAGCGCAGCGACCGCGACCTGCCGAGCAAGACCGCCGACGACCTGTTCTGGCTCGGCCGCTACCTCGAGCGCGCCGACGGCGGCGTGCGCCTGTACCGCAACCTGTTTCTGCGTCTCGCCGGCGAGGCCTCGCTCGGCAACATGCCGGTGGCGCTCAGCGTGCTCACCTCGCTGCTGGTTTCCCAGGGCCGGCTGTCGCCCAGCCGCGCCCGACGTGCCCAGGCCTCCGGCAGCCGCGCTGTGGAGCACGAGATCTGGAACATCCTGTTCGACCCCGACAGCCAGGACAGCCTGGCCCACGTGCTGCGCAACGTCGCCCGAACCGCCGACCACGTGCGCGAGCGGCTGTCGCCGGATACCTGGCGCATCATCGAGCGCCTCACCAGCGTGCCGAACCTGCGCTGGCGCGTGCACACCGTGAGCGACGCGGTGAACGTGCTGAACGACCTCGTGGAAGCCCAGTCTGCCGTCAACGGCCTGATCCACGAGAACATGACGCGGGGCTACGGCTGGCGCCTGCTCGACATGGGCCGCCGCATCGAACGGGCCCGCTACAGCATCCGCGTGATGCGCGAGCTGATGGTGCGCGCCGATCGTGACCATCCCGGAGTGCTCGGGCTGCAGCTCGAGCTGGCGGACAGCCTGATCACCTACAGATCCCGCTACCGCGCCGAGCCCCAGGTACCGGCCGTGCTCGACCTGGTTCTGGCCGACGAGAGCAACCCGCGCTCGCTGGCCTTCCAGCTCAACATCATGCGCTCGCACATGGACGTGATGCCGCTCGAAGACATCGACGGCCATCTGTCACGGGCTCAGAAGATGATGATCAGCATGCATACCGAGGTGATGCTGGCCGACGTGGACAAGCTGGCCAACACGACCACGGCCGGCGGCAACCGCACCCACCTGAACCGGCTGCTGAACCGTTGCGAGAGCGGCATCGACACCCTCACCGACCTCATCACCCAGACCTACTTCAGCCACTCTACCGGCCACCGGGTGACCGGAAACGTCATCCGCGAGAATCCCGACAATGCTCTATGACGTGCGCCACGAGACGCGCTTCCGCTACGCCTCGCCGGTGTCCATCTCTCATCAGCTACTGAAGCTGCGGCCGCGGCGCTCCAACCGCCAGAACGTCACGGACGTCACGCTGACGGTGACGCCGAGTCCGTTCGTGCAGCGAAGCTGGGTCGACTACTTCGGCAACGAGGTGGAATTCCTCACCGTGCAGGAGCCGCACCGTGAGCTGGTGGTGCTGGGCCAGTCTCAGGTAGAGGTGCTGCCGGGCATGAGCATCATGCTCGACTTCTCGCCGGCCTGGGAGGTGGTGGCGCAGAGCATGCAGACGCCCACCAACAACGAGGCACTGAGCGCGTCCCAGTACTGCTTCGCCTCACCGTTCGTGGGGGTGCATGCCGAACTTCGGGACTACGCGCTGCGATCCTTCACGCCCGGGCGGCCGCTGCTGGAGGCGGTGATGGCGCTGACCACGCGCATCTACGAGGAGTTCACGTATCAGGGCGGGGTCACCGACGTCTACACGCCGGTGCTGGAGGTGCTGAAGCTGAAGAAGGGCGTCTGTCAGGACTTCGCGCACCTGCAGATTGCCTGCCTGCGCGCCCTCGGCCTGCCGGCCCGCTACATCAGCGGCTATCTGATGACGCATCCGCCGGCCGGCAAGGAGAAGCTCAAGGGCGCCGACGAATCCCATGCGTGGCTGTCGGTCTGGTGCCCGGAACTCGGCTGGGTGGACTTCGACCCCACCAACAACCTGATCACCAACCTCGATCACGTGACCCTGGCATGGGGCCGCGACTATGGCGACGTCAGCCCGGTGAGCGGCTTCATCTTCGGCGGCGGCGCCCACGAGGTCGCCGTGTCCGTAGACGTCGTGCCCATGATCGCGGTGAGCTGATGGACGGCAGCCGCCAGCGTCAACGGATGGTGCAGGATCAGATCGCCGCTCGCGGCATTGACGACGCACGAGTGCTGGCGGCCATGGGCCGGGTGCCGCGGGAGCGATTCGTGCCCGCCACGCTGCAGGCCAATGCCTACGACGACGCGCCGCTGCCCATCGGCGACGGTCAGACCATCTCGCAACCGTTCATCGTCGCCTACATGGTGGCCGCGCTGGCCCTCGAGGGCGGCGAGCGCGTCCTGGAGATCGGTACCGGTTCCGGTTACGCGGCCGCCGTGCTCGCCGAGATCGCCACCGAGGTCTACACCGTGGAGCGGCTGGCGACGCTGGCCGAGGCGGCGGCTGACACCCTGGCGGCGGCCGGCTACGAACGGGTGCACGTGCGCTGCGGCGACGGCACCCTGGGCTGGCCGGAAGCGTCCCCGTTCGATGCCATCCTGGTGTCCGCCGGCGGGCCCGACGTGCCGGCAACGCTGCGCGATCAGCTCGCGCCCGGAGGCCGGCTGGTGATCCCGGTGGGCCAGAGCCGCGGCATGCAGAGGCTGGTGCGGGTCACCCGCACCGGCGACGGATTCGACACGGAAGACCTGGAGGCCGTGCGCTTCGTGCCCCTGATCGGCGCCGAGGGCTGGTCGCACTGAAACCTCAGTTGACCACCAGCACCGGGTTGGTCGCGTGCCGCACCACCTTGTCGCTGACGCTGCCGAGCAGCAGCGATTTGATGGGGGACAGACCGCGACGGCCCATCACCGCCAGCGTGCCCGGGCGCTTGTTCAGGTAGGCGAGATCTCCTGAATGTCGGACATGTCGTTCTCCCTTGGTTTTCGGCTGTTGATCGCGCCCCCGAGCCGGCCGTGACCCGGTATCATGCCGCACCAACCGGTCCTCGGACCGACGGGAGACATCATGGTCAGACAACTTCTGCTGGTCGCCGCGCTGCTGGCCGCAGCCTCTCCAGCCGCCGGCCAGGGCGGCGCCGAAAGCGGCAACGGCACCCTGACCCTGAAGTTCGGTCCTGCCGTCTTTCACTACAGCAAGGATCCGGAGCACAACAACCGCCCCTGGCTGTTCGGCGCCGATTGGGAACGCGAGTCGCTGTGGAGCATCGGCGGGGTGATGTTCAACAATTCTTTCGATCAGCGCAGTCAGTATCTCTACGTAGGTAAGCGCTGGTTCCCGGCGTTCACGCCGGAACGGGTGTACCTGAAGCTCACGGGCGGCGTGCTGCTGGGTTACAAGGACCCGTACCACAACAAGATTCCGCTCAACCACCGCCGCGGCATCGCGCCCGCCCTGCTGCCGGCCGTTGGCTACCAGATGGAGCGGTCGCGCGTGCAGGTGGTCCCGCTCGGCACCGCCGGGCTGCTGCTCACCTTCGGAGTAAGCCTCTAACCGCGACGGTCATGGCACACTCCGACCACACGTCCCAGCAGGACATCGGCGAGCAGCCGGGTAGCAGCATGCCGGCCGGGCCGTTTCGTCGCAGCCCGCTGCACCTCGCCCTGGCCTACCTGTTCACCGGTCTCGGCATCGTCGGCGCCTTTCTGCCGCTGCTGCCCACCACGCCGTTCCTGCTGATCGCGGCCTGGGCGGCCCCCAAAGGCTCGCCGGCGCTGCACCGCTGGCTCTACGAACACCCGGCCTTCGGCTCGGCGCTGGTGGCGTGGGAGCAGAAGCGCGCGGTGTCGACCCGCGCCAAGCTGACCGCCTGCGTCCTGCTGGTGATCAGTTGGCTCATCATGTTCGTCCAGACCAGCACCTGGGTGATCCCAACCATCACCGGCGTGCTGTTCGTGTGCATCGCCACATTCCTGGTCACCCGGCCGACGCCTTAGCGGCTCGGGACGCTGGGCTCGCAGGCGCCGGACCTGCTACGTTTGCCGAATTGAACCGTGCCATGCCACGACAGGGGGAGCGTGCATGACCGACAAAGCCGATTCGGCGCCGACACCAGCGCCGCCGGACAGCCAGCCGCTGCCCGACGACGCACCGCCCAGCGGCGGCCCCTACGCGCACCTGGTGCTGGGCGTGCTGGTGGTGGTGTACGTCTTCAACTTCATCGACCGCAACATCCTGTCGATTCTGGCCGAGGACATCAAAGCCGATCTCGGCGTCACCGACGCGCAGATGGGCTTCCTGTACGGCACGGCGTTCGCCGTGTTCTACGCCGTCTTCGGCATCCCCCTGGCGCGCTTTGCCGACGTCTGGGTGCGCCGCAGCCTGGTCAGCGCCGGGCTGCTGTTCTGGAGCGCCATGACCGCGCTGTCAGGGCTCGCCCGTTCGTTCCCCGCCCTGGCCCTGTACCGCATCGGCGTCGGCATCGGCGAGGCCAGCGCGTCGCCGGCCGCCTACTCCATGCTCTCGGACTACTACCACCCGCGCCACCGGGCCACGGTGATCGGCATCTACTCCAGCGGCGTCTACCTGGGCGGCGGCATCGGACTGTTCCTGGGCGGCTGGATTCTCGACGCCTGGGCCACGGCATTTCCCGACCCGGCCACCGCGCCGTTCGGTCTGAAGGGCTGGCACGTGGCGTTCATGGCCGTGGGCGCGCCCGGCATCCTGCTGGCCGGGGTGGTGCGGCTGCTGCGCGAGCCCATGCGCGGCCAGAGCGAGGGTCTGGTGACGCCGAAGCATCCGGCCCCCTTCAAGGTGCTCGGCACCGAACTGGCGGCGGTGATTCCGCCGTTCACCATCTGGAGCGTGTGGCGCCACGGCGCGTCGCTGCGGCTGAACCTGGCCGCCGCGGTGATCGTGGCCGCGGTGAGCTGGCTGCTGATCGTCTGGACCGGCAGCGTCGCCCAGTGGCTGGCGCTGGGCGTGGCCGTTTACGTGACCGTGAGCTGGGCCCAGGGCATGGCCGGCCGCGACCGCGCCACCTTCGAGATGATCTTCCGCAGCAAGGCGCTCATCTACACCACGCTGGCGTTTCCCACCATCGCCTTCGTCACCTACGGCACCAGCTTCTGGACTGCGCCGTTCCTGATGCGCGTGCACGGCGCCAGCGCCTCGGACGTGGGTTTGTACGTGGGTCTGGGCAACGCCATCGGCGGTCTGATCGGCGTGGTGTCGGGCGGCGTGCTGGGCGACCGCCTCAAGGCCACCCGGGTGAACGGCCGGCTGATGGTCGGCATGATCACCATCGCCCTCACCGGCCCCATGGTGCTGTGGATGCTCTACACCGACAGCCTGGCCATGGCCTACTTCCTTAACTTCGCCTACCACATCCCCGCGGCCATGTGGGTGTCCATCGCCCCCACCACCGCCAACGACCTGGTCATGCCGCGCATGCGCGCGGTCGCCGGTGCCTGGTTCCTGCTGATGAACACCATCATCGGTCTGGCGCTGGGTCCCTACCTCATGGGCAAGCTCAGCGACCTGTTCACCCTGGCCGGTGCGGATCCGGCCGCGGCCCTCACCGACGCCATGGCCTGGGGTCAGGCCATGTTCCTGCTGACCGCGGTGCTGCTCTACATGGCCATGCGCCACCTGCCGACGGACGAGGCCAACCGCCTCGAGCGGGCGCGTGCGCTGGGTGAAGAGGTGGTGACCGCCAAGCGGGGCTGAGAGGCTGCGCCTCGTCTGCCGGCATCAGCGGAAGTGTTGCGATGAAGCCATGCGCACGCTCGCCACGACACCCAGCAGCGAAGACACGAATGCCAGCCCGATGAGGGCCGTCAGCAGCCGGATCTCGATGTTGCTGGAAGCCGGGCTGGAGAGGTCCACCAGCTTGCCGAAGAAGCTGCCGTAGAGCATGCCGGCGGCCGCCGCGAACGACGCCGCAAACGCACACCACCGCGCCGGTGTCGGCCGCCCCATCAGCACCGCGACCACCACCAGCGGGATGCCGATCACGAAGTCGTCCAGCACGAACAGCAGGTTACGCCCCTGGCCCCAGCTGCGAATGGTCTCTCCGATCATCAGCGACGACCCCAGCAGCGCCGCCCAGACCCGCCAGAACGTCATGACGCCCCTCCCCCGCCGATTGCTGGAAGCCTACGCCGAAGCGCGATCTCTGGCGAGACCCGCCCCCTGCCGACCCGCAGCCGTAGCCGGCTCGACCTGCGGACATCCCGGATGGCGGTTGCTTCCGGTTAGGCGAACCATGCGGGCAGGCATGGTGGAGCCGCGCATGGTCAGCTACCGGGAATCCGAACGTCTGTATGAGCGCGCGCGCCGGGTGATCCCCGGCGGCGTGCCCGGCATCCGCGCGCCGGAGAACTTCGTGCCGGGCGCCTATCCCATCCTGCTGAGCGGAGGCCGTGGCGGCCGCGTCTCGGACGTGGACGGCAACGACTTCGTCGATCTGCTGCTGGGCTATGGCCCCGTGATCGTCGGTCATGGCGAGCCCGACATCGACCGGGCCGCCAGCGATCGGGCGGCGGCCGGCTTCTGCCTGAACCTGCCCGAGCCGCTGATGGTAGAGCTTGCGGAGGCGCTCACCCGCCGCGTGCCGAGCGCGGAGCAGGCGCTGTTCTTCAAGACCGGCTCCGGCGCCACCAGCGCCGCGGTTCGCATCGCCCGGGCGCACACCGGACGCACGCTGATGCTGCGCTGCGGCTATCACGGCTGGCACGACTGGTGCGTGGAGGACGATCCCGGCGTGCCGGCACGGGTGCCGGCCGAGGTCGTGCCGTTCACCTACAATCGGGCCGACCAGGTGGAGGACCTGCTGCGCCGGCATCGCGGCAGCGTGGCCGGCATCATCGTCACGCCCATCGGCCACGACTTCGACCGCCAGATCGAGGTGCCCGCCCCCGGGTTCCTGGAGGCTCTGCGGGCGCTGGCCGACGAGCACCAGGTGGTGCTGATCTTCGACGAGGTGCGCAGCGGCTTTCGCGTCCACGCCGGCGGCGCCCAGGCCCTGTACGGCGTGACGCCCGACCTCACCGCCCTGGGCAAGGCCATGGCCAACGGCTACCCGCTGGCCGCGCTGGTGGGCAGGCGTGCGGTGATGGAAAGCGCGCGGCGCACGTTCATCTCCTCCACCTACTTCTCCAACGGCATGGAAATGGCGGCCGCGCTGGCCACGTTGCGCATGCTGGAAGAACGGGACGTGGCATCGACGCTGGCGCGCCGCGGCAGCGACCTTGCTGAGGGGCTGGCCGCCATCGTCGATGAGTTCGGCCTGCCGGTGACGCTGTCCCCCTACCCGCAGATGCCGTTCCTGCACTTCGATCCCGACCTTGGCAGCGATCAGGCCCGGCGGCGCGACGCCTTCTACGGACGTCTCGCCCGATCCGGCGTGTTCGCCCATCCCCGCCACCACGGCTTCCTGTGCCTGCGTCACGATGACGAGGATCTGGCGCGGGTGCTGGAGGCCGTAAGGCAAGCGGCCCGGATTGCCCGGGCCGCTTAGTCACGTCAGCGCTTTCGAAGGCGCGCCTCAGGCGGCGTTGTAGCCCAGCAGTGCCTTGGTCTCGAGGAACTCCTCGAGGCCCCACTTGCTGAACTCACGGCCGTTGCCCGACTGCTTGTAGCCGCCGAACGGCGCGCCCGGGTCGACCCCGGCGCCGTTCAGGTGCACGTTGCCGGCACGGATCTGACGGCCCACCTTGGCGGCGTGCTCCAGATCGCCGGAGCTCACATAGGCGGACAGGCCGTAGACGGTGTCGTTGGCGATGCGGATCGCGTCTTCCTCGTCCTTGTAGCCGATCAGCGACAGCACCGGCCCGAAGATCTCCTCACGGGCAATGGTCATCTCGTTGCTGACGTTGGAGAAGATGGTCGGCTTCACGAAGTAGCCGCGGTTCAGCCCGTCGGGGCGGCCGACGCCGCCGGTCTCGAGCTTGGCGCCTTCGTCGATGCCCTTCTGGATCAGCGCCTGCACCTTGTTGAACTGGGTCTCGGAGACCAGCGGCCCGATCTGGGTGTCGGGGCTGCTGGGATCGCCCACCTTGATCTTCTCGGCGGTGGCCTTGGCGATGGCGGCGGCCTCTTCCATGCGCGCCATGGGCACCAGCATGCGGGTCGGCGCATTGCACGACTGGCCGGTGTTCATGCACACCCCGAAGGTGTCGCGGGCGATCACCTCGGGAAAGCTGGCATCGTCGAGGATCAGGTTCGGCGACTTGCCGCCCAGCTCCTGGGCCACGCGCTTGACGGTCTTGGCCGCTTCCTGGGCCACCGAGATGCCGGCCCGGGTGGAGCCGGTGAACGACATCATGTCGACGTCCGGATGCGACGACATGGCAACACCCACCGTCGGGCCGTCGCCGTGAATCAGGTTGAAGACGCCCGGGGGCACCCCGGCGGCGTCCATGACCTCGGCGAACAGAATGGCATTCAGCGGCGCCACTTCGGACGGCTTCAGCACCATGGTGCAGCCGGCGGCGATGGCCGGGCCCACCTTGGCGGCGATCTGGTTCAGCGGCCAGTTCCACGGCGTGATCAGGCCGCAGACGCCGATGGGCTCACGGACGATGCGCGCCTTGCCCACCTGCTCCTCGAACGGAAAGCTCTTCAGGGCGTTCAGCGAGTACATCAGGTGCCCCAGACCGGCCGGCGCCTGGGCAGCGTTCGCCAGGCTCATAGGCGCGCCCATCTCCTGGGAGACGGTGGCGGCGATGTCCTGCATGCGGGCCTTGTAGGCCTCGATGATCTTCTCGAGCAGGGCGGCCCGCTCTTCCAGGGTGGTGCGGGAGAAGGTCTCGAACGCCTTCTTGGCAGCCGCCACGGCGCGGTCGACGTCTTCCTTGTTGCCCATGGCGATGGTGGCGATGGGCTCTTCGGTGGCCGGGTTGATGACGTCCAGGGTTTCCTTGCCCTTCGGATCCACCCACTTGCCGTCGATGTAGAACTTGCGATGGTTGCTCATGGTGGTGGTATGCCTCCTCACTGGGAATGGATTCGTGACCGAAAAAGAGCGCCAGTATGTCCCGCTTGACCGGGGGTCTCAACCGCGCGGCGGCGCTCGCCCCTGGCGGATCAGCCCTTCAGCAGATCCAGGAACTCCGACCGGGTGGCGGGATTCTCGCGGAACGCCCCCAGCATGGCCGAGGTCTTCATCTTCGAGTTCTGCTTCTCTACCCCGCGCATCATCATGCACAGGTGCCGGGCCTCGATGATGACGCCGACGTCGTCGGCGCCGGTCACCGTCTGCAGCGCCTCCGCGATCTGAAAGGTCAGCTCCTCCTGAATCTGCAGCCGACGGGCGAACATGTCCACCACCCGCGCCACCTTGGAGAGGCCAAGCACCCGGCCGTTGGGAATGTAGCCCACGTGGCAGCGGCCGATGAAGGGCAGCAGATGGTGCTCGCACAGCGAGTACAGCTCGATGTCCTGCACCACGATCATCTCGCGGTTCTCGGCATCGAACAGGGCGCCGTTCACGACATCGTCAAGGCGCTGGCCATAACCACGGGTCAGAAAGCGGATGGCCTTGGCCGCCCGCGCCGGGGTGTCTTTGACGCCGGGGCGGTCGACATCGTCGATCTCGCCGATGATGGTGGCGTAAGCATCGATCAGCACGTCTTCAGGCTGCATGGAAGGTCCTTGGCAGAGTGGCCCGACTCGGGCGCGTGTGGGGCGCCCGGGGCAGTGTGCCAAAGATCCCGGTCCGAGGCGACGGCTCCGGGCGCGGATCAGGCCGCCGCCGGCACCGGCTTCAGGGCGCGCCGCTCGACCTGCCAGAGATCGGTGGTCAGGCGCAACAGCAGCAGCACCAGGGCCATACCGATCACGGGCACCAGCACGGCGGATCGTACCCCCACGGCGCCCGCGCTCCAGCCGAGCAGCAGCGAGCCGATGGGCATGCCGCCCATCATGCCGAGCGAGTACACCGACATGATGCGGGCCCGATGGGTCTCGGGGGACGCCTCCTGAACGATGGCGCGGGTCATGGTCATGCTGATGCCGCCGCACAGTCCCCACAGGTAAACCACGCCGTAGAAGGCAGGCTGGGACAGCTCGAAGTGCAACACCGCGAGCACCGAGACGCTCACCGCGCCGCCCAGCATCAGCGCCCGGCCGGTACGCTGCACGCCGCCGCGCCGCATCAGCACCAGGATGGTGGTGCAGGTGCCCAGCATGTTCGCCGCGAAGGCGCCGGCAATGCCGGCGGCGCTGCCCTGGTAGAGATCGCGCACCATGAGCGGCAGCAGCACCATGTAGGCGCCGGCGAAGAAGATGCCGACCGAGAATGTGAGGATGATGGCGGCCCGCACCTCCACCAGCCGCCAGGCCAATGCCAGGCCCTCGCCGATCTCGCGCAGCGCCGGTGCAGACACCCGCGCCGGCCGCGGCGGCAACGGCGGCACCCGCAACGTGGCCATGGCCGCAGCCAGCATGAACGCCGACTGCACCAGCATGAGCAGGGCCGGACCGACCCGGTCCGCGCCGGCACCCGCCGCAAACCCGAGAATCTGGATGCCGAACTGCACGCCCACGGCCATGGTGACCACGCGTTGAATGTCGGGCCCTGCGACACGATTGAGCAGCGCGTCCCGGGCCGGCTGGGCGAAGGCGGCAAAGGCGCCGCCCACCAGAGCCCATGCCACCAGCACCGCGTAGCTGAGGCGATCGGCCCACACCAGCCCCGCCATGATCAACGGTGGCACCGCCATGGCGATGCTGAGGCCCACAAGCAGGCGGCGCTGGTCGATGCGATCGCCCAGCAGCCCGCCCCAGAGAATGAGCAGCAGCATGGGCAACTGGCTCGCCATCTGCGCGGCGCCCACCCGCGCGGGCGACTCCGCCAGGAACACGGCCACCAGGTAGGGAAACATCACCATCTGAATGCCGCCGGGCACCAGAAAGCAGGCCGTACTCGCCAGATACCAGCGCAATCCCGACGTCATCGACCCGCATCCCCACTGCCAGCCGGCTACTTTGGCCCATTTGCCGGCGCGGCACCAGAAACCGGGCGCTGATGACAGCGTTGCCGGGATCTGCCATGTTTTCCCGAAGCCCCTGAGGCTGCGGGACCAGTCACCCGCAGAGGCAGCCACGAGCGCGAGACAACAGCCATGAGCGATACCGACCCGGTCACCGACACGCTGGACGCCGTCGCACAGCAGGACATCGACCTCACCGACCCCGTGCTCGATCACTACGCCACCCGACGTCCCGAATCTGCGGCCCTGATGGCGCACATGGACGAGTACATGAAGGGGCGGATGATGGCCGACGTGCTGATGCTGCTGATGACGCCGCCGGCCGAGGTCGACCACCAGTACCTGACATTCGAGGTCGAGTCACATCGCGCCTATGGGGTCACCATCGAGCAGTTTCCCGACCTGCTGGCCAGCGTCCGGGACAGCGTTCGCGAGGTGCTCGGCGACGCCTGGGACGCCGCCGCCGAGCAGGCCTGGGGAGCCCGGATCAGCGCGCACATGGACGCCATCCGTGCGGTGGCAACGTCCTGAGGCGGGAACCCGGCGCTCAGTCCTGCGTCGCGCGCACCGGGAATTCGGCGAGCACGCTGACGACGGCCTGCGCGACCTCGTCACGGGCGAAGGCGAAGTCGTGTTCGGCCAGGCGCCCCTGGGCGAGGCCCTCCCAGACGAGCTGGCCGCGGGCGGCGTCGATGACGTCGATGTGCAGCGTGCCCTCCGTGTACTGACGGACATCGGTCTCGTAGTCGGCCCAAACCCGATAGTGGCGATGGAACACGCCGTAGCCTATGCCAACCCCCGGGCGCCGTAGCCCTTCGATGACCTCGCGGGTCTCGATGTAAAAGTTCACACGCAGATCGGCATCGCCCTCGACGTAGCGGTAGCCACGGCCCTCCAGCTCGGCACGGGTGGCCTGGCGCAGCGTCTGGCTGAGTATGGTGCCGGTCCCATCCGCGCGGTCGGTTCCCAGCGGGCTGTGGAATGCGAAGGTGGCATAACCGCTGAAGTCCGCCAGCGGATCCCGGGCGACGTCGACCCGGGACAACGTCGCGCAGCCGGACAGGGCGAGCGCCAGCAGCGGCCAAGCGGTGATGTGTCGAATCATGGCTCCCTCCGCGGTGACCGCGGATCGACGTCGTCTTCGGCCGGCTCGGTGAACACCTTCCGTCCCGTCACCATGGCCGTGATCAGGGTACCGCCTTCGCGAACCTCGGTGATCACCACGGCTACGACATGCAGCACGATCAGCGTGGCGAGCAGGTAGAAACCCCACTCGTGGGTGGCGATGACGGGCGCCCGCAGCGCCCGCATCTCCGCCTGGGCGGCGGCATCCACCAGTTCCGGCCGGTACGGCACCAGATCTCCGGGCGCTACGCCAGGTGCGGCGATCCAGGACGCGATCCAGTGACCGAACGGCGGGTAGAAGATGTCGGTGCCCGCCAGCACCAGGCCACTGGCGGCCTGCACCAGCAGCAGAACCAGCAACAGCGTCACGGCCAGCCGGCCCAGCGGGTTGTGGCCAACGAAGGGCCTCGGCCGGCCGCTCGCGAGCGCGCGCAGGTAGCCGGCCACGGCGCTCGGGTAGCCGTGCCCCCAGGGCAGCAGCGCCCGCCAGCGGGCGTAGCGGTTGCCGGCAAATGCCCAGACCAGGCGCCAGGCCAGATTGGCCAGGAACAGATAGCCCACCCAGACGTGGGCCGTCTTCAGCAGCACCTTGCCATCGTTGCCGATGCTAAGCGCGCCGCTGAAGTAGATGGCCAGGCCCAGCGCGATCAGCACCGCCACGGAGATGGCATTGGTCCAGTGAAACAGCCGCGTGGGGACATCCCAGACCTGATAGGCGTAGACTGCCTGTGAATTCATCGCGCCCTGACACCGTAATCATCAGGGCCTGAGCCTGACAGACACCGGGCGCCTCGGGCCATCCGGAGTTCCACGGACTGCTGTCGGCCGGGCGCTTTGAAGCCGGCATTCAGGCAGGATAAGGTTGCCGACATGAGCGACGACAAGCGATCCTCAGACCCCACCCAGCGCTTCCGGGAGATGCTCACCGAGTGGGAACGCGGCTTCGATGCCCTGGCCAACCGCTTCATGGGCACCGACGAGTTCAGCCGCACCATGAACCAGTTTCAGAACGTGCAGCTCGGCGCCCAGAAGGCGTTCGCCGAAGCCATGGCCAAGCAGCTCGCGGCGCTGAACCTGCCCAGCCGCGAAGACGTGCTGCGGGTGGGCGAGGCGGTGCAGGCCCTGGAGACGCGGCTGGCGCGGCTCGAATCCCGGCTCGGCGAGATCGGTGAGTCGGTGGGCGCCCAGCCCAAACCGCGCCCCGGGCCGCCACGAACCAGGCGGCCGCCGGAGCGCCAGGATCCGCCACGCTGACACGCGACGAGAGACAGCCTTGACGACTGACGAGGGGACCCAGTCATGAGCACACCCGACCCGCTGGTCGTGCAGACCGCCGCCCAAGTGCAGCGGCTCGTGGATCAGGCAATCCTGCGCGGCATGAAGGGCCTGGAGTTCGTCACCGCGCCGGCGCCGGCCGTCGGCCTGACGCCCAAGGAGACCCTCTACCAGCGCGGCACCCTGCAGCTCTACCACTACCTGCCTCAGGCCGATGAGGTGTACCGGGTGCCGGTGCTGCTGGTGATGGCCACCACCAACCGCGGCTACGTATTCGATCTGGCGCCGGGCCAGAGCATGGTCGAGTACCTGCTGCAGGCAGGGTTCGACGTCTACGCCATCGACTGGGCGCCGCCCAGGCCCGAGGAGCGCCACCTCGATCTGGCGACCTACACCCAGGACTTCATCCCCACCAGCATCCGCAAGGTGCGCGAGCACTGTGGCGAGCCCGACGTCTCCATCGTCGGCTACTGCATGGGCGGCGTTCTGTCGCTGATCTACGCGGCCACCCACCCCGGCGGCCCGCTGAAGAACCTGGCCTGCATCACCACGCCGGTGAACTGGGCGGAAATGGGGCTTACCCGCATCTGGTCCGACCCGAAGCACTTCGATGTCGACCGGCTGGTGGACACGCTGGGCATCGTGCCGGTCGACGTCGTCCAGGCCTCGTTCGAGATGCTGCGTCCGGCGCAGCGTACCGCCGGGCGCATCCGGGTCTGGGAGCAGATCTGGAACGATGAGTTCGTGAAGTCGTACCGGGCCTTCGAGCGCTGGGGCAACGAGACCCTGCCGCTGGCGGGCGAGTACTTCCGCGAGACCACCAAGGAGCTGATGTGGGGCAACCGGCTGTACACCGGTGAGCTGCGGGTCGAGGGACGGCTCGCCGATCTGTCGAACATCCGCGTGCCGGTGATGCACGCCATCGCCGAGCACGATCACATCGTCAGCTTTGCAGCCAGCAAGCCGCTGCTCGAACTGGTGGGGTCCGAGGACAAGGCCGAACTGGTCATGAAGGGCGGTCACGTCAGCCTGATCGCCGGCCCGAACGCCGTGCGGAGGATGTGGCCGAAGTTGTCGAGCTGGCTGGCGGAGCGCTCCACGTGAGCCTGGCGGCGCGGCGCTATCCGCGCGCTCAGCCCCTCAACGGCCAGGACGTGCAGCTCACCACCATGAGCGCCGGCGACGAGGCCGACGTGCTCGCCTTCGCGGCAGCGCTGCCGCCCCATGACCTGCTGTTCCTCAGGCGCGACATCACCCACCCCAAGGTGCTCGCGGCATGGACCGCGGAGATCGAGGCCGGAAACATCGTCAGCCTGCTGGCCCGCGATGCCAGTGGCACCGGAACCGGGCGCCGGGTGCTCGGGTGCAGCGCCCTGGTGCGCGACCCCATCTCGTTCTCGCCCCATGTCGGCGAGGTGCGGGTGCTGGTGTCGCCGGAGGGGCGCGATCGCGGCCTCGGCCGGCTGCTGATTCAGGAGAGCTTTCTGCTGGCGCTCGATCTCGGGCTGGACAAGCTGATCGCGCAGATGACGGTCGACCAGCAAGGCGCCATCACCCTGTTTCAGGACATGGGCTTCGTCACCGAAGGCCTGCTGCGCAATCACGTTCAGGACGGCACGGGGCTGCGCCACGACCTGGTGCTGCTCAGCCAGGATGTGGCCCGTTTTCAGGCCACCATGGACGCCTACGGCCTCACCGATCCCTGACCGCCCCCCGACAAGGCTCAGCAATCACCTCACGCAGCGCCGACAAGCTCTCACAATGGCCGTGGTAACATGCGCGGCATCTCAATCAGCGATGCGATGCGCGAACATGGGAAAGATGGTCGCCGGCGCCGTGGTCTGCCTTGTGATGATCACGTCGCTGCCCGCCTCGGCGCAATCCGGGTCGAGCCGCGATCTGCGCCAGTTCTTCGAAGCGCTCGACGCCGGCGCCAGCCCGAGCCTGGCCGGCCGCCTTCTGTACCAACCCGAAGCGCTGGCTGCGTTCTACCGGCAACGCGATCACGCGCCGCTGTGGGTCGACGGCGGCCCGCTGCACGACGCGCTCCCCGAGCTGGTGCTGGCGATCAGAGATTCTTCCGGTCACGGGCTGAATTCGGCCAACTACCACGATGAGGCGCTGCTCACGCTGAGCGGGCCGCGACCGCCGGCGGCCGATCTGGCAGCGGAGCTGCTGGCCAGCGATGCCTTTTTCCGGCTGGCGCAGCACCGCGCCAATGGCGCCGTGGCACCGGGCGTGCTCGATCCCGAGTGGCACCTGGTGCGTTCCGAGATCGACCCTGCAGCCGTGCTCGCGGATCTGGCGGGTTCGGGCGGCTCGCTGACCCGCACGCTGGACGACCTGTGGCCGCACAGCGACGAGTACTGGGCCCTGGTCGCCCACCGAGCGCGGCTGCTGGCCATGGGCAATCCCGAGGTGGTGAAGGTGCCCGCCGGGCCGATCCTGCGTCCCGGTCAGTCGGGGCCGCGCATCCTCACCTTGAAGCAGCGGCTGCTCGGACCGGGCGATCATGACGACGCCTACGATGCCTCGCTGCGCGCCGCCGTCACGGATTTTCAGAGAGCCGCCAGCCTGGAACCAGACGGTCTGGTGGGCGCCGCCACGCTCGACGTCATGAACGCCAGCAACTTCTCATGGATCGACCGCATCGATGCCAACCTCGAACGCTGGCGCTGGCTGCCCCGGGACCTGCCCGAGACCTACATCCGCGTGAACATCGCCTCCTTCACGTTGCGGGTTCTGGACCGCGGCGAGGAGGCGCTGCGCATGGACGTCATCGTCGGCCGGCCCTATCGCCGCACGCCCACCTTCACCTCGCCCATGCGCTACATGGTCTTCAACCCGTTCTGGAACGTGCCGCGCCGGATCGCCGTGCAGGACAAGCTGCCCGACCTGCGCAGCGATGCCACGGCCATGGCGATGCAGGGCTACGAAGCCAAGGCCGACGGCACCGAGAGCTGGGTGCCCGTCGACGCGGTCGACTGGAGCGGCATCAACCGCAGCAACTTCCGCTACCAGCTTCGTCAGCGTCCCGGGCCGCAGAACGCCCTGGGCCAGGTGAAGTTCATGATGCCCAACGACTTCGCCGTCTATCTGCACGACACGCCGACACGCGACCTGTTCGCGCGTCACGAGCGCGGCTTCTCGTCGGGTTGCGTGCGCTTGTCTCAACCCCAGGAGCTGGCACGCTGGCTGCTCGCCTACGATGGCCGGCAGCAGCAGGCAGACCAGGTGAGCGACCTGCTGGACGGCGGCGACCCCGAGGTGGTCTACCTGCGCCAGCCGATCCCCACCTACCTGGTCTACTTCACCGCCCTGGCCGATGATCAGGGCGCCGTGTCGTTCCGCCGCGACCTCTACGAGCGAGACGGCGCCATCGTTTCCGCACTGCGAGCGCAAAGCTGAGGCCAGCCACATGAGTGAGACAGCACTGAGCACAGCGGCCCGTCTGTTCGCCGCCATCGAGGCCAAGAATCCCGACGCGGTGGCGGCCCTGTACACCGACGACGTGACCGTGTGGCACAACTTCAGCAACGCCAGTCAGGACAAGGCGACGAATCTGGCCACGCTGACGGCCCTGTGCCGCAATGTTCCGGCCATCCGCTACGAGGTTCAGGAGCGCCTGCTGCTGACCGACGGTCGGGTGCTGCAGCGCCACCTGCTGCGTGCCCGCGTGGACGGCGGCGACGAGATCGTCATCCCGGCCTGCATGCTGATCACCGTGCGCGGCCATCAGATCTGCGGCATCGAGGAGTACCTGGACAGCGGCCAGGCCAACCGGCTGCGCGCCGCGACCGGCCGCCCGGCTATCTGAGCATCCCCATCACAACGGATAGACGATGGTGTTGGGCACCATCACCGAGTCGTAGATCACCAGCTTCTCGGCGAACCTGAGCTCGCCGCCCGACTGCTCCACCACCCGGTCCAGGTAGCGGCCGACGCAGAGGATGCGCGGTAGTTCGTCCTGCAGCACCTCGATCACCGAGAAGTTGGCGCGCAGCGCATAGCCGCCGTCGGGATGCGGCTCGGGAACGACGTTAGTGATGTGGTGCCGCAGGTAGCGCGGCTCGTGCATGATGGTCTCCGCCACCGCACGCACCCGGTCGGCCAGCATGGCCCGGCTCTCGCAGTGCATGATCGCCAGCGGCAGGCCGGCGTCGTGGTTTTCCCTCGGCACCACCCGATACAGACAGGCCTCGGTGAACAGCTCGGGCCAGCCGGACAGCGGGCCGTCGTCGAGCCGACGGGCGTACTCGGCGTACAGATCTTCCAGGGCGTAGCGTTGCTGCGGCGCGATCACAGGCCCATCACCGAGCGGTAGTGACGGTAGAACGCGCGCAGCGCCACCTCGGTGACCATGTGGTGCTCGTCGTCGGTGCCGCGACCGCCCATGAGCATGACGCCCTTGCCCTCGCCGCTGCCGGCGATGCCGTCCTGGGCCAGCTTGATCACCTCGCTGTCATCGGCCGACACCAGGCCGGCGGCGCTCATCAGGTTCGCCTGGCGCAGCCGCCGCCGCTGCATCGCCGGGTCGTCGTCGGCGTAGCCGAAGAAGGTCCAGTGCAGCTCGAAAGCGCCGGCATGGCGCGGCTGAATCTGCCGCAGCGCCAGGGTGTTGGACTGTTGCTGCACGATCAGGTTGGGCCAGATGGTCTGCATGACCACGGTGGCGTCGTCCGGAAACTCCTTCACCGGATCGAGCAGGCGCGGGTCGGTGAGCACGAAGTCTTCGCGCAGGTTGGCGATGTCGCCGGTCTCCGCGCTCGCCCCGGCAGCCCCACGCTGGGAAATCAGCAGCGCATGACCACCGCCCTCGTCCATGCGCACCTGGGACTTCTGGTCGGCCCGGAACAGGCCGAAGGTCACCAGGAAGACGTGCAGCAGCGATGCGTGATACGGGTCCTTGATGTTCTCGAACATCAGCTTCCAGTTGCCCGGAATGAGCTGCCGGGAGTAGCCGAGCAGCGACAGTGGCCGGCCATCGAAAACCCGGTCGAAGTACGCCGTGTTGGTCTCGCCGAGATAAGTTTGCAGCGACGGCATGTCCGGCTCGAAGGACGCAAAGATGACCCCGCCGCGGCAGGCGATGGAGAGCTGCGGCAGGTCGTGGTCCTCACGCCGGAAGTCGTCGGGCATGCCGCCGAGCTGCTTCACGCCCTTGATGAAGGGCACGCCGCGCAGCCGGCCACGGGCATCGTAGGACCACTGATGATACGGGCAGACGAACATGCGGCTGTTGCCACGACGCTGCCGGCACACCTTCACCCCACGGTGGGCGCAGCGGTTCAGAAAGCCGCGGATCTCGCCGTCCTGATCGCGGGTGATCACCACCGACCGGGTGCCGATCCGGGTCACCAGATAGTCGCCCGGCTCCGGCACCTCGACCTCGAGGCCCACGTAGGCCCAGCTTCGGCCGCAGAAGATGCGCTCCATCTCCCGCTGGAACAGATCGCCGTCGGTGTAGATGGCGTAGGGGACTTCCGTCACGCCGCCTTCCGGCCAGACGATGGCGTCGGCCATGGTTGCTCCGCTTGCGATTGAGGCTCAAGATAATACTTTGCTATCAAAGTATTTGAAAATCGACCTGGAATGGCTCGCACGACGGCGGTGAGCAGCCCGAACACACCGGACCGGTGCCATCCATTCTCGACACGGAGCAGCCATGAAGCAGACCGAGCCCCTGCTCATCGACACCACCGGGACGACCCTGACGTCGTGCCCGCCCGAACGCGCCAAGCCCGCCCGGGACTGGCCGCCGGTGACCATCACCGGCGCCATGATCGACCGCGAGATCGAGCGCCTGGCCGACCTGCCCCGCCCCGCCAACGGCCGGCGCCAGGTCATGTTCGTGCACCCGTCGGCGCCGGATCCGGGCCGCGGGCTCACCCCCGGGGTGCAGGTGACCCTCGACGTGCTGTTGCCGGGTGAGGAGACGGTGCCGCTGCGCCGCAACGCCACGGAGGTGAACTTCTGCATTCGCGGCGCCGGCAGCGCCTTCGTCGGCGACCGCCGCATCGACTACCGGTGCCACGATGCCTGGAATCATCCGGCCTGGGCCACCTACCGGCACCGCAACGATACCGGCGAGCTGCACGCCCGGCTCACCTACTCCAACGCCGCCCTGCTGGAAATGATGCGCGTGCACATGGTCGAGGAGGATCCGAGCGGTCCGACGCCGCCCGCGCCCGAACGCGCGGCCTCGACCACGCCGCGATCGTCCGCGCTGGAGACGTTCACCGTCGGTGAGGACGGGGCGGCACTGATGCCCTACGAGACCCTGATCAACCCGCCGTCCGTGCCGTCACGGGCGCTGCACTGGCCGTGGCAGACGGTGAAGGGCCACCTCGACCGCCTGGAGGCGCTGGGCAGCGCCTACGTGGGACGCCGCCTGTACCTGCTCTACAACCCGCGTACCGACCGCTTCAACGGCACCACCCCCAACTTCTTCGCCACCATCACGATCCGCCCCGGCGGCATCGTCGACAAGCCACACCGTCACGTGTCGTCGGCGATCAACTACTACTTCCGCGGCGCCGGCTACAGTCGGGTCGAGGGCAAGCGCTACGAATGGCAGGCCGGAGACCTGATGGTGTCGGCGCCGGGGTGGGCGGTGCACAACCACGCCTCCTACGATGGCGAGCCGGTCTACGAGCTCACCATTCAGGACCAGCCGCTGAACATCTACATGGAGTCACTGCTCTGGCAGGAGGACCTTGCTCACCCGGCTCGCATCCTCGGCAGCCACGAGGGCTTCGCCACCAACCGCCGTGAGGTGTGAGGGCGCATGTACTACGATCCGCGCGTCGATCCGCGCCCGGCACCCCTCACGCACAACCCGCTGAACGCCCTGGTGGCCCCCCGTCCGATCGGCTGGATCGGCACGCTGTCGGCGTCCGGCGCCGAGAACCTGGCACCGTTCTCCTACTTCAACGCCTTCTCCGCCGATCCGCCCGTGGTCGGCTTCGCCCCCAACGAGAAGCCACCGGGCGGCCCCAAGGACACCCTCGCCAACGTGCGCGAGGTGCCGGAATTCACGGTCAGCGTGGTGTCCGCCGAGCTGGCCGAAGCCATGAACGCCACCTCGGCCGTGCTGCCGGCCGGCGCCAGCGAGTTCCGCCATGCCGGGCTTGGCAGCGCGACGTCGCGCGCGGTGCGGCCGCCCCACGTGGCGCAGGCGCGAGCGGTACTGGAATGCCGCGTCTTCGATATCATCGCCCTGCCGAGCCGCCCTGGGAGCCGCGGCAGCCACCTGGTGCTCGGCGAGGTGGTGGGCATCCACATCGATGACGCCCTGATCCGGAACGGCAGGGTCGACGTGCTGGCGCTGAGACCCGTTTCCCGGCTAGGGTATTTCGACTACAGCGTGGTCGATGCGCTGTTCGAGATGCGGCGGCCCGACTGACGGCACGCGCCAGAACGCAACGAGGAGCAAGCATGACTGAGACCGCCACAGCCGACCGCAGCGGCGACGAGGACTGGGAGCGGTTCAGCGACCCTTTGCAGAGCTTCGGGCATCTGGCGCGGGTGACGTTTCGCACCTTCGCACGCAACCTGGAGAGCCGCACCCTGCCACACGGCATCAGCATCGGCCAGTGGCGCTTCCTGCGCGAGCTGTGGCGCGAGGACGGCATCACCCAGCGCGAACTGAGCACCCGCCTCGACATGCGCGAGCCGAGCACGGTGGCGGCGGTGCGATCGCTGGAGAATGCCGGCCTGGTGCGCCGGCAGCGCGACAAGCACGACCGACGCAAGATCCGCGTGCACCTCACGGCCAAGGCCAAGCGGCTTCGATCGCCGCTGCTGCGTCACGTCAGCGACGTCAACGCCATAGCGACCGCCGGCATCCCGGCGCGCGATCTCGACACCGCGCGCCGGGTGATGCTGAGCCTCATCGCCAACCTCAACGCCGCCAGCGGCGGTGCCACGCTGACCGAGGACGCGGAGCCATGAGGTCGGCGCTCCATCGTCGGCCCACGCTGACCTTCCGGGCTGCGATCAGAACGTGCAGCTCAGACAGCCCAGGGGGCCGAAGTCGGCCTCGATGCGATCGCCGGCGGCGACGCCGACCGGACGCGTGAAGGATCCGGCGAGAATGACCTGACCCGGCTCCAGGGCGATGTCGTGGGCGGCGAACCGCCGCGCCAGCCAGGCCACGCCGTTGGCCGGATGGTCGAGCACGCCGGCGGCCAGACCGGTCTCTTCGACGATGCCGTTGCGCTTCAGGATGACGCCGCACCAGCGCAGGTCCACGGCATCGGGACGCACCCGCTCCCCGAGCACGATGCCGGCGGCCGCGGCATTGTCGGATATGGTGTCGACGATGCCCCGCGGCCGGCCGGTCTCCGGGTCGACCCGGAAGCTGCGCGCGGCGATCAGCTCCAGAGCCGGCGCAACCCAGTCCGTGGCGGCCATGACTTCGTCGGCGCCGAGATCCGTACCTGCCAGGGGACGGCCGAGCACGAAGGCCAGCTCCGCCTCGATGCGCAGGTCGGTGAAGCGGCCGGCATCGATCTGGGTGCCGTTGTCGAACACCATGTCATCCAGCAGCGTGCCGTAGTCAGGCTCGTCGATGTGCATTGCCTGCTGCATCGCTCTGGAGGTGAGCCCGATCTTGCGGCCGATGATGCGGCGGCCGGCGGCCTGCTTGCGCCGCACCCAGGCATCCTGCACCCGATAGGCGTCGGCAATGGTCATGCCCGGAAACTGCGCCGACGTCGGCCGCACCTGACTTCGTGACGCTTCCGCCGCTTCGAGCTGGCGGGCGGCGGCTGCCACCTCGGCGGCGTCCAGGGTCGGGGCGCTCATGCCCCCCGCTCCGGGGGCGCGCCGAGGAACAGCGTCGCCGGATGCTCCAGCAGCGACTTGAGGTGCTGAATCATCGCCGCGGCGTCGAAGCCGTCGACGAAGCGGTGATCGAAGGAGCTGGAGAGGTTCATCATGGTGCGCACCCGAACCTCGCCGGCGACCACCATGGGCCGGTCCATCACCTTGTTGACGCCGATGATGCCCACCTCCGGGTGGTTGATCACGGGCGTGGTGACGATGCCGCCCATGCGCCCAAGGCTGGTGATGGTGATGGTCGACCCGGACATCATGGCCCGGCCGGCCTTGCCGGTGCGGGCGGCTTCTGCCACCTCGGCAATGGCCGCCGCCAGCGTCCACAGGTCGAGGCGCTGGGCGTCGTGCACCACCGGCACCTTGAGGCCGTCGGGCGTCTGGGCGGCGATGCCCAGGTGCACGGGCCGATAGCGGCGCAGCACGCCGGCCTCGGCGTCAAAGCGCGCGTTGCACTGGGGAAACGCAGCCAGTGTCCGGATCAGCCCCACGGCGATGAACGGCAGCACCGACAGGCGGCGGCCATGCAGATCGTTGAGATGGTGCCGCAGCGCCTCCAGCTCGGTGACGTCCACCTCCTCGACGTAGGCGAAGTGGGGAATCTCACGCTTGCTCTGGGACATGCGCTCGGCGATGACGCGGCGCACGCCCACCACCTTCTGCTCGTCGTACTCCTGACCGGCGTCCCGTTCCGGCGCACGGCCGCCCGACGCGGCCGCCGTCGGACGCTCACCAGCCAGGTGGGCTTCCAGGTCGCGTCGCAGGATGCGGCCGCGCGGCCCGCTGCCCGGCACCCGTGCCAGGTCGATGCCGGCCTCCTTGGCGCGGCGGCGGATCGCCGGCGAGGTGATCACCCGGGCGCGCGTCTGGTGGTCGTCATCCGCGTCGGCCGTCTCTGCCGCCGGCGCCTCGGGCCCGGGTTCCGGATCGGGTTCGGGTTCGGGTTCGGGTGCAGCCTGGGGCTCCGGTGTCGGCTTCGGCTGCGCGCGGGCCTTCGTCGCCGGCTTCTCAGCCGCCGGCTTCTCAGCCGCGGGCTCCTGAGCCGCCGCCTGGCGCTGCTGACCGCCGCCCCTGCGGCGCGCGGCCGGTGCGTCGGCTTCCAGGGCGATGAGCTCCGAGCCCACGGCGACGATGTCGCCGGGCTCGCCGCTGGTGCGCAGCACCCGGCCATCGACCGGTGCCGGCACCTCGACGTTGGCCTTGTCGGTCATCACGTCGACGATGACGTCACCCTCCTTCACCGCGTCGCCGGGCTTGACGTGCCACTCGACGATCTCGGCCTCCACCGTGCCCTCACCGAGGTCGGGCAGCTTGAAGATGTACTCGCTCATTCGGCCTCCAGCACCTGCTCGATGGCGGCGGCTATGCGCTTCTGTCCCGGGAAGTAGTCCCACTCGAAGGCGTGGGGGTACGGCGTGTCCCAGCCGCAGACCCGCAGAATGGGGGCCTCGAGATGGTAGAAGCACTCCTCCTGCACCGTCGCCGCCAGCTCCGCGCCGTAGCCGGAGAAGCGCGTGGCTTCGTGGACGATCACGCAGCGGCCCGTCTTCTCCACCGAGCGGCGGATGGTGGCCACGTCCAGCGGCGCCAGGGTGCGGATGTCGATGATCTCGGCGTCCGCCTCGACCCGGGCGGCGGAAGCCTGAGCCACGTGCACCATGGTGCCGTAGCAGAGGATGGTCAGGTCCTCGCCCTCCTTCACCACCTCCGCCCGGCCGATGGGTACGGTGTAGTAATCCTCCGGCACCTCGCCCTTCTCATGCGTGCTCCACGGCACCGCCGGCTTGTCCGGGTCGCCGTCGAAGGGCCCGTTGTAGATGCGCTTCGGCTCGAAAAAGATCACCGGGTCGTCGTCTTCGATGGCGCTGATCAAGAGGCCCTTGGCATCGTAGGGGTTGGACGGCATCACCACCTTCAGCCCGCTGACGTGGGTGAACAGCCCCTCCGGGCTCTGGGAGTGGGTCTGGCCGCCGCGGATGCCGCCGCCGCACGGCGTGCGGATGGTCACCGGGGTGTAGAAGTCGCCGGCGGTGCGGTAGCGGATGCGGGCGAGCTGGCTGGCGATCTGGTCGAAGCCCGGGTAGATGTAGTCGGCGAACTGGATCTCGGCCACCGGCCGCAGGCCGTTGACGGCCATGCCGATCACGGCGCCGATGATGCCGCCCTCGGCGATGGGCGCGTCGATCACCCGATGCTCGCCATACTTGCGCTGCAGGCCGTCCGTGGTGCGGAACACGCCGCCGAAGTAGCCCACGTCCTCGCCGATGATCACCACGCCGGGATCGCGTCCGAGCATGATGTCCTGCGCCGAGTTCAGGGCCTGGATCATGTTCATCTGCGGCATCAGTCTTCCTCCAGGGCGCGGAGCTGGTCACGCTGCTCGATCAGATGCTGCGGCATGTCTCTGAACACGTCCTCGAACAGCTCGTTCTTGTCGAGGAACGGACCCTCGGTCATGGTGCCGTAGCTGCACGCCTCCTCCCAGCAGTCGGTGACGTGCTCACGCAGCTCGTCGACCAGCTTGTCGTGGCGCTCCTCGCTCCACGTGCCCTCGGCGATCAGGTGGTCCTTCAGGCGCTTTATGGGGTCACCCAGCGGCCAGGCCTCCCACTCGTTGCGGGGCCGGTACCGGGACGGATCGTCGCTGGTGGAGTGGGCGCCGGCGCGATAGGTGACGTGCTCGATCAGGGTAGGCCCGTGGCCGCGCCGGGCCCGCTCCGCCGCCCAGCTCGTCACCGCGTAGACGGCCAGGAAGTCGTTCCCGTCGACCCGGATACCGGGAATGCCGTAGCCGGGGCCGCGGGCGGCGAACGAGCGGCGCTCGCCGCCGGCGAAGCCCTGGTAGGTGGAGATGGCCCACTGATTGTTCACCACGTTCAGGATCACGGGAGCCTGGTAGACGGCGGCGAAGGTCATGGCGTGGTGGAAGTCGGCCTCCGCCGTGGAGCCCTCGCCGATCCAGGCGGCGGCGACGTCGTCCTCGCCCTTGATGGCGGCCGCCATGGCCCAGCCCACCGCGTGCGGATACTGCACGGTGAGGTTGCCGGACACCGAGAAGATGTTGCCCCGCGCCCAGTGATACATGATCGGCATCTGCCGGCCCTTGCACATGTCGCGGGAGTTGGACAGGCACTGGCACATCAGGTCCACCAGGCTGCGCCCGCGCGCGATCTGCAGGCCCTGAGTGCGGTAGTGGGGGAACAGCATGTCCGATGGCGCCAGCGCCTGAGCCGCGGCCACCGCCACCGCCTCCTCGCCGAGCGACTGGATGTAGAACGAGATCCTGCCCTGGCGCTGCATCCGCAGCATGCGCTCGTCGAACAGGCGGGTAAGCAGCATGTGCCGTAACCCCACCTGCAGCTCGTGCTCGTCGAGGTGAGGATGCCAGGGCCCCTTGCCCTGATGGTCGTCGTCGAGCACGCGCACCAGCGACTCGCTGAGGTGCACCATGTCGCGCACCCGGGTGTTGATCTCGGGCCGCTCCACCTCCCCGGCCGGCGACAGCTGGACATAGCTGAAGTCGGGCTCCTCCCCGGGCCTGGCCGGGGGATGCGGCACGTGCAACGTGGGCTTTCGGGTCATCGATACCTCCGGCAACCACACAGGCGGGCATTGTGCGTCAATTGGCCGAAGCCTGCAGCCCGGTCAGCGGCCGTTCAGCTTCGGCATCCTAAGATGCGGGCCGCGTGTCCGGATACCCGGGCGCGCTTCGAATCACGATTGCCGAGGAGAATGAGAACCATGAGCAGACCGCTCGCCAGCACGTTGGCTCTGGCCGCCGTTGCCGGGGCGCTCAGCGCCGCCCAGCCCGCTGCAGCCGCCGATCTTGGGCCGTACCTGGGCGCCGGGGTCGGCATCTATACCCTGTCCCTGGACGATGACGAGTTCGACGACTTCGATGACAACGCCGCCTTCGGCAGGCTGTTCGGCGGGATGCGGCTCACCGACCATCTGGCCATCGAGGCCGACTATCAGAAGCTGGCCGAGACCAAGGACGACCTGCTGGGTGCCGAGGTGGAGGTGGACGCGTCCGCCTGGACCCTGTCCATCCGCCCGATCCTGCCGGTCACCGACTTCATCGACCTGTACGGCCGGCTCGGCTGGACCTGGTACGACGTCAACGCCAAGGCCAGCGGCTTCGGCTCGAGCTTTCGGGTCGAGGACAGCGGCAGCGACTTCACCTGGGGCGGTGGCATCGACGTCAACCTGAGCCAGAGCCTGTCGCTGCGCGGTGACTTCTCACGCATCGAGATCGAGGACACCGATCTGAACCTGATCAGCGCCGGCATCCTGTTCCGGTTCTGATCGCGTCCGTCGTCCGGGGTCGTCGCGACCCCGGACGCACCTATTCGAAGCGCTCGATCTCGTCCTGATACTTCCGGAACAGCGCGTAGTTGTGCTCGATGGTGCGGTTGCCGTCGCGTTGCACGCGCGCGGTCTCGAGCTGATTGCGCACCCACTGGTGCTCGGCCCAGTTGCCGCCGCCGCTCTTGACCACCTCCATCTCGGCGGTGCCGACGCGCACGGCAACGCCCACCCCGCCCACCAGATCGCGCAGGCTCAGCTCGCCCCCCTCCTCCTCGCCGCGGTAGGGCTCGGTCAGACGCTCGCGCAGCGCGGCCGTGCGCTCCAGCACCCGCACGTACTCGCGCACCTGCCGCTCGATGAGCCGGCCGTTGCGCGGCGGATCGTAGGTATCGCGGCTCGCCAGCTCGGCGAACTGGGCCTGACGCTCGAGGTTGCCGAACACACCGGTGCCGGCCGTCACCGGCTCGTCGGCAGCAATCGGCTGCAGCGACGGCGCCAGCAGCCAGCCGAACAGGCCCGCCACCAGCAGGTTGGCCACCACCACCGAGGCAACCGACGCGACGAAGTGCGGCGCCCGGCGCTCTTCCGGCACGTTCATGAGCACGGGCACGAACCGCCACGCCAGCACCAGGCTGTAGATGCCTCCGGCCAGGCCGATGAGCCATCCGATCCAGGGCAGCGGATTCAGCGCGCTGGCGAGCGCAGCCGGCACCAGCGCCAGGGTCACCGTCGCCACGGCGGCATCGAAGTCGCGATCGCCACCGAACACACCGGCCAGGACATCGAACAGCAGCGCCGCCACCAGCACGTAGCCGACGCTCCAGGCCAGCGCCAGCACCATCCAGCCCTGGGGTCCCGGCATCAGGCCGAACAGGGTGGCCCGGCCGGACAGCCAGCCGAGCAGCACACCCACCACGGCTGAGGCGAGCAGCAGCGGCACGGCGATGCCGAGGAAGGTGCGTTGCCAGGGCGCGTGCTCGCCGCGGTAGGCCAGCGCGGTTCCGTCCGGATCACGCAACGCGCCGACCACCCAGCGCATGGTGTTCCTGACATCGAATACCGGGTCGCTCACGTGGTTCCCTCTCGCCAACGGGCACATAATGAGTGTACCGCACACCCACCGGCAGGAGAGCGCCATGACCGAAAGGCATCGCACCACCCGCATCGGTAACCGGTCGCTGTCACCGCAATCGCTGATGATGGGCTACGGCTACGACCCCAAGCTGTCCGAAGGCTCGCTGAAGCCGCCCATCTTCCTCACCTCCACGTTCGTGTTCGACTCCGCAGCCGACGGCAAGCGGTTCTTCGAAGGCATCACCGGGCTGCGGCCGGGGGGCGCCGAGGGGCTGGTCTACGGGCGCTTCAACGGGCCGGACCAGGAGATTCTCGAAGACCGCCTGGCGCTGTGGGAAGGCGCCGAGGAGGCAGCCGTGTTTTCCACCGGCATGTCGGCCATCACCACGGCGCTGATGGCCCACGTGCGCGCCGGTGACGCCATCATCCACTCCGGCCCGCTGTATGCAGCGACCGAGAAGCTGATCGGCGGCGTGCTCGACCGCTACGACGTCGACTACCGTACCTTCCGCGCCGGCGCCCCGCTCGGAGAGATACGGGCGCTGATCGAGAAGACCCGGACCGAACGGCGGATCGGCGTCATCTACCTGGAGAGCCCGGCCAATCCCACCAACGAGCTGGTAGACCTGGAGGGCATCGCGGCGCTGCGCGACGAGCTCTACGCCGGGGCCGACGACCGGCCGCTGATCATGGTGGACAACACCTTCCTCGGCCCCGTCTACCAGCAGCCGGTGCGCCATGGCGCCGACGTCTCGATCTACTCGCTCACCAAGTATGTGGGCGGCCACAGCGACCTGGTGGCCGGCGGCGTGGTGGGCAGCAAGGCGGCGCTGCTGCCGATCATGGCGCTGCGCAACACCATCGGCACCATCACCGACCCGCACACGTCGTGGATGCTGTTGCGCTCGCTGGAGACGGTCGCGCTGCGCATGGAGCGGGCCGAGCACAACGCCCGCCGGGTCTGCGAGTTCCTGCGCGGCCATCCCAAGGTGGAACGCGTGGGCTACCTGGGGTTCCTCGACCCCGACAGCGAGCAGGGCCGCATCTTCGCCCGCCACTGCAGCGGCGCGGGATCCACATTCTCGGTGATTCTGAAGGGCGGCGAGGCGGAGAGCTTCCGCTTCCTCGACGCCCTGCGGCTGGTGAAGCTGGCCGTGAGCCTTGGCGGCACCGAGAGCCTGGCATCGCACCCGGCGGCCATGACCCACCTGAGCGTGCCGGCGGAGCGCAAGCGCGCGCTCGGCATCGGCGACAACCTGGTGCGCGTCTCCATCGGCATCGAGGACGCCGACGACCTGCTGGCGGACTTCGAGCAGGCGCTGGACGCCGTCTAGATTCGGCGCAGCGGGCGCAAAGGCTGTCAGAGGTCGACGATGGGCGCCTGATACAGCACCGGGCCGGTGGGCGCGCCGGTGGGCGACCCACCCGCCGGTTCCAGGCTGATGGCCAGCCCCTTGGCGTTCCGCAGCAGCGCCAGCAGCGCCGGTGACACCTGATGCCGGGTGACGGCGCCATCCACCGGCAGCAGGCCCAGGGAGCGCGGCGGGCCGTCGGCCGGCAGCATCCACAGTTCGTAGGCTCTGTCGATGGCTTCGGCCCGGGCGTTCACAGCGCGGGCGCGGATGCTGCCGGTGGCCGGGTCGGCGGTGATCACCCACTGAGGCTGATCGGCGGCATCGCTGACGATGGCCACGTGCCCCTCGGGCAGGCCGGGTGACGGCTGCCAGACCAGCAGCACGGCCAGCACCAGCGCCGCCGCGGTGGCCGCCAGGCTCCACAGCCGCCACAGGCGTGCGCCGGCAGGCTCCCGGGCCCCTTGGAACAGGCGGGCTTCCAGCCGCCGCCATACCCTAGCCGGGGGCGGCACGGCCGGCAGCACCGTCGCCAGACCGCCGAGCAATGCCTCCCAATGCTCCACCGCTTCCCGGGCCTCGACCGACTCCCGCAGCAGGCGGGCGAAGCGCTGGCGCGCCGGACCACGCAGCGTGCCGATGACGTACTCCGCCGCCAGGGCGTCGAGCAGATCGGGATCGTCGTAGTTCATGATTCCAGGCACCGCTTCAGCGCGGCCAGGCCGCGGCGGATGCGCGTCTTCACGGTGCCCACCGGCTCGCGGAAACGGCGCGCGATCTCACCATGGCTCAGCCCCTCGAAGAACGCGCAGAACACGCTCTGCCGCTGTCCTTCGTCCAACTCGCCGATGCAGCGGGTGAGCTTGCCGTTTCCGGCCCCGTCTCCCGGTGACGCCTCGGCCGACGGCTCCGCCACGCCGTCCAGCGCCACGGACTTCTCGAAGGCGCTGCGCCCCATGTCGATGGCGCGGTTGCGCGCCATGGTGGCCAGCCACGCCAATGGCTCGCCGCGGCGCGGGCTGTAGTCGGCGGCACGGTACCATGCCCGCAGGTACACGTCCTGCAGCAGGTCCTCGGCGCGGGTTCGATCTCCCAGCAGGCGAATGCCCAACGCGAACACCTGCCCGGCGGTGGCCTCGTAGAAGCGCCGGAACGCATCCCGATCGCCGAGCCCGGCGCGGCTCAGCAGGTCGGCCAGTTCCACGGCATTGAGCGGCATCGCCAGACTCCTTATCCCGGCAGCAGCGGCCAGACGACCCGGCTGCAGACGCCGTCCGCGGCAACGGCCGCCACCCCGGCGCGGCAGGCCAGGGCCACGTCCTCGGGCTCCCGCTGAGCATCGAGGTTGCGCTCGGCCAACGTGCGCGCCAGCGCAGCATCCGGCTGCATGGTCAGGTAAAACAGGGCCATCTCACGAGCATGCTGCAACTCATCGGCGGCAATCCAGCCCTGGAAGCGGGCGTCGATGCGGGCCACCTCCGCAGGGTCGGGCCCCTGCCCGAGCGCCTGCAGCGCCAGCATCCGCCGGATCACCAGCGCCGGCGCGACATGCGCGTCGCCGTCGATCAGATCCAGGGCCGCCGACGGCTGACCGGAGGCCAGCAGCACCTCGGCCAGGGCCGCCCGCACCCGCAGCGTCGGCAGGCGGTCCAGGGCGGCCCGGTAATGGCCGGCAGCCGCTGCGGCGTCCCCGGCCCGAATGGCAAGATCACCGGCCGTCTCCTGGAGCCAGGCATCCAGCTCCGGATCGGCCGTGGTCTGCACCGCCAGCACCCGGGCGAAGACCGCGTAGGCGTCCGCGCTGGCCGCGCGGCCGGCGCCCATGCCACGCACCCTCGACAGGCAGGCGACGGTCACCGCCGGCGGCATCAGCGCAGACGCGCTGCGGCAGGCGGCGGCTGCCTGCGCCCGATCGCCGGTCACCAGCGCCAGGCCGGCGCGCAGCAGCCAGGCCTCGCCGTTGTCAGGTTGAGCGCCGAGCACCACGTCGAGGTGGGCCAGGGCGTCGTCGAAGCGGTGCTCCGCCTGTGCCACCCAGGCCGCCACGAGCCGGGCCCGCGGGTCCGATGGCCGCGCCGCGAGCGGCGGCCCCAGGAGGCGCCCGGCCTGCGCCAGCAAGGCGTCGTCGCCCTGCCTGCGGTAGGCATCCACCAGCGACCGCGCCGCGTCGACGGCGTCGAGCGCCGGCTCATGGTCCGCCGTGGCGTGGTCGGGTTGCGACGAGTGGTGGTGTCCGTCCGCCGCGTCGCCCAGGGTATGCGCCCCCGCTCCGGCCGGCGCCAGGGCGGCGATCAGCACCCCGGCCAACAACATTTCCCGGCCGCTCATGGGTTGGCCACCAGGTCGGCAAACGTGTCCTCGCCGGCGTCATCGTCGAAGCGGCGGGAATTCACGTCCCGGGGCGTGGCGTTGGCCTCATCCGCGAACGCGTCGCGGACGAAGCTCGAGAACGACACCTGCTGCGTCGTCACCGTGACGGTCAGCGTGGCGGTGGCCTGCAGCCCACCGGAATCGCGGGCGGTCACCAGCACCGACAGCGACCCGAGCTGGCCGGGTACCGGGGTCAGGGTCAGCGTCCGCCGGCTGCCGCTGCCACCGAACTGCACGGCCGAGCTCGGCAGCAGCGCTTCGTCGTTGGACTGCGCGGTGACGGTGACGGCACCGGGATCGCCATCGTCCAGGACGCTGAACGGCACCGGCGGTGACGTCTCGTTGGCGCTGATGACGACGCTGTCGAGGCCGCTCAGGCGCGGCGGCTCGTTGCCGCCGCCTCCGCCGCCACCGCAACCGGCCAGAAACACGGCCAGCGCGGCAGCGACGTAGCGGGGCATGGTCACTCTTGCTGTGCTAAATCGCATGGTGTCGTCCTCCTTATTGCGGCTGCGGCAGCGGCGCGCCCGAAGGGGAGCCCGGATACGGCGTCAGCAGGTAGGGGAACGCGTTGTCGAGATCCATCCCCGATAGTGGCGCGCCGTCCGTGAAAGGCGCGTCACCGACCGGCGCATCCTCCGGCGCGCACAGCCCCAGGTTGGCCGGGTCGCCGTTGGGGCCGATGGGCAGGTCATGGCACAGCGCGCCCATCACCACCCGCAGCGCGATGTCCACCACGTCGTCGCCGGGGCGGCGGCCGTTGGGGAAGCCCGCCAGGTCACCGGCGGCGACGCCCAGGGGCTGCTGCATGGACCGCGGCGTCGGCGCGACCGCCGTGTTCAGCCGCAGCATCTCCCCCGGAGCGCCGCCGGCAAACTGATTGACGCCGGCGAAGCCGGTCAGGAACGCGGCCACCAGATCGGCGCGGGGGAAGTTGGTCGGCGCCAGGTTGTCGAAGCTGGTGCCCAGCGTGGCGTTCACCGCGTCGCGGAACAGGGCGTCCAGAATCGCCGGCAGCACCGGGTTGGTGACGAAGCTCAGGAACTGCGGGTCGTCGACCGGATGGCTGCTGTTGAAGGCGTCCTTGCGGTCGTAGCCGATGACCAGCTCGTTCACCAGCGGCGAGGACAGGCGTGATACCTGGGTAAGCGCGCCGCCGCTGACCTGGGGCCGCTCGAAGGTGGCATCGGGATTGAGGATGCGCGCCTGGGGCAGGCTCGCCGTGGTCCAGGCGCCGATCACGTCGCCGTCGCCGCTGAGGCAGTCCTTGTGCACCTCCAGGGCGATGGCGGTGACGTTGTTGCGGGCCAGGGTGTTGCGCTCGGGATCCTGGGTGACGCCGCCGGGAAAGCCGCCGCCGTCGCCGGCCCCTGGGGCGCTGTCCCCCTCGATGGGCACGAAGTTCACCAGGTCGAACACCTCACCGAGGCCGATCTTGAACGCCTCGTGACGCTGGCCGACGAACACCCGGCCAGGGGCCGCGCAGCCGGGCACGTTGACGTCGTAGATGAAGCTGGCCGCGTAGTCGGCGTAGCCGCCGGGACCGTCGAAGGTCTTGGTGCCGGAATAATCGAAGGGCTTGCGGAACTCGCCGGCGCCGGTGGTGGCGTCGGTGACCGTCTGAGCGGCGCCCTGACGGCGCGGGCCGGTCACCAGGCTGACCGTGTAGCGTTCCAGGTCGGTGAGGCCGGGCTCGCTGCCCGCCGCGATGGGCGCCACGTTCTTCAGCACCGACGAGACCGTGACCCCGTCGATGTCGAAGGTCAGCACCTGATCGTCCGGAAACCCATTGTCGAAGCGAAACTGGAAGGTCAGGTCTTCCACCGCATCGCCATCGTTGTCGATGTGAATCTCGTAGACCGCGTCGGTGTCCAGCGGAAAGTAGTTGGGCCCGCCGTAGGCGGCCTGCACGGGCACGTAGTTGGCGATCAGCGTCACGTAGTCTTCGCGACCGGGCTCGTAGCTCGAGAACAGATAGAAGTCGGTCGCGTCCACCTGAGGCAGCTTGGTGATGAACGGGGCTTCGCGGTGGCTCGACGCCTGAGCGGCGACGGCCAGCGCCGTCGTCAGGGCGATGGTGGCCGGTCTGAGTGCACGCATGAGTACTCCTGGATCTGCGGGATGCCTCCTCTATACGATCCAGAACGCCAGGTGGATTCAGGCTGGGCAAAAAAAAACGGCGCGGGGTTGACCCCGCGCCGCGAGACCGGATCGACCCTCAGGTCAGAACTGGTTCATGGTGTTGGCGGCACCGCCCGCCAGCAGCGCCTTCTCACCCAGGAAGTATTCCTTGTGATCGTCACCGATGTTCGAACCGGCCAGGTCCTGGTGCTTCACCGCCGACAGGCCGCGCCGGATCTCGGCGCGCTGCACGTCGCGCACGTAGGCCAGCATGCCCAGGTCGCCGAAGTAGCCCGACGACAGCACGTCGGTGGACAGCGCCGCCGTGTGGTAGGTGGGCAGCGTGATCAGGTGATGGAAGATGCCGGCCTCGCGGGAGGCATCCTTCTGGAAGCGCTGCACCAGCTTGTCGGCCTCGATGGCCAGCTCCGAGTCGTCGAGCTTGGCATCCATCAGGCCCTTGTCCACCTTGGCCGGGTCCGGGTAGGCCGAGAGGTCCTTACCCGCCTTCTTCCAGTCGGCATAGACCTGCTCGCGGAACGCCAGCGTCCAGTTGAACGACGGCGAGTTGTTGTACACCAGCTTCGCGTCCGGGCGCTTCTGGCGGATGGCGTTCACCATGGCCGCGATCTGCGCCACGTTGGGCTTCTCGGTCTCGATCCACAGCAGGTCGGCGCCGTGCTCGAGGCTGGTGACGCAGTCGAGCACCACCCGGTCGAAGCCGGTGTCCTCGCGGAACGCGTACAGGCCGTTGTCGAGCCGCTTCGGCTTCGCCAGCTTGCCCTTTTGGTGAATGGTGACGTCGCCGTCCTTGAGCTGGCTGATGTCGTTCACCGGCTCGGCGTCCAGGAAGTCGAGGTACTGCTGGCCCAGGTCGCCGGGCTTGATCGGCACCGGAATCTTCTGGGTGAGGCCGGCGCCCAGGGAGTCGGTGCGGGCGACGATGATGCCGTTGTCGATGCCGAGCTCCAGGAACGCATAGCGCACGGCGTTGATCTTGGAGATGAAGTCCTCGTGGGGCACCGTCACCTTGCCGGCCTGGTGGCCGCACTGCTTGGCGTCGGACACCTGGTTCTCGATCTGGATGGCGCAGGCGCCCGCCTCGATCATGCGCTTGGCCAGCAGGTAGGTGGCCTCCTCGTTGCCGAAGCCGGCATCGATGTCGGCGATGATGGGCACCACGTGGGTTTCGTAGTTGTCGATGCGGGCGACGATGTCGTCGACGTTCCTGCCGGCGGCGCGGGCCTCGTCGAGCTCAGCGAAGATGTGGCGCAGCTCACGCGCGTCGGCCTGCTTGAGGAACGTGTAGATCTCCTCGATCAGGTCGGCCACCGTGGTCTTCTCGTGCATGCTCTGGTCCGGCAGCGGGCCGAACTTGGAACGCAGCGCGGCCACCATCCAGCCGGACAGGTAGATGTAGCGGCGGTCGGTGGTCTGGTGATGCTTCTTCACCGCCATCATGGTCTGCTGGGCGATGAAGCCGTGCCAGGCACCCAGCGACTGGGTGTACTTGGCCGGGTCCTTGTCGTAGGCGGCCATGTCGCGACGCATGATGTCGGCCGTGTGCTGGGCGATCTCGATGCCGTCCCGGAACCGGTTCTGATGGCGCATGCGCACCACGTACTCCGGATTGATGGCCTTCCACTCGTCGCGCTGGGTCAGTTTGGCGCGAACTTCCTCGATTTCCTGCAGGTAACGGGACATGGTCATTTTCCTTTGGACGTTGATGTCGATGGCCGGGCGGCAGCGTGCCGCCCCCCCGATGCGCGGCGCACAGTACCAGCGGCACCTGCGCAATAAAACGGAATATCTGAAAAGGAATATATTCCCATCCAGAAAGTATCTGCAAACCCCGGCGCCCACCCAGGCTGCCGTATCATGCGCGGCATGCGCACCCGCCTCACCGACCGGCTCGGGCTCGACCTACCGCTGATCCAGGCGCCCATGGCCGGCGTGTCGACCCCCGCGCTGGCGGCCGCCGCCTCGCGCGCCGGCGCACTCGGCTCCATCGCCGTGGGCGCCGCGACGGACGCCGCCGCAGAGCGCGCCATCGCCGAAGCCATGGCCTGCTGCCCGGGGCCGCTGAACGTCAACGTCTTCACCCACCCGGCGCCCCGCCGCGACGCGGACCGGGAACGGGCCTGGCTCGAGCGGCTGGCGCCCGCCTTCGCCGAGTTCGGCGTCAAGCCGCCCGAGGCGCTCGCAGCGACCTACCCCACCTTCGACGACCGCCCTGCCCTGCTCGATGCGCTGCTGACGCACCGTCCTGCGGTGGTCAGCTTTCACTTCGGCCTGCCCGACGCGCGCGCCGTTCGGGCGCTGAAAGCGGCCGGCGTCATGCTGCTGCTCACGGTCACCAGCCTGGCGGAGGCCAGGCGGGCGGAAGCTGCCGGCATGGACGCGGTGGTGGCGCAAGGTTGGGAAGCGGGTGGCCATCGCGGCGCGTTCGAGCCCGAACACGACCGGCCGCTCGACACCCGCGCCCTGCTGGCCGCGTTGCGTGGCCGCGTCGCGGTGCCCGTGATCGCCGCTGGCGGCATCACCGATGGTGCCGCCATGGCAGCGGCGCTGGCCGCCGGCGCCGCCGGCGTGCAGCTCGGCAGCGCCTTCGTCGCCTGTCCGGAGTCTGCGGCCGGGGCCGCCCACCGCGCCGCCATGTCGCACCGGCCCTGGCAGACGGTGATGACGCCCGCATTCTCCGGCCGCCTCGCCCGCGGCATCCGCAACCGCTTCATCGATGAATTTGACGCCGCCGAATCCGCCGTGCCCGACTACCCGGTGGCCTACGACGCCGCCAAGCGGCTGGCCGCAGCCGCAGTGGCCGGCGGCTGCCACGACTTCGATGCGATGTGGGCCGGGGCCAGTCCGGTGACCCTGGCAGGCGTCGGCGCTGAAGACCTGATCCGGCAGATCGCCGCGCAGGCGGAGGTCGGCGCCGGCTAGCGCCCGTGCACCTGGTTCAGGAACTCGATCAGCAGCGCGTTGGTCTCCGGCGCCCGCTCCTGCTGAATCCAGTGCCCTGCGCCGGGCAGGATCTCGCTGCGGCGGAGGTTCGGCAGCGTCTGCGGAAAGCGCTCGATGGCGGGTGCGCCCCAGATGGTGGGGCCATCCTTCGAGCCGCCGATGAACAGCGCCGGCTGGGTGATCGGGCGGCCGGCGAATGCCGCCAGATCGACGAAGTCGCGGTCGACGTTGCGGTAGCGCGACAGCGGCCCGAAGAAGCCCGAGTACTCGAACTCGCGGGTGTAGACGTCCAGATCCGCCTCCGTGAGCCAGTCCGGCATGACCTCCGGAAACACGAACTTTTCCCCCAGCTTCCTGCCGCGCGTGACCATCGAGATGTTGGGCCCGTTCTCGACGTCGCCCGACGCGCACCAGTAGAAGCCGAGCAGCCAGCGCCGCACGTCGGCCTCGATCTCGGCCTCGGCGCGACCCACTTCCTGGAAGTACTCGATGTAGAACTCGTCGTCGCCGGCCATGGCGCGCATGCGCGCCGTGGGCTTCGGCTCCGTGGGCGGCGACGGCGGCGCGTAGGGCACCGACAGCCCGGCCACGGCGTCGAACAGATCGGGGCGCAGCAGCGCGCTGGTCCAGACGATGGGCGCGCCCCAGTCGTGGCCGATCAGGCTCGCCGTGCCGCAACCGAGCACGCGCACCAGATCCACCAGGTCGCCCACCTTGCAGAGCATGCGGTAGTCGTCCACCCGGCCCGGCTTGCTGCTGCGGCCGTAGCCGCGCACGTCGATGGCCACGGCGCGATAGCCCGCCGCGGCCAAGGCGGGAAGCTGCTCGCGCCAGGAGTACCACGACTCCGGAAAGCCGTGCACCAGGATCACCGTCGGCCCCTCGCCGCAGCTCACGTAGTGCAGGCGGATGCCGTTGCACGCCGCCGTGTGATGGGTCAATTCCGTCATGTCTCTGCCTCGCCCCAACCGGGCGGGCAATGTAGCATGCGTTGAAACGCGTTTTAAGCACGTCCGAGGCAGGACGGGCGCGCGAGTGTTTAACCAGCGTCGCGAATGTGGCACAAAGGGTCACCGACCAGCGGCATCGGGGGGGTGTCATGGCCAACCGGGAACAGGCGAAGCAGCAGCGCCGCGACGAGATCGTGAATGCCGCGCGCACGCTGATGCAGAAGACGGGGAAGGCGGGCTTCTCCATGCGCACGCTGGCCGACGAGGCCGGCGTCAGCATCGCCACGCCCTACAACCTCTTCGGTTCGAAGCAGGCCGTCATGTTCGCCGTGCTCGACGCGGACCTCGAGCAGTACCAGGTGCGGCTCGAGCGGCTCCGTGCCGACGAGGTGGACGTCTTCTTCAAGGCCGTGTCGCTGGCTGCGGAGTTCTATGCCACCGAGCCGAACTTTTATCGCGCCGTGCTGCTCTCCGTGTACAACGACGGCGGCTCCGAATTCCGGTCCATGTTCAGCGGCCCGCGGCACGCCATGTGGAAAAGGCTGGTGGACAACGCCATCGCCGCCGGCGCCCTGTCGCGCGACGTCGACGCCGCCGCCTTCGCCGTGCACCTGGGCAACGTGCTGTTCTCGTGCATCCTCGAGTGGGTGCACGGCCAGCTGTCGCTGGACGAGCTGGAAGCCCGCGGCCAGTACGGCTTCGCCCTCGCCCTCTCCGGCATGAGCTCGCCGGACAGCGGCGAGCGCCTCCGGCGCCGGGTGATCTCCAGCCAGAAACGCATGCGCACCCTGTTCCGGCAGCGGGCCCGATCTCCCGGCCAGGCCAACGGCAGCAAACGCTGACGTCTAGCCGCCGCGACCGAAAAGGCGCCGGATCGCTTCCTGCTCCGAGGCCGTGACCTCGCTGTCGGCCATCGCCACGGCCTCTACCGCCCGCCGTAGCGTCTCCCGCTGCTCTGCGGAGGCGGCCGTGCGCTGCGCTGCCTGAGCCTGCGCCAGCGCCAGATCCACCACCAGGTTCACCTCGGCACCGCTGAAGATCTGCCGTGACAGCAGCGTCTCGACCATGACCGCGCGCTCGCCGGCATCGATGCGGCCGTCGGCCAGCGCCACCTCGGCCAGGGCGCTGGCAAAGCTCATCATGCTGCCGAGCCGGGCAGGATCGATCTCCAGGAGCTTCTGCAGGCTCTTGCTGGTGTCTTTCATGTACTGGTCCGCCGGCGGCACGAGCTGCCCATCCTCCAGCGTCAGCAGCCGGTCGCACTGGTCGATGACGCGCTTGTCGTGGGTGACCAGCACCACGGCGCTGCCCGCCGCGGCCAGCTCGTGGAACAGCCCCATCACCTGCTGGCTCGCCTCCCGGTCCAGGGAAGCCGTGGGTTCGTCGGCCAGCAGCAGCCGCGGCTCGTTGACCAGCGCCCGGGCGATGCCGGCCCGCTGCTGCTGCCCGCCGGAGAGCTGCCCCGGCCGCTTGCCCAGATGCCCGCCGAGGCCCAGCCGCTCGGCGGTCCGGGTGATGCGCTCGCGGGCGTCGCGGCGGCGATGGCCGCCGCTGAGCTGCAGCCCCATCTGGATATTCTGCGTCAGGGTCAGGGCGGGGGCCAGATTGTGCTGCTGGAAGACGAAGCCGATGGCCCGGCGCAGCCGCGTCAGCGCCCGCTGCCCGGCGCCGACGACCTGGGTGCCCAGCACCTCGACGCTGCCTTCTCCGGCCGTGCGCAGCCCGCCGATGATGGTGAGCAGCGTGCTCTTCCCGGAGCCGGATGGTCCGGTGAGCACCACCAGCTCACCGGCGTTCAGGTGCAGGGTGAGGTCCGACAACACCTGCTGCGCATGCGCGCCCTGACGGTGCGCAAAGCTCAGCCGCTCCACGGCCACCAGCGTTTGCGTCATCAGAACACCTCCGCCGGATCCAACCCCTTCAGCTTGCGGATCGCCAGCAGCCCCGACAGGCAGCACATGCCGATGGTGGTCACCAGCACCACCAGCCCGCGGTCGACGGTCATCGCCATCGGCAGCTGGGTCGCTTCCGCGGCCTGGGCGTAGAGCAGCATGGCCAGCCCCAGCGCCGGCACGAAGCTCAACACCGACAGGATCACGGCCTCGCGGAAGATCAACCCGCGCAGGAAGCCCTGGCTGTAGCCCATGGCCTTCAAGGTCGCATACTCGGCCAGGTGGGTCTGCACGTCGGCGAACAGAATCTGATAGACGATGATCAGACCCACCAGCACGCCGATCACGGCGCCCAGGGTGAAGACGTAGCCTATGGGCGTGCTGCCGCTCCAGTAATCCACCTCGCGCTGCACGTATTCGTCGCGGGTGAGCACCAGCACGTCGGCGGGCAGGAAGGCGCCGATGCGCGCCTGCACCGCCGTCGGATCGGCGCCCGGACGCAGCCGGATCAGGCCCAGATCGACCAGCCCGAGCCCCCGATCGGGAAACAGCCGCTGAAAGTTCAGATCCGAGGTGATGATGGAGCCGTCAATGCCGAACGAGGTGCCGAGCTGATAGAGGCCGGTCATGGACACGGTGCGATCATTGACCTGCAGGGTGATGCGGTCGCCGCGGCCGAAATCGTCGATCACGGGCTGAAACTCCGCCCGCGAGTACCGGTCCATGATCACCACGTCGGGTTTGCGCAGCTCGGCCAGGTGCTCGCGCACGCCGGGCAGACGGATGTTGTCGTCGGTCGGATCGATGCCGATGGCGAGCACCTTGCGGTGGGTGTCTGCGGTGCCGGCGTAGTAGTAGCGGGCGAGGTACACGTACAGCGGCGACACCGACGCCACCCCGTCGACGCCGGCCACCTGGTAGAGCCGGCTGCGGGGGAAGCTCCTGGTCTGGGCCAGGAACGTGGTACGCGGGCTCAGCATCACCAGGTCGTAGTCCATGCCCTGATGCAGCCGCACCGAGCTGTCGAACAGCGCCGCGCGCAGGCCGAGCTGCATGAACACCAGCACCACGGCGAAGGTGATGCCGCCCACCGCGGCGGCCAGCTTGAGCTTGTCGTGAGAGAGCTGCAGCCAGGCGTAGGGAACGGCCCGCACGATCAGCTTCCGAACTCGACGTCGACCTGCAGGTTGGTGAGGCCTGACACCTGCTCGGGATCGTCGAGCAGGATGAACACCTCGATCACCCGGGCGTCGATCCGCGCCACCGGGTCGAGGCCGAGCACGTCGTTGCGGGCCACCAGCTGGCCGATGCGCTCTACCCGCCCGGTCACCGGCCCCGGCAGAGCCGGGCTGCTGGCGGTCACAGGCTGACCGGCGGTGACCTGGGCGATGTCGGTCTCGTAGACCTCGGCCACCACGTACATGCGCTGAGTCTGGCCCAGCTCCAGCAGGCCTTCCGGGCCGATACGCTCGCCGGCGCGGGCGTGCACCGCCAGCACCTGGCCCGCCACCGGCGCACGGATGCTGGCGCGGTCGAGCTGCGCCCGGGCCGCCGCCAGGTCGGCTTCAGCCACCTCGACGTCGCGCTGGGCATCGTCGAGGCCGGCTTCGGAGGAGAACGCGTTCTTCTTCAGGGCCTGCTGCCGGGCCAGCACGCGCTGGGCGTGGGCCAGCGCCACCTCGGCGCGCTTCAGCTCGGCGGCCCGAACGGCGTGGCTGTCGAGGCGGGCCAGCACCTGGCCCTTGGCTATCCGATCGCCTTCCTCCACCAGCAGTTCGGACACCACCGCCAGCTCCGAAGGGCCTGCAAGCCTGACCACCCCCTGATGCGGCTCGATGCGGCCCAGGCTCGAGACGCTGCGCGCGTCAGCCCAGGTGACATTGGCCAGCAGAACTACGATGGCGAACGCCGCCCACGGCCTGACGCTGAACATGAGAATTCTCCCCCGATGATTCTCGTCGCTGGGCACCTAGGGTAGCCTAACGACCACGGTGGGCACAGGGAGAGGCGCGATGTCCGGGAAGGGACCCATCTTCGTTCTCAGCATCGACGGCGGCGGATCGCGGGGGGTGATACCAGCCAACGTGCTCTATCACATCGAGCACGACGCCGGCATTCCCGTGCGTGACACCTTCGACTTCTTCGCCGGCGTCAGCACCGGTGCCATGGTGGCCGCCTACCTGGCCCGCAATGCCGGCGACATGGAGCAGCTCGCCCGGCACAGCTACTCCGCCGAGAACCTCTCGAAGATCATGAACAAGTCGGTCTGGGACAGGCTGCTCGGACGGATGCAGAATCAGCCCAAGTACGACGGCGAGAACAAGCGCCAGTACGTGAGCACGCTGGCCGACGGGGCGCGCATCAACGACATCAGGGACAAGCACCTGCTGATCCTGGCCTACGACTTCATCAACCGCGAGCTGGTGACCTTCAAGAACAACCGCGGCCACGACGCCTCCTACAACCCCTCGCTCACCGAGGTCTGCGACGCGGCGACGGCGGCGCCTACCCTGTATCCAACCGTGTCCACCTCGGCGCCGAAGCGGCGCTGGCTGATCGACGGCGCCCTCACCACCAACGATCCGAGCCTGTGCGCCATCACCGAAGCGCTGGCCATGGGGCACGCGCTGGACGAGATCTGGATGCTGTCGCTGGGCACCGGCCGGCCGATGCACGATCTGAGCCAGAACGACCGCGACCGCATCGGTGAGGCATCCCGGGACTGGGGCATTCTCGGCTGGGTGGCCAACGGCCTGCTCGACCACATGATGAGCGCCAGCTCCTGCGTCAGCGCCCACCAGTGTCAGCAGCTCCTCGGCGATCGCTATCTGCGCATCAGCGGCGAGCTGCCCCGCAAGCTCATGCAGCTCGACAACACCTCGGACACCCGGGTGGCCGACCTCACCTCCTATGCGTTCCTCTGGTTCGAGGCCGCCGTCGAGCAGCTGGAGGCGCTGGTGGCCAACGTCGACCGGGCCCGACAGGCGTGGCACGCCACCCAGGCGCAGCAGCCCGCCCAGGTGTTCTGAGCAAGCCCTAGTTCGGCATCTCCCGCTGCGTCACCAGCCGGCGACGCACCTCGTCGTGGCGGTCGCGGGTGATCCCGTAGCGCAGCGCCAGCACCATCCACACCACGTTGAACAGCGGCACCACGAAGCCGTCGATGATGCCGAGCCGGGTGATCACGCCGACATCGATGCCCACCCCGCCGCGAGGGAACAGCACCACGGCGTCCAGCAGCGCGCCGGCGATGAGCATGCCCACGCCCGTGGTGGCCTTGGCCGAGAAGGCGATGGCGGAATTGAACACCCCCTCCTGGCGCCGTCCCGTGTTCAGCTCCTGCACGTCCAGGGTATCGGCGACCATGGACACGAACATGATCAGCGCCGTGGTCGCCAGATAGGCCCGCAGGATGGCGTCGGCCACCAGCAGGCCGAGCAGGGCCGGGTCGCCATTGGGCGGCAGCACGTCGAGGAAGCGCAGGCCCACCAGCAGCATGCCCTGCACGATCAGCAGCAGGCTGCAGCCCACCAGCAGGTGCTTCTTGTCGAACCGGCTCTGCAGCGGCACCACCGTCATCATGCCGAGCAGAGCACCGGTGAAGCCCAGCGCCAGCCAGCGCAGGCTGCCGGTATCGAGGCCCCAGAAGTAGGTGCGCATGTAGATCTCGAGGGCGCCGTTGGTGCCGATGACCACCGAACTCGCCAGCACCGCGCAGAACAGGATGAGGAAGTCGCGGTTGGCGAGCGCCATGCCGACGTCGCTCATGACCCGGCGCAGGGTGAACCGCACCACCTCGCCCTGGGGCTGCATGAGAAACGGGATCTGGTCGCGGGTGAGATGGGTGGTGACCAGCACCGCCGCGGTGACGCACACCGCCAGCACCAGGGCGAAGGTGCGGTAGCTGTCCGGGTTGAGCTGGCCCAGGGGATACTCGGCGCTGCCCGGGAACACCAGGCTGTAGACGGCAAACGAGAACGTGATGCCGCCCGCCCAGCCGAAGAAGAAGCGGTAGCTGACGATGGCGCTGCGCTCCACATAGTCATCGGAGAACTCGGCGAACAGCGCGCTCCAGGGGATAAGGAAGAAGGTCATGCACACCCGGGTGGCGATGACGAACGTCGTCAGCCAGGCCAGCAGCAGGCCGTCGCCGAGCTCGGGCGGCGAGAACAGCAGATAGATGCACAGGCCGAGCGGTACCGCGGCGGCGTACATGAACGGGTGGCGGCGCCCCAGCCGCGACCGGAAGCCGTCGGAGTACGACCCGACGATGGGATCGGTGACGGCGTCCACCAGCAGGGCCGCGAACAGGGCCACCGAGACGTACAGGGCCGGCAGGCCCAGCACCTGGTTGTAGTAGAGCAGCAGGAAGGTGTTGATGGCGAAGTTCTTGAAGGTGTCCGGCAGCGCGCCGACCCCTTGGAAGATGCGGGTGCGGGTGGGCACCCTGCCACCGCGCTCGGTGGCACGGCGGAAGGCCGCCGGTCCGGGCTGCCCCATTTCATCCACGAACCGCCTCCTGCCGCTGTGCCCGGCTACTATAGCGGCAGAACGCCCGCCCCATGCGCACCGGCAGTTATTTCCTTGTAGCGAATCGATCCTTCACTCGTTCGGTCGCTGTGACTACGGTGACGGTCCAGACCTTCACCGGGAAGCCGTGCCGTGTCCGTATCGATCCTCAAGAAGTCGCCTCCGGCACCCGACGAGCGCCTGCTCGGCGAGTTGAACGGCCTGGCGGGCCGGCTCGATCAGCAGCAGCTCTGGTGGGCCAGCGGTTATCTGGCCGGGCTGGCGGCCGCTGCCTCCGGTGCCGCCACCGCGCCCCAGGCACCGGCCACCGCCGGTGCCGCTGCGGTGCGTCCCACCTGGACCGTGTTCTACGCCACCGAGACCGGCAACAGCCGCGGCATCGCCGCCGAGCTGGCCACCGCCATCCAGGGCCTGGGATTCGAGTCGCGCACCGTGGATCTGGCGGAGTTCAAGCCGGCCCAGCTCAAGAAGGAGACCCGGGCGCTGTTCGTGGTGGCCACCCACGGCCTCGGCGAGGCACCGGACGGCACCGAGCCGTTCTTCGAGTTCCTGCTGGGCGAGCGGGCGCCGCGGCTCGAGTCGCTCGAGTACTCGGTGCTGGCGCTGGGCGATTCGAGCTACGAGGACTACTGCGAGACCGGGCGTCAGCTCGACGCCCGCCTGGAAGCCCTGGGTGCCAGGCGCCTCGCGCCGCGGGTCGAGTGCGACGTCGACTTCGAGGAGTCGAGCGCCGGCTGGCAGGCAACCGTCCTGGATCGGGTCAAGGCCGACGATGCCGACGCTCATGGTGCCGCCGTGCAGCCCCATCTGGTGACCGTCGCGCCCGCCAGCTACTCGCGCCGCAACCCGTTTCCGGCCGCGGTGCTGGCCAACCAGCCGATCACGGGCCTCGGCTCCAGCAAGACGGTGCGCCACGTGGTGCTGAGCCTTGAGGACAGCGGCCTGACCTACGAGCCGGGCGACAGCCTCGGCGTCTGGCCCACCAACCCGCCGGCCCTGGTGGGCCAGTTTCTCGAGCTCCTGTCCCTCGACGCCGACGAGCGGGTGGTGCTGGGCGACGACAGCCTGACCCTGGGCGAGGCCCTGGCCCACCGCCTCGAGCTGACCCAGCTCGGGCGCACGTTCCTGGCCGGCTACGCCGAGCGCTTCGCCGTCGCGCCGCTGCAGGCGCTGCTCGAGCCCGGCGCCCGCGTCGAGCTCAACGCCTACCTGGCCGACCGCCAGATCATCGACGTGCTGGCCGACCACCCGGTGAGCCCGAGCGCTCAGGATCTGGTGGAGGTGCTCAAGCGCCTGACGCCGCGCCTGTACTCCATCTCCTCGAGCCTGGCGGCCAACCCCGACGAGGTGCACGTCACCGTCGCCGTGGTGCGCTACGACGCCTTCGGCCGGCCCCACTTCGGCAGCGCCTCCAACTTCCTGGCCGACTTCCCCACGAAGCCCGGCGCGACCGTTCCGGTGTTCATCGCCGAGAACGTGCGCTTCCGTCTGCCCGCCGACGAAGCGCCGGTGGTGATGATCGGCGCGGGCACCGGGGTGGCGCCTTACCGGGCCTTCCTCGAGGAGCGGGATGCCCGCAGCGCCGCCGGCGACAACTGGCTGTTCTTCGGCGACCGCAACTTCGACACCGACTTCCTCTATCAGCTCGAGTGGGCGCGCATGCGCAAGCAGGGCCTGCTGGGCCGCCACGACGTGGCGTTCTCCCGCGACCAGGCGGAGAAGGTGTACGTGCAGAACCGCATCCGCCAGCGCGGCGCCGATCTGTTCGCCTGGCTCGAGCGCGGCGCCCACGTCTACGTCTGCGGCGATGCCAAGCACATGGCGCCGGACGTGCACGAAGCCCTGCTGGACGTGATCGAAGCCGGCCTCGGCGCCGACCGAGCCGCGGCGGAGGCCTACCTGGAGACCCTGAAGCAGCAGCACCGCTACCAGCGGGACGTCTACTGAGATGGCGAACTACTGAAATGGCAGACAAGGCTACAAAGCCGACCCACGTCGAAGAGGTCAAGGTGGCCAGCCGGCTGCTGCGCGGCAGCATCGAGCAGAGCCTGGCCGACCCGCTGACCGGCGCCATCGCCGAAGACGACACGGTGCTCACCAAGTTTCACGGCACCTACCAGCAGGACGACCGCGACGTGCGTGCCGACCGGGCACGGCGGCTGCTGGAGCCCGCCTACAGCTTCATGGTGCGGGCGCGCATCACCGGCGGCATCCTGACGCCGGCGCAGTGGCTCGACCTCGACCGCCTGGCCCGCGATCACTGCCAGAGCGCGATCCGGGTCACCACCCGGCAGACGTTCCAGTTCCACGGCGTGGTGAAGCGCGACCTGAAGACCACCATCCGCCGCATCAACGACATGCTGCTGACCACGCTGGCCACCTGCGGCGACGTCAACCGCAACGTCATGTGCACGCCGCTGGCCGAGGCGAGCGCCGTGCATCGCGCCGCCTGCGCCGTGGCCGACGCCATCTCCGACGGGCTGATGCCGAAGACGCGGGCCTATCACGAGATCTGGTTGGATGGGGAGCGGGTGACGCCCGAGCAGGAGGTGGAGCCGCTGTACGGGCCCACCTACCTGCCCCGCAAATTCAAGATCGCCATCGCCATTCCGCCGTGGAACGACGTCGACGTGTTCGCCCACGACATCGGCTACGTCGCCATCGAAGAGAACGGCGAGCTGGCGGGCTTCAACGTGCTGGCCGGCGGCGGCATGGGCGCCACCCACGGCGACCCGGCCACCTACCCGCGCCTCGGCAGCGTGCTCGGCTTCTGCACCCCCGACCAGGCGCTGGCCGTGGCGGAGCAGATCCTCACCGTGCAGCGCGACTACGGCGATCGCACCGAACGCAAGCACGCACGGCTCAAGTACACCATCGACGACCGCGGCGTCGACTGGTTCAAAGCGGAGCTGGAATCGCGGCTCGGGTTCGCCCTGGCACCGGCCGCGCCGTTCCGGTTCGAGCACAACGGCGACCGGTTCGGCTGGCAGTGCGACCCGGAGGGGCTCTGGCACCTGACCCTGTTCATTCCCGGCGGCCGCATCGTCGATGCCGGCGAACGCCGTCTGCTTTCCGGGCTGAAGGCCATCGCCGAGGTGCACAGCGGCGAGTTCCGCTTCACGCCCAACCAGAACGTCATCGTCTCCAAGGTGGCGGAGGCGGACAAGCACGCCATCGAGGCGCTGGCCGGCAGCCACGGCATCGACGCCGGGCAGACGCTGCTGCCGTTTCAGCGCGACGCCATGGCCTGCGTGGCGCTGCCCACCTGCGGCCTGGCCATGGCCGAGGCGGAACGCTACCTGCCCGAGTTCCTCGACCGGGTGGCCGAGCGGCTCGACCGCCACGGTCTTCGCGAGGAGCCGATCAACATCCGCATCACCGGTTGCCCGAACGGCTGCGCCCGGCCCTACGTCGCCGAGGTCGCCCTGATCGGGCGCGCCCCCGGCCGCTACGCGCTGATGCTGGGCGGCAGCCGCCTCGGCAACCGCCTGGCCCGGCCGTTTCGCGACAACCTGAGCGAAGCCCAGATTCTCGAGGTGCTGGACGGCGAGTTCGCCGCCTTTGCCGCAGGCCGGCAGGGTGACGAGTCGTTCGGCGACTTCCTGGTGCGCACGCTGCTCAGGGACGTGCCCACCTGGCCCGGCGCATCGGCCACGAATTCAGCATCATCCTAAGGATCCAGACATGTCCCAGAATCCGTCACCGTCGGAACGCGCAAGGGAACCGGAGTACCAGCCGCCGGCCGAGCATGCCCGCTGCGTGGTGGAAAGCGGCGCGTTCACGGACGCGGCCCACCTGGAGACCTGGAACCAGCGTCTGGCCGGCCTCGACGCCCGCGGCCGGGTGCAGTGCGCGCTCGCCCACCTGCCCGGCACCCACGTGCTCACCTCGTCGTTCGGCGCCCAGGCCGCCGTCAGCCTGCACTTGCTGACCCGGGAGGTGCCCGACATGCCCGTGATCCTGCTGGACACCGGCTACCTGTTCCCCGAGACCTACCAGTTCGTGGAGCAGCTCACCGAGCGCCTGAAGCTGAAACTCAAGGTCTACCGCAGCCCGCGCAGCGCCGCCTGGCAGGAGGCCGTACACGGCCAGCGCTGGCTGCAGGGTGTGGAAGGCCTGGACGCCTACAATCAGGAGAACAAGGTGGAGCCGCTGCAGCGCGCCCTCGACGAGCTGGAGGTGGGCACCTGGTTCACCGGCCTGCGCCGCGACCAGGCCAGCACCCGGGCAGCGACCCCGTTCGTGCAATACACGGGCCGCTACTTCAAGGTGAGCCCCATCGCCGACTGGACCGACCGCGACGTGTTCGCGTACCTGAAAGCCCACCGCCTGCCCTACCACCCCCTCTGGGAGCAGGGCTACGTGTCCATCGGCGACACCCACACCACGGTGCCGCTGCACCAGGCCGACAGCGCCGAGGAGACGCGCTTTTTCGGCCTGAAGCGCGAGTGCGGCATCCACGAGATGGGCTGACGCCCAACCGGTATCCCGGGGCCCGAGCGATCGCGTACACTCGGGCGCATGTACGACATCGTCATCGTCGGCGCCGGCAGCGCAGGATCGGTGATCGCGGCCCGGGCCTCGGAAGACCACCGCCGTCGTGTGCTGCTGCTGGAGGCCGGCCCGGACTATCCTGCCCTCGGCCAGACGCCGTTCGATCTGATCAACGGCCACAACAACTCCTACCGGGACCACGACTGGCACCTCCAGTACGCGCCGACCGCGGGCCGTCAGGTGGCGTTTCCGCGTGGTCGCGTGGTGGGCGGGTCGAGCGCGGTGAACACGGCCATCGCCCTGCGCGGCATGCACGAGGACTACGACGAGTGGGCCGACCTCGGCAATCCGGACTGGGCGTGGGAGCGGGTGCTGCCCGCCTTCCGCCGTCTCGAGCGAGATCTCGACTTCGGCGACGCGCCCTACCATGGCGATGCCGGCCCCATCAGCATCCGCCGCTACCCGGCGGAGGAGCTGCTGCCACAGCATCAGGCGTTTCTGGAGAGCGCGGCCCATCTCGGCTATCCGCCCTGCCCCGACGCCAACGACCCGTGGAGCTGGGGCGCCGGCCCGCAGCCCATGAACAAGCTGGGCCGGGTGCGCATCTCCTGCGCCGTGGGCTACCTGGCACCGGCCCGCATCCGCCCCAACCTGACCATCCGTGACCGCACCCTGGTGCGGCGGGTGGTGGTGAAGGGCGGGCGCTGCACGGGCGTCGAGGTGGAGACCGCCGACGGCGCCGTCGAGCAGATCAACGCCCGGCTGGTGGTGCTGTGCGGCGGCGCGATCATGTCCCCCGCCATCCTGCTGCGCTCGGGCCTGGGCCCGCGCCGGCAGTTGGAGGACCTGGGCATCGACGTGCATCGCGACCTGCCCGGGGTCGGCGCCAACCTGTCGGATCATCCGGCGCTGGCCATTGCCTGCGAGGTGCGGGACCCGGCCTTGATCGATCACGACAAGCCGCTGATCCAGACCATCCTGCGCTACACGGCGGAGGGCTCGGAGAAGCGCAACGACCTGCAGATCGAGCAGCTCTCCTTTGCCGGCCGGCCCACCGACCCGCCGCGCTTCGCCATCGCCGCCGTGCTGGAGTACCAGTACGGCCGCGGCGAGCTGCGCCTGACGTCGGCGGACCCGCACGCCGCGCCCGCCATCGACAACCGCTTCTGCGAAGACGAACGCGACCGCGCGCGCCTCACCCGCTGCTTCAAGGACGCCTTCGCCTTCACCCGCGTCGGCCCGCTGGCAGAGTTGATCGAGCGGGTCACCTTCCCGGACCCGGCCCGGCCCATGGGCGACGAGCAGATCGGCGCGCTGTGCCGGCGCTACGCCGGCAGCGGCTACCACCCATGCGGCACGGTGAAGATGGGGCCGGCGGACGATCCGCTGGCGGTGGTGGACCAGCACGGCTGCTGCCACGCCGTCGAGCAGCTCGTGGTGGCGGACGCCGCCATCATGCCCGGCGTGCCGCGGGCCAACACCAACCTCACCAGCATCATGATCGGCGAGATGGTGGGCGAGTGGCTGCGCACCCGTCCGGCGCGCTACGGGCTGTGAGCGGCCGCTACCCGACCTCGGGGCGCCGATCGCGCGCCGCCCGACGGCGGCGCAGCGCCTCACCCATGCGCGCCAGCTCGGCGCGGTTGTCGTCGCTCACCCGCATGTAACGCGCTCGCCAGCCATCATCGCCCCAGCGCTCAGAGGAGATCACCGTGGTCTGCGTCCGGGTCGCGGTCTCGAACAGCGAGACGGCATCGCGGACGATGCGGCCCTGCATGGCCCCGTCCCACGGCTTGCCGCAGGGGTTGCCGAGCGGAAAGTCGACGAACAGGAATCGGGCGACCGCGCAATGCTCGACGATGTCGCGGGCGGAGCCGACGATCACGGTGGGCATGCCGTTGGCTTCCAGGTGACGGCTGATCAGACTCACGGTCTGATGGCAGACGGGTCACAAGGGCACCAACAGGGCGACGTCGGCGCCGTCATCCCGCAGCCGGCGCAGAATCTCCGGCGCGTCGTGCTCGATGGTGGCGCGCTGGCTGTACTCGGTGGGCGCGCAGTGGAAGCGCGGCGCCAGGGCGCCGATCACGCCCTCCCCGACCAGGGCTTCGAGCGGCACGATGGGGCAGAAGCTGGCCACGTCGTCCAGGTGGGTGGCTTCCTTGTCCCACGACAGGTCGTCGCCGAAGAGCCGCTCCGGCACCGGCGTCACCGGCGCCGAGGCCACCTCCCGAGGTTCCAACGGTTCCCGCGGGCGCAGGCTGGCGGTGGTGACCAGGCCCAGCGTGCACTCCGACAGCGGCTTCGGCAGCGGTGCGAACGGCGCGTCGTCGTGGTGGGCGTACTGATACGCCCGGTCGAAGCCCTGGGCCTCGTAGTAGGCGCGCGTGCGGGCCATGTAGGCTACGGCTCGGTCGTCGCTCATCCGTTCCCTCCTCGTGTCTTCCGGACATGGTCCCCGCCGTCGCCGCCGCTGTCCAGGCCGGCGCCTTGCCCCGGCCGGCGCTTTGGGATACTCATGACCATCCGCGGACGGAGGGTGCGCCCATGATCGAGCTGGCGATTCGCAACGTCGAGGTGCTGGATGGCACCGGGGCGCCGCCGCGCGCGGCCGACGTCGGCATCGACGGCGGCCGCATCGTCGCGGTGGGCACGGTGGGGTCGGCGCGGGACGAGATCGACGGCGGCGGCGCCTGCCTGGCGCCCGGCTTCATCGACACCCACGCCCACGACGACGGCGCCTTCTTCCGGCATCCGGGCATGGAGTTCAAGCTCGGCCAGGGGGTCACCACCGTGGTCAGCGGCAACTGCGGCTTCAGCGCCGTGCCCGCCGACCCGGCACAGGACTCGGTGGCCGCCAGCGGCGGCATCCTGGCCGGTGTGGCCGGCGACTTCACCGACCTGGAGGGCTACTTCCGCGCGGTGCTGGAACGCTCGCCCGCCATCAACAACCTGATGCTGGTGGGCCACAACACGGTGCGGGCGCTGACCATGGGCATGGCCAAGCGGGCGCCCACCGGCAGCGAGCTCGCCACCATGCGCGGCCACGTCGCCCGGGCGCTCGAGCAGGGCGCCTGCGGCTTCTCCACCGGCCTCATCTACCGCCCGGGACGCTGGAGCGACACCGAGGAGGTGATCGAGCTGGCGCGCGAAGCGCGGCCGTTCGACGCCCTGTACACCACCCACATGCGCAACGAGGGCGACTTCCTGCTGGAAGCCGTGGACGAGACCCTCAGCATCGGCCGGGAGGCCGGCGTGCACGCCCACATCTCCCACCACAAGTCGGCCGGACGCGCCAACTGGGGCAAGGTGCGCGACTCCCTCGCCAAGGTCGATGCCGCCCTGGCGGCCGGGCAGCGGGTGACTCTGGACGTCTATCCCTACACCGCCGGCAGCGGCCGCATGATCGAGTACTTCGACCTGGACGCGCCCAACCGCGAGTTGGCCGAGGTGATCCGCATCGCTAGCTGCCCGGCCTTCCGTCAGTACGAAGGGCGCATGCTCACCGACATCGCCGCCGAGCTGGGCGTCGACGTCACCGAGGCGGTGCGCCACGTGCTCACCGCGCCGCTGGGCGACCGCACCATCTGCATCCAGTTCATCATCGACGAGGCCGATGTCGAGACCAACCTGCGCCACGCCGACATGATGGTGGGTTCGGACGGCATTCCCGACCTGCGCGGGCGCCCGCACCCGCGCCTGTTCGGTACGTTCCCGCGCATCCTCGGCCACTACGTGCGCGAGCGCGGGGTGCTGAGCCTGGCGGAAGCCGTGCGGCGCATGACGTCGCTGGCGGCCGCCACCTTCGGCCTCACCGACCGGGGCCGGGTCGCACCCGGCTGCTTCGCCGACCTGGTGCTGTTCGACCCGGCCACCGTCATCGACACCGCCACCTACGACGAGCCCAAGCAGGCACCGGCCGGCATCGGCCTGGTGGTGGTGAACGGCGCGGTGGCCTGGCGCGACGGCCGGCCCACCGGCAGCGGCACCGGCAGGATGCTGCGCTACCGACGCAGCGCCTTCGGGGACCCGGAGGGCTGAGACGGCACCGCGTCCGCGCGACGTGCGCTGGTTCGCAGTTCCCGACGGATGAGCGGCCGATACTGCGCGTTCAGGAGCAGTATCGGAGGCGGCCATGACGTCATCCAACCCTGTGCAGGCGGCCTGCCGGACGCTGGCCATAGCCCTGGCGCTGGCCGCCGGCGCCGCCCACGGCGATGCCGTGCTCGGCTTCGACGTCGGCGCCGGAAGCTGGCAGCAAGCGCTGGCCGGCGATCTCGCTACCGGCGCCGACGACGTCGATCTGGAGCGCGACCTGGGCTTCGACCGGGAGCGCGGCAACGTCTACTACGGCACCCTGGAACACGGCGTCCCGTTCCTCCCCAACCTGCGGCTGAACCGGGCCGATATCGACGCCGATGGCCGCGACACGCTGACACGGACGCTGACCTTCGGCGGCCAGACGTTCTCGATCAGTGAGGCGGTCAGCGCCGATGTGCGTCTCGAGCAGACCGACGCCGTGCTGTACTACGAGCTGCTGGACCGGGGCCTGTCGGTCGACCTGGGCGTCGCCGCCCGGTGGGTCGACGGCGCCGTGTCGGTGGTGTCGGCGTCGGGCAGTGGCGAAGCCGCGTTCGAAGGCGTCATCCCCCTGCTCTACGGCCGCACCCGCCTCGACCTTCCCTTCAGCGGCCTATGGCTGGCCGCCGAAGCCAGCGGCATCGCCTATCGGGGGCACAGCCTGCTGGACGCCAGCGCGCTGCTGGGCTGGACGTCCGGGGTGGGGCTGGGCGCCCAGCTCGGCTGGCGCACGCTGCGCCTGGAGCTCGACGAGGTGGACGAGGTGGAGCGCGCCGACATCGACGTCAGCGGCCCGTTCCTGACGCTGCACTTCCGGTTCTGAGCGGCTGCCTGCCCGCCGGGTCAGGCCAGATCCTTCAGCGAGCGGGCGGCGTTCGCCTCGATGGCCGCCGTGTTCCACAGATCGGCGAATTGAAACGCCCGGGGGCAGTGAAAGTAGGCCTCGTCGATCTGCAGGCGCAGCCCCTGAATCAGCCCCGCATTGGCATCGGGCCGATTCACCTCCGACCCGGCGCCCAGCGCGGCAGCCTGATCCGGCTCGAGCACGTCCACCCGGCCGTTGACGCGCACGGTGACCTCCATGCCGGGAATCATGAACACCAGGCCGACCTTCGGATTCGCCTCGATGTTCTGATAGCCCTGGAACAGGCGGTTGCCGCCGACGTCGGGAATCAGCAGGGTGTGGTCGTCCAGCACCCGCACGAACCCCGGCAGCCCGCCCTTGGGCGACGCGTCGCAGTTGCCGTCGCCGTCGCTGGTGGCCATCACCAGGAACGGCGCCTGCTCGATGAACGCCCGCTGCAGCGGCTGCAGATGGTCCTTGACCTTGGTGGCAGCCACCGGGTGGGCACCCCCGAGCGCCTCACGCAAGCGGTCTATTCGACTCATGCAGCGTCTCCCCCTCTGTGCGCCGCCGCGTGGCGGGCTGGTGCGGATCGGTCTTGCAGCGGCCATGGTGCCAGCCGCGCACGGCAAGCACCACGGTAAGTCATGCCAGGCCGCCGAGCTCCTTCTTCATGGCCTCGTGCAGCCGCCGGTAAACGCCCACCAGCAGCGTGAACTCGGCGTCGAGGCGCGCCAGCGGGTCCTCGTCCTCACGGTCCTCCACGGCGTCCAGGCCGGTGAGCTTCAGCTTGCGCAGCACCCCGTCCTCGTCGATCACGCAGCCGAGCAGCTCTTCGAACTGCACCGCCAGCCGGGTGAGCTTGAGGCCGTGGCGCACGTGGCGCTGCACGTCGGCGTCGGCCAGGTCGATGTCCATCCAGCTCACGGTGGCGGCACCGGCGGCCGCGTCCTGCATGCGGCACTCCCGCCCGGCGCGGAACGTGCCCGGTCCGTCGCCGAGGAAGACGCGGGTGAGGAAGGCGCCGATCGGCTTTTTGAACTCCAGCGGCGTCACCGGCAGGCTGCCGAGGCCGTCGCGCAGGGCATCCAGAAACCGCTCTGCCTGCGCCGCGGAGGCGGTGTCGACGCCGATCAGTTTTTCCTGCAGCAGGCAGAAGCCGCGCACCCGCTCCGACTTGGTGAGCGCCCGCGGCATCAGCTCGGCGATCACCTCGTCTCTGAGCTGGCGCTTCTCCACCCGGCCCGGGTCGCGTTGCATGCGGCCCCGGAATGCCTCCACCCGCTCCTCCAGCGCTTCGTTCACGGCCGCCCCGGGCAGCAGCCGGGTCTGCACCCGCAGCCGCAGCAGGTCGGCGCCGCCCACCCGTCGGCACAGCAGGCCGTCATCGTCGCCGGTGGGCGGCTCCCAGCCGGCGCTGCGCTCGCTGTAGGCGCTGCAGGGCTTGAATGCGGCCCGCTCGAGCAGCTCGGAGAGCGCGTTCTCCGACTCGGGCCAGGTGCCGGTCAGACGATAGAGACGCAGGTTTCGAAACATGGGGGATTCGGGCCGGTGACGAAGAGCGGCGCATTATCCGGATGCGGTACCGCCCTGTCACGGCGCGCGGGTACCCCCACCCGAGCTCGGCGCGTATGATCTTGGCGGCCACGATCACGTGAGGGGTGACGACCATGAACCGATCCATTCTCCTGACGGCGTGCCTGCTGCTCGCCGCCTGCAGTCCCTCCGGTACGGATACCAGCAACGATGGCGCCGCTGCCGGCGCGCCGGAGGAGGAAGCCTGGCGCCAGCCGCTGTTCACCGGCCTCGGGCCCCTGCACTTTCCCATCACCACGAAATCGGAGACGGCACAGCGCTACTTCGACCAGGGCCTGGCGCTGGCCTTCGCCTTCAACCACGCCGCCGCCGACTTTGCGTTCACCGAGGCCGCCGCCCACGACCCCGACTGCGGCATGTGCTACTGGGGCAGCGCCCTGGTGCTCGGCCCCAACGTCAACGCCGCCATGGAGCCGGACAACGCGCCGCGCGCCCATCATCTGGCGAGCACGGCCCATGAACTCACAACCCAGGACGGCAACGACAAGGAGCGGGCGCTGACCGCGGCGCTGCTGGCCCGCTACCAGCCCGAACCCTCCGAGGATCGCACCGCCCTGGACCAGGCCTACGCCGACGCCATGCGGGCCGTGGCCCGGCAGTTCCCCGACGACGAGGACATCCTCGCGCTCACCGCCGAGGCGCTCATGGACCTGCACCCGTGGGACTTCTGGCTGGCCGACGGCGAGGAGCGGCCGTGGACGGCCGAGATCGTCGGCACCATCGAGCAGGCGCTGGCCATCGACCCGGACCACATCGGCGCTATCCACCTCTACATCCACGCCGTGGAGCAGTCCAGCGACGCCGGCCGCGCGGAGCCCTACGCCGACAAGCTGGCCGACCTGGCACCAGCCGCCGGGCACCTGGTGCACATGCCGGCGCACATCTACATCCGCATCGGCCGTTATCACGACGCCACGCTGAACAACATGAAGGCGGCGGACGCCGACTCGGCCTTCATCCGCGCCTGCCGCTCCAACAGCCCCATCTACCTGGCCGGCTACATCCCCCACAACTGGCACTTCGGCTGGATCACGGCCGCCATCGAGGGCTGGAGCAGCCAGGCCTTCGCCATGGCCCAGGGCACCGCCGCCCAGCTCACCCCGGAGCTGCTGCGCGCACCGGGCATGGGCGTGGCCCAGCACTTCCTGATGCAGCCGGCCTTCGCCCAGGTGCGCTTCGGCGCCTGGGACGACATTCTCGCCACGCCGGAACCGGACGCCGACCTGCTCTATGCCCGAGGGGTGTGGCACTACGCCCGCGGCCGCGCGCTGCTCGGCAAGGGCGACGCCGATGCCGCCGCCGCCCAGGCCGCCGCGCTGGCGGCACTGCGCGCCGAGCCCGCCATGGCGGACGTGACGTTCTTCGGGCGCGACAGCGGCGATGCGCTGCTGGCCGTGGCCGAGCTGGTGCTGAATGCCGAGATCGATGCCGCCCGCGGCGACCTCGATGCCGCCATCGCCAAGCTCACGCAGGCCGTCGCCCAGGAGGACGCCCTGCCCTACAACGAGCCGCCCAACTGGTACTACCCGGTGCGGCACTCGCTCGGGGTGCTGCAGCTCGCGCGCGGCGACGCAGCCGCCGCGGAGCAGACCTACCGCCAGGATCTGGCCATCATGCCGGAGAACGGCTGGGCCCTGATCGGGCTCGAGCAGGCGCTGCGCGCCCAGGGCCGGGATGCCGACGCCGACGCCGTCCGCCAGCGCTTCGACGTGGCCTGGCAGCACGCCGACGTTCAGATCACCACCTCGAGGATATGAGCCCCGACCCATGAGCGCGCGTTCCGACCTCGCCCCCATTCCCCGCCCCGATGGTCAGCCGCTGCTCGGCAACGTGCTGACCATCGACCGCGGCGCGCCGCTGCAGAGCCTGATGCAGATCACGCGGGAGCAGGGGCCCATCTTCTGGCTCGACATGATGGGCACGCCGCTGGTGGTGGTGTCCGGTGCGGAGCTGGTGCGAGAGCTCTGCGACGAGGCGCGCTTCGACAAGGCCGTGCGCGGGCCGCTGCGGCGCGTGCGCGCCATTGCCGGCGACGGCCTGTTCACCGCCGATACCCAGGCACCCAACTGGGGCAAGGCCCATCGCCTGCTGCTGCCCACCTTCAGCCAGCGGGCCATGGTGGACTACCTGCCGATGATGACCGACATCGCCTCGCAGCTATGCCTGAAGTGGCAGCGGCTGAACGCCAACGACGACGTCGACGTGGTGCATGACATGACCGCCCTGGCGCTGGACACCATCGGCCTGTGCGGCTTCGGCTACCGCTTCAACTCGTTCTACCGCCAGGACTTCCATCCTTTCATCGACGCGCTCACCCGCACCCTGCACACCAGCATGGTGCAGCGCGGGCTGCCGTTCGAGAGCGTGACCCTGCGCAAGCGTCTCGACCAGCTCGAGCGCGACGCCGCCTACATGAACGATCTGGTGGACGAGATCATCCGCGAACGCCGCCGCGCGCCCGAAGACGACGATGGCCCCCAGGACCTGCTGGGCTACATGCTCTCGGGCGTGGACAAGACCACCGGCGAGCGTCTGTCGGACGAGAACATCCGCTACCAGATCAACACCTTCCTGATCGCCGGCCACGAGACCACGTCCGGGCTCTTGTCTTTCACCCTGTACTTCCTGCTCAAGCACCCGGACGTGCTGGCGCGCGCCTACGACGAGGTGGACCGGGTGCTCGGCCGCGACGTGGCCGCCCCGGATCAGCGGCAGCTCGCCCAGCTCGACTACCTGCGCGCCATCCTGCTGGAGTCGCTCAGGCTCTGGCCCACGGCGCCGGCGTTCAGCCTCTATCCCTATCAGGACGAGGTGATCGGCGGCCGCTACCCGCTGCCGGCCAACACCTTCATCACCGTGCTGGCGCTGATGCTGCACCGCGACCCGGCGGTGTGGGGCGACGACCCGGAGTCGTTCGACCCGGAGCGGTTCAGCCGCGAGGCCGAGGCCGCGCGTCCGGACTGGGCCTACAAGCCGTTCGGCAACGGCCAGCGCGCCTGCATCGGCCGCCAGTTCGCCATGCAGGAGGCCATTCTGGTGCTGGCCATGATCCTGCAGCGCTTCGAGCTGGTCGATCATGCGAACTATCAGCTCGAGGTGAAGGAGACCCTGTCCATCAAGCCGGACGGCTTCACCCTGCGGGTGCGGCCACGGCCGGGCAGCCAGGCGCTCGCCACCCTGGGCGTGCCGGCGACCCGGGCGGCGGAGCCGGAGGGCGATGCGGCGGCCACAGCCACAGCCGCCACCGCACGCCCGGCCCACGGCGGCCGCCTGTACGTGCTGTACGGTTCGAACCTGGGTTCTACGGAGGCGTTCGCGCGAGAGATCGCCCAGTCGGGGCGGCAGAACGGCTTCGACACCCAGCTCGCCGAGCTCGACGACCTGGCCGGCAGGCTGCCCACCGACGGCGCCGTGGTGATCGCCTGCGCCTCCTACAACGGCACACCGCCGGACAACGCCGCCCGCTTCGTGGCCTGGCTCGACGATGCGGCTCCGGGGGCGGCCGCCGGCGTACGCTACGCCGTGCTCGGCTGCGGCAACCGCGACTGGGCGTCCACCTATCAGGCGACCCCGCGCCGCATCGACGAGGCCCTGGCGGCCCTTGGCGCCGAGCGCATCCGCGAGCGCGGCGAGGCCGACGCCCGGGAAGATCAGGACAGCCAGTTCCGCGACTGGTTCGGCGGCCTCTGGACCGACGTCGGCCGCGTGCTGGCGCTGGACGTGGACTTCTCTACCCCTCTGGAAAGCGCGCCGCTGTTCCAGGTAGAGCGGGTCGACCGGGTAGCGGTGCATCCGGTGGCGAGCCACACCGGCGCGGTGCCCATGACGGTGACCGCCAACCGGGAGCTGCAGAACACGGCCGAGTCTGGCCGCTCCACCCGGCACGTGGAGATCGCGCTGCCGGACGGCGTGCGCTATCAGCCCGGCGACCACCTGTGCGTGGTGGGCCGCAATCACGAGCAGACCGTGCGCCGCGCCATGGACCGCTTCGGCTTCGAGGACGGCGACCACGTACGCATCACCGCCACCGGCGGCCGCCGCAGCCCGTTCCCGCGGGACGCTGCCGTGTCGGTGCGGCGCCTGGCGGAGGTGTACGGCGAGCTGCAGACAGTGGCCAGCCGTCGCGACGTCGCTATCCTCGCGGCTCACACCCGCTGCCCGGACACCCGCGCCCGGCTGGAGGCGCTGGCGGCACCCGCAGGCCCGGAGGGCGATCGCTACCGTGCCGAGGTGTTCCTGAAGCGGCGCAGCGTGCTCGACCTGCTGGAGGCATTCCCCGCTGCCGAGCTGCCGTTCAACGTCTTTCTGGAGATGATTCCGTGGATGGCGCCGCGCTACTACTCCATCTCCTCGTCGCCGCTGCTGGCGCCCGGCACCTGCAGCATTACCGTGGGGGTAGTATCCGGCCCGGCCCGCGCGGGCGCGGGTGAGTACCACGGCGTCTGCTCGAGCCACCTGGCCGCCCGCCGGCCGGGGGATGCGGTGTATGCCGTGGTCCGCGAGAACTCTGACTTCCACCTGCCCGCCGACCCGGCAGTGCCGATCCTCATGATCGGACCCGGCACCGGCCTGGCACCGTTCCGCGGCTTCCTTCAGCATCGCGCGGCGCTGCGCGACGGCGGCCAGGCGCTCGGCCCAGCCCTGCTGTTGTATGGCTGCCGCCATGCCGACCAGGACTACCTGTACCGGGAGGAACTGGAGGCGGCCGCCACGGCCGGCGTCACCGATCTCGAGGTGGCCTTCTCCCGGGCTGGCGAGTCGCGCGTCTACGTACAGGACGTGCTGCGCCGGGAGCGGGAACGGGTCTGGGCGCTGCTGGAGGCAGGGGGCGTGGTCTACGTCTGCGGCGACGGCGGTCACATGGAGCCGGACGTGAAGCGCGCGCTCGCCACCGTCTACGCGGAGTCGACGGATTCAGCCGCCGCCGACGGTGATGCCTGGGTGGAGTCGCTGCGCCAGCAGGGCCGCTACCGGCTGGACGTCTGGGTCACCGGCTGATCGATGGCGCCGAACCGGCTGACGCCGTCCGGACCTGTCATCTCGATGCGCACCCGGTCGCCGAACCTCAGGAACGGCGTGCGCGGGGCGCCGTAACGCACGGTCTCCCGGGCCCGCGCCTCGGCGATGCAGGCATGGCCGACGCCGCCCTCCGCCACCGTGATGCGCGACTCGTCCTCAGGCAGGTTCGACACCGTACCGGAGCCGATGATGGAGCCGGCACCGAGCCGGCGCGTCTTCGCCGCATGGGCGATCAGCACGTCGAAGCCGAAGGTCATGTCACGGCCGGCGTCAGGTGTGCCCAACAGCTCGTCGTTGACATGGCAGAGCACGGGACCATGCACCCGGCCGTCGCGCCAGTCGCCGCCCAGCTCGTCCGGGGTCAACGCCACCGGCGCGAAGGCGCTGGACGGCTTCGAGTGGAAGAACCCGAAGCCCTTGGCCACCTCGTCCGGAATCAGCGCCCGCAGCGACACGTCGTTGACCAGGGTCAGCAGCCGCACGCAGGCGAGCGCGTCGGCAGCGGAAACGCCCATGGGCACGTCGCCGGTGATCACCGCCAGCTCCGCCTCGAAGTCGATGCCCCAGTCCTCGCTGGCCGCGGCAATGTCGTCGTGGGGGCCGAGCAGGGTGTCCGACCCGCCCTGGTACATCAGCGGGTCGTGCCAGAACCGCGCCGGCATCTCCGCGCCCCGGGCCTGGCGCACCAGCGCCACGTGATTGACGTAGGCGCTGCCGTCGGCCCACTGATAGGCGCGGGGCAGCGGCGCCGCACACCCGATCGGATCGAACGGCTGCGCGTCCGCAGCGGTGCCTTCGTTCAGCGCACGGTAGACGGCTTCCAGGCGTGGCGCGGCCGCATGCCAGTCGTCCAGCGCCTGCTGCAGCGTGGCGGCGACGTCGGGCACCGGGCAGGCGTGCCGCAGGTCCCGGGACACCACCACCAGGCCACCGTCGCGACCGCCCTTGAGGCTGGCGAGCTTCATCGAGCCTGCCTCAGGAGTCCGACCGCGACTTGCGCTGCCGCTCGTGCAGCCAGGCGGCATGGCGCGGCGCCTTCCTGGTGCGGCTCCACTCCTCGAGCATGGCGGGCGCCACCTCCTTGAGCCGCCGCAGGTCTTCGTCCGACGCCTTGTTGGCGGCGAGCTCCAGGCGGTGGCCATTGGGGTCGAAGAAGTAGATGGAGTCGAAGATGCCATGGTCCACCGGCCCCACCACCTCGAGCCCGGCGGCCTCCACCCGCTGCCTGGTCGCCAGCAGGGTGTCCAGAGAATCCACCTCGAAGGCGATGTGCTGCACCCAGCCGGGCGTGTTGGGGTCACGTCCCATGTCCGGCGAGTTGGGCAGCTCGAAGAAGGCGAGCACGTTGCCCTGGCCCGCATCCAGGAACACGTGCATGTACGGGTCCGGCTCGCCGGTGGACGGCACCTCGTCCTCGGCGATGGCCAGCAGAAAGTCCATCTCCAGAACGTCCTGATAGAACTTCACCGTTTCCGCCGCGTCCTTGCAGCGGTAGGCGACGTGGTGAATGCGCTTCAGGCTCATCGTCCACCCCCCAGCGCGCCTCGGCGCATCTGGTCGCGCTCCATGGATTCGAACAGGGCCTGGAAGTTGCCCTCGCCGAAGCCTTCGTCGCGCTTGCGCTGAATGAACTCGAAGAAGATCGGCCCGATCACGGTCTCTGAGAAGATCTGCAGCAGGAGCTTCGGCTCGCCGCCCTCGGTGCTGCCGTCCAGCAGGATGCCGCGCCGCTTCAACTCCGCCACCGGCTCGCCGTGCCCGGGCAGGCGCTCCTCGAGCATGTCGTAGTAGGTGTCCGGCGGCGGCGTCATGAACGGCACGCCGCGCGCGTGCAGGGTGTCCCACACGGCAAGCAGATCGTCACAGGCGAAGGCGATGTGCTGAATGCCCTCACCGTTGTAGGCCATGAGAAACTCCTCGATCTGGCCGTCGTGGCCCGCCTCCTCGTTCAGCGGAATGCGGATCTTGCCATCCGGCGCGGTCATGGCCCGGGAGGTGAGGCCCGTCTGCTGGCCGCGGATGTCGAAATGGCGGATCTCGCGGAAGCTGAACAGCTTCTCGTAAAAGCGGGCCCAGAAGTCCATGCGGCCCCGGTAGACGTTGTGGGTGAGGTGGTCGATCACCTCGAGCCCCGCCCCCGCCGGGCGCCGCTCGACGCCGTCGAGATACTCGAAGTCGATGTCGTAAATGGCGCTGCCGTCCTGATAGCGGTCGATCAGGTACAGCGGCGCACCGCCGATGCCTCGGATGGCGGGCAGCCGCAGCTCCATGGGCCCGGTGGGGATGTCGATGGGCTGAGCGCCCAGGGCCAGCGCCCGGTCGTACGCCTTGTGCGCGTCACGCACCCGGAACGCCATACCGCAGGCCGATGGGCCATGCTCTTCAGCGTAGTAGTCGGCGTAGCTGCGCGGCTCGTAGTTGACGATGAAGTTGACGTCGTTCTGCCGCCACAGGTGCACGTCCTTGGAGCGGTGACGGGCGACGTTGACGAAGCCGAGGCGCTCGAACACGGGCTCGAGGGTGCCGCGCTCGGGGGCCGAGAACTCGACGAACTCGAAGCCGTCGAGGCCCATGGGGTTGTCCACGGTGCTGGGCATGGCGATTCTCCACGGGGAAGTAACGCCATGCTAGCGCAGATGTGCAGCAGGAACGCGCCTCATCGCTCCCGCAGAACGCATCATGGAGGAGAATTCCGTCTACTGGGAGGCTAGAATAGACGTCTTCCTTCTAGTCAGGGGTGGCGAGACATGGAGCTGGACCAGACCGAGCGCGCCATCCTGCGGCTGCTGCAGCAGGACGGCCGGATGTCCAACGTTGCCCTGGCGGAACGCGTGGGGCTGTCGGAATCGCCGTGCTACCGCCGGGTTCGCCAGCTCGAGCAGGCCGGGGTGATCAGCGGCTATGCGGCGGTGGTGGACCAGCGCCGCCTCGGTCTCGACGTCACCGCCTTCGTGCTGGTCACCATGGAGAAGCAGCCGGACGCGGCGACACAGGCCTTCCTCGCCGCCGTGCAGGCCGAAGAGCACATCGTCGAGTGCTATGCCACCAGCGGCTCCCACGACTACCTGATGAAGGTGGTAGCGCGCAGCATCGACCACTTCTCCGAGCTGTGCATGCAGCGCATCCTCAAGTTTCCGGGCGTCATGCACGTCGAGTCGTCCTTCAGCCTCAAGGAGGTCAAGCACAGTCGCGTCCTGCCCGCCTGAGGGGAGGCGACGCCCACCACTACGCGGGCCGGCGGCCGCCGGAGCGGCGCAGCCGCGGCAGCAGCATGCCGACGCTGGCCCTGTACTGGCGGTAGCGGTCGCCGAAGTGGGCCACCAGGTCGCGCTCCTCGAAGTAGATGCCGACGAAGATGTAGCCGGTGCTCGCCGCCGCGAACAGCAGATGGCCGAGGCTCATCTGCGGCGCCGCCCAGAAGGCGACGATGAAGCCCGCGTAGATGGGATGGCGCAGGTAGCGGTACAGAGACGGCGTGACGAAGGGCGCGTCCTTGGCCGGCAGCCGCAGCAGCCGGGCGAAGCCCTGCGACAGACCGAACAGGTGGAAATGGCTGATCAGGAACGTGCTGACCAGCACCATCGCCCAACCGAGCCACGACACCGCCGTGATCAGCCCTGCCACGCCGGCGTGATCGATTGACCAGACCGGCTGCGGCAGCGGCTGCCACTGCCAGAACAGCAGTGCCAGCGCCAGGCTGGCGAGCAGCACGTAGGTGCTGCGCTCCGCCGCCGGCGGCACGATCCGGGTCCACACGCGCTTGAAGCCGGGGCGCGCCATCACCGAGTGCTGCACCGCGAACACGGTCAGCAGGGCCAGGTTCACCAGCACCGACCAGCCCAGCGCGCCGGGCTCGCCGCTGTCGATGCTCTTGGGAACGACCAGGCCCTGCACGAACCCGATCGCGTAAAGGAACGTAACAAGAAACAGAACGTACGCACAGGCGCTATAGATCGCCAGGAGCAAAGCTGCCATGGCCGGCCTCCTTGGGTCGGGGGTAGAAGATGTGTTGCGGCCGCCGCGGCACCGGCCGGGCGGCAACGGGTCAGTTGTTGGCCGTGAGCGGATCGATGATCTGCGGCACCTCGGTGATCCGTGTCACCGGGATGCCGCTCAGCTCCGCATGCTCGCGAATCGCGTCCTCGCCGTCGGCCAGGTAGATGCAGAACGTCTTGTCACCGGCCACGTAGCTGTGTTGCCACTGCACCCGGCCGTCGAGCTGCCGAATGGCGCCGTTGGACGCCCGCGCGGCACCGCACAACTCGACGATGGACATGCCGCCGATGCCGGCGATGTCACGCTCGATCAGGAACCGCTTGAGCTGGGTCATCGGTGCTTCCTCCATCCGCAACCGGCATTCTCGGTGGCGCGCGCTCGGTCAAAAAGCTATAAGTTCTTTCCAGCGCTAAAGGGGAGCTTTAGCTATCCCATGCCCAGCCTCTCCCACCTGAAGTCGTTCCAGGCACTGGAAGCCGCGTTGCGGGCCGGATCGCTCAAGGATGCGGCGACCGAACTCGCCATCACGCCGGCGGCCGTGGGCCAGCGCATCAAGGCGCTGGAGGACTACCTGGGTGTGGACCTGCTGGTGCGCGGCCGCTCGGGGCTCGCCCCGACCCCGGCACTGGCCGATGCCATCGACCATCTGCGCCGCGCCTTTCGCGCGCTGGAAGCAGCGGCGGAGGCGCTGGACCTGCAGCGGGGCCACGAGATTCACATCGCCGCCGTCTCCGACTTCGCCGAGCTGTGGCTGAAGCCCCGGCTGTCCGAGTTCCTGACCACCCACCCCAACATTCTGTTCTGCATCAACGGCGAGGGCGAGACGCCCCTGCGGCTCGGCGCCGTGGACTGCGAGATTACCTTCGCGGCGCCACCCGACGCGGAAGGCTCGGACCTGCTGTTCGCCGACTACGTGGCACCCATCAGCTCACCGGAGAACACGCGCCGCATCTCCACCACCCGCCGGCGCGACCGCCTGGAGGGGTTCCCGTTGCTGCATCTCGACTTCTACCGCAACGACCCGGCCGTGCCGGGCTGGCCACGCTGGATCTCGGCGCACAAGCTCAGACGCACGGCGCCCGAGCGCGGCATGCGCTTTCAGCGCATCGAACCCGTGCTGGACGCCGTATTGGCGGATGCCGGTCTGGCCATCTGTGGGCTGGCCCTCATTGTCGACGCGATCGATCGAGGCACACTGTCTCTGCCGTTCGGCGTCGGTCCGGGCGCGTGGACGGGGCATGCCTTTCAGGCGCGCTTTCGCAGCGATGCCCTCCAGCGTCCGCAGGTGCGACGCTTCCGCGCCTGGCTGCAGGAGCAGGCACACGCCACCAGCGCGCGGCTGCACGGCCTCGTCGCCGCTGCCACCCCGGCGGTCGCGATCAGCCCTCGGGCGCCGCGCCGCCGCCGGCCAGGCTGAAGTAGGCCCGGTCGATGAACAGCGCCGGATCACCATAGCGTTCGTCGAAGCCGGCGGTCGGCTTCGACGCCACCACGGCTTCCAGATCGGCCCCCTGGGCCACCTGGGCGGCGATGCGGTCGCGCACCACCTGCAGCATGGCCACGTAGGCCTGCAGCGTCTCGTAGTTGGTCACCGGTCCGTGGCCGGGCACCACCACCGTGGTCTCGTCGATCTCGGCCAGCACCGCCTGGCAGAACGCGATGACGCCGTCCAGGTCGCCGCCGTTGCCGACGTCGATGAACGGGTAGCCGGCATTGTTGAAGACGTCGCCCAGGTGCACCAGGTTGCTGCCGCGGAAGATCACGGCGGCATCGCCCGTGGTGTGCGCCGGACCGAAGTGCATCAGGTCGATGCGCTCGCCGTTGAAGTGGAACTGCATGCTGCGGTCGAAGGTGATGGCCGGCAGCGCCGACGCCGGGTACGGCCGCTGGGTGTATTGAATCGCCACCAGGTCAATGACGTGGGTGTCGAGCATCATCTGCCGCGAGTTGGCATGAGCCACCAGGGTGGCGCCGGCGGGGCCGAACGCGAGGTTGCCGTCGGCGTGATCGAAGTGCCAGTGGGTGTTGATCACGAAGTCGGCGTCGCCGCCGCCCAGCGCGCCGATGGCGGCCTGCAGCTTCGGCACCATTTCCGGCATCTGGTCGTCCACCAGCAGCACGCCGTCGGGGCCGCGGCTCACCAGCACGTTGCCGCCCATGCCGAACAGCACGTAGCGCCCATCGGCCACCTGCTCGGTGGTGACCACGGCGTCGGCGAAGTTCCAGCCGAAGGCGGTGGCGATCCGCGCCCGCTCGGCCGCCTGGGCGGCAAGCGGGTCTTCTTCGGCGGCGAGCGCTGTGCCCGGCAGCCACGCGGCGATGCCGAGCAGCAGCCAGGCGGTGGTCCGCGCCAGGCGCGGCGGGGCGGTGACGATGGCAGGCATGGCGGGCTCCTCGTGAGTCATGGGTTCAGGCTTCCGTCGCCGTCGCTGCCGACGGCCAGAAAGGCCTCCAGCTCCTGACGGGTGCGACGCGTCGACAGGGAGACTTCGATCAGCAGCAGCAGCAGGCCGGCGACGGTGAGCAGCATGGCGGAGACGAACAGCACCGCCACCAGCCGCGCGATGTCGACGCCGAAGCCGTCCTCGACGAACAGCGCCACCACCACCAGGCAGATCATCAGCGCGCCACCCACCGACAGGCGGATGGCCCAGTTGATCATGCGGATGCGGCGCCACAGCAGGTCGGCGTGGGTGCGCAGCCAGTCGCGCTGCTCGGCGCCCTGCACCCGCGGTATGCGCTGCTCCAGCAGGCGCGCCCGATCGGTGATGCGCCCGAGCCGGGTCGAGAGCACGTTGAGCACGCCGGCGATGCCGGTGAGCAGGAACACGGGCGCCACCGCAAGCTGAATGACCAGAGCGATGCCGGCGAAGGCGGGGCTGGATTCCAAGCGTCGGGCTCCTGGCGGGCGGTAGCGTCCGGGCATTGTAGCCCTACCCCGCCGCCGGATCAGCCGTCGTGACGCTGCACCGCCCGATCCACCCAGATCGACTCGGTGGCCGGGTGGTAGCGGGCGTAGAACGGCCGCGCCAGGGTGCGGCAGTAGTCGTGCATGCGCGCCTTGGCGTCCTGCAGCGAGTCGGCCACGAAGTAGGCCGGCTGATACTCCGTGATCGGGAACGGCCGGCGCGCGGCCACGGCCGGATCCCAGTCGATGAGCTCGGGCGGCGGCGGGTCTTCGGCCGCGCCGTCGCCGCAGGCGTAAGCCAGCTCGCCGAAGCTCGACAGCAGCCCGGCGCCGTACGCCTTCAGGTCGCCGCCCTCCGACACCAGCCCGAACTCCACGGAGAACCAGTAGCAGCGGGCCAGCCGCTCGATCTCGTCGTCGCTGGCGCCGAGGCTGGCCAGGCCGATCTCCTGTGACAGGTCGGCGAACGCGCTGTCGGCAAACATGGGCGCATGCCCGATCAGCTCGTGGCAGACGTCGGGCTCCGGCGTGTAGAACGGCACCGAGTGATGGCGCACGTACTGGGTGGAGAAGAACACCCGGAACGCCAGCCCGTTCAGGAAGTCGCGCGAGCCCAGCAGGCCGGCCACCGGCCGCAGCCGGAAGCCGGTGCGGCCCGCCAGGAAGTCGCTGACGTCGCGCGCCTGGGGAATGTTGGCGGTGGTGAAACCGCAGGCCGCCGCCATGGCCTCGAACGCGCGCAGGTACTCGCCGCAGGCGTGGCGCTGATGCAGGGCGGTCAGGCGCTCCAGCACGGCGCCCCAGGTGGCGGTCTCCTCGGCGGTGTAGTCGATGACGGGAACGGGGTCACCATGCCGGTAGGCAAGAGCGGCGGCCTCGATGGCCGCGCGCCGCCGCCGGTAGGCCTGATCGTGGAAGCCGGGGTGATCGGCCTCGAGGTCGCTGCCCGCCTGCAGGGTGTGGCCGGCGACCCGGTCGAGCTCGGCCACCTGGCGCGGAAACCACGGCACCCGGCGCTCGTCCAGCACCAGCAGCGCTCGCGGCCGCGCCCTGAGCGCGGCGATGACGGCCTCCATCGCCGCCTCGCCGCGCCGGCCCTCGCAGTCGATGTAGCAATCGAAGCGGCCGTCCCGCGACGGCCGCGTCTCGATGTGGGTGAGGTTGACGCCATGCCGGGAGAACTCGCCGAGCACGGACTCCAGGGCGCCGGGGCGGTCGTCCAGCTCGATCAACAGCGACACCCGCCGGTCGCCGCCCGGCTCTGAACTGCTCGATGTGCTGTGCATGCTCACGGTGACCGCCCCCTGTGGCCAGGGTTCCCGTGGGTGATCAGTCTACGCCCATGGGCAGCACGGGCAACGTCGGCGCCACGCCGTGAGCGCGAAACGCCGCGGTGACGCTGCCGTCCGCCAGCGCCAGCGACAGCCAGGTGGCCACGAACGCGAGCCAGCGCTGATCCCGGGGCAGCAGGTAGGCCTTCTCCTGATAGGTGAGGTTGCCGGCCATGGTGGCGCACAGCGACGGGTTGCGCCGGGTCTGCAGGGTGACCTCGATGCGGTCGGTGATCATGACGTCGGCGCGCCCCTCCACCAGCTCGGTGAAGATGGTGCGGTTGTCCGGGTGCACGATCTTCTCGGCCTGATGCACGTGGGCGTCGACGAATCGCTGATTGGTGCCGCCGGGATTGACGATGACGCGCACGCCCGGCCGGTCGACGTCGGCCAGGGTGGCGAAGGCGTCGCGGTCTTCGCAGCGGGCAATGGCCGTCTTGCCACCGACATGGTAGGGCGGCGTCAGGTAGCCGTCGCGCTGCCGCGCCAGGATGCGCGACACGCCGCTCATGGCGATGTCGTAGCGCCCGGCCGCCAGGTCTTCCATCAGGGTGGGCCAGGACGTGGGCACCAGTACCACCCGGGCGTCAAGGGCCGCCGCAAGCTGCCTGGCCAGCTCGATGTCGATGCCGACGATGTCGCCCTCTCCCACCCGGTAGGAAAACGGCGCGTAGTCGCCGGTGGTGCCCACCCGCAGCACGCCGGAACCGAGCACCTGAGCCAGCCGGTCGGGATAGGTCGCGACGCCGGTGACGGCGGCATAGAGCCGATCGCGGCGTGCAGGCGTCATGCCGGGCAGGTCGAGGGCGCGATCGAAGCGGGCGCGGTCGTGACCGGCCCCGGCAGTGGCGGCCGCGGCAACGATGCGGGCCGACAGGTCCGACAGCTTCGGGCGCAGGGTCAGGGCCAGGTCTTCCGCGGCGGCCACCGGCTCGCCCGCGCGCCAGGCGTCGAACCAGTGCTGCTGCACGTCCTTGGCCGCCGCGATCTGCGCCTCCAGCAGGCGCTGGCTGCTGTCGGGCGTCAGGCCCACCCGCAGCCCCGCCAGCACCGCGTCCGCCAGCACCGCCTGCTCGCGGTCGGCGTCCTCCACCGGCAGCCCGGCATGCCACTTGTAGGCGGCCACCGCCGGCATCAGCGCCAGCCGCTCGCGCAGCAGGTTGTACAACTCGTCGGTCGCGCTGGCCGCGGCTGCCGTCGACCAGGCCAGCAGCAGCCCGGCCCAAATTACCCGCGCCGTTCCCGTCATCGGCTTCCTTCCATGGTCGTCACGGCGGCATTCTAAGACGTGACCGCCGGGACGTCCTGATACAATGCCGCGCATGCGCATCGCCACCTGGAACATCAACGGCCTGAACGCCCGGCTCGACTTCGTGACGCTGTGGCTGGAGCGCCGGCAGCCGGACGTGGTGGGCCTGCAGGAGCTGAAGACCCAGACCGAGCGGTTTCCTCACGAGGTGTTCCGCGACCTCGGCTATTACGCCCTGGTGCATGGCGAGAAGGCGTGGAACGGCGTCGCGGTATTGAGTCGCGAGCCCGCCGAAGAGGTGCACCGCGGCCTCGACGGCCAGGCCGATTTCGGCGCCCGGCTGCTTACCGCCCGGGTGCGCGGGCTCGTCTTCGAGACCGTCTATTGCCCCAACGGCAAGACCGTGGAGCACGCCGACTTCCCCCGCAAGCTCGCCTGGTTCGACGCCCTGGCCGAGCACTGGCGCCGCCACCACGACGCCGGCAGCGCGGCCGTGCTGTGCGGCGACTTCAACGTGGTCCCCGATCCTCAGGACAGCTGGCGCGGCGCGTCCGGCGACGGCGGCATCTTCCACACCGACGAAGAGCGCGCCCGTTTCCGCGCCCTCACCGGACTCGGCCTGTACGACCTGTACCGGGAACGCTACCCCGACGGCCGCGACTTCTCCTGGTGGGACTACCGCGGCGGCTCGTTTCACCGCGGCCACGGCCTGCGCATCGACCTGCTGCTCGGCACCGGCGCCGTGCGCGACCGGACGAAGGACGTGGTCATCGACCGCGACTTCCGGAAAAAGCAGGACGGCCTCACGGCCTCGGACCACGCACCGGTGTGGGTCGATCTAGAGGACTGAGCCAGCACGCGGTCGTCGAGACGCCTTCACACTCCGAGCACGACGAACCCGAGCTGGCGCGCCGCCTGGGCCTGGCGCACGTCGAAGGTGAGAAATGACAGCACGTCGGGCCCGAGACGCGAGGCTGAGCCAAGGTGCAGGGAATCCAACGACCGCAGCCCCGTCTGCTCACCGATGTCAGCGGCCAGGCGGCAGGTGATTTCATCGAGCTCAACGATCGTTGTGCGGCGCCAGTCTGCCTCGAACACGTCGCGGATCCTCACCAGATCTTCGCCCGCAAGCGCGCGAGCCAGGTTACGTCGCACTTCCACGTAAGTGTGCCGCCCGCTGAACCAGGCGCGGTCTCCAACCAGAAACGCTTGCGCGACATCGCTGTCCGGCTCCTCGAGATAACGCTTGAGCAGCGCACTGGTGTCCACATAGATCGACATCAGCGGCCGTCGCGATCTTCGCGCAGCAGCTCGAGCGTCCGCTGACGGGCGCGGACGCGCTGAACCGGCGCAGGGTCGGCATCCTCACCAGGCCTCAGCCACCCACTGTCGATGCCGCGCCTCACCGCCTGGTCCTGACGAATTCCCATCAGCAGGGCCTTGGGGCGACCGCGATCGGTAATCTGGATCACCTCCCCTTGCGCGGCGCGATCCAGATACTCCGACAGCCGTTGTTTCAGCTCTCTAATGCCGACATCCATGTGGTCACATTAGTGTCGAATATGTGGACACGTCAAGCGAGCCACTCCATCTCGCCAGCGTCCGGGCCATACAGTCATCGTCGTAGCGGCCCAGCCCATAGGCATCGAAGCTCTGCGCCTGGACGATGCCGCCAATCGCCTCGCTGTCGAGGTAGCGCCTGTGATCACCACGCTGCCCACGTGGTGGGTCTTGGTCTGAATCGACTGGCCGGCATCGTCCACCCGCCGGTAGCGCTGCTCGTTCGGGCCGTGCTATCGGCGCGCGGAAAATGCACTGCACCGGGGCAATGGCATTGCTCCTGCTGTATCTATTTCGATACACTTTGGCGCCGTGAAGCCGATCGCCATGCTGGACAGCACGCGCGAAACGCTGCGGCAATTCCCAAAGCAGGCGCGAATCGACATCGGCACGGAATTGCGACGAGTTCAGAAAGGGTTGGACCCCGCCAATTGGAAGCCAATGTCAACGGTTGGCCGAGGCGTACGAGAGATTCGGGTGTCACACCGGGGGCAGTGGCGAGTGATCTACGTCGCCAAGTTTGAGGAAGCGATCTACGTCCTGCACGCGTTCCAGAAAAAGACTCAGCAGACGCCCCGGACCGACATCGACCTCGCCAAGCAACGCCTGAGAGACATCCAGGAGCAGAGATCATCATGACTCGAGATGAGTGGGTTCAGTCGTCCGACAACATCTTCAAAGACCTCGGGTTTGGAGAGGAGGAAGCCGCCGTGCTCAAGATCAAGGCGGATCTGATGATCGAGATCGAGAAGGTCATGAAGGCGAAGAAGCTGACCCAAACGCGGGCGGCGGAAATCATGGGCGTGCCCCGGCCTCGCCTGAACCGGATGCTGCACGGTCGCTTCGATGGCATCACCATCGACAAAATGGTCCAGATGCTGGAGCGATCCGGAAAACACGTCAGCATCAAAGTCGACAAGAAAAAGGCCGCGTAGCGAGGCTGGATTGATGGAGTGTAGTGGATAGACATCGCAATACCGCTTTTGCGGAACACGGCCGCAAGTAACAGCGGCACGCCAGCTATCGATCCCGAACCCTGAGCATCGGAGCGATGGCAACTACGAGAGCCTCGCTCAGAGGGGCCACGTGAACTCCCCAAGCCTGACCGCCCCAGGGCGAAGCGCTCCACGCGAGACCGAATCACAGCCTTGGCTGTGATCATTCGTTCGAACGTGCCTAGACCATCTCCAGAATCGCGTGCCACTCCGCCTCTGTCACCGGCATCACCGACAGCCGGTTGCCCTTGCGCACCAGCGGCATGTCGGCCAGCGCCGGATTGGCCTTGAGCTCCGCCAGGCTGATGTTGCGCTTCAGCTTGCGCACGAACTTCACGTCCACCATCAGCCAGCGCGGATCGTCCGGGTCGCTCTTCGGGTCGTAGTGCGGGTCGTCCGGGTCGAAGGCGGTATGGTCTGGGTAGGCCTGGCGCACCACCTCGACGATGCCGACGATGCCGGGCACCTCGCAGTTGGAGTGGTAGAAGAAGCCCTGATCGCCCCGCCGCATGCCGTCGCGCATGTAGTTGCGCGCCTGATAGTTGCGCACGCCGTCCCAGTGGGTGGTGCGTTTGGGCGCCTGGTACAACGCGTCGATGCTGAAGGTGTCGGGCTCGGACTTGAACAGCCAGTACGCCATGCCGCCCGCCTCAGAGCTGCGGGTTGATCAGGAACTTGGTGCCGGTGGCCTGGCGGCCGTACTCGCGCACCGCGTCCACCGACAGCGCCTCGGCCAGGGACACCTCCCGGGCGTAGTGGCTGGCGAAGGTGGTGTGGATCTCGTCCGCCACCCGCTGCTTGAGGCGCGCGGTGGCCTCCGGCCCGATGCGCTCCAGGAACGGCGTCAGCAGCCAGCCGCCGAGTCCCCAGGACATGCCGAAGTTGCGGTTCAGCACCGTGGGCGAGCGGTCGAGGCCGCCATAGATGTAGACCTGCTTGTAGACCGTGGAGCCATAGCGGCTGTAGTCGCCGGCGTTGCGCAGCGCGGCGGCCTCCATGGCGGACAGGATCTGGCCGGCCAGCTTGCCGCCGCCGGTGGCATCGAAGCCGAGGGTGGCACCGGTCTCGGCCAGGGCGTCCACCAGCTTCGCCTCGAAGTCGTCGGCGGAGCTGTCCACCACGTGGGTGGCGCCGATCTCGCGCAGCAGCGCCGCCTGCTCGGGGCGGCGTACGACGTTGACCAGCGGCACGCCGTCGCCCAGGCAGATCTTCACCAGCATCTGGCCCAGGTTCGACGCCGCCGCCGTGTGCAGCAGCGCCTTGTGGCCTTCCAGACGCATGGTCTCCACCATGCCGAGCGCGGTGAGCGGGTTGACGAAGCAGGAGGCGCCGTCGCGCGGCGTCGTGCCCGGGTTCAGCAGCAGGCACTGGCTCACCTTCAGGCAGCGATACTGGCCGTACATGGCGCCCCCCAGCACGGCCACGGTGCGGCCGAGCAGCGAGCGCGCCGCTTCCGACGACCCGGTCTCCACCACCACGCCGGCGCCCTCGTTGCCCACCGGCATCGGCTTGTCGAGGCGCCCGGCCAGGGCGCGCACGGCCGCCGGCGGCACCGGACCGATGAGCGCGGGGGAGCTGTCCACCACCTCGGCGCGCAGGCCCGCCGGGTCGGCGCCGGCCAGCAGCAGGCCCAGATCCGAGGGGTTGATGGGCGACGCCTCGACCCGCACCAGCACCTCGTCCTCCCGGGGCTTGGGCACATCGACGCGGTCGAGCGTGATCTTGAGCTCGCCCCCGGAAGTGACCGTGGAACGGAGCTGCAGCATGGTGGCAGGCAGATTCTGGGTCATGGTCGGCGGTCCTCCAGCACGGTGGGCGCGGCCGTGCGGCCGCGCGAAGGGCGCCAATCTACCCATTCCGACCCGGATCCGAAAGGTTGCATCAGCCGCGCCGATAGGTACCCACCAGCCGGTTCATGGCGATGACGTGGGGCTCCGCCCGCTCCAGGAACTGCCACAGGGTCAGGCCCGGCTCGAAGGCATCGTCCGTGTCGAGCGCCAGCACCCAGAAGAAGTAGTGGTGCGTGCCGTGCCCTTCCGGCGGCATCGGCCCGCCGTAGCCGGTCTTGCCGAAATCGTTCTTGCCGGCGGTGTGGCCGCTCTCGCCCTCCGCCAGGCCGGAGGCCGACGCCGGGATGTTGTACAGCACCCAGTGCACGAAGCCGTACTGACCCGGGGTGACCAGCGGCGCATCCGGGTCGTGACAGATCACGGCGAAGGCGCGGGCCTCCTTCGGCGCGCCCTGCCAGGACAGCGCCGGGGACACGTCGTCGGCCTCGCCGGTGTGCTTCTTCGGAATGGCGCCGCCGGCCTGGAACGCGGCGCTGGTGAGCTGCATGTCGGATAGAGCGAAGCCCATGGGTACCTCCTTGGCTGTGCTGGTCGTGGTTCACGCCGGGGCATCGTCGCACGATCACGGCGCCGGTTTCAGCCTGGAGCTGCCACGGCATGGCAACCTGGCAGGGGATTGGGTTACATTTCGGCCACCATGCGACCCCGACACCTTTCCGCCGCCGCACTCATCGCAGCCGCCCTGCTGCTCCCGCTCACCGTCCACGCCGCTTCCGCCGCGCCGTCGATGGCCGACCTGCACCTGGCGTCGGTGAACGCCATGGTCACCGACCTCAAGTCAGGCAAGCCGCTGTACCGCAAGCACGCCGAGGTCGCGGTGCCCATCGCGTCGGTGACCAAGCTGATGACGGCGATGGTGGTGCTCGACTCCGGCGAGCCGCTGGATCAGTGGCTCACCATCGTCAACTGGGATCGCAAGCAGGCCAAGAACGCCTACTCGCGGCTGCGGGTGGGCTCCGAAGCGAAGCGCGGCGAGCTGGTGCGCATCGCCCTGATGTCGTCCGAGAACCTGGCGACCCACGTGCTGGCGCGTCACCACCCGGGCGGCGTGGATGGATTCGTCGCCGCCATGAACGCCAAGGCGAAGGCGCTGGGCATGCAGGACAGTCACTTCGTCGACCCGGCCGGGCTGTCGCCGGACAACACGGCCACCGCCGCCGACCTGGCATTGATGGTGCGCGCCGCCTGGGACTACGCGAAGATCCGCGAGTACAGCACCGGCTACCAGCACACGGTGACGTTCCGCAACCCGCACTACACCCTGCCCTACGGCAACACCAACCCGCTGGTGGCCAGCTCGCGCTGGCAGGTCGACCTCACCAAGACCGGCTATCTCTCCGAGGCCGGCCGCTGCCTGGTGCTGGTGGCCGACGTGGACGACCGGCCGGTGGCCATGGTGCTGCTCAATTCCTTCGGCAGCCGCTCGCCGCTCGGCGATGCCGGGCGCGTCCGCCGCTGGCTCACTACCGGCCAGAGCGGTCAGGTGGCGGGCGCGGCGGCCCAGTACGAGCAGGAGCGCAGCCGCGCCTACCGTCAGGCCGCCGGCGGCGCCGACTGAGCCGACGGGTCGGGCTGCACTGCTCGAAAGGCGTCCAGGAACCGCTCCGTGACGTCGCTGGCCAATCGGCGCTCGTAACGCACGTCGACGACGTAGGCCTTGATGATGACGCGCACCAGGAAGTCGAGATCGTGGCGCGCCTCCAGAAGCACGGTGATCGGCTTCTTCAGAAACGAGTAGGGCGACGACCGGGCCGCATCCAAGGCCAGCTCGCGAACCAGGCGCAAAGGCACGTCGCGGGGCAGATCGATGCTGACCACCACCATCTCCGAGAGCTCGCCGCTGTTGGCGTTGGCGACGGCGTTGTCGAGCACCACGGCGTTCGGCACCATGACGACGTTGTCGTCCAGGGTGCGCAGCCAGGTCACGCTGAGATCGAGCCGGGTCACCTCGCCGTAGTGACCGCCGAACCGCACCATGTCGCCCACCCGGAATGGCGGGTTGAAGATCATCATGATGCCCGCCAGCAGGTTCCTGACGCCGCCCTGGGCGGCCAGGCCGATGGCCAGGCCCAGGGAGCCAAGCACAGCGAAGACGATGGTCTGCGGCGGCCTGACGATTCCGAAGATCACGTAGCCCACCACCAGCGCCCAGGTCAGGATGCGGATCACCGGGAACAGCTGCCCCATCTGCAGCCGGTATCTGGGGAAGCGCTGCATGAGGCGCTGCAGGCCACGGTGGACCAGGTGCAGCAGCACCCAGGCGAGCGCCGCGATGGCGGCAATGTGCAGCAGCCGGGGCAGCGATAACAGGTCCACCAACTGGGCGAGAGTGTCTTCTTCCACGCGCGGCCTCCTAATAGAGCACGTTGGCGATGCCGAGCCGTCGGCTGATCTGCGCCGAGAACAGGGGAGTGATCCGGTACGTCGGGTCGTCCTCCGGGTCTCCCGCCGCATCTTCCCGGACCAGCAGGCATGCCTGATGCAGGCGCTCCAGCATCAGCCAGGTCTCCTCGACGCTGGTGCGGAACAGACGGCGATGCTCTGAGCGGTGCAGAGGTCCGTGGGCTGCCAGCTCCGTGAGGGTGAACAGCTCGTCGGGCGTCAGCCGATTGAGCACGCTGAAGTCCAGCTCCACCAGGGGCTCGCTGCGCAGCTGGCCGTCCTCGGGGTCGACGCGCAGCGAGTTGAGAAAGTAGAACGTCGCCAGATCGCACTTGCCGCCGCTCAGCTTCTGCAACCCGGACAGCGGCCGTTCGTGCAGGGCCGCGGGCTTCTCCTTGCCTTCCGCAGCGTCGCCGGGAAGCAGCCCCGCGCGGTCGAGCCGTGCCGCCAGGCAGCGACCGAGCTCGGCCTCACTGAAGAAGGCGGTCTCGATGGGCACATCGAAGTCCCGATCGGCCTGATGCACGTAGACCAGCCGCCGCCAGGCGTGCTCCTGGCAGCCGAGCACCCAGAGGTGGCGCTGCCGGGTCGCCAGCATGACACCGCCGAAGACGCGGATGGCCTGATGCGAGCCGAACATCCGACTCACCAGGAAGTGGCCGTTGTCCACCAGGAACACGCGCGGGCTCAGGCTGTTCAGGTCGTCGACGAGGGCATCCACGGACTCGCGGGGCTCGGCAAGACCCAGGAGCTCACCGAGCAGGCGCACTGCATCCGCCTCGTCCGCGGGCCTTCGGTTCAGCGCACCGTAGTGGCTGGCTTCGCCGCCGGCCACGCCACCGGCCATCTGCTGCAGCAGCGAGGTGATGCCGCTGCCCGGAGGCCCGGTGACGACCTGCATCTCGCCGCGGCCGTCCCGCCAGCGCACCAGCGCGGCCTGCCACTGCTCGAGCTGCTTCTCACGCCCCACGAAGCGCCCGTCACCGACGGGCAGCGGCTCGTCGGAGCAGGCCTCCAGAAGCGCGGGCGGGAGGCCCAGATCGGCGTAGCGCCGCGCCCGGCGCTGCGAGGTCGCCAGGCTCAGCTCGTCGTCCGGTGCGACGGTCGGGCTCGGCGCCTCGTCCTCAGCGCCGACGAGGCGCCGCAACCAACGGAGCAGGGAAGCCGACGACGCACTCTGACTCATGGCAAAGTCCAGTTCGGGCCCGGCTCAGGCCGACGCCACGGAACCGCCGTCGCAGGTGATCACCTCGCCGACGGTGAAGGCGCCCGCCCGCGAGCACAGGAAAATGGCCAGACCGGCGATGTCTTCCGGCGTGCCGACCCGGCCGCGGGGGTTGTTGCGCCCCACCGCGTCCCAGTCTGTGCCCTCGACGTCGCCGCCACCGCCCACGCCCGTGCTCAGCATCCAGGTGGGGAACGGCCCCGGGGCGATGGCGTTGACGATGATGTTCTCCTTGACCAGATGGGCAGCCAGGAACCGGGTCAGGTGGTGCACGGCCGCCTTCGAGGCGCCGTAGGAGAAGGTGTCGAACACGGCGGTCTTGATGCCGTCGACCGAGCCGATGTTGACCACCCGCGCCGGGTCCTCGTGGCTGGCGGCGGCGCGCAGCAGCGGCAGCAGCTTCTGGGTGAGGAAGAACACGCCCTTGACGTTGGTGTCCATCACCTTGTCCCAGCCGATCTCGGGGAACTCGTCGAGCGGCGCGCCCCAGGACACGCCGGCGTTGTTCACCAGGATGTCCAGCCGCTGCTCGCGCTTGGACAGCTCCGCGGCGAATGCCTCGATGCCCGCCAGGTCAGCCAGGTTGGCGGGAATGGAGATGCATTCGCCCCCAAACTCCTTGGCCAGCCGCGCCGCCGTGGCATCGCACACGTCGGCCTTGCGGGAGCTGATGTAGACCTTGGCGCCGTGGGCCAGAAAACCCGCGGCGATCATCTCACCGATGCCGCGCGAGCCGCCGGTCACCACCGCCACCTTGCCCCGGATCGAAAACAGGTCGTCGAACATCAGCGCGTTCCTCCGCTCGTGGAAAGGCGCACACCTTGCCCGAATCCCGCGCCCAGGGCCACTGCCAGGGCCAGGACGGCGAGCACGCCGATGGGCAGCAGGGCCGCCTGGGGCGTGCCGGTCAGGTCGGCCACCACGCCGCCCGCCAGCGGCACCGCGAAGCCGAGCAGGTAGCCGACGGCGAACATGCCCGCCGCCAGCGGCCCGGCCTCCCGCTCGCCCACGAGCTGCGGCACCAGACTCACCATCAGGATGAGCTGCATGCAGGTGCCGAGGCCGAGCAGCACCACGGCCGGCAGGAACAGGGTGCTGCCGCCGAAGCCGACGCCGGCCACGCCCAACACCACCGCGGTGGCGATGGCCGGCGCCGCCCAGCGCCGCCGCGACAGGGCGCGGGCCACCACCAGCATCAGCAGCGACCCGGCCACCTGGGTGGCGTTGAACCAGAACAGCATGTCGGCCAGTCGCGCGCCCTCGCCGCGGGCGTCCAGCACCGGCCCCAGGTAGGCGTTGGTGCCGAAGAAGCCAGCGGACGCGGCCCCGAGCACGATGCCGAACCGCCACACCCGGGCATCGCCCCAGGGCGCGTTCCACAGCGGCCGGGGCGCTCCGGCCGACGCCGGCGCGCGCGTTGCGCCGATCCCACGGCAGGCGACCAGCACCGCGGCCACCAGCAGCGCCGGCAGCGACCAGACAGCCAGCGCCGCGCGCCAGTCGCCGTCCACGGCAGGCAGTACCCAGGGCAGGGTCAGACCGCCGCCCACGAACTCGCCCATCAGCAGCCCGTTCATGTACACCGCCGAACCCAGCGCCAGAAAGCCGGGACACCAGCGCGCCACCAGCACCGGCAGCGCCGGCTGCATGAGCGCGACCCCAAGCCCCAGCAGTGCCGTCATCAGCATCAGCATCGACGCCGGCGGCGCCAGGCCGCGGCCAATGGAGGCCGCCGTGACCAGCACCAGCGCCAGCGCTACCGTCAGCACCGGACCCAGCCGGGAGATGGCGAATGCGCCCGGCACCGCGCCCAGCGCCAGCATCAGCACCGGCAGCGTGGTGAGCGCGCCGAGCTGCACCTGGCTGAGGTCGATCTCGGCGGCGATGGCGGGCGCCAGCGGCGGCGCCACCAGCATGGGCAGGCGCAGGTACAGACCCGTCACCCAGAGCAGCGCCAGCACGCCAATGCGATACCCGAGACCGCCCGCTGCGGTTGCCGTCATGTTCGCTCCCGTCTACGCTCCGCGGCGCATGCTAACCCAGCAACCGTCGCAGCACGGGGGACTGAGCGGATGGGCAAACGCGACAGACAGGGCGGGCTGGTGTACAGCACCGAGGGCGGCCGGTTCTGCCCCGGATGCCGGCGGCCGGCCGCCGACTGCGTGTGCCGCGATCGCTCGCGCCCGCAAGGCGGCTCGCGCGGCGGCAGCGACGGCATCGTCCGGCTGCAGCGCGAGACCAAGGGCCGCAAGGGCGCCGGCGTCACCCTGGTCACCGGGCTGCCCCTGGCGGACGAGGCGCTGCAGGCGCTGGCCAGCCGGCTGAAGCGCCGCTGCGGCGTTGGCGGCGCGGTGAAGGACGGCGTCATCGAGCTGCAGGGCGACCAGCGCACCCTGCTGAAGCCGCTGCTGGAAGCCGACGGCTACCAGGTCAAGGTCGCCGGGGGCTGAGCAGGAAGCCGTCGCGGTTGGGCATGACCACCGCCGGCAGCGTCTCGGCATCCAGCACCGTGTCGGCGTCGATGATGCCGTGCTCGGCCAGCAGGTAGGCGGTCACCGCGTACACCTGATCGGTGCTCAGGCTGCCGGGGGCCGGATACGGCATGGCGCGGCGCACGTAGTCGAACACCGTGGTGGCGTAGGGCCAGAAGCTGCCCACCGTGCGCTGCGGCGCGGCGCCGGCCAGGGTGTCATGGCCGCCCACCAGCGCATCGTTGACGCCGCCGCGGCCGCCGGGCCCGTGACAGGCCAGACAGTGGGCCGCATAGACCACGGCCCCGGCGCGGGCGTCGCCGCGTCCGGGCGGCAGCCCGGCGCCATCCGGGTAGACGGTGAGGCTCGCCGCCGCCAGCGTGTCCGCGTCCACGGCCTCGCCCAGCCCCGGACCGGCGCGGTCGGCGGCCAGCGCATCTGCGGCGCAGGCGGCAGAACTCAGCATGGCGACCGCCACCAGCAGGCGCACACGCTCAGGCGAAAACATTGCTGACGCTGCCATCGGCGGCCACGGCCCAGGCCTGCACCGCGTTGTAGTGATAGAAGCTCCGGGGGCCGTTGGCGGCCAGCCACTCGGTTCGGGTCGGCTGCACCGCCCCGGTCTCGTCCTCGGCGCGGCTCTGCAGCACCGCCGGCGCGCCGTTCCAGCGCCAGGCGGCCCGGAATCGGGTCAGACACCGATCCTGCACCGGCATCTCCAGCGCCGCGTCCGCCCAGCTACGGCCGCCGTCGGCGGACACCGCCACCCGCCGCACCCGGCCGGCCCCGCTCCAGGCCAGGCCGCTGATCTGGTAAAGGCCGGGTGCGCCCAGCCCGAGGCCGGGCGACGGGCTGGTGATCACCGACTTCACGCCCATCTCGAAGGTGAACTGGCGCGCCTGCCCGTCGGGCAGCAGGTCGGTGTACTTGGCGGTCTCTTCCCGGCTCATGGCGGGACGGTCGGCCACCTCGAGCCTGTGCAGCCACTTGATGCTCATGTTGCCCTCGAAGCCGGGCAGCAGCAGCCGCAGCGGGTAGCCGTTCTCCGGCCGCAGCGGCTCGCCGTTCTGGTAGAGCACCAGCAGGGCGTCGTCGAGGGCCTTGTCGAGCGGCACGCTGCGGTTCAGCAGCGCGCCGTCGGCGCCCTCCGCCACCACCCAGCGGGCGGCCGGATCGACGCCGGCCTCGTCCAGCAGCAGCGCCAGCGGCACCCCGGTGAACTCACTCTGAGAGATCAGCCCGTGCAGCTCGCCGCAGCGCCGCTGCGGCGGCACGTCGGCCGCCAGCGCGGCGCTGTTGCCCGAGCACTCCAGGAACCAGGTGCGGGTCAGCAGCGGGTACCGGTGCAGGGCCGCGAGCGAGAACCGCAGCGGCCGCCGCACCCGGCCGTGCAGCAGCAGCCGGTGGGCATCTGGATGGATGTCGGGCACGCCGGCGTGGTGCCGCTCGAAGAACAGCCCGTTGGGGGTGATGGTGCCTTCCAGGCGCTCCAGCGGCGTGCGCGAGACGCCGCTGCCGTCGGTGCCGGGCTGGCTGCTGAAGCCGACCCGCGTGAGGTCGGCCACGTGCCGCGACGGTGCGCCGTAGCTGCGCATGCCGGCACCGGGCGCCAGCGAGCCCGGCGGCCGCTCGGCCGCCACGGCGATGCCCGCCAGACCAAGGCCGCCGGCCAGACCCAGACCGGCCCGCAGCAGGCTGCGGCGGCCGCACAGGCCGTTCCCCGCCTCGGGCAGCAGCAGGTCGTCTGTCGCATCGCGCCTCATGGTCACACCTCCCGATCCCGCAGCGCCGCCAGGACATCGAGCTGGCGCTGGTAGTCGTCGAGCGTCCGATAGCGCAGCGTGCACACCAGCCGCTCGATGCCGAGCGCCCGGTAGCGGCCGAGCAGGGCCGCCGCCCGCGGCCCGTCGTCGAGCGGCAGGCCCGCCATGGCCGTGACGGGACCGGACGTGCGGCCCTGCTCCGCGGCCAGCGCCGCGAACTGCGCCAGGTCGGCCCCCAGGGCATCGGGATCCCGCGTCATGGGCAGCCAGCCGTGGCCGAAGCGCAGCGCCCTGTCCAGCGCGTGCGGCGCCCGGCCACCGACGTAGACCGGCGGCGGCGCCGGCCGCGGGCTGAAGATGAACGGCTGGCCGTGCCGGCTCACGACGTCGCCGGCGAAGCAGTCGGCCAGCAGCGTCAGCACCTCCTCGGAACGCCGCACCCGCTCGGACAGCGGCACTCCGAGGGCGCGGAACTCTGCCGCCATCCAGCCGATGCCGACGCCGAGCAGCAGCCGGCCGCCGCTCAGCTCCTGCACGGTGGCGACCTGCTTCACCGTCGGCAGCGGGCTGCGATACGGCAGGATCAGCACGCCAGTGCCGAGGCCGATCGCCCGCGTGCGGCCAGCCAGCCACGCCAGGGTGGTGAGCGGATCGGTGTAGCGGCCGCCGCTGCCCTCGGCGTCGTCCGGCGGAATGGCGATGTGGTCGGTGATCCACAGCGACTCGAAGCCGCGCGCTTCCGCCGCCTCGGCACCGCCGGCCATGATGGCGGCCGAGCTCTGGGGACCCATGTTGCGCAACGTCACCCCCAGCTTCATGGCCTCTGCTCCGGACGTTGCTCCGGCAGCGCGAAGGCGACCAGGTGGTCGCTCACCACCGAGATGCCCGAGCGGCCGTGGCCGCCGGCGGCGATCACCACGAACTGCCGCTCGCGGCCGCCCTCGTTCACCACGTAGGTCATGGGCGTGGCCACCGGCGGTGCCGGCAGCCGGCCGAGCCAGCGCTCCTCACCGGTTTCAACATCGTAAACCCGCAGCGCGTGTTCGAAGGCGGCGCCGATGAACACCAGGCCGCTGCCGGTGATGGTGCCCTGACCCATCCCCGGAATGCCGTAGTCCAGACTCAACGGCACCGGGCTCATGTCACGCACGGTGCCGTGTGGGCGGCTCCAGCGCTGCTCGCCCGCCTCGACGTCGATGGCGGTGAGCGTGCCCCACGGGGGCGTGGTGCAGGGCAGACCCAGGGGCGACAGCAGCGGCATGCGGGCCATGGCGTAGGGCATGCCCCGCTGCGGGCCGAACTCCACGTCCCGCGGGGAGTCGCGCCGGGCGTCGTCCAGGTCGGCGGCCGCGATCAGGCGCACCTGAAACGGCAGGTGGCTGCTGCGGGCGACGATCACGCCGCGCGCCTGGTCCACGGCCACGCCGCCCCAGTTGATGCCGCCGGTGTTGCTCGGCGACACCACCGTCCACTGCTCTGTCACGGGCGTGTAGATCGGCCCCACCGCCATCTCATCGAGCAGGGCCTGGCAGCGGCCCCGGTCCCAGAACGTCAGGCCCCAGGCGTCGTCGCGGGTGACCTCGCGGCCGAGCCGGTAAGCCGGCGGCGGGAACGGCTGCAGGGGCGACAGCTCGTCGGCCAGCGGGCCGTGCCGCGGCACCGGCCGCGGGTTCACGTCCACCAGCGGCTGCCCGGTCTCGCGGTGCAGCACGAACACGAAGCCCATCTTGGTGCCCTGAACCACCGCCGGCACCCGCACGCCGCCGATGTCTAGATCGGCCAGTGCCGGCTGGGCGCCGACGTCATAGTCCCAGTAGTCGTGACGCACGGTGTTGAAGTGCCACACCACCTCGCCGGTGGCCGCCCGCAACGCGACCACGGCAGAGCCATAGTGATCCATGCGCGGCGTGCCGCTTCGGAAGTAGTCGGGCGACGGGTTGCCGGTGGGCACGAACAGCAGGCCGCGCGCCTGGTCCGCGGTCATGGTGCCCCAGACGTTGGGGGTGCCCAGGGCGAAGCCCTCGTCGCTCACCAGGGCGTCGGGCGCCGCGTAGTCGAAGCCGGGCGGCGCCAGATCCCAGGCCCAGACCTGGGCACCACTGCGGGCGTCGAAGGCGCGCACCACGCCGCTGGGCGCGTCGATGCGCTGGTTGTCGGAGACGGCCGAGCCCACCACCACCAGATCGCCGATGACGGTGGGTGCAGACGTGACCTGGTACTCGCCGAGCCAGGCCTGCTCGCCGGCGCCGGGATTCAGATCGACACGGCCGCCGCGGCCGAAGCCGGGGCACGCCTCGCCGCTGGCCAGATCCAGCGCGATCAGGTGGCCATCGTTGGTGGCGGTGAAGATGCGCGATGCGCAGGCGCCCGGTGCGGCAACGGGCGCCTGCGCATCGTGCCACTGGGCGACGCCGCGGCAAACGAGCTGGTTGGCGTAGCGGCCGGACAGGTCGATGCCGGGATCGTGCTGCCACAGCTCGCCGCCGGTGAGCGGGTCCAGCGCGATGACACGGTTGAACGGTGAGCAGAACACCAGCCGGCCGCCGGCCAGGATCGGCGTCGCCTCGAACGCGGTGGTGGACGGCACCGCCGGGTCGCGCCCGTCCGACTGATCGCCGGTGCGGTAGATCCAGGCGACCTGCAGATCGGCCACGTTGCCGGCGTCGATCAGGGCGGCGTCGGCGTAGCGGCGCCCGCCGCCGCCGCCGTACTCGGGCCAGTCACTGGTGGCCCGCGGCCGGGCCTCCTGGCTGTGGGTGGCCTCGAAGGCCGCATCGCAGCCGGCCAGCGCCAACGCCAATATCCACCACGGCCCCGTACGCATGCTCCCCTGATCCTCGTCTGCGGCCCTGCTGGCACATTACACTCGGGCTACGCACGCCGCCACGCTGCCGAGGAAGCCAGACATGCCCGAGACCGCCGACGGATTGCCCATCACCGCCGCCAGCGCCGACGCCGGGGCCCGCCTCGACGAGGCGGTAGAGAGCTACCTGGCGGCCCGCAGCGACACGCCCCGGCTGCTGAAGCGGGCCATGAGCGCAGATCCTGACCATCTGATGGCCCGCTGCCTGATGGGCTACCTCACCCGCCTGGCCGGCGACCGCGCCAACGCCGCCACCGCCCGCGGCCTGCACGCCGACCTGGCCGGCCGCGTCGACGGCGGCGCCGGCAGCGCCTGGGAGCGCGCCCATGTGGCCGCCCTGGGTCTGTGGCTCGACGATGATCTGGCGCAGCTCATGGCCCACTTCGAAGTCATTCTCGAGGCCCACCCGCGCGACGTGCTGAGCCTGCGCATGCTGCACTATCTGTACTTCTACGACGGCGACGTGGACCGCATGCGCGACTCGGTGGGCAGCCGCCTGGGCGCCTATGCCGGCCACCGGCTCGAGGGCTACGTGCAGGGCATGTACGCCTTCGGCCTCGAGGAGGCCGGCGACTACGCCGCCGCCGAGCGCTACGGCCGCGAGGCGGTCGAGCGCAACCCGGCCGATCTCTGGGCCACCCATGCCGTCGCCCACGTGCTGGAGATGCAGGGCCGCGCCGACGAGGGCGTCGACTGGCTGGAAACCCTGCGCCCGCACTGGAACGATGCCAACAACTTCCGCTGGCACCTGGACTGGCACCAGACCCTGCAGCACCTGCGCCGCGGCGAGGCCGACCGGGCGCTGGCCATCTACGACGAGGCCCTGGCGCCGGCGCTGGCCGACGACTTCTATCTGGACCTGTGCAACGCCGCCGAGCTGCTGCTGCGGCTCGAGGCCATGGGCTGCGACGTGGGCGACCGGTGGCAGCCGCTGGCGGCCATCGCCGAGGGCCACGTCGACGACACAGAGCTGCTGTTCGCCACCCTGCACTACCTGATACCGCTGGCCCGCCAGCGCCACGACGCCGCTGACAGCCTCATGGCCACGCTGCGGCGCTGGGCGGACACGGACAGCCATCAGGGCGCCATCGTCCGCGAGGTGGGCCTGGACGTCGCCGAGCTGGTGCTGGCCCTGGGCCGCGGCGACCGGCCGGATGCCCAGGCGCGCTACCAGCGCCTGAAGCCGCGGCTGCACCGCATCGGCGGCAGCCACGCGCAGCGCGACGTGTTCCGGGTCGCCGCCTACTCCAGCGTCGCGTAGCTGGTGGAGCGGTCGTCGGCGCGGCGCCCGCGCACCTCGGCCACGCACTCGGCCAGGTCGGCCAGGTAACGGTCGATGACGCCGGTGTTGCTGTTGCTCACCGTGGAGTGCAGCGTGTCCGGCGGCCCCTGGCGGTCGTGGAACCAGCCCCGGGCCAGCAGCGCATCCCCCAGCGCGAACGTGTCCAGCGGCGCCTCGGCCGCCGGATCCGCCGCCATGCCGATGAGGTGGAACCGCCCTTCCCCCAGCACGCGGACGCCGTCGATGGCGGCGATGCCGGCCCGCATCTGATCGGCGTTCTCCAGCGTCTGCCGGGTCAGCGCCAGGTAGCCCTCGAGCCCCAGGTGCTGCATCACCGCCCACGCGGCCGCCATGGGCAGCCCGGAGCGCGTGCCCTGCAGGTTGGGTGAGGCGTAGAAGCCGCCCAGCCAGCCGTCGAAGACGAAGGTCTGGTAGCGGCGCAAGGCCTTGGTGCGATGCAGGATCACCGACACGCCCTTGGGCGCGTAGCCCAGCTTGTGAATGTCGGCCGAGATGGAGTGCACGCCGTCGACCCGGAAGTCCCAGGGCGGCACCTGCCGGCCCAGCCGCTCGGCGAACGGCAGCACGAAGCCGCCCATGCAGGCGTCGACGTGGCAGTTGGCGCCCACCCGGGCCGCCAGCGCGGCGATGTCGGGAATCGGGTCCACCACGCCCTGGGGATACTGGGGCGCCGAGCCCACCACCAGCACCGTGTTCGGGCCGACGGCGTCGGCCATGGCGTCCACGTCGGCGGTCCAGTCGGCGCGCACGGGCGTCTTGCGCACCGCGAGCCCGAACAGGTGCGCGGCCTTGTGAAACGCGGCATGGGCGCTCTCGGCGAGCACGATCTCGCCGTCGTCGATGCCGCGCTCCTCCCGGGCCCGCTCCCGGGCCGCGAGCACGCCGCACAGAATCGACTCGGTGCCGCCGCTGGTGAGGAACCCGGCCGCCGTCTCCGGCGCGTTGAGCAGCTCGGCCGTCCAGCCCACCACCTCGGACTGAATCGCGCCCAGCGACGGGAACGCCTTGGTGTTGAGGGCGTTCTCGTGCAGGTAGAGGGCGGCGGCGCGCTCGGCGGCCTCGTGCACGCCGGGCCCGCCGTGGTAGATCATTCCGAACGCACGTCCGTCCTGCCATCTGACGTCGTGCGCCCGCTTGGCTTCGAGCTCGGCGATGACCTCGTCCACCGGACGGCCGCTCTGTGGGAATGCCATGAATCCTCCTCGCTGACGCGCTGCTCCGAGCGCCGAGCATACCCCACCTCTGCACCCCGGCTGCTACACTCCCCCGCCTTGTCGAACGGGGTAGCCATGCGCATCGTCAGCTGGAACGTCAACGGTCTGCGCGCCTGCGCGAAGAAGGCCCGCCTGGGCGGCCGCGACGGCTTCGCCGCCTTCCTGGAAGGCAGCGGCGCCGACATCGTCGGCCTGCAGGAGGTGCGCGCCCTGCCGGAGCAGCTTCCCGCAGACGTGCGCGAGCCCGACGGCTGGCACAGCCACTTCGCCCCGGCAGAGCGGCCCGGCTACAGCGGCGTCGCCATCTACGCGCGGCACGAACCCGACGAGGTGGAGACCTCGCTGGGCGACGCCCGCTTCGATGCCGAGGGCCGCTTCATCCTCGCCCGCTTCGGCCGGCTGCGCGTGGCCAGCGTCTACTTCCCCAAGGGCAGCGGCAAGGAGCGCGACAACAGCCGGGTGCCCTACAAGCTCGACTTCTACGCCGCCGTGCTCGACCGGGTGCAGGCGTACAAGCGCAAGGGCCCGGTGCTGGTGATGGGCGACTACAACACGGCCCACACCGCCATCGATCTGGCGCGACCCAAGGGCAACGAGAAGTCGAGCGGCTTCTTGCCCGAGGAGCGGGCCGAGATCGACCGCTGGCTGGACGCCGGCTGGGTGGACGTGTTCCGCCGCCAGCACCCGGACGAGACCGGGCACTACACCTGGTGGCGGCAGTGGGGTGACGCCCGGGTCAACAACGTCGGCTGGCGCATCGACTACGTGCTGGCCTCCCCCGGCGCCGCGAAGCGGGTGCGGAACGCCTTCATCTGGCCGCACGTGGAGGGTTCGGACCACTGCCCCGTGGGCGTCGACATCGACTGAGCCGGCCCCGCCTCAGCGCGCCTGGCGGGCCGCCTCTTCGCGGGCTTTCCGAACCTTGTCGTTGGTCTGGTTGAACAGAATATCGCGGCGCGCCTTCTCCTCGGCCTCGGTCAGCTCGCGCTTGCCGAGGTCGCGGCCCACCTGCCAGCCTTTGTCCACCGCAGGCCGCGCCCCCACCTGGTCGACCCAGCGCTTGAGGTGGGGAAACGTCTCCCAGACGGCCTCGTCGATCAGCCGCCCGGCGAGGCGCGCCCACGGCCAGGTGATCATGTCGGCGATGCTGTACTCGTCGCCGGCCAGGTAGGCGTTGGCCGAGAGCTGGGCGTCCATCACCCCGCACAGCCGGTCCACCTCGCCGACAAAGCGGCGGGTGCCGTACTCGAGCTGCTTCGGGTCCTCGGCCAGATTCCTGCCGTAGTTCTTGAAGTGGTTGGCGTTGCCCATCATCGGGCCCAGGTTGGCCATCTGCCAGTGCACCCACTGCAGCACGCGGTAGCGGCCGCGCGGATCGCGTGGCAGGAAGCGGCCGGTGATGTCCGCCAGGTACTCCAGGATGGCGCCGGACTCGAACACGGCTATGGGCTCGCCGCCGCCGGGCGGGTCGTGGTCGACGATGGCGGGCATGCGGTTGTTGGGGCTGATGCGCAGGAACTCGGGCTTGAACTGGTCGCCACCGCCGATATCCACCGGCACGATGCGGTACTCGAGCCCGCACTCCTCCAGCATGATGGTGACCTTCCAGCCGTTGGGCGTCGGCCGGTAGTGCACGTCGATCATGGTGCTCGATCTCCCCGTTGGCTCACTGAGACGTGAGCCAGACAATGCCAGCATTGAGGGTGAGTGCATAGCCCACCCACGCCGCGTAGGGCACCAGCAGCCAGAAAGCGAGCCGCTGCCGGCTGGCCAGCAGCACCAGCAGGGCGGTGATGGCGGCGAGCAGCAGCGCGATGTCGGCGAGCGCCAGGCCGGGGCGCTGCAGCCCGAAGAACAGCCACGACCAGAGGCCGTTCAGCACAAGCTGCCCGACCCACAGCACCCGCGCATAGGCACCGACGTCGCGGGTGAACAGCAGCCAGCCGGCGACCCCGACGGCCACGTACAGCACGCTCCATACCGGCCCGAACACCCAGTCCGGCGGCGTCCACGGCGGCTTCGCCAAGGCCTCGTACCAGAGCCCGGGTCGAAAGGATGCTGCCACCAGCGAGGTCAGCACCACCGCCCCGCCACAGCCCACGGCCGCCACCAGGCTGCCCAATCGCGCGGCGGCAGACCGCATCAGAACACGCCCTGCTCGATCATGGCATCCGCCACCCGGCGGAAGCCGGCGATGTTGGCCCCCATCACCAGGTCCTTGGGCCGGCCGAACTCTTCGGCGGCGGCGCTGGCGCGCCGGTGCACGTCCTTCATGATCTGCCGCAGCCGCTCCTCCACATGCTCGAACGTCCACTGGGTCATGGCCGCGTTCTGCTGCATCTCGAGCTGGCTGGTGGCGACGCCGCCGCAGTTGGCCGCCTTGCCGGGGCCGAAATCGATGCCGGCGTCCAGGAAGCGGTCGATCGCCTCCGCCGTGCAGGGCATGTTCGCGCCCTCGCAGACCAGGGTGACGCCGTTGCCGAGCAGCACGTCGGCATCTTTGTCGCCGAGCTCGTTCTGCGTGGCGCAGGGAAAGGCCGCGTCCGCCTTGTATCGCCAGACGGCGCTGCCGCCTGCCGGGTAGTCGGACACCGGCGTGAACTCGGCGTCGCCATGATGCTCGAGGTACTCCTCGAGCGAACCACGCTGCGCCAGCTTCACCTGCTTGAGCACCTCGAGGTCGATGCCGGCCTCGTGGTAGACGGTGCCGGTGGAGTCGGAGCAGGTGACGGGCCGGGCGCCGAGCTGGTGCAGCTTGTCGATGGTGAAGATGGCGACGTTGCCGGCGCCCGACACCAGGCAGGTCTTGCCCGCCAGGTCGCGATCGTGGCTCGCCAGCATGTCCTGGGCGAAGTACACGCAGCCGTAGCCGGTGGCCTCGGTGCGCATGCGCGACCCGCCCCAGCCGAGCCCCTTGCCGGTCAGGGTGCCGTCGAAGCGGCCGGTGAGGCGCCGGTACTGACCGTAGAGGTAGCCGATCTCGCGGCTGCCGACACCGATGTCGCCGGCCGGCACGTCCACCACGTCGCCGATGTGCTTGTGCAGCTCGCTCATGAACGCCTGGCAGAAGCGCATGACCTCGCCGTCCGAGCGGCCCTTGGGGTTGAAGTCTGCGCCGCCCTTGCCGCCACCGATGGCGAGCCCGGTGAGCGCGTTCTTGAAGATCTGCTCGAAGCCGAGGAACTTGATCACCCCGGCGGTCACGTTGGGATGGAAGCGCAGGCCGCCCTTGTAGGGGCCGAGGCTCGAGCTGAACTGCACCCGGTAGCCCTTGTTGACCCGCACCCGCCCCTGGTCGTCGGTCCAGGCGATGCGGAACATGATCTGCCGCTCCGGCTCGACGATGCGCTCGATGATGCCGTGCCGCGCATAGCGCGGTTCCTGATCGATGAGCGGCTGCAGCGACTCGAGCACCTCCTCGGCCGCCTGGTAGAACTCCGCCTGCCCGGGGCTCGAGCGCCGCAGACTCTCCAGGGTGTCGTGAACATAGGTCATGTGGCGCTCCTTGACAGCGGCTGTCCGGCCAATCGCCGGACGCCGTGGACCGTAGCGAAACGCGGCCGCGGCGGCAATGGCCGCCGCGGCCGGAGCGCCGGGCTCAGGGTGCCAGATCGTCGAGCAGCAGTAGCTGCGGCGGCACGCCGCCGTTCGGCTGGTCGATGGCGGCAGCGGTGTAGATGCCGTTGCCATCCAGGGTGAGGGTCACCGGGCCGATGGCGGGGAGCTGGCTGCCGGCACCGGTGACCACCACGTCATAGCTGCCGGGCGCCAGCGGCACGTAGCCGGTATCGGCGAGGAAGGGCACGCCGGAGAAGGCCGGCGCCACGCCGTCCAGATTGCCACCCGTGCCACCAGGCACCACGTAGATGTCGACATCGCCCGCCGAGGGAGAGGCGTGCACGATGCGCACCCGGGCCTCGGTGGCGACCCGGCGCACGTCGTCCACCAGCACCAGCGGCTGGATGTTCGCCAGGAAGTCGGCGGCGTAGACGCTGTAGGTCTCGCCCTGCACCAGGTCGACGTCGGCGTCGATCACGACCGGCGCATCCTGGCCCGTAGGCACCACCTTGACGTTGAGCGGCCCCGGCGGCAGCGACAGATAGCCCGTGGCCTCGGCGTAGGCGAGATCGACCACCGGGCGGGTCACGAAGTCGTCATTGGCCACCACGTCCACGTTGGGCGCGTCGGGCGACGCATGCGCCACGCGCACGTCGCTGGTGGTGTTCACGTCCAGCAGCTCGAGCGGCTCGGCGCCGGTAGCGGCCAGCAGCAGGATGGGCGACGGTCCGGTGCCCGTGTTCGGCACCGCCGCCACCAGCAGATCGGCACCGCCCGGTAGGGTCACGGGGCCTGAGTCGTAAACCACCGTCGGGGGCGAGCCGGGCACGGCGACCCGAATTCGATACTCACCCGCGGGCACAACCACAGCGTCCGGCGTCAGCAGCTCTCCGAACGCAAAGGTGCCGAGAGGTGCGCCGAGCGGATCCTGGGGCCCGGTCACGTAGACTTCCACCGTCGGGGCGACGTCGGCCGCGTGCAGCACCCGCAGGCGCACGTCACCCGCGGCCACAGCCGGCGGCGCGTCGGTGAGGACGATGGGGGCGATGCCGGCCACGGCGCCCGCCGCCACCACGGTGACCCGCTCGTCCTCGCCGATGTCGATCACAGGCTCCGGGGCGCCGTCGGCGGGAATGACCGTGACGTTACCGCCGGGGACGATGCCGTCCACGGCCACCGCGTAGCCGCCGACGTCGAAGTCGGCCGTCCGCACGCCCAGGTAAGGCACGCTCGAGAAAATCAGGTTGCCGGCCACGCGCACGTTCACCGGCGGTGCGTCCTGCGAGGCGTGAATCACCTCGAGGGTGCCGGTCACTGACGGACCGGGATTCACCACCGCCGTCGAGCCGCCGCTGCTGCCGCCACCGCAGGCCGCCAGCAGCAGGCCTGCCATGGCCACCAACATCATCCGCACACCCTGCACCATCACACGAACCCTCCTGGTTGTTGAGAGTCGGCAAGGTAGCCGGCTGGCGATGAAGGCCGGGTCAAAGAACACCCGCTCAGTCGCTCACGCGCCTTTCACGGCGTGTCCGACAAGTGGACGCGCGGCACCGGGCTGAGGCACCCTGCGCACGACAAGACAGGCTACGGAGTGGCGAGATGACGACCGCGTTCTGGTGCGTGCTGGCGGCGGGACTGCTGCCGATCGTGTGGGTGGGCTTCGCGAAGATTACGGGCGGCCGCTACGACAACCGGGCGCCGCGGCAGTTTCTGGCCGGCGTCAGCGGCCGTGCCCAGCGCGCCCACTGGGCGGAACAGAACAGCTACGAAGCGTTCCCGCTGTTCGTCGCCGGCGTGCTGGTGGCGCATCTGGCGGGCGCGGCCCAGCCTACCGTGGACGCGCTGGCGATCCTGTTCGTCGCCGCCCGCATCGCCCACGGCATCTGCTACATCGCCGATCTGGCGACGCTGCGGTCGCTGGTCTGGATGACCGGGTTCGGCGCCAGCATCGCCCTATTCGTCGTCGCCGTCTGACTCGCAGCCCCGGGCCAGCGCCATGATGGCCTGCTTCAGGGCGTCGTACTCCGCCTGGTCGATGGCGCCCTGCTCGAACGCAGACTGCAGGTCGATGAGCTGCGCACCGATGGAGACATCGCCGAAGTGCACGGAGCTGTTTTCGGGGCTGTTGAAGCATCCGGCCACCAGCAGCAGAGCCGCCGCCAGCAGCGGCACCGTGACCGATCGTATGCTCGTCATGGGTCGTCTCCTCAGGCGTCGTGGCAGAACTGGGCGATGCTGGCGGCCGTCTCGCGGCTGATGTCCGGGCACGATACGGCGAAGATCTCGGTGCCGTGGATGGTGCCCATTACCTGCCGGCAGCGGGCCGGCACGCCGGCGCGCATCAGCAGCCGGTAGAACTCGATGCCCTCGTCGCGCAGCGGGTCGCACTCGTTGACGCTGATGACCGTGGGCACCAGACCGCGCACGTCGTCCTCACTGGCGAACGACGGCCAGGCCAGCGGGTCGCCCCGCTCCAGCGCGTCGATGCCATAGGCCATGGCGCCGCGGTTGTTGTGCAGGTCGAGCAGGATGCCGTTGTTCGCCACGGACGACGGAAACCGCTCCTGCGGCCAGTGCCCGGCGATGTAGGGACAGAGCGCGTAAAGGCCGCGGATCAGGCCGAGGTCGCCGTCCTGCTTGAGCTTCAGCCCGGTGGCCAGGGTCAGGTTGCCGCCACCACTCTCGCCGGCGACGATGACGTGCCCGGCATCGATGCCCAGGTCGGCAGCATGCTCGACGAGCCAGCGCACGCCGGACACGCAGTCGTTGAGCCCCCCGGGAAACGGCACCACCTCCGGCGCCGACGACGGGGTCAGGCAGTTGCGGAAGTCGACCATGGCCACCGCCACGCCCTGGGCGGCGATGATCTTGCCCCAGGCCCGGTACATGCCGTCGTAGCAGGACATGGACGCCATGCCGCCGCCGTGGATGTAGTAGACGCACGGCAACGGCTCGTCGCCTTCCGGCCGGATCAGCCGAACGCGGATGGTGTTGCCGTCCGGTGCCGAGATGAACTCATGATCGCTGATCACCAGCCCTGCCGACGGCGCCACCTGGTCGTTGTCCACCATGTCCATGAACGCCTTCATGCCTTCCCGGGCCGCGATCGCCTCGTCCGTGTTCGCCTGGGCCAGCGCCTCCTCACGGTTGGCGACGTCGCCCTGGTTGATGGCGGGGAAACCGCCCATCACCGCCTTGATGCGCGGATCGATTCGGGGGTCGTCGACGAGTTTCGAAGCCATGGCGCGGTCTCCCTGAACGGTTGCGGACACGAGGCCGTGAGTGTAACCGCAGCCAGGGGCCGCTGCCGCTGATAGATCGGCGTCCGGCGCATCCTTCGGCTAGGTCGTAGTGAAGGTTCTGGCCGCTCTCCTTCACGGTGAATCCTGGGTACGGTAGTGCTCGATCTGGACCTCGACGCCCAGATCGGCGTAGTCGCCGGCGGCCCGGCGGGCCCTGAACTCGCCCCAGTTGATCGCCCGGTAGCGGGCCGGCGAGGCGGCTTCCACCGTGCTGGGCAGCGGCGCGTAGTCGGCGGCATAGTCGGGGTTGAAGAAGAACGCCGCGCTCAGCCGGTCGCCCGACTCGCTCACGGTTACCCGGTGCAGGGCCGCCCGGTAGCGGTCGTTGGACCAGACCTGGACAATGTCACCGATGTTGATCACCAGCGCGCCGGGGAGCGGCTCCACCACATGCCACTCGCCATGGCGGTAGACCTCGAGCCCCGGCCTGTGGTCCTGCTGCAGCACCGTGAGCGCACCGGCGTCCGTGTGGTGGTTGATGCCGAGATGACCGTGCCGTGTGGTCTCAATTCCGGCCGGCCGCTCGGGCGCCGGGCAGGCCGGGTAGTAGTTCAGGCGCAGGAAGCTGGAGTGCCGGGGTCGGAACCCCGCAGCCAGGTGGTCTCCGGGCATGCCGAGATTGCGCGACAACGCCCCGAGCAGGCGAAAGGCCAGCGTTTCGCAGGCGGCATAGTGGGCCAGCACGGCCGGCCGCAGGCCAGGCTGGGCGGACGGCCATTGCGGCCTCAGCGAGGCACCGTCGGCTGGCCCGACGTCGAAGATCTGCTTCCAGTCACGCGTGTTCTTGGTGAGTTCCCGGTCGAAGTAGCCCCAGGCGTTCTCCGCGGTGCGCTCGACACCGCGTTTCACCGCATCCGGCAGGGCAAAGAACCGGCGCGCCTCCGCCAGATGGGCATCGAGCAGCGCCGGCTCGATGCCGTGGCCGACGACCTGGAAGAACCCCCAGTCCCGGCAGGCACGATCGATGGCGGCGAGCGTCGCCGGGCTTTCGAGCTTGTCGATGGCGATGACGGGAATCCGGCCCATATCGAGGCTCCTCGGTTGATCGTATCGCAGCGCGCACACGCCGCATCGAGATCGACGCTACGGTAGGCGATTCCGGCACCCTCTAAAAGCTTGCCCACGGACCAGCACAAGGCGCACCACATGATGGCGAACAACACGACCACATGGATGCAGCAGGCTCCCCCGGGCTGCAGGGCCCCGCCGAACATGCGATCATCCGCGGCTGACAGCACGGAGACACGCATGAGTCACGTCGACGTTCTCATCGTCGGGGCCGGCATATCCGGCATCGGCGCCGCCTGCCACCTGCGGCAGATGTGCCCGGGAAAGCGGTTCACCATCCTCGAGGCGCGGGACGCCATCGGCGGCACCTGGGACCTGTTCCGCTATCCCGGCATCCGCTCCGACAGCGACATGCACACTCTCGGCTTCCGCTTCAAGCCGTGGCGCGAGGCCAAGGCCATCGCCGATGGGCCGGCCATCCGCCGCTACGTCAACGAGACTGCCCTGGAGAATGGCATCACCCGCCACATCCGCTTCGGCCACAAGGTCCGGACGGCGAGCTGGTCGAGCGAACGCGCGCAGTGGACGGTCACGGCCGAGTGCGGTGACGAGACGGTTACCTTCACGTGCGGCTTCCTGTTCATGTGCGGCGGCTACTACAGCTACGAACACGCCCACACCCCCGACTTCGAGGGCATGGACGACTTCCAGGGCACCGTCGTGCATCCGCAGTTCTGGCCCGAAGACCTCGACTACGCCGGCAAGCGCGTGGTGGTGATCGGCAGCGGCGCCACCGCCATGACCCTGGTGCCGGCCATGGCCGAGGGCGGCGCCGAGGTGACCATGGTGCAGCGCTCGCCCACCTACGTGGTGTCGCGGCCGGATCAGGACCGAATCGCCAACACCCTGCGGCGCTGGCTGCCGGAGAAATGGGCGTATGCCATCACCCGCTTCAAGAACGTGCAGCTGCAGCGCTACTTCTATCACCGCACGCGTACGGCGCCGGAGAAGGTGAAGCACAAGCTGCTCGACATGGTGCGCGATCAGCTCGGCCCCGACTACGACGTCGACACCCACTTCACCCCCCGCTACAACCCGTGGGACCAGCGCCTGTGCCTGGTGCCCAATGCAGATCTGTTCGAGGCCATCAAGTCGGGTCAGGCCACCGTGGTCACCGACCACATCGACCGCATCACCGAGCGCGGGCTGCGGCTGAAGTCAGGCCGGGAGCTCACGGCCGACATCATCGTCACCGCCACCGGCCTCGAGATGGTGGTGCTGTCCGGGGTGGAATTCAGCGTCGACGGCCGCCGCGTCGACTTCCCCGAGACGTTCACCTACAAAGGCATGATGTACTCGGGCGTCCCGAACCTGGCGCAGACGTTCGGCTACATCAACGCCTCGTGGACGCTGCGCGCCGACCTCACCTCCGAGTACGTGTGCCGGCTGCTCAACCACATGGACGCCATCGGCATGCGCCAGTGCACGCCCACCCTGCGCCCCGAGGACGCGGACATGACCCCGCGGCCGTGGATCGACGACTTCTCCGCCGGCTACATGCGCCGCGTCATGCACCTGTTTCCCAAGCAGGGTGACCGCGATCCGTGGCGCAACACCCAGGACTACGCGCAGGACAAGCGCATGGTGCGCCGCGGGCCCATCGACGATGGCGCCCTGGTGTTCAGCCACCCGGTGGACCGGGATCGGGCCGCCGAAACCACGCCGGTGGCGGCCTGACGCGGCCCGGTCCGCGCGCCAAGACCGATGCGAGCCACGCTGCGCCTCGAGAACGCCTTCGATCTGCTGTTCGCCGTCCTGGCCGTGGCGGCCGGCGCCGCCGTGCTGCACACCTTCCTGATCGGCCGCCACTTCATCATTCCTACCGTGATCCTGGCGCTGGCGCTGCTGCTCGGCAACCTCGCCTGGTACGGGCTGCAGGGAGCGCGGTGGGCGAAGATCGTCATGTTCTGGGCCGGCGTGCTGCTCACCGCTCACGGCACCTTCGCGCTGTTCTGGGCGAAGCGCTATCGCGAGCTGCTGGGCGCCGCCTTCGAGCCGGTGTGCATCGCGCTGGTGGCAGGACTTGTGTTCCTGGTGTGGCAGTACGCCAGGCGCAACCGGCTGTTCGCGCGCTGACGCGCGAGGAGGAACGTGCCGATGATGGGTGACCGCAGCGTGCTGGTGCTCTACGACGAGCGCATGCTGAGCCACCAGCCCGAGGTGAAGGATCCTTACCTGCCCGGGCGGCTGGAGCGCCGGGTGCGGGAGATCCTCGACGGCCTCGACGTCAAGTGGAGCTACCCCGAGCATCCGGGTCGCATCGCCGCCATCCACCAGCTTCTGCTGGCCGAGCCCATCCCCGGCGTGACCCTGGCGGCCGGCGTGGCCGCCACCCGCGAGCAGCTTGCGCGGGTGCACACCACCGCCTACCTGGACGACATCTTCGCCCTGCGCGGTCAGAGCGCGTGGCTCGACGAGGACACCACTGCGGTATCCAAGGGCAGCATCGAGGCGGCCGAGGTGGCGGCAGGCACCGCCATCCGCGCCGTGGACGCCGTGTTCGCCGGCGAGGCCGGCAGCGCCTTCGCCTTGGTGCGGCCGCCGGGACATCACGCCGAGCCGGTGCGCGCCCGCGGCTTCTGCCTGTTCAACAACGTCGCCGTGGCGGCCGCCCACGCCCAGGCCGTGCACGACTGCCGGCGCGTGCTGATCGTCGACTGGGACGCCCACCACGCCAACGGCACCCAGGACATCTTCTGGGCCGACCCCGACGTGATGCTGTTCGACACCCACCGGGCGGCACCCTTCTATCCGGGCACCGGCCATCTCACCGAGACCGGCGGCGGCCTGGGCAGCGGCACCACGGTCAACGTGCCCCTGCCCGAGGGCAGCGGCGACCAGGCGCTGCTGGCCGCATTCGAGCAGGTCCTGGTGCCGGCTGCGCGCTGGTTCCAACCCGACCTGATTCTGGTCTCCGCAGGCTTCGACGTGCACCGCCTCGACCTGGCCCTCAACGTCGGCTACGAAGGCTTCGCGGCCATGACGGCTCTCGTGCAGAGCCTGGCAGACGAGCTCTGCGCCGGGCGCCTGGCATTGGTGCTGGAGGGCGGCTACCACCTGGAATCGCTGGCCCGCGGCGCGCACACGGTGATCCGGGTGCTGGCCGGTGACGAAGCGCCGGAGCCGGAACTGCCGGGCATGGCCGCCGTGCAGGAGGCCGCCGACTACCACCGCAGCGCCTTCGAGGAGGATTGACCCGGTGGGCGTCCGCCCTGTGCCATCCGCCCCACCGCCCATGAGCGACCGCATCGACGGGGTCGACTATCCGCGGGAGGCGCCCATCGGCTGCCCGCTGTGCGGCGCCAGCCACCCGCCGCGGCTGATCGACACCCGTTTCGGGGTGCAGGCCGCCGTGGCCGAGTGCGCTCGCTGCCGGTTGGCCTATCAGTCGCCCCGGCCGTCGGTCGCCGCCTCCATGGCCTACATGAACCGGCGCTGGGCGACCGAGGGAGGCTACGTCACCAACGCCGCGCCCAAGCTCCGCTCTGCGCGCCGCAAGCTCGAGCGCCTGGCGGCGCTGCGACCCGGCCGGCACAGCCTGCTGGACTTCGGCGCCGGCTCCGGCGCCTTCGTGCAGGTGGCGCGCGACGATGGCCTGGATGCCGTGGGCGTCGAACGCAGCGAGACCGCCATGGCCCGCGCCCGCCAGGACTTCGGCCTGACCCTGCTGCCCGAGCTGCCGCAGCAGCGCTTCGACCTGATCACCCTGTGGGACGTAGTGGAGCACCTGCGGGAACCGGTGGCGCTGCTCGGCGCCCTGCGCGAGCGCCTGACCGAACGGGGGGTGCTCGTGCTGGAAACCGGCAACTGGGAAAACTGGCAACGCCTGGCCGCCGGCGACGCCTGGGGCCTGTACCTGTTCGACCATCACTTCTACTTCACCCCTGCCAGCCTGCAGTCGGTCTGCGCGAGCGCTGGCTTCACCCGCTTCCGGCTGCTTGACGCCAACCGTCGGTCGCCGTCCCTCGGGCGCACCCTGCGCTCGCCGGCCTGGGGCCTTCGGGCCTGGCGGGCGTGGCGTCAGGCGCGCGCCCGCTGGCCCGCACACGGCGACATCAATGTCATGATCGCCGTGGTCGAGCCCTGAGCTCCCGCTTGCCGCGTTCACGTTGCTGAAACCCGGAGCGCGTTTTATGGTTGCGCGTGACGACGCGGACGATGCCCCCAAAGGACTCAGCTCACCCATGAACCGCCCCACCAGCGTGACCGCGCAGGTCAGGATCGAGCCGCCGGTGCATCCGGGGCATCCGCCCTGCCTGGTGCTCCCGGCCGCCGCCGATGGTCCGCCGCGGGATCCGGTGCGCATCTTCCTCGGCACCGAGGACCGTCAGGCCCGGGCGCTGCGGGTGTTCCTGTACGCCATCGAGCAGCACCGCGATCGTGCGCGCGAGTACCGCATCTACCTGATGAAGGACCTGCCCGGCTTCGACCGCCGCGGCTGGCGCACCGGCTTCACCCTGTACCGGTTCGCCATTCCCGAGTTCGCCGGCGGCACCGGCCGCGCTATCTACAACGACGTCGACCAGATCTACACCGCCGACCCGGCGCTGCTGTTCGACCAGCCCATGGGCAGCCACGGCTACCTGGCGGTGTCCGCCGACGACACTTCGGTCATGCTCATGGACTGCGCGCGCATGCTGCCCCACTGGCACCTGCAGGCGGCCCGCGCCGGCAGCAAGCGGGCGCTGGGCGCCGCTGCCACCGGCGCCGGGCTGTGGGGTCCGCTGGATGGCGGCTGGAACGCCCGCGACCTGGAGTACGTGGAGGGCCGCTCGCGGCTGCTGCACTACACGGCCCTGCACCTGCAGCCGTGGATGCCGGAGCCGGAGCGCTACTCCTACCAGAGCCATCCGCTGGGCGAGGTGTGGTGGCGGGCGGAACGCGCCGCCGACGCGGCTGGCTACCAGCCGTTCACGGCCGAACGGCCGAGTCCGTGGTTCGCCGCCGCCTGCCGGGCGCTCGCGGCGACGCCGACCACCGGGGCGTCGCCACCGGCTGACCTGCCGGACGTTCGCAGCCTGCTCTGGTGCACGCCGGGGCCGGCCGGCGACCAGCGCCCGCCGCTGCGCACCGACACCCTGATGCACTGGTCGGCCGCCGACGGCGCGCCGCCGGCCGCCGCAGCGAGCGTGGATGCGGTCGCCGTGAGCGGCGTGCTGGAACGGCTGCCCGCGGAGGATGTTCCCTGGTGGCTGGAGCGCTGCTGCACGCTCGCGCAGCGCCTGCTGCACGTGGTGATCGAGCCGCCGCCGGGCGGCGATAGTCCGCCGCCGGGCGGCGACAGTCCGCCGCCTTGGCGGGACGAGCACTGGTGGCGTCAGGCCTTGCGCCGGGCCGTCGCCGCCCACCCCAACCTGGCGTGGCATCTGGACATACGCGGCACCGATGCCATCGCGCGGGTGCGCAGCGAGCCGCGAGCCACATTCACCGCTGCGGCCGCGCCCCCCCGGGTGTGGGTGCTCACGGGTCCACGCCACGGCGACGCGGAGCAGGTACGCACCCTGGCCCAGGCGCTGGGCTGGCCCTGGGAGGAAAAGCGCCTGCGCTACAACGCCCTGCACCACCTGCCGAACCTGCTGCTGGGCGCCAGCGTGGCCAGCATCGATGCGGCCCATGGCGATGGCCTGGCGGCGCCGTGGCCCGACGTGATCATCGGCTGCGGCAAGCGCAGCGTGCCGGTGGCGCGCTGGGTGCAGGAACAGTCGGGCGGCCGCACCCGACTGGTCTTCCTCGGCCGGCCGTGGGCGCCCCTGTCGTGGTTCGATCTGGTGGTGACCACGCCCCAGTACGGGTTGCCCGTCCGCCACAACGTCTACGTCAACGCGCTGCCGTTGAATCGGCCGACCATTACCCGCCCGGAGGCCGATCTCGACGCCTGGCGGCAGCGCCTGGCCGCGCTGCCGAAGCCGTGGCTGGGCCTGCTGGTGGGCGGTGCCGCCCGTCCGCACCGCCTCGACGCCGCCGCGGCGCGAGCGCTCGCCCGCCAGGCCGCCGACCTGGCCCGCCGGCGCGGCGGGTCGCTGCTGATCACCACCAGCCCCCGCACCGGGCGGGCGGCCGTGGAAGCGCTGTTCGACGGCGTCGACGTGCCCGCCTACCGCCACCGCTGGGAACGCGACGACGGCGGCAACCCGCTCCCGGCCTACCTCAGCCTGTGCGACGAGTTCGTGGTCACCGCCGACAGCGCCTCCATGCTCGCCGACGCGGTCAGCACCGGCCGCCCGGTGACCCTGGCCCCGCTGCCGCAACGCTGGTTGCAGGCACGCCGTCTGGGTCGCCGCCTGGGCGACCTGCTGCTCGGCCAGCAGCGCCTCAGCCATCGCGGCACCCCGAAGCAGCAGAACGGCCGCCAGCGTCTCTACGACCGCCTGGTGGAGCTCGGTCTGGTGCAGACGCTGCGCGATGTCGAGCGGTTGCAGGCGCCGTTGCTGCAGCGCGGCGTGATCACCCTGCTCGATGCCGCCGCGGACCCGAATGCAGGCCGCCCGGCCGCGGCGGTGGCCCTGCCGGACGAGCTGGAGATCACGGCGTCGCGGATTCGCGAGCGGCTGGGGGAACGGCGCTGGCAGGAGCCGACTGGGCGCCCCCCGGGCGACAGAACGCCTGGAACCGCGCTGCGCTCACTGCGTGCACCTTCCCGGTGAGCAGCTTGGTCTTGGTCCAGCGGGCGGTGAGGCACAGGGCCACATAGGGGAACGCCGGGCGGATGTCGGGCGCGCCGCCGGCGGCCAGGCGCCGCCAGAACGTGTCTTCCCAGGGCGAAAGCCAGTGCAGCATGGCCTTCGCCACGCCGGTGCCGAGCGGCACGTCATCCACCAGGCTCTCCACGTCCACGGCGCACAGCCCGCCGCCGTCCCGCGGCAGCAGGTTCTTCAGCACCGGGTCGACATAGTCGAAGCCGGTCCACAGCGTCGCCGGGGCAAGCGTCTGCGCCGCATCCCGCAGCCGCCGGTGCAGGGCGTGGTCGAGCACGCCCGCCTGCTGCAGGAAGTCGAGATCGCGGCCCAGCCGCAGCGGCAGCCGGGTCTCCTCCAGCCGGCGCTGCTGGGGCGCGGTGCGGTACAGGGCGGCATAGAAGTCGGCCAGCGATTCGGCCAGCACCCCGCTGCCTGCGTCGGCGGTGCGACCTTTGATAAACTCCAGCCACAACTCGTTCTCGTAGCGGGTCACCACGGTGGGAAACCAGGGCGCGAAGCCCAGCCGCTCCAGCCGGTCCTCGAGGGCGGCGGCGGTGGCTGAATCCTGGAACACGATGCGTTTGTAGCGGTTGCCGTTGAGGGTGACGAAGTAGAGCCGCTGAGATTTCTCCAGGCCGCCGCCGCGCAGGCGGCGCCACAGCAGCTTCAGCCGATGGCGCAGCCCGTAAGGGGAGGATTGTTGAAAGCGGAATGGATGCACGGGCCCGACCGGACTGGGTTCGCCCGCCAGTATAGCCGCAGCGCAGGCCGTCGATGACCATGCCGCAGCCGTCGCCCCGGGTGACCGTGTTCATCCCGGTGTACAACCGGGAGCGCCACGTCGCCGAGGCGGTGCGCAGCGTGCTCGCCCAGACCTACACCGACTTCGAGCTGCTGGTGATCGACGACGGCTCGAGCGACGGCAGCGTGGCCGCCGTGGCCGCCATCGACGACCCGCGGGTGGTGCTGGTGTGCCACGACCGGAACCTGGGCATTCCGCGCACGCGCAATCATGCGCTGGAGATCGCCCGCGGCGAGTACCTGGCCAACCTGGACAGCGACGACGTCTGCCACCCCGAGCGCCTCGCCCGGCAGGTGGCCTTCCTGGACCGCCACCCGGACCACGCCGTGCTCGGCACCTGGGGCCGTGACATGGACGCCCAAGGCAAGCTGAAGCGGCGCCTGCGCCGCGAGCCGATCCGCTGGCCCGACGTCGACGTGCAGCTCCTGTTCCGCTGCGCGCTGCGCAACCGCTCGGTGATGCTGCGCACCGAGGTGGCCCGGCGGCTGCGCTACGACGAGGCCTTCCCGCGCTGCCAGGACTACGAGCTGCACGCCCGCATCGCCCGCGAGCACAAGCTCGCCAACCTCCCCGAAGTGCTCGTCTACGCGCGGCAGCACGCGGGGCGCTTCACCCTCAACACCTTCGAACTCGGCCGTGACCGCAAGCTGGCGGTCATGGCGGCGCAGCTCCGCGCCCTGGGCCTGGTGCCCGACGCCGACGACCTGACGCGTCACTACGCGCTGTGGCGCAGCCGCCACCTCGAGGGCGGCCTGACCCGCGACTATCTCGCCTGGGCCAGGGACTGGCTGGAGCGTCTGCGCGACGCCAACGGCCGTTGCGGCCGCTACCAGGCGGCCGCCCTGGACGCGGCGCTGGCCGGCATCTGGGTCAAGCTGTGCGCCGAGGCGCTGCCCCGGCTCGGCCCCGGCGCGCTGCGCTGGCTGCCGCGGCTGCGCGGCTGGCACCGAGCCGGTGCGGCAGTGGCCGCCTATCGCGGTGCGGCCGAACCGCCGACCTTCACCCACTTCGCAGAGCAGAATCATGCCGCCACGCCCCCTCGACACTAAGCGCTGGCTGACCCTGGCCTACCTGCACCCGGCCAAGCAGTGGCTGTCGCGCACCCTGGGGCATGCCAGCCTGATGCAGGGCCGCGAGCTGCAGTATCTGATGCTGCTGGAGCGCGGGCTGCGCCACCTCGGCATCGACGAGCCGTTCTACCCGGTGCGCGGCGCCGCCAACAGCAGCTACCTGTATCTGCTGCTGCGGCTACTCACCGAGCTGCCCATCGACCGGGTGCTGGAGCTCGGTGCCGGCGAGAGCACGGTGCTGCTCGACCGCCTGGCGCAGCGCCGGGCGTTTCAGCGCGTGACCCTGGAAGACCATGCGGGCTGGGCCGAGCGCGTCGGCGCCCGGGTCGGCACGCCGCCGCGGCTGGCGCCGCTGGTGCCGCTGCAGATCGCGGGGCACACGGCGCCCGGCTACGATCCTGCCGTGCTGGCCGGAGAAGGTCCGTTTCAGCTGCTGCTGGTGGATGGCCCCCGGGGCTCGAAGCGGCGCTCCCGCTGGGGCTGCCTGGCGCTGCTGGAGCCCTGTCTGGATCGGGAGTTCGTGATCGTCATCGACGACGCCGAACGGCGCGGCGAGCTGGACACGGTGCGCGCGGCGCTGGACCTGCTGGCCGGCAGCGGCCGCGAGGTGGGCCACCGTTTCGTGCATGCCGCCCAGAGCCAATGCGTGATCGCCACCCCCGCCTTCCAGTCGGCCCTGAATTTCTAGCCCGTTTGTCTCACCGGCCCGATATCTGGGGTACGGCCAGTCCCGCCCGTGGTCCGGGTGCGGATGTGGCGTACGGTCGCAGAGACGTCCGTGCGCTGCACCAGGTTGAAGGCGCTCGCCGTCCGGGTCGTACCAGAACTCGTCGCGTGCCGCTGATGTAGCGGTGTAGAACGGGGCCAACATCTGCAGTTACCGCATCGCATGGACATCGTCGAGGGGAACGACGTTCGGGTATAGGCAGTCTTCAAGGTCCTCAACCAGCACTTCGGCCTTGAATCCTCCAAATACCCAAACCTCAAGATCAAGGTACATATCCGGCCGTAGACGCCTAGCACATACGGCTTGCAGCATCCGGCGTGTTTGAGCGTCGGAGTTGCCCAGAACCCCGATAGTACAGTCATCTGATGCGCAGCTCTGAAACGCAGCTTCGAGACCCATATGCTCCGAGTCTCCAGCACCCTCCTTGGGATAGTAGAAGACGGCTCTCGACGGCCTAAGCTCAGCCAAGACCTCCCAGAAATACAGCTCTACATCCTGGACAGAGACCTCCTTCGCTACTGGTCCACAACCGATCGCCATCAAGACTCCGAGGATGATTAGTCGCCGATCGTGAAGCATTCAATAAAGCACCCATTGATCAGGTTCTCGGTCGTAACAGAGCCCCGGTAGAGGCTCTCTTGACCCGAATACCGCCAGACATAAGTGTTGTCGAGCGTCCGTAGAACGCGTCCTGTATCATACGGATCGAGCATGCGCATCGCTCGCAAACGATAAACGTCCACAATCTCGTGGATCTCCACGGTCGTTTCCCCCAGGACACTCAGCCGTACGAGATCCTTCCTCGACAATGCTTCACCTACGACCATCATAAGCAGCCTCCCACGTACGCCCTTCGGAGAAGGAATGCCCGGAACTGGAACATCTATGCCCAAGTCTTCCCGAATGGAGCGAAGCTGATATTGAGGAGGATCCGACGATTCGTATCTCGGCGAGACTTCCCAAACGTTCATCTCGACAAACTTGTAGAGAGAAGGGTCGACTCGCGTACGATCTGCAACCCCAGCCCACTTGCCGTCGACGACCTCCGCCGACGCTGACCTCCTATCACCTTCGGCCAACGCACGGCCGACGCCATAGGCCGCCTCACTGGTCCCGCCGGTTTCCCCACTCCCTCCACCCCCAGGTGGCGGTGGCCCGAGCACATAGCTGGTCGTTATCGAGCCCGCGCTACCACCGGAATTGTTGCTCATCCACGTCAGAACGGTGGAGACCGCGGCGCCGATGAGCGGCGACCCTGTCCCAACCGCGACGACGGCTCCGATCACGCCAATGGCATTGCCAACGCACTCTTCACACTTCGCCCCTACCAGGCTGAAGCCGCTCGGATCGGTGTAGGACAGCGGGCGGTTCAGCACGTACGAGTAGCGATTGTAGCTCTGACTGAACGTCGGGAACTGCACGATCGGATCCGGGGAGACGAAGCGCCCCAGCCGCGGGTCGTACACCCGGCCGTTCATGTGCACGAACCCGGTCCGGTTCAGCATCTCGTGGTCCGTGTAGCCCCGGGCGAAGCGCTCGTCCTCGTTGGT
>JAVJUA010000039.1:0-1397 GCA_040219935.1 Pseudomonadales bacterium | reverse complement strand
GGATCGACGGCGGTCGGTCGCCAGAGCGCCGGCGTGCTGGGGCCACGGCTGGTTCCCAGCACGCTGGAACTCTCCGGACGCGACTCGGCGATCCTGCTTGCCGATGCCGACGTCGCGCTGGCGGCGCGATCCATCGGCGCTGCGGTGCGGCTGAACGCCGGGCAGACGTGCATGGCGCCGCGACGCGTGCTGGTGCACGCGGGCATCGCCGAACGCTTTGCCGAAGTGCTTCGCGCGGAGGTGGCCACGGGCGGTGCGCTCACGGCCTGCGATGGCACGCCCTGCCGGGCCCGCGTCGAGGCGTGCGGACCCGGCGATGCGCTGGTCGAGGGCGACCACTTCGAGCCGGTGATCGCGGTGGTGGCGTGCGAGTCGGTCGAGCAGATGCTGCGGATTCACCGCGACGTCGGCCAGCACCTGGCAACCAGCGTGTTCACCGCGAACGTCCGCGGTGCGCGCGAACTCGTCGCGGAGTTGGCCGCCGGCACGGTGACCTTCAATGACGCCGTCATCCCCACCGCACACCCGGGGGCCCCGCTGCCGGCGCTGGGCGCCAGCGGCTGGGGCGTCAGCCGGGGGAAGCTTGGTCTGCTGGCGATGACGCGGCCGGTGCACGTCTCGACGACCAGCCGGCGTCTGCGCGTGCCGACCGACCCGCCAAGCCCGAAGCAGGCCGGGCAGGTGAAGAAGTTCGTGCGATTCTGGTACGGCCGCTAGGCCAGGCCCTTGAGCCAGAGTTCGTGGGGGTGGTGCTCGCCGCCGGTGTCCTTATGCTCGCGCGTCTGGGGCTGGTGGGCGAAGCCCAGGTTGGCCAGGAGCGACTGGGCCCGGGCGTTGGTGGGCTGGACGAACGCGCGCACGGTGGTGCAGCCCAGGCCGGCGGGCAGGTCGGCAAGCGCGTGCTCGGTGACGGCGGCGCAGGCCTCTCGCGCCACGCCCCGACCGCGGGCCTGGGGGGTCAGCCAGAAGGCCAGCTCGGCGTACCACTCCAGCCCCCGCTCGATGGTGATGAGGTTGCAGCAGCCCAGGATGGCCGTGGGGTCCTCGCGGTCGAAGACGGCGCGCCGCATGGCCCCGCCGGTGCGCAGGCCCTTGGCGGTCAGGTCGAGTTGCCGCTTGACGATCTGGCGGGCCTGCTCGCCGGGCAGGTTGACCCCGCTGGTGCCGTCGCCCGAGGCGATGAGGGCATCGATGGCCGCCTCGAAGGCCGTAGCGTCGGCCGGCGTGGCGGGGCGGAGGATCAGGCGATCGGTGTCCAGGCGGGCCCCGGGGGTGTCGCCCGCGAACACCTCCACGGGCCGTCCGGCCGTCGCGGGGGTGGCCGGGGTGGACGGTGGGTGCGGGACCGGGTTGCTGGGGGCCCGATTGCGGGGCGCTGGCTTGGATGGGTCCATGGG
>JAVJUA010000038.1:0-2136 GCA_040219935.1 Pseudomonadales bacterium | reverse complement strand
CGCCCGCAGCGGTCCATGGAGAAACGCTCGGGGGCCCGTGTGCAGTTCGCCGCTGACCTGCCGCTTCGCCACGCGCTGGTGGTTCTGGCCGCGCACCGAGGCGTGGATCGTCACGCCCGCCAGTTGGTAGGCAGCACGCAGCTCTTCGCCGTGCGTCAACTCCCCCCGCGCATGCGCCGCAAGTTCGGGATGATCGTCCCAGCCCTTGCCGTACAGGTGCAACCGCCAGCCGCGTTGCCCGCACACGCTGGCCGCCCACCGCGCCGCCTGCTGGCGGAAGTGCAGGTCGGCCAGCGGATAGGCGATCTGCTGCAGCAGGCCCTCGACCATCGCGCCGGCCGGCGGGCGCGTGCTGCTCGCCCGCAGCGCCGCCTCACACTCGACGCGCAGCTCGTGCACGAGCCATCGCTGCTGCGCTTCCGATCGCGACATGGCCTCCGGAACGCGTTCTTCCAACTCCAGGATGGCCCGGCCGTACGCGCTCGCTGCGCCGCCCTGGTCGTATACGCGACGAACGTATTGCGCCGGCGGCTCGCTGTGCCGCGTCATGAGCGCCACGTCGCAGCGAAGGTGCTCATGCCCGCCAGCCATCGCCCCACCATGGAACTTGGTTGGCGAGACGGGGTTCAGCCAGCCCAGCATGCGCTCCTCGGGCACGCCCAGGCGATCGCGCAGCTCGGGATAGAGCATGCCGACCACGAAGTCCCGCGGGCCGCTCCGCGCAAGCTGGCCGCCCATGAAGTAGTGGCCCATCGCATCCTGCGACCACGTCACGACCGGCACGTGCGGCGGCACGACCGGCCCCAGGTGCGGGCGCAGGTAATTCAGCAGCACCACGCCGTCGGGCTCGAAGTCGATGATTGCCCGCGTGTAGTGCAGCTGGGTCTGCTTGGTATGGTCATCCGGCTCGACCAGCAGCCGGGCGTCGTGGCCCGATGAATTGAGCGCCTCGACGAAGTCGGCCGCCGAGGGCCACATGTACGTCGAATAGCGCGACGTGGTGACGAGAAGCCGAAGCGACTCGGCCGTGCGCCAGCGTTCGGCGATGGCCGTCCGCTTCTCGCGGCTGTTGGCCCACTGGCGGAGCGTGGCGCCGTGCTCTCGCATAACCGCCTGCTGGCGCGCGTGGGCCTCGCCCAGCAGCTTCGCCACGCCGGCGGCCGCGCCTCCGGACGCCCCGTTGTCGATGACGCTCTTGGGCAGGGGGTTGTCCACGTGCTCGACGAGCCAACGCTCCAGCCGCTCCATCGCCGCCGGGCCCACGAACCACTCGACGCCGGGCGCCGCGAGCAGGTCGCGTGCCGCGGTTTCCCCCAGCCGCGCGAGTCCGGCCAGCGCCGCCTCGGCCCTGGGCTCGATCACCATCACCCGGGGCAGGTATTGCAGCGAGCCGGTGCGCTCGGTAATCGCCCGCGCAATCAGCTCGATCGACGTGGCCCCCACGATGACCACCGGCGGTGCGAAGAGATCTTCCGGCGGCCAGATCGCGCCGCCCCGGGGCGTGGGCAGGGTTTCCGCGAGCAACGGACCCACGCCCTCCAGCACGCCGCCGGTCAGGTCCCACGCCCGCTGCGCCTCGGGCCACAGCGCGGCGGCGGCCTGGAGTGCCGGGCCGGAACCTGCGGGCGCACGGACAGCGGGGAGTGCGGACATGCCCCGTCCATCGGCCCCGCGTTCGTGCCAGCACCAGAAGATGGCCGATGACCCCTCCCGTGAGCGCCCTGCACACCCACGAATCGAAGAACGACCGTACCGACGCGCCCACCTGGCAGCCCAAGGCCCCGCGCCTGGCCGTCGTGCCCCAGCTCCGCGAGCGGCTGCTCGACCGCACCGCCGCCTGGCTGGCCATGAGCGGCGTCACCCGCATCGCCCTGTACCCCGGCGGCCGCCACACGCGCGCCGTCATCCGCCAGCCCTGGCTCATGCACGGCATTCGCGTCACGGCGGTGCTCGACGACCAGCCCACGCGTGAGGCCATCGCCGGCGTGCCGGTGCTCTCGCCCGGCGAGGCTGCGCAGGACCCGACCTTCCAGGCGGTCGTCCTGAGCACCACCGAGCACGAGGAGGCCGTCGGCGAGCGTGCCCGATCGGTCTTCGCCGGCTCCCCCGTGCGCATCGTTTCGCTCTACGTGCCCG
>JAVJUA010000037.1:0-115852 GCA_040219935.1 Pseudomonadales bacterium | reverse complement strand
GCCGGCGCCGGCCCGGCGGCCGTCGCCTCCACGTCCGCCGCCGGCGCCGGTGCGGCGCCGGGAGGCGCGGCATCCCTGGTGGCCGTGGCGGACGGCGCGGAACCGCGGAGCTCGGCCACCTGCCGCTGCAGCAGCGCCAGGGCGCGGCGCTGCTGCCACAGCAGCCCTAAGCCGAAGCCCAGCAGGCCGCCCAGGTAGAAGCCGTCCGGTCCGGTCAGCATGCCGCCGAACAGCGCCGCGGCGAGGGCGGCGGCGGGCGGAAGCCAGTCGGGCAGGGGCGCGGACGGCTGGCGGTCAGGAGGCAAAGGCGGCGTCCAGCACCTGGTCGAGGTGGTCCACCAGGATGAAGGTCACGTCGCCGCGCACCTCGTCCGGCAGCTTGGCCAGGTCGGACTCGTTGTCGCGGGGCAGGATCACCTGGCGGAAGCCGCTGCGATGGGCCGCCAGCACCTTTTCCTTGATGCCGCCTACCGGCAGCACCAGGCCGGTCAGGGTCAGCTCGCCGGTCATGGCCACGTCGGAGCGCACCGGCTTGTGGCGATAGGCGGACACCAGGGCGGTGGCCATGGTGACGCCGGCGGACGGGCCGTCCTTGGGCACGGCGCCCTCCGGCACGTGCAGGTGCACGCCGTGACGGTCGATGGTGTCGCGATCGATGTTGAGCTGCTCGGCCACCGACCACAGATAGCTGCGCGCGGCCCGGGCCGACTCCTGCATCACCTGCCCGAGGTGGCCGGTGAGGGTGATCTTTTCTTCCTTGCTGGTGAGCGCCGCCTCGACGTAGAGGATGTCGCCGCCCACCTCGGTCCAGGCCAGGCCGGCGGCCACGCCCGGCGTCAGCGCCTCGCGGAAGCGGTCGCGCTTGAACTTCTCGGGACCCAGCAGCCCGGCCAGATGGTCCGCGCCGATCTCGGTGTCGACGGTCTGGCCCTCCACCACCTGGCGGGCGCGCTTGCGCGCCAGCCGGCCGATCACGCGTTCCAGCTCGCGCACGCCCGCTTCCCGAGTGTAGTGCTGGATCATGGCGTCGAGGGCGCCGTCGCTGATGTCGAGCTGGGCGTCGCTGAGCCCCGCGCTGGTGCGCTGGCGCGGTATCAGGTAGCGGCGGGCGATGGCGCGCTTCTCGGTGGCGCTGTAGCCGGACAGCTCCAGCACCTCCATGCGGTCCAGCAGCGGCCGGGTGATCCCCTCCAGGGTGTTGGCGGTGGTGATGAAGAACACGCCCGACAGGTCATACGGCAGGTTCAGGTAGTTGTCGCGGAAGTCCTTGTTCTGGGCCGGATCGAGGATCTCCATCAGCGCTGCCGATGGATCGCCTCGGAAGTCGCGCCCCAGCTTGTCCACCTCGTCGAGCATCAGGAGCGGGTTGGTGACGCCGGCGCGCCGCACCGCCTGGATGATGCGTCCGGGCATGGCGCCGATGTAGGTGCGGCGGTGGCCGCGCAGCTCGCCCTCGTCGTGCAGGCCGCCGAGGCTCAGGCGCTCGAACTTGCGGCCCATGGCCCGGGCGATGGACTGCCCCAGCGAGGTCTTGCCGACGCCGGGCGGCCCCACCAGGCAGAGGATGGGCGCGTGGGCGTCGGGGTTCAGCTTCAGCACCGCCAGCGATTCGAGGATGCGGGCCTTGATCTCCTCCAGGCCGTAGTGGTCTTCGTCCAGCACCTGGCGGGCGTGGGTGAGGTCGAGCTGGTCGTCGGTGCGCTGCGCCCAGGGCAATTCAGCTACCAGCTCCAGGTAGGCGCGGGACACCTGGTAGTCGGCCGCGTTCACCGACATGCGGCCGAGCCGGCGCAGCTCGCGGTCGACCTCCTTGCGAACCGGCTCGGGCAGCGCCGCCTTGGCCAGCTCTTCCTTCAGCTCGCGGACGTCGTCGTCGCCGTCCTCCTCGCCGAGCGCCTGCTCGATGGCGCGCTTCTGCTGGCGCAGCATGTGCTCGCGCTGCTGCGACTCCATGTCCTGACGGGCCTGCTCGGCGATCTGCCGGCGCAGCTCGGTCACCTTCTGCTCGTGCCGCAGGACGCGGTGCAGGGCCTCCATCAGCTCGAGGGTGGTGTCGGACTCGAGCACGGCCTGCTCCTGCTCGAGCTCCAGGTTGGCCAGCGAGGCGATGCGGTACATCTGGGTGATGGGGTCGGGCAGCGAGCCCACGAGCTGCTGATAGATCTGGGCGCCGTTCTCCTGGTCGAAGAGCTGGGCGATGCTCTGCGCCAGCTCCAGGTTCTCGCGCACCAGGGCATCGACGGCAGCCTGGTCGTCGCCCAGCTCCTGCGCCGATAGCTGGGGCAGCGGCGTCACGTCGGCCAGAAGCTGCTCGCCCTGCCAGCGGCACTCGCCGAGCCGCACCCGGCGCAGCCCCTGGACGATGATCTGCGCGCCCTTGTCACGCTTCTCGATGCGGCTGATGGTGACCACGGTGCCGACGTCGTGCAGGCCGGAGCGGCCGGGCTGCTGCTCGTCGGGGTCCCGCTGGGCCACCGTCACCAGCTCGCGCCCGCGCTCCAGCGCGGCGTTGACGGCGGCCAGCGACATGGAACGGCCCACCGCCAGCGGCACGATGATCTGGGGATAGACCACCGTGTTCTTCAGGGGCAGAACGGGCAGTGTGGATCGGTCCGCAGCCATCGCGATGCCTCGCGGCGATGCAGTGGGTTCAGGCGACCAGGCGCTGGGCCCGCGCGGCCTCTTCGCGCAGCAGCTCGGGGCTGCCCAGGAGCTGCCGATTGTACCCGATTCGCTTGAACCAGTAGTGCAGCCCCAGGAGGTCGGTGAAGCCCATGCCGCCGTGCACCTCGGTGGCGGTCTTGGCCACGAAGGTGCCCACCTCGGACAACAGCGCCTTGGTGTGGCAGGCGGTCAGATGCGCCTCCTGCGGCGCCTCGTCCAGGGCGTGGGCCGCATACCAGACCATGGCGCGGCAGGGCTCCAGCTCGGCGGCCATCTCGGCACACATGTGCTTCACCGCCTGGAACGAGCCGATGACGCGATCGAACTGCTTGCGCTCCCTGGCGTAGGCCACCGCCTGATCGAGCATCTGCTGGGCGGCGCCCAGAGTGTCGGCGGCCAGCATCACCCGGGCGGTGTCCAGCAGGTCGCGCAGGTGGGCCGGATCATCGGTCAGCAGCTCGGCGGTGGTGCCCTCCAGCACCAGCTCGCCGGTGGGCCGGGTGCGATCGATGGTGGGCAGCGCCCGGGTGACGGCCGCGGCGGCGTCCACCAGGTGCAGCCGCCGCTCGGCGTCGGCCACCAGGTACTTCGCGGCAGGGAAATCGCTGGCGAACAGCGCCTTGCCGTGCAGCTTGCCGGCGGCTGCGCGCACGCCGGCGTCGGCCCGCGCGCCCACCGCCTCGCCCACGGCAAGGCCGATGCGCAGCGATCCGGTGGCGATCTCTCCCAGCAGATCTTCGCGGCCCAGGCGTGCCAGCAGGCGCGGCGCCGCCGCCACGGTGCCGAGGAACGGCGATGGCGCGGCGCGGTAGCCGAGCGCCTCTGCCACCAGGGCGGCGTCCAGGCAGGTCAGGCCGACGCCGCCGGCAGCCTCCGGCACCAGCAGCGCCGGAATCCCCAGCTCGCTGAGCCCGGCCCAGATCGCCGAGTCGTCGCCGTCGTCGGCAAAGCGGCGCACCGCGTCCAGGTTGGCGTGCTCGGCGAGAAAGCCGCTGACGCTGTCCTGCAATAGGGTCTGTTCCTCAGAGAGTCCGAATTCCATTGGCGGTTCCTCGACTGCTGCGGCTCAGGCGCTGGCCGCCGGCTTCGGCTCCCGCGGCAGACCGAGGCCGCGCTCGCCGATGATGTTCTTCTGAATCTGCGACGTGCCGCCGCCGATGATCAGACCCAGGTAGAACATGTACTGGGCCTGCCAGCTGCCGTGGTCGCGCAGGTAGGCGTTGTCTCCGTAGGCGAGCCCGAGCTCGCCCATGATGTCGATGCCGAGCCCTTCGAGCTCGTGACGCAGCTCGGTGCCCTGCAGCTTCACCACCATGCGCGCCAGCGATGCGTCGGCGCCGTTGAGCTTGGCCGAGAGGATGCGCAGGTCGTTCATGCGCATCGCCATGACGCGGCCCTGGATCCGCATCAGCCGGTCGCGATACACCGGGTGCTCGATCAGCGGCCGGCCGTTCAGGGTCTCGCGCTGCATCAGGTCGATCAGGGCGTTGAGGCGCTGCAGGGTGACGTTGGGGTTGCCGAGGCTGTCACGCTCGTGGCGCAGAATGGCGTTGGCCACCATCCAGCCGTCGCCGCGATTGCCGACGATCTGATGCTTGGGCACCCGCACGTCGGTGAAGAACACCTCGTTGAAGTTGGCGACCCCGGTCATGTCCACCAGCGGCCGGATCTCGATGCCGGGGGTGTCCATGCGGAACAGCAGAAACGAGATTCCCTTGTGCTTGGGCGCTTTCGGCTCGGTGCGCACCAGGCAGAAGATCCAGTCGGCCAGGTGGGCGGTGCTGGTCCAGATCTTCTGTCCGTTCACGACCCACTCGTCACCTTCGAGCACGGCGCTGGTGCGCAGGCTGGCCAGATCGCTGCCGGCGCCGGGCTCGGAGTAGCCCTGGCACCAGACCAGCTCGCCCCGCAGCGTCGGGCCGATGAACTCGCGCTTCTGCTCTTCGCTGCCCACCTCCAGCAGGGTGGGCACCAGCATGGAGATGCCCTGGCCGCCGAGGCCGGTGCTGACCTGGGCGCTGGCGAACTCCTCGGCGATGATGCGCGACTCCAGGATGTCGGGTGCGGCGCCGTAGCCGCCATATTCCTTGGGGATGGTGCGGGCGGCGTAGCCGTGCTCGATCAGCAGCCGCTGCCAGGACAGGGTCTTCTCCGAGCGCATGGCCGCGCCGCGCGGCGCGTCGTCGCCGTGGCGCGCCAGGAAATCCCGCACCTCGGCGCGGAACGCCTCGTACTTCGGGCCGTAGGAAAGATCCATCGACGTCTCCCGTATCCAAGCGGTCGAGCCTACCCGGTTTTCCGGCCGGCCAGCAATCAGGCCAGCCGCGGCAGGTGCTCGCGACGCACCAGGTATTTGAGGCTGACGCCGCGCGCGAAGCGTTCCACCTCGGCCACCAGATAGTCGGTCAGGCGCTCGGCCTCCCGCCCCAGGGAGCCGGCGATGTGGGGGGTGAGAAAGACGTTGGGCAGCTCGTAGAGCGGCGAGTCGGGAGGCAGCACCTCCGGCTCGGTGGTGTCGAGCACGGCGAACAGGCGGCCGCTGGCCAGCTCCGCCTCCAGCGCGGTGGGCTCCACCAGGGCGCCGCGGGCGGTGTTGATCAGGGTGCTGCCGTCCTTCATCAGCGACAGCTCCCGCCGCCCGAGCATGTGCCGCGTCTCCGGCAGCAGCGGCGCGTGCAGCGACACCACGTCCGAGCGCCCGAGCAGCTCCGAGAGGGTGACCTTGGCCACCCGCAGCTCGCGGGCGGCCAGCGGCGGCACGTAGGGGTCGTAGAGCAGCACGTCCATGTCGAACGGCTGCAGCAGCCGGATCACCAGCCGGCCCACCTGGGAGGCGCCGACGATGCCCACGGTCTTGCGGTAGTTGCCCACGTCGGGGGCCTCGCGGGTCCAGGGCGCGCGGTTCTCGCGGTAGCTCTGGTAGGCGCGGCTGAGCTGCAGCACCCGCTTGTTGGCGAACAGGATGGCGGCCAGCGTGTACTCGGCCACCGGCACCGCGTTGGCCGCCACCGCGTTGGTCACCAGGATGCCGCGCCGCCACACCGCGTCGTCCAGGAAGCCCTTGACGCTGCCTGCCAGGTGGGCGATGAGCTTCAGCTTCGGCATGCGCTCCAGCACGGCGGCGTCCACCGGCGGGCAGCCCCAGCTCGTGATCAGCACCTCGATCCGCGACAGCTCCGGGCCCAGGGCCTCGACGCTGCGCGCCGGCTCGCGACCGACCAGCGCCACGGCCCGCTCCAGCCGCGCCAGATGGTCCTCGCGCAGCAGCTCGTCGCGGACGACGGGGTGCATGACGAGCGCGGTGCGGAGCATTTTGGCCATGCCGGAAGAATACCCCATAATTCCCGGCGCCAGCGCCACGAACCCGGAGCCACGATGATGCTCACCGACGCCCAGGCCATGGTCGATACCATGGCCCGCATGCAGGACGACCACAACCGCCAGGTGCACCCCGAATGGCGGGCCCAGGGCTATGCGTACTACCGGGCGGTATGGGTGGAGTGCGCCGAGCTGCTCGACCACTTCGGCTGGAAGTGGTGGAAGCACCAGCAACCCGATGGCGACCAGGTCAAGCTGGAGCTGGTGGACATCTGGCACTTCGGCCTGAGCGACCTGATGCGCGCCGGCACCCTCGATGACGAAGTGGCGCAGCGGCTGGCCGCCGTCGACGGTGCCGCCGCCGGCGGCGGCGAGACTTTCCGCGTGGCGGTGGAGGCGCTGGCCCAGCAGACGCTGTCGGATCGCGCCTTCGCCCTGGGGCCGTTCGTGGCGGCGCTGCAGTCGTTGCCGCTGCCGCTGCCGGAGCTGTTCCGGCTCTACGTCGGCAAGAACGTGCTGAATCACTTCCGTCAGGACAACGGCTACAAGACCGGTGAGTACCGGAAGCTCTGGCAGGGCCGCGAGGACAACGCCCATCTCGTGGAGGTGCTGGAGCACTTGCGCTGCCCGCCCCAGGACATGCCTGCCGAGGTGTATGCCGCGCTGGCGCAGCGCTACCAGGCCTGAGCAGCCACGCCCGTCACAAATCGTTCATCGCTTTGTCATAGAGGCATCATGATGCCTGCCTAGCATTGGCCAAACTCGCCACCGAGCAGCCAATGACCAGTCCGAACCTGCGCGAGCCCGGCAAGACGCACTATCGAACGATCTTCCTCTCCGACATCCACCTCGGCACCAAGGGTTGCCAGGCGGAGCGGCTGCTGCACTTCCTCAAGAATCACACCTGCGACCGGCTGTATCTGGTCGGCGACATCGTCGACGGCTGGCGCATGAAGTCGTCCATCTACTGGCCACAGGCCCACAGCGACGTGCTGCGCCGCTTCCTCACCCTGTGCAAGCGGGGCACGCGGCTGACCTACGTGACCGGCAATCACGATGAGTTCCTGCGCAAGTATTCCGATCTGGTGATCGGCAATCTGGAGGTGGTGGACGAGGCCGTGCACCTCACCGCCGACGACCGCCGCCTGCTGGTGGTGCACGGTGACGAGTTCGACGTGGTCACCCGCTACCACCGCTGGGTCGCCTTCCTCGGTGACATCGGCTACACGCTGCTGCTCGGGCTGAACCGCTACTTCAACGCCCTGCGCAGCCGGCTCGGCTACGGTTACTGGTCGCTGTCGGCGTGGATCAAGCACCGGGTGAAACGCGCGGTGAGCTTCATCAGCGAGTTCGAGGACGCCATAGTCCATCAGTGCCGCAAGCGCGGCTTCGACGGCGTCGTCTGCGGCCACATCCATCACGCCGAGATCCGCGACCTCGAAGGCACCACCTACATGAACTGCGGCGACTGGGTGGAGAGCTGCACGGCGCTGGTGGAAGACGAGCACGGCCGCTTCCACATACTCGACTGGAGCCGCGGCGCCGGCATGGGCGAGGTGGTGCCGCTGCCGCTGGACGCCGTGCCGGAGCGGCTGTCGGCATGACGCGGCTGGTGGTCGTCAGCGACGCCTGGGCGCCCCAGACCAATGGCGTGGTCACCACCCTGCGGTCGGTGATCGAGCACCTGCCGGCCCTGGGCTATGAGACCACGGTAGTGCATCCGGGGTTGTTCACCACCCGGCCGCTGCCGGGCTATCCCGAGATCCGCGTGGCCTGCGATCCGTGGCGGCTGCGGCAGCGGCTGGACGAGCTGCGCCCGGAAACCGTGCACATTGCTACCGAAGGCCCCCTGGGCCTGGCGGCCCGGCGGCTGCTGCGGCAACGCGGCCTGCCGTTCAGCACCTCGCTGCACACCAAGTTCCCCGAGTACGTGCGCCAGCGCGTCGGCGCGCCCCTGGGCGCCGGCTACGCCTACCTGCGCTGGTTCCATGCGCCGGCCACCACCGTGCTGTGCACCACGGAGTCGCATCGCCAGGAGCTCGATCACTGGGGGATTGCCAACCTGGTCGTCTGGGGCCGCGGTGTGGACACCGACCGGTTCCGGCCGCGTCCCCGGCTGCAGCGACGGCGGCCGCGGCTGCTCTACGTGGGTCGGGTGGCGGTGGAGAAGAATCTCGACGCCTTTCTGCGTCTCGAGGTCGATGCCGACAAGGTGGTGGTGGGCGACGGTCCGGCGCGCGCCGACCTGCAGCGCCGCTATCCGCAGGCGGCCTGGCTTGGCTATCGCCACGGCGATGCGCTGGCGGCCGAGTATGCCGACGCCGACGTGTTCGTGTTCCCGTCGCGCACCGACACCTTCGGCCTGGTGATGCTCGAGGCCATGGCCTGCGGCACGCCGGTGGCGGCGTTTCCGGTGACCGGCCCGCGGGACGTGGTGGTGCCCGGTGTCTCCGGCAGCCTCGACGACGACCTGGGAGTAGCGGTGCGGCAGGCGCTGCTCGTCGACCGCCGCCGCTGTCGCGCGTGCGCGGTGCAGCAGGGCTGGCGGCGCACGGCGGAAACGCTGGCGGCATCGCTCACCCCCATGGACTGGCCGGCGCCCCGTCGCGCTGCGGTGCTGCCGCTGGGATCACGGCAGGGCTGACCAGGGCGGCCGTTGCCGGCACACTGTGCCGGCATGAAGCAACCCATCGATCATGGCGCCGCGCAGCAGGCCGGCGCGCCTCGTCATCTGGCCGACCTCGACCGCCGCCTGCGCGGCTGGCGTCCCGACCGCACGGGCACGCTGCTGTTCCTGGTGCGTGATGGTCAGGTGCTGCTGATCCGCAAACGCCGCGGCCACGGCGCCGGCCGCATCAACGGTCCTGGCGGCAAGCCCGACCCGGGCGAGTCGCCCCTGGCCTGCGCGCTGCGCGAGACCGAGGAAGAGGTGGGGGTGCGGGTCGCCGCTGCGCGCCTGGCCGCGGTGCTGCGCTTCCTCGACGTCGCCGGCGACGACTGGCTCGGCTATGTGTTCATCGCGGACCAGGCTAGCGGCACGCCGCGCACCACGGCCGAGGCGATACCCCTCTGGCATCCGCTGGACGCGCTGCCCTTCGACGAGATGTGGGAGGACGACCGCATCTGGCTGCCGCGCGTGCTCGCCGGCGAGTGCCTGGAGGGCGCGTTCCTGTTCCATGCCGGTCGGCTTCAGGCCCACCGGCTGCGGCGGGTGGAGGCGGCCGCGCTGGGCGACCCGTCGGCCGCGGTATGATGCCGGGCGGCATGTCCGGTGAAGGAGGGACCCGTGCGCATCGGCATTTCGACATCGTCCAGCTACGCCGTCGATGATCGCCGACCGGGTGAGGTTCGGAGCCGGCTCGCATGAGCGACGGCGACGCCTGGCTCGAACGCGTTCAGCGGCTGCGCGCGATCGCCCAGACGGGCCTCGCCTACAGCCGTGACGGCTACGACCTCGAGCGGTTCGAGGAGGTATCCGCCATCGCCCAGGCGCTGCTGGCCGAGCTCACCGCGACGCCGCCCCAGCAGATCGCCGACCTCTACGTGCCGGAGCGTGGCTATCCGACGCCCAAGGTCGACGTCCGCGCGGGTGTGTTTCGGGACGGCCAGGTGCTGCTGGTCCGGGAGGCTGCCGACGGCCGCTGGTCCTTGCCGGGCGGCTGGGCGGACGAGGACTGCTCGCCGCGCCAGAGCGTCGAGCGCGAGGTGCTGGAGGAGTCCGGGTTCCGGGTGCGCGCCGTGAAGCTGGCCGGGCTCAAGGACCGCCACCTTCACCCGTACCGGCCGGTCCGCATGGAGCGGATCTACAAGCTGCTGTTCGTCTGCGACCTGGAAGGCGGCGCCGCCGCGACCAGCCTGGAGACGACGGCGGCGGGATTCTTCGCGCTGGACGCGCTGCCGGAGCTCTCCATTGGCCGCACCCTGGCTGCCGACATCGAGCTGCTGGCCGCGCACCATCGCCAGCCGGAGCTGCCGCCCTACTTCGACTAGGGCGTTGCGCTCGCTACAGCAGCTCGGCCACCGCCGTGGCCACGTTGTCGAGGTTGCGGGCGTTCAGCGCCGCCACGCAGATGCGGCCGCTGTCCACGGCATAGATGCCGTGCGCTTCGCGCAGCTTCGCCACGGCCTCCCGGGTTAGCCCGGAGTACGAGAACATGCCGTTCTGGCGGGCGATGTAGGAAGCGTCTAGCCCCTGGGTATGGGCTTCCATGCGCTGCACGAGCTGACGGCGCAGGTCCTGCACGCGCTCGCGCATGGCGGTCAGCTCCTGCTCCCACAGCGTCCGCAGCTCGGGCGTGGTGAGCACCTTGGCCACCAGGCTGGCGCCATGGGTGGGCGGGCTGGAGTAGTTGCTGCGCACCACCCGCTTCAGCTGGCTGAGCGCGCGCTGCGCCTGCTCGGCGTCACCCGCCACCAGGCTGAGCGCGCCCACGCGCTCGCCGTACAGCGAGAAGTTCTTGGAGAACGAGTTGGCCACGAACACGGGGGCATAGCGCTCCGCAAAGCGGCGCACCACGGCGGCGTCGGGTTCGAGGCCCGCGGCAAAGCCCTGGTAGGCGAGGTCGAGGATGGGCACCAGGCCGCGCGCGACCACGGTCTCCAGCACCCGGTCCCACTGCGCCGGCTCGAGATCGACGCCGGTGGGGTTGTGGCAGCAGGCGTGCAGCACTACCACCGAGCCCGCCGGCAGGCCGTCGAGGGTTTCCAGCATGGCGTCGAAGCGCACCCCGCGGGTGGCCGGGTCGTAGTACGGATAGGTCGAGACGGTGAAGCCGGCCGCTTCGAACAGGGCGCGGTGGTTCTCCCAGCTCGGGTCGCTGATCCAGACGCCGGCGTCGCCATGGAAGCGGTGCAGGAAGTCGGCGGCGATGCGCAGCGCGCCGGTGCCGCCCAGCGCCTGCACGGTCACCGTGCGGCCGTCACGCAGCGCCGCGGCATCGCCGAACACCAGCGTCTGCACCGCCTGCTGGTAGGCAGGGATGCCGTCGATGGGCAGGTAGCCGCGCGGCGCCGGCTCCGCCGCCAGCGCCTGCTCGGCGCGGCGCACGCACTGCAGCAATGGCACCTTGCCGTTCTCGTCGTAGTAGATGCCGACGCCGAGGTTCACCTTGTCGGCACGATCGTCACCGTTGTACGCCTCGGTGACGCCGATGATGGGGTCTCTGGGGGCGAGCGGTACCTGGTCGAGCAGCGAGGTCATGTGGGGGTCCGTGTTGGTGGGCTTGCGCAGCGCAAGTTAACCGTTTGCGCGTGGGATGCAACCGCCGCGGCTCAGCCCGGCGGCTGCAGCCTGCGCCACAGCAGGGTGCCGCCGGCCACGGCGGCGGGCACGAACAGGAAGTTGACCAGCGGGATGGCCAGCGCGGCGGTGGTGATGGCGCCGTAGCCCAGCGCTGCGGCGCGGTGGCGCTTCAGCAGCGCCAGGGTGTCGGCGAACGGCTGCCGGCGGTTCTCCGCGGGAAAGTCGCAGAACTCCACGGCGACAAGCCAGGCGCCGAGCGCGAACCAGATCAGCGGCGCCACGGTGTTCAGCAGCGGAATCAGCGTCAGCAGGAGAACGCCCAGCAGGCGCGGCAGGTGATAGGCCAGCTTGCGGCCTTCCCGCGCCAGGGCGCCGGGAATGCCCACCCACCACGGCAGCCCGTCCGGCGGCGCGCTGCCGCCGTCGGCCCGCTCCACCGCCAGCGACAGGTCGCCGAGAAACGGGCTGGCGACCAGCACCGCCACCAGGGCGAACAGCCAGCCCGCCACCAGCACGCCCAGCACGTAGACCAGCGGCACCAGCACCGCACTCAGAAAGCTCAGCCAGTCCGGCAGCGTGTCGCGCAGCCACGCGCCCAGCGCGTCGACGTAGCCGAAAGCAAAGTAGAGGCCGGCGCTGATCACCACCAGGCTCAAGCCGGCCGGCGCCCATACGTAGCGCCGCAGCCCCGGCCGGCGCACCAGGCGGGCGCCGTCCAGGAAGGCGCGCGCGCCATCGGCCAGCGTTGGCGCGCTCGCCGTCACGGGCAGGCCGTGACCTCGTCCACGGCGTCCCGCAGCACGCCTACCATGGTGTCGATGTGGCCCGCCTCGATGATGAACGGCGGCCCCATGCAGACGATGTCGCGCACCTCACCGGTGCCGCCGAAGTAGAAGAACACGCCCCGCTTCAGCGCGGCGCCGATGATGCGGTTGGAGACGCCGGCGGCTTCCGGGTAGGGGGCCAGGGTGTCGCGGTCGGCCACCACCTCGATGGCGGCCAGCAGGCCCTGACCGCGCACCTCGGCCACATGGGGGTGGTCTTCGAAGGCGTCGGCCAGGCGCTCCTTCAGCAGCGCGCCCTGCCGCGCCGCGCGCGCCACCAGATCTTCCTCGGTGAGGATGTTCAGCACCTCCACCGCCGCCGCGCAGGCTGCCGGGTGGGCACCGAAAGTGTGAAACATGACGCTCATACCGGCAGCCTGGATGGCCGACCCGACCCGCTCGTTGGCGTAGACGCCGCCGATGGGGGCGTAGCCGCCGGCCAGGCCCTTGCCCGCCACCAGAATGTCGGGCTCGATGTCCCAGTGCTGGTACGCGAACCGGGTGCCGGTGCGGCCGAAGCCGGTCATCACCTCGTCCATCACCAGCAGCATGCCGTACTCGTCGCACAGGGCCCGCACCGCCGGCCAGTAGTCGTCGGGGGGCACCAGGGCGCCGCCGCTGGAGCCGGTGATGGGCTCGGCGATCAGGGCCGCCACCTGATCGGCGCCCTCGGCTTCCACCGCCTGCCGCAGCGCATCGACGTAGAAGCGGCCGGCTTCCGGATGGTGGGGGCCGAGCGGGCATCGCAGCGGGTAGGGCGTGGGCGCCCGCGGGTAGGCCTGCAGTGCGTGTTCGAGCCCGCGCTTGCGGGCCGGATGTCCGGACAGGGCGGTGGTGGCCACGGTGGTGCCGTGATACGAGACGCTGCGGGCCATGATCTTCTGACGCTGCGGCTGGCCGATCGCGGCCTGGTACTGGAGCGCCATCTTCATGGCCGCCTCCACCGCCTCGGACCCACCGGAGGTGATGTGGATGCGGCCGAGGCCGGGCGGCAGCCAGTCGCGGTTGAGGGTCTCCGCCAGCGCCTGCCGCGACGGCGTGATCCACGGCGGCACCACGTAGGTGCAGTCCCGGGTGACCTGAGCCACCCGCGCCGCCACGCGCTCCCGGCCATGCCCCACGTTGGCGACGATGGCGCCGCCGGCCGCGTCCATGATGCGGCTGCCGTCGGCGGCCAGCAGGTAGATGCCCTCGGCGCCGACGATGGTGGGATTGTCGGTGCGCAGAAACGGCCAGTTGACGCGCGTCATGAGGGCTCCGGCTCGACGTGGGGTCGTTGATTCTGATAGCCCGCGAGCCGGGCCGCCATGGCGGCGCGCTGGCTGCCATCGCCGGCGTCGCTCAGGTCGTGGGCCTGCAGCGCCACCTCGGCCACCGCGGCCGCGGTTTCGAACTCGCCGGCCGCCGCCCACGCCGCCGCGAGCGTATCGAGATGCCGCCAGGCGCCCGTGTACAGGGCGATGGGCCGGATCAGTGCCAGCGCGCGCTCGCCGTCGCGCAACGTCTCCTCGGACGTGGTGGCCAGCAGCCACGCCAGGTCGTTGCGCGCCGCCACGCTGCCCGCGTCCACGGCGCGCTGGTAGTAGCCGATGGCGCGTTCGGGACTGCGCGGCACCGTGTAGCCGCTGGCGTAGAAGTCGCCGAGCTGGCGGTTGGCCTCGGCGTGGTTCTGATCCGCCGCGGCCGCCAGCAGCGCCACTACCCGTGGCGGCTGCTCGCCGAGCAGCACCTGGGCGAGCCGGTACTGCGCTTCGGCGACGCCGGCCTCCGCCGCGCGGCCGAGCCACGCCCGCGCCGCTTCGGGGTCGGCCGCCGGGCGGTCCAGCTCGAGGCGCAGCGTGCCCAGCAGCAGCTGCGCGTAAGGATCGCCGCGCTCCGCCATCCCGACCAGCCAGTCCAGCAGCCGGGGCGAGGCGCTGCGGCCGGCGTCGCCGAACAGGGGGCCGGCGTACTCCGGGCCGGTGGGCAGCTTCACCAGGCCGGTGGTCACCGTGTCCCGGGTCCACATGCCGCTGATGTCGATGCCGCTGATGGCGTGGCGCAGACCAGGCCCCAGGGGCTGATTGAGCTCCCACAGACCGTCGTGATACGCGCCATCGGGACGGGTCTCCCGGCCCTGCCCGTGACGTTTGTCGCGCTGCCACTCGCCTTCGTAGCGGCTGCCGTCCGGGCGATGCTCGGTGCCGTAGCCATGGCGTTCTCCGTCCACCCAGGTGCCTTCGTAGACCAGGCCCGCCGCCGTTTCCAGGCGGCCATAGCCGTAGCGGCGGCCGCCGGCCCATTCGCCGGTGTAGGTTTCGCCGTCGGCTGCGAGCCGGGTACCGAAACCGCTCGGCTGGTCGTAGGCCCACTCGCCGTCGTAGCGGTCGCCGTCGGCGCCGAGGTAGGTGCCGCTGCCGAAGCGCAAGCCGTTCTGCCACTCGCCCTCGTAGGCGCTGCCGTCGGCTGCACTCAGTGATCCGAAGCCGTGACGCTTTCCCGCCTGCCACTGGCCCTGGTAGCGCGTGCCGTCCGGCAGCGTTTCGACGCCCACGCCGTCCGGCAGGCCGTCGGCGAGCTGGCCGTCGTAGACGCGGCCGTCGGGCCAGGCGATGCGCGCGGTACCTGTGTAGGTCAACTGGTCCGGATCGACGGGCAGGCTGCGCCCGCTCGGCAGGGTCAGCACCGCCCCGGCCGGTTCGTCACCGCTGGGCGCCGGCACGCCCTGGGGGACGCTGGCACAGGCGCCGATCAGCAGCGCGGTCAGCAGCGCCGCGACGGCGCGGTGCGGCGACCGCGCGGGGGCGGTGACGGGGACTCTGGTGGCCGGCTGCGACATGGCCGCGCACTGTACTGCCATCTCGCCTTGAAACTCAAAACCTCTGCGCGGCCGGCACCCAGCGTCCGGCGTTTGCGGTACAGTGCGCGTTCGATTCGCGGGGGAGCCCACATGGCCATCGAAGGCATTCAAGAGCGGCCGGTCACGGCGTGGCTGGCAGCGCACATTCCCGATCTGGCGCCGCCATTGACGTTCACCCTGATTGCGGGCGGGCATTCGAACCTGACGTTCCGATTCGTCGACAGCCGTGGCGCCGCCTACGTGCTGCGCCGTCCGCCGCTCGGGCACGTGCTGGAGAGTGCCCACGACATGGGGCGCGAGCACCGCATCGTCGCCGCTCTGGCCGGCAGCCCGGTGCCGGTGGCATCGACCTATGGCCTGTGCGAAGACGTCGCCGTGAACGGCGCGCCGTTCTACGTCATGGGCTTCGTGGCTGGGGCCGTGCTGCACGATGCCGACGCGGCCGCCCGCCTGCCCGAGGCCGAACGCGCCCGGCTGGGCTATCACGTCATCGACGTGCTGGCGGCCCTGCACGGCATCGATCCGGACACGGTCGGCCTCGGCGATCTGGGCCGCAAGGAGGCCTACCTGGCGCGCCAGCTCAAGCGCTGGAACAAGCAGTGGCAGGCGTCCAAGACCCACGAGATTCCCGAGATGGAGGAAACCGCCCGGCTGCTGGAAGCGCGGATGCCGGAGCAGGTGGGGGCCGCTATCGTTCACGGCGACTACCGGCTCGGCAACATGATCGTAGGCGACGGCGCCATCCGCGCCGTGCTCGACTGGGAACTGTGCACCCTCGGTGATCCCCTGGCGGACGTCGGCTACCTGCTCAACGCCTGGTCCATGCCGGGTGAGGCCGCGGACGATCTGCTGCCTACCGCCGTCGGCGGCTTTCCAGACCGCGATGCCCTGTGCGAGCGCTACACCCGGGCCACCGGCCGCGATCTGTCGGGCATCAACTACTACCGGGCCTTCTCGCACTGGCGGCTGGCCGCCATCGGCCAGGGCGTCTACAAGCGTTACCTGGTGGGCGCCATGGGCGATCGTCCTGACATGGACCTGGACGCCTACAAACAGAGCGTGCATCTGCGCGCGCAGGCGGCGTTGGCGCTGCTCACCGGCTGAGGCCGGCTCAGAGGTCGACACCGCCGAGGCGCTTGCCGTGCTGATCAACGGCTTCCACCCGGCCGATGCCGGCCGCGTCGGCGATGCCGACCACCAGGCACGGATGGGTGATCACCTGTGCCAGCATGGCGCCCGGCTCCGGGGTCTGCCAGTTCAGCTCCAGCACCGCGGTCGCCCCGTCCAGGCGGGCGCTCTGCAATGACAGCCCGTAGCCCGGCGTCGGCTGGTCGCCGCGGGAAACGGCGATCAGCAGCAGGCCGTCGCCGGCGGCGGGCGTCGCCGGCCGAGCCGGGGCGCCGAGCAGGGTGGTGCCGCGGATGCCGGCCAGCGCCGCCAGATCCACCCGGGTGAGTCCGGGACGCAGACCCTCGCAGCGATCCCAGGCGAGCACGGTTTCGACATCGACGCCGCGGCCGCCGGCGCAGCCGGCGAGCAGGGCCAGCGACGGCAGCAGCCATCGGATCATGGGCATGTGAGGCTCCTTGTGCGGCAACGTGAACGCATCAGGGTCGCGGCACCCGGTGGCGTATGCCCTCGTCAGGCAGCGTTGCCGCGGCTGCGGGTGCCGACCCCGTGGTGGTGGCGGTGGTGCGGAATTCCGAAGCGAAGGTCAATCCCTCCACCTCCGGTTGCGCCGCGCCGTCGATGACGATCAGGGCGGGTTCGGCCAGAGACGGGAAGGCGCCGCAGGCTTCGCCGCCGTCGCAGATGAAGTCGTCGTCGTCGAGGTCGGTGCCGGCGAACAGCCGGTACTCGCCGGGCGGCACGTCGTCGATCCGGAAGTCGTAGATGCCGCTGGAGACGTTGACCACGTCCAGCGCCACCGCGTCGCTGCCGTCGGCGCTCACCAGCAGCACGTAGTGCTGACCGGCGTCTGCTTCATCGTCCGGGCTCGAGACCCGCATCAGCACGTTGATGCTGCGCGGCGTTACGCTGCCGTCGTCGGGCTGAATCGTGATCACGGCGGCGTAGTTGCCGTCGGCCAGGCCGGCCCGGTCGACGGTGGCCCGGTAAGGCCCCAACCCGTCGCCGCTCGCTGCCAGCGGTGACACGCTGAGCCACGGTTGGTCGCCGCTGACGCTGATGCTGACCGACTCGTCGCCGAGGTTGCTCACCGAGAAGTCGAGGCTGCGGGTGAACGCCTGGAAGTTGAGGGTGCCCGCCGACACCGACAGCACCGCGCCGATGCCCGTGCCGGTGCCGGCCTGCAGCGCCGCAGCGGCCTGCACGGCCCGGCGGGCATTGATGATGCCGTGGCCGAAGACGTCGTCGCGTCCCGGCAAGCCGGCGTCGTCGGTGAGCTGGCCGTCGGCCAGCAGGGCGTCGAACTCGGCCGGGGTCAGCGTCGGGTAGATGGACTTCATCAGGGCCATGACGCCGGCGACGTGGGGGGCGGCCATGGACGTGCCCTGGAGGATGCCGTAGGCGAACTCGATGCCGCCGCCGGGTCCGCCGCTGCCCAGCGTGCTGGCCACGCCATCGGGCTGGCCGTCGGCGTTGAAATCGCACTGCGGCCCCTCGTCTGGATCGCAGGCGAAGCCGCCGGGGGCGGCCACGTCGATGAGCGGTCCGAAGTTGGAGTACGGCGCCCTGGTGCGGGTGATGGTGGAGGCGCTGACCGACACCACACCGTCGTAGGAGGCGGGATAGCTGGGCACGTCGCTGCTGGAGTTGCCGGCGCTGGCCACCACCAGCACGCCCTGCGCACGCACCTCGTTGAACGTGCGCTGCTCCGATTCCGAGTACAGGTCGCTGCCGAGGCTGAGGTTGACGATGTCGGCGCGCACCGGCGGCACCTGGCCCGAGGCGTTCGACAGTCGCGCTGCGTAGCGCACCGCCTGCATGACGTCGTAGGTGGTGCCGCCACCGATGCCGAGCGCGCGCAGCGGCATGAGCCGCGCGCCCCAGGACACGCCGGCGACGCCGACGGCGTTGTCGCTTTCGGCGGCAACGGTGCCCGCCACGTGGCTGCCGTGGAAGCTGCTGGCGTCCGGGCCGGCCGCGCTGTCGCCCGGGTCGCTCGGGTCGGGGTCGAGGCCGTCGCCGTCGTTGGCTCGCGCCGCGTCCTGGATGAAGTCATAGCCCACCACCGCGCCGCCGTTGTCCCGCAGCCACTGATTGCGCAGATCGGGATGGTCGAGCAGCACGCCGGTGTCCACCACCGCCACCACCACCGGCGGGTGCCCGGTGTCCTGGCCGGTGGTGATGTCCCAGGCCTGCTCCAGCTCGATGTCGGGGTAGTGCCACTGGAACGGATAGAGCTCGTCGTCGGGCGTGCGCAGCGGCTGCCGCAGCAGGTTCGGCTCGGCCACCTCGACGGTGCCGGTCCTGTGCAGCGCCTTCACCGCCAGCAGGGTGCGGTAGCGGGCCAGGGTCTCGGCGCTGGCGGTGGCGCCGGCCGCCAGCGGCACCGGGGGCAGGGTCAGGTCCGGCAGCCTGTCGTCCACGTGGGACCGCGCGAGCCTGTACCGCCCGGCGCGGGTGTCGGGCGCGACCCTGCTGCGGCTCACCGGGCGGCGGCCGCTGGCCGAGAGCACTTCGCCGGGGACGAACGCGTCGGTCAGGCGCTTGGCCCGCCGCCGCTCAGTGGCGATGGTCAGACCATCGCTGATGCTGAGCACGTAGTTGCTGGCGCCGGTGACCGCGACGACGCGCACGAAGTAGTCGCCCGGAAGGGGCGGAGCAGTGACGTCTTCGCTGGGATCGAGCGAAATCGAGGCATCGACCTGTTGCGGCGGATTGGCGTCGTCGTAGAGCTCGAGGTCGAGATCTGCCTCCGGGTCGCCGATGGACAGCACGATGCGCTCGTTGCCGAGCAGGGTGACGCGGTAGAAGTCCTCCGGATCGCCGCTCTGGCGGAAGTTGCCGGAATCGGAGCCGGTGTCCGGCAGGTTGACGAAGCCGCCGAGTCGCGTCGGGTTGCGGATCGACTGGGCGGTGCCGAAGCTGTTGTTGTCCCGGGTCGGCGTGAAGCGGTCGTTGACGTCGCTGTCGACGGCGCTCTCCCGGGCAATCTGCACCTGGCCGCTGACGTTGGCGCCCCGCACCCGCACGTTGCGGCTGGTGGCCCCGGCGGCGCCGGCGTTGTCGCTCACCGTGAGCTGGACGGAGAAGGTGCCCGTGTCCGTGAATCGATGGCTGATCACCGGGCCGCCCTCGGCGCTGTCGCCGTCGCCGAAGGTCCAGCGGTAGACGGCTATGGTGCCGTCGCGGTCGCTGCTCGCCGAGGCGTCGAAGGTGACATCGAGGGGGGCGAAGCCGTCTGCCGTGCTGACCGTGAAGCTGGCCGTGGGGGCCTGATTGGTGGCGGGCGCCGGCCCGGCGCCGCCCCCGCCTCCGCCGCCTCCACCGCACGCGGCAAGGGCCAGAACTGCGCCGGCGCTGAGCGCGACGCGCAGTAGACGCAGTGTTGCCGGGATGCTCATGCCTGCCCGCAGCCGGATCCGTCGGGATGATTCAAGCGAGTGTGCGCGAGCGCCGGCGTCCTGGCAAAGAGGACGGGGGCGGCGTGTGCGCCAGGCCCCAAAACGCGCGCGGCGCCCGGAGGCGCCGCGTCTGTCCCCCTAGCGGGCGGGGACCGGATAAAAAAGGCGTGTCAGCGGGCGAGCCCGCTGAGTGCAACTTCGTCTTCTGGGGGAAGGACACTTGAAAGGGAGGACTGCATTGAAGTTGTCGCACGCCTGAAACCATAAAGTGGCTTCATTATGTACAGTACAAGATCCGTGTCAACAGCTTTTTTCGTGTTTTGTACAGGTCTTGTTCAGTTTGGCGTGACCAGTAGCTGCTCGGCATCTGCCAGCACCTCCAGGGCCAGCTCGAGCTGGGCCCGCGCCTGGGTGGTGTCGGTGTGCACGCGCTGGTAGCGGGCGGCGTCGTTGGCATCGTCGACATCGTCGGCGCAGGCGAGGGAGTATTCAGCGAACGCGTTCAGGCTGCTGATCAGCTCCACCAGGTGTGCCGGGCAGCGGCTGCCGTCGGTGCTGCTGGCGGCGATGGCGATGAGCTGCTCGTCGCTGAACCGGCGCACGGCCGCCCGTGCGGCCCGCAGCGGCATGCCCGCAGTGGTGGCGCAGGCGTGCTCGATCTCGCGCCAGGCGGCCGGCCAGGTGAGGGTGGGAATGCCCTGTTCCTGCACGGCGGCCAGGTGCTTGGCGGTGGCAAACTGATACAGCGCCACCAGTCGTGCCTCGGGCTGGAATCGGCCGACCCGGGCCAGGGTGTCGCTAAGCAGCACCGGCAGCTGCACCACCACCACGTCGAGGGGCTCGGCGGCGGTGGGGTCTTCGAGAAAGGCGTCGACGTTGGCCCAGCGGCCGCGCACGTCCAGCCGGCTGGCCTCGGTCTGCTGGTGCTCCAGCACCAGCAGGTTCGGGCCGATCAGGCCCGCCCGGGCCGGGCTCAGGCGGGCCCGTCGCTGGGTGGACAGCCGCTCCTCGAGCTGCGCGTCCGTGAGCTCCACCAGGGTGCTGATGGGATGGCCCTGGTCGATCAGGCGCTTGATCCGCTGCAGCCGCTCGAGCTGGGCGCCGCTGTAGAAGCGGGTCTTGCCGGCCTTGTGGGCCGGCTCCAGCCCGTAGCGGCGCTCCCAGGCGCGCAGCCGCTCCACGGCGATGCCGGAGAGCTGGGCGATGGTGCCGATGCGGTACAGGTCGTCTTCGTCGTCCACGGGCGTTGCCCAGTACAAGACCTGAACAGGAGTCTAACCGCGTCCGGGCGATTGTCCAGGGTGGGGTGGGCGCGGGAAGGAGAATTAGAAGGCGTGGCGACAGTGCATTGAGGCACTGTCTTCGCGGCTGGGGAGGAAGGGGAGAGAGACACCGCGCCACGCCTGTTCTTGGCCGCGCGCCCCGTAGGGGCAGCCCGGTAAGAAGGCGCGCATTCTACGGTTTTGGCGGCGCCCGGCAAGGCTCCAACCGGGCTTTTTTGTTACCAATTGTTGCGAAGCAGCATTGCCCTGAAACAGCGCGCCGCCGTGCCCGCGAAGTCGCATGGCGGCTGGGGTTGCGGGGCGTTGCATCTGCAGCATCTGCGGCTGCACGACGCGTCCTTTGACCCGCGTGTCGGACACGCGGCCCCCACGGGCGCTATTCACATGCCGGGCCCGATTCCCGACAATGAAGCCCGTTTCGAAGGAGGTGCGGTCAGGATGGAGGGGGAGCATGCATAACAATCTGGGCCTGCTGCTGGCGAAGCGGGCGTACCTGAATCCCGACCGTGAAGCCTATGTGGACAGCCACCGCGACCTGCGCCTGACCTTCGCGGCCCTGAATGCCCGCTGCAACCGGCTGGCCAACGCGCTGCGCGCCGACGGCATCGAGCCGGGCGAGCGGGTCGGCCTGCTGCTGATGAACAGCGCCGAGTTCATGGAGGCCTACTTCGCCCTGGCCAAGGTGGGCGCCGTGGTGGTGCCGCTGAACTGGCGGCTGGTACCCGACGAGCTGGAGTTCATCCTCAAGGACAGCGGCACCCGGCGCCTGATCTACGACGAGGCGTTCGTCGACACCGTGGCCGACCTGCATGCCCGCGGCGCCAGGACCGACGTCGGTCAGTGGCTGCAGGTGACCGCCGAGCGGGAGGCGGCGCATTTCGCCGTAGGCTACGAGGCCTTCCGGGACGGTGGGGCGGAAGACGAGCCCGAGATCACGGCCCGCGATCAGGACATGCTGTACATCATGTACACCTCCGGCACCACCGGCCTGCCGAAGGGGGTGGTGCACACCCATCACACCGCGCTCTGGGCCGTGCTCACCATCGCGGCGACGGCCGAGTACGTGGACGGCGATCGTTATCTGGCCGCGCTGCCGATGTTTCACGTCGGCGCCCTGACGCCGCTCGCCGTGAACGTCTACCGGGGCGCGACCTCGGTGGTGATGCGCAGCTTCGATCCCAACCTGGCCTGGAAGCTCATTGAGCGCGAAAAGATCACCACCGGGCTGATGGTTCCGGCCATGCTCAACTTCATGCTCCAGGCCGAGGCGTTCAAGCGCTGCGACTACAGCTCGGTGCGCTGGATCATGACCGGCGCCGCGCCGGTACCGGTGGCGCTCACCGAGAAGTACGATCAGCTCGGCATCGGCGTGCTGCAGGTCTACGGCCTCACCGAGTCCTGCGGCCCCGCCTGCGTCATGGACAGCGCCAACGCGCTGCGCAAGCCCGGCTCAACGGGCAAGGCCTTCTTTCACACCGAGGTGCGCATCGTCGATGAGCAGGGCCGCCCGTGTCCGGCGGGCGAGGCCGGCGAGGTGGTGGTGCGCGGTGCCCACAACATGCGCGAGTATTGGAACCGGCCGGATGCCACCGCCGAGACCCTGCGCGACGGCTGGCTGCACACCGGCGACGTGGCGGTCATGGACGAGGAGGGCTTCGTCTTCATCCAGGATCGCATCAAGGACATGATCATCTCCGGGGGCGAGAATGTGTATCCAGCAGAAATCGAGGGCGTGCTCATGAGCCATCCGCAGGTGGTGGAGGCGGCCGTCATCGGGTTGCCGAGCGAGAAGTGGGGCGAGTCGCCGCTGGCCATCGTGGTTCGCAGGGACGAGTCGTTGACGGTGAAGGACGTGATGGAGCACTGCCGTGGCAAGCTGGCGGGCTACAAGCGCCCGCAGGCGGTGGAGTTCGTCGACCAGATTCCCCGCAACCCCAGCGGCAAGATCCTGAAGCGGGTGCTGCGCGAGCAGTTCCCCGGCCCGGCCCCGGTGTAAGCGCCATGGAAATCCAAGAACTCGCCGAACGCCTGGTTCCATTCTGCAAGGCCAAGTACGACGCGGCCGACGTGCGCGTCTTCGACGTGGTCGCCATGCCGGGACACGCCGGCTTCGCCTACGGCTTCCGCGTCGAGGTCGCCGGTCGCGTGGACGCGTGGTTCATTCGCCTGCCGCCGCCCAACGTCAACTGGCGTGGCACGGCCGACGTGCTGCGCCAGGTCGCGGTGCTGAACGCGCTGGACGCGACATCGGTGCCTCACTGCTCGGTGCGCTGGTCGGGTGACGATCTGGAGTGGTTCGGCTGCCCGTACTTCGTGGTGCCCTGGCTCGAAGGCGACGTGCTGCGTCTGGGCGAGGGTGAGTGGGGCCGCGGCCTGACCGACTCGCAGCTCTACGACCTTGGCCGCGAGGTCATGACCGCGCTGGCCAACGTTCACAAGGTGGACCCGGCCAGGGCCAGCTACCTCGGCGAGGCCCTGCCCTTCGAGGACGACGTGACCCGCTGGGACCGGTTCTACGAGAAGGCCGCCGACCCGGAGCGGCTGCGGGACGCGCCGGCGGTGCGCCAGAAGCTGCTGGACACGCTGCCTGCCGGGGCGCCGGTAGGCATCTTTCATGGCGACTTCCAGACCGCCAACCTGTTCTGCAGCCGCGACGGCCACCTGAAGGCGGTGATCGACTGGGAGCTCACCGGCATCGGCGCGACGTTAAACGACGTCGGCTGGATCGCGACCTTCAGCGATCCGGAAGCGTGGCCGAAAGAGGGCGGCCGGCCCATGTTCCTCGACCCGGAGACGCTGGTTGGGCTCTATCGTGAAGCCTGGGGCGCGCCGTTGCCGGATCTCAACTGGTTTCGCGCGCTGGCCGCATACAAGTTCGCGATCATCACCGGCTTCAACCTGAGCCTGCACCGGCGTGGCAAGCGTCACGACCCGCTCTGGGAGACCACCAAGCTGGCGATGACGCCGCTGATCGATCGGGCCAGCGAGCTGCTCGGCTGACGGCTCGCTCGCGACTGTGCGGACTGTGCCTCAGCCCGGAGTCATGACGGTATCACCGGTCATCCAAAGCCGATACCATCGCCCGGGCGACTTCCGACGTTCGTGAGGTAGATGACAATGTCAATGTTCGACAAGCGCAAGGACAGCGAGCCCGCCCCCGAGTCGACGTTCGGCAGCAGCGCCCCGGAGGCCCGGGCGCGTGTGCCGGAGCCTACAGCCAGAGGTACTGCCATGATTGGAAAGACCATCACCATCAAGGGTGACATTACGGGCGAGGAAAGCCTGGTGATCGAAGGTCGTGTGAACGGCACGGTGCATCTCAAGAACAACGACCTCACGGTCGGCCAGTCCGGACACGTGACCGCCAACCTCACCGCCAACGTGGTGCGCATCGATGGCGAGGTGAAGGGCGACATCTCGGGCGTCGAGAAGGTGGTGATCACCAAGACCGGTCGCGTTCAGGGCAACATCGTGGCTCCCCGGGTCACGCTGGAAGATGGCGCCAAGTTCAAGGGCAGCATCGACATGGATCCCAGCGGCGCCGAGCGTGCGCAGTCGAGCCAGGGCGCCAAGCCGGCTTCGGCCGCTAAGCCCATGGCCGTGGAAGGTGTCGCCGGCGAGGCCGCCAGCAAGGGCTGAGCCGTCCCGGCACCCGGGCCTCGGGAGGAGGCATGAAACCCAGACGCGGCGGCGCCGATGTGCGCCCGCCGGATTCCCCGTCGCCGCCCGCCGGCGTCGAGGTACGGCAAACCCTGCTGCTGCCATTGCTGCTCGAAGGGCTGGACGAATCGGATCGCTTGACCATTCTCGACGTCGGCGACGGCGTCCCGGAGACCGTGGCGTTCTTTTCGCGGTTCCGGTGCCGTCTGCATTTCGCCGGTCTGTTCGATGCGCCGGCGCTGCGCGCCGAGCCGGTCGCGCTGACGCAGACGGATGAAGACCCTCAGGCGCCGTTCGACGCCGCGTTCGCCGAGTTGCTCGACTTCTCTGATGAGACGCGGTTCGACATCGTGCTGCTGTGGGACTTTCTGAACTACCTGCCGGTGCCGGCATTGAGGGCCTTCAGCCAGGCGCTGCGGCCGTACCTGCACCGCGGCACCCGCGCCCACGGCTTCGGTGCGTTCAAGGCCAGCGCCCCGGGCATGGCCCGCGCCACGCCAGAAATAGCCCTGCAGTTCGGCGCCCTCGACGAGAACCGGCTTGCGGTACGCCCGCGCCAGGGCGGCGTGCTTCGCGGGTATCCGCACACGCGCACGGTGCTGGCCGACGCGCTCGGCTGCTTCGAGATCGCCCGTGGTACGCTGTTGCGCGAAGGCGGTATGGAGCTGCTGCTCGAAGCCCGCTGACCATCGATACCTGGGAATCGGAACTGCACCATGATGGAGACCGCGGTGGTGGCCTTCACTACCTTCTTTGCCACCATCGGCCCGCTGGACGTCGGTGCCGTGTTCGCGGCGATGACGCCGGCGGCAACGCCGAAGCAGCGCCGGCGCATGGCCGTGCGCGGCACCCTCATCGCGACGGGCATCCTGCTGTTGTTCGCTCTGGCCGGCGACGTGATGCTGTCGAGCCTGGGCATTTCCATCGCCGCACTGCGGGTCGCGGGCGGCATCCTGCTGCTGCTGATCGCCATCGACATGGTGTTTGCGCGGCCATCCGGCGGCACCAGCGCCACCGAGGAGGAGATGCGCGAGGGTGCCGGCAAAGCCGACGTCACGGTGTTTCCCCTGGCGACGCCGCTGATCGCCGGCCCCGGCGCCATGGGCGCCGTGATTCTGCTGATGGCCGACGCCGAGGGCGATTTGCTTCGCCAGGGCGTGGTGCTGACCATGCTGCTGGCCGTGTTGATCATCACCCTGGCGGCGCTGCTGCTGGCCAGCAAGCTGCAGCGCTTCCTGGGCGTCACCGGTCTGCACGTGGTGAGCCGCGTCTTCGGCGTGCTGCTGGCGGCCCTGGCCGTGCAGTTCATGTTCGACGGCATCGCCCAGAGCGGGCTGCTGTCGGGCTGATACCCGCCGACGCTGGCGCCGGCGAGCCATCGATCAGCGCGGCGTGAACCCGGCCCGGTCACCTTGGCGTCGCGCTGACGACTGGTCGCTGTGGCCGCGAGCCTGCTCACGTATGGCCTGACCGCGCGGCGCGCTGCGCTCCGCACGCTGCGACTCGCGCGCCGCCGCCACCGGTGCGCGCTCCGGTGAGATCGTCCGTAGCTGCGGCCTCGGCGCCTGCATGGTGCGCTGCTCCGTCCCCGCGTTGGCCGCCCAGCGGCCTCGGTTCTCCGGCTGCTGGCGGATGACGTGGGCGCGCTGTGACGGCTCGCCCCGAGGAGCGCGCTCTGCGCCCGCGGCCCGCTCTGCCCGCACGACCCTGCCGTCACCGCTGCGCTGCTCCGGCATGCGGTAGGTGGGCGCGGCCTTGCGCGGCTGCCCATCAGGGCGCGCCTGATCCGGCTGGCGGATTCGTGCCCGGCCCTCGATGGGGCTGTTCAGCCCGGCATGGTCCCGTCGGTCGGCTTGTCTGGCGCGATCGCGGCGATGGTCACCGTCGACGTTCGTGCCTGCCCAGCGGCGCTCGCCGTTCCGGTAGCGGCCGTCATCGCGACGGCCATCATCGGTGCGGTATCGGTTGCCGTCGCCATGGCGACCGCCGTCTCGATACCGGTCGGCGTCCGTGTACCGGTCGCCATCGCGGTAGCGGTTGCCGTCCCGGTAGCGGCGGCCGTCGTCATGACGGTTGCGCTCGGCATAGTAATGCGGTCTGCCGGGCCGGTTGTAGGCGCGCCGATCATGGGGCTTCCAGGCGTTGCCGGCATGATAACGGCCGGCGTTGCTCGGGAAGTGGTAGTGGTTGTAGACCACGGTACGCGGCCGGCGGTAGTAGTAGTGACCGAAGTCGTAGTGCGACCAGCGGGAGTAGTAGGGGTGCCAGCGATGGTCGTAGGGATGAATGTGCACATGGCGGGTGTGCCAGCCGAGGCTGTAGTAGGTGGTGACGCCCCAGAAAAAGCCGCTGTAGAACGGGTAGTCCACCGGGTACGGGTAGTAGTACACGGGGTAGGCGCGCGGGTAGTAGTAGTACACCGGCGCCCGCTGGTAGACCACCACCCGCGACGGTTCGTAATACGGCACGTAGATCACTTCCGGATTGGCCGGTTTGATGCGAATGGTGCTGTCTGCCACCTCGACGGTCTGGCGTTCGTCGCTCTTCAGGTTGCCGGCGGCATGGGCACGGTCGCGAAAGCCGGCCACGGCGGCGACCACGTCCTCCTGCTGGGCGAGCACCGCCTGACCGAGTTCCCAGGTCCAGTCCAGGTCGTCGCTCAGCTTGTCCAGCACCTCGGGATAGTTCAGCAGCGCCACCACGGAGTCGTCCCAGTCTTCATCAGGTTCGAGCGTGCTGTCCTCTCGAGCGGCCTCGAGGAACCTGGCGGCCTGCACCACCTGCAGAGGAAACGTGGAGGCGGGCAGAACGATGGCCAGCAGGTCATCCGGGTACAGGGCGACCGGGGCCACCAGGGCCTCGATCTCCTCGGCCGACCGGATCGCGGCAGGCGCCGGCGCGGGTGCTCCGTCGCTGCCGGCCCCCAGAATGGTCGCGTCACCGGCGCTCTGGGCAGCCGCCACGACCGGCGTCAGCGTGCATGCGGCCGCGGCAAGCGCCACCCAGCAGGCGCAGGAAATCGATCGTCGCGACACACGCATGTGCACCTCCCGGCCATTCGGCCACGGTGCAGCGGACTGCTGCAGGATGCCACTGTAGGGCAGGCTACCTGAACGCCAGCTTAAGGGCGATCGGCCGCCGCGGGTACGGGGAACCCACGATGTTTCCTGCCCGAGGGCCGCCGCACAGTACCGGCATGCCTGACGTCGATGCCAGCCACTGTCTGCACTGTCCCACGCGGCAGCACTGCCTGGCGGATGGCCTGGACGACGATGGGTTGCAGCGGCTGTCCGCCTGCGTACGTCCCAGCCCGCCGTTGCGCAAGGGCGACCGGTTGTTCGCGCCCGAAGACCGTGGCGATGACTGCTACGTGGTGCGCTCAGGGTGCTTCAAGACCATCCGCGTCTCGGCGGACGGCGACGAGACGGTGACCGGCTTCCACCTTCCCGGCGACCTGGTGGGCGTTTCCCGGCTGGCCGGGGGCGGTCGCAGCGAGATCGCCGTGGCTCTGGAGACCAGCACCGCCTGCCGGGTGCTCGCCGGCGAGCTGCAGGGCCTATGGCAGGTCGGTGCCGGGCGCTCGCTGCTGCGCCTGGCAGGCCGCCAGAGCGAGCTGGCGGCGGACCACCAGCACACTCTGAGCCAGGGCGCCGCCGATGCCCGCGTGGCCGGATTTCTGGTGACCCTGGCGCAGCGCATGCGCAGGCTGCGGCGTGGCGACAACCCGTTGCCCCTGCCCATGAGCCGCACCGATCTTGCCCGCTATCTGGGCATGACCCTGGAATGCCTGTCGCGGGTGCTGGCGCGCCTGAGCCGCGCCGGCATCCTTGACGCCACCCGAAGGCAGGTCACGGTGCATGACGGGGACGCCCTGCGGGCTCTGGCCCGGCGCGGTGAGGACGGCTGATCGGCCGGCGTCGCAGCGGCCGGCATCGCTCGCCGCTTCCGGTCAGGCCGATCTGAGCCGCGCGGTAACCTCGATCTCGATGCGCATGCGCGGGTCGGCAAGGCCGGCCGAAATCATCATGGCCGCAGGGCGCACCTCGCCGAGATAGCGGCGCAGCGTCGGCCAGCACCGGGAGAATTCCGACGCCTCGGGCACGACGTAGGTGACGCGGACGATGTCGGTGAGGGCGGCGCCGGCATCGGTGAGCGCGGCCTCGATGTTGTTCAGGCACTGCTCGCACTGAGCGACGATGTCGTCGGCGATGGTCATGGTGGCGTAGTCAAAGCCGGTGGTGCCGGAGACGAACACCCAGTCGCCGTCCACCACGGCCCGCGAGTAGCCGATCTCCTGCTCGAAGGTGGAACCGGAACTGATCAGGCGTCTGCTCATGGTGTCGATGCTCCTGTGCGTGTCGTGCGTGGGCGGGGGGCTGCTAGCATATCCGCCCCCGACCCACGCTTTGGAGCCCCCGTTGAGCAGCGACGCCGCGAGAATCGAATCCCTGGAGACCAAGGCTGCGTTTCAGGAGGACGCGTTGCAGCAGCTTAGCGACGCGCTGGTGGCGCAGCAGGCGCGCATCGATCGGCTGCAGGCCCAGCTCCTGGTGCTGGCCGAGCAGCTGCAGACGCAAAGCGACGATGGCGCACCGGCCGCCGACGAACGGCCGCCCCACTACTGATCGATCGCATCCAGTTCGTATAGCACGTCCGGCTGCCCCTCCTCGTTGCCGGAGCCGTCGCCGAAGTCGATGGCGGTGAAGCCGTGGCGCTCGTAAAAGGCTCGCGCGCGCAGATTCTCCGCGAACGTGTACAGGCGCACCGGGTGCGACAGCCGCCCGAGCGCGTTGCGCAGCAGCAGCGTGCCCACCCCGTGATCGACTGAATCTGGCGCCACATACAGCTGATCGATCCACGCGCCCTCCGGCGCGGTGCTGACCGCCACCATGCCGACCACGCGGCCGTCCACCTCGGCAACGGAAACGCCGCCGGCGGGCAGCAGCGTTGCGGCAATCCAGGTCCGCACCTCGGCATCGCCGTGCGCCAGCGGCGCAAAGGGCAGGAACGCTTTTCGGGAGGCGAGGTAGACGTCCGCCACGGCGGCGGCGTCGGCAGGCTTGGCGCAGCGAATCAGGATGGCCATGGTGCTACGAAGGCGCCGAGGGGCTGTCGCCGCCAGCTTCAGTCTGCATGGCCTGCAGCACGGCCAGGGCCCGATCCGCGTCCGCTTCGGGCACGAACAGATGATCATGGCGCAGGCCGGCCACCATGTTGCAGCTGATGCCGGCGTCGGTGAGCGCGGCGGCGACCGCGGCGGTGAGGCCGACCGCCGCCAGATCAGAGTGCACGGTGAGGGTGATCCAGGCGCAGGGGAACTCGCCGCGCAGCCCCAGCCGGGCCGCGTCGTCGGCGGCCAGGATGGCCGATAGCCCTTCCGGCTCGCGCACCGTCGCCACCAGCAGCGACGCATCCACGGCGTTCGCCGCCGGCAGCGTCGTGTAGACGTAGCGGCCGGGCTGGCGCAGCGGCGCCAGGGATCGCAGCAGCGTTGGCAGGTCGGAGATCATGGCCAGCAGCCTAGCACGGCTGCCGGCGGGTCGACGGATGCGCTAAGGTTCGCGCATGAACGATGACGGCCACTTCGACGCCGACCTGGCGGCGACCTACGACGACGATTCGGGCAACAGCGGCGAAGCGGCCGTGGGGCCGGTGGTCGATTGCCTCGCCGGGCTGGCGGGCAGCGGGCGTGCGCTGGAGTTCGGCGTCGGTACCGGACGCATCGCCCTGCCGCTGGCGCAGCGGGGCGTGCCCGTGCACGGCATCGACATGTCGCGCGCCATGCTGGCGAAGCTGGCTGACAAGCCCGGCGCCGACTCGGTCGCCGTGACGGTCGGCGATTTCGCCACCACCGTGGTTGGCGAATCGTTCTCGGTCGTCTATCTGGTCTTCAACACGATCATGAACCTGACGACCCAGGCGGCGCAGGTGGCCTGCTTCCGCAATGCGGCCGCCCACCTCGAGCCGGGCGGCTGCTTCGTCATCGAGGTGATGGTTCCCCGACTGCAGGCGCTGCCTCCGGGCGCGACGCTGCAGGTGTTCGACCGCAGCGACAGCCACTGGGGTGTGGACGAGTACGACGTGGTGACGCAGCGCCTGATCTCGCATCACGTCCACTTTCGCCGGGGACGAGCGCAGCGGGTCTCCATGTCGGCCCGCTACGTCTGGCCGGCGGAGCTCGATCTGATGGCAGAGCTGGCGGGAATGCGGTTGCGCCACCGCTGGGGCGGCTGGCGGCGCGAGCCGTTCACGGCGATGAGCCGCAGCCACGTATCCGTCTGGGAAAGGCCCGCCTGAACCGGGGCGCGGGTTACAGGTTGCGCTGCCAGTAGCCGACGTCGATCCAGCGCCCGAACTTGAACCCCACCTCCGGAAAGTGGGCCACCTTGCGCATGCCGAGCTTCTCGTGCAGCCCCACGCTGGCATCGTTCGGCAGTGCGATGCCGCCGATCACCGCATGCGTCCCACGCTGCCGCAGCACCTCGAACAGCGCCTCATAGAGCTGCGTGCCGATGCCTCGGCCGATGGCTTCCGGGCCGAGGTACACGGTGCTTTCCACCGCGAAGCGATAGGCGTGCCGCGTGCGCCAGCGCGTCGCGTAGGCGTAGCCGACGACGGCCCCGGCCTGCTCGGCCACCAGCCACGGCAGCCCGTATCCGTCCACCTCGGCGACGCGCCGTGCCATCTCGGCGGCGGTGATGGCCGTCTCCTCGAAGGTGATGATGGTGTCGAGGATGTAGGGGTTGTAGATGCGGGCCAGCGCCTCGGCGTCGGCCGCGGTGGCGGGCCGCAGGCCCGCCAGGGCGCTGACACCCGATGCGGTCACGCGAATCGCAGCATCAGGGTCGCCGGCACGGTCTCCAGCACCACGTCGCCGTGGGCGGTGGTGATGGTGGCCCGCAGCGCCGGCTCCTCGGCCTGGTGCATCACCAGCGGCACGTCGACGTTGCCCAGCAGGCGCCGCAGCGCCGCCGGGTGGGTCGTTTCCAGAGTGACGGCTTCCAGCGTGCCGCATTCCGCCAGGTCCTCGGCCGGATGCGGCGAGCCGTGCCAGTCGATGAAGAACGGGAACAGGTTGCCGTAGTCGTGGCCGCCGGCGAACAGCAGGTCCCACGCCAGCTGCACGCCATCGGGCCGGGCGCGGCGGGTGCGGCGCGGCCCCCGCATCTTCAGCCCGGCAGCCTGCAGGTGGCGGGAGATGGCGGGCAGGTCGTCACTGGCCAGCGCCCAGGTGATCAGTGCCGGATGGCTGAGATCGGCCAACGCGCCGCCCAGGGTGCCGGTGAGGTCCTGTGCCGGGTCGGGCGCGATGATCTCGAGGTAGCGGCCATCGGCCAGGCCGAGCAGGGCGTTGCGCGTGCCCAGGCCGGCGTGAGAGCCGCCGGGAACCGGGCTTGCGGCGAACAGCCGCCGAGCCTCCGCCATGCCTTCGTCGAGGTCGCCGGCGCCCCACATCAGATGATCCACGCTCGTCTTCATGCCGATCACCCCATCAGCCGCTCGACAGCCACCAGACCCCATGTCACCCACACCATCAGGATGCTGATCGATACCGCCGCAGAGCCCATGTCCTTGGCTCTGCCGGCGAGGTCGTGAAACTCCTCGCCCATGCGGTCGACGGCGGCCTCCAGAGCGGAGTTGAGCAGCTCGGCGATCAGCACCACCAGGCAGACGCCGATCAGCAGCGCCGTCTGCGTGAGGGTCGATCCCAACAGGAACGCGCACGGCAGCAGGATGAGGCCGATGATGCACTCCTGCCGGAACGCCTGCTCATGGCGCCAGGCCGAGCTCAGCCCCTTGATGGAGTATTCGGTCGCCTTGACGACGCGCCGCAGGCCGGTGTGTCCGGGTTTCGCCATCTTTCCTCGAGCTCAGTCGTCCGGGCATGGGCCGTGCTCCACCTGAATGGTGGAGTGGTCGATGCCGAAGTCGTGCAGCAGCACGGTCTTGATGTGGCTCACCACGCCGCCGATCTCCACGTCCTCGTCCACGGTGGCGTGCAGCGTCAGCAGGGGTTTCTCGGCAGTCAGCGCCCAGGCATGCAGGTGATGAACCTCCCGCACCCCGGGTACCCGTGCGGTGAGCGCGGCGCGGATCTCGGCCAGGTCGATGTCGGCGGGCACGCCCTCCAGCAGAATGTGGCTGGAATCCCGCACCAGGCCCCAGGCGCCGCGGGCAAGGATCGCCACCACCACCAGCGCCAGCAGCGGGTCGGCATAGGGCCAGCCGGTCAGGTAGACGGTCAGCGCGGCGGCGATCGCGGCCACCGAGCCGAGCAGGTCGCCCAGCACGTGCAGGGCGGCGCTGCGCACCGCGGCGTTGTCGTGGCCGCGGTGCAGCCAGCGGAAGGCGATGACGTTGACCGCCAGGCCGATGCTGGCGACCACCAGCGCCGGTATGGGCAGCATGGTCTGGGGCGTGCGCAGCCGGTCCCAGGCCTCGATCAGCAGCCAGGCAATCATGGCGAACAGCAGCAGGCCGTTGATGAAGGTCGCCAGCACCTGATAACGGTGGTATCCGTAGGACAGGTTGTGATCGTGGCCGCGCTGCGACAGCCGCAGCGCGAACCAGGCAAACCCAAGGGCAGAGGCGTCGAGAAACATGTGGCCCGCGTCGGCCAGCAGTGTGAGGGAGTTGGACAGCAGCCCGCCCACCACCTCCACGACCATGAACGTGGCGATCAGCAGGAAGGCGCGGCCGACGATGCGCTGGTGGCCGGGCTCGTCGCCGTGGGCATGGTGGGCGTGATCGTGAGCCAACCCCATCCTCCTCAGCGCAGCCGCCGGGCGATCTCGGCGACGGCGTCGATGCCGGCTTCCTCCGACGCGGCCACGGGCATGATGTTGAACAGCCGGCAGCCGGCTTCGCGGTACGCCATGAGAAAGTCCGCAACCTCGGCGGCGCTGCCGTAGGGGCTGTACTTCTCGAAGCGCTCGTAGGGAACGCGGTAGAAGCTCTCCATGGCCTTGGCCAGGCGCGCCCGCGCTGCCCCACGGTCGTCATCGATGCCGACCCAGAACTGCATGCCGTGCAGCGCCGGCCTCGGCTTGCCCAGGTCGTCAGCCCGCTGGTTCACCTGCTCCACCGCCTGGCCGAAGCGGGCGGCCGACGACCAGACGCCCAGCCAGCCGTCGCCGAACCGCGCGGCGCGCGCGAGGGCCGCATCGGCGCGGCCACCGATCACCATGGGTATCGGCGCCGACGGAGCCGGACGAATCCAACCGCGCTGGAACTGAAAGAACTCGCCGTCGTGGTCCATGGGCTCGCCGCGCAGCAGCCCCTGCACTACGGTCAGGCACTCGTCGGTGCGGCGCCCCCGGGTGGCGGGGTCGACGCCGCACATGGCGATCTCGTTGCGGTCCTCGCCGCCGACGCCGACGCCGAGAATGATCTGACCGGGTGCCGACTCGGCCAGGGTGGCCAGCTGCCGGGCGACGGTGACCGGGTGGCGCAGCGCCAGCAGGTAGACACCGATGCAGACCTTGAGCCGCGGGTGCAGCGCGCTGAGCGTGGCGGCCTGAATGAGCCCGTCCATGCCGGCGCCCACATGGAAGCTGACGTGATCGGCGACGAACACGTGGTCTAGGCCCGCATCCACCACCCGCAAGGCCAGCTCGGCGCGCCGGGCGTGAGGCGACGCCAGCAGGGCGGGCGAGGCCAGGGTGCCGATCAGCATCACAGCAATGTCTTCGGGTCGATGCCGAGCATGACCTTGCCCACCATCTCGTAGGTGGGCTGCGCCACCATGATGTGCTGGGTGGCCACGTGCACGTCGCGGAAGCAGCGCTGCAGCGCGCTGCTCTGGTACACCGACGAGCCGCCGCCCAGGTGGTACATCAGATCGACGGCGGTCACCGCGCTCCAGGTGTTGTTGGTGGCAGCGAGGCGCAGGTCGGCCTTCACGTCCATGCCCAGACGGCCTTCCTGCTCCGCCTGTGCCCAGGCGCGGTCGATGGCGTCGGCCGTGTAGGCGCGGGCGGCGCGAATCAGGCCCCGGGCCCGGGCCAGATCGCTCTGGGTGGCGCCGCGTTCGGCGAGGGTGCGGCGGCTGCCGGTCGGCACCTTGGCGGTGGCCAGCTCGATGACGGCGTCGATGGCGTGCTCGGCGATGCCGATGGCCACGGCGGAGACGCCCAGCGCCAGCAATCCCAGGGTGGGGAAGCGGTACAGCGGCGCGTCCACGCGCGGGCGTCCGCCCAGCACGGTCCAGCGCCCCTCGGGGGCAACGGCATCGCGTACCTCGATGTCGTGACTGCCGGTGCCGCAAAGGCCCGACGTTCGCCAGGTGTCGTGCACGGTCACCTCGGCGGCCGGGAACATCACCAGCATCGACTCGGGCAGGCCGTGGGCGTTGCGTCGCGGCTCGCCGTTCTCCATCACCAGGCAGCCGCCGCAGATCCAGTCGCTGACCTGGCAGCCGCTGCCGAACGGCCAGCGGCCGGATACCCGGTAGCCGCCGTCCACGGGCTCGGCGCGGCCCAGGGGCGCCGTGACGCCGGTGGTGATGACGTTGGCATTGCGGCCGTAGATGGTCTTGGCCCAGGGCTCGGGCAGCGAGGCCGACAGCAGCCCGGTGGTGGCGGCGATCATCTGGCACCAGCCGGCGGCGCCGTCGCGACGGGCCGTGGCGGCCAGGGCATCGAAGAACGCGCGCGGGTGTGCCTGATCGCCGCCGTAGCAGCGCGGCACCAGCAGCCGGAACATGCCGGCGGCGGCCATACGCTGCGCGAGATCGTCCGGCATCCGCCGGGCCGCTTCGATCTCGTCGGCGCGGCTCGCGATCTCGTCGTGCAGCGCGGCAATGGCCCCGGAGGGGGCGGCCTCGGACATGGGCACTCTCCCTGGATCGTGCCGCGGATTATCACGAAACGATCCCGCGGAAGGAACCGATGCCTTGGGCCGGCCTCGACGTCCGGGTGGCTTTGGCAACCACCCACGCGTTGGTTATGCTCAGCGGCATGCGCTCCGGGCCTGCGCGACGGGCGCGGCGCCGAAACCCAAGCCGACGAGGAGAAGTGTCATGCGCTTGAGTCTGACGGTGGCGGCCATCGCCGCCCTGCTGTCGCTGCCGGCCCTGGGCCATCACGGCTGGGGCGGCAACGACGGCGAGATCGAGGTGACCGGCGTGGTCGAGACCGGTCTCAGCCTGTCGGGGCCCCACGGCACCATGCAGATCCGCGACGGCGAAGGCACGCTGTGGCAGGTGACCCTGGCGCCGGCGCCCCGCACCCACCGTGCCGGGCTGCGCGAGGGGACGGTGCCGGTGGGTGCGGAGGTCACCGTGCATGGTGAGCGCAACGCCGATCCCGACGTCTACGAGCTCAAGACCCGGCGCGTCACCCACGGCGACACCCACTACGACGTTTACCCGCCGCCGCGGCGCTGAGCCCGGCCGGCGTGGCCGATCGCATCTACGCGCTGCTGGTCTGGCTCGAGGCGTCGGCGCTGGGTGAAGCCGTGCGCGGCGCCGGCGTGTGGGCCTACGGCTGGCTGAACCTGGCCCACATTCTCGGCATCGCCATGCTGTTCGGCGCGGTGCTGCTGCTGGATCTGCGACTGCTCGGCGCGTGGCGCTCCATACCGCTGCCCTTGATCGCCCGGCCGACGGTGCCGCTGGCCGCCGTCGGCTTCGTGATCGCCGTGGCCAGCGGATCGACCATGCTCACGGTCAACGCCACCGGCTACGAAGGCAACCCGTTCCTGTATGCCAAGCTGCCGCTGATCGGCGTCGGCCTGGTGAACGTGGCGATCGTGCAGCGGCTGGGTGCCTGGCGTTGGGCGCTGGCCGGCCACGCGCCCCGTCCGGGAGACGGTGCCGTGCTGGCAGGGGCGGGTGCCACGTCGCTGGCGATCTGGCTGGCCGTGGTGAGTTGCGGCCGGATGATCGGCTACTGGTGACGACGGCTCAGGCGCCGTCGCGCGTGCACAGCGCCCGGCCGTCGGAGAACATGCGGTTGCTGTAGTAGCGGATGCCGCCGTCGAAGATCAGGCCCCAGTAGTACTGGGAAGGCGCTGCGCCCGGCGGGCCGCCGTCTGCGCTCGGCCGCTCCACCAGGGACGTGGTGCTCCACAGGCAGCAGGTGTCGAGCTGCACGGGCGGGAGAATACCGCCGGCGGCCTCCGGGTCGAGCAGGCTTTCGAGCTCGGTCAGGGTCGGCAGCCGCCAGTCGTCGCGCCCGTCCAGACGCAGCGCACGGCAATAAGCATCTGCGTCGCCCCAGGGCACATCGGCGCCGTTGCTGGTCACGGCCCAGATGCGGCCGTCGATCACGGCCGATGCCGCACCGTCGGCGGCCGCGGGCGCCTCCGCGGACGCTGGCATGGCTGATGCTGCCAGCGTCAGCAGGGCGGCGAAGGTCATGGCTGTGAGCACGCGTGGCATGGTTACCTCCTTGATCCGACGACGCTCATCCTAACGCAACGGCCGCCCTTCACAGCAGCCCGCGATCGCGCAGCAGCGCCTCGAGCCCGACGGCGTCCTGAAACGCGTGGGTGGCGAAGCCGAGGGCGGCGGCGGCATCGACGTTGACGGGGGCGGCGTCCACGTAGAGCACGCGGGCGGGCTCCAGGCCCAGCAGGTCGAGCAGGGTCCGGAACAGGCGCGGGTCGGGCTTCAACTGCCCGGCTTCCGCCGAGAACAGGCGCGGCCGGAACAGGTCCAGCACCTCGGGAAACGCAGCTTCCAGCCCCTCCCGGGTCAGGGTGGAGCTGTTGGTCAGCAGCGCGAGCTGGGTGTGCGGCTTCAGGCGCCTGGCCAGGCTCACCACGGCGGCATCGGGTTCGTAGGCGGACGCCCACAACCGACGGAATCGCGACAGGCCCAGCCGCCGGCCCAGCAGCCGCACGCCTTCGCGATGCGCAGCGTCGGTGCCGAGTTGGCCGGCATCGCAGCTGCGGCTGAAGCCTGAGTCGAAGAGGCGGCGGCGCACCTGCTCGGGACTGTGGCCGGTGAGCTCGGCGAAGGCCGCCAGCCGCCGCTCCGGCAGCAGGCGAAACAGCACGCCCCCCAGATCGAGAACCACTGCGGCCGGCGTGAGGCTCAAGGGCACCGGCTCAGAACTGGGCCGGGTCGCGGAAGGCGAGCTGCAGCCGCCGCGATGCGAATCGCCAGCCGCCGGCGGTGCGCACGAAGCGGTCTTCGTAGTGGCCCACCGCCGCGGCGCCCGCCAGCGGCGCCGGGCCATGACGCAGGCTGGCCTCGCCCTGGTGACGGTACAGGGTGAGGTAGGCGATGCCGCGGGCGCTGTCGGCGCTCAACACGTCGACGAACACGTTGCTGATGACGTGCCGCGAGCGCACCTCGTCGGGGCGGGCGCGGATCCAGGCGCGGATGGCGTCCTGCCCGCTCAGTGTCTCACCGACGGTCAGCGTCGCATCGTCGGTGAACAGCGCCACCAGGGCGTCCTGGTCGCGGAAGTCCAGGGCGCGCGCGTAGGCATAAGAGAGCGCCGTGCAGGCACGCTCGATGCCGGCTATGTCATCGTCTTGCATTCCGGTATCGTTGCGGATTCCCGGATTTTTCACAACAGCCTGACGAGGGAACCCATGGAACGCATGTCGCTCGAGTTCGACGGCAAGGTCGCCGTGCTGAAGTTCAACCATCCCGAGGTGATGAACGCCGTTGGCGCGCAGATGCTGGCGGACTTCACCGAAGCCGTGCGCGAGGTGCGAAAGCCGGCCAACGGCGCCCGCTGCCTGCTGCTCACCGGTGAGGGCCGAGGCTTCTGCGCCGGAGCCAACCTTCAGGACGAAGGGCGCGCCGAGCGCAAGGGCGGCGCCGGCGACGGGTTGCGCGGCGGCTATCATCCGCTGCTGTTCATGCTGCGTGAGCTGGAGATGCCCATGGTGACCGCCGTCAACGGCGCCGCCGCCGGCGTCGGCATGAGCTTCGCGGTGATGGGCGACATCGTCTGCGCCTCGAAGAACGCGTTCTTCCTGCAGGCGTTCGCCCGCATCGGCCTGATTCCGGACGGCGGCTCGACCTTCATGCTGCCGCGCCTGATCGGCTGGGGCCGCGCCATGGAGCTGTCGCTGCTGGCCGAGCGGCTGTCCGCCGAGCAGGCCCATGAATGGGGCCTGGTGAATCGCCTCTACGACGACAACGATGCGCTGCTGGCCGGTGCCATGGGCATCGCCCGCAAGCTGGCCGACGGCCCGAGGTCGCTGGCGCTGATTCGCAAGGCCTACTGGCAGACCTGGAGCAACTCCTTCGAGCAGCAGCTCGACCTGGAGGCGCAGCTTCAGAACCAGGCCGGCGCCAGCAAGGACTTCGGGGAAGGCGTGAAGGCGTTTCTCGAGAAGCGCGACGCGGCCTTCAAGGGCGAGTAGCTCCCCCCGCGGCGGTCACTCGGCCGCCAGCACCTCCAGGTGGGCGGCCACCGAGGCCGCCAGCGCGGTCAGGTCGTACCCGCCCTCCAGGGTGGACACGACCCGGCCACCGGCCGTCGCCGCAGCGGCATCGACGATCAGCCGCGTCACCCAGCGGAAGTCTTCCTCCGTGAGCCCGAGCCCGCCGAGCGGGTCGAGCCGATGGGCGTCGAAGCCGGCGGATACCAGAACAAGCTGCGGCCGGTGCCGCTCGAGGGCCGGCCGCCAGTCCTGCTCGATGGCCTGGCGGAAGGCGGCGCTGCCGCAGCCGGCGGGCAAAGGCGTGTGCACCAGGTTCGGCCGCCGCACGTCGTAGCCGCGGTTCGGATAGAACGGGTGCTGGAAGCTCGAGCACACCAGCACCCGGGGATCGTCCTTGAAGATGTCCACCGTGCCGTTGCCGTGGTGGACGTCGAAGTCGAGGACGGCCACCCGCTCGATGTCGGTCCGCTCCAGCGCCATCGCCGCGCCCACGGCGACGTTGTTGTAGAAGCAGAACCCCATGGCCATGTCCGCTTCGGCGTGGTGGCCCGGCGGCCGCACCGCGCAGAAGGCTCGCCGGGCCTTGCCGTCCAGCACGGCGTCCACCGCGTCCGCCACCGCGCCGGCAGCCAGGGCAGCGGCCTCCAGAGTCTTCGGACATAGATAAGTGTCGGCATCGACCGCGGCCAGGCCGCTGGCCGGCGACAGGCGGGCCAACGCCGCCAGATAGTCGGCGTCGTGCACGCGGGCCAGGCGCACCTCGCTCACCGGCGTGGCGTCGCGCACGGTCATGCGCTGCAGCAGACCGCTACGCTCGAGATGGTCGAGCACGGCGCGCAGACGGTCGGGCGACTCAGGATGACGCGGCTGCATCTGGTGCTCGAGGCAGCGCTGGTGGGTGTAGAGCAGCATGAGCGGATGATGACCGATCCGCCTGGCCGGTTACAGGCCAGCGGCGCTCTGCAGGTAGCCGTGCCGGTGATCGGTGACCACCTCGCCCACGGTAGCCAGCGCCGGCCGGTAGGGCGTGTCAGCCAGGGGCTCGCCGTTCACCGCCTCCACCAGCAGCCGCCGGTGGCGCGCCAGCAGGAAGCGCAGGGGCGCGGCCGCCGGCACCAGGGCCGGATGATCCGGGGGCAGATGAAAGGTGAGGCGGCGGCCCAGGTTCTCCACCGCCAGCGCCAGGGCGCCCCGGTGGAAGGCGAGGTAGTTCTGGGGGCGGCGCTGCGGCAGCGCCGGCCAGTCGAGTCCGAGCCCGCAGGGGGATGTCGGGTCCAGGGCGCTGACCCAGAAATTCTCCGGCTCCGGCGCCTCGGCCTCGAGCAGCGGCAGCGCCGCGGGCAGCGCGAACTGCGGCCCGGACAGGCCGTCGAAGAACCGGCCGGCCACCACCTCGCCGGACAGCTCCATGAGCCGCAGCGCCCGGAACAGGGCCGCCCAGCGCAGCGCGCCGCCCTCCCGGTTGGCCAGCTCGCGGCAGACCAGGCCGTAGCGTTCCAGCAGCATCCGCGCCCGCTCCTTGGCGTCCTCCAGCTCGGCGACCGGGCCTGCCGATGCATCCGGTTCCGGGTCGCGGGGTTGCAGCCGCCAGGTGCCCGGCCACGGATCGAAGCGTCCCAGCCTGGCGCGGCGGCCCGGCCTGGGTGCCGGCAGCGAGAACTGCCGGCCAAGGCCCTGGCGCAGGGGTGCCAGGCTGTCGGCGGCGACTTCGCCGCGCCACACGGCCGCCCACCAGTCGTCGTTGAAGGTCGACGTCGGTGCCGGCTGGCGGTCGGCCAGCTGCTGAAAGCCGTAGCCGGCGTCCGGGTCGGTGAACAGTGGCGTCAGAACGTCTTTGAACGGCTGGGCCGTGGCCGCCTCGTCCAGCAGCACGAGGTCTTCGGGAAAGCCCAGTCGCACCTGGCCTTCCCCGGCACCCCGCCAGGCGAAGCCCAGGCCGGTGAAGGCCTCGTCGAGATCGCGGTCGACCGCCTCGGGCAGGCGAGCCGTGGGCAGATCGTAGAGCCACGAGGCCACCGGCGCGCGCAGCCCGCGCAGCGGCTCCAGGGCGTCTTCCAGCGTCTGCGTCGTTCCGAAGCCCTGCCAGGCGGCCAGGTAGCCCGGCAGCGTCGTGGCCGGTCGCAGCTCGAGCCGGGGGCGGCGCAGGGCACGCTGCAGCCGCAGCATGGCCTCGACGTTGGCGGCATCGCAGACGTAGTGGGTCGCATCGTCCGCCAGCAGCGGCCCGCGGATCAGGGCATCGTCGTCGAGCAGGCCGTCGGGCACCACCGGCAGCAGCTCGGTCACCTGTGCCGCCGACAGCGGGCCATGGAATGACAGCACCTCCAGGGCGAGGTCGACGGCCGTTCGCGGATCGTCCACGGGTGGCGGCGGCTGCGACGGCGTCGCGGCGCCGGCCAGCCCCGACGCCAGCAGAGCGCCCAGGGTCTCGACGTGACAGACCCAGCGCCGCGGGCCGTCGCTCAGGGTCGCGAGGTCGGGGTGGCGGACGTCGTCCGGCAGCGCGGCCGCCGGGATCAGCACCCGCTCCTTGATCCAGGCCGCCCACTCGTCCGGCTGCTCCGGGGCGTAGCCGGGCGCCGTACGCCGCCGGCGGGCGACGAACTCGCGCACCGTGTCGGCGTCGAGGCTGGGGCGCAGGGCGCCGCTGCCCAGCGCGTCGCGGATCAGCTCGTCCGACAGCGCGCTGGGCCCCGCGGCCTCCGGACGATCGTCGGCGTACATGTAGCGGTTGATCTGGTTGAAGGTCAGGTGCGCCGCAAACGGGCTGGGTGTGGTCGAGGTCGTGAACGATGCGGCGGTGACGCCGTCGCCCAGCCGGTCGAGGCAGTCGCGCAGCGCGTCCAGGTCGAACGCCTCCACCAGGCAGCTCCGCCAGGTGTCCAGCAGCAGCGGGAAGTCGCTGAAGCCGGCCACCGCCGTCATCAGCTGCTTGGCCTGCAGGCGCGTCATCCACAGCGGCAGGCGGGCGTTGAAGCGCTGCCGGGTGAGCAGCAGCGCGCGGCCCGCGGCCTCGCGGAAGTGGGCGCCGAACACGCGCGAGCCCTCCAGCGACGACCGCAGCAGGGGCGCCAGGTTGGCGCTGGTGACCAGCCGGAGCACGGCCTCCGGCGGCACGCCCTCGCGGCTCTGGATCACCACCGCGTTGTCGTCGCTGTGCAGCTCTGCGGCGATGCCCTCCCGCGCCAGAGCGGCGCGCAGCGCCATCGCCCACGGTCGGTTCACGCGACCGCCCCAGAAGTTGTGCACCACAAGCTGCTCGAGGTGGTCGGGGCTGCGGTAGCCGCCGGGGCCCGACTGCACGCGCTCCACCAGCAGCTGTCCATGGTGCGGCAGCGGCGCGCCGGTCTCCGCGCGCTGACGCTGCAGATACTCGGTGAGCTCCGCTGCGGCCGTGGCATCGAAGCCGCGCTCGCCAGTGAGCAGCGCGCGCAGGCCATCGGCGTCGCCGGCACCGAGCAGGGCATCCGCATGCGCCAGAAAGTCCGAGATCCGTCCGGACAAGTGGAAGCTGCGGCTGACGCTGTCGGCGCGCCAGAACGGTGGCGTGGTGGCCGGCCGATCGCTGGCTCGAACCAGCACGTCGTTGTGGGTGATGCGCTGAATCTGCCAGTTGCGGGTGCCCAGGCCGAACACCTGACCGACCGTCGCCTCCCACACGAACTCCTCGTCCAGCTCGCCGATGAGCGCATGGCTCGCCGCATCGCGGATCTGATAGTAGCCGCGGTTCGGGATCACGCCGCCGGAGTGGTAGAAGCTCAGCACGGCGCCGCGGCGGGCGCGGATCAGCCCACGCACCCGGTCGTAGTCGATGCGCGGCTGCAGCTCGCGGACCCGGGATCCGGCGTAACGTCCGGCCAGCATCTCCACCACCAGATCGAAGGAGGCGCGGGGCAGGGTGGCGTAGCTGCCGCTGCGGCGCAGCAGCGCGTACAGGTCGTCCGCCGGCCAGGCTTCGGTGGCGGTGAGGGCGATGACGAGCTGCGCCAGAACGTCCAGCGGATTCTCCAGTGGCCGCAGCGGCTCGATGTCGCGCTGTCGCACCGCCTCGGCCAGCGCCGCGGCGGTGACGAAGTCCTGGGCGAAGGACGGAAACAGGGACGCGCGGCTGACCTCGCCGACGCCGTGGCCGGCGCGGCCGATCCGCTGCAGCGCGGCGCCGATGCTGGGCGGCGACTGGATCAGCACCACCTCGTCCAGGGTGCCGATGTCGATGCCCATCTCCAGGGAGCTGGTGGCGACGATGGCCTTCAGCTCGCCGTGCTTGAGCCGCGCCTCGACGTCGCGGCGCACCTCGCGGGCCAGGGAGCCATGGTGGGCACACGCGATCGGTGCCGGCTGGTCGCGATTGATGGCCAGGGTCAGACGCTCGGCGAGCCGGCGGCTGTTGGCGAACAGCAGCGTCGCGCGGTGGCGGCCGATGATGGCGCGGAACTCGGCGGCCATGGGCTCCCAGATCTTCTCGCCGGTCTCGGCCGCGTTCCGCAGCGCCGGGGGGAAGCGCACGGCGAGCTCGATGCGCTTGTCGTCCCCGGCGGCCAGGGTGCGGATCGGCCGGGGCGCGCCATCCGCGTGCCGTCCGGCCACGAACGCGGCGATGGCGGGCAGCGGCCGCACCGTGGCGGACAGCGCGATGCGCTGGAACTCGCCCGCCAGCACCGCCAGCCGCTCCAGCGCGGTGAGCAGCAGCGTGCCCCGGCGGTTGTCCACCAGGGCGTGCACCTCGTCGACGATGACCGTCTCCACCCCGGCCAGAGCGTGCCGGCCGCGGCTGCCGGAGAGCATCAGCAGCAGGCTCTCCGGCGTGGTCACCAGGATCTCCGGCGGCCGCCGCAGCAGCCGCTGCCGATCGCTCTGCGGCGTGTCTCCGGAGCGGGTCTCCACCCGCAGATCGCCCACCAGCCCGCGCTCGCGCAGCGCGGCCAGCGGCCCCAGCAGGTTGCGGCGGATGTCGTTGTTCAACGCCTTCAGAGGGGAGACGTAGAGCACGCGGGTATGGCCCGGGTTGCTGGCGCCGGCGGCGAAGCGATTGAGTGCCCAGAGAAAGGCCGTGAGCGTCTTGCCGCTGCCGGTGGGGGCCGTCGCCAGCACGTGCTCGCCGGCCGCGATCACCGGCCAGGCCGCCGTCTGCACCGAGGTCGGTGCTGCGAAGGCCTCCCTGAACCATTGGCGTACGCCCGGTTCGAAGGGCGCCAGCGGGTCGTTGACGTCGATGTCGGCCATGGCCGAATGGTGCGGCGTGCCGGGTGCGTTGTCATCCGATTCACTACAATGGCGAACCGTTTCCGCCGCGGAGTGCCGATGAGCCCGATTGCCGACCTGCTGAAGCCCGGACAGCGCATCTTCGTCGCCGGCAGCGCCAACGAACCCGCCGCCCTGCTCGAAGCGATGCGTGGCGAGACGCTGCCCCCGGGGCTGCACTTCGTGCAGTTTCCCATCGCCGGGTACAACCGCGAGGACTTCACCGCGTATGCGCCGGATGCCGAGCTCACCACGTTCTTCATGACCCCCCAGCTCAGGGATGCAGATCCGGAGCGGTTGCACTTCCTGCCGATGCAGATGCGGCGCGTGTTCGACTACGTGGCGAGCGACATCGACGTGGCGCTGGTGCAGGTGGCCCGTGGCCGCGACGGGCGGCTGCGGCTCGGGCCCAACGTCGACTTCGCCGCCGCCGCCCTGGCCAGCGCCCGGGTGGTCATGGCCGAGCTGAACGAAGCGCTGGTTGCCCCGGCCGGGTGTCCGGTCATCGACGAGAGCCGCATCGACCTGCTGCTGCCGTCGCGGCGGCCGCTGTACGAGATGCCGCCGCCACCGCAGGACGCGGTGGCAGACGCCATCGGCGCCCTGGTCGCGAACGAGGTTCGCGACGGCGACTGCCTTCAGACCGGCATAGGCGCCATTCCGGCCGCCATCCTGGCCCGGCTCGGTGACAAGAACGACCTGGGCATGCACGGCGGCCTGATCGACGACGGCGGCATGCGCCTGATCCGCAACGGCAACCTCACGGGCGCCCGCAAGGAGGTCGACCGGGGCGCCCACGTCACCGGCATGGCGCTGGGTTCGGCGGCGCTGCTGGCGTGGCTGGCCGATGCCCCCGAAGTGGTCTTTCGCGGCGCTGATCATACTCACGAGGTGGGCGTGATCGGTCAGCTCTCCAACTTCGTGTCGGTCAACTCGGCGGTGGAGGTGGACCTGTACGGACAGGTGAATGCCGAGATGGCCGGCGGCCGGCAGATCTCCGGCACCGGCGGCGCCGTGGACTTCATGCGCGGCGCCCGCGCGTCCCGAGGCGGGCGCTCCATCGTCGCCATGCAGGCCACCGCGCGCGGCGGCACGCTGTCGCGCATCGTTCCAAGGGTGGAGCTGGTGACGGCGCTGCGCACCGACGTCGATCTGGTGGTGACCGAGTACGGCGTCGCCCGGTTGCGCGATGCGCCGCTGCGGCAGCGGGCAGAAGCGCTGATCGGGATCGCCGCGCCCCAGTTCCGGGATCAGCTTCGCGAGCAGATGCCGCGCTGACAGGGCGTGCCACCATTACGCCGTGCGCTGGCTTATCGCCGAATTTTCACTACTATTGGGAATGTCATCGTTCGCCGCAGCAAGGAGTGGTGCGGGCATGGAGTACATCGGCATCGATCCCGCCGTGGGGCTGGAATGCTCCCACTGCGAGCACATCACCCGCATGAAGTACAGCGCCCTGCTGCGCGCGGTCACTGATGGCGTGCAGATTCCCTGCGAAAACTGTGATCGAAAGATGCTCCACGACTGGACCACCGTGTCGGTGGTTCAGAACATCATCAAGCGCCGCATGCGCGAGGCCCACGAGGCCAAGGCCGGACGGCACGCCGAAACCGGCTAGATCTCTCTCGGGCGGCCGCACAAGCCCTCACAACGACTTCGCTTCTTCGCCGCTACGATTCACGCCGGGTCCGCCGTACGCGTCCCCGCCCGCGGTCGGGTGCTGCCAGAAGGCTGCAGCGGACAAACGCCCTGCAGGCCGAGACTGAAGCTGTCGATACGTCGGGGCGGCGGCTGCAGGACGATTCTGAGACCGTCTAGCCGAAGCCGAGGGAGCCGATTTGACCGCGCAGCGGGCAACATCGGCGATCGAGGGTACCGCGGAGCGGCTGAGGCCGGTCTCAGAATCGTCCTGCAGCCGCCGGCCACGAAGATCACGCCAGCTTCAGACTCACCAGAATGAACGCGTACTCCTCAGCAAGCTCCTGCAACGTCTCGAACCGCCCCGACTGGCCGCGGTGCCCCGCATCCATGTTGGTTTTCAGCAGCAGCCAGTTGTCGTCCTTCTTCAGGGTGCGCAGCTTGGCCACGTACTTGGCCGGCTCCCAGTAGGTGACTCTCGGGTCGTTCAGGCCGGCGGTCAGCAGCATGGGCGGGTAGCGGCCGGGGGCAAGCTGATCGTAGGGCGAGTAGGAGCGGATGTGGGCGAACGCGGCCTTGTCGGTGATGGGGTTGCCCCACTCCGGCCACTCGATGGGGGTGAGCGGCAGGCTGGCATCGAGCATGGTGTTCAGCACGTCCACGAACGGCACGTGAGCCACCACCGCCCCCCACAGCTCGGCTGCCTGGTTGACCACCGCCCCCATCAGCTCGCCGCCGGCGCTGCCGCCGGCGATGGCGATGCGCCCGGCGCTGGTGTAGCGCTCGGCTATGAGGAAGCGTGCGGCGTCAACGAAGTCGTTGAAGGTGTTGGTGCGTTTGTCGAGCTTGCCGTCCTCGTACCAGGCGTATCCCAGGTCGTCGCCGCCGCGGATGTGGGCGATGGCGAAGGCGAAGCCGCGATCCAGCAGCGACAGCCGGTTGGCGGAGAAGCCCGGCATCGTTGCCATGCCGTAGGCGCCGTACCCGTAGAGGTAGAGCGGCGCGCTGCCGTCCCTCGGCAGGTCCTTGCGGTAGACGATGCTCACCGGCACGGCGGCGCCGTCGCGAGCGCGGGCCGTGAGACGTTCGGTAACGTAGCGTTCGGCGTCGTAGCCGGTGGGGATGACCTGGGTCTTGCGGGCTTCCAGCCGGCGGTCGGCGAAGTGAAAGTCGAACACGGTCTCCGGCGTCACCATGGAGTGGTAGTGCACGCGCAGCGCCGGCATGTCGTACTCGGCATTGGCGCCAGGAGACACGGTGTGGGTCGGCTCCGGGAACTCCAGCAGGTAGTCGGCGCCTTCGTCCTCGAGCACGCGCACCTGCTCGAGGCCATCGATGCGCTCGCCCAACACCAGCCGACCCCGGAAGCGGGCGAACCACTTCAGGTACTGGGCATCGGAGCCCGCGAGCAGGGTCTCCCAGTTGGCTTCCTCGGGCGCATCCTCCGGGGCGCGCAGCAGGGCGAAGTTCTTGTGAGCGGCGTTGCTCATGAAGTAGAACCAGCCTTCGCCGTGGTCCATGGAGTACTCGTGGCCCGTACGCCGGGGGGCCACCACTCTGGGCTCGGCGTACGGATCGTCGGCGCGCAGGTAGCGGATCTCGGTGGTGACGTGATCACCGGTAGAGATCAACACGTAGGATTCGGACGTGGTCTGGTCGATGCCGACGAAGAACGACTCCACCGACTCCTCGTAGACCACCGGGTCACCGTCCCGCGGCGTGCCCATCTTGTGCAGGCGCACCTGGTAGGGCCGCCACTGCTCGTTGACGGCCACGTAGAAGAAGTGGGCGCTGTCGGCGCACCAGACCGGTGACGCCAGCGTGTCGGGCACCGGTTCGTCGATCAGCACGTCGCTCTCCAGATCCTTGACGTGCAGCAGGAAGCGTTCGGAGCCGTTGGTGTCGGCGTTCCAGGCGAGAAAGCGCCCGTCGGGGCTTACCGACAGGCCACCGAGCACGAAGTAGTTGTGCTCCTCTGCCAGCGCAGGTTCATCCAGGATCACGCGCCAGGCGTCATCGGCCGCGTCCGGCGGACGCAGCGGATCGGTGGCCGGCGCCCGCAGCCAGACCCGGTACTGTGCCCCGTGGTCGAACCGCCACTGATACCACCAGCCGTCCTTGCGATAGGGCACGCTGGCATCTTGCTGCGGCTGGCGGGCCTTGAGCTCGTCGAACAGGGTGCCGATGAGCGGCTGGTGGGGCTTCATGCAGGCTTCGAAGTAGGCGTTTTCCGCCCTCAGGTAGGCCAGCACGCGCTCGTCGGTGACGTTCGGATACCCCGGGTCCTTCAGCCACGCGTAGGGGTCTTCGATGGTGATGCCGTGGCGGGTGAAGCTGTGGGGGATGCGCTCGGCGACGGGTGGTCGTGTCATGGGCTGCAGCGACGAGGCCAGTTTGTGAAACAGTCGGCGATTACTACGCGAATGCACCTGCAAACGCAAACCGATCGCCGGCCGCTGTCTATACTCCAGCAGAGCCCAGGCCAGCCCCGGCGCGCTGCTGCTGCCCGTTGTCCCTGGCGCCCGCGAGGAACCGATGGCCGCCGACGATCACTACCTCAAGCAGGAGCTGTACGCGCTGATCCGCCGCGATGATCAGGTGCTGACGTTTCTGCTCGATGGCCCCGTGGACGGGCTGTGGTTCTGGGACGTGGACGACCCGGAGGAAGAGTGGGTCAGCGCCCCGTTCTGGCGGCTGCTCGGCTACGACCCGGCCAGCAAGGCCAGCAAGGCCTCGGCTTGGCACGGCATCATCGATCCGGACGACCTCGCTGCCGCCATGGACGCCTTCGCCGCCCACTGCGACGACGCCGCGATCCCGTTCGATCAGACGTTGCGCTACCGACATGCGAACGGCACCTGGATACCCGTTCGCTGCCGCGGGCTGGCGATCCGGGACGCAGCCGGCAAGCCGATGCGCATGCTCGGCGTGCATGCACGCCTGGATGACCCGCGTGCCGCAGTGGTGGTGCGCCATGGCGCTGATGCTCCTGCCGAAGAGCCCGCCCGCCCGGCACTGGTGGACGCCGCGGCCCTGCTGCGCCAGCTCGAGCCGGTCATGGCTCGGGTGCTGGGCCCACGCATCCCGCTCAAGCTGCGTCTCGACGACGGCCTGCCGCCGCTGCGCGTCGATCCCGTCCGCCTGCAGGTGGCGCTGCTCAACCTCGTCGAGAACGCGCGTGATGCCATGGCCGACGGCGGCTTTCTCATCGTCGAGGCCATACCGCATACCTCCCGGGGCGAGCAGGTCCGCCCGGGACAGACGCTGCCTGCCGGCGATTACCTGCGGCTGACCGTGTCCGACACCGGCCGCGGGATGGACGCGGAGGTGGCCGCGCAGGCGCTGCGTCCGATGTTCACTGCCTGCGCAGATGGCGGCCATGCGGGCATGGGCCTCACCGTCGCGCACCAGGTGGCTCTGGAAGCGGGCGGCGACATCAAGCTGCGCTCGGCGCCGGATCAGGGTACCTCGGTGGATCTGTTGCTGCCCTCCGCACAGTCGTGCGCGCAGGCAGACCAGCCGGCACCGCGGCCATCGCAGCCGAACGCCGAAGCACCGCCCGAACCCGCCGGCCCGTTGCGCATCCTGGTGGTGGAAGACGATCCCATGGTGCTCAAGCACGTCTCGTCGCTGGTTACGAGCCTCGGCTACGCGGTGCGCACCGCCACCAATGCGGCCGAGGCTCTGGCGCTGATCGAGGCCGACCGCGGCGTAGATCTGCTGCTCACCGACATCATGATGCCGGGGGGCAGGAACGGCAGCGAGCTGGCCCGCGCCGCCGCCGAGCTGGTACCCGACCTCCGCGTCATGTACATGTCGGGCTACGTTCGCGACGTCATGGCACCGCTAGGCGATGGGCGCAGAGAGGCATTGATGATCGCCAAGCCGTTCCGTCCCGCCGAGCTGGCGGCCCGCATCGAGCAGGCGCTGATCGACTGATCGGCCCCCGGGGGAGGCCATGCAGCGGCCGCCCCGAACGGTTACCATCCCCGCGATTCGACTGACCGCTGAGGGCCCATGCCCGTTACAGGCCACTAACCATGTGCGGCCGCTTCAATGTCGACGCCGATCCCCTGTCGAAGCTGCTGCTGGAGCTGGTGCGGCTGAGGCACCCGGGCCCCGACAATCACAACGCGGCGCCCACCGAGACCATCGTCGTGCTGCGCCTCGACGATGACGGGTCTCCGGCGCTGGTGCCCATGCGCTGGTGGCTGACGCCGCACTGGGCCAAGCGCCCGGAGACCAGGTACAGCATGTTCAACGCCCGCAGCGAGACGGTGGAGAAGAGCCCGGCCTTCCGCGATCCGTTCCGGCGGCGCCGCTGCGTGGTACCCATCTCCGGTTTCTACGAATGGCAGCGCAGCGCCACGCCGAAGCAGCCCTACTACATTCGATCGCACGACCAGCCGGGCCTGCTGCTGGCCGGCATCTGGGACTGCTGGCATGACCAGGAGACCGGCGAGGCCATCGACAGCTTTGCGGTGATCACGGCACCGGCCAGCGAGCGGCTGGCGTTCGTGCACCATCGCCAGCCGGTCATGCTGTCCATGGATCAGGCCCGCGCCTGGCTCGACCCGGACGCCGACGCCGATGCGCTGAAGGCGCTGCTCGGCAGCACCGTGCCCGTCGATCTGGACGCGGTGCCGGTGTCGACCTACGTCAACAACGCCCGCCACAAGGACGCCCGCTGCACCGAGCCGGTGGGTGAGGCCGTGGCGGTGGCGGCAGACGCCGCAGCGGCACCGTGATGCTGCTGCAGAGTGGTCAGTGGCTGGGACGCGGCAGCCTGCTGCCTGAGGGGTTGAGCCGCGGCACGCCGATCACCTGCGAGGCGCGCGTCGACCGTGACGAGGCGGGGGCGACGCTGACCGGGCACTGGCAGCTCGCCGAGCAGGAGGCACGAGAATTCGTGGTGCGGGTCGCCGGCGACGACGCCGGCACCTACAGCTTGAGCCTGCGTCTGGCCGCGCTGCAGCTCCACGGCACCGCCAAGCTCGACAGCCCGCCGAACCTGGGGCTGCTGTGGAACGACGCCGGCAACCTGCACGCCACGTTCAGCCTGTTCGCGGTGGCGGCTGGCTACGGCTGTCGCGGCTTCGTGCGCCAGCACGGCAGTCGGGTCTCGCTCTACACCTGGGAGATCGCCTTCTCACTCAAGCAGTCGCTGGTGCAGGGCGACAACGTGGTCTCCCTGCATCGCCGGCGGCGTTGAGACGGCGTCCGCGCGCCGTACGGTTCAGCCCTTCTCGAGCCACACCAGCTCCGCCTCGCCGAGCGTCACCCCGAGCGCCTGCAGGCAGCTGCGCGTCTCGGCGAGCGTGCGCGGGCCGATCAGCGGAAAGCAGGGAAACGGCTGCGCCAGCACCCAGGCAAGGGCGATGTTGATCATGTCGACGCCGTAGCGGTCGGCCAGCTCGCGCGCCCGGGCGCGGCGCTGCAGGTTGTCGTCGGCCAGCCACACCCGCCTGAGCTCCGCCGACGTCGGCTGCATGGTGGTGATGGCGATGTTGTCGCGTGCGGCTTCGGCGATCGCCTGATCCGCCCACGGCGTGAAGAATCCCCTGGCCTGAGACGACCACGGCAGCAGCGCCGTGCCGGTCTCCTCGAGATAGCTGCGGTACTCGGCTGCGGCGGCGGTCTCGACGCCGGGCCAGATGGGCGTGACCATGCGCGCCAGGCTGAGGTGGTTGGACACCGCAGCGAAGCCCTGCAGGCCGTGCTCGACGGCGTATGCATTGGCGGCGGCCAGCCGCGGCAAGGTCCAGTTGGAACCGCCGAACACGCGCATGCGTCCGCGGGCCACCTCGTCATTGAGCGCGTCCACGAACTCGCCCACCGGCACGTCGACGTTGTCGCGATGCAGGAAGTACACGTCCACGTGGTCGGTCTGCAGCCTGTCCAGGCTCTCGTCGAGCTGCGGCCCGATGGCATCTGGCGTGTTGTCAGGCGTGTGGGCGCCCTTGCCGATGATCACCAGGTCGTCGCGCAGGCCGCGGCTGCTGTGCCAGTGGCCGAGCAGGGATTCCATGCGCCCGCCGCCGTAGATGTAGGCGGTATCGAAGGCGTTGCCGCCGTGCTCCACGTAGTGGTCCCACATGACCGCGGCGTGGCTCATGCTCGGCTGGTTGTCGCAGCCCATCACCAGCCTGGCCACCGGCTTGTCGAGGCCGCGGATGCGGCCGTGGCGCATGGCTGCGCCGGCGGCCGGCCGTGGCGGCCTGCCGGAGAGCGGTCCGCGGTGGCTCGCAGGGCGCTCGGCCGGGTACTCGAGGCCGATGGCCGAGCGCCAGGCATCCAGGGTGTAGGCATTGCCGAGGCTGTCCTGCCAGGACATGCGTGGCGATTCCAGCAGGCCGTCGGCGAGGCAGGCGGCGACGTGGTCGGCCTCCAGCGCGTACAGCGGATCGGCCTGGCCGGAAACGGTCTCGGGCTTGCGGCCGTCCCGCAGCAGCTCGAACTGCCAGCGTCCCTCGGCGTCGGCGCACAGCCAGGGGTTGGCCAGACGGATGCGGCCGCCGGCGCCGTAAACGGTAAGGGCATTGTCCAGGGTCACCGAGACCCCGGTGGCCACCTGGGCACTGACGCCGGCGTCGAACTCGAGCAGCGCCGCGCTCCACTCGTCCACGCCGCTGCGGCCCAGATGGCCGTGGGCGGCGACGCGTGTCGGGTCGGCGCCCAGCACCAGGCGCGCGGCCGATACCGGATAACAGCCGACGTCGAGGATGCCGCCGCCGCCGAGGTCGTTGGCGAACAGCCGGCTGCCGGCGTCGAACGGCGCGTGGTAGCCGAAGCTGGCCTCGACGTGGCGCACCGCGCCGATGGCGCCGTCGGCGATCAGCGCCAGCAGGCGGTCGGTCTGCGGGTGGCAGCGGTACATGAACGCTTCCATCAGGAAGCCGCCGTGAGTCTGCGCTGCATCCACCATCGCCATCACCTCGGCGTGGTTCATGCCCAGGGGCTTCTCGCAGAGCACGGCCTTGCCGGCCGCCAGGGCGCGCAGCGTCCAGGTGACATGGTCGGGATGGGGCGTGGCTACGTACACGGCGGTGACGGCCGGATCGTTCAGCAGGGCCTGGTAGGAAGCGTGGGCGGTTACCTCCGGGAACTCGGCGGCGAACCGGTCGGCTGCGGCCCGGCTGCGGCTGCCCACGGCCACCAGACGCCCGCTCCGGGTGCGGCTCAGGGCGCGGGCGAAGCTCCGGGCGATGCGGCCGGTGGCGAGTATGCCCCAGTGAACGGTCTGCATGGCGGTTCCTACGGCGAAGCGACGGTCGCGGCACAGTACCCGCCCCGCGGCCGGGCCGGCAAGCGGCTCGCTCGGCCGCCATGTCCCTAGAGGCCGAGGCGTGCCAGCTCGGCTGCGATGGCGGCCCGATGCGGCGCGCTGCGCATGGGAAAGGCGCGAAAGAAGTTTTCCCGGCCGAGCCTCGGGTCGCGCTTGCGCACGTTGCGGGCCCAGGCGCGCGCCTGGGCCTCATCGCCGGCCAGGGCGTTGGCGGCGGCCGCGATCATGGCGATCAGCACGTGGGCACCCGGTGAGTGCGCGGCGCGATTTGCCCACCTGGCAGCGTCACCGTACTCGCGCTGCATCAGGTGCGTCAGCGCCCGGGTCGCCAGCATCGCGTAGTGCAGCGGATCGATGGGGCTGAGCTGCATGGCGAGGTCGACGTGGGCACGGCCCTGGGCCGTGTCGCCGGCCAGCGTCTCGGTCCACGCCAGCGCGTAGATGCCCTGGGCGTAGTTCGGGCTGATGGCCGTCGCGCGCTGCAGCCAGCCAAGGCCGGTGTCGAGATCGCCCTCCAGCCAGTACGACCGCCCCATTGCGAAGTTCACGAACGGATCCAGGGGGTCGAGGTCGAGAGCCCGCTCCGCGTAGCGCCGCGCCAGCGCGATCTCGCCGTCGGGGTCGTCGGCCTGGCCCATGAAGGCCGTCTGGAAGTGAACGAATGACAGGCCGGCGCACGCCCTCGCAAAATGGGGGTCCTGCGCCAGCGCCTGGCCGAACAGCTCACTGGCCGCCCGGTTGTCCCTGCTGTTGAAGCGGAACATGTGCTGCAGCCCGACGTGATAGGCGGCCCAGGCATCGAGGCTGTCGCTGACGCTGAGCCGGGCGCGATCGGCCTCGTGCTGCGGGATGCGGATCTCCAGCGCCGCCAGAATGCGGGCCAGAATCTGCGCCCGGAAGTCGTGCACCTCATCCACGGCGCCGGAGAACCGGTCAGCCCACACCACACCGCCGTCGCGCACGTCCACCAGCTCCACGGCCACGGTGAGCCGGTCGCCGGCGATCTCCACGAAGCCGCCGAGACAGTAGCGGACCCCGAGCAGGCGCCCCGCCTCGGCAAGGTCCACCTCCGGGCCGCGAAACCTGAACGAAGATCCCCGCGCGGTCACGAACAGCCACCGCTGCCGGGCGAGTTCGGAGATCAGCTCGTGGGGCACCGCGTCGGCGATCGTGGCGTAGGGCCCCGGGGCTGCGAGCAGGGTGAAGGGCAGCACGGCGATGGATGGCCTCGCCGCCGGCTCCACCGGCAGCAGGGTGGGTTCGGCCTCCCGCGCTGCCCGCACCTCGGCCACGAACCGAAATCCGCGTCGGGGCAGGGTGCGGATGTACTGCTGGCGCGTGCCGTCGTCGCCGAGCGCCTGACGCGCCGACCTGATCCGGCTCGAGACGGCGGCGTCGGAGATCGGCCGGCCGTTCCACACCTTGTCGATCAGCTCGTCGACGCTGATCAGACGCTCCCGGTTCTCGATCAGCAGCGCCAGCACCGCGTAGACCTGCGGCTCCAGCGGCCGCACGGCGCCGTCGAGGCGCAGCTCGAAGCGGACGGTATCGAGTTCGAACGATCCGAATCGATAGATCATGGCGCCGAGGATACTCCTTCCACGACGGCGTCTGCTCCACATCTCCATGGCCTCTACAGGCTTTCTGCAAGCGCGGCGGGGCAGGGTGCGGAATGCTTGCGGCCACGCCGCCGGCAAGTGCCTGCGGCGGTCACTTCACGGAGGCCGAGATGAAGCAACCACTGACCAACCTGCCGGTCCGTCTGCAGTCCGGCGGCATCTGCATCCAGTCCCACGACTGGTCCGACCTGAACGTGGCGCGAATCCGGTTCCCCAAGGGGGCCGATGCCACGCCCCTGCTCAAGGGCCTGGCCGGCGACCTCTGCCAGTGCCCGCATTGGGGCACCGTGGTAAAGGGGTCGATTCACGTTCGCTACGCCGACGGCAGCGAAGAGGTGGTGCGCGCCGGGGACGCCTACTACTGGCCCCCCGGACACACCGTCTGGGTCGACGAAGACTACGAAGCGATCGAGTTCAGCCCGAGCGGACCGATGCGCGAAGTGGTCGAGCATCTGAAGAGCCAACTGGAAAACTGAGGGAGAAACTTATGCCACTCGTAACCATCGACGTCATCAAGGACGTCTTCAGCCCGAAGCAGAAGGAGGCCCTGATCGACAAGGTGACGCGGGCCATGCTCGAAGTCGAAGGAGAAGGCATGCGCAGCGTGACCTGGGTGCGCATCCAGGAGTTCGAGGGCGGCGATTGGGCCATCGGCGGCCGGGCGCTGTACCCGGCCGACGTCCAGGCGCTTGCGGCCGGATCCGGAGGCTGATCGCAGCAATCCTTGACCGTGCGCCGGGCCGGCGTTGTGCGGTATCGTCCGCGGCAACGCCCGGCTCGGCCGTTCGGGCGTCTCCCCGTGCACTGAGGAGGCTGACGCCTTGAAATGGCTGATGAGGATTCTGGTGGCGCTCGCGCTGCTCCTGGTCGTGGGCGTGGTGGTTCTGTTTGCCACCGGCAACGGCGCCCTGGTGAAGATGACCATCGGCTTCTGGTTCGGGGCGCCGGACCAGCCATTCGACCCGGGGCGCGCCGCGCCGGCCCCCGACTACGCGGACGCGTCATCCTGGGCTGCGCTGCCGGGCACGAACGACCTCGCTGATCTGGTACCGGCAGGCGTCGCTGCCCGGGACCCGGCCGTCCGGCCCGACGTGGACGTGTTCTTCATCCACCCCACCGGGTTTCTGAACGGCGCCACGTGGACGTCGCCCCTGGATCCGGACAGCATCACCGAGGAGAACACCCGCTGGATGATGGCCAACCAGGCCAGCGCCTACAACGGCTGCTGCGACGTCTACGCGCCCCGCTACCGGGAAGCCAGCATATTCACCTACATCAGCGCCGATGCCGATACCCGTACCGCCGTCATGCGCTTCGCCTATGAGGACGTGGCGCGCGCCTTCGATCACTTCATCGAGCACTTCAGCCAGGGCCGGCCGTTCGTCATCGCCAGCCACAGCCAGGGCACCCATCACGGGGTGGTGCTGCTGCGCGAGCGCATCCACGGCACGCCGCTGCGCGAGCGCATGGTGGCCGCCTACCTGATCGGCGGCGGTCTGGCCGGCGCCGAGTTCGCCGGCATGCCCGACATCGGCATCTGCGCCGACGCCACCGCCCTGCACTGCGCCGTGCACTGGGACACCATGAGCGAGCGCGCCGAGCCGGAGCCCGAGCGGGCCGGCAACGTCTGCGTCAACCCGCTGAGCTGGCTGCCGGAGGGCGCTTCGGCGCCGGCCGCCGAGCATGACGGCGGCGTGCCCCCCAGCGGCCGGTTTCAGATCGAGTTCCTGGGGGACGATGCCGCCACCGGCGTGACGTTCCCGCCTCTGGGGGCGCCGTTGCCCAACCTGGTCAGCGCCCGGTGCGGCGACGGGGTGCTGTACGTCAGCCACCAGGAAGACGGCCCGTTCAGGGCGCTGGCCGGCCTGGCCGGCGGCACGAACTATCACGGCCTCGACTATCCGCTGTTTCACATGGATATCCGCAACAACGTGGCGTCGCGCATCAGCAGCTACCTGACGCGCGAGTCAGCGGGCCAGGGCGGTCAGTAGCAGGCGCGTCTGGCGGTCGAGCATGGCCAGCAGTCCGTCGGCCTCACTGTCCGGGTCGAGCAGAAAGCGGCTGGCGGCGTGTTGACCCACCGCAAACACGATTTCGGCCAGGGTGGCGGTATCGACGTCGGCGCGCAGCTCGCCACGCTGCCGGGCCAGCGCCAGCAGCCGCGCCAGCCGGGTCAGCGCCCCTCTGTCGATCAGGGCGATGAGGTCGGCAGTGCCAGGCTGCCGCTCCAGCAGGTCGAGGCTGACCACCCGCCACAGCTCGCGGTCGCCGGCCTCGGCGACCTGGAAGCGCAGGCGGTGGATGGCCATCAGCGTATCGTGGAGCGTCGAGCGCTCGTCCTCGTAGCGGGCGATGGCGGCGTCCACCTCGTCCACCAGACCGCCGACGTCGTCGAGCAGCAGCGCCTGCAGGAGCTGGGCCTTGGTGGGAAAGTAGTTGTACAGCGTCTGGTGGCTGACGCCCGCTTCCTCGGCGATCTGGCGCATGGTGGCGCGGCGGTAGCCATGCTCGTCGAGCAGGGCTCGCGCGGCGGCCAGCAGCCGCCGTCGGGCCCGCTGCTTGTTGCGTTCCCGCAGCGGCAGCGGGCTCGATGAGGCGGGTTCGGTCATAGGGATTTGACAGAGTCAATATTTAGAGCAAGTATAACTTTCGCGATCGCAGCGGAGGTTGTCAATGCTTCGATGGTCTCTGGCGTTGCTGGGGCTCATGGCCGCCGCCGGGGCGTCCGCCGCCGAGCCCGATGCCCGCACGCTGGTGGCCGGTGCCCTGGATCTGGTGCGCGGCACCACCTCCTATGCCGAGATGACCATGACCATCCAACGGCCGGACTGGCAGCGCACGTCGAGCCTGGTGGCGTGGACGCGGGGCCGTGAGGACGCGCTGATCCGCTTCACCGCGCCGGCCCGGGACGCCGGCAACGCCACCCTCAAGCGTGGCGACAGCATGTGGACGTTCACGCCACGGTTGAATCGCACCATCCGCCTGCCGTTCAGCCTCATGTCCCAGAGCTGGGCCGGCTCCGACTTCTCCTACAACGACCTGTCCCGCAGCGACAAGCTGCTGCACCACTACGAGCTGACGCTGGCCGGGCAGGAGGTCCGGGACGGGCATCAGGTCTATACCATCGAGGCGGTGCCCGAGGACAACGCGCCGGTGGTGTGGGGTAAGGAGGTGCTGGTGCTGCGGGACGACCACGTGCTGCTCTCCCACACCTTCTACGATCAGGATCTGGTGGCGTTGAAGCGCATGGAGGCGCTGGAGATCGGCGAGCTGGGCGGCCGCACCTTCGCCACCCTGATGCGCATGACGCCGCTCGACCAGGCCGACCGCTACACGGAGGTGAGCTACCAGGCGGCGCGGTTCGACATCGGCCTGGACGACGAGCTGTTCACCCTGTTCGCGCTGCGCAGCGGATCTGCTCCCTGATGCTACGCATGGGTTGGCGCAACCTGTGGCGCAACGGACGACGCACCTGGCTCACCGCGGGCGGCGTCGCATTCGCCGTGTTTCTGGTGGTGGCCTTCATGTGCGTGCAGCTCGGCAGCTACGCCACCATGGAGCAGACGGCCACTTCGCTGCTGACCGGCGAGATTCAGGTGCAGCATCGCCGGTACCTGGACGACCCGCGGCTGGAGCACGCGATCGACGATGCCGACCATCTGGCGGCGCGGGTCGCCGCCGAGCCCGGCGTGGCTGCGGTAGCTGCGCGGGCGGAGGCCTATGCCCTGGCGTCGGTGGGGGAACGCAGCTTCGGCGCCCAGGTGATTGGCATCGATCCGGGGGCGGAGGCGGGCGTTGTGACGTTGGCGAAGCAGATCTTCGAGGGGCGGCTGCTCTCGGCCACGCAGGAGGGCGTGCTCGGGGCGGCGCTGGCGAAGAATCTCGGGGTCGGCGTCGGCGATGAGGTGGTGGTGCTGGGCAGCGGCCTGGAGGGTGGCGTCGCCGCCCTGGCGTTGACCGTGGTCGGGCTGTTCCGCTCCGGCATCGCCGAGCTCGACCGCGCGCTGCTGCTGGCGCCCATCGCCGACGTGCGGCAGGCGTTCGACCTCGAGGCTGGCGCACATCGGCTGGTGATCCGGGCCGAGCGTGGCGCCAGCGTCGACGCGGTGGCGGCGGCGCTGCAGCGCGCGCTGCCGCCAACCTGGCCTGCGGTGCCGGAAGCGGTCGCTGATGCCGAGCCGCTGGCGGTGCGTACCTGGCAGGACCTGCTGCCGGAGCTGCACCAGGCCATCGAGGTCGACCGGATCAGCGGTGCGCTGTTCTACTGGCTGATCATGATTCTGGTCACCTTCAGCGTCGTGAACACGTTCGTCATGACCGTCTACGAACGAACCCGCGAGTTCGGCGTGCTGATGGCCATGGGCCTGCGGCCCTACCGGCTGATGGCCATGCTGCAGTGGGAAGCGGCGCTGCTCTGGGGCCTGGGCAGTGCGGTGGGCGTGGCCGCGGCGGCGCTGCTGATCGCCTGGCTGTCCCGGGTGGGCATCTTTCTCGGTGCCGACATGGAGCGGCTCGCCACCGAGATGTATCTGCCAACGCGGCTGTATCCGACCTTCACGGTCCAGGCGCTGCTGACCGCGCCGCTGGTGATGCTGGTGGGCACGCAGCTGGCAGCAGCCCTCCCGGCCTGGCGGCTGCGTCGGCTGAACGTCGTCGATGCCATGCGGGCGGCGGCATGAAGGTCGGATCCATCACCCTCTGGGGGCTGGCCTGGCGCAACCTGTGGCGCAACCGCCGTCGCACCTGGCTGACTGCAGGCGGCATCGGCTTTGCGGTGTGGCTACTGGTGTTCGCCATGTCGATGCAGGACGGCAGCTTCGAGGTGATGGTGGACAACGCCGCGCGGCTGCTCACCGGCCACGTGCAGCTGCAGCACCCGGCCTATCAGGACGACCCCAGCGTCGAACACTGGCTCGCTGCCGACCCGGCGCTGCGGGCTCAGGCGGTCGCTGCATCCGGGGTGGTGGCGGCGCTGCCGCGTGCCGCGGCGTTCGGCCTGGTATCGGTCGGTGAGCGCAGCCTGGGGGTTCAGGTCATGGGCGTCAGTCCGCAGCACGAAGCCGCGGCGTCGACGCTGCCGGCCGCTACCGTGGCGGGCCGCTATCTGGATGGCGCCCCTGCGCAGGCCTATCTCGGCGAAATGCTGGCCCGCAACCTCGGCGCTGCGGTCGGCGACGAGGTGGTCATCCTGGGTGCCGCTCTGGAGGGCGGGGTGGCTGCTTCGGCGGCTACCGTGGTGGGGCTGTTCGAAACCGGCCAGCCCGCGCTCGACCGCGCCCTGCTGCAGATTCCCATCGACGACTTCCGGGCGGCCTGGAACCTGCCGCCGGACGCGGTGCACAGCCTGGTGCTGATCCTGGACCGGGCGGGGAGAGCGGCGCCGGTGGCGGCTGCCCTGGACGGCCCCGGCCGCGCGGCGCTCGACTGGCAGGCGCTGCTCCCGGAAGCGCGACAGACGGTGGAGCTGAAAAGCGTGGGCGCCCAGCTGTTCTTCGTCATGGTGGCTCTGATCGTCACCTTCAGCGTGGTGAACACCTTCATGATGACCGTGTTCGAACGCACCCCCGAGCTCGGCATGTTGATGGCGCTGGGCATGCGTCGCGGCGCCGTCGCCACGGAGCTCTGCATCGAGGCTTGGTGGCTGGGCCTGCTGGGCGTCATGCTGGGCCTGGCGGCCGGCGCCGCGACGGTGGCGGTGCTTTCCCAGGTGGGCATCCCGCTGCCGGCCGATGCCGCAGAGGTGCTCGTCCGGTACAACCTGCCAGACCGCATGTATCCGTCCTTCAGCGTCCCTGCGGCGGTCGTCGCCGTGGTGGTCATGCTGGTCGGCGTGCAGGTTGCGGTGGCGGTGCCGGCCTGGCGCATCCGGCGCCTGCGGCCGGTGCAGGCGCTGCGGGCGTTGGCTTAGGCCGTGCCGCTCTACCTGCTGCTTCAGCTCAGCTTCCGCAACCTGCTGCGGCACCGCCGCCGCAACGCGCTGCTGCTGGCGGCCATCTGCGTCGCCGTGGGCGGGGTCACGGTGATGAACAGCCTGATCCGGGGATTCCAGCAGGACATGCGTGACGCGGCGGTGGACAACCTCACCGGCCACATCAAGCTGCTGGCTCCGGGGTATCTGGACGATCCGAACATCGACAAGCGCTTCGCGCTGGGGCCGGACTGGCAGCCGCCGATCCCGGCGGACCAGCTTCAGGGCTGGGCGCCGCGGGTTCGGGTGCCGGCGGTGATCATGAGCGAGCGCGAGACCCGCGGCGTTCAGCTCGTGGGTGTGGATCCGACGCGCGAGAACATCTCATTCCTCGGCGACGTCTCGATCAGCGGCGAGGGCCTGGCTGGCGCCGCCGACAACCGCCTGCTGCTTGGCCGGGCGCTCGCCGAGCAACTCGAGACAGGGGTGGGATATCGGCTGGTGATCATCACCCAGGGCGCAGACGGTCTGAACCGGGAGTCCGGGTTCCGGGTGGCTGGCCTGTTCGACGCCGACGGCACGGGCCTCGAGAAAGCATTCGCCTTTACCGGCATCGGCTTCCTGCAATCGCTGCTGGATGCACCAGGCGTCACCGAGGTGTCGATACGCCTCGAGCGGGACCCCGAGCTGGCACCGGCCGTGGCCCGACTCAGCGCCGTCGAAGCCGGGATCGACGTGCTGCGCTGGGAGGAGCTGGAGCCGCAGGCGGCCGCCATGTTCGCGTTCGCTGACATGGCGATCTACATCTGGTTCGTGATCATGATGAGCGCGCTGGTGTTCGGCCTGGTCAACACGCTGGTCACGGCCGTCATGGAGCGAGTCCGCGAGCTGGGCATGGTTCGGGCGCTGGGCATGCGAGCCTCGGCCGTGATCACGCAGGTGGTGGTGGAGTCGCTGCTGGTGATGGCCGCTGGCGTCGCGCTGGGATTGTCGATCGGCGTGGGCGTCATCGTCCTGCTCGGCGACGGCATCGACCTGTCGCGCTGGGCGCAGGGCGTCGAGCTGGCCGGCATGCGCAGCCTGCTGGTGCCCGTGCTGCTGCCTGGTGACCTGCTGCTGGTGGCGGGCATGAGCCTCGGCTTCGGCGCAGTGGCGAGCCTGTACCCGGCGTGGCGGGCCGTGAAGATCGGACCCTTGGAGGCATTGCGAAGATGAACGACTTGGTGGTGCGCTGCCGTGGATTGTCCCGCGTCTATCAGGACGATTCGGTACCCGTGCACGCCCTGCGCGGCGTCGACTTTGAGGTCCGCCGCGGTGAGTTCGTGAGCCTGTCAGGACCGTCCGGCTCAGGCAAGTCGACGCTGCTCAACCTGATCGGCGGCCTGGACCGGCCCACCGCCGGCAGCGTCGAGGTGGATGGGCAGGCCCTGGAAGGCCTCTCCGATTCGGCGCTGGCCGACCTGCGTCTGCACAAGCTGGGCTTCGTCTTTCAGGCCTACAACCTGATCCCGGTGCTGTCGGCGCGCGAGAACGTGGAGTTCATCATGCAGCTCCAGGGCGTGCCCGGCGCCGAGCGGCGCCGCCGCGCCCTGGACATGCTGGCCGCGCTCGGCCTCGGCGACCTGGCCGACCGCCGGCCCGGCGAGCTGTCGGGTGGCCAGCAGCAGCGGGTGGCCATCGCCCGGGCCATCGTCACCGGCCCGGCACTGCTGCTGGCCGACGAGCCCAGCGCCAACCTCGACAGCGCTACCACCGACAGCCTGCTGGCCTTGCTCAAGCAGCTCAACGAGGAGCGGTCGCTGACCATCGTCACCGCCACCCACGACCCGCAGGTGATGGCCTACGCCCGCCGCCAGGTGAAGCTGCGCGACGGTCTCATCGTCGGCGATCAGGTGATGGAGACGGCGTGAGCACCCTGCGCCCGTTCGCCTGTCTGCAGCTCGCCTGCATGGCGATGGTGGTGTCGATCTGGTCGGTCGACGCCGCTGCGGTCGACGTCAGCGCGCGAGTCAAGTGGTTCGGCACGCTCGCCTGGCTGCCGGAGGAAGACGTGCAGCGCCAGCAGAGCGGCACGCCGGCCTTCGACGACAACTTCGACCTCCGGCTCATGGTCCGACACCAGGTGGGCCCCTTGACGTTGCTTGCCGATCACGCCACCACGCTGGTGCGCGGCGATGCGGTGTCCGGTGCCGTGGCTGGGGGCACACCGCTGGACCAGGTGGCGGCATCCGACGATGCCCGCCTGGTCGATCTGACCTGGACGCTGTCCGATGGCGGCCGGCACCGCCTGCAGCAGCGCTTCGACCGGCTGGCACTGGCGTACCGGTCCGGGCCCTGGGCCGTCACGGCAGGACGCCAGGCGGTGAGCTGGGGCAACGGCCTGGTGTTTCAGCCGCTGGACCTGTTCAACCCGTTCTCACCGACGGCGGTGGATCAGGACTACAAGGCTGGTGATGACCTGCTGCTGGTGGAGCGTGCCTTGACCGGGGGCGGCAGCATGCAGCTGCTGGTGGTGGGCCGCCGCGACGAGGACGGCCGGCGCTCGGCGGATGCCGCCAGCGCCGCCGCCAAGTGGCACGCCTTCGTGGGTCCCGGCGAGCTGGAGCTGATGGCGGGGCGCCACTACGAAGATCGGGTGCTCGGGGCCGCGGGGCGCCTGCCGTTGGGTGGCGCGCTGCTGCGCAGCGACGTCCTCGCCACCCGCCTCGCCGGCGGCGGCTGGAAGCTGTCGGGCATCGTCAACATCGACTACAGCACCCTGCTCGGCGGCCGCAACCTGTATCTGTTCGCCGAGTACTTCCACAACGGCTTCGGCGTGCGCCGCCTGCCCGACACGGCCGCCGGGTATCCTGAGGCGCTGGCCGAGCGGCTGCAGCGTGGCGAGCTGTTCAGCCTGATGCGGGACTACGTTGCCGGCGGAGGGTCGCTGGAGTGGCATCCGCTGTGGACCCAGTCGCTCACCCTGATCGGCAACCTCGACGACGGCAGCCTGCTGCTGCAGACCCAGCTCAGCCACGAGCCGGACGACCACCAGCGCCTCGAGCTGGGCCTGCTGGCGCCGCTCGGCCGCGCGGGGGACGAGTTCGGTGGGGTGCCGGTCGCCACGGACGCGGTGACCACGGGCGGCGGCGCCCGCGTTTATCTTCGCTGGGCCTGGTACTTCTGACCCGCGCGACCGTCCGCTTCCGGACCGGCGGCTGTTCGGCGGCGATGCAGACGACGGTGGGCGCGCAGGTCGACAATCGTCTTCAGCGCGATCACACCGATCAGCACCGGCGCCGGTTCGCCGATCACCATCACCAGCATGCCGCCGAAGATCAGGGTGAGGTGCATGAGCACGATGCGCGCGTAGGGCTCTCCCATCTGCTGCTGCAGCGTGCGGCCCACGTACTCGCGTCGGCCCAGGAAGTTGGCGAAGAACGAGTACGCGTGGCTCAGGAACAGGGCCGCGAGCGCTGGCCAGAGCGCGCCAAACAGGCGGGCGACGGTGGCCAGGTCCGGGTCCGACGTGGTCTGGGGGCCGTCGATGAACAGGCCGTACAGAAACAGGAAGTGCACGGCCATGAAGGCGCCGAAGTGGCCGATGAAGAACGCCCCGGCCGGCAGCGTCAGCCAGCGGCCGATGACGGCCATCTTGCAGACGTTGAAGAGGCCGATGACGGCGCTCTCGGCCCAATACAGCACCATCACGTCGCCGAGCCGCCAGCCGAGGAACAGCGCGCCGGCTATCGGCACCAGGTTGGCGATGATGAGCGCCAGCGACGATGCCGAGTCGAACGCCGCCGGCGCGGCGGACCCCGTCCCCGGCTTCGGCCCGGCCTGCGGCGCGGGGACTGCGGCTGGCGATGGCGCGGCATGCGATGCCGCGGCATGCGGGAGCGGCGGACCATCGGCGACGGGCGCGCCCAGGGCGGCCGCGATCTGCCGCTGCAGCTCGATGGCGTCGCCGTGGTGCAGGTTCGAGCCGAACTCGCCGCGGCCGCTGCCGTAGTCGAACGCCAGGTGGCTGCCGCGCCACGACCGGCCCGAGCCCGGCTCCGGTGTCTGCAGGCGCAGGTTGCGCAGCCTGGCCGGGTCGTAGCGGGCGGCGATGCCGAGCAGCGGCAGGCCGATGAACACGCGCAGCTCGCCCGGCCGGGCGGTGACCACCTCGCGGCCGAAGACCAGCAGGGCCAGCACCAGCGTCAGCAGCACCGGCGCCACGGACCAGCCGAGCAGCCAGGCGCTTATGAACACCGCGCCCACCAGATCGAACAGGGTGTCGAGGTTGCTCCAGCCGCCGGCGGCCTGACGGAAGGCGCCGATGGCGGGGATCACGAACGCGATGTCCATCACCGCCACCACGGCGATGGCGGCCCGCGATCTGGGCAGCGGAAACGCGCGACGAAAGCCGGGCCCGCGGGAGCCGGCGTCGAAAGCGGGGCGCAGTCGGGGGCGGTCGCCCTTGGCGTTCAATGCTCACCGGATGCCATGGGTACGCATTGAGCATAGCATTCGGCCCCACAGCCTCGAGCCGTGAGGACCTCCGAGACCATGTACAAGCTCTGCTACTTCGTTCCCGAGTCGCACCTGGAGGTGACCAAGGCGGCCCTGTTCGACGCCGGCGCGGGGCGCGTGGGCGACTACGACCGCTGCTGCTGGCAGGTTCTGGGGCAGGGACAGTTCCGGCCGTTGCCGGGCAGCCGCCCCTATCTGGGCGAGGCGGGCCGTCTGGCGTCGATCTGAACCGGCGCGGGCTGCCCGTCCTGGTCGATCCAGGCGAGCATGCGCCGCCACTGCTCCAGCTCGGCGCCGGCCTCGTGGGGCTTGAGGTCGAACAGCCCGAGACCGGCCTCTGCGGCGCGTACGTAGGCCTGGACGTCGCGCAGCTCGGCGATCACGGGAATGTCCAGGCTGTCGAGAAAGCGCATCAGGCTGGCGTAGGCGAGCGTGTTCTTCCGTACCCGGTTGGCTACCACGCCGAGCACGGGCCGGTCGCGCGCCACCTTGGCGTGCAGCAGCAGGTCGGCAACGCAGCGGGTGACGGCATGGATGTCGATCTGGGAAGGCAGCACCGGCACCAGGATCTTGTCCGCCTGACGCACCGCGTCGATCATCTGCTGACGGTCGAGCGCGGCGGGCGTATCGACGACCACCCGCTCGGTCTCGGCGGGCACGCGCATGGCGAAGGATCGGGTGACGTTGGCCGGCGGCTCCTCAAAGGCGGCGATGCCGTGAATCTTTGGCAGCGATTCCGGTCGCTGCCGCAGCCAGCGCATGGCCGAACCCTGACGGTCGCGGTCGATCAGCGCCGCCCGCTGACCGGCCGCCGCGTAGGCAGCCAGCAGGTTGGTGGCGATGGTGGTCTTGCCGGAGCCCCCCTTCGGATTCAGAACTACGATCCGCAGGCTCACTCGCTATTGCTCCGGGTCAGTCGATCTCGATGGGCATGGCGGTTTCGTTCACGGTCTGGTCATGGGCCTGCTTGGCGGCCAGCAGCTGCGGCACGTAACGATCCAGCTCGCTCAGGGTCCACAAGCCCTTCGACTTGTGGAACTGCTTGATGATGGCCGGCTGCTGCATGATGGCGATGCCGCCACGGCCGGTGTGAAAGATCTGGGAGGTGATCCCGGCGGCGGCGTCGGTGGCGAGCCAGGTGCAGATGGGGGCCACGTGCTGAGGCCCACCCTGCTCAAGGTCGTCCGCATCGACCATGTCGCCGCGATTCTCGCGCAGAGGAATGGTCATGCGGGTCAGCGCGCCGGGGGAAATGGTGTTGACCGTGCAGCCGTATTTGGCCAGCTCCAGCGCCAGCACCCGGGAGAAGCCGGCGATGCCGGCCTTGGCGGCTCCGTAGTTGGCCTGGCCGAAGTTGCCGATCAGGCCCGAGACGCTGGAGAAGTTGATGATGCGGCAGCCGGTGCGGTTGTTCTCCCGGATGTAGCGGGCGAACGGACGGGAGCAGCAGTAGTGGCCCTTCAGGTGCACGGCCTGCACCGCGTCCCAGTCGGCCTCCTCCATGTTGAAGATGGTGCGGTCGCGGAGTATGCCGGCGTTGTTGACCAGGATGTCCATGGACCCGAAGGCGTCGAGAGCCATGCTGACCAGGTTCTCGCCGCTGCGCACCTCCGCCACCGAGTCGGTGTTGGACACCGCCTCACCACCGAGGGCGCGGATCTCGGCTACCACGTCGTCGGCGATCATGCCTGTACCCGTGCCGTCGGTGTTGCCGCCCAGATCGTTGACCACGATGCAGGCGCCCTCGCGCGCCATGGCCAGGGCGATCTCGCGGCCGATGCCGCGGCCCGCACCGGTGATCACTGCTACCTTGTCCTCGAGCCTGGCCATCTCCTTCCTCCCCAGGTGAGATGCGGAGTCCGGGGCGGTTGTGGCCGCCCCGGTCCGCGGGGCGGCGTCAGGCGCCCCAGACGGCGGTGCGCACCTCCTGCTCCCCAGGGTACTTGCCCAGCTCCATCCGGGCCACCGTGCGGCGGTGCACCTCGTCCGGGCCGTCGGCCAGACGCAGGGTCCGCTGACCGGAGAACATCTTTGCCAGCGGAAACACCTGGGACACGCCGGCGCCGCCGTGGATCTGGATGGCGTCGTCGATCACCTTCAGGGCGATGTTCGGTACCGCCACCTTGATCTGGGCGATCTCGCTGCGGGCCACCTTGTTGCCCACGGTGTCCATCATCCATGCGGCCTTGAGGGTCAGCAGGCGGGCCATCTCGATGTTGATGCGTGCGTCGGCGATCTTGTCGTAGTTGCCACCGAGGTCGGCGATCTTCTTGCCGAACGCTTCCTTGGACAGGGCGCGGCGGCACATCAGCTCCAGCGCCCGCTCGGCGACGCCGATGGAGCGCATGCAGTGGTGAATGCGCCCCGGCCCGAGGCGACCCTGGGCGATCTCGAAGCCGCGGCCCGAGCCGAGAATCATGTTGTCCTTGGGCACCCGCACGTTGGTGAAGCGGACGTGGCCATGGCCGTGGGGCGCGTCGTCGTAGCCGAACACGTGCATCATCTTCAGCACTTCCACGCCCTTGGTTTCCACCGGCACCAGAATCTGGGACTGCCGGGAGTGGCGCGGTGCGTCGGGCTCGGTGACGCACATGACGATCATGATCTTGCAGCGCGGGTCGCCGATGCCGGAGGTCCACCACTTCTCGCCGTTCAGCACCCACTCGTCACCCTCGAGGCGGGCTTCCATGCTGATGTTGGTAGCGTCGGACGAGGCGACGTGAGGCTCGGTCATGGCGAAGGCGGAGCGGATCTTGCCCTCGAGCAGCGGCTGCAGCCATTCTGCCTTCTGCTGCTCGGAGCCGTAGCGGTCGAGCACCTCCATGTTGCCGGTGTCCGGGGCGGCGCAGTTCATCGCTTCCGAGGCCATCGGGTACTTGCCGAGGATCTCGGCGATGTGGGCGTAGTCGAGGTTGGTGAGCCCGGCGCCGCGTTCGCTCTCCGGCAGGAAGAAGTTCCAGAGACCCCGCTCCTTGGCCTTGTCCTTCACTTCCTCCATGACGGCGGTTTCGCACCAGCGGCCGCCCGCCTCGACCTGCTCGACGTACTTGCGCTCGTTGGGAACGATGTGGTCGTCGATGTAGCGCTGAATGTCGTTGATCAGCGGCTTGACGCGGTCGGATATTCCAAGATCCATAGGCTTTCCCCTCGAAGGTGGTTGCTTAAGTGCGCAGTACGCGTGAAAAAAGGTGCGAAACGCGGATTGATTTTGATACTAATACAGACCGCCGGGGTTGTGCTACGGGACGCGCTTGGGAGGTCGGTCGGTGCTGAGTTATGGGGAGGGCTCGCTGGCGCTGGTCGATCGGGCGCTGGCCGACGGCGTCGGCCACGCGGTGCTGGTGATGCGCCATTCGGCCCGGGAGTTCGTGCCCGGCCGCCACGATCTGATCAACCCGCTCACCGACGAGGGCAGGGACGCGGCGCGCAGGCTCGGCGAGCGGCTGCCCAAATCTCTGACGGTGCGAGGCTATGCCAGCCCGCCGGAGCGCTGCGTGGAGACCGCGGCGCTTATCCTCGATGGTCATCGCAGCGGCGGCGGCAGCGCCACCCGGCATCGGCCGCTGGAGGCCCTGGGTGTGTTCTACGCCCTCGATCAGATGCGCATGTGGAAGGGCATGGACGCCGCCGGCGGTCTGGTGCCCTACGTGTCGTCCTGGGTTCAGGGCCGCGTGCCTGCCGACGCCATGATGCCCGCCGAGACCGCAGCACGGCTGCTGCTCGCCGTGCTGGCCGGCAAGCTGCGGCAGCCGCTGGCGGAGCGACAGCTCGACCTCTGCGTCACCCATGACATGACGCTCTACATGCTGCGCGAGGTGCTGCTCGGCGAGCCGGCCGACGGGCCGCCGGTGAACTTCCTGGATGCGCTGTTGCTGTTCGAGCGCGACGGCGCGCTGTGGATGTGCAGTCATCACGGCGAGCCGCGGCGCCTGGCCGACGCGGGATCCTGAGCACGCCGAGGAGGCGAGGGAACCATGCATGACGACCTGGAATCCGCCGCGGCCGTGGGCATGGCGGTGGCGTGGCACGCGCAGCGGCGGCCTGACCACCTGGCCCTGGCCACCGCGTTCGGCGACCGTACCTTCCGCGAGCTGAACGGCCGCGCCAACCAGCTCACCCGCCTGCTGGCCCGGCACGGCATCGCTGCCGGCGACGCCGTCGCCGTGGTGGCCAAGAACCGGCCCGAGTTCGTCGAGCTGTACCTGGCCGCGCTGCGTTCGGGCCTGCGCTTCACGCCGGTGAACTGGCACCTCACCGGCGAGGAGACCGGCTACATCATAGACAACTGTGAAGCCAGGGCGGTGGTCTACGACGCCGGGCTCGGCACCGCGGCAGAGGCCGCCACGCACGCCCGGGGCTGCGGCCTGCGCCTCGCCGTCGGCGCGCCCATTGATGGCTTCCTGGACTACGAGGCGGCGCTGGCCGGAGAGTCGGCCGCCGACGTCGAGCATCCGCAGCGGGGCTCGCAGATGCTCTACACCTCGGGCACCACCGGCCGGCCGAAGGGCGTGTATCGCCGCCAGGCTCCGGTGCAGCGCAGCACCGCCCAGGCCCTGGCGGCGGGCGACCCGCCGCACGACCGCTGCCTGTGCACGGGGCCTGCGTATCACGCGGCGCCGCTGGCGTTCAACGTCGCCGCGCCGCTCGGAGCCGGCGTCGGCGTGGTCATGATGGACCGCTGGGATCCCGAGGAGACGCTGCGACTCATCGAACGCTACCGGATCACCCACACCCACATGGTGGCCACCATGTTCCACCGGCTGCTGGCGCTGCCCGACGAGGTGCGCAGCCGCTACGACCTGTCGAGCCTCAAGGTGGTGATGCACGGCGCGGCGCCGTGTCCGGTGCACGTCAAGCGTGCCATGATCGAATGGTTCGGGCCCATCCTTTACGAGTACTACGCAGCGACCGAGGGCGGCAACAACTTCGGCATCGACTCCCAGACCTGGCTCGAGAAGCCGGGCAGCGTCGGCCGCACGCCGACGCCGGAGAACACCCGCATCCTCGACGACGATGGCAACGACGTGGCCACCGGCAACGTCGGCACCATCCACTTCCGGGCGCCGGCGCAGGGCCGCTTCGAATACTTCAAGGCCGACGACAAGACCCGCGACAGCTACCGCGGTGACTGGTTTACCCTCGGCGACATGGGCTATCTGGATGCCGACGGCTTTCTGTTCCTCACCGGACGCAGCGCCGAGACCATCATCTCCGGCGGGGTCAACATCTACCCGCAGGAGATCGACGCGGTGCTGCTGCAGCATCCGGCCGTGCTCGACGTCTGCACCGTCGGCGTGCCCAACGAGGAGTGGGGGGAAGAGGTCAAGAGCGTGATTCAGGTGAAGCCCGGCGTCACCGCGGATGACGACCTGGCCAGCGACATAGTCGCCTTCGCCCGGGCCCGGCTGCCCGGGTTCAAATGCCCGCGTTCGGTGACCTTCGACCCTGAGCTGCCACGGCTGCCCAGCGGTAAGATTCAGCGCAAGCAGGTGCGCGCCCGGTTCTGGCTGGGCCGCGACAAACAGATCTGAAACCAAGACCGGCAGGAGCCCCCATGACCGAATCTCTCTACGCCCCGCGCAGCAATCCCGACGGCAGCTATGAAACCCTCGAGGTCACCAAGGAAGGTGCCATCGACTGGCTGACCCTGAACCGGCCTCAGGCGCTCAACGCCATGAGCCGCACCATGATGCTCGAGCTGCAGCACTACTTCGGCGAGCTGTACACGGATCATTCGGTGCGGGTGGTGATCCTGCGCGGCGCCGGCCGCGGCTTCTGCGCCGGGCTCGATCTCAAGGAGGACCGCAGCAGCGAGCCGGGCGGCGCGGTGGCGGGCCTGCGCGTGCAGCGGCGGGTCAGCGAGATCGTGATGCGCATGCGCCGGGCGCCGCAGCCCATCATCTCCCTCATTCACGGTCCGGCCAGCGGCGGCGGCTTCGCCCTGGCGCTGGCCTCCGACATCCGCCTGGCAGGGCCGAAGGCGCGCATGAACGCGGCCTTCATCCGCATCGGCCTCAGCGCCTGCGACGTCGGCGTGAGCTACTTCCTGCCGCGTCTGGTGGGCAGCGCCGTGGCCTCGGAGCTGCTGCTCACCGGCCGCTTCATCGACGCCGAGCGGGCGCGCGCCGTCGGTCTGGTATCCGACGTGGTGGCAGACGATGCGCTGGAGCAGGCCGGCCGTGCCATGGCCCAGGAGATTCTCGGCAACTCGCCGGTCGGGGTGCGGCTGACCAAGGAGTGTCTCAACATGAGCGTGGACGCCGGCAGCCTGGAGGCCGTGATCGCCATGGAGGACCGCCAGCAGATCCTGGCCTCCACCACCGGCGACATGCGCGAGGGCGTCAGCGCCTTCCTGGAGAAGCGGCCTCCGCGGTACGAGGATCGCTGAGCGCGCTCACGGCGCGGCGCCCGTCTTCAGCGGCAGCGATTCGTCCCTGACCCATTCCGACATCGAGCCGTCGTACACGGCCACGTCGTCGCGGCCGCATAGCAGGCAGGCGAAGGCGTCGATGGTGGCCGATATGCCGCCGCCGCAGTAGGTGATCACCCGCGGCGCATCGAGCATGCCGGCGTCGGTCAGTGCGGCACGGAGGTCGTCCGCCGGCCTGAAGCGCTGACCGTCCATGAGCTGGTCGTAGTGCAGGTTGCGGCTGCCGGGAATGTGGCCGCGGCGGCCATAGTGCATGTCGCCCGTGCCGGCGTAGACCTCCGGCGACAGCGCGTTGACGGTGCACACGCCGCCGTCTGCCATGGCCGCCTGCACCGCCGCCTTGTCGACGAACATGGTGGGTCGCGGCCGCGCGGTGAAGCGGGCGGGCGGGTAGGCCTCGTCGCCGCTGGCGGTGGCGCTGCCCGTGGCCAGCCAGCCCTTGAGCCCGCCATTCAGCACGCGCACCTGGTCGTGGCCGGCGTAACGCAGCAGCCAGAAGGCGCGGGTGGCCCACATGGCGTGGCCGCTGGCGTAGAGCACCACCTGATGCTCCGGGCCGATGCCGGCGGCGCCCATGGCGGCGGCGAGCTGATCCGGGGCCGGCAGGGTGAAGCCGAGCCCGCTGCTGCGATCGGAAAAGGCGCCCAGGTGATCGAAGAAGGCGGCCCCCGGCACGTGCTGCTCGCGATAGCGCGTGAGGCCGCTCTCGGCACGATAGCCGGTCGCGGCCGGCACCAGGAACACGGTAGCGTCGTAGACGCGCAGCTCCGGGTCGCCGAGCCGGGCCGCCAGGTCTTCGGGCTCGATCAGCAGATGCGGATTCGCGTAGCTCATGGTTCGACCTCGATGCGTGCGCAGGCGGCGGCCAGCCGGGGACGCCATTGTGCCGGAGTCACCCGGCCCAGATCGACCGTTCCGCAGCCGGTGGCGGCGGCCAGCTCCGCCAGACCCCCCGCCAGGGCCGCCGCAGCGGCATCCGCGTCGCGGCCGAGCCGCTCGGCATGCTCGATGTACAGGTGCTGCACCGCCAGCCTTGCGTCCTGGCGATGGGCCTTGCAGTCGGCGCGTCCCACCAGGCCGTCGCGGTACAGGATCGGCAGGCAGAAGTAGCCGAAGCGCCGCTTCGAGGCGGGCACGTAGCATTCGAGCTGGTAGTCGAACTCGAACAGCGCCTGGCCGCGGTGGCGCTGGATGATCAGGTTGTCGAACGGCGACAGCAGCCTGGCGCGCTCGGGCGCCGGCGGCGCGCGGCCGTCCAGGACGTCCGGCAGCACGTACCAGGGGTCCCGGCCGGGACCGATTCGGGCGGCGATCAGGGCGCCGTCCCGCTGCCGCTCTGCCAGCGTCTGTGCCACCGTGGACCGCAGCCCCGGCGTCTGCAGCAGATGGCAGCAGCTACGGACGCTGGCCACGCCGTGGGCGGCGAGCTGCCTGTCCACCAGATAGCCGGCGTATTCGCTGAGGGTTGGCGTCCGGGTATCGACCCAGGCAGGCAACACCCGCTCGGTGAGGTCGTAGACCTTCTGAAAGCCGCGCCGGCCCACCACCATCAGGTCGCCCTGCATGAAGAGCTGCTCCAGGGCGCGCTTGGCCGGCTTCCAGTCCCACCAGCCGGCGCCGGGCGATGCGCCTGGCCGCGCCTCGAAGTCGCGAGTCTGCAGCGGACCCTCGGCACGGACCCGGTCCAGCACGCGCCGCATCAGGGCGTCGTCGCGGCTGCGCACCCAGCGCTCGCTGCGCGCCCGCATGGCCTGCATGCGGGGCAGCGCGAACCGGTAGTCGCGCATGGGCAGGTAGGCGGCGGCATGGGCCCAGTACTCGAACACGGTGCCGTCGGCCTGCAGGCGCTCGATCATGGCCGGGCGATAGCCCGGCACCCGGTTGTGCAGCACGTGGTCGTGCGCCCGGTTCACCACCGAGATGGTGTCGATCTGCACGTAGCCGAGCCGTTCGATGGCCCGCCGGGTCCCTGGCAGGCCGCGGCCGAAGGCGGCGCGCTTGAGCAGGCCCTGCCGGTCGAGGTCGATCCGGCGCAGCCGGGACAGGGGCAGGTCGATGACCGAATGCACGGTTGCTGCCGTAGGTTCCTTTGTTCAGAATCGGTCGCAGGGAAGAGGCACTGTATCACAGCCGTGAAGCGGGAATTCTGGCTCGAACGCTGGCGCACGCAGCAGATCGGCTTTCATCAGCCCGAGGTGAACGGCTGGCTGAAGAAGTGCTGGCCCGATCTCGGCGTGCCGGCGGATGCGGGCGTGTTCGTGCCCTTGTGCGGCAAGAGCCTCGACCTGCACTGGCTGGCTGCCCGGGGGCATGCGGTGTTCGGCGTCGAGCTGGCGGAGTCTGCCGTGCGTGATTTCTTCACCGAGGCCGGACTGCCGATTCGGCTCGATCGGGAGCCCGATCTGCTGCGCTTCTCCCATGACCGCATCACCCTCTACTGCGGCGACGTCATGGAGCTGACGGTGTTGCACCTGCGCGGCGTCAAGGCGGTGTACGACCGGGCCGCCCTGATCGCGCTGCCACCGTCCATGCGGCCGCACTACGCCGATCACGTGCAGCGCATCGTTCCCGATGGTGCGCGCATGCTGCTGCTGACGCTGGAGTACGACCAGAGCCGCATCGACGGCCCGCCGCATTCGGTGCCGGAAGCCGAGGTTCGGGCTCTCTATGACGGCCGTTGCGACGTGGAGGTGCTGCACCGGCGCGCCGCCCGTGCGCTGCCGCCGAGCTTCGCCGCCGCCGGCGTCGACGATGCGGTGGAGGTGGTCTACCGCATCGTCAAGAAGCGCTGAGCCGATCAGCGCTTGCCGTAGTCCACGGCGAGCCAGCGCTCGGGCGCCACCCGCACCACCACGCTGCCGTCACCCTCGCTCTGCGCGGCGTAGTCGCGCCCCATGTCTTCGCCCAGATAGCGCACGGCCATGGGCAGGAGTTCGTCGCCCGCGGAGCTGATCGACACCACCGGGCCCTCGATGCTGACGTACTGGTAGGGCGGCGTTTCGGTCTGGGCGCAGAGGCTGACGCGGACGCCGGGCGCCAGCAGCCGGCCCTTCTGCGACTCGGGGCCGGTGAGAAACCACAGCTCGCCGCCGGGGCGGTAGTCGTACCAGACCGGCGCGGTCAGGGGGCCGGCCCCGTCCCGCGGGATGGCCAGCACGCCGACGTGCAGGCCGGCCAGGAACGCTTGCTTCTCGGCGGTGGTCATTCGGGTCATGGCGGCTCCAGGTGGGGTCGATGGCGGCACATTATGTGACGAACACCATGTGCGCTCCACCGGGCCGGCGCTTTCAGGCACAATACGTCCCCCTGCATTCCGGACGCTCGACGAGAGAGGACCCATGAGCCTAGACAGCTTCAAGACCCGCAAGACGCTGACCGTGGGCGGCAAGCAGTACGACTACTTCAGCCTGCCCACCGCGGCGGAAGCCGGCATCGGCGACGTCACGCGCCTGCCCATGTCGCTCAAGATCCTGCTGGAGAACCTGCTCCGCTTCGAGGACGGCAACACGGTCACCGAGGCCGACATCCGTGCCCTCGGCAACTGGGCGACGGATGCACCCGATGATCAGGAGATCGCCTTCCGCCCGGCGCGCGTGCTGATGCAGGACTTCACCGGCGTGCCGGCCGTGGCCGACCTGGCCGCCATGCGCTCAGCGGTGGTGGGCGCCGGCAAGCCGCCCAACATCATCAACCCGCTGTCGCCCGTGGACCTGGTGATCGATCACTCGGTGATGGTCGACCGCTTCGGCTCGCCGAAGGCGTTCGAGGAGAACGTGGCGCTCGAGATGGAGCGCAACCACGAGCGCTACCGCTTCCTGCGCTGGGGCCAGAAGGCGTTCGACAACTTCCGCGTGGTGCCGCCGGGCACGGGCATCTGCCACCAGGTGAATCTGGAGTACCTGGCGCGCACGGTGTGGACCAGGGAAGAGGGCGGCCGCACGGTTGCTTATCCAGACACCCTGGTGGGCACCGACAGCCACACCACCATGATCAACGGCCTGGGCGTGCTGGGCTGGGGCGTGGGCGGCATCGAGGCGGAGGCCGCCATGCTGGGCCAGCCCATCTCCATGCTGATTCCGGACGTGGTGGGCTTCAAGCTGTCCGGCAGGCTGGGCGAGGGCATCACCGCCACCGACCTGGTGCTGACCGTGGTGGAGATGCTCCGCAAGAAGGGTGTGGTGGGCAAGTTCGTCGAGTTCTACGGCGACGGCCTCGATGACCTGCCGCTGGCCGACCGTGCCACCATCGCCAACATGGCACCCGAGTACGGTGCCACCTGCGGCTTCTTCCCCATCGACGCCGAGACCATCACCTACCTGAAGCTGACCAGCCGCCCGGCTGACGTGGTGGCCCTGGTGGAGGCTTACGCGCGGGCCAACGCCATGTGGCGCGAATCCGGCGATCCGGACCCGGTCTACACCGACACCCTGTCCCTGGATCTGTCCACCGTGGTGCCGAGCCTGGCCGGGCCGAAGCGCCCCCAGGACCGCGTGCCCATGAGCGGCATGGCGCGCGCGTTCGACGCCGCCCTGGAGCTGCAGGCCGGCGGCAAGGGCGACAAGGACGCCCGGGTGCCGGTGCCGGGCACCGACTACGATCTCGGTCACGGCGACGTGGTGATCGCCGCCATCACCTCCTGCACCAACACCTCCAACCCCGCGGTGATGCTGGGTGCCGGCCTGGTGGCGCGCAACGCCCTGGCCCGCGGTCTCAAGGTCAAGCCCTGGGTGAAGACCTCGCTGGCTCCGGGCTCGAAGGTCGTCACCGAGTACCTGGCCAAGGCCGGGCTGCAGGACGACCTGGACGCGCTCGGCTTCAACCTGGTGGGCTACGGCTGCACCACCTGCATCGGCAACTCCGGCCCGCTGCCCGAGCCCATCTCCCAGGCCATCGGCGCCGGTGATCTGGTGGTGTCGTCGGTGCTGTCCGGCAACCGCAACTTCGAAGGCCGCGTGCACCAGGAGGTGCGGACCAACTGGCTGGCCTCGCCGCCGCTGGTGGTGGCTTATGCCATCGCCGGCACCTGCCGCATCGACCTGTCCAAGGACCCGATCGGCCAGGACGACAAGGGCAAGGACGTGTTTCTGAAGGACATCTGGCCGAGCAACAGCGAGATCGCCGACGTGGTGCGGCAGGTGTCCGCCGAGATGTTCGAGCGCCAGTACGCCGACGTCTTCACCGGGCCCCAGGCCTGGCGCGACATTGACGTGGTCGACGCCGGCACCTACAGCTGGGAGGAGTCGACCTACATCAAGCAGCCGCCGTTCTTCGAGGTCGGTGGCGACGTGGATCAGTCGGCCGAGGTGACCGGTGCCCGGGTGCTGGCCGTGCTGGGCGATTCGGTGACCACCGACCACATCTCGCCTGCCGGCGAGATCCAGGCGGACAGCCCGGCCGGCCACTACCTGCAGCAGCGGGGCGTGGACGTGGCCGACTTCAATTCCTACGGCTCGCGACGCGGCAACCACGAGGTCATGATGCGCGGCACCTTTGCCAACATCCGCATCAAGAACGAGATGGTGCCAGGCGTCGAGGGCGGCTACACCCGTCACGTGCCGTCGGGTGATCAGCTCTCGATCTACGACGCCGCCATGCGCTATCAGGGCGAGGGCACCCCGCTGGTGATCTTCGCCGGCAAGGAGTACGGCACCGGTTCCAGCCGTGACTGGGCGGCCAAGGGCACGCGCCTGCTGGGCGTGAAGGCGGTGGTGGTGGAGAGCTTCGAGCGCATCCACCGCTCCAACTTGATCGGCATGGGCGTGCTGCCGCTGCAGTTCAAGGACGGCGACGATCGCAAGTCGCTGGGCCTCACCGGCGAAGAGGTGGTGGACATCCGCCTGCCGAAGGGGGTGACCGAGATCAAGCCGCGCCAGGACCTGGTGGTGACCATCCAGGGCGCCGACGGTAAGAAGCGTGAGGTCACGGTGATGAGCCGCCTCGACACCGACAACGAGATCGCCTACTTCAAGAGCGGCGGCATCCTCCAGTACGTGCTGAACAACCTGGTGGACGCTGCCTGATCGATGACTGACCTCGCCCGTCCTGCGGCGGTCGTGTTCGACATGGACGGGCTGCTGCTCGACTCCGAGCGGCTTGCTCAGGCGGCATTCCGGGAAGCCTGCACAGAGCTGGGCGTGACGGTGGACGACGCCGTCTACGCCCGCTGCATCGGCAGCACGCCGGCGGGCACCGAGCAGATTCTGCGGGAAGCGGTCGGCGCGGACCTGGACTATCCGTCCCTCGACCGCATCTGGAGCGACCGCTACGCCGCCCGGCTCGATGCCGGGCCGGTGGATCTCAAGCCCGGCGCCCTCGACCTGCTCGATGCCCTGGCGGCCCATGGCATTCCCCGTGGCCTGGCCACCTCCACCGGCCGCGATCTGGCGACCCGCAAGCTGACCGGTGCCGGGGTCATCTCCTACTTCGCCTGCCTGATCTGCGGCGGCGAGACCGCGCGCGGCAAGCCCCATCCCGACCCGTACCTGGCCGCCGTGGCCTGCCTCGGCGTGCCGGCCGGTGCGGCGTGGGCGCTGGAAGACTCCGAGAACGGCGTGCGGGCCGCCCATGCGGCCGGCCTGCGTGTCATTCAGGTGCCGGATCTGGTGGCCCCGTCCGCGGCGCTGCGCTCCCTCGGCCACGACGTGCTGCCGAGCCTCCGCCACGTGCTGGCGGCTCTGCTGCCGGGCTGACGCAGGCGGCGGGACCGGCTGGCCGGTTTGTTAAACCGGTCGCGGATTTGAACTTTCCCCTTGAGGTGTAATCACAGATTCCTATAATGCGCGCCCCGAGCACCCCATGGTGGGGTGGATCGCGGTGACAGTAGTTCTGCCGAGGACAATGTGATCAACCGTACCGAATCCAGGCTCATCGCCCTGGAACGTCGTAATCAGGCCGCCAAAGGGCGCCGGCCACCGAAGCCGCACAGCGGTTCCCCGAAGCCGGCATCGAACACGGCGCTTCCCGCCGCCGAGGCTCGCAGCCGCTGAGGCGTGATCGGACCTGCCCGGTCCGATGCGGTCGTGCCGCTCAGAAGAGCAGGTCCGCCACCGCGTCGAAGTGGTCGACGAAGTGCACCTCGATGCCGCGACGGATGTGCTCCGGCACCTCCTCGAAGTCGCGGCGGTTGGTTTCCGGCAGGATCACCTTGCGGATCTTCTGCCGCCGCGCTGCCAGCAGCTTCTCGCGGATGCCGCCCACCGGATAGACCCGGCCGGTAAGGGTCAGCTCCCCGGTCATGGCGAAACCGGCCCGGGGCGGCTTGCCCATGGCCAGCGACATCAGGGCGGTGGCCATGGTGACGCCCGCGCTGGGGCCGTCCTTGGGCGTTGCGCCCGCAGGCACGTGCAGGTGCACGAAGGCTTCGTCGAAGCAGCCTGACGGCATGCCGAGATCGTCGGCGTGGCTGCGGATGAAGCTGTAGGCGATGTTGGCCGACTCCTGCATGACGTTGCCGAGCTGCCCGGTCAGCTTCAGTCCGGGCTGCTTGCGGTGCACCAGGGTGGCTTCCACCGGCAGGGTGGCGCCGCCGAGGGCCGTCCAGGCCAGACCCGTGACGACGCCGGTGCCGCGCTCGATCTGCTCCTTCTCGTACAGGGGCTTGCCCAGGTACCCCTCCACGTCGGCCGCAGCCACCGCCACCGGTCGCTTGGCGCCTTCCAGAAGCTTCACCACCACCTTGCGCACCACGGTGGCGAGCGCCTTCTCCAGGCGCCGCACGCCGGCTTCCCGGGAGTAGCCCTCGACGATGCGCTTGAGCGCGGCCGCGTTGATCTTGAGGTCGCCGCGCTGGCGCAGGCCGGCGCGGCTCAGCAGCCGGGGCAGCAGATGGCGGCGGGCGATGGCCAGCTTGTCCTTGTCGAGGTACCCCGACAGATGGATGACCTCCATGCGGTCGAGCAGCGGGCCGGGAATGGTGTCGAGCTGGTTGGCCGTGCACACGAACAGCACCTTGGAGAGATCCAGGTCGACGTCCAGGTAGTGATCGTGGAAGGTGCCGTTCTGCTCCGGGTCGAGCACCTCGAGCAGGGCCGAAGCCGGGTCGCCCTGGAACGAGGCGCCGATCTTGTCGATCTCGTCGAGCATGATCACCGGGTTCGCGGTCTCGCTGTCCTTCAGCGCCTGCACCAGCTTGCCGGGCATGGCACCGATGTAGGTGCGGCGGTGGCCCTTGATCTCGGCCTCGTCGCGCATGCCGCCTACCGAAAAGCGGTAGAACCTGCGGCCCAGGGCCTCGGCCACGGAGCGGCCCAGCGACGTCTTGCCGACGCCGGGCGGGCCCACCAGGCAGATGATCGAGCCGGCGACGTCGCCCTTCATGATGCCCAGCGCGAGGAACTCGAGGATGCGGGTCTTGATGTCCTCCAGGCCCTCGTGATGGCTGTCGAGCACCTTGCTGGCCGTCTTCAGGTCTTCGGCATCGTCGCTGTACACGCCCCACGGCACGCTGGTGAGCCAGTCGAGATAGTTGCGGGTGATCCCGTACTCCGGCGAGCCGAGCTCCAGCAGCGACAGCTTCTTCAGCTCGTCGTCGATCCGGCGCTGCGCGTGCTCGGGCACCGTGCGCGTTTCCAGACGCGCCTTGAACTCATCGATCTCGGCGGTCTTGTCGTCCTTCGACAGCCCCAGCTCCTGCTGGATGAACTTGAGCTGCTGGCGCAGGAAGGCTTCGCGCTGGTGGCCCTGAATCTCCGCCTCCACGTGCTTGCGGATGTCCATCTGCGCCTGGGCGATCTGCAGCTCCTTGTGCAGCAGCTCCACCACCTTTTCCAGACGCCGCTGCACGGTGATGGTCTCGAGCACGTCCTGCAGATCGCCCTTGCTCGCAGACGTCAGGCTGGCGGCGAAGTCCGCCAGCACCGACGGCTCGTTGGGGTTGGAGCGGGCCAGGAACACCTTCAGCTCCTCGCCGTACAGCGGGTTGAGGGGGATCAACTCCTTGATGATGTTGATGATGGCCACCGCATAGGCCTTCTGCTCCTCGGAGCGGGTCTCGCCGCGCTGCGGGAAGTACTGCACGTTGGCCAGCAGGGGCGCTTCCCGGCGCAGCCAGTTGCGTACCCGGAAGCGCTGCACGCCCTCGAGCAGCACCTGAAGCTGATCGCCCTCGCGGTGCACCCGATGGATGCGGCAGACGGTGCCCATGTCGTGCAGGTCGCCGGCCGCGGGCACGCCGTCGACGTCTTCGCGGGTGGCGATCAGACCCACCACCTCCTGCTCGCGCTCGCGAACGGCCTTGAGGGTGGGCAGCCATACCTCGGCGTTCATCACCAGGGGAATCGCCTGCCCGGGGAAGAACGGCCGGTGGTGCTGCGGCAGCACGTAGATATGGCTGGGCAGCACCTCGCTGGGGAGGATGATCTGCCGGTTCTCGGGTGATTCCTGGACGATGTCGCCCTGCTGGTCGATATCCATGGCCTGCCGGTTCGCTGTCGATTCGAACAACGTGGGGGCGGGATTCGGGAATTTAAAGGGCCCGGGCGCCGGAGCGCCCGGTTCCGGTCAATGCACGGCCACCTTCTCGCCGCTGTGGTGCTCGGCAACGGCGACCCGCCGCGTCAGGCCGATGTAGTCGAGCAGGATCTGGCTCGATTCGCGCAGCATGGGATCTTCCGACGGGTCGGCGTCCGCGTCGCGGGCCGCGCTGGCGCCGACCGCAGGGGTCTCGAGATCATCGAGGCTGGCGATCGGCTCTTCGCCCTTGGCCAGACGCAGCGCGTTCTCGAGCTCCAGGCGCCAGGCGTTGTCCTGCGCCTGCTGCTGCGCCCGCAGCGCCTGATTCAGCGACACCTCGGTCTTGCGCCCGTCTTCCTGGGTGCGCATGGCGATGGCACGCAGGTACTTGAAGTCGGGGTCGTCGGCCACGCGGCGCTCATGGCGCGTGTTCAGCTCGGCGAGCAGGGGGTGCAGATCGTCGCTGCGCGGGTAGACGGCAGGCTGGATCATGTCCCACGGCATGGCGTCTTCCAGGGCGCTCTCGCCGATGCGCTCGGCGTCGTAGATCTCCGGGAACTCGATGTCCGGAATGATGCCCTGGTGCTGGGTGCTCTGGCCGGACACCCGATAGAACTTGGCGGCCGTGATCTTGAGCTGGCCCCGGTTCAGCGGGATCAGGGTCTGCACCGTGCCCTTGCCGAACGTCTGGCTGCCGATGATGATGCCGCGGCCGTAGTCCTGAATGGCGCCGGCGAAGATCTCGGACGCGGATGCCGACAGCCGATTCACCAGCACCGCCAGCGGCCCGTTCCAGGCCACCGCATCGTCGGTGTCGGCGTAGATGCTCGGGCGCCGGTTGGCGGACTTCACCTGCACGGTGGGGCCTGACTTGATGAACAGGCCGGTGAGCGCGTCGGCCTCCTGAAGCGAGCCGCCGCCGTTGTTGCGCAGGTCGATCACCAGGCCATCGATGCCGTCAGCCTTCAGCTCGCTGATCAGTCGGCGGACGTCGCGGGTGGTGCTCTTGTAGTTCGGATCGCCCTGCTGAATCGCCTTGAAGTCGGCATAGAAGGTGGGAACCGTGACCACGCCGATGCGCACGTCCTCGCCGTTCTGGTTCAGCGTGATCAGCTTCTTCTGCGCCGCCTGCTCCTCGAGCTGCACGGCGTCACGGGTGATGGTCACCACCCGGGTGGTGGTGTCGGTGGCCGTGTGCGGAATGACTTCCAGACGCACGGTGGAATCCTTCGGGCCGCGGATCAGCTCCACGACGTCGTCCAGGCGCCAGCCCACCACGTCGATGAGCGGCCCGCTCTCGCCCTGGCCGACGCTGACGATGCGGTCGGCCGGCGCCAGCAGCCCCGACTTGTCCGCGGGCCCGGCGGGCACCAGCTCCACCACCGACGTGTAGTCGTCGTCGGTACGCAGCACGGCGCCGATGCCTTCGAGCTGCAGCGACATGTTGATGTTGAAGTTCTGCGAGTTTCGCGGCGAGAAGTACTGGGTGTGCGGATCGTAGGTGGTGGCGAATGCGTTCACGTAGAGCTGAAAAGCGTCTTCGCTCTTGGTCTGCTGCGCCTGCTTCAACCGATTCTTGTAGCGCTTGGTGAGCAGCTCCTGAATCTCATCGAGCTCCTTGCCGTTGAGCTTCATGGACAGCGCGGCCGCCTTCAGCCGCTTGCGCCACAGGTCGTCGGCCTCTGCCCGGTCCACGGGCCAGGCTGCGTCTTTGCGGTCGAGCTCCACCGACTCTTCGGTGTCGAAGCTCATGCCGCCGAGGCCCTTGTCCAGCTCGTCGATGAGGAACTGCAGGCGCTCGGTAAGCCGGGTCTGGTAGAGATTGAACATGGTGTAGGCGGGGTCGAGGTTGCCGCGGAGCAACGCATCGTCGAGCTGATAGCGGTACTTCTCGAGTGCGGCCACGTCGCCGGCCTCCAGGTACAGCCGGGCGCCGTCGAGCATGTTGAGGTAGTTGTCGAAGATCTCGCTCGACAGGTCGTCGTTCAGAGGCTTGCTGAGAAAATGGTTGTGGCGAAGCTGCTCGACGATGGTGAGCAGGGTGCGCGGATGCACGTCGAGGGGCTCGAGGCGGCCATCCTCGGCGGCGACGCCCTCGGCCGCCGGACTCGCCGGCTGCTGGGTCGCCCAGGCGCCCACCGAGCACAGCACGGCCACCACCAGCAGCAGCGGCCCGCGTCGCAATCCCCGCCACAGCGGTCTGCGCCCGGCCCTGGTGGCGGTGTCGTGGCTCTGTCTCTTGATGCGCTGCATGCTGCGTGTTCCAGCCTCTCAGTGGTCTGGTCCGGACCTCGGTGCCGCCCGGCTCGGGGCCGGGCTACGAAAGTTTTTACGCGTCCTGCGTCGATGTGGTTAGATGCCGGCGGGTTGCCGTGTCTGATGGTTAAGATGCCGCCCGCGAGCGTAGGTTCCATGGCCTCGCGGCGCTGACCGACCAACCCCACCGAGACTAGCCAATGGCCCATCAGGCCACTGTGTTCAGAATGTAACCCGGCGTTCACGCGATGAGCAACCGGGAACGAGGAGTAGAGCATGCCGTTTATGAGAACCGATCGAGAAACCAGGACAAGCTGGCGCGCCGCGGCCTTGGGCCTGGCTCTGCTGTGGCTGGCCGGCTGCGACGCCGGCGGCGGGGCCGCGCCCGAAGCCGCCGAGCCGCCCCTGGCCGACGACCAGGCCAAGGCCAGCTACACCCTGGGGTTTCGGTTCGCCGAGAACGTTCAGCGCCAGCTCGGCACCGACATCGTCAGCGACGCCTTCGTCCGTGGCGTGCGGGATCAGCTCGGCGGCCGCGAGACTCTGGTGGACGACGCCGAGGCCGAGCGGGTGCTGGGGGCGATGATGGAGGCGCGCCAGGCCGAAGCGGCCAGCACGTCGCTGCGCAACCTGGAGCAGGGGCTCGAGTTCCTCGCGGAAAACGCCAAGCGCGACGGCGTGGTGAGCCTCGAGTCGGGCCTGCAGTACGAGGTGCTCGAGCCCGGCGAGGGCGAGCAGCCGCAGTCCACCGACGTGGTGACCACCCACTATGAAGGTCGTCTCATCGACGGCACCGTGTTCGACAGCTCCTATCAGCGCGGCGAGCCCGCCAGCTTCCCGCTGAACCGCGTCATCGCCGGCTGGACCGAGGGGTTGCAGCTCATGTCGCCGGGTGCCAAGTACCGGCTTTACGTGCCGGCCGAACTCGCCTACGGCGACCGCGCCGCGGGCAGCATTCCGCCCAACTCCACCCTGGTGTTCGACGTCGAGCTGATCAGCATCGACGACGCTGACGGCGACGCCGCCCCGCAGGAATGACCCGGCGGCGACGCCAATCGGGCGACGACCGTGTGGCCCGGGCAGCGCCAGACCGGCAGAGCCGGCTGACCCGAACCATCGTGCTCGGCGCGGTGGCCGTGGCCGCCGGCATCGCCTGGCTGGCCAGGGATCTGGGCATGAACCCCGCGGCGCTGAAGGCGTTTGCCCTCACCAGCCTGTGGCTGGTGCTGGGCATCATCGTGCTGGCGGTGGCCGGGGCGGTGGTGCTGCGGCTGCTGCGCCGGCTGTGGCGCTAGGGCGGAACGTGAACGGGCCCTAGTCGAGATCGGCGAGAAAGCGGTCCAGCCGGGGCGCGTAGTAGCGGTCGTAATCCAGGGAGAATGCCACGGCGTTGGCCTTGCCCAGGATCAGATGCCGCGGCACGAAGCCGAAGTAGCGCGAGTCATGGCTCTTGTCCCGGTTGTCGCCTAGCACCAGGTAGTGACCGTCCGGCACCTCGGTGGTGCGGAACGAGGCGGCGAACGCGCTGGCCGCGTCGTCTCGCCACAGCACCACGCGCTCGCTGCCGAGGATGCGCTCCCGCAGCAGGCGCTGGCCCGGGGGCGGTGGCGTCAGCGGGTCGGTCACCACCTCGTAGCCCGCCTGCTGGCCGTTGATGGTGAGCCGGTTGTGCTGCATCGACACCCGGTCGCCGGGCACGGCGACGATGCGCTTGACCATCAGCCGCTCGTCCTCGGGAGACGTGAACGTCACCACGTCGCCGCGCCGGGGCTCGGCCCAGGAGGCCAGGCGCAGCAGGGTGAACGGCACCCGCAGGTCGTAGGCGAGCTTGTCCACGACGATACGGTCGCCCACCAGAATGGCGGGTAGCATGGAGCCGGAAGGCACCTGGTTCCAGTCGGCAACCGCCGACCGGAACACCAGCATCACGGCGACGAACATCAGGAAGCCGCGCCACTCCTGCCAGATCCGCCGTGAACGGTCTTCGCCCAATGAGGCCTACTCCGCCGGCCGGCGCTGGAATTCTGCCAGCTGCTCTGTGCTGGCCTCAGCCTGGTAGCGGGCCTTCCAGTCGGCGTACGGCATGCCGTAGACGCGTTCGCGGGCCTGCTCGTAGTCCACGTCGAGGGCGCTGTCGCCGGCGGCGGCGGCGTACCACTTGGCGAGGCAGTTGCGGCAGAACCCGGCCAGGTTCATCAGATCGATGTTCTGCACGTCCTTGCGGCTGTCGAGATGCGCAAGCAGGCGCCGGAACACGGCGGCTTCGATGGCGTCGCGCTGGTCGGTATCGAGTTGGTCAGGCTGCATGACGCCTGCACTCCCATGAACTCAAGAAAACGTCCGGTGATTCTACCGGCTGTGGTTCAATTCCGCGATGAGCAGCCGCTGTCGGGGGGAGAGAACGTGGAACTGCTGACCAGTCCGGAGGTTTGGATCGCGTTCGCGACGCTGACCGCGCTCGAGATCGTGCTCGGCATCGACAACATCATCTTCATCTCCATTCTTACCGGCCGGCTGCCGGCGCATCAGCGCGCCAGGGCCCGATTCCTGGGCCTCGGCCTGGCCATGCTGATGCGGCTGCTGCTGCTGCTGTCGCTGGCCTGGATCATGCGCCTCACCGACGACCTGTTCGTGGTGCTGGAGGAGGGCATCAGCGGCCGCGACCTGATCCTGCTGATGGGCGGGGCCTTTCTCATCGCCAAGGCGACCCGTGAGGTGCACAACAGCCTCGAGGGCGAGGTGCATGGCCATGGGGCCATCGCCGTCGCCGGCTTCGGCGCCGTGCTGGCGCAGATCGCGGTGGTGGACATGGTCTTCTCGCTCGATTCGGTGATTACCGCGGTGGGCATGGTCAAGGACATCGAGGTCATGGTCGCCGCCGTGGTCGTGGCGGTCATCGTGATGATGGTGTCCGCCGGCGCCATCTCACGGTTCGTGGAGCAGCACCCCACCATCAAGATGCTGGCGCTGGCGTTCCTGATCCTGGTGGGCTTCACGTTGATGGGCGAGGGCCTCGATCTGCACACGCCCAAGGGCTACATCTACACCGCCATGGCCTTCTCGTTCGGCGTCGAGATGCTGAACATCCGCGCCAAGCGGGCGCGCCGGGACCATCTGACGCTGCGCAAGGCGCAACTCGGCGACCTGGTGGCCGACAGCGTCCCGCCGCGGCAGCGCTGAGGCCTCAGCTCCGGCGACGTTCGGACGGCGCAGCGCCGACGTGCCGCTCGCCGCGGCCGGCGGCCAGAAGTTCCTGGCGGCGCCGCTCCCGGAACGCCGCGCGCTGCCGGTCGGTGAGCGTGGCGGCGCAGCCGGGGCAGCTCTCGCCGGGGCGGTAATCGGGGGACGCCAGGTCGGCCGCCGACAGCGGCCGTCGGCAGGCGTGGCATTGCTGGTAACCACCCTCGCCGAGGTGCTCGTCCACCGACACCCGCTGATCGAACACGAAGCACTCGCCCTGCCAGCGGTTGTCGCCCTCGGGCACCGTCTCCAGGTAGCTGAGAATGCCGCCCTGGAGCTGGTAGACGGTCTCGAAGCCCTGCTCGAGCATCCACGCCGACGCCTTCTCACAGCGAATGCCGCCGGTGCAGAACATGGCCACCTTGCGGTGCCGCGCCGGATCGAGGTGGCGGCGCACGAAGTCGGGAAACTGCCGGAACGATCGGGTGCCGGGGTCGACGGCGCCGGGGAACGAGCCGATGCCGACCTCGTAGTGGTTGCGGGTGTCGATGACCACCACCTCGGGATCATCGAGCAGCGCGTTCCAGCGCTCGGCGTCGACGTGCTCGCCGGTGCGGCGCTGCGGGTCCACCCCGGGCTGGTCGAGGCGCACGATCTCGGGCTTGACGCGCACCTTCAGGCGGAAGAACACCGGGTTGTCCGGTTCAGCCTCGGAGAAACGGCAGGCCAGATCCTGAAACGGCGGCCGCGCCCGCAGCAGATCCCGAAAGCGAGCCAGGCGCGCCGGGTCGCCGGCCAGCGTGGCGTTGATCCCCTCGTCGGCCAGCAGGATGGTGCCGCGCAGGTTCAGCGCTTCCGCCTCCGCCTCCAGGGCGCCGCGCAGCGCCTCGACGGCGTCGAGCCGGACGAACCGGTAGCAGGTCATGACGGCCGCCATCAGGGCTCCGGGTGCCGGGCCTTGCCGCCCAGGCAGGGGGGTGACAGCGGCGCCTGACCGAAGCGGTCGCGCCACTCCGGTTCGGTGTAGGTGTGGATGGACAGGGCGTGTACCGGCCCCGCCAGCTCCTCTGCCAGGGTCTGGTTGACGAGCCGGTGCCGGGCCAGCGGCCGCTGGCCGGCGAACGCCTCGGCCACCAGCACCACCTTGAAGTGGGTCTCCGAGCCGGCCGGTACGTTGTGGCCACCGCTCTCGTTGACCACCTCCAGGTGGGCGGGGTCGAAACGGTCGGCCAGCTTGCGTTCGATGGTCTCCTGCACCCGTGGCGCTGCGGTCATGGTCACCTCGATGCTCTGTGATCGGCCGTGGCGACGTCCGCTCCCAGCACGTCGGCCAGGTACGGCCAGACCGTGTCCAGCAGCAGCGGCTGGGCGTCGGCCGTGGGGTGGATGCCGTCGTCCTGCATGAGCTCCGGCTGCAGCGCCACCTGCTCGAGGATGAACGGCACCAGGGGCACCGACCGCGCCTGCGCCACCTCCCGGAACACGGCGGCGAACGCGCGCGTGTAGCGCGGGCCGTAGTTGGGTGGGATCTCGATGCCCACCAGCAGCACGCGGCTGCCGGCCTCCTGGGCCAGGCGCACCATGTCGGTGAGGTTGTCGCGGATGCGGTCGACGGGGTATCCGCGCAGGCCATCGTTGCCGCCCAGCTCGATGATCACCACCTCGGGACGGTGATCGGTCAGCGCGCCGGGCAGGCGCGCCAGGCCGCCACCGGTGGTCTCGCCGCTCAGGCTGGCGTTGACCACCCGCCACGGCGTCTCCAGGTCGCCGACCCGATCGGCAAGCTGTTGGACCCAGCCCTGTTCGCGTTGAATACCATACGCCGCGCTGATACTGTCCCCGAGCACGAGAATCGTCGACCCGGCCGCCATCCCCGCGGCCGGTACGGCCACCAGAGCCGACCAACAGGTCGCCAAGACCAGAGCCTTCAGCAGACGCGCGCGCGGCTGCGAACGCACGCCAGGGCAATGCTGGCGCAGCCGGAGCGAAACGTACTGTATGAACCAGTTGGTCATCGAAGCTCGAAGTGTGAGCAAAATCGTGGCGACGGCCGCGGGGAAGCTGACCATCTTGGAGGCCATAGACCTCAAAATCAATGCGGGCGAGACCGTCGCCATCGTCGGCGCCTCCGGGTCGGGCAAGACCACGCTGCTCGGCATTCTGGCCGGCCTCGACCTGCCGAGCGACGGCACCGTGACCCTGGTCGGCCAGGAGCTCACCAGCCTCGACGAGGAGCAGCGGGCCCGCATCCGCGGCGAGCAGGTGGGGTTCGTGTTCCAGACCTTCCAGCTGCTTGCCAGCCTCACCGCGCTCGAAAACGTCATGCTGCCGGCGGAGCTGCACGGCGAGCCGGACGCCGGCGACCAGGCGCGGCAGCTTCTGGAAAAGGTAGGGCTCGGTGAGCGCATGGGCCACTACCCCCGCCAGCTCTCCGGCGGCGAGCAGCAGCGGGTGGCCATTGCCCGGGCCTTCGCCTCGCGGCCGAACGTGCTGTTTGCCGACGAGCCCACCGGCAACCTCGACACCGCCACCGGCGCCCGCATCATCGACCTGCTGTTCGAGCTGAACGACGAGTTCGCCACCACCCTGGTGCTGGTGACCCATGACGACCGCCTGGCCGCCCGCTGTCAGCGGGTGGTGGTGATCGACGGCGGCAGGATCGTCTCGTGAACCTGGGCCTGATCCTGCGGCTGGCCTGGCGCGACTGGCGCAGCGGCGAGCTGGGGCTGCTGCTGGCGGCGCTGCTGGTGGCGGTGGGCAGCGTCACGGCCGTCAGCCTGCTGGTGGACCGGCTGCAGCGGGCGCTGGTGTCGGAGTCGTCGGAGTTCCTGGCCGCCGACCGTTACATCGGCAGCTCCCGCGAGATTCCCGACGCCTTCCGGGACGAGGCCCGCGCTCTCGGGCTCGACATCTCCGACACAGTGTCGTTTCCGTCCATGGTGTTCGCCGGCGATGAGCGCAATCAGCTCGTGTCGGTGAAGGCGGCGACCCCGGGCTATCCCCTGCGCGGCACCCTGGTGATCGCCGACCAGCCCTTCGGCCAGGGCCAGCCCACCGACGCGCTGCCGGCGGTGGGCGAGGTCTGGCTCGACTCCCGCCTCTTCCCGGCGCTGGACGTGACCATCGGCGACACGGTGGAGGTGGGCATGGCCCGGCTCACCATCAGCCGCGTGCTGATCACCGAGCCCGACCGCGGCGGCGGCATGTTCGATCTCGGGCCGCGGCTGCTGATGCGCATGGAGGACGTGCCTCGTACCGAGGTCGTGCAGCCCGGCAGCCGGCTCTCTTACCGGCTGCTGCTCAGGGGACCCGAAGACACCCTGGAGAGCCTGCGCGAGTCGCTGCCGCTCGAGCCCAACTACTTCTGGCGCGACATCCGCTCCAGCAGCCAGTCCATCGGCGCCGCCCTGGATCGGGCCGAGAGCTTTCTGCTGCTGGGTGGCCTGCTCGGCGTGCTGCTGGCCGGCGTGGCGGTGGCGCTGTCGGCGCACCGCTACGCCGGGCGCCACTACGACCACGTGGCCATTCTGAAGACCCTGGGAGCCACGCCGGCCCAGATCCTGCGCGCGTTCCTGACGATTCTGAGCCTGGTGGGGGCGGTGGCCGTGGCCCTCGGGCTGATGCTCGGCACCGGCCTGCACCTGGCCATCGTCGCCGTGCTGTCGAGCATCGTGCCGGTGGCGCTGCCGCTGCCGACGCTGCGGCCGTTCCTGCTGGGCGCCGCCACCGGCCTGATCTGCGCGCTGTCGTTCGCCCTGCCGCCGCTGCTGCACCTGTACCGGGTGTCGCCGATGCGGGTGATCCGGCGCGATCTCGGCAGCGCGCCGCCTTCGCAGATCATCAGCTACGCGGCGGCGGCCGCCGGCAGCCTGGGGCTGTTGATCTGGTACAGCGGCAGCCTCTGGCTTACCGTCTGGACCCTGCTCGCCAGCACCGTGGTGCTGGCGGTGTTCGCCGTGCTGGCGCTTCTTCTGCTGCGCGGCGGCCGCGTCGTCGGCATGCAGGCCGGCAGCGGCTGGCGCCTGGCGCTGGCCGGGCTGCAGCGGCGCCGGCGCGAGAACGTGGCGCAGATCCTGATCTTCGGGCTGGCCATCATGCTGCTGCTGATCCTGGTGCTGCTGCGCACGGCCCTGCTCGACGAATGGCGGGCCCAGGTGCCGGCGGACGCGCCCAACCACTTCCTGATGAACGTCACCCCCGACCAGGTGTACGAGCTGTCGGCCATGCTCGACGAGGCGAGCAGCCGACGCGGCGAGCTGTACCCCATGATCCGCGGCCGGGTGGTGGATGTGAACGGCACCGATGCCCGGGACTGGGAGGAGCAGCATCGCACCAGTGCCGGCGACGACGGCGACGGCCCGCGCCTGCGCTCCGAGCGCAACCTCACCTGGATGACCGAGGCGCCGCCGGACAACCGGGTGGTGCGCGGCGACTGGTGGGCGCCGGACGACGACCGCGCCCTGGTGTCCCTCGAGGTGGAGTACGCCGAGAACCTGGGGCTGTCCGTGGGTGACCGTCTCACCTTCGATATCGCCGGCCGCATGGTGGAAACCGAGATCGCCAACCTGCGCCGCCTCGACTGGGAGAGCATGCGCCCCAACTTCTTCATCATCTTTTCGCCGGGCGTGCTCGAGGACTATCCGGCCACGTACATGACCAGCTTCCACCTCGACGCCGATCAGAAGCCGTTCCTCAACCGGCTGCTGTCCCGCTTTCCGACCGTGACCGTCATCGAGGTGGACGCCCTGATCCGTCAGGTGCAGAGCATCATCGCCCGGGTCACCCAGGCGGTGGAGCTGGTGCTGGGTCTGGTGGTGGCGGCCGGAATCCTGGTGCTGATCGCCAGCATTCAGGCCGGCCGCGATGGCCGCATGCAGGAGCATGCCCTGGTGCGTACCCTGGGCGGCACCCGGCGGCTGATCGCCGGGTCGCTGGCGGCCGAGTTCGCCCTGCTGGGCCTGTTTTCCGGCATCGTCGCCGTGATCGGCGCCGAGGCCACCGTGGCGCTGCTGCAGCTTCAGGTTTTCGAGCTGGGCGCCAGCCTGCATCCGTGGATGTGGCTGGCGGGACCGGTGCTGGGTTCGCTGCTGATTCTGGTGGTCGGCATGCTGGGCACCCGCTCGCTCATCTCGACGCCGCCCATGCTGGTGCTGCGCGGGCTGAATTGACCCCCGCAGCCGTTGCGCAATCCGCTGTCTCGACTAAGGTTAGGAAACGATATGCCCGCGCCATCGAGGGGTCTGGATTGCGTCGACGATGAACATCGTTTCCCGACTGTTGGGCCTGCGTGGCCGCACTACTGACCAGACCTGGTCGCTACCGGGCCTCGAACGGGCGCTGTTCGAGCACGCCCCCGGCGCCCTGGTGGTCACGGACGGCGACGACCGCATACTGGGCGTGAACGCCGCCTACACGCGCATGACCGGCTACGCGGCCGCAGAGGTCGTGGGCCAGGACGTGACTTTCAACCATGCCGGCCAGCAGGACGCCGCCTTCTATCAGGCCATGCGCGACTGCCTGGCCGAGCGCGGCCGCTGGGTCGGCGAGTTCTGGCTGCGCAACAAGCAGGGCGAGGCCTTCGCGGACAAGGTGACCCGGCTGCGCCTGGACGATGCCGACGGACGACTGGTGGGCTTTCTCACCGTCTCCACGGACCTGCTGAGCTCAGACGACGCCAAGCGGCTGATGCTCTGGCAGGCCCACCACGACACCCTCACCAAGCTGCCCAACCGCAACCTCTTCGAGGAGCGTCTGACCCGGGTGCTGCTGCGCTCTCAGGAGCGCGGCCTGCACAGCGCCGTCATCAGCATCGACCTCGACCGCTTCAAGATGGTCAACGACTCCGCCGGACCGTCGCGCGGCGATCAGGTGCTGATGGAGGCGGCTTACCGCATCGCCATGTGCGTGGACGAGTCCCACACCGTAGCGCGGCTGGGCGGCGACCACTTTCTGGTGCTGATGGGTGAGGTAGACGACTACGGTGAGGTGGAGCGTCTCGGCCGGCGCATCCTCGCCGAGATCCACAAGGCCTTCCACCTCGACGGCCGCGAGCTGTTCATCACCGCCAGCGTCGGCGTTGCCCTGGTGCCCGAGGACGGCACCGAGAGCGGCGAGCTGCTGCAGAAGGCGGATGCGGCCCGCATTCAGGTGAAGCAGCAGGGCGGCAACAACCTGGCCTTCTTCGAGCCGGAGATGAACGCTCGCGCCGAGCGCCGGCTGGAGGTCGAGTCGGCCCTGCGGCGGGCGGTGAGCAACAACCAGCTCATGCTCCACTACCAGCCGGTGGTGGACGTGAAGCGGGGCACCATCACCAGCGCCGAGGCGCTGCTGCGCTGGGAGCACCCGGAACTCGGCGTCGTGTCGCCGGCGGAATTCATCCCGGTCGCCGAGGACATGGGCCTGATCGTCGAGATCGGCCAGTGGGTGGTGCGCGAGTGCCAGCGTCAGCTCGAGGTCTGGCGGGCGGCCGGCGTCGCCGATCTGCGGCTGTCGGTGAATGTGAGCCCGGTGCAGCTGCGCCGCGACGGCGACGTGCAAGGCCTGCTCAGCCTGCTGGGCAGCGGTCCTGCGCCGCTGGTGCTGGAGCTGACCGAGAGCGCCCTGATGGAGAACAGCGCCGGCGTCCAGCGCTTTCTCGCCCAGGCGCGCGCGCTGGGCTGCCGCGTGGCGCTGGACGACTTCGGCACCGGCTTCTCCTCCCTGAGCTACCTGCGAACCTTCGAGTTCGACGTCCTCAAGATCGACAAGACCTTCATCGACGAGATGACCAACAGCCGCGACTACGGCCTGGTGGCCTCCATCGTCAGCATGGGCCGCATTCTCGGCATGCGCGTGGTCGCCGAGGGTGTGGAGACGGCCGAGCAGGTGAAGCGGCTGCGGCAGATCGGCTGCGACTACGTGCAGGGCTACTACTTCTCCAGACCGCTGCCGGCGGAGGCGTTTCTGCGCTATCTGCAGTCGGCGGCGGCCGACGTGCGCCAGATCGGCTGAGGCCGGTGGGCGTGCGCGACGCCCCTCCCTCGGCTTAGACTGGCGCCCCTTCGCGGACAGGGCGACCGGATCATGTCGGTGCAATTTCATCCCGGTGGCGTGGACGATCGTCGTCCGCGCTTCGAGATCAACAAGCTCTACAAGCGGCTGCGCCGCCAGGTAGGTCAGGCCATCGTCGACTACGGCATGATCGGTGACGGCGACCGGGTGATGGTCTGCCTGTCCGGGGGCAAGGACTCCTACGTCATGCTCGACGTGCTGCGCGACCTGCAGAAGGCGGCGCCCGTGCGCTTCGAGCTGGTGCCCGTCCACCTCGACCAGAAGCAGCCGGGCTACCCGCCGGAGGTGATGCGCGACTATCTGGCCGGGCTCGGCATGGAGCACTACATACTCGAGCAGGACACCTACAGCGTGGTTCAGGCCCTCACCCCCGAGGGCAAGACCACCTGCCCGGTGTGCTCGCGCATGCGCCGCGGCATCTTCTACACCCACGCCCGGCGCATCGGCGCCACCCGCATCGCCCTCGGCCATCATCTCGACGACGCCGTGGAGACGCTGTTCCTGAACCTGTTCCACGGCGGCCGCATGAAGGCCATGCCGCCAAAGCTCAAGAGCGACGACGGCGACAACGTGGTGATCCGGCCGCTCTACTACTGCCGCGAGCGGGACGTGGCACGCTGGGCGGAGCATCGGGCGTTTCCCATCATTCCCTGCAACCTGTGCGGATCGCAGGACAACCTGCAGCGGCAGGCCATCAAGCAGATGCTGGCGGATTGGGACCGCCGGCATCCCGGCTGGGTGGCCAACACCGCGCGGGCGCTGCAGCACGTGGTGCCCTCGCACCTGGCCGACGCCTCGCTGTTCGACTTCGCGGGGCTGGCGGCGGACCCTGGCGCCGCGCCGGCGCGGCTGCCGCTGCTCGACGTCACGCCTCGCCGAGGTCGGTAGCGCGGAAGCGCACCTCCTCGCTGGCCAGGGCGTCGGCAGACTCCAGCACCTCGGTGAGGGCGATCTCGAAGCTCTGCACCAGCCCCAGCAGGTTCTTGTCTTCCGGGTCGGCCAGCGCCAGCTCCAGCGTCTTCGAAGCCTCCCGCAGCCGCTCGGCGCCGAACGAACCCGCCACCCCGTGCAGGTTGTGGGCCAGCCGTTCCGCCTCGTCCCGCAGGCCGTCGGCCACCATGCGCCGCATGCGGGCGCCGGCGTCGCCGTAGTAGCGGCCGAAATCGCCCATCAGCTTGATCATCAGCCGGACGTTGCCGTTGTGGGCCTTGATGGCCAGGCCGATGTCGATGCCGGGCACGCGCTGCATGCGCAGCGAGGTGACGTCCAGAGGCTGCGGCACCGGCACCGGCGGCTTGGTTGGCGGCACCACGCTGGGTGGCGGCAAAGCCATGCTGGAGAGGTCGGAGGCACGTCGGCGCAGGTTGGGGGCGCCGCGTTCGGGCAGCAGCCGGGTCATCACCCCGAGCAGCTCGTCGAAGTCGATGGGCTTGGTCACGTAGGCATCGCAGCCGGCTTCCAGCGCGCTGGCCTGACGGCTGCTCAGGGCATCCGCGGAAACGGCCACCACCGGCACGGTGAGCTGCTGCTCACGGAGGATCCGGGTCGCTTCCAGGCCGTCCAGCACCGGCATGTGAATGTCCATCAGCACCGCGTCGTAGTCGTGGGCGGTGGCGCGGTCCACGGCGGCGCGGCCATTCTCGGCGATGTCCACCCGGGCCCCGGCGCGCTGCAGGAACTCCGTGGCGAGCTGCTGATTGATCGGGTTGTCCTCTGCCACCAGGATGTGGCGCCCTTCCAGCACCGAGGCGTTGCGCTCGCGGCGCGGCGCCTGGCTCGGCAGCGCGGCCTGACCGGTGGCCAGGGTGAGCCGCACGGTGAACCGGAACGTGCTGCCGCTGCCGACTTCGGAGTCGACCTCGATGTCGCCGCCCATGACCTCCACCAGGCGGCGGCAGATGGTCAGCCCCAGCCCGGTGCCGCCGAAGCGACGCGTGGTCGATGACTCCGCCTGCTCGAACGATTCGAACAACCGCTGCTGGTGCTCCTCGCTGATGCCGATGCCGGTGTCCGCCACCTCGATGGCGAGCATGACGCTGGTGCCGACCAGCTCCGCCACCCGTGCGGTGAGCCGGATCTCGCCTTTCTCGGTGAACTTCACGGCGTTGCCCACCAGGTTCACCAGCACCTGCTGCAGCCGCATGGCATCGCCCACCAGCACGCCGTCAGCCGGGAACTCGGCGTGCTGGGCGGTGCCGTCGTCGATGGTGAACGTCAGCTTGCGCCGACGCAGCTCGGTGCGGAACAACCGCCGGACCTCCTGCAGCGTGTCGGCCAGCTTGAATGGCCGCACCTCCAGGGTCAGCTTGCCCGCCTCGATCTTGGAGAAGTCGAGGATGTCGTTGACCAGGGTCAGCAGGCTCTCGGCCGCGTTGCGGATGGAGGTCAGATACTCGTGCTGCTTGCGATCGAGGGAGGTGTCGAGCGCCAGCTTCGAGAAGCCGATGATGGCGTTCATGGGCGTGCGGATCTCGTGGCTCATGTTGGCCAGGAACGCGCTCTTGGCCTGGGTCGCCGCCTCGGCGATCTGCCGCTGCTTGTCCGCCTGCTCACGCTGGATGCGCTCGGAGATGTCGATCAGCGAGCCGTCGATGAACTCCCGCCCGTCCGGATCCCTGTGCAGGCGTGCGGTCAGCGCCATCCACAGGGTGCGCCCCTGGCGAGTGACGCCCTGGGCCTCGAAGCCGGTCACCAGGCTGTTGCGCTCCAGCTCCGAGAGAAACTCGCCGATGCGATCCCGGGACAGAAACACCCGGTCGAGCAGCTCCCGATACTCGTCGAGGAGCTGCAGCACGTTGTCGAAGCCGAGGATGCGGGCCAGGGTGGGATTGGCGGACAGCAGCATGCCGTCCGGGCTGATCCGGAACAGGCCCTCTATGGCGTTGTCGTAGAGCGTTCGGTACTCGTCACGGGTGGACTGCAGGTCCGCGTACAGGCGCGCGTTCTCGATGGAGATGGCCGCCTGGGACGCCAGCAGCGCCAGCACCTCCACCCGCTGGCGTGTGAAGACGTCGGTCAGCCAGCGGTGCTCGAGATAAAGAATGCCGGTGATGTCGCCGCGGTGGATGATCGGCAGGCACAGCACCGACAGCGGCTGCAGGCGCTTCACGTAGGCATCCTGGGTGAACACGTCCTCCTGCGTGGCGTCGCCGATCACCAGCGTTTCCTTGGTGCGGGCCACGAACTGCACCACGCTCTCGGGCACCTCGTCGGAGGTTTCCAGCGGCATGGCCGGCACCAGGCGCTGGGTAGGGCCGCCGTCCACCGAGGCCACGGCCTCGACGTACAGGCGGCGGTCGTGGGACAGCAGCATGCACGCCTTCTGCGCCCCGGCGTGCTCGAGCGCGAGGCGCAACAGCTTGGTCAGCACCTGATCCAGCAGGATCTCGCCGGAGATGGTCTGCGCCGCCCGCAGCACCGTGGTGGTGTCGAGGATGCGCTCGTTGAACTCGCCGGTGTTGTAGCTGCCGCGCCGGTTGTGGATGTCGCGTACGGTCAGCTCCGCCAGATCGCCGACGCTGAGTGAGCTGGTGCGCCGCGGCTCGTAGGCTTCGTGCAGCAGCGCGTGGAACTCCCGTTCCAGCTGCCCGGTCTTGGCGGTGGCGCCCCAGCGCAGGTAGGCCTGGTGGGCGCTGCGGATGAACAGCTTGGCGAAATCGCTGCGGCCTTCCCGGTCGCAGGCGCGTGCGCCCAGCTCGTAGGCCAGCGCTTCGTCGTTGGCAAGGCCCGCTCGGCGCGCCCGCTCGGCGGCCCGCTCGTAGCGTTCCAGGGCGCGGGTGTGGCGCCCGAGCGCCCAGGCCTGCTCGGCTTCCAGCATCAGAATCTTGGCGTCGACGTGGCTGGCGCCGCCGCGCCGCCAGCGCCGTAGCTGGGCCAGGCTGCGGCGCAGCCGCCGGCGCGCTTCGGCCTCCGGGATGCCGCCCTCGGTGCGGCCGCGGCCGGTCGCCCGCACGGCGATCAGACCTTCGGCGAACGCCAGCAGCGTCAGCAGCGGCGAGCCGCCGATGTGGCGGCCGAAACGGATCGCCAGGGGCAGAATGTTGGCGGCACCCTGGAAATCCTGGAACAGCGCCGCGTAGTACAGCCGCAGCACGTAGACGACGCCGTGCGCGGCTGCGTCCTCGGCGTTGGTGATCGCCAGCGATCGGCCCTGCTCAGGTTCGGGGTCGACGTCGGCGTGGCCGACCAGGCTGTTGACGATCTGCAGCACGAACCGGGTGACGTTGACGCCGGTGACGTGGTGGAACTGGGCCAGCATCGATACCTGGTCGTGCAGGATGTGCTTGAGCGAGCTCAGCTCGGTGCCGCGCACCACGGCGTTGGTGGCATAGAAGGCGCTGGCGGCCGCAGCGAACTCGTAGTCGTGCTGCCCCATGCTGGCGGCCATGTTGCCGCTGAGCGCGTTCAGCGAGGCGTCCAGCGGCGTCAGCCATGGATCCACGAGGGCGCTGAGCAGGGTGCCGGCCCGGATCGCGAAGCGCTGGTCGGGGAAACGGCTGCACAGCACCCGAGCCTGCTCCGCCATGGCGGTCGCCGAACGATGATCGCCGTCGGCCATGGCGATGGCGGCCAGCGCCGCGTGGGCGAAGGCCACCTCGGCGCTGTAGCCGGCGGCGCGTGCCTGGCGCTGCACCACGCCGGCCAGCCGCGGTAGGTCGTCGCTGCCCAGGTGGTAGCCGACATGCACCAGGTAGCCGAACAGCCGGAAACGCTCGTGCACGCGCAGGTCGTCCACCACGCGTATCGGGGTGGGCAGGCGGCGGCGCAGCCGGCGCGCCAGCCGCTGCCAGACCCTGAGCGCGGCGCGGCGCGCTGCACCCGGCGGCGACGCGTCGACGGCCGGCAGCGGCGGCAGCCGGGTGCCGACCCGCATCAGCGCGCCGCGCGCCAGCGTACGCGCCTCGCCAAGCCGGTTCTGGACGATGGCGGCGCGGACGCGCACCTCGTCGATGACGCTGCTGCCCTCTGGCGCCTCCCGCAGCACCCGGTGCAGCTGCTCGAAGTCGCCGCACAGGAAGGCGGCTTCCGCCGCGCATTCGCTCAGCTCGAGGAAGGCGGCTCCGGCGCGCTCCTGGCCGAGCAGCAGCAGGCCATGGCGGCAGAACTTGTATGCGGCCTGGAAGCGGCCGATCTGCAGCGCTGCCCGGGCCGCAAGCAGGTTCTGATGCACCCCTTCGCCACGCTGCTCCGCGGCCGGCTCGACCAGATCGATGGCGGCGTTGAGGTGCTCGGCCAGCAGCATGACGTCTTCGGGCGCCCGCCGCCGCAGCGTCTTCAGCGCCTGGGCCACCGCCCGGTGACGGGCGGCCTTGTGGTCGCTGCCGAGTCGTCCGTAAAGCTGAGCGCGGACGCGCGGGTGCGAGAAGCGCAGCATGGGCTCGCTGCCGGCGGCCGGCACGCCGTCGGCAGCGCGTATCAGCCCGCCGCTCTGGGCCGGCCTCAGCGTCGCCGGCAGATCGCTGCCGGCCTCGCCCAGCACCGCGCTCAGCAGGCTGGTGGGAAAGGTGTCGCCCAGGGTGGCGGCCCAGTCCAGCGCCTCGCGGGTGCCGGCCGGCAGCGCATCGAGCTGGGCGCCGATCCGATCGCTGGAATTGTTGCTGAAGTAGTGGCTGCGCACCCCGTCCAGGTCCCAGCGCCAGGCGCCGTCGGCGGTGTCGTAGCCGATGAGGCCCTCACCGTGCAGCTCGAACAGCAGCTCGAGGAGCTGGCCCGGCACGCCGTCGGTCTTGGCGTGCAGCTCGGCCGCCAGCTCCCGCACCCGCGACTCGCCCAGCGACAGCATGTCCGAGAGCAGCTTGCGGACGTCGCCCGATCCCAGCGCGGCCAGCTCGACGCGCAGCTGCTTGGTGGCCAGGCGCGGCCGGTCGAACCAGCGCGGCTCCGGCACCTGCTGGGTGATCGCCAGCAGCAGATGGCGCTGCTCCACGGCGCCGTTGAGCAGGTGCGCGACGTCGTCGTCCGGCTGCCGGTCGATGTCCTCGACGATCAGGCAGATGGGCAGCGGCCCCAGGGCGCGAATCGCCTGCATGACCGCCAGGCTGACGGGGGTGGATGGCTGGTGGTCCGCGGTGTTGACACCGTCGAGCATGGGCCGCAGCTCGGAGATGTGGGCAGCCAGGGCGCAAAGCTGGCCGGCGGCCAGGTGCTGAATGCGCTCCAGAGCGGCCTGCGCCTCTCCGCTGCTGAGCGACATGGCCTGTCGGATCAGCCGCCGCAGCAGGTCGAGCCAGAGCCCAGCGCCGTCGCGGTAGGGCTCGCCCTCGACGCCCAGGCGCGCCGTCAGGAAGCCGCGCTCGCGGGCCTCGCGCTCCAGCTCGTCGGCGAGCGCCGACTTGCCGATGCCGTTGGGACCGGTGATCTCCAGCAGCAGGGTCTCCCCGGATGCGGTGCGTTCCAGCGCGCCCTGGACGGCGTCCATGGCCGCGTCGCGGCCGTACTGGCGCTTCGGCAGCGCGAGCTGGCCGGGGGTGTCGGTGCGGCCCAGCCGGAACGGGAAGCGGGCCGTATGCTGCTGGCCCTCCGCCAGGTCGTCGCGGACGGCAGCCGCGCTCTGATAGCGGTCTTCCGGCTGCTTGGCGAGCAGCTTCTGCACCACGTCCGACAGCCACTGGGGAATCTCCTCGTCGACCACGTGCAGCGGCCGGGGGGTGCTGGCGATGTGCGCATGAATCAGCTCCAGCGGGTCCTGGCCGGAGAACGGTGGCGCCCCGCAGAACAGCTCGTAGAGGGTGGCGCCCAGGGAGTACAGGTCGGTGCGGTAGTCGACCACACGGTTGATGCGCCCGGTCTGCTCGGGCGATATGTAGGGCAGGGTGCCGGTCAGCTCCCGGGCCGGGTCCTGCTGCGGATACTCGCGCGGCGTCAGCGTGGCCAGGCCGAAGTCGATGAGCCTGAGGTCCAGCGTGTCTTCGCTGAGCACCACGTTGCCCGGGTTCAGGTCGCGGTGGATGACCCCCTCATCGTGAATCGACTGCAGGGCGTTGGCCAGCGCCATGGCGACGTCGATGCGCTCGTCCAGGGTCAGGGCGTCGCTCTGCCCGAAGTCCGCCAGGGCGCGGCCGCCGATGTCTTCGAAGATGATGCGCTGCTCGTCCTCGTCCATGGCCAGGGCGCGGCCGATGCAGGGGCTGGTCAGCGACTGGTTGATGCGGAATTCGTGCTGGTAGCGGGCGACGTTGCCGGGCGTGCGGGCGCCGGGCTTCAGAGCCTTGATGATGACCGGCCGGCCATCCCACTGTGAGCGCTTCACCAGGGTGGTGGCGCTTTCGTAGATGGTCCTGTCTACGCCCTTTGACACGTGCCCGTCCCGAGGGCTGCCCGAGATCTCCGTCAGGTGACCTCGGGAGTGAACAGGTAGCCGGTACCGTGGATGGTGGTGATGATCTTGGCCGTCGAGGCGCGCTCACCGAGCTTCTTGCGCAGCTGGCCGACCAGGACGTCGATGTAGCGATCGTCCGGGAACCACTCGCGATTGCGGATGCGATTCATGAGCTGATCGCGGTTCATCACCTCGCCGGCCCGCTCCATGAACGCCAGCAGCAGCTGGTACTCGCCGGCCGACAGGGTTTCCTTCCCGCCCTCCGGCGAAGTCAGCTCGCGCTTGTTCAGATCGAGCTGCCAGCCGTCGAAGTGGCGGATGTGATTCTTGCGCCGCTGCCGCTGCTGGAAGTGCACGCGGCGGATCAGGTTGCGGGCCCGGGACAGCAGCTCGCGCGGGTCGAAGGGCTTGGTGACGTAGTCGTCGGCGCCGCTCTCCAGACCGAGGATCTTGTCGATCTGCTCCTGCTTGCTGGTGACCAGGATGATGCCGAGATCGGATTGGGTCCGGATCTCCCGGGTCAGGGTCAGCCCGTCCTTGCCCGGCAGCTTGATGTCCAGCAGCACCAGGATCACGTCGCGATCCATGACCATGGGCAGAACGTCGTCGCCCGATCCCGTGGAGCTGACCTTGTAGCCTTCCTCTTCGAAGTAGGAGACCAGCTGTTCCCGTGTGATAGGCTCGTCTTCGACGACGAGAATGTGTTCCTGATCTGCCATGGTTCCCTGTCCTGTTGGAACGTGCCCGGGTCGCTGGCGCGCCAATACGCGTCGGCCGAAGCGAAGGTAGTAATGCACCTCGGCATGACAAATTCAACCCGGGACGGTCAGCTTGAGCGCTCGATCACGTAAAATGCGCGCCGATGGTCAAGGTTCCCATGAACGCCCTCTCTGTGGAAGCGCTGCGCGGCGTGATCGACGCCTACGTGCTGCGCGAGGGGACCGACTATGGTCACAGGGACTATGCTCTGGAAGACAAGCGGGCGGCCGTGGCGCGGCAGCTCGACCGCGGCGAGGCGGAGATCTGGTACGACCCGGAGACGGGCAGCACGGACATCCGCCTGCGCGGGTCAGGATGATCGTCGGCATGACAGCACAGAATCGGGAGGAGACAGGCATGGCGCAAGGATGCCGCAGGTTGCGGGGGGCGCGCCGCGGCGCGGGGATGCTCACGGGCTGGCTGGCCGCCGCCTGGCTGCTGGCCGGAACGGCGCTGGCGGGGCCGGCCCAGGCCGACGTGCAGCTCAGCACGGAGGTGGTGAAGGTGGAGTCGGTGCTGGAGCCGAACGGCCGGGTGAAGCGCCAGTTGCTGCCCGCCGATCAGGTGGTGGCCGGCGATGAGCTGCGCTACACCATCACCTTCACCAACGACAGCGAGCGCAGCATCGAAGCCGGCCGCATCGTCATCACCAACGCCTTGCCCGAGGGCACCCGGTACGTGCCCGGCAGTGCCGGCGGTGACGGCGCCCAGGTGGAGTACTCCGTGGACGGCGAGACGTTCCTCGCCGCGGAGCCGGCGGCCTCAGCGGATCCCGCCGGGGTGGCCACGGAGGTTCGGGCCCTGCGCTGGACGTATCGGCGCGACTTCGGCCCCGGGGACATGAGCGACGTCTTCTTTCACGTGCGCATGCAGTGATTCATGACGCTTAAGTTCACCGAGGACGTGCACGTCGGACCACGCGGCACGCTCGAGCTGCTGTCGCAGCGCGAGGTGGCCGCGCTCACCAACACCGCCCGCGAGCAGTCGCTGCTCGATCTGTTCCGGCGCTGCGCTCTGGCGGTGCTGAACACGGGCAACGAGATCGATGACGCGGCCGCCATCTTCGACACCTTCAGCGACTTCAGCATCGAGGTCGCCAAGCGCACCCGGGGCCTGAAGCTGATCATCAAGAACGCCCCGGCCAGCGCCTTCGTCGACGGCCGGTTGGTCGAGGGCATCCGCCAGCACCTGTTCGCGGTGCTGCGCGACATCGTCTACGTCGGCACCGACCTGGCCCAGAGCGAGGCCTTCGACCTCGAGTCGTCGGCCGGCATCACCGACGTGGTGTTTCAGATTCTCAAGCACGCCCGGGTGCTGAACCCCGACCTGGCGCCGAACCTGGTGGTCTGCTGGGGCGGCCACTCCATCAGCCGCGACGAGTACGACTACACCAAGGAGGTGGGCTACCAGCTCGGCCTGCGCGGCCTCGACATCTGCACCGGCTGCGGCCCGGGCGCCATGAAGGGGCCGATGAAGGGCGCCGCGGTAGGCCATGCCAAGCAGCGCCTGCGCGATGGCCGTTATCTGGGCCTGTCCGAGCCCGGCATCATCGCCGCCGAGCCGCCGAACCCCATGGTCAGCCATCTGGTGGTGATGCCCGACATCGAGAAGCGTCTGGAGGCCTTCCTGCGCCTGTCCCATGGCATCGTCGTGTTTCCGGGCGGCGTCGGCACGGCGGAGGAGATTCTGTACCTGCTCGGCGTGCTGCTCGACCCCGCCAACGCCCGCCAGGAGCTGCCGGTCATCTTCACCGGGCCGCCGCAGAGCGTCGACTACTTCCGCGAGCTCGACGCGTTCCTGCGCCTCACCCTTGGCGATGACATCGCCGAGCGTTACGAGATCATCGTTGGCGACTCGGCCAGGGTGGGCGAGCGGATGGGCGCCAGCATTCGCCGTGTGCGCCGGCAGCGGCGTCGGGATGGCGACGCCTACTACTTCAACTGGCTGCTCAAGGTGCCGCTGGCGCACCAGCAGCCGTTCCAGGTCGACCACGCCAGCGTCGCCGCGCTGCGCCTGTCCAGGGACCTGCCGGCACACGATCTGGCGGTGGAGCTGCGACGTGCGTTCTCGGCCATCGTCACCGGCAACGTCAAGGACAACGGCATCCGCATGATTCGGGACCACGGCCCCTTCGATCTGCACAGCGACGCCGCGCTCACCGATGCTCTTGATCATCTGCTGCGCCAGTTCGTCGCTCAGGGCCGCATGAAGCTGGAGAGCGCCAGCTACAAGCCCTGCTATCGCGTCCGGCGCGCTTGAGCCGGCGGTGAGCGGCGGGATGCCCACGCTCAGGTTGCAGGGCTTCCACTGCGAGCGCGACGGCCGGCTGCTGTTCAGCGGCCTCGACCTCACGCTCGGCCGCGGCGACTGTCTCGAGCTGCGGGGCCCGAACGGCAGCGGCAAGTCGACCCTGCTGCGGGCGCTGGCCGGCCTCTACCCTGACTACGGTGGAACCATCGAGGCGGCGGACAGTCTCTATCTGGGGCATCGCGCCGGTATCAGCGGCCTGCTCAGCGCGCGCGAGAACCTGGCCTGGTATGGGGCCCTGTGCCCGGGCGGCATCGGCGTCGACGAGGCGCTGGCCCGGCTCGGTATGGCCGGATACGAGCGGGTGGCCTGCCAGCAGCTTTCGGCGGGTCAGCAGCGCCGGGTGGCGCTGGCCCGGCTGCTGGTGTGTCCGGCCCCGCTGTGGCTGCTCGACGAGCCGCTGACGGCGCTGGACGAGCGCGGCCGGCAGCTCATCGAGGGGCTGATGGACGCGCACCGGCAGGGCGGCGGCACCGTGGTCTGCGCCACCCACCAGCCGCTGGGCCTGGCGGGCACCCGGATGCTGACGCTGGACGGGCTGGGTGGCAGGAGCCTGAGCCCGTGAGCGGCGCCGGCAGCGTGTTCCTGGCTCAGTTCCGGCGCGAAGCGCTGGCGTCGCTGCGCTCGCTGCAGGAGGCGGTAAACCCGCTGGTGTTCCTGTTCCTGGCCATCACGCTGTTTGCGCTGGGGGTCGGGGTGGAGGCGGAGGTGCTGGGCAGGATGGCGCCCGGCATCATCTGGGTGCTGGTGCTGCTGGCCAACCTGCTGGCGCTGGACGGGCTGTTTCGTCGCGATTACGACGACGGCACCCTGGAGCAGATGCTGCTGCTCGGCCGGCCGCCGTTTCTGGCGGTGCTGGCCAAGGTGGCGGTGCAGTGGTGTCTCACCGGGCTGGCGATGACGCTGCTGGCGCCGGTAGCGGCGCTGCTGCTGTTCCTGCCGCCGCGGGCCCTGGGCACTACCATGCTCACCCTGCTGGTGGGCAGCCCGGCGCTGACCCTGCTGGGCGCGGTGGGAGCGGCGCTCACCGTGGGCCTGCGCCGCGGCGGCGTGCTGCTGGCGCTGCTGGTGCTGCCGCTGGCGGTGCCGACGTTGATCTTCGGCGCCGGCGCGGTGACCCTGGCCATGTCGGGAATCGACGCCAGCGCACAGATTTACTGGTTGATGGCGATCAGCATGCTGTCGCTGACCATGGCGCCGTTCGCCATACAGGCGGCGCTGCACATCAGTCTGGAGCAGTCGTGACACTGAAGGAGTTGTGGCATCGCCTGGGGTCGCCCCGCTGGTTCTACCGGATCGGCGGGCCGCTGGGCGCCGTGCTCGGCGGTCTCGCCCTGGTGCTGCTCACCGTGGGTACGGTGTGGGGCCTGGCGTTCGCGCCCCCGGACTACCAGCAGGGCAACAGCTTCCGCATCATCTACGTGCACGTGCCCACCGCCATCGTCGCCCAGTCGGCCTACCTGCTGATGGGGGTAGCCGGCGTGGTGCTGCTGGTGTGGCGCATGAAGCTGGCCGACATGGTGCTGGCCGCCACCGTGCCGTTCGGCCTGACCATGACCGCGCTGGCCCTGTTCACGGGTGCCGTCTGGGGAAAGCCCACCTGGGGCGCGTGGTGGGTGTGGGACGCCCGCACCACGTCGATGCTGGTGCTGCTGTTCCTGTATGTGGGCCTGTTCGCGCTGCGCCAGGCGATTCCGCGCGCCGAGACGGCCGGCCGCGCCTGCGCCGTGCTGGCGGTGGTAGGCGTCATCAACATCCCGATCATCAAGTACTCGGTGGACTGGTGGCTGACCCTGCACCAGGGGGCCACCTTCAAGCTCACCGAGCCCCCCAGCATGCCGCCCGAGATGTGGCTGCCCCTGCTGCTCAACGTGCTCGGCATCTACTGCTTCTTCGGTGCCAATCTGGTGAGTCGGCTGCGCCTCGAGATTCTGGAGCGGGAGCGGGGCACCCAGTGGGTGCGCGATCTGGTGACCGGGCGCTCGCAGCGGGAGGCCGCGGCGTGAGCTTCTCGAGCCTCGATGCGTTTTTCGCGATGGGCGGCCACGGACTGTACGTATGGTTGAGCTACGGCGCCGCGGTGATAATTTTCGCCTATAACGTGCTGTCGGTCCGGCGCCGGCGCCAGAAGTTCTTCCGCGATGCCGGCGATCTGGAACGTCGCCGCGCTGCCGCCGTCGAGGCCACAGGAGAGTCCCACCGCTCATGAACCCGAAACGTCGTACCCGTCTGATCATCGTGCTGTTCGTGCTGGCCGGCAGCGCCGTGACCGTGGGCCTGGTGCTGACGGCGCTGAACGAGAACCTGAACCTGTTCTACCCGCCTGACCAGGTGGTGGGCGGCGACGCCCCCACCGGGGTGCGCATCCGCGCCGGCGGCATGGTGCGCGACGGCAGCGTGGCGCGCGGCGGCGACGGCCTCGAGGTGAACTTCGTGCTCACCGATCACCAGGGCTCGGACTTCACGGTGCGCTACAGCGGCATCCTGCCCGACCTGTTCCGCGAGGGGCAGGGCGTGCTGGTGCAGGGGCAGCTCGGAGCCGACGGCGTGTTCCAGGCCGAGCAGGTGCTGGCCAAGCACGACGAGACCTACATGCCGCCGGAGCTGGCCGGCATGATGACGCAGGAGCTGGGCTCATGATTCCGGAGCTGGGCCAGCTCGCGCTCGCCATCGCCTTCTGCCTGAGCGTGGCCATCACCTGGTTCGGCCTGGCGGGGGCCGCCACCGGCCGTGCCCACTGGGTGAACGCCCTGGGATCCATGGTGAGCGGCCAGTTCGTGTTCATGCTGCTGGCCTACGTGGCGCTGACCTGGGCGTTCCTCACCGACGACTTCTCCGTGGCCTACGTCGCCAACAACAGCAACACGCTGCTGCCCTGGTACTACAAGATGAGCGCCGTCTGGGGCGCCCACGAGGGGTCGTTCCTGCTCTGGGTGCTGATCATGACCGGCTGGACCCTGGCCGTGGCCCTGCGCGGCGGTCACCTGCCCATGGATTTCCTCGGCCGCGTGCTCGGCATCATGGGGCTGCTCAACCTCGGCTTTCTGGCCTTTCTGATCTGGCCGAGCAATCCGTTCGACCGGCTGGTGCCGATGACGCCGGCGGAAGGGTCGGATCTCAACCCGCTGCTGCAGGACTTCGGCCTGATCGTCCATCCGCCCATGCTGTACATGGGCTACGTGGGCTTTTCGGTGGCGTTCGCGTTCGCGGTGGCGGCGCTGCTGTCCGGCCGTCTCGATGCGGCCTGGGCGCGCTGGTCGCGGCCCTGGAGCAACGTCGCCTGGGCGTTCCTGACGCTGGGCATCGTGCTCGGTAGCTGGTGGGCCTACTATGAGCTCGGCTGGGGTGGTTGGTGGTTCTGGGACCCGGTGGAGAACGCGTCGTTCATGCCCTGGCTGGTGGGCACGGCGCTCATTCACTCCCTCGCCGTCTCCGAGAAGCGCGGCACGTTCAAGAGCTGGACGCTGCTGCTCGCCATCACCACCTTCTCGCTGTCGCTGCTCGGCGCCTTCATCGTCCGCTCCGGGGTGCTGACCTCGGTGCACGCCTTCGCGGTCGACCCGACCCGCGGCATGTTCATCCTCATCTTTCTGCTGCTGGTGGTGGGCGGCTCGCTGACTCTGTACGCGGCCAGGGCTACGGTGATCCGCTCCCGCGCCCGGTTCACGCTGTGGAGCCGCGAGGCGTTCCTGCTGCTGAACAACCTGCTGCTGGTGATCGCCATGGCCCTGGTGCTGCTGGGCACGCTGTACCCGCTGGCCTACGAAGCGGTCAGCGGCGGCGACAAGATCTCGGTGGGGGTGCCGTACTTCAACGCCGGCTTCGTGCCGCTGATGCTGGCCCTGGCAGCCGCCCTGGGCATTGCCCCGGTGCTGCAGTGGAAGCGCACCCGCCCCGAACGGCTGGTGCGCTCGCTGGGCTGGATTCTGGCCGCCAGCCTGCTGCTCGGACTCGCGGTGCCGCTGCTTGCCTCCGGTGCGGTGCCGTGGGCGGCGGTCCCGGCGGTGGTGGTGGGGCTGTGGGTGCTGGGCTCGCACCTCAACGATGTTCGCAAGCGCGTCCGGCTGGGGCTGCGGCGGATACCGGCCGCGTACTGGGGCATGCTCACGGCACATGTCGGCTTTGCGGTGGCGCTGCTGGGCGTGGCGCTCACCAGCGTCATGTCGGTGGAGCGCGATCTGCGCATGTCGCCGGGGCAGGTGCTGGAGGTGAGTGGGCTCACCGTGCGTTTCGACGGGGTAGGCCCGCGCAATGGCCCGAACTTCATCGCCGAGCGGGGCAGCTTCGTGATCACCGAGGACGGTCGTGACATCGTCCTGCACCCGGAGAAGCGGCGCTACCTGGCCGGCGACAATGTCATGACCGAAGCCGCCATCAGCCCGGGCTTCACCCGTGACATCTACGTGTCCCTGGGCGAGCCGCTGGGCAATGGCGACTGGGCTGTGCGGGTGCAGCACAAGCCGTTCGTGCGCTGGATCTGGCTCGGCGGCCTGCTGATGGCGTTCGGCGGCGCCCTGGCCGTCGCCGACGGCCGCTACCGCCGGCTGCGCCGGCACGCGGCCGACGCCGCGGCCGACGCCGGGACCGCGCCCTCGTCGTCGCTGCCGCCGGGCAAGGCGGCGGAGGCGCGAACGTGAGCCGGGCCAGCCTGTTCGTGCCGCTGGGCGTGTTCCTGGTGATCGTCGGCATCGGCTATGCCGGTTTCAGCCTGAACGACCCACACGAGCTGCCGAGCGCGCTGCTCGGCAAGCCTTTCCCCGAGTTCGAGGCGCCGCGCCTGGACGATCCTGAGCGCACGGTGGCGCGCAGCGACCTGCTCGGCTCGCCCGTGCTGGTGAACGTGTGGGCGACCTGGTGCCCTACCTGCATGGCCGAACACGACGAGCTGCTGCGCATACGCGAGCGTACCGGGCTGCGCATCGTCGGGGTCAACTACAAGGACGACGCGGCCGCCGCCGTGGGCTGGCTGGAGCGCTACGGCAACCCCTACGACGTGGTGATTCAGGATCCCGACGGGTCGCTCGGCGTCGAGCTGGGCGTCTACGGCGCGCCGGAGAGCTTTCTGCTGAACGCGGATGGCATCGTCATCTACAAGCGGGTAGGCGACATCAATCCCCGGATCTGGCGCGACGAGCTGGGTCCCCTGGTGGCGCAGGTGCAGGATGGTTGAGCGTTGCGTTCGACGCTGTCTCGGCGTGGTGCTGCTGCTGGCGGCGGGCGCCGGGCTGGCCGCAGGGCCTGTGGACCTCTATGACTTCCAGGACGCCGAGCAGGAAGCGCGGTTCCGCGACCTGATCGCCGAGCTGCGCTGCCCGAAGTGCCTCAACACCAATCTGGCCGGGTCCGATGCGCCCATCGCCCAGGACCTGCGGCGCACGGTGCATCGGCTGCTGACCGAAGAGCAGATGAGCGACGCTGAGGTGCTCGCCTTCCTGCAGGCGCGCTACGGTGACTTCGTGCTCTACAACCCGCCGTTCCGCCCCGATACCTGGGTGCTCTGGCTGGGCCCGCTGGCGTTCGTGGCGGTGGGTGTGGTGGTGCTGTGGCGGGTGCTGCGGCAGCCGCCCCAGGCGCCGCTGTCGGCGGAAGAGACCGAACGGGTGCGCACGATTCTGGGGCGCCGATGACGTTCTGGCTGCTGGCGGGTGCCATGATTCTGATGGGTGCCGCGTTCGCGGTGCGGCCGCTGTGGCGCCCGCGCGGGGTCAGCGATGAATCGCAGCTGCAGCCGCCGGCGTCGGTGATGCAGGCCGTCTACCGCGACCGGGTGGCCGAGCTCGATGCCGAGACCCGGGTCGGCCAGATCGACCCCGAGACCCGAGTGGCGGTGGAGGAGGAGCTTGGCGCCTCGCTGCTCGACGACTTCCAGGCGGCCCAGGACAAGGTTTCGCCGGTGCGTGCTGGCGCGCGGCCGGGCCCGGCACCGTGGCTGACCGGGCTGCTGGCGCTGGCTCTGGTGGGTGGCACGCTGCTGGTGTACCTGTCCGCCGGCGAGCCCACCGCCCCCCAGGTGGCAGGCGCCAGCGAGGTGCTGCAGCTCGATCCGGATACCCAGCGCGATGCCCTGGTGCGCTGGCGGGACCGTCTCGAGCGGCGCACGGCGGCCCGGTCCGAAGACGCCCAGAGCTGGTACCTGCTGGGCGTGACCCGGCTGCAGCTCGGCGAGTTCACGGCGTCCGCGGCCGCCTTCGAGCGCGCCGCCGCCCAGGTGGGCAACGACCCCAACATCGATCTCTACTGGCTGCAGGCCCGCTACCTGGCCGCGGACGGCCGTATGGACGAGCAGGCGCGCAGCATCGCCGAGCGGCTGCTGGCCGCCCGTCCCGGGCACCCGCTGGTGCTGGAGATGTTTGCCATCGACGCCTACCGCAGCGGCGACTTCCGCGGCGCCGTCGAGCACCTGAACCGGGCGCTCAACAATGCCCTCGCGCCTGCCCAGCTGCAGGCGCTGCTGGCGGGCCTGGCCCAGGCCCGCAGCCGCCTCGGCGACCTCTCCCCCAGCGTCGACGTGGCGGTGAGCGCCCCGGACGCGGCGCCCCGGGAGGGCACCGTGTTCGTCATCGCCCGGCCGCCGGGCGGCGGCATGCCGTTCGCGGTGGTGCGGCGTCCGGCCGGCCTGCTGCCGCTGTCGGTGCGTCTGGACGATACCGTCAGCATGAGCCAGGACCTGACCCTGTCCGCCGCCGGCCAGTTCGAGGTCGTGGTGCGGCTGAGCCGCAACGGCACGCCCACCGCCGCCCCAGGCGACTGGGAGTGGCGCTCGCCCACCCTGTCCGTGGCCGACCTGGCCTCCCCCCTCAAGCTGGATGCCGATCTGGCCCCCCTGGACGGTTGAGCCGAATCCGGGGAACCCCGGCGCACCCGACCTGTCGAAAAGGCCAGTGTCCGGGTATTGGGTAGAGGGACGTCCATGGGTTTCGAGCCTGCCGCCAGCCTCACGGAAAAAATCGCCGATCACATCGGCACCGAAATCATCGCCGGACGGTTGCGGCCGCGGGCGCGCATCCAGGAGCTCAAGGTGGCCTCCGAGCTGGGGGTCTCCCGGGGCAGCGTCCGCGAGGCGCTGCTGATTCTGGAGCGCCGCCATCTGGTGGAGATCCTGCCCCGGCGCGGCGCCACGGTGAGCGCCCTGGAGGCCGACGAGGTCGCCAACTGCGCCGAGCTGGTCACCGAGCTGCAGACGTCCTACTACTGCAAGCTGTCCCAGTGCCGGCATCTGGACGGTCAGCGCTTCCAGGCCAGCCTGGTCGGGCTCGGCGACGCGGTGCAGGCGGGCGATCTCGACGGCGCCCTGGTCGCCCGTCGCGCCTTTGCCCAGGCCGGCTTCCCGCAGCTCAACAATTACTACCTGGTCTCGGTGCTGAAGGGGCTCATCCCCGCCGGCCTGCGGCTGGCCTACCTGGCCGCTTCCCACCCGGACTACGACCTGCGGGACGGGCTGCGCTACCACCAGGCGCTGCTGCGCGCCATGAGTCAGCACGACGAGAGCCAGGTGCAGCAACTGGTGCACGCGTTCAACGGCCGCGAGCGCAAGCTGGCGCTCGGCTGCCTGGAGAGCGAGCGGCTGGCGTCCTGACTTTCCGCGCAGCCTGCCCCGGTCGGTCATGGTTGATGGTCTGGTCGTGCTGAGCCGCGTCCTGCGCGGCCTACCCCGGTTGGTCAAGGGTTCGTGGCCTGGTCGGGCTGAGCCGCGTCCTGCGCGGCCACGCTCGGCCGCTCCGCGGTCCCCTCGCTTGGAAAAGTTGCCTCGCGAAGCGCGAGTCAATTTTCCGCACTCGGCCTCGCTCAGATGGCCGCGCAGGTCGCGTCTCAGCCCGCCCACCCCAGCGCCCTTGTCCGTCCGCAGGTCGCTGTTCAGCCTGCACACTCCAGCGCCCTTGACCGTCCGCAGGTCGCGTCTCAGCCTCCCCACCCGAACACCCTTGCCTCCCCGAATCGGTCCCCGGCTATTGCGAGTACCAAGCAGATTCCGGTCGATGCTGGCTGTGCTAACGCTGCAGGACCGAGGACGCTGGGTGGGCGGGCGAGCGTTGCCGCGCCGGGACCCTCTGAGCGAGGCCGAGCGAGCCGAGTTGACCGCGCAGCGGGCAAATCGGGAAGCGAGGGGACCGCGGAGCGGCCAACGTGCGCTCGCAGCGCGAGCGCCTAGCTGAACGAAGTTCAGCCGTGGTCCCGGCACGGCAACGATCGCCCAGCCAGCCAACGACCGCGGCTCCGGCACGGCGACGATCGCCCTGCCGACCAGCGAATCCAGCCCGCATAAGGCGCGACACGCGGCGTTGAGTTGCTTTAGACTTGCGCCTTTGCAAGCCAGGGCGTGCTTCCGGACGAATGCGACTGAAGCAGATCAAACTCGCGGGTTTCAAGTCCTTCGTCGATCCGACCACGGTCACGCTCCCCGGCAACCGCTGTGCGGTGGTGGGGCCGAACGGCTGCGGCAAGTCGAACATCATCGACGCGGTGCGCTGGGTGATGGGCGAAAGCTCGGCCAAGCAGCTCCGCGGTGAGAACATCACCGACGTCATCTTCAACGGCTCCAACACCCGCAAGCCGACGGCGCAGGCCAGCATCGAGCTGATCTTCGACAACAGCGACGGCCGCATCGGCGGCGAGTACTCGGCCTACGCCGAGATCGCGGTGCGGCGCCAGGTCACCCGCGACGCCCAGTCCAACTACTTCCTGAACGGCAACCGCTGCCGGCGCCGCGACATCATGGACATCTTCCTCGGCACCGGCTTCGGGCCGCGCAGCTACTCGATCATCGAGCAGGGCATGATCAGCCAGCTCGTGGAGGCCAAGCCGGAGGACCTGCGGGTGTACCTGGAAGAGGCCGCCGGCATCTCCAAGTACAAGGAGCGGCGCCGCGAGACCGAGAACCGCATCCGCCACACCCGCGAGAACCTGAGCCGGCTGGCCGACCTGCGCGAGGAGCTGGGCCGTCAGCTCGACCGGCTGCAGCGGCAGGCCAAGGCGGCCGAACGCTATCAGGAGCTCAAGCGTGACGAGCGGCGTCTCACCGCCGAGCTCTACACCCTGCGCTACCGCAACCTGCACCACACCCTGGAGGCGCGGCAGCAGGAAATCCGCGATCTCGAGGTGGCGCTGGAGAAGGCGGCCGCCGAGCAGCAGCACATCGATACCGAGATCGAGCGTCGCCGGCAGGGCCATGCCGACGCGTCGGAGCAGTTCAACAAGGTGCAGGGGCGCTTCTATCAGATCGGCGCGGACATCGCCCGGGTCGAGGAAGCCATCCAGTTCAGCCAGCAGCGGGTCAAGCAGCTCGAGCTCGACCTCTCCAGCGTCGATCAGCGCGCCGAGGAGACCGAGCGCCAGCTGCAGATGGACGAGGCCGAGATCGGCGAGCTGCGCGAGCGCATCGAGACCCTGACCCCGCAGGTTCGGGAGGCGGCGGCTGAAGACGAAGCCGCGGCCGAGGCGCTGTCCGGGCTCGAGGATGCCTACCGCCAGTGGCAGTCGGCCTGGGAGGCGCAGAGCGCGCGGGTGGCCGAGTGCGAGCGCGATGCCGAGGTGCAGGCGTCGCGGGTCGAGCATCTCGATCAGCTCCTGCAGCGGCTGCGCGGGCGCCGGGCGCGCCTCGACGAGGACGCCGACAGCGTGCCGGTGGTGGCCAGCGACGACGTCGACAATCTGGCCCGCGCCATCGACGATCACGATACCGAACGCCGCGAGGTGGAAGCCGACATCGATCGCTGCCTGGCCGACCTGGCGGCGGCCCGGGAAGCCGTGCTCGGCGCCGAGCGCGAGCTGGAAACGGCGCGGGTCGGGGTGCACGATCTGCGCCACGAGCTCGCCAGCCTGGAAGCGTTGCAGCAGGCCGCGCTGGGCCGCAACGAGCATGACGCCGGCGACTGGCTGGCGCAGCAGGGCCTCGATGGCGCCGGGCGGCTCGGTGAGTCCCTGGCCGTGGTCACCGGCTGGGAGCGCGCCGTTGAGACCGTGCTCGGCGACTACCTGCAGGCGGTGCGGGTCGACCACATCGACGATTTTCAGCAGGCTCTCGGCGGGCTCGGCGACAGCGGCGTCACGCTGCTGGAAGGCCGCATCGAGTCCGAGTCCCAGGGCGACCTGCCGACCCTGGCGTCGCTGGTGCGCAGCCAGCCGCTCAGGCTCGGCTCGCTGCTGCACGGCGTGTTCGCCGCCGAGACGGTGGACGTGGCCTTCGCCCAGCGCCACCGGCTCGGGGCCGGCGAGAGCATCATCACCCGTCAGGGCGTGTGGGTCGGTCCCGACTGGGTGCGCGTGCTCGGGCGCGGCTCCGACGAGGCCGGCATCATCGAGCGCGCTCAGCAGATCGACACCCTCACCATGCGCGTCGAGGAGGCGGAGCGGCAGCTCGGCATCCAGCAGGGCCAGGTGGTCACCGCCCGCGGGCTGGTGGAGCGCCTCGAGAGCGATCGCGAGCACCTGCAGGCCCGGGCCAACGGCCTGAGTCAGCGCCTGGGCGAGCTGAAGGCAGACCACGGCGTGCGCCGGGTGCAGATGGAAGAGGCCGACGCCCGCCGCGAGCGGGTGCACCGCGAGCGTGAGGAGATCGACCAGCAGATCACCCAGGAGGCGGGACGGCTGGAAGAGGCCCGGGTGCGGCTGGTGGCCGCCGAACAGGCGCGCGAGGAGCATGCCGAGGCGCGCGCGGTGCTGGCGGCGACCCGCCAGGGCAACGAACGCGAGCTCGAAGAAGCGCGGCAGACGGCGCGCAGCCGCCGCGATCGGTTTCATCAGCTCAACGGCGAGCTCGGCAGCCTGGAGTCACGGCTGGCCGCCGGGCAGACGGCGCGCGAGCGTCTGCGCCGCCAGCAGCAGGCCCTGGCGGAGCAGCGCCAGCGTCTCAATGACGGTATTCAGGACAGCGCCCGGCCGCTGCCGGAGCTGAAGGCCGACCTGGAGACCAAGCTGGCCGAACGCCATGCCGAGGAAGCGCGGCTGGCGGACGTCCGCCGCCAGCTCGAAGCCATCGACGCGGAGGTGCGCGAGCTGGAGCAGTCCCGCGGTGCAGCGGAGTCGACGCTCAACGACGTGCGCGCGCGGTTGGAGACGGCCCGGGTCGACCGCCAGGGGCTGGCCGTAGAGGAGCGCAACCTCCTGCAGCAGATCACGGCCACCGGCCACGCGCTGGAGGAGGTTAAGGCGGGCCTGGCGGAAGACGCCAGCGAGGAAGCCGCCGCAGAAGCCCTGGCCGCCATCGATCGCAGAATTCAGCGGCTCGGCCCGATCAACCTGGCCGCCATCGACGAATACACGTCGCAGTCGGAACGGAAAACCTATCTCGATCAGCAGAACGAAGACCTGGAACAGGCACTGGAAACCCTGCTGAGCGCAATTCGGAAGATCGACAAGGAGACGCGTCAGCGCTTCAAGGAGACTTTCGAGAACGTCAATGCTCGTCTGGGCGAGCTCTTTCCAAAGATATTCGGCGGAGGACACGCTTATCTGGAACTGACCGGGGAGGATCTGCTCGATACCGGGGTCTCGCTCATGGCGCGGCCGCCGGGGAAGCGAAACGCGAGCGTGCATCTGCTCTCGGGGGGCGAAAAGGCGATGACGGCGGTTGCGCTGATCTTCGCCATATTCCATCTCAATCCCAGCCCGGTTTGCCTGCTGGACGAGGTGGACGCTCCCCTGGACGATACCAACGTTGGCCGTTTCGCCGAGTTGATTAAGGAGATGTCTGCCGAGGTGCAGTTCGTCGTCATCACCCACAACAAGATCACCATGGAGATGGCCGATCACCTGATGGGGGTGACCATGAACGAGCCGGGCGTATCGCGCCTGGTATCGGTAGACGTGGAGGAAGCTGCGGCGCTGGCGGTGGTCTGACCGACCGAGACCGCGCTGCAGCCGAACTGGGAACGCCCCGTTCCGGGAGCTGTCGGGCCGCTGATGCGGCCAAGGAGCCGAACATGGACATCAAGGACTTCATCCTGATCGGGGGCGGCCTGCTGATCGCGGTGGTCGTCGCCCACGGTTTCTGGATCGCCTGGCGCAGCCGCCGCGACACGCTGCGCATCGACATCGTCACCGATCTGCCGGATGAGCCCGTGGACGACCTGCGGCGGTTGCGCTCGGAGCTGCCCAACGGCGGCGCCCGGGTGGTGGCTCGCCGTGCCGAACCCGACGAGCTGCCCGAGCAGGCCGACCTGCCGCTGGTGGATGACGACGACCCGCTGCCCGCGCCCCGGGCCGCGCGC
>JAVJUA010000036.1:0-66629 GCA_040219935.1 Pseudomonadales bacterium | reverse complement strand
TGGCCCGAAGGAGGGTTTCCCCAACCGCCTCCTCATACCGATTCGCCAGATTCGAAGCATCACGGCAAGCTGCCGCTCGCGCTTCACACTGGCGGCACGTCGCCGTCGTCACGAATCGCTGAGCTGCAGCTGGGACGTACGCAGGACGGCGCCTGACGCCACCGGCGCGACCGTCTGAGCGAGGCCGAGGGAGCCGATTTGACGGCGACGCCGGCAACATCGGGGACCGAGGGAAACGCGGAGCGTCCATGGTGCGCTCGCAATGCGAGCGCCTAGCTGAACGAAGTTCAGCCGAGGTCGCGCCGGTGGCGTCAGGCGCCAGCCGACGAACGACCGAGCTTCAAATCTGCAGATTCATCGCGTCAGCGACCTGACGCAGATAATCCTTGATGCGCCGCACGTTCTCCGGCCCCATCCGCAGAATCTGCTTCTGCACCGGCGTCAGCGCCTCGAGGTCGGGGTCGGCGTAGGTGTACATCACGTTCGGCTGCTCGAGCGCCACCTCGCCGGTGACCTCGGGTACGGCCATGGCCTGGCGCATGGCCTCGGTCAGCACCTCACCCGGCGGCGCCTCGACGCCGATTTCGACCAGGGCCGTGACCATGAGCGGCGTGATCGTGTCCAGCAGGCGCGCGGCGGTTTCCGGCGGCACGCGCTCGAGCACCTCGACGTAGCGATCGTAGCGACGATAGCTGGCCGGATCGATGTAAATGGCGTCGTCGCGTTCGACGACGCGGAACGGCTCGCCGGGCGCCATGAACGCCAGCTGCCGCCGCGGTATCTCGCCGCGGGTAGCGTTCTCGGCGAGCACGGTGAGACGGCGCACGTAGTCGCCCTGCGTCAGCCAGGTCTCGGGAAGCTCGAGCGGCTCGAGGCGCTCGCGCACGAACGGGTCGCTGTCGGCCAGCGGCGGCAGCACCACCTCGGGTTCCGGCTCCGCTGGCGGCCGTGCCGGCTGTGGCAGCGGCTCGGGCGACTGCTGGGTCGGCGGTGCCGCCGGTGTGGGTGGCACCTCGGCGGCTTCAGGCTCTGCTGCCTGGTCGTCTCCGGCGAACCGCAGCAAGGTCCAGCCGACGATCACCACGGCAGCCACCACGACGGCAATCAGAATGGGCTTTTGCATGCCCGTTATGTAACACAGCCGAGGCCCTCCGTCACCTTGTCAACGCAGCGATGCCGGCCCCAGCCGGGGAAAACGCCCATCGCGCTGCCGGAATCCATTATCATTCCAGATTCCCTCACCAGTCCGGCAATCATGCAGCGCCAAACCGTCAAATCCGTACTCCAACATGCTGTAGAGCCCGGCACGTCCGTCATCATCGAAGGCTGGGTGCGTTCCCGGCGCACGTCCAAGGGCGGCTTTTCGTTCGTGCACGTCAACGACGGCTCATGCCTCGACTCCCTGCAGGTGGTGGCCGGCGACGGCCTATCCAACTACGCCAATGAGGTGGTAGAACTGGCCACCGGCTGCTCGGTACGCATCGAGGGCACCGTGGCCGCCTCCCAGGGCAAGGGCCAGGACCGGGAGGTGCAGGCCACCCGCGTCGACGTGCTTGGCTGGGTGGACGACCCGGAGACCTACCCCATCGCCAAGAAGCGCCACTCCTTCGAGTACCTGCGCACCGTGGCCCACCTGCGCCCGCGCACCAACACCTTCGGCGCCATCTCCCGGGTGCGGCACACCATCTCTCATGCGGTGCACGACTACTTCGACCGCCACGGCTTCTTCTGGGTGAACACGCCGATCATCACCGCCAACGACTGCGAAGGCGCCGGCGCCCTGTTCCGGGTGTCGACGCTGGATCAGGTCAACCGCAGCGCCGAGAACCCGTTCGCTGACGACTTCTTCGGCACCGAGACCCATCTCACGGTCTCCGGTCAGCTCAACGTCGAGAGCTACTGCCTGGCCATGTCGAAGGTGTACACCTTCGGCCCGACGTTTCGCGCCGAGAACTCCAACACCAGCCGGCACCTGGCCGAGTTCTGGATGATCGAGCCGGAGATCGCGTTCGCCGACCTGAACGACAACGCCGACCTCGCCGAAGACTTCCTGAAGGCCGTGTGCCGGGCGGTGCTGGAACGATGCCCCGAGGACATGGCGTTCTTCGCCGAGCGCATCGACCGCGAAGCCATCGCCCGACTCGAGAAGATGATCGAGGCGCCGTTCGAGCGCATGGACTACGGCGACGCCGTGCGCATCCTCGAGCGCGCCGACGCCACGTTCGAGTTCCCGGTGGCCTGGGGTCGCGACCTGCAGTCGGAGCACGAGCGCTACCTCACCGAAAAGCACGTCGGCGGGCCGGTGGTGGTGGTGAACTATCCGAAGGAGATCAAGGCGTTCTACATGCGCCAGAACGACGACGGCCGCACCGTGGCGGCCATGGACGTGCTGGTGCCCGGGGTCGGCGAGATCATCGGCGGCAGCCAGCGTGAAGAGCGTCTCGACCGCCTGGACGCCCGGCTCGCCGACATGGGCCTCGGCGACAGCCTCTGGTGGTACCGCGACCTGCGTCGCTACGGCACCGTGCCCCATGCCGGCTTCGGGCTCGGCCTCGAGCGCCTGGTGCTGTACGTGACCGGCATGGAGAACATCCGCGACGCCATCCCGTTCCCGCGCGTGCCCCACAATGCCAGCTTCTGAATGATCCGCTCGCTGCTGCGGCTGAAGGGCTTCGTACTCCGCTACCGATGGCGGCTGCTGCTCGGCATCATCGCCTTCGGCGTGTCGCGTGTGCTGGAGGCCCTGGTGCCGCTGCTGCTCGGCTACGGCATCGACCGCATCGCCGCCGGGCGGACCGATCTGGGCCTGATCGTCGGCGCCATGTTCGCGGCGGTGGCCGTGCGCTACGGGGTGGTGACCTTCGCCCGCTATGCGGTGCGCAGCGCCGGCCAGTACGTGGCCTTCGACCTGCGCCAGTCGCTGTACGACACGCTGCAGCAGCAGGGCAGCCGCTTCTTCGGCCGCTACACCATCGGCGACATGATGACGCGGGCGGTGGCCGACATCGGCCTGATTCAGCGGCTCATCGCCATGGGCACCATCCTGCTGGTGATCCTGGTCTACGCCTCGCTGGTGGGCTTCGGCTTCATGCTCTACCTGTCACCCTCGCTCACCCTGCTGCTGCTGCCGCCGCTGCCGTTCGTGTTCTTCTACGCCAAGTGGTCGGCGCGGCAGATGGGCGTGGCGTCCCGCGACGTCCAGGACCGGCTATCCGACCTCGGTGCCCACGTGCAGGAAAACCTGTCCGGCATCCGCACCATCCAGGCCATGGTGCAGGAAGACAACGAGATCCGGCGCTTTGCCGGCACCAATCAGGACTATGCCGACGCCTTCTACCGGCAGGCGGCCATCAACTCGATGATGACGGCGGTGATGCCGACCCTGGCCGCGGTCTGCGTGATCACCATTCTCGGCTACGGGGGCTACCTGGTGCTGGAAGGACACATGACCATCGGCGTGCTGGTGGCCTTCTCGATGTACGTGAACATGGTGGTGCAGCCGTTCCGGGTGGCAGGCTTCATCATCAACCTGTTCCAGCGCGCGGCGGTGGCCAGCGACCGGCTGTTCGAGGTGCTGTCCCTGGAACCCGAGATCGAAGACCGACCGAGCCGGCAGACGCCGCATCGCATTCGCGGCCGCATCGAGTTCCGCGACCTCGGCTACACCTTCCCTGGCGCCGTGACACCGACGCTGAACGGCGTGTCGCTGACCATCGAACCGGGTGAGTCGGTCGCCATCATGGGCCGGGTCGGCACCGGCAAGACCACCCTGCTGCGGCTGCTGGTGCGCCTGCTCGACCCGCCGGCCGGCACCATCTTCGTCGACGGTCACGACGTGCGCGACTATCCGCTGTCGCAGCTGCGCTCGCAGATCGCCATGGTGCCGCAGGACCCGTTCCTGTTCGGCGAGCCATTGCGCGACAACCTGACCTATGACGATCCCGAGCGCGACCTCGACGTGGTCTGGCAGGCAGCCGAGGCGGCCGACCTGAAGGACACCATCGAGTCCTTCCCCGACGGCATGAACACCCTGGTAGGCGAGCGCGGCGTCACCCTGTCCGGCGGCCAGAAGCAGCGCACCACGCTGGCGAGGGGCCTGATCCGCCAGGCCCCCGTGCTGGTGCTCGACGACTGCTTCTCCAGCGTCGACACCGGCACCGAGGACCACATCCTCAGCCAGCTCGACCGCTGGCGCGCCGGACTCACCACCCTTCTGGTGTCGCACCGGGTGTCCACGGCCCGCCACTGCGACCGCATCGTCGTGTTGCACGAAGGCCGCATCGCCGAGGTGGGCAGCCACGACGAGCTGATCGCCCGCGGCGGCATCTACGCCGAGCTCGAGCGCATCCAGCGCGAGGGCGCCGACGAGGGCGACTTCAACTTCATCGAGGTGCCGGGCTGATGGCGCGCGCCCCGCAACCGCCGGAGCAGCGCGACTACGCCATGTTCGACGCCGAGCTGTCCGGCGCCGCCATGAACTTCTCCCTGCTGCGCAGGCTGCTGCGCTGGCTGGCGCCCTACCGCATGACCTTCGCGGTGAGCGCGGTGCTCATCCTCGTGGCCTCGGCTCTGCAGGTGCTGATGCCGGTGGTGTTCTCCATCGTCGTCATCGACCACGTGATCCGCGGCGAGACCGACGCCGTGTCTCCCGACCTCGGCATGGTGGCGCTGAACGACTGGCTGAGCCAGGTTCTCGCCGTGCATCCGCTGATCGCCGCCTGCCTGGTGTATGCGGGCCTGCAGATCGGCTCCGCGATCACCGGGCACATCCACCGCCTGACCCTGGTGAGCGCCGTGATCAACGGCCTGCGCGACCTGCGTCTCGACCTGTTCCGGCATCTGGAGACCCGGCCGTCATCGTTCTACGACCGGGTGGCCGTGGGCCGGATCATGACCCGGGTGACCAACGACGTGGAGGCCCTCTACGAACTGCTGCGCGGCCTGGGCACGCTGATCGGCGAGTTCGTGCCGTTCTTCGTGGCGCTCGCCATCATGCTCGCCGTCGACGTGCAACTCACCCTGATTCTGCTGCTGGCGATGCCGGTGATGGGTGCCGTGACCTACTTCTTCCGCAGCACCACGCGGGTGCTGTTCCGCGCCGTGCGCATGTCGCTGTCGGCGCTGAACCAGAACATGCAGGAGAACCTGGCTGGCCTGCAGGTGGTGCAGCTCTCCGAGCGCCAGGGGCGAAACCTCGAGCGCTACACGGACATCAACGAGGAGAACCGCGCCAACGAGCTGAAGAGCATCCGCGTCGAGACCCTGTACGGCGCCTTCACCGACACCATGGCCCACGTCGCCCTCGGCGTCATCATCTGGTACGGCGGCGGCGCCGTGGTGCAGGAGCAGATGTCGCTCGGCGGCGTGATCCTGTTCACCCGCTTCATCGACATGCTGTTCCAGCCCATCGTCGCGCTGGGCGAGCAGACCAACATCCTGTTCCGCGCCATGGCCAGCGGCGAGCGCATCTTCCAGGCGCTGGACTGGGACGAGAAGATTCACGAGCCAGCCCAACCCGTGCCGCTGCCGGAGCGGCTGCGCGGCGAGCTGCGCTTCGAGCACGTCGACTTCAGCTACGAACGCGGCGTGCCGGTGCTGCGTGACGTCAGCTTCACCATCGCCCCGGGCGAGAAGCTCGCCATCGTCGGGCCCACCGGCTCCGGCAAGAGCACCCTGATCCGCCTGCTCGGCCGCTTCTACGACTTCGCCGACGGCCAGATCTTTCTCGACGGCATCGACCTCAACCGCATCCACACCCACGACCTGCGGCGCCGCATCGGCGTGGTGCTGCAGGACTTCCACATCTTCTCCGGCACGATCTACGACAACATCGCCCTGGGCGAGACGGGCATCGACCGGGCCCGGGCGGAAGCCGCGGCGCGGCGCGTCAACGCCCACGGCTTCATCAGCGCCCTGCCCGACGGCTACGACACCGTGCTTTCGGAGCGCGGCCAGAACCTTTCTCAGGGGCAGCGGCAGCTTCTCGCTTTCGCCCGGGTGCTGGCCGCTGACCCCGAGATTCTGGTGCTGGACGAGGCAACCGCCAGCATCGACACCGAGACCGAGCTCTTGATTCAGGACGCGCTGCGCAAGCTGACCGCGGGACGTACGTCGATCATCATCGCCCACCGGCTGCAGACCATTCAGGAGGCCGACCGCGTGCTGGTGCTGCACCACGGCCAGGTGGAGGAGCTCGGCACTCACGAAGAGCTGCTGGCCCGGGAGGGTCTGTACTACCGGCTGCACACGCTGCAGTTCCAGGAAGACGATCTGGCAGTTCCGGACGCATCCGCAACCTGAAAATGGCGTCCGAAACGGCTGGCAAACCGTCAAAGTTGACGGTTATATTGAATCGGTTAATCTGGCTGTGACAGCCGGGCATACATCGACGAGGGTTGAGGAGGACGATTCATGGCCAGCGTGATCAAGAAGGCAGCGGCGGTTCCGACTGGAACGCCCCTCGAGCGGGTGGAGCGGTTGAGAGACGTCATCGCCCGGGGCGGAGACGAAGCGCAGAAGCTGCGCAGGCTGCCCGACGACGTGGTGGATACGCTCATCGATGAGGGTTTCTTCCGCTTCACCCTGCCACCCGAACTCGGCGGCGAGAACGCCACCACTCTCGAGACCATCGAGGTGCTGGAGGCCATGTCCGCCATCGACGCCTCGGTGGGCTGGAACGTGATGCTGGGCTCCGAGATCAACGCCATGGCCGCCGGCGGCATGGACAAAAAGCTGGCCCACGAGGTCTACATCGAGAACCCGCGGGTGGTGATGTGCGGCGGCGGCGGTCCGGGCTCGAAGCCCTCGTACGCCATCGAGCAACCCGACGGCAGCTACAAGGTCTGGGGCGAGACCACGTTCATCAGCGGCTGCCACAACTCCACGTGGTGCTTCATGGCTGCACCCATCATCGACGATGGTGAGCCCCGCAAGGACGCCAACGGCCAGCCCATCGTCAAGATGTGGTTCCTGCACCGCTCACAGTGGGAGATCGTCGACACCTGGGACTGCGGCGGCCTGCGCGGCTCCGGCAGCCACAACGTGCGCGCCGACGGCGCGGTGGTAGAGCCGAAGTGGCTGTCCGTGGAGCTCATGTCCACACCGGCGCATTACGACAACCCGGTGTTCCGCATTCCTGTGCCGCTGCGCCTGTCGTACAACAAGGTGGCCATCGCCCTGGGCGTCGCCAAGGGCGCGCTGGAGGCCTACCGGGATCTGGCCAACAACAAGGTGCCCATGCTGTCGGCGTCAAAGCTGATGGATCGACCGCTCGCCCAACTGCGCATGGGTGAGAACATGGCCAAGTACAAGGCCGCGCGGGCCTACGTGTTCGAGGCCATGGGCGCGGTGGAAGACGAGCTCAACGCGGGTGCCGAGATGCCGTCCACCGAAACCACGGTGAATGCCCGCCTTGCCTGCATTCACGGCGCCCAGGCCTGCATGGAGGTCGTGGACGCCATCCACGCCGCCGGCGGCACCAGCGCCAGCTACGTGCACAATCCTCTGGAGCGCAAGCTGCGCGACGCCCATGGCGCCGCATCGCACCGCTGGGTGTCGGCCCCACTGTACGAGACCCTCGGCGGCATCCTGTTCGGCAAGGAGCCGGACGCCGAGTTCTCCGGCACCGGCGGCCCCGCGCTCGGCGCCAAGAAGTAGCCGGCCTACCAGCTGTCGAAGTGCATCACCGTTGATACCGGCGGCCGATACGCGGGCTTGAAATCCGTGCCCTTGGTGTAGGCCACCGGAATCAGCGCCACCTGCATGTACTGCTCGTAGGGAATGCCGAGCAGCTCGGCAACCTCCTGCTCGAACATCAGGTGCAGGGTGGTCCAGGCGGTGCCGATGCCGCGCGCGCGGGCGGCCAGCATGAACGACCAGGCGGCGGGAATGATCGAGCCGAGCACGCTGGCGTGGCTCATGGACCCGGTGACGCCGGGCGCGTCGGTGCGGCCGGCAATGCAGGGAATCATCAGCACCGGGGCGCGGCCAATGTTCTCGGCCAGGAAATCAGCGGAATCCGCCGACCGCTTCTGACTCTCCGTGAGCGTCTGATCACCACTTTCCATGTGCAGCTTGTGGATGGCGATCGGCATCTTCCGGTAGTGCTCGAAGACCCGGGCGTAGATTTCACCGATCTTCGCCTTCTTCGCCGGGTCGGTCACGAACACGAACTGCCAGCCCTGGGCATTGGACCCGGACGGCGCCTGCACCGCCAGCTCCATGCACTCCTCGAGCACCTCCCGCGGCACGGGACGATCGAAGTCGAGCCGCTTGCGCACCGCCCGGGTGGTGCTCAGCAGCTGGTCGTTGCTCAGGTTCAGTTGCGGGTGCGACATCGTGCAGCTCCAGAATTAATGGCCAAGGGACAAAGGATCGAGTCTACCCCGATCCCCGGCGCTGCCGATACCGGTGGGCAGGGGCTCAACCCGGCGCGACGACGAAAAAGGCATAGCCGTAGCTGTCGCCGTAGCGTCGGAACGTGTCGATCTCGATCTGGTGGGCATCGAGTACGGCCTCGGCCACCGTGTCGCCGGCGTATCTGGCGCGCAACCGGGCGATGCGCGCCGCCAACGGTTCGTAGTAGCCGTCGCACCAGGCCTCAGGCGGCAGCACGAAGTCGCCGAGCAGGCGCCAGCCCGCGGCGCTGATCTGGGCGCGGCGTGTGTCGAGGTCGGTCATGTCCGGGTACTCGGTCCAGAACGCGCGAGCGGCCGCCGGTGGGTCGTTGGTCAGCCATACCGCATCGGTGAAAGCCAGCCGGCCACCGGGTCGCAGCAGCCCACGCCAGGCGTCGAGCGCGGCCGCCACGCCGATGATGTAGGCCGCACCCTCGCACCAGATCAGATCCCAGCCGCCGCGGCGCAGCGGCAGCCGCGCGAGGTCGCCCTGCACCGCCGACACCCGCTCTACCACGCCGGCGCGCCGGCAGCGCCGGCGCAACTCACCCAGGTAGGGCCCATGCAGATCGAGGGCGACGATGTGGGCGCCAGGCAGCTCGGTGGCCAGATCCACCGTCTGCGCGCCGGGGCCGCAGCCGAGATCGAGCACCTGCAGGGATGCCGTTGCGTCCGAACCAGCCACGCACAGACCCAGGGCCCGCCGGGTGCAGGCGCTGCTGCCCGGCGCCTCGCGGGGCAGGTCCTTGTGCAGCTCCTCAAACACGGTACGCTGATGCCGGTCGTCGCCATCCATGGATCGAGCATACGCCAGCATGAGCAGACGCATCACCATCATTCAGGGCCATCCCGATCCGGCCGGGGAGCATCTCTGTCACGCCCTGGCGGACGCCTACCGCGCCGGCGCCGAAGCCGCCGGCAGCGAGGTGCGCACCATCGACGTCGCCCAGCTCATGTTTCCCATGATTCGCAGCAAGCACGACTTCGAGCACGGCGAGCGGCCGGCGGTGGTCACCGAAGCACAATCGATGATTCGCACCAGCGATCACCTGGTGATCGTCTACCCGCTCTGGCTCGGCACCATGCCGGCGCTGCTCAAGGCGTTTCTGGAGCAGGTGTTCCGCTACGACTTCACCTTCGAATCGACGGCCAACGGCCGCTTCAAGCCGTTGCTGAAGGGGCGCTCGGCACGGGTGGTGGTGACCATGGGCATGCCCGTGCTCGCCTACCGGTGGTGGTTCGGCGCCCACGGCCTGAAAAACCTGGAGCGCAACATCCTCAAGTTCACGGGCATCTCGCCCGTGCGCGAGAGCCTTTTCGGCATGGTAGAGAACGTCGGCGACGAACGCCGCCGGGCCTGGCTGCAACAGATGCAGCGTCTGGGCGCCGGCGGCAGGTAGCCGGCAACTCTTCCTCAGTCCGACGTCACCTGCCCCGCCGCCTTGCCACGCAGCACGTCGACCCGCTGGTTGTGGCCAACCCGGGTGATCCGGTAGAAGCCGATGGAAGCCAGCGCCAGCACGTAGAAGCTCATCAGCACCGGGCCGTAGATGAAGCCCAGGTTCCAGATCACGTCGGGATCAATGGTGCCGGGCGCCGCGCCGCGGGGAAACGAGATCAGGTCCAGGGCGATGCCGGCGATGAAGGCGCCCACCCCCGATGTGGCCTTCTGCGCGAACGACCGGGAGGCGAAGAACAGGCCCTCCTCGCGGCGGCCCGTGGACATCTGACTGTGCTCGACGATGTCGGCCAGCATCGACGACTGCACCACGCCGAAGGTCACCACCACCGCGACGTTGATCACCGTGTGCGCCCAGATGATCGGAAACAGCCACGGGCTGTCGTTGTCGGGAAACCAGCCAGCCAGCCGCAGCAGCACGGGCATGGCCGAGAACACGATCTGGAAGCCGTAGATGCCCATGGCGCTGCGCTTCTTGTCCCAGCGCGCCGTGATCCTCGGTGCCACGTACATTGGCAGCACGGCGGAGACGAAAAGGCTGGCGATCACCCAGCGCCACTGCGCCGGATCGAACTCCCAGAACCGGGTGACGATGTAGGTGTCGAAGTTGGTGGCCACACCAGCGCCGATGGCGGCGAACAGGCCCGCCAGGAACAGGGCCGCGAAGTTGCGGTTGGCCAGCGTCTGCTTGAGATCGCCGAACAGGTCCATGAGCCGGTACGACGCCCGGGACGGCGGTGGCTGCAGGTAGGGAATGTAGCGGTGCAGCCCCGCCGACGAGCCGAGAATGGCCACCAGCATCACCACCGCGCCGAGGCTGCCGTAGACCTTGTAGGTGGTCTCGTCCGCCGCGCCCCAGGCCACCATGAACACGCCCCAGTTCAGCACCGCCATGCCCAGCCCGCCGTACCAGCCCATCATGTAGCGATAGCCGAGCATGCGGGTGCGCTCGTCGTAGTCGTCGGTGAGCTCGGCGACGATGGCCGACGAGGGGATCTCGTAAAGGGTGATGAAGAACCGCACCAGCACGCTGGCCACGGTCAGGTACAGGAACAGGCCGAAGTCCGTGAGTTCGGGCGGGTTCCACAGGAAGAAGTAGACGAACGCCACCGGGAACGCCGAGGCATACATGAACGGGTGGCGTCGGCCCCAGCGCGAACGGGTGTTGTCCGACCAGATGCCCACCACCGGATCGGAGATCGCATCGAACAGCATGGCTATGAGAATGGCGAGGCCGGCGTAGGCCCCGGGCAGGTCGAGCACCTGGTTGTAGTAGAAGAGCAGGAAGTAGGAGAAGCCGTTGTCCTTGACCCAGTAGGCGGCCGCGCCGATGCCGTACAGCCAGCGCACCCGGCGCGTAACCTCGGGTCGATCCGGCCGCGCCTGTGCGTGCTCCGTGCTCATCTTCCCCTCCCCCGGACGACGGCGCAGTGTACCCTGCCCGGCAGCGGGGCGTGAGAAGCGGCCGAACGTCGTCGGACGCGCTACAATCCGCGCCATGAGCGACACCGACCACCCGCAAGCCAAGAGCGGCCAGAAGTTCCGGAACGCCCGCGGCGTCACCGCCATCAAGGACGGCATCAAGCGCCGCGCCGACGCTGACCGACCCACCGGCCGCAAGCCGCCGTGGCTGCGGGTGCGTCTGGGCGGCGGCGAGCGCTACCAGAGCGTCAAGCAGACGGTCGCCACCCACCGCCTGGCCACGGTCTGCGAGGAGTCGCACTGCCCCAACATCGGCGAGTGCTGGAACAACGGCACCGCCACCATCATGCTGATGGGCGACGTCTGCACCCGGGCGTGCAGATTCTGCGCGGTCGACACCGGCAACCCCCGCGGCTGGCTCGACCCGGAAGAGCCGGCCAATGCCGCCGAGTCGGTGCGGCTGATGGGCCTGCGCTACGTGGTGCTGACCTCCGTCGATCGCGACGACCTGGACGACGGCGGCGCCGCCCACTACGCCGCCTGCATCCGCGCCATCAAGCGGGTCAACCCGCTCACCGCCGTGGAGGCGCTGACCCCCGACTTCTCCGGCGACCGCTCGGCCATCGAGACGGTAGTGGATTCTGGTCTGGAGGTGTTCGCCCAGAACGTCGAGACCGTGGAGCGGTTGACCCGGCGGGTGCGCGACGTGCGCGCCGGCTACCGGCAGACGCTGGACGTGCTCGCTCACGCAAAAGCCCACCGCCCCGAGGTGCTCACCAAGTCGAGCCTCATGCTCGGCCTCGGCGAGACCGACGACGAGGTGCTCACCGCCCTGCGCGACCTGCGCGCGAGCGGCGTCGACATCGTCACCCTCGGTCAGTACCTGCGCCCCACCGTGAACCATCTGCCCGTGGAACGCTGGGTGCCGCCGGAAGCGTTCGATGCCATCCGCGCGGAAGGATTGGCCATGGGCTTCATGGAGGTGGCAGCCGGACCCCTGGTGCGATCGAGCTACCGCGCCGATCGCATCCTCGAGCGCAACAACCTGGGCCTCGGCGACATTCCGGTGCGGATGGTCTGAGCAGAACCGCGCCGCGGCTCGGCCCGCCCCGGGAGGATCAGTCGTCGCGCTCGACCACGAGGATCTCCCCGGTGAAGCCGTGCACGCGAAGCTCCACGGGCTGACCGTCCGGGCTCACCGCCTCCACGTCCCAGACAGCCTCGTCGAGGTCGAGTTCGCGAACACGGCGGTAGCCCTGCGCCTCCAGCATCGCGCCCACCTCGGCCGCCGTCTTCATGGGTGCCGTGTCATTCGGGTCCAGGACTTCCCAGGACTCAGGCACCACGTGCACATCGCGCCAGCGCCCGTCTGGGCCCTCGACCTCCGCCTCCCACAGGCCGTCGTCACGCTCGACGTCGCGTACGGCGGCGTATCCGGCAGCACTCAGCGCCTCCACCACCTTGCTGGCACCTGTGCCATCCGTGGCCGCCGTGACGGCGCCAGCGGCCGCCGCGCCGGCGGTCAGAACGAGAAGGGTCATGGTTCTCAACATGTCGATCACTCCTTTGCTCCGGTACCCATCGGGCTGATGCCCTCGGCCACAGACTGCCCCGGAGACCCTAAGCGCACCATGACCGCCACGTTCATGACGCGTTTAAGGTCCAGCAGCATGCTGGGGTCATGCGATCGACGGGGTCATGGCTGATCCGCTGCGCCGGGCTGGCCGCCCTGGCCGCCGCCTGCGCGTCGGCGGCCGGAGCCCCGGCAAGCGCCGAGGCAGCGGATGCCCGCCGGGCGCGCGCGGCGGTGGACGCCGGGCGCTACGTGCCTCTGGAGGACATCATCTCGGACGCCCGGCAGCGCCATCCGGGCCGCATCGTCGAGGTCGAGCTCGACGAGGACGACGACGAGTACGAGATTGAGATCCTCACGCCCGACGGCAGGAAGATCGAGCTGGAGTACGATGCCCGCAGCGGCCGGCTGCTGGAAGAGGAACTCGACGACTGATGCGCGTGCTGATCGTGGAAGACGAGACCGCGCTGGCGGAGCGCATCCGCCGGTCGCTGGTGGAGGCCGGCTTCGCGGTCGACGTGGTCGCCGATGGCCAGGATGCGGAGTTCCGCGGTCAGGTGGAGGATTGGGACGCGGTCGTCCTCGATCTCGGGCTGCCGGAGATGGACGGCCTGACGGTTCTGAACCGCTGGCGGGAGACCGGCCGCTCGATGCCGGTGCTGATCCTCACCGCCCGCAGCCGCTGGCACGACAAGCTGAGCGGCTTCAACGCCGGCGCCGACGACTTTCTGACCAAGCCGTTTCACATGGACGAGCTGACGCTGCGGCTGCGCGCCCTGATCCGGCGCAGCGCCGGACACGCCGCCACCCAGCTTCACTGCGGGCCGCTGGTGCTGGACACCAACGCGGCGCGCTTTCAGCTCGACGGTGAGCCGCTCGATCTCACGGCGCAGGAGTTCCGCATTCTTCAGTACCTCATGCACCATGTCGGCCGCATCGTCAGCCGCACGGACCTGGGCGAGCACGTCTACGACGTCGGCTACGACCAGGACTCGAACGTCATCGACGTCATGATCAGCCGCATCCGACGCAAGCTCGGCCGCCACCGGCTGCTGCATACGCGCCGGGGCATGGGTTTCGTTCTGGAACCCGATGCCTGACCATGCCGACACGCCGCCCCGGATTCAGTCGCTGCGACTCCGGGTCGTGGTGTCAGGGCTGGCCGGCGTGCTCGTATCGGCACTGACCGTCGCCCTGGTGCTCGGCGCAGCGTTCGAGCGGGCGCTGCTGGACGCCTTCGACCGCCGCCTGGAAACCGACCTGCTCACCGTAGCCGGCCAGGTCACCTCCGACGGCGACCGGCGCGCGCGGATGCGGGCGGAGCCGCTGGACAGCCGCTACGTGCGGGTGTTCTCGGGGCACTACTGGATGGTCAGCGAGCCCGGCCGGACCTACCAGTCGCGGTCCCTCTGGGACGGCGCGCTGACCGTGCCGGCTCCCGAGCCTGGCGCCGGCATTCAGTTCCGCAGCACCGACGGCCCGCTGGGCCAGCAGCTGCGCAGCGCGTCCCAGGTGCTGCGCGTCGGCGGCGTGACGGAACCCGTGGTCGTCACGGTGGCCAGCGAGGTGGCCGGCACCCTGGCGGACATCCGCAGGTTCCGGTTGCTGGCCGGGCTGGCGGGCGCCGCCGTGGCGGCGGCGCTGCTGCTGCTGATCCTGGTTCAGGCCCGCTACGCACTGGGCCCGCCGCTGCGCCGCATCACCGACGAGCTGGAGCTGCTGCGCCGGGGGGCACTGTCGCGGCTAGACACCGCAACGCTGCCGAGCGAGATTCGGCCGCTGGCCGACGAGCTGAACGCGCTGCTCGATCACCAGGGGCGTATGCTGGCGCGGGCGCGCTCGTCCGCCGGGGACCTGGCCCACGCGCTGAAGACGCCGCTGGCCGTGCTGCTCGCTGGCGCCGAACGTCGGGAGCCGACGCTGCCGGCCCTGGTCAGCGAGCAGGTGAAGCGCATGCAGTCGAGCGTCGACCGGCATCTCGGCGCTGCGGCGCTGGGCAGCCGTCATGGCCGTACGCCCGTCCGCCCGGTGGCGGATGCGCTGTGCCAGCTGCTCGCGCGCGTCCACGACGGCCGGGGCCTTCAGCTCGAATCGCGCGTCGATCCGAGCCTGACGTTCCACGGCGACCGAGCCGACCTGGAGGACATACTGGGCAACCTGATTGAGAACGCCTGCAAGTGGGCCGAGACCCGCGTGGTGGTCGAGGCCGACGTCGACGATGGCCGGCTGGTGATCGGTGTGGAGGACGACGGCCCCGGCATCCCGGAGAGCCAGTTCGAATCCGTGCTCGGTCGGGGCGCCCGCCTCGATCAACGCAAGCCAGGCTCGGGACTGGGGCTCGCCATCGTCGACGATCTGGCCCGCAGCTATGGCGGCACGCTGACGCTGCGGCGCCTCGACCCGCGCGGCTTCCGCGCGAGCCTGACGCTGCCGGGGGGTCCGTCCTAGCCTGCCGGTACGCCGGGAGCTTTGCGGGCCGGGCGCGGCGCCTACCAGGCGATGCCGTAGTCCTCGCCGAAGTCGCTGGCAGCGCCCCGGAAGGTGCCCCGCACGGAATCGATCTCGATGGCGGTGATGGGGCCCGACGTGCGCGCCCGGTACTCGGGCCGATACCCCATGTCGACCAGCGTCTGCCGTACCCAGGCGGGTATCGCCTCATTCAGCAGGATGCGCCCCGGCTGGGCGCGGTGGTCGCCGAACGAGTTCCTGAGCTGGAAGCTCCAGAAGTTGGGCGCCTCCGCCGCCTGCTGCACGTCCATGCCGAACTCCACCACGTTCAGGAAGAACTGCAGCAGGTTCTGATCCTGGGCATCGCCGCCCTGCACGGAGAAGGCAAGCCACGGCTTGCCTTCCTTGAACGCCAGGGTCGGGGTCAGGGTGACCCGCGGCCGCTTGCCCGGGGCGACCACGTTGTAGGGATTCTGCGCCGGGTCGGTGACGAAGCTCTGCATGCGCTGGCTCATGCCGATGCCGGTGTCACCGGCGATGGCGGCCGGAATCCAGCCCCCGGACGGCGTCACCGAGATCACCCAGCCGTCGGCATCGGCGGCCTGGATGCTGGTGGTGCCGGCCAGGAAGGCGGCGTCGTGAGCGGCCGGGTCATGGGCAGTCGGGTCGATGCTGGCCTGCTGCCAGGGCGGCATGATGCCGGCGCCCTCGTCGGCGGCGTTGGTCCAGGCGTCCAGGTACTCGCGGAACGGGTTATTGCCGAGCTGGAACCGGTACGGATCACCCGGCTTGATCAGCGGATCGTTGCGCTCCGGGTCCAGCGTCTTCAGCCGATCCTCGGCGTAACGCTTGGACAGCAGGCCGGCCACCGGTTCCTCCGGCGGAAGGTACGGGTCGCCGTAGTAGAAGTCGCGGTCGGCGAACGCCATGCTGATGATCTGATAGAGCGTGTGCACGTAGCGGGCGCTGTTGTAGCCCATGGCCTTGAGGTCCACCAGCTCGGCCATGTTCAGCGCCTGCAGCATGGCCGGCCCCTGGGTCCAGACGTCGAGCTTGTAGACGTCGATGCCCTTGTAGGTGGTGCTTCGCGGCGCCTCGATCTTCACCTCCCAGTTGGCGAGGTCGTCCCGGGTGTGCAGCCCGCCCAGCGCCTGGGAGCCGGCCACGAACGCCTCGGCGATGTCGCCCCGGTAGAAACGCTCGTAGGCGGCGTAGATGGCGTCCTTGCGGGTCGCGCCGGCCGCCAGGGCCTCCTGCTCGGCCGCCACCAGCTTCTCCAGGGTGGCCTTGAGGTCGGGCTGGCGGAAGATCTCACCCGGGTGCGGCGCCTCCCGCTCCTGGCCCTCGTGAACCAGAAACACCTTGCGCGAGGGCGGCCACTTCTTGATCTCGGCCTTCATGGCCTCGATGGAGTTCGCCGCCTGAGCCTCGATGGGATAGCCCTCGGCCAGACGTATGGCGGGCGCCAGCACTTCGGCCAGGCTCAACCGCCCGTACTCGGCCAGCATCACCATCAGCCCGCCCGGCGTGCCCGGGGTGACGGCCGCCAACGGCCCGTACTCGGGCGGCACTTCCATACCCTGGTCGCGGAAGAACTCGGCTGTCGCGCCTGAAGGCGCGACACCTAAGGCGTTGATGCCGATGACGCGGCGCTCACCGGGATGGTAGATCAGCGCCTGGGTCTCACCGCCCCAGCCCAGCACGTCCCACATGGTGGAAGTGGCGGCCAGCATGGCGCAGGCGGCGTCGACGGCGTTGCCGCCCTGCTCGAAGATGCGGGCGCCGGCGGTGGCCGCCAGGGGTTTGCCGGTGATGGCCATCCAGTGCTGGCCATGCAGCAGCGGCTTGCTCGTCTGTGCCGCGGCGGTTCCCACCCACACGAGGCCAAAGAGAGTGACGAGGATGATGCGGTTCATGCCCGGTACCCGAGGTTGCGTCGTGAACGGCCATCATAGACCATCACGCCGACATTCCCGCAGGACCCGCCCATGACCGACGCCTTCGTCACCGCCACCGATCAGCCGGTCACGGCGCTCGCGCTGGTCTCCGAGGCCGGACTGGAGGCGCTGCTGGGCACGCTGGGAGAAGCGCAGCGTGCCTGGGTGCGGGGCACCGGATTTCAGGGCAAGCCCGGTCAGACCGCCTGGCTGGCCGATGCCGCCGGTCAACCCGCACGAGTGCTGGCCGGCTGGGACGGCAAGGACTCCCTGGACACCCTGGGCGCGCTGCCCCTGACCCTGCCCGAGGGCGTCTACCGGCTGGAGCAGCCCATGAGCGAGCTGCAGCTCCTGGGCTGGGGCCTGGGCGCCTACCAGTTCACCCGCTACAAGGCCGCCACCCGGCGCCCGGCCCGGCTCATGCTGCCGGCGGAGGTCGACGGCACCCGGCTTGGCCACCTCTGCGAGGCGGTGACCCTGGCCCGCGACCTGATCAACACCCCCGCTGCCGACATGCTGCCGTCGCACGTGGCCGCCGAGGCCCAGCAGCTTGCCGAGCTGTACGGCGCCGAGTGCACGGTGACCGAGGACGAGGCCCTGATCGACCGCGGCTTTCATGCCATCCACGCGGTCGGCCGCGCCGCCGACGACGCGCCGCGCCTGATCGACCTGCGCTGGGGCGAGGCGGCGCACCCGCTGATTGTGCTGGTGGGCAAGGGCGTGTGCTTCGACAGCGGCGGCCTCGATCTCAAGCCCGCGTCGGCCATGCGCACCATGAAGAAGGACATGGGTGGCGCCGCTCAGGCGCTGGCGCTCGCCGGACTGATCATGGCCCAGCGCCTGCCGGTGCGGCTGCGAGTGCTGGTGCCGGCGGTGGAGAACGCCGTGGCCGGCAACGCCTTCCGCCCCGGCGATATCCTCGCCACCTACAAGGGCCTCACCGTCGAGATCGACAACACCGACGCCGAGGGCCGGCTGGTGCTGTGCGATGCCCTGGCCCTGGCGGCGGAGGAGAAGCCGACGTTGATGGTCGACTTCGCCACCCTCACCGGTGCCGCCCGCTCGGCGGTGGGCGCCGAGATCTCGGCCATGTTCAGCAACGCCGACGACGTCGCCGCCGGCATTGCTGCGGCGGGCGCCCGCCTCGATGATCCGGTGTGGCGCATGCCCCTGCACCAGCCCTACCGCTACAAGCTGGAGAGCAAGGTGGCCGACCTGGTGAACTCGGCCAGCACGCCGTTCGCCGGCGCCGTCACCGCGGCCCTGTTCCTGGAGCGCTTTGTCGACGACGTGCCGTGGGTGCACTTCGACATCATGGCGTTCAACAACCGCGGCCGCCCGGGGCGGCCCGAGGGCGGCGAAGCCATGGCCATGCGCGCCGTGTTCGCTTACCTAGAGCAGCGGTTCGCGGCGTGACCGACTTCAAGACCCTGGAGCGTGCGGCCGCCGGCACCAGCGTGGCGCTTGCGGCCGTGCTCGACGCGGTGCGGTTCAATGCCGACGGCCTGGTGCCGGCGGTGGCCCAGGACGCCGGCAGCCGCGAGGTGCTGATGCTGGCCTGGATGAACCGCGAGGCCATCGAGCGCACCCTGGCCGACGGCTTCGCCACCTACTACTCACGCAGCCGCCAGGCGCTGTGGCGCAAGGGCGAGACCTCGGGACATCTGCAGCGGCTGGTGGAGCTGCGCTTCGACTGCGACGGCGACAGCGTGCTGATGCTGGTGGAGCAGACCGGGCCGGCCTGCCACACCAACCGGCCGAGCTGCTTCTACCTCGCCGTGGACGGCGGCCAGGTTCGGGTGACCGGCGATGCCGCCTGAACTATAGTGCCGCGCCATGACACCGGAACTGCACCTGCACGACACCCGGAGCGGGCGTAAGCGCCCCTTCGAACCCGCCGACCCGCAGCGCGTCACCATGTACGTGTGCGGGCCCACGGTGTACGCGCGCGTGCACATCGGCAACGGCCGCCCGGCGGTGGTGTTCGACGTGCTCTACCGGCTGCTGCAGGTGCTCTACCCGCGGGTCGACTACGTTCGCAACATCACCGACATCGACGACAAGATCAACGCCGCGGCCCGGGCCAACGGCGAGCCCATCGCGGCGCTGACGGCGCGCTTCATCGATGCCTACCGGGAGGACATCGCCGCGCTGGGCGTGCTCGACCCGGACGAGGAGCCGCTGGCCACCGGCCACATCGACGAGATCATCGCCATGATCCAGGCGCTGATCGCCGGCAACCACGCCTACGTGGGAGACGGCCACGTGCTGTTTCACGTGCCCTCCGACCCCGACTACGGCAGCCTCTCGCACCGTTCGCTGGAAGACATGATCGACGGCGCCCGGGTGGACGTGGCGCCCTACAAGCGCGACCCGAAGGACTTCGTGCTCTGGAAGCCGTCGACGCCCGAGCTGCCCGGCTGGGACAGCCCCTGGGGCCGCGGCCGGCCGGGCTGGCACATCGAATGCTCGGCCATGATCAAGAAGCACCTGGGCGAGACCATCGACATTCACGGCGGCGGTTCCGACCTCACCTTCCCGCACCATGAAAACGAGGCGGCCCAGAGCCGCTGCGCCAACCGCGTCGACGACTACGTGCGCTACTGGCTGCACAACGGCATGCTCACCCTGGGCCAGGAGAAGATGTCGAAGTCGCTCGGCAACATCGTGACCATTCACGAGCTGCTGGAGCGCCACGACGGCGAGGTGCTGCGCTATGCGCTGCTGTCCGGCCACTACCGCCAGGCCTTGGTGTGGTCCGACGACCTGCTCACCCAGGCCACCGCCAGCCTCGACCGCCTGTACGAAGCCCTGCGCGGTCAGGACGACCCCGAGCGCACCAGCGCCATCGAGGCTGGCCTGCCGGCCGGCGACTATCCGGAAGCCGTGCTCACGCCGCTGCTCGACGACCTGAACACGCCCCGGGCGCTGGCCGGCATGCACCAGCTCGCCGACGCGGTGCACCGGGCCGCCGACGACGCCGAGCGCCGCGCGCACCAGGCCGCGCTGCTGCGCGGCGGCTGGCTGCTGGGCCTGCTGGACAGGACCGTGGACGCCCACTTCCAGCGCGGCAGCGACGTCGATCCGGCCGAGATCGATGCCCTGATCGAAGCCCGCAACGAGGCCCGGCGGCAGCGCAACTTCGCCCGCGCCGACGAGATTCGCGACGAGCTGGCCGCCCGCGGCATCGAGCTGGAAGACGGCCGCGGCGGCACCCGCTGGAAGGTGCGCGGGAGCTGACGTGACCGGCATCGGCATCGTCGGCGCCGGCATCGGCGGCCTGACCCTGGCGCTGGCGTGCCGTCAGGCCGGCCTCGACGAGATCACCGTCTACGAGCAGGCCGACGCGCCCCAGGGGCTGGGCGCCGGCGTGCAGCTTTCCCCCAACGCCTCCCGGGTGCTGGTGGCGCTCGGCCTGCGCGAGGCGCTCACCGGCGTGGCATTCTTTCCCCGCGCCGTCCATTTGCGCACCTGGCGAACCGGCTACCTGGTGGCCATGCGGCCGCTGGGCGCATTCTCGGAGTCGCGCTACGGCGCCCCCTACCTCCACCTGCACCGCGCCGACCTGCACCAGGTGCTGCTGGACGCCGCCGCCGCGCGCGGCGTGCGCATCGTCAGCGGCCGCCGCTGTGACGGCGCCGGCCAGGATGGCGCCGGCGCCTGGGTCGAGCTGGGCGGCGAGCGTCAGCGCCACGCCGTGGTGATCGGCTGCGACGGCATCCATAGCGTGGTGCGATCGAGCCTGTTCGACGACGCGGCGCCCCGCTACAGCGGCCACGTGGCCTGGCGCGGCATGGTGCCCACCGACAGGCTGCCACCCCGGCTCATTCCAGACACCGCCACGGTGTGGATGGGCCCGGGCCGCCACTTTGTGCACTACTACGTGCGCCGCGGCGAGCTGGTGAACTTCGTCGGCGTGGTGGCATCGCCGCGCCGCTCCGAGGAGTCGTGGCGTCACGTCGGCGACCCGGCCCAGCTCGCAGACGACTTCGCCGGCTGGCACCCCATGGTGCGCACGCTGATCGAGGCCGCCGACGATGCCTGGCTGTGGGACCTCTACGACCACGCGCCCATGCCGGCCTGGACCCGCGGCGCCATCACCCTGCTGGGCGACGCCTGCCACCCGATGCTGCCGTACCTCGCCCAGGGCGCGGCCATGGCCATCGAGGACGCCTGGGTGCTGGCGGTGATGCTGGAGCGCTGGGAGGACGACCCGGCCCGCGCCCTGCCCGAGTACGAGCGCTACCGACGCCCCCGCACGGCCCGCGTGCAGGCGCGCTCCGCCGAGCAGGGCGAGCTGTTCCACCTGCCGGACGGGGCCGGCGCCCTGCGCCGCAACCTGAAGCTGGCGCTGGGCAGCCGCTATCTGCCCGAGATCGCCATGCGCCAGTTCGACTGGCTGCACGGCTTCGACTGCATTCGCGGCTTTGAATCCTGAGCGAAGCTGATATGCTGCCCCCGCCGCGGCAACCGCGGTGAGTTCGGGTGTTCGGGAAGCCGGTAAGAATCCGGCACTGCCCCCGCAACGGTAACGGAGGGGTTCCTGCAGGTGCGTCTGTGGACGCACGGTCACTGTGATCGGCCGCCGCTGAGAGGACGGCACCGTCATGGGAAGGCGCAGGCACCGTCATCTTCCGAAGTCCGGAGACCGGCCCGCACTCCGTGCAACATCTCCGTCCGGGTGGGACGGACAACCGGAGCTGCTCATGAAAATCCTGACCCTTGGCGTGCTGCTGTCGGCAGCCTCGAGCGTGGCCGCTGCGACCGCGCCCTCACAAACTTCCGAGATCGAAACCATCACCGTCACCGCACACCGGCTGCCCACCGCGGCGCCCGTGCTGCCCACCATCGAGCGCGACCCGAACGGGTGCGTGCGGGTGGGCGCCGACGCCCTGCGCGACCTGCCCGGCTTCGCCATCAATCAGTCGGGCAGCCTCGGCACCCTCACCCAGGTGCGCGTGCGCGGCTCCGAGGCCAATCACCTGCTGGTGCTGCTGGACGGCATCGACATCATGGACCCGACCACCGACGCCGGCTTCAACTTTGCCAACCTGAACCTGGCCGGCGTCGGCCGCGTCGAGTACCTGCCCGGCGCCCAGAGCGCCATCTGGGGCAGCGACGCGGTGGCCGGCGTGCTGCAGCTCACCACCCGGCCGGCCGGGCGCATCCGCCGCGCCGCCATCGAGGGCGGCTCGTTCGATACCCGCAGCGGAGTGGTGCAGCTCGCCGACGAAGCCGGCGCCGGCTACTACAACCTCTCGGCCTCGGAGTACCGCACCGACGGTACCAACATCTCCCGCGACGGCTCGGAGGACGACGGCTACCGCAACCGCAGCGCCATGGCTTCCGCCGGCACCGAGGGCGAGACCTGGGCCGTGCGCGGCCTGCTGCGGCACGTGCGCACCCGCTCCGACTTCGACCCGACATCGTTCGTCACCGGCCGGCCGGAAGACGGCGACCGCCAGAACCGCCATGAGGAAACCCTGGCCGCGGTGAGCGCCGACCTGTTCGATGCCGACCGCCGCTGGCAGCAGCGCTTCACCGCCTCGTGGTTCGACACCGGCAACCGCACCCTCAGCGACGGCGCGCGCACGGCGAAGACGGAGGGCGAGCGCTGGAAGCTGTCATCCGTCACCGGCTTTGCCATCGATCAGCGCCAGCACCTGGCGCTGGTGGTCGAGCACGAGCGCGAGCGCTTCGCGCAGCGCGGCGAGACGAGCTTCTTCGGCGACCCGAACCAGAGCCAGCGCTTCGAGAGCACCAGCGCCGGCATCGAGTACCGTATCGATCCCACCGAGCGGCTGCGCCTCAGCGCCTCGGCCCGCCACGACCGCAACAGCGACTTCGACGATGCCGAGAGCTTCCGCCTGGCCGGCAGCTACGCGCTGACCGACCGCGATCGAGTGTGGATCGCAGCCGGCACCGGCATCAAGCACCCGAGCTTCGTCGAGCGGTTCGGCTTCACGCCGGACAGCTTCATCGGCAACCCGGACCTGACCCCGGAGGAGAACCGGCACCTGTCGGCCGGTTACGAGCACCGCACCGACGCCTGGCGCGCCGCGGTGACCGTGTTCCGCGACCGCCTGGAAGACGAGATCAACGGCTTCTTCTTCGACCCGGCCGCCGGCGGCTTCACCGCCGTCAACCGCGACGGCACCAGCAGGCGCCACGGCGCCGAGCTGGAGCTGTCGCGGCGATGGCAGAACACCGAAGTGCGCGCCGGGATGAGCTATCTCGATGCCGAGGAGCCGGACGGCGTCCGGGAGATCCGCCGCCCCGAGTGGCTCGCGTACCTGTCGCTCGATCAGCAGTGGTCGCGGCTGCAGCTCGGCATCGACGCCTACCGGGTCGGCCGACAGATCGACCTCGACTTCGCCAGCTTCCCAGCCGAGCGGGTCAGCCTCGACGCCTACACCCTGCTCGGCGCCCGGGTACGCGTGCCGCTGGCCGGCGGCGCCGATGTCACCCTGCGTGGCAGCAACCTTCTGGACGAGGACTACGAGGACCAGTTAGGTTACCGGGCACCCGGCCGGGCCCTGTATCTGGAGCTCGGCCTCGACTTCTGAGTCAGGAGCAGCCATGTCGGGCGTAGAACGCCAACGCGCCGCGAGCCACGCGCTCGCGGCGTTCGTCGATCAGCAATGGGAGGAACGCATCGTCCCGGCGCTCACCGACTACGTCCGTATTCCCAACAAGTCGCCCGCCTTCGACCCCGACTGGGAGGCCAACGGCCACATGCGCCGGGCCGCCGAGATGCTGGCCGACTGGGCCGCCGACAGCGGCGTCCAGGGGCTGACCAGCGAGATCTTCGCCCTGCCCGGGCGCACGCCCGTGATCTTCGGCGAGGTTCCCGCCAGCGCCGGCGCCGAAAACGCCGGCACCGTGCTGCTGTACGGCCACTACGATAAACAGCCCGAGTTCGACGGCTGGCGCGACGGCCTCGGCCCCTGGGAGCCGGTGCTGAAGGACGGCCGTCTGTACGGCCGCGGCGGCGCCGACGACGGCTACGCGCTGTTTGCCTCGCTCACCGCCGTGGCCGCGCTGCAGCAGCAGGGCCTGCCGCATCCGCGCTGCGTGCTGCTGATCGAGGGCTGCGAAGAAAGTGGCAGCTTCGACCTGCCCCACTACGTGGCCGCCCTCGGCGACCGCATCGGCGCCGTCGACCTGGTGGTCTGCCTCGACGCCGAGTGCGGCAACTACGACCAGCTCTGGGTGACCACGTCGCTGCGTGGCATGCTGCCCGGGGTGCTGAACGTGGAGGTGCTGAGCGAGGGCCAGCATTCCGGGGCCGCCGGCGGCATCGTGCCGTCGAGCTTCCGGCTGCTGCGCCAGCTCATGGAGCGGGTGGAACACGCCGAGACCGGCCGGCTGCACCCGGCGCTCTACGTGGACATTCCAAAAGACGTGCACGAGCAGCTTCAGGCTGTAGCCCAGGTGCTCGGCGCCACCATCCACCAGCGCTTCCCGTGGCTGCCGGGCGTCGAGCCGGAAGCCGACGACGCCGTGGAGATGCTGCTGAACAACGCCTGGCGCCCGAGCCTGGCCACCGTGGGCCTGGGCGGCGCTCCCGACGTCGGCAACGCCGGCAACACCCTGCGCCCCGGCACCCGCGCCAAGCTGGTGTTCCGCCTGCCACCGACGCTGGACGCGGAATCGGCCGCCCGGGCCATCAAGGCGGAGCTGGAGCGGGACCCGCCGAACGGCGCCCGCGTGCGCTTCGAGTTGGATCATCCCCAGACCGGCTGGAAGGCACCCTCAGTGGAGCCCTGGCTGGCCCGATCACTCGAGCAGGCGTCACAGGCGCACTTCGGTCGCCCCGCCATGTACATGGGCATGGGCGGCACCATTCCGTTCATGAAGATGCTGGGCGATGCCTACCCGGGCGTGCAGTTCTTTGTCACCGGCGTGCTGGGGCCCAACTCCAACGCCCATGGGCCGAACGAGTTCCTGCACATCGCCACCGGCCGCCGGCTGACGGCCTGCGTCGCGCAGGTGCTTCAGGACTTCGTCGGGCGGTAGTAGATGCGGGGCGGCGGACGGCGTTCCCGTCTGCCCGTCTCCACCTGATCTCTCAGCGTGTCGAGGCTGAGACCGGATCGTTCCGAGATCATCCTCAGGGCCTCGTCACGGGCGTTGCGACAGTACTCACTCGAACAGTCGGGTTCCCGGTCGATCACCAGGCCGCAGGGCACCAGGGTCAACGACATGAGTTCGGTCGCACCCTGATCGTCGGTGAGCTCGAGCAGGAAGCGGCGGTCGCTGCCGCCCACCAGAACGTAGGTCCGTTCGATGCTGCCAATGCCGGGCAGCTCGAAGGTCACGCTGTCAGCCGTGATGGTGAAGGACGCGCCACTGCCCCAGGCCAGCGACGACGTCAGGGTCTCCGGGGCGGCCTGCAGATGCGCCCGCTGGGTCCACTCAGGATCTTCTCGCCAGGCGCCCTCGATGCCATCGGGCACCACACCATCACAGTCGGCGGGCGCCGTCGGTGATGCCCTGGACAGGATTGGTCCCGTCGTACCCTCGCTGTCCGCCGCCTGTGTCACGGGCGCCGCCAGGTACTCAACACAAACGGCGGTGGCGTCGCCGAAACCGGAGCCCGCCTCGACGCTCGCGGGTTCCAGGCACAGCGACCCGGAGCTCTGTATCCAGCGCCACTGCCAGCCCTCGGGCGGCGCCGCCGGCGGCGGCCCCGGCTTCCGGCGTCCGTCGTAGGTCTCACGTAGCGCCCGCAGCACCGTGAGCATGGCATCGAGCCGCTGGAGCGCCTCCGCGTGCGCGCGCCACGGCGGATCGACGGCGGCTGCCTCCGAGTCGCCGGCGCCCTCGAGGTTTCCGGCGGCGTAGACGCGCTCACCATCGCGTGCGCTCCGCACCGACAGCTCGTCCCCGGTCAGCGGCGCGAGCATCTCGTCGAGCCGCAGCTCTGCGGCGTCGGTCCCTGGTCCCTGCCGCAGGGCCATGTGGGCATTGACGCCGAAGAGCAGCACGCCGGTCGTGGAGGCGAACGTGATCTTGTCGAGTATCAGGTTGGAGCGCGCCAGACGCCGCCGGTGCGCCAGCACCTGGACGTGCAGAGCATCCAGATCGGTCAAGCCCGTCGTCGCGAGTTCCCGGCGCAGCCAGCCCGTCGCGGCTGCAATGAACGCGCCGTAGACCGACAGGTCGTCAGCCTGCAGGTGCTCGATCGGCATCGGGTCTGCAGCCAGGGCCGACCGATGGGCGAGCCAGAACCCGGCATCGTCCGGAACGGTGGATAGCAGGACGTCGGGATGCTGGCGGACGAAGTTCAGGCAGTTGCGGTCGATGGCGGCGCAGTGGAGGTTCGCGTCGCGACGAGCCAAGTCCGACGGCTTCCCAAGCCCCGCTTCCGCGGCGGCGAACTGCCGGTGTGCCTCGATCGACGTCGGGAGAGCATGCACTTCCGACCCGTCAGCCGCCGCCAGCAGCATCGCCGACGCGAAGGCGATGCTGGCCATCGCAGCGCGGGCGACGCTTCGCAGGCCTTGCCGCCCGGGCTGGCGCTGACGATCAGCCGGCGCCACTGTCAGGTCTTCCCACGGCACCCCCTGGGGCCGGCCAATCCGCCTCCCAGTAGACCTCGACCTCGTATCCATCCGGGTCGAGAAACTTGACGGACCGAAAGCCAGCCTCCTGGCAGTCGTCCGTGATCTTCACACCCCTTAGCCGCAGATCGGCCAGCAGTCGATCGACGGCCCCGGTCGTCGGCGCAAGGAATCCGTGATGCGCCCCGGGCAGACGCTGAGGGGTTCCCCGCTGGAACGCGAGATCCAGACCTTCATCGGTTCGCAGGTGCAGGGAGTGACCGAGCCACACGCGGAACGATGGCGCGCCGGCGATCGTCGCATAGAAGTCCGCGCTGATCTGCGGATCGGCGACCACCAGACTCAGATGGTTCAGCAACATGCGCTCGCCGGCGAGAAGCCTGGTCGCCTAGGATACCGCCAATCGCAGCGTGACCGCATCGTCCAGCGGAGGGCTTCGCGGATCGTGGGACGTGGGGGAGCGGCGCCGGATCCCGGGAGCACTCCGGGATCCTGGCGCTCGCGATTCGCTCAGTTGAAGTTCACCCCGAACTCCAGGCCCCACTGCCGCGGCGGCCCGTACATGGTGAAGTTCCACAGCGCGCCTACCGAGTTGGCAGATACCCGGTACTCCTCGTTGGTGAGGTTCTTTCCGAACAGCGTCAGGTAGTAACGCTCGCTGGCGCTCAGGTACGTGACGTTGGCATTCACCAGGGTGCGGCTTTCCGACTGCGTGAACGTGGCGTGACGCGCGACCCCGGTGTTCACCGCGTTCGGATCGAACGGGCTCAGCTCGAATTCGTCCTGATAGTGGCCGCTGACGATCCACATCAGCGAGCCGCCGTTTGCCAGGTTCTGGTCATAGGAGGCTTCGAGATACGTCTGCCACTTCGGCGAGAACGGGATGTCGAGGCCCGACAAGTCCACGGGCAGCACGCTGGGATCGCTCGGGTCGGGATCGAACTCGAACTCCTTGTACTTGGCATCGAGGTAGCCGAGCGAGCCCTTCAGCATGAACTGATCGGTGGCGAGCCAGGTGAGTTCCACCTCGAAGCCCTGAGACTCCGACTTGCCGGCATTGAGGGTGATGGTTTCCTGCCCCGGGCTGCCGTCGAAGTTGGTGAAGGCGAACACCTGGTTGCGCTGCAGATCCTCGAACTCGGTGTAGAAGATGGCCGCGTTCAGGCGCAGGCGGTTTTCGAGCAGGTCGGCCTTGTAGCCGATCTCGTAGTTGATGTTGGTTTCCGGGTCGTAGGGCACGCAGGTCGCCACCTGGGAGCAGGTCTCGCTGAAGCCGCCCGACAGGAAGCCGGTGGCGATGCTCAGATAGCCCATGGAATCATCCGTGAACTTGTAGTCGGCCACCACACGCCAGGTGGTCTCGGTCCATTTCTCCTTGGTGTCCACCAGGAAGCGGTAGGCCGATGCCGGCAGCGGAATCTCGCGCTGGGATACCTGCTCAGCCGTGAGCCCCGAGCGGCTCACCCGGCCGGAGAACGGGTCGGCGCAGTTGGTCACCGGATCGAACGGCAGGCTGGGGTCGTTCGGCACACCGTCGCTTCCCGTGAACTGCGTGCAGGGACCGCCACCACCCACCGGGTTCCAGAACTCCTTCTCGTCTTCCGTCCAGCGCACGCCGGCGGTGATGCTGAAGCGGTCGCTCAGCTCCCAGGTGCCATCGGCGTAGAAGGCGGTGGAGTCCCGGTCCTGAGTCAGGAAGCCGGCATTGGGATCAGACGTGATCTGCCGCAGGTCGAGATTGATGAAGCCGCGGGAGTCGAGGAAGCTGCCGGTACCCGCGTTGAACTGCGGAATGATCGAGGTCAGGCCCACCGTCGAGTAAGCCCGGAAGTCCAGGTCGTCGACCAGGTAGATGCCGCCCACCACGAAGTTGAACGGGCCGTTCAGGTTCGACACCAGCCGCAGCTCCTGCTGGAACTGCTCGCGCTCCAGATTTCGGGTGGCGTCGAACAGCGACAGGAAAGCCTCGCCGGTATAGGTGCTCGGCAGGGTCTCCATCTGCTCCCGGTATCCGGTGATCGACTTGATGGAGAACTTGTCGAAATCGAGCCGCTGGTTCAGATAGTAGCCGTCGATGTCCACCCGGTGGCCGTCGCGCATGCGGATGGCGCCGCCCTGCTGGGTCATGCCGGTGCTGAACGGGTCGCCGTGACCGGCTTCATGAATGCCCGGGAAGCCGAGCAGCGGCAACAGGAAGCCTTCGCCAGCCGGCGTCTCGTTGATGCCGGGAGGCGCATCGGAATCGTCGCGGACGACCTCCCAGATGAAGTAAGCCTCGTAGCGATCGTTCGGCTGCCACAGCACCTTCGACTTGGCCGCCAGCACCTTCTTGCCGCCGAGGCGCTCGCCGGCGCCCCGCGTGGTGAGGTTCAACTCGGGCGGCAGCGGCGTCACGGCAGGGTCCAGCCCGAACGCGCCGTAGATGGGCGCATTGGGGAATACGGCCGTGTCCTTGTCGTTGGTGTAGTACCCCTGCTCATCGGTGTAGGAGCCGGCGAACCGGAATCCCAACTTGCCCTCGATGATGGGGATGTCTGCAGCCACCTGCAGCTTCTGCGTATCCGCGCCGCCATCGTAGGCTCCAGCGCCAACCTTCAGCGTGCCGCCGAACTCCTGCAGATCAGGGCGCTTCGAGGTGATGGCGATCACGCCACCGGTGCTGTTCTTGCCGAACAGCGTGCCCTGCGGGCCGCGATAGATCTCCACCTGCTCAAGGTCAAAAAGCTCGACGAACTGTGACTGCACGTGGTTCAGCGAGAACTCGTCCACCAGCAGGCCCACGCTCGGGTCCTGCGTCGTCAGGATGGAGATGGTGCCGGTTCCGCGAATGCCGCCAGCCAGCGCGTTGAAGCCCGTCTGGTTGGTGAGGGTCACGTTCGGCGACAGGTCAGCCACCGCACGAATGTCGTTGCCGAAGGTCTTCTCGATGTCGGCAGCCGTGAGGGTGGAGACGGCGATCGGGGTATCCTGCTGCGCCACTTCCCGCTTGGTGCCGGTGACGATCACCTCTTCGAGCACGGTGCCTCGCGGCGCGCTCTGCGTAGCGGCCACCGACCCGGCAGCCAGGCCCAGCAACAGGCTGCCGACGATCGGACGGGCAGCGTAGGACGTCCAATGACGGCGGGCGCCGCCAGCGTGCGATGACTTCATGTCTCTCTCCCCAAATGACCGAGCCGATCCGCGAAACGCTCAGGTAACGCTGCGATCTTCCCCCGGTAATACCTCTCGAACCCCTTCCAGCTCCCGCCACGCCACTCCCAGGATGCGCAAGCGATTGCGGACCGCTAATGGTATACACCCAGTACACCGCGCGGCGCACCTCTCGTAAACGCGAGGTCCTGCGCCCGGATGTCGCCGGCGATGGCGAGCTACCGGTGCCGCGCGCCCGGACTCCTCAGGTTCGACCAGGTAAGGTTCTGCTGCCGCGAAGCGCGCATAGGCAGCCAGGTCCTCGGCAACGACTCTGGCCTGCGCGTGAACCGAAGCAAAGGAAGCTGCAATCACCAGCGCGAAAAGAAGCACGGATCTCCGCAACCAACCGAAGAGCTCGCCATGGCCGCAGTCGGAACCGTCACGAGGCCATGGCGCAAAACGCCCGACTGGTAACCCGCGACCATCAATCCCCATCTCTCTTGCTGCAGCCGACCACGACGGAGTGCTTCAGGTTTCGGCGAACTGGGGCATGGTCGACCCGAGCGTCGCCACCTTCACGGGCTCGATGCGGAACATCACGCGCACGTCGTCCGGCAGGTGGAACGGGTAGGCGTCGACGCCCAGGTACTGGCGAGCCAGCTCGTCGATGTGCTCGGCGGCACCTTCCTCCGTGTGCTCTGCCACGCGGCCGCGGATCTCGAGCCAGCGATTGTCATCGTCCGGGTCCACGGCCAGCACGGTCACCATGGGGCGGCGCGTCATGTTCCTGTACTTCTGCCGCGACTTCTCGGTGTTGATCAGCACGTGGCGGCCGTCGAAGCTGCACCACACCGGCTGCACCTGAGGCTGGCCGTCGGGCATGACGGTCGCCAGAGACACCACGATCGGACGGTCCAGAAGATCACGGAAACCTTCGGGAATCGTGGTCATCGATGTCGGCCCTCCTGGGACCGGTTGGGGGATTCGGCGGGGCGGCGGCTACATCAGCAGCCGGCTGTTGCGCCCGAAGCTCTTCTTGAGGAAGTCCATCTGGTCACCGAGTATGCGGCCGCTGTTGGTCAGCGCCAGATACTCGGCGAAGTTCGGCGTGTAAGGCAGCGCCAGCAGCTCCATACGGCACTCTTCGGGCAGCCGGTTGCCCTTGTGGTGATTGCAGCGCTTGCAGGCGGCCACCACGTTGTCCCACACGTCACGGCCGCGCCGTGACAGCGGCACTACGTGGTCGCGGGTGAGCTCGCCGTCGGGGTGGGTCTTGCCGCAGTACAGGCACACGCTGAGGTCGCGGCGGAACAGGGCCTCGTTGGTGAGCGGCGGCACGCCGCGTCCGGGCGGCGTGATCTTGCCGTCGCAGGCGATGATGCTGTGGATATCGACGGTGCTGCGGGCCGCGTTGATGCGCGAGTGGCCGCCACGGATGCGCAGCACGGCCTCGCCGAGCGTCCACACCACGATGTCGCGGGCGTAGAGACAAACGGCTTCCTGCCAGCTCACCCACTCCACGGGCTTGCCGGCGACATCGAGGCGGAGTATCCGGGGCACCCGCTCGAACTCGGCTAGGGTCGCGACCATGAACCTCCTCTTGGGGTCCGCGCGCCTGCGGCGCGCGGTAATGATGCGCAAATGCCGCCGGCGATTCAACGCGGCTATGGTTGCTCCTTGGAGTTTCGGTTCGATGAATCGTTTCGAAGCATTTTGACAGCGCCCCGAACGCCGGGCAGAGTGCCGCCATGAAAAATCTCCTGCTCATCGCCTTCCTGGTCACGGCCGGCTGCAGCAGCCGCCCGCCGGCACCCGAGGTCAGCCCCGTGACCGACATTCCGACCCGGGGAGGCTGGTACTGTCAGCCTGGATTCACGCCGGGCGCGTGGGATTGCGTGCAGGATCCGCAGCTTGCCGAAAGCCCACCACCACCGCGGCCGATTCCCAGCCCACCGGCGTCGGTGGCAGCGCCCGAGCCCGGTGGGCCAGCGGCGCCGGCGGACCCGGACCCGGCAGCAGACCCGTTCGAGGCCCTGGGCGAGCCGCCGGCGCCGGAGGCGGCACCCGCGGCACCCACCGCAGCCCGCGCGCCGGAACCGGTGGCTACCGGTACGCTGGAGGCTTTACCTTCCGGCCACTACACCATCCAGCTCGCGGCCATGTTCCGCCACGCCGATCTGGCGCCACTGCTGGCACGCGACGACGTGGGCGACGCATTCGTGGCGGAGGTGGAGCTGGATGGCACGCTCTATCACGCGCTGCTGACCGGCGTGTACGACAGCGAGGCCGCCGCCCTGGCCGCCATCGAGCGGCTACCCGACGACCTGCGGGCCCTGGAGCCGTGGGTTCGCCCCGTGGGATCGCTGCAGCAGGCCAACGCCCGGGCGCAGCGCCTGGTGGCCGAGTCGGCGGGCGCGAAAGCGGCCACGCCCTAGCGCCCCCTGGCGCTCAGCGTCGCCCGAACAGGTCCTCCGGCAGTTCGCGGCTGCTCTGCGACCATGCCGGCGCCCGCTTCTCCACGAACGACGTCACCCCTTCCCTGGCATCGGGCTGGTTGCCGAACCAGGCAAAGAGCGGTTCTTCACGGCGCATCATCTCCGGCACCGAGGCGGTGAGGCCCGCCCAGAGCAGTCTCTTGGCGGCGGCCACCGATGCGGGTGCGGTGTTGCGGGCAATGTCGGCCGCCATCTCCAGAGCCGCGGGCAGCACCTGGGCGGCCGGCAGGGCCCGGCTCGCCAGACCCATGGCCGCCGCCTCGCGACCCGACAGGGTGCGGCCGGTGAGCAGCAGATCGGCGGCGTTGGAGAAGCCAACCACGCGCGCCACGGTAACGTGAGAGCCAAGCTCGGGCATCACGCCGCGGCGCACGAAGGGGAAGGCGATCTTGGCGTCCTCGGCCACGATGCGCACGTCGGCCAGCAACGGATAGGTCATGCCCACCCCCACCGCGTGGCCATTGATGGCCGCGATCACGGGCTTGTCGATCTCGTGCGGCATCCTGCCCGGCGTGGCCGGGCGCTCGTCGCGCTGGCCACGTTCGCGGTTGGCGAAGGTAGCACCGCCGCGGCCGAGGTCGGCGCCCGCACAGAATGCGCGGTCGCCGGCGCCGGTGATCACCACCGCCCGCACCGCGTCGTCGTCGTGACAATGGGCCAGCGCCTGACCGAGTTCGGCCGACATTACCGCGGTCCAGGCGTTCAGCTTGTCCGGGCGGTTCAGAGTGATGGTAGCGACGCCGCCCTCGACGTCGAACAGGATGTCCTGATAGGCCATGGGCCCTCCTCCTGAGGTGGTCAGTCGCGCTCGTCCAGCAGCGGCTGCTGGCGCGCGCGCCGCGCCTGGCCGCGGGCCATGATGCGCTCGAGCTCGGAAAGCGCCTGCGGGTCGGGCTCCCAGCCGGCCCTGGCGTCGCGCAGGCCGCCGTCCATGATCACGTAGCTGCCGCTCATGAACGCGCCGTCGGGGCCGACCATGAAGCTCACCAGCCCGGCGATGTCGGCGGGGGCGCCCACCCGGCCCACCGGGGTGCGTGATTCCAGGCTCTGGCGTATGGCGCCGCCCTCCTCGCCGGCGAGGCCTTCGGCCAGCGGCGTCTCGATCACGCCGGGGCCGATGGCGTTGACGGTGATGCCGAGCGGGCCCAGCTCCTGCGCCCAGCCGCGCACCATGATGCGCACGCCGGCCTTGGTGGCGGAGTAGGCCCAGATGCCGGGGCCCGTGTTCTCGGCCGCCAGCGACGACAGGCAGACGATGCGGCCGCCATGGCCCAGCTCGGCCATCTTGCGCCCGCACGCCTGCACGGTGAGGAACACGCCGGTGAGGTTGACGTCGAGCTGGTCCTGCCAGTCTTTGAGCGACAGCTCGAGCACGGGGCCGCCGCGGCCGATGCCGGCATTGGCGATGGCGATGTCGAGGCGGCCTAACTCGGCCACGCACCTGTCGGCCGCCTGCTGCATCTGCGCCGGTGCGGCGACGTTGGCCTTGGCCACAGCGGCGCGGCGGCCGAGCTGCGTCACCAGGTTGGCCGTCATCTCGGCGCCGTCGGTATCGACGTCGGCGATGAAGATGTCGGCGCCCTCCCTAGCCAGACGCTCGGCGACGGCGCGGCCGATGCCGGAACCGGCGCCGGTGATGAAGGCGACCTTGCCGGTGAGCGTGCTCATGCCGGCCGCCCGGCCGATTCCTCCAGGGAGGTCTCGGGATCGATGGCGCGGTAGCTGGGCCGCGCCCGCAGGCGCTCAAGGTAGGCGGCAAAGCGCGGGAACGCGTCAAGGCTCATGCCGTCCACCTGCAGCACCATGGCGAGCGCCATGTACGGCGCATCGGCCAGGGTGAAGGCGCCGGCAATATACTCACGGTCGGCGATGGTCTTCTCGAGAAACGGCAGCGCCCGGCTCTCCAGCGTCTGCCGGGCCTGGGCCATGTCTTCCTGATTGCGCTGCTCGGGCGGCGACCAGTAGGGCATCCAGATGCGTGGCGCGGCGCCGCCGAGCACGATCTCGTCGCCGTAGTTCTCCAGCGCCCGAACCCGCGCGCGTTCGAGCGGGTCGTCCGGCAGCAGCGACGGCTCGGGGTAGCGTTCTTCCAGATACTCGTTGATGACCGTGGAGTCGTAGACGCGCACGTCGCCGTCGTCGATCCACGGCACCTTGCCGAGCGGGTTCTTCTCCAGCACCTCGGGCGTCTTCTTCCAGATGTCGCCGATGCGCACCCGGTTGACCTCGTAGGGCAGGCCCTTCTCTTCCAGGATCACCTTGGTCTTGCTGGAAAACGTGGAACGAAGCGAGCCCCACGGGTACGCCCGCTCCATGGTGTACAGAACGATCATGATGCCGGCTCCCCCAGATTGAGCTGTCTGTACAGACGCCGCTGATGATACAGAGCTTCCCCGGAGAAGATAAGCAAGGCAACCCAGATGCAGCCGAAGCTGACGAGCTGGGTGATGCGGAACGGCTCGCCGTAGACGAACACCGCCAGCACGAACATGGCCGACGGCGCCAGGTACTGGAAGAAGCCGAGCACGCTGAGCGGCATGCGCACCGCGGCGGCCGCGAAGAACACCAGCGGCGCCACGGTCACCGGGCCGCCCAGCGACAGCAACCCCACCTCCGCCGGATCAAGGCGGGCCAGGGCGCCGGTGCCGGAGAGCGCGCCGAGCAGCAGGTAACCGCCGGCCAGGGGCAGCACCAGCGTCGACTCGACGCCGAGGCCCACCACCGGGTCGACCGCAAGACGTTTGCGCACCAGCCCGTAGAGGCCGAAGCTGATGGCCAGAAACAAGCCCACCCACGGCAGCACGCCGACCGCCACGACCTCGTTCAGCACGCCCAGAGCGGCCAGGGCCAGGGCGACCTTCTGGGCCGGGCGCAGCCACTCCTTGAAGAACAGCACGCCGAGCAACACGTTGACCAACGGATTGATGAAGTAGCCGAGGCTGGCGTCGAGCATCCGGTCGGAGAATATGGCCCAGACGTAGAGCGACCAGTTCATGGAGATGAGCACGCCGCTGACGGCGAGCCAGCCGAGCTGGCGGACGTTCAGCGCGGTCACCACCCGCCAGCCGCGGCGCATCGACACCAGCACCGCCAGCAGCAGCACCGACCAGAGCACGCGATGGGCCACCACCTCCAGCGGGCCGGCGAAATCCAGCCACTTGAAGTACACGGGCGCCACGCCCCACAGGCCATAGGCCGCCAGGGCGAAGCCGACCCCTGCGCGATCGACGTGCATTGGCGGCGGCGCGGACATCGGCTAGGGTACCTGCTCCCGGACTGGCGGCGGGCTATCTTACGGGCCGGCGTGCCGGCGCCATAGCGATTTCTCAGGGAGCGACATGAACCCGGTATTGCAGGAGATCATCGAGCTGCTGGATGTGGAGCGCATCGAGCAGAATCTGTACCGCGGGCAGAACCACAACACCGAGCACGTGTTCGGCGGCCAGGTGCTGGCCCAGGCCATCGCCGCCGCCTTCCGCACCGTCCAGGCGCCCCATGAGCTGCATTCGATTCATGCCTACTTCCTGCGCCCGGGCGACTGGAACGTGCCCATCCTCTACGACGTCGACCGCATTCGCGACGGCAAGAGCTTCAGCACCCGCCGGGTGCGGGCCATTCAGCACGGCCGGCCGATCTTCCACATGAGCTCATCGTGGCAGAAGCGCGAGGACGGACTACGGCACGCCCTGCCCATGCCCGACGTGCCACCGCCCGAGGCGCTGCGCGGCGACCGCGAAGCCTACGTCGAGGTCGCCAAGGTGCGCCCCGACGTGTCGCGGTTCGCCTTCCGCTTCGAGGCCATCGAGAGCAAGCAGGTGGAGCGCATTCTGATGACCGACGAGGGCACCCACCCGCCGACCAAGCACACCTGGCTGCGCACCCGCGACCGCCTGCCTGACGACCCCGAGGTGCACCTGGCGGTGCTGGCCTACATGTCCGACCTCGACTTCATGAGCACGTCGATGCTGCCCCACGGCCGCAACCTGATGCGCGAGTCGATTCAGGGCGCCAGCCTCGACCACTCACTGTGGTTCCACCGGCCGTTTCGGGCCGACGACTGGCTGCTGTTCGCCAAGGAGTCGCCCCACGCCGGTGGGGCCAGGGGCTTCGTGCGGGGTCAGTTCTTCACGCGGCACGGCGAGCTGGTGGCCACGGCGGCTCAGGAGTGCCTGATCCGGCCGCGGCAGGCGGCCGCCGGCGGTTGAGCCGGAGGCCGGCCCACCCGCACGACAGACCAGCGGACGTTCAGAGCGCGCCGAGAACGGCTTCCGCGCTGCTGACCTCGAACTTGCCGGGGGCTTCCACGGCCAGCTTCTTCACCACGCCGTCTTCGACGATCATGGCGTAGCGCTGCGAGCGGGTGCCGAGGCCGAAGCCGCTGCCGTCCATTTCCAGGCCCAGCTTCTTGGTGAACTCGCCGTTGCCGTCAGCGACCATCACCAGTGCTTCGGCGTTCGCGCCCTTGCCCCAGCTATCCATGACGAAGGCATCGTTCACCGAAATGCAGACGATGCTGTCCACACCCTTGGCCTTGATGTCATCGGCGTGCACCACGAAGCCCGGCAGGTGTGCCTGCGAGCAGGTGGGCGTGTAGGCGCCGGGCACGGCGAACACCACCACCTTCTTGCCGCCGAACAGGTCGGCCGTCTTCACGGCCGTGGGGCGGCCGTCCTTCATCATGTGCATGGTTGCGTCGGGCAGCCGATCGCCTTCTTTGATCGCCATGTCAGTTCCTATGCTGGTTGGGGAAAGGGATGACGAGTTTGGGGAAGTCGGTCCGGAGGGTCAACGACAGCCCGGGCGCGGCGGATTGTCTCGCCGCGCGCGCGGTCATAGGGTATGAGCAGCGGCGCCGAATGTGGCACAGCGCACAACCCGGACGCGAACCGGGTGCTATACCTCAGACGGCACCGCGTGTGCCGGAACCGGCGGGCTCGACGGATGCGCCCACGGCATGTAGATCGGAGGGATACGAAGTTTTCCTTGCATACCCATTAATTTGTCTGCGTATAATCCTGAAAGCATGAGATTTTTCCTGAAGTCAGAACATGCGGCCCTGCTCCGCCCCCCGTGGGTGTGGGTTCGGCTCGCCTGTCTGACGCTGGGATTTATGGCCGTGGCATCCTGTCAGCCGCCGGTAGAATCCGCACGGGCCGCCACGCCAGAGGGTCTGCCGCCCGCCGTTCAGGCACCACCGCCCATCACGCCGCAACTGGCCGTGCTGCTGCCGACAACCACCAGAACCACCCACACCAGCGCCCGACCGGCCAGGCTGCCCGTGCCTGCACCCGACATCCTGCCCGTGGTTCGCGTGATCGGCGAGGAGCCGCAAGCGCGGGAGCCCGGGGACAGTGACGACGTGTTCTGGCCGGACGACATGGGGCTCGGCGAGGACGCCGGCGCCGCGACCGAAGTCGAGGCGGAACCGGAAGCCGAGGTTGCCGACGCCGCCACCGCAGCGGGCGAAGGGGCCTCCGCCAGCGAGGCGGGCGAGGCGGTGCCGGTAGCCGGCGAGGAGGCGGTGGCCATGCCCGAGGCCACGGCGCTGGAGATGCTCGGCGAGCGCATCGAGCCGGGCACCTTTGCGAGGCTCTCCTGGGCGGCGACGGAGACCTTCGCCGGCAACGACATTCCGGCCGCGGTGCTGGTGGCGCACGGGGTGAGCCCGGGGCCGACGCTGTGCCTCACCGCTGCCATCCACGGCGACGAGCTGAACGGCATCGAGACCGTGCGCCGGGTGCTGCATCAGATCGATCCCGGACGCCTGGCGGGCACGGTGATCGGCGTGCCCATCGTCAACCTGCAGGGCTTCCAGCGCAGCTCGCGCTACCTGCCCGATCGTCGCGACCTCAATCGCTTCTTTCCCGGCAACGCCCGGGGCAGCGCCGCGTCGCGCATTGCCTACTCGCTGTTCAGCCAGGTGATCCTGCAGTGCTCGGCGCTGGTCGACCTGCACACGGGGTCGTTTCACCGCACCAACCTGCCGCAGCTTCGGGCCGATCTGAACGACGCGAAGGTGGTAGAGGTCACCCAGGGCTTCGGTTCCACCGTGATCCTGCACAGCCCCGGCGGCGACGGCACCCTGCGCGGCGCCGCCACGGCAGCGGGCATTCCGGCAGTGACCCTGGAAGCCGGCATGCCGCTGCAGGTGCAGGAGGACGCGGTGAATCATAGCGTCAAGGGCATCTTCACCCTGCTCGACACCATGGGGATGTACGGCAAGCGCAGCCTCTGGGGCAACCCCGAGCCCATCTACTACCAGTCGCGCTGGGTGCGCGCCGATCATGGCGGCATCCTCGCCGGCGAGGTGAAGCTGGGCCGGCGCGTGCAGCCGGGCGACGTGCTGGGCACCGTGATCGACCCCATCAGCAACGAGCAGAACGTCATCCTGTCGCCCTATCAGGGGCGCGTGATCGGCATGGCCATGGATCAGTTCGTGATGCCCGGCTACGCCACCTTCCACATCGGCATCGAGGCGGCCGTGTCCGAGGCTACCGAGTTGCCGGCCGAAGACGACCTGGACCACGCCAGCGAAGACTACGAGGGCGCGCTCGGCGACAGCGACTGAGCGCCGCCGCTACCGCACCCTACCGCCAGGCGAACTGCGGCTGCTCGAAATGCGCCACCCGGGTGTGGCGACCCAGCAGGCAGACCTCCCGGAACTGATACAGAATGGCCGCCGTGGGCGCAGCGATGTGATCGTCCCCTACCGGCATGCGCAGCACCGGCTCGCCACCGCCTTCCGCCGAGTCGAGCCGGGGGGCGTCGTCGCGCAGCAGCTCGGCCACCGGAATGCGGTGCACGGACGCTACCTCCTGGGGGTTCGGCCAGGTGGTGAGCCGGGGTCCGCCCCACACCACTATCGGCGTCATCACGAAGCCCGAGCGGGTCACGAAGTCGTCGAGCTGGCCGAGCACGGCATCCGCACCGAGAGCGACGGATACCTCCTCGTGCATCTCCCGCAGCGCGGCTTCGATGGCGGTCTCGCCGGCATCAATGCGCCCGCCGGGCAGCGCCCACTGACCCGGATGCCGTCGCAGGCTGGCAGAACGGCGGGTGAGGATCAGCGCCGCAGCCGGGTGCCAATGCTCATGGCGCGGCATGCTCGGCAGGTCCGCGCCGAACGCCGCATCGGTGACGGTCACCGCGACGGCCGCGCGGCGAACGCCCTCGGCCGCGGTGTGCACCGGCTGGAACTCCGCCAGGCGGGCGGCGATGTGGGCCCGCAGCGCATCGTCACAGACCGCGTCGGCGTGCATGGAGCCCCCGGGCGTTTTGGTTCAGCATCCCGCCATGGAACCATCTATAGCTGACCGCCGCTACCCCGAGCCCGAAGCCCGGGCCCTGGCGCTAGGGCTTGCCGCCGTGGCGGGCTGGGCCACCGTCGCCACCGCCTTCAAGCTGGGCCTGACGCGGCTTGAACCCGCCCAGCTGCTGCTGGCCGGCACGGTTTGCTCCGCCGCCATCTTCGCCGTCGCCGCCACGGCGCAGGGGGCATGGCGCATCTCACCCCGCGCCCTGGCAGCCGCAGCCGGATTCGGGCTGCTGAACCCGGTTCTCTACTACCTGGTGCTGTTCGAGGCCTACCAGCGCCTGCCCGCCCAGGTGGCGCAGCCGCTCAACTACACCTGGACCATCGTCCTGGCGTTGCTGGCGGTGCCCGTGCTGGGCCAGCCGCTGACGCGGCGCATGCTGGCCGGCGTGCTGATCAGCTACGCCGGCGTGCTGCTGGTGATCAGCCGCGGCAGCCTCGGCGGCTGGCACGATCTCGACGCGCTCGGCATTGCCCTGGCGCTGGCATCGACGCTGCTGTGGGCAGGCTACTGGCTGGGCAACGCCCGCTGGACCGAGCCGCCGCTGACGCTCATGTGCTGGAGCTTCCTGCTGGCGGTCCCGGTGCTGGCTGGCGTGTGCTGGCTGGGCCCCGGTTGGCCGCCGCTCACGGCCCACACCCTGGGCTACGGCGTCTGGGTAGGTGCCCTGGAGATGGGCGTCACCTTCCTGCTCTGGCAGCGCGCGCTGCGGCTCACGCGGCGGGCAGCCCGGCTCGGCCAGCTGGTTTTGATCACGCCGTTCCTGTCTCTGGTGCTGATCGCCACGGTGCTGGGTGAGACCGTGCATTCAAGCGCCGTGCTCGGCCTCACCGTGATCGTGGCCGGCATCTGGGTGTCGCGTCAGGGATAACCACGATAGCGGCCGCCGGACGCGTCTGGCAGTCTCGGTGCCTACATGCCGAGTTTGCCGAGGTGTTTCCGATGACCTACCCTGCCCGTTCCGGCCTCTGCCTGCTGACCCTGCTGTGCACCGCGCTGCTGGCCCTGCCCGGCCAGGCCGCCAGCCGCGACCGCGTGGTAGAGCGCGGTGAGTATCTGGTGAACCTGCTGGGCTGCGGCCGCTGCCACACCGAGGGCTACCTCACCGCCGACGAGGCGGCGGGGCCGATGCTGGCCGGATCGCGGGTGGGCATCGCCTACACCGGCGACGACGGCACCGCCCATCCGGGTCTGGTGTTCGCGCCCAATCTGACCCCCGACGATGAGACCGGGCTCGGCCGCTGGCGCGAACGCGACATCGTGCGGGCACTGATCACCGGGGTCGGCACTGACGGCCACCAGCGGCTGCCGGTGATGCCGTGGCCCAACTACGGCGCACTCAGCGACAAGGACCTGACCGCCATTGCCCGCTACCTGAAGAGCCTGCCGCCGGTGCGCTACCAGGTGCCGGCGCGCACCCTGCCCGCGGACGAAGTGGCGTTCCCCTACGTGCGCTTCGGCATCTTCGTCTTCACGCCCCTGGACGAGGACGGCACCCCGATGGAGGACGTGCCCTGACGGGCAGACGTGCCCTGATGGGCAGACGTGCCCTGATCGGCACCGCTGCCCACCGACTTCCACGCCGCCTCGGCGAACAGCGCCTTCATGGCGCCGGGCGGGCGCTCGTAGTGGCCTGACAGCCAGCGCCGCACATATTCCTGAATGGGGCCGCTGATCAGCGGCACGTAGGCGTCGCGGGGCAGCACCCGCATCTCGCCATCACGCACGAACGGCGCGAACCAGGTGAACACCTCGGTGATGTAGGCCCGGTACTCGGCCTTCAGCCGCGCCCGCGCCGCGTCGGAGAAGTCGATGTCGCGGGAGTGCAGGTAGCTGGCCAGGGCGCGGTGGCGCGTCGACCAGTCGCTGTAGAAGCGCACCACCGCCTTGACGCTCTCTTCGGCGCTGCGGCACCGCTTCAGCCGTCGCACCAGTCCACGATTGAAGCGGCCGATGCCGTCGATGAACAGCTCCTCGGCAATGCCTTCCTTGCTGCCGAAGTGGTGATACAGGCTGCCGACGCTGCAGCGCGCGGCGCGCTGGATGTCGCCGATGGTCGTGCCTTCGATGCCGTTGCGGATGAAGCAGTCGAGCGCGGCCGCCAGCACGCTGGCGCGCCGCTCCTCGGTGCCGGCGCGGGTTTCGCCCTTACGCCTGCCGGCGATCTTCTCCCCTCGCGATGCGGTCATGAATCCTCCACTCCGCCGCCAGTCTAACTAGAATCTGGTTCTAGTAAAGCATTCTGTAGTCGAGTAGGATTCGACCTCCACCCGAAGTACCCAACGGCGAGGTGCGCCATGGACATCGAGCTCAGCAAAGACGACCTGAAGTTTCGCGAGGAGGTTCGCGCCTTCTTCGAGAAGAACGCCTACAAGCCGGGCGAGGACTATGCCAAGTGGCGCCTCGACTGGTTCAGGAAGGCCCGCGAGCAGGGCGGCTGGGACGTGCCGAAGTGGCCGAAGGAGTTTGGCGGCCCGGGTTGGACGCCGGCCCAGCACTACATCTGGGAGCAGGAGACCGCGCGCGCCACCCTGCCCTGGGACATGCCGTTCGGCGTCGGCATGGTGGCCCCGATCATCATGGGCTACGGCAACAAGGAGCAGCAGGAGCGCTTCCTGCCCGACATCCGCGCCCGCACCGTCAACTGGTGCCAGGGTTACTCCGAGCCGGGCGCCGGCTCCGACCTGGCGTCCCTGAAGACCAAGGCCGTGCTCAGCGACGACGGCAAGCACTACGTGGTCAACGGCCAGAAGATCTGGACCACGGCCGCCCACATCGCCGACTGGATCTTCTGCCTCACCCGCACCGACGACTCCGGCCGCAAGCAGGAGGGCATCACCTTCCTGCTGTTCCCGATGAAGCAGGACGGCATCGAGGTGAAGCCCATCATCACCCTGGGCGGCGCCCACAGCGTCAACACCGTCTACCTGCAGGACGTGAAGGTGCCGGTGGAAAACCGCATCGGCGAGGAAGGCAAAGGCTGGACCTACGCCAAGGGCCTGCTGCAGCACGAGCGCACCGGCCTGGCCGGCCTGTCGCGCTCGCTGGTGGCGCTGGAGAAGCTCAAGGAAAACGCTCGCAGCGTCCAGCGCGGCAACGGCACCCTCATGGACGAGCCCGCCTTCCGGGCCAAGGTGGCCGAGCTCGAGATCGACCTGATGGCCGCTGAGTACACCGAGCTGCGCAGCCTCGCCTCGGCCCAGGCCGGGGCCGCACCGGGGCCCGAGTCGTCGATTCTGAAGCTCAAGGGCACCGAAATTCAGCAGCGCATCCAGAAGCTGACGGTGGAGGCCGCCGGCGTGTTCTCCGCCGCCTGGGGCGGCCGCAACGCGGGCCCGGACTTCGCCCGGGGCGGCATGGCCGGCTACCTGGCCAGCCGCGCCTACACCATCTACGGCGGTGCCAGCGAGGTGCAGAAAGACGTCATCGCCAAGAACGTGCTGGGGATCAAGAGGTCGAGCCGATGAACTTCGAACTGAACGACGAGCAGAAACTCATTCAGGAGAGCGTCGCCCGCTTCATCCAGGACAACTACGACCTGGAAAGCCGACGCAAGCTGGCGGACCAGGACCCGGGCTTCAGCAAGGCGCACTGGGCCAGCATGGCCGAGCTCGGCTGGCTCGCCCTGCCGTTCGCCGAGGCCGACGGCGGCTTCGGCGGCAACCAGATCGACGTCATGGTGATCATGGAGCAGTTCGGCCGCGGGCTGGTGCTCGAGCCCTACCTGGCCAGCATCGTCATGGGCGGCGGCGCCGTGAAGCGCGGCGCCAGCGACGCGCTCAAGGCCGACATCCTGCCGGGCGTGATCGACGGCAGCCGGCAGCTCGCCTTCGCCTACGCCGAGCCCCAGTCGCGCTTCGACCTGCACGACGTCACCACCACCGCCAAGCAGGACGGCGACGGCTACGTGCTGAACGGCCACAAGTCGATGGTGCTGCACGCGGCGACCGCGACGCAGATCGTCGTCTCCGCGCGCACCAGCGGCGGCCAGACGAGCACCCAGGGTATCACCCTGTTCCTGGTGGACGCCGACGCCGAGGGCGTGAAGCGCGACAGCTTCCCCACGGTGGATGGGCTGCGCGCTTCCGAGATCGAGCTGAAGGGCGTGACGGTGAGCGCCGACCGCGTGCTCGGCAAGGTGGACGGCGGCTATCCGCTGCTGCAGGCGGTGGCCAACGACGCCATCCTGGCGCTGGCCGCAGAGGCCGTGGGCGCCATGGAGATGCTCTACAAGGACACCGTCGCCTACACCCAGGAGCGCGTGCAGTTCGACCATCCGCTGTCCGACTTCCAGGTGCTGCAGCACCGCATGGTGGACATGTTCATGGAGTACGAGCAGTGCAAATCGCTGCTCTACCGCGCCACGCTGGAGGTCGCCAACGGCGACGCCGAGACCGCCCAGCGCACCGTGCATGCCCTGAAGCACCTGATCGGCAAATCGGGTATCTTCATCGGCGAAAACGCGGTGCAGCTACACGGGGGGATGGGCATGACGGAAGAACTGGCGATCGGGCACTACTTCAAGCGCATGCTGGTGATCGACAGCCAGTTCGGCAACGCCGACTACCATCTGGAAAGGTTCGCCGCCTGACGTCCGGCCCTTCGGCATCGTGCTGGCCAAGCTGATTCGCGAGCCGCTGGTCTACTTCCTGGTAGCCGGCGCCGCGCTCTTTCTCGCCACCGAACGCTTCGGCGGTGACGGCGATGCCCGCATCATCCTCACCGAGGCCGAGCGGGCGCGGCTGTCGAATCAGTGGCAGGCGCAGATGGGGCGCCCGCCCTCCAGCGAGGAGCTGGCCGCCCTGGTGGAGCAGTGGGTGCGCGAGGAGATCTACTACCGCGAGGCCGTCGCCATGGGCCTCGACGACAACGACGTGATCATTCGCCGGCGGCTGGCCCAGAAGCTCACCTTCCTCACGGAAGATCTGGCGGCCGGCGGCGAGCCCACAGAAGCCGAGCTCGCCGACTACTACGCCGCGAACGCCGACCGCTACGCGGAGCCGGAACGCTTCACCTTCACGCACGCCTACTTCAGCACCGAGCGGCGCCGCACCGCCGAGGCCGACGCCCGGCAGGCGCTGGAAGCGCTGGACGGCGACGCGGTGCCCGCGGGCGACCCCTTCATGCTGCAGCGCAGCTACGTGGACCGCTCGCAGCGCGAGATCGCCGAACTGTTCGGCCGCGAGTTCGCCGCCGAGCTGGTGGAGCTGGACACCGGGCGCTGGCTGGGGCCGGTGCGCTCGGCCTACGGCTGGCACCTGGTGCGCGTCGACTCGCGACGAGAACCCCGCCAGCCGACCCTGACAGAGGTGGCGGGCCGGGTAGCCGCCGACCTGCAGCAGACCCGGCGCCGCGAGGCCAGCGAAGCCTTCTATCAGACCCTGCGCGAACGCTATCAGGTCGTGCAGCCGTGAGGCTGGGCTGGCTGCTGCTGGCCTGGCTGGCACTGCCCGCGCTCGCCCACGAGGTACGGCCCGCCTATCTGCAGATCACCGAGCAGCAGCCGGCCGTATTCGAGGTGATCTGGAAGCAGCCGGTGCTGGACGACCGGCGCCTGCCCATCGACCCGGTGCTGCCCGCCGACTGCGAGGTCGCGCCTCAGGGGCTCGCCGAGCACACCGGCAGCGCCCTGATCCAGCGCTTCGAGGCCCGCTGCGCGCTGCGCAGCGGCACCGTCGCCATCGACGGCCTGAGCGCCACTCTGACCGACGTGCTGGTGCGCGTCAGCTACCTCGACGGCGAGGGGCTGAGCCGCATTCTGCGCCCGTCGGAGCCGGTCCTCGATCTGTCGGACCCGGCACCCGGCGTCGGCGCCTACTTCGCCTTCGGCGTCGAGCACCTGCTGCTCGGCATCGACCACATCCTGTTCGTGATCGGCCTGGTGCTGTTCATCCGCTCGCCGTGGATGCTGGTGAAGACGGTCACCGCGTTCACGGTGGCTCACAGCATCACCCTCGCACTGTCGGTGCTGGGCATGGTCACCCTGCCCCAGGGCCCGGTGGAAGCCGTGATCGCGCTGTCGATTCTCTACCTGGCGCGCGAGCTCATGCTGCCCGAGGCGCGCCGCTCGCCGCTGATACGCGGCGCGCCGTGGCTGATGGCATTCGCTTTCGGGCTGCTGCACGGCTTCGGCTTCGCCGGCGCGCTCACCGACATCGGGCTGCCCAGAGACCAGCTCGCCGGGTCGCTGCTGATGTTCAACCTAGGCATCGAGGCGGGCCAGCTCCTGGTGGTGGGCTGCCTGCTGGCAGGCGCCTTCATGACCCGGCGCCTGCTCGAGAACCGCACCGGGGCGCTGCGCGTGGCGTTCACGGTGGCCATGGGCTGCACCGCCGCGTTCTGGACCATCGACCGGGTCGCGGCGCTGGTATAGCGTTAGGGACTCGACTCGAACACAGGGGAGACCAGGTCATGATCGAATCACGGCATCCGGACCGGCGCGTGCCGGCCATGCTCGGCGCGCTGCTGCTCGCAATCGGCGGTTGCGGCGGTGACGGCGACACCGGCGGTGCGAGCGCGGACACGGCGCCCGCGACCGGCTACGAGGAGCAGCTGCGCCTGGCGCTGGAGACCGTAGAGCCGGGAGGCGTGATCACCGTGCCTCCGGGCACCCACGCCTTCACCCGCAGTCTGGTGCTCAACGTCGATGGCGTCACCATCCGCGGCGCCGGCATGGGTGAGAGCGTGCTCAGCTTCAAGGGCCAGGTGGCCGGAGCCGAAGGGCTGCTGGTGAATGCCGGCGACTTCACCATCGAGGACCTGGCCATCGAGGACACGGTGGGCGACGCCCTGAAGATCAACGGCGCTACCAACGTCGTCGTCCGCCGGGTGCGTACCGAGTGGACCAACGGTCCGGATACGGAGAACGGCGCCTACGGCATCTATCCGGTGCAGACCGAGAACACGCTGATCGAGGGATCGGTGGCCATCGGCGCGTCGGACGCCGGCATCTACGTGGGCCAGTCACGCAACGTCATCGTGCGCAACAACCGGGCCGAGCACAACGTGGCCGGCATCGAGATCGAGAACACGGTCGGCGCCGACGTCTTCGACAACGTCGCCCGCCACAACACCGGCGGCATCCTGGTGTTCAACATGCCCGATCTGCCCCAGGCCGGGCACAGCACCCGGCTGTTCCGTAACGACGTCAGCGACAACAACACGCCCAACTTCGGGGCCCCGGGCAGCGCCGTAGCCAGCGTGCCGGCCGGCTCGGGGGTGATCATCAACTCCAACGACCGGGTGGAGATCTTCGACAACCAGATCGGCGGCCACAAGACCGCCAACGTGCTGATCTCGAGCCTGTTCAGCGCCGAGTACACCAGCGACCGGGAGACGGCCAGCAGCTTCGATCCCTATCCCGAGACCATCTACCTGCACGGCAACACCTATGGGCCGGGCGGCGAGGCGCCGGACCGGCCTGCGCTGAACGAGCTGCGCGTGGCCGTGTTCGGGCCGGACGGCCGCTTCCCCGACATCGTCTGGGACGGCGTGGTGGACCCGGCCAAGGCCCCGGCCGGGCTCGAGATCTGCATCGAGGACGACGCCACGTTCCTCAACATCGATGCCGCCAACGGCAGCGCCAACCCGAGCACCGATCTCGCGCGCCATCGCTGCCAGCACCCGCCGCTGCCCGCGGTGAGCCTGGCGCTGGCAGGATGACCAGGCGGTGATGGGGCGGCCGCGGCAGATCTGCGCCCGGCGCGTTCTGGCGCTGCTGACCCTCGCCCTGGCCGCCGCCTGCCAGGGCCCGCCGGAGGTGCGCTGGCACGAACCTGACGCGTACCCCGAGCGCCTGTCGGACTGGGGCCTGCTGGCGCACCGGCAGGCCGGCGTGGTGCTCGGCCGCGGCGTCGTGCCCTACGAGATCGCCACGCCGCTGTTCAGCGACCACGCCCTGAAGCTGCGCACCGTGTACCTGCCCGCGGAAGGCCGAATGACCTACCGCGCGCAGGACGCCTTCGAGCTGCCGGTGGGCAGCATCGTCACCAAGACCTTCTTCTATCCCATCGGCGCCGATGCCGGCGGCAAGGCCATGGCGGTGGCGGCGGCCGGCTGGTCCGGCGATCCGGCGGACCTGACGCCGTCCGCCTACCGGCTGGTGGAAACCCGGCTGCTGGTGCGTCAGGCCGACGGCTGGCACGCGCTGCCCTACGTCTGGGATGGCGACGATGCCTACCTGCGCCTCACCGGCGCGCTGCTGCCCATGACGCTCGCCATCGGCGGCCAGCCGACGGCACTGCCCTACGTGGTGCCGGCCCGCAGCGAGTGCGCCGGCTGCCACGCCACCGACCATGCCAGCGGCCGGCTGTCGCTGATCGGCCTCAAGGCCCGCCACGTCAACCGCCCCTACCCCGGGCATGCCGACAGCCAGCTCGCCACCTGGGCGCAGCGGGGCCTGCTGGCCGGGCTGCCGGACGCGGCAGCGTGGCCGGCTGCCGCCGACTGGCAGAACCCCGAAGCTACCGCGGCGGAGCGCGCGCGCGCCTACCTGGACGTCAACTGCGGCCACTGCCACAGCCCCACCGGACCGGCCGCCACCTCCGGCATGCACCTGGACATCCACACCACCGCCTCGCGCCCGCTCGGCATCTGCAAGCCGCCCATCGCCGCGGGCCGGGGCTCCGGCGGCCACCGCTACGGCATCGTGCCCGGGCAGCCGGACGCGTCGATTCTGGTGTACCGCATGGAGACCCGCGATCCGGCGACGCGCATGCCCGAAACCGGCCGCAGCGTCGTCCACCAGGCCGGCGTCGAGCTGGTGCGCGACTGGATCGCGCAGCTACCCGGCGAGTGCGTTTGAGGCGCGAGGTGCGCAAACGCCGCTAACGCCAGTCGTAGACGAAGTGGCGCACCAGCAGGAAGTTGCTCACCGTCGCCACCGCCGAGCCGATGGCGAGCGAGATCAGCGGCCGGCCCAGCGGCCCCAGCACCAGCAGGGAGTAGGTGCCGAGGTTGAGCACCGCGCCGAACGACTGGATCAGCACGTAGCGGGTCAGCCGCGACTCCAGCACCGATGCCCGGAAGGTGAATCGGGCATTGAGCGGAAAGGTGACGGCGATGGCGGCCAGAAACGAGGCGACCCGGCTGCCCACCAGCCCGAGCGGCGCCGCCGCGTAGCCGAACCCGTACAGCAGCAGCGCCAGCACGCCCACGTCCACAGCGAAGCCGGCGCAGCCCACCAGCAGAAAGCGGGCGAGCTGATGGGGCAGCCGCTGGCTCATCGCGCCCGGTCGAGCGGCGTGGTCAGACCTGGGCCTCGATCAGACTCGGTCCCGGCCGGGCCAGCGCCTCGCGCAGCGCCACCGCGAACGATTCGCAGCTATCGGCGCGGGCGCCGGGCACGCCGAAGCCGGCCGCCAGCGACACCCAGTCGATGTCGGGCCGGCCGAGGTCGAACAGGCTGGCCGCCCGCTCCCCTACCTCATTGATGCCCAGGCGCCGATACTCGGTGTCGAGGATGCCGTAGCTGCGGTTGCTGTAGATCACGGTGACGATGTCGAGCCCCTCGCGGGCGGCCGTCCACAGATACTGATGGGTGTACAGCGCGCCGCCGTCGCCGATCAGGGCCAGCACCTGGCGGTCCGGACAGGCCAGCGCCGCGCCCACCGCCGCCGGTCCGGCCTGGCCGATGGCCCCGCCGGTGAGGTGCAGCCAGTCGTGGGGCACCGCGCGCTGCATGGGCACCACCGCCGCGCCGCCGCCGCCGGAGTCCGAAGTGACGATGCAGTTGTCCGGCGCCAGCGCCGCCAGGGCCTGGGCCACGGTGCGGGCCGACAACCGGCCGGCCGGCAGCTCCGGACGCACACCGCCACCGCCCGCCGGTTGCCAGGCGGGCGCCGCCACGGCGTCGGCCAGGGCCGCCAGCGCGCCGGCGCCGTCTTCGTGACGGTGGTTGAGGCGCACCACGCGACAATCGGCCGGCACCAGGTCGCTCGGCAGGTTCTGGTAGGCGAAGAAGCTCACCGGGGGCTGGGCACCGGCCAGCAGCAACGTCGACGTGCCCGCCAGGGTTTCGATGATCTGCTCGGGAAAGTACGGCAGCCGGTCGGCGGCGAAGCGCCCGGGGCCGGATTCCACCCGGGCCGGGAACGTGGTGGTGAAGACGCGGCAGCCGAACCGGGCGGCGATTCGCCCGGCAGCGGCCAGCCCGGCCCCGGTGAGGGCATTGCCATCGAGCAGCAGCACGCTGCGGTCGTCCAGGGCGGCGGCGGCCTCGGCCACGGCGGCGGAAGAGAACGGGCGGAATCGCTCGGGCAGCGCCAGCACGGTGGCCGGGCGCCCCGGTCCCCAGGCGCAGTCGGCAGGCACGATCAGGGTGGCCACGCCGCCGGCCGGGTCGGGCCGTGGCGCCAGCGCCGCGTGCACGGCGTCAACGCCGTCGTCGGCCAGCCCCTCCGCCGTGCGCGCGGTGCGCACCCAGGCCGACACCGGCCGGGCCACGCCCTCGATGTCGGCGGTGAGCGGCGCGTCGTAGGCGACGTGGTGGCGCGCATGGTCACCCACCAGGTTGAGTATGGGGGTGCCGGCGCGGCGGGCGTTGTGCAGGTTGGCGATGCCGTTGCCAAGCCCGGCGCCCAGGTGCAGCAGGGTGGCTGCCGGCAGGCCGCGCATGCGGCCGTAGCCGTCGGCGGCGCCGGTGCACACGCCCTCGAACAGGCACAGCACCGGCCGCATGCCGGTGCTGGCATCGATGGCTTCCACCAGGTGCATCTCCGAGGTGCCGGGATTGGCCAGGCAGACCTCTACCCCCGCCGCCACCAGACCGTCGATCAGGGCCTTCGCGCCGTTCATGCATCCCCCTCGCGCAAAGCGCTCAAGCTTACGCGAATTCCCGGGGTCGGTCAGCGCAGCTCGGGGAACACCGACTCGACCCAGGGGCGCAGCCAGCGCTCGAACACCAGATGACCGGCGACCAGCACCGCCACGGCCCAGAAGCCGATCACCAGGAACAGCAGCGCCGGCCAGATGAAGGCCTGCAGGGCGTTGACCAGGGACAGTACGCTCAGACGCAGCACGTACTCCAGAAGCTGGCTGGACAGGAAGCTGGCGACGCTGTCGCTGCCCGCAAACTCCGAGCCGATCATGCGGACTTCCAGAATCAGGAACGTCACCAGGTAGCCGAGCCCGTAGAACCCGCCACCCCGCGCTTGCCAGATTTCCAGCAGCGCGCCGCGGATCAGGGGCCCAGCCGCCCGCGGATCGCGGCGCAGCGTCCGGGCATGCCCGGCCAGCCGGCGCAGGCGGCCCGCACGGCGCGGCTTGCGGCGCTTGCCGGTCTTGCGCGAGCCATCGCCGGCCGCGCCGGAATCTCCCTGGCTGCCTGCTGGCTCAGTCGCCACCGGCGGCGGCCCGCCGCGGCGCGGCGGCCTGGCGGCGCTGGTGGAGCTGCGCCACGATCTCGGCGTGACGGGCGCGATTGAGGTGGTGCTTGGAGTAGCACCAGACGCTGACCACGGCGAAGCCGGAGACGATGGGGCCGTAGATGAGGCCGAGCCAGATCAGCGTTTCCGGCGGCACGTCGGCCGCGGTCTGGATCTGCGGGCCCCGAGGCCAGCGAATGAGGTCCAGAGCGACGCCGCCCACCACGTTGCCGATGCCCGAGGTGAACTTGCCGGAAAACGACACCGACGCGAAGAAGATGCCCTCCTGCCGCTTGCCGGTCGCCAGCTCGTGCTCGTCGACGATGTCGGCCACCATGGAGCTGAAGGTGATCAGCGCCTGCACCACGCCCATACCCTGCAGGAGCTTGACGATCACCAGGGTGGTGACCAGCTCGCCGGTGCCGTTTTCCGGAAACCAGCCGACCAGGCGCAGCAGCACGGGCACGATCTGACACAGCGCCCACCAGGCGGTGCCGAAGACGATGGAGGGCTTCTTGTCGAACAGCACGTTCAGCCGCCGCGCGAACAGCGCGCCCACCATGATGCCCACCGGGTAGGCGGCGAAGAAGGCGATGTTGTCGCGGCTCGACAGCTCCCAGAAGTAGGTGTTCATGTGCAGGTTCAGCGCCGAGTCGACGCCCACCATCATGAACACGATCAGCACCCCGACGAACAGCCAGCGGAACGAGCGGTTCGACAGGGCCAGCGCAATCTCGCGGAACATGCGCGCGACGCCGCCCACCATCGACACGGGTTCCGGCGGCCCCAGCGGCTGCGGCAGGCGCGGGATCTGGCTGCGGGTGCCCAGCGCCGAGGTGAGAATCGACACCACCATCAGCACCGCCAGGGTGAGCGCGAACGGGCTGTAGGCATCGGCGCGGAACTGGCCGTGGGCATGGTCGGGCCCCGACTGAAAGAACAGCCCGAAGCCGATGGCGTAGGCCAGCAGCACGCCGAACGTGCTGAAGAACTGGCGGTAGGCCACCACCGTGGTGCGCTCCTCGAAGTTGCTGGAGAGCTCGGCGCCCAGCGCGATGTGCGGCACGTGGTAGAGCGTCATGGCGCCGCGGGTGAGGATGGCGAACACCAGCAGCCACAGGAACAGCTGGAACTCGGGCAGCTCGGGGGGCGAGAACAGGAAGTAGAAGGTGATCGCCAGTGGCACCGCCGACAGGTACATGAACGGGTGGCGGCGGCCCATGGGCGATCGCCAGTTGTCTGACAGCGAGCCGGCCAGCGGGTCGGTGATGGCATCGAACATCAGCGCGATGCCCACCGCGAGGCCGGCATAGGTGCCGGAAAGGCCGAGCACCTGCACGTAGTAGAAGAACAGGAACACGCCGAAGGCGCCGTTCTTCAGCCCCTCCGCCGCCTGCCCGAATCCGTAGGTGAACTTGGCCCCGAAGCTCAGCTCGTCGTGCTGGCCACGCCCGCTGTCAGACGGCCCTGTACGCAACGTGTTTCCCCAGGGTTGCTGATGGATGCCGACCCGGATCATCCGTACTCAGCCGGGCACGGTCAAGGTAAGATGCGGGGCCATGCCGAGCCCTGGCCAGACATTCGAGCGCCCCATCACCTGCCCGCCGCAGACGGTCGACGCAGGATGGGTCGACTACAACGGCCACCTCAACATGGCCTACTACTCGGTGGTGTTCGACCGCGCCGTCGATCACGTCTACGACCGCCTCGGCATCGGCGCCGAGTACACGGCGTCCGGCGCAGGCTCCTGCTTCACGCTGGAGGTTCACGTCACCTACCTGCAGGAGCTGCTCGGCGGCGATCCGCTGCGGGTGACCCTGCAGCTCATCGACCGCGACGCCAAGCGCCTGCACTTCTTTCAGCATCTGTACCATGGCGAGCAGGGCTATCTGGCCGCCACCAGCGAGCAGATGGCCATGCACGTGGACATGCACACCCGGCGCTCGGCGCCGTTTCCGGACGCCGCCATGGCGCGCATCGACGCGCTGATGGCCGCCCACGCCGACCTGCCCAGGCCCGAGCAGGCCGGCCACGTCATCGCCATCCCCCGCCGCTGAGGGGCGCGCCCCCGGGAGACCGCCATGAGCGACCAGACCGTGTCCTACCGCATCGAGCACGACAGCCTCGGTGACGTCGAGGTACCCGCAGACCGCTACTGGGGCGCCCAGACCCAGCGCAGCATCGGCAACTTCCCCATCGGCGACGAGCGCATGCCGGTGCCGCTGATTCACGCCTACGCGCGGCTGAAGAAGGCGTGCGCGCTGGCCAACGTGCGTTTCGGCGTGCTCGGCAAGCCGATCGCCGACGCCATCGCCGCGGCGGCGGACGAGGTGCTGTCCGGCCGGCTCGACGACGAGTTCCCGCTCAAGGTGTGGCAGACGGGCTCCGGTACCCAGACCAACATGAACCTGAACGAGGTGCTGGCGAACCGGGCCAGCGAGCTGCTGGGCGCCGACTTCCGCACTGACAAGCCGGTCAAGGCCAACGACCACGTCAACGCCAGCCAGAGCTCCAACGACACCTTTCCCACGGCCATGCACCTGGCCGCCTACGAGCTGATCGCCCGCGCCACCTTGCCGGCCCTGGCAGACCTGCAGCAGGCGCTGGAAGCGAAGGCGGCCGAGTTCGCCGACGTGGTGAAGAGCGGGCGCACGCACCTGATGGACGCCACGCCCATCACCCTGGGCCAGGAGTTCGGCGGCTACGCGGCGCAGCTCGAGCGCGGCCGGGCCGCCATCGAGGCCACCCTGCCGCGGCTGGCCGAGCTGGCCATCGGCGGCACCGCCGTGGGCACCGGCCTGAACGCGCCGCAGGGCTTCGCCGAAGACGTGGTGGCCCGGCTCGCCGCCGACACCGGCCTGCCCTTCGTCTGCGCCGGCAACCGCTTCGAGGCGCTGTCGGCCCACGACGCCCTGGTGGAGGTGAGCGGCGCGCTGAAGCGGGTGGCGGTGAGCCTGATGCACGTCGCCAACCAGATCCGGCTGCTCGCCAGCGGGCCGCGTACCGGGCTGGCGGAGCTGATCCTGCCCGCCAACGAGCCGGGCAGCTCCATCATGCCGGGCAAGGTGAACCCCACCCAGTGCGAGGCGCTGGCCATGGTCTGCGCCCAGGTGATGGGCAACGACGTGGCGGTCACCGTGGCCGGCAGCCACGGGCACCTGCAGCTCAACACCTTCAAGCCCGTAATGGTGCGCAACGTGCTGGAGAGCGCGCGCCTGCTGGCAGACGCCGCCGCCAGCTTCGAGAGGCGCTGCGTGGCCGGCATCGAGGCCGACCGCGAGCGCATCGCCGAGCTGCGCGACCGCAGCCTGATGCTGGTGACGGTGCTGAGCCCGCGCCTGGGGTACGCGAAGGCGGCCGAGATCGCCCAGAAGGCCCATCGCGAGGGGCTCACCCTGCGGCAGGCCTGCCTGGCGCTCGGCTATCTGGAGGCCGACGAGTTCGACGCGGTGGTGGACCCGAGCCGCATGCTCGGGCCCTACCCGGCCGATCAGTAGCCTTCGAGCTCGCCGTAGCGATTGCGGTGGAAGTTGACGTCGCCGAAGATCTGCTCGGCCACGGCCGCGCGCTTCAGGAAGAAGCCGACGTCGAACTCGTCGGTCATGCCGATGCCGCCGTGCATCTGAATGCCTTCCCGCGACACCCGGTTGAAGGTCTCGCCCACCTTGCACTTGGCCAGGCTGGCCAGCTTGGCCACCTCGGCGTCGTCGCGGCCCTCGTCCAGCGCCGTCAGCGCCTCGAGCACGCACGACTTCGACAGCTCCACCTCGCAGAACATGTCGGCGGCGCGATGCTTGAGCGCCTGGAACGAGCCGATGGGCACGCCGAACTGCTCGCGCTCCTTCAGATAGGCCACCGTGCGCTCGAAGCACTCCTGCAGGCCGCCGAGCATCTCGGCGGCGAGGCCGATGCGGGCGATGTCCAGGGTGCGGTCGAGCACGTCGGCGCCCTTGCCCTCGGCACCCAGCAGGGCCGACTTGTCCACCTGAACGTCCTTGAGCTCGACGTTGGCGACGTTGCGCGAGTCGGTCATGCGGGTGCGGGTCACGGTGACACCCTTGGCGCTACGGTCCACCAGGAACAGCGACAGGCCGTCCCGGTCGCCCGGCTTGCCGGCGCCGCGCGCCACCACGATCAGCTTGTCGGCAGAGTTGCCGTCGAGCACGAACGTCTTCCTGCCGTTCAACACGTAGCCGGCACCGGACACCTTGGCGGTGGTGGCGACGCCGTAGGGGTCGTGGCGGTGCGACTCTTCCAGCGCCAGCGCCAGCAGCAGCTCGCCGCCGGCCACCGCCGGCAGCAGCTCGGCCTTCTGATCGTCGCTGCCGCCGACGGCGATGGCGGTGCCGCCCACCCAGACGCTGGCGAACAGCGGGCTCGCGGTCAGGGTGCGGCCGGTCTCCTCGGTGACCACCCCCAGGCCCTTGTAGCCGAACGCCAGGCCGCCGAACTCTTCCGGCCAGGGAATGCCGGCCCAGCCCAGCTCGACCATGGCCTTCCAGGTCGCCCGGTCGAAAGCGTCCGTATCGTCGCTGTCGCGCAGCTTGCGCAGCTGGGAGATGGGCGCGCTGCTGGCGCAGAAGTCCTTGGCGCTGTCCTTGAGCATGTTCTGCTCTTCATTGAGGATCATGGGCATGGTGTTCCCCCAGAAAACACGATCGGAAGCGATGGGCCGGCGTGGCCGGGTCAGCCGGAGATGAAAGCAAAAGCCCGGGGCGATGTCGACCCTGGCGCCCGGGGTTACCTTCGGTTTACACGAGTTACATCGGCGTTCATGCATTGGCAACACGCGGCCGCTAGGCTTGGGACCCGTTCAATGACTGTGCTGACCCGGTCTCATGCGTACCTCGACCATCCAGGCTGTCCTGCTCTCGGCGCTGCTGCTGGCCACCGGCCATGCGCTGGCCGGCGACGGCGACGGGGCCTTGGCCATGTCGGTGCCGGCGCGGGTTCAGGGCGTGGCGCGCGCGGAGGCTCAGCCCGAGGCGAAGCCGGCCGCCGAGACCGAGTCGAGCCAGGGCTTTCCCGTGCTGTCGCTGCTCGGTGCCCTGGGCCTGGGCGTCATCGGCCTGCTCTGGGTTCGCCGCCACACGGCCGAACTCTGACCACCACGGCCGGCCGATGCCGGCCCTGACCGATCTGGTCCGGCGACTGCAGGCCACCCTGCCCATGGCGCGGCTGGAGGTGGCGCCGCTGCCCGGCTGCCCTGAGATCCGCCTGGCCCTCATCAACGCCGATTTTCCGCCCGGACCGCTGCCCGGCGACGTGAGTGCGGCCGTCATCGCGCGCCCTGCCTACTGGTCGTTCTGCTGGGGCAGCGGTCTGGCGCTGGCCCGCTACCTGCTGGATCAGCCGCACTGGGTGCGCGGACGGCGGGTGCTGGACCTGGGCAGCGGCTCGGGCGTCGTCGCCATCGCCGCGGCCCTGGCAGGCGCCGCGCGCGTGGTGGCCTGCGACAACGACGACGATGCCCTGGCCGCCACCGCGGCCAACGCCGCCCTGAACGGCGTCGCCTGCCGGACCGTCACCGATCTCGCCGAAGCCGGCCGGGATCATGACCTGCTGCTGATGGCCGACGTGCTCTACGACCGCGCCAACCTGCCACTTCTGACCGCGGCGGCCGGCCATGCCCGGGAGGTACTGGTGGCCGACTCGCGCATCGCCGAGCTGCCGGACCCGGCCTATCGGGAGATCACCACCATCGAGGCGTTGACCCACCCCAACCTCGGCGAGTTCGACGAGTTCCGCACCGTGCGGCTGTTCCACCGCGGCCCGCTTCACACCGGGTAGGCGAGCAGCACCACCACATCGTCCACGTGCCGACCCGCCAACGCCCGCTCGGTGACCGTGGCGGGATCGTTCAGCCAGGCTCGGGCTGCGCCCCGATCGGGAAACTGCAGCATCAGCAGGCGATCCCAGGGGCCCTGGCCGCGCAGCAGTGCCAGGGGCGCGGCCCAGCGCAGCTCGCCGCCGTGGCGGGGCGCCAGCGCCAGCCAGCCGGCATCGCCGGGGGCGCCCAGCGGCGCGTCGACGCTGCCGGGCTTCTGCCGGTACAGCACGATCACGCTGGGGCGGCCGGTGGCCAGCGTCTGCGGACCCACCGGGGTGCCGAGATAGCGTCCCGTGGCATCGCCACGCCCGGCCTCCAGGGCGCGGTAGCCGCTGCTGGTGAAGAACTGCACGACCCCGGCGCCACTGGCGAAGCTGAGCAACTGCAGCGCCGCGCCATCCAGCCGAGCCGGGCCTTCGATCAACTCGGCGCCTCCGCCCTGCCAGACCAGACGGCCGTCATCCTCTGCCGCCAGCGACAGCAGCCGGGCGCGCAGCGTGCCGCCGCCGGCATCGTCGTCCGGAACGGGCGCGGCGTCGGCCCCCGGGGCCACGATGCGCAGCAGGTGGTAGGGGCTGCTGCGCCGTTCCTGGTCCACCACCAGGCCAGCCAGGGTCGGCCCCACGTGCCAGATCAGGGCGCCGGACGCCAGCACCAGCGCCAGGCAGAACAGCAGAAACGCGAGCAGCGATCGACTCAATGGTGCCTCGTGTCCGTCGGCCGGCGGCCATCATACCCGATCATCCTGCGACGCCGGCGCCGGCTGCCGCTCGCATCGGCCGTGACCGGTGCGGTACATTCCGGAGCATTCGCACACCGATCCAACCGCCACATCAGGGGAGCCACCGCCATGTATCAGGACATCCGCTACCACGTCGACGACCCGGTCGCCGTCATCATCATGAACCGGCCCGACGCGCTGAACGCGTTCACCGTACGCATGCTGGCCGAGATCCGCCACGCCCTGGCCGAGGCCGAGCGCGACCCGGCCGTGGTGGGCATCGTGCTCACCGGCGCCGGCCGGGGCTTCTGCGCCGGCATGGACATGAACGCGCTGGACAGCATGTCGTCCGGCGGCGGCGAGCGGGAGGATCTGTCGGCCCTGGACGCCGACCCCGGCGACCCCGACCTGGGCGACGACTTCCAGGTGACCTATGGCTATCTGCTGTCGATCCGCAAGCCCATCATCGCCGCGGTGAACGGCGCCTGCGCCGGCCTCGGCTTCGTCTACGCGCTGCTGTCGGACATGCGCTTCGTCGATCGCAACGCCAAGTTCACCACCGCCTTCTCCCAGCGCGGCCTGATCGCCGAGCACGGCGCAAGCTGGATACTGCCGAGGCTGATCGGCGCCGGCCGCGCCCTCGACCTGTTGTGGAGCGCGCGCAAGTTCGACGGCGAGGAAGCCTACCGCCTGGGTCTGGCCGAACGGCTGTGCGAGCCCGGCGAGTGCGTCGACCAGGCCATCGACTACGTCAAGGAGCTGGCCGCCGTCGCCTCGCCGACGTCGCTGCAGATCATGAAGGCCCAGGTCTACCGGCACCTGAACATGGGCCTCGGCGAGTCGATGCGCGAGAGCAACGAATGGATGGCGACGAGCCTGAAGCGCGACGACTTCCGCGAGGGCGTGCGCTCGTTCATCGAGCGCCGGCCGCCGGCCTTCAAGCGCGTCAGCGTCGAGTGAGGAGGCAGCCATGAGCGAGCTCATCGCCACCGACCAGGACAGCTACGACTGGCCCGCCCTGGTGGACCAGCTCAACCGGCTGCTGCGGCTGCGCACCACACCCATCGGCATGAAGCTGTTCGCCACCGAGGCCGAGATGGCGGCGGTGCCGAAGATCCGCCGCCCCAGCGCCGTACACACCACCGACCAGATCGTCGGTCAGGCCGCCCGCAACGGCTGGACCGTGGGCATCACCGCCGCCGACCTGGTGGGCGCCCAGTGCAGCACCGTGATCGGCCTGCACCCGAGAAGCGAGGGCTGGCTGTCCGGCGACCGCATGGCCGGGGTCTGGTACGCCGACCAGGCCGAAGCCAGCAAGCACCAGCACGCCATGGACGTGGTGCCCTACGGCCGCTTCGAGGCCATGGCGGTGAGCCCGCTGGCCAGCGGCCGCCTCGACCCGCCCGACATCTGCCTCATCTACGCCACGCCGGCGCAGATGATCCTGTTCATCAACGGCCTGCAGTACACGGGCTACCGGAAGCTCGAGTGGGGCTGCGTGGGCGAGTCGTCGTGCGCCGACTCCTGGGGCCGGGCGCTGGCCACCGGCGAGCCGAGCCTGTCGATTCCCTGCTTCGCCGAGCGCCGCTACGGCGGCGTGATGGAGGACGAGCTCTTGATGGCGCTGCCGCCGAAGTTCCTGCCGAAGACGCTGGCCGGGCTGGAAGCACTGTCGCGCAACGGCCTGCGTTACCCCATCGCCCCCTACGGCGTGAACAACGACGTGCGCGCCGGCATGGGCGTGAGCTACGGGAGCTGACCTATGACGGCGCCCATCACCCGACATGCGAGCCTGCCCGCGGCGCTGTGCCTGGTCGCCGGCTGCCTGCTGATGAGCGGCTGCGAGCCGAGCGACCGCCGCCCGGGGCTGTGGCTGTCCGGCGAGCTCCAAAGCCAGCTGCCGGCCGACTGGTCGTTCACCGACGCCCACCCGGAGATCTTCGTGGAGGTGGCGGCGCCGTACGGGCTGCCGCACTCGGTCACGATCTGGTGCGCCCAGGTGGACGGCACCCTGTACCTGGGCGCCCGCGCCCCGGAGTCGAAGCGCTGGCCGGGCTGGGTCGACGACGACCCCGACGTGCGCATCGAGATCGATGACCGCATCTACCCGGTACGGCTCGAGCCGTTGACGGCCGCGGCGGAGGTCGAACAGGTGGCGGCCGCCTACGCCGCCAAATACGACCTGCCCGGCGGGCTGGCCGGGACCGGCGGCGTCAGCCAGCGCTACTGGCGGGTAGTGCCCCGCCTCTGAACCGCATCTCGCGATCCGGGCGGATCAGCCGGCGGACGCGTCCCGCTGCCGCAGGTCGGAGAGCCGGTCGAACTCGGCAAGCAGCCGCTCGCCGTCCGCGTGGGCGCGGATCTGCGGCACCAGGGTCTGGTACTGGACCTCGGCAGCCAGCCGCGGCTGCTCCACCGTGGCCCAGCGCACCAGCCCGGTCCAGAACCGGTCGATGAGCTCGGCGCCCGACACCGTGCCGCCGTCGACGGTGCGCAACGCGAGCCCGCGCAGCTCGCCCAGGTACAGGCGCAGCGAGCGGACGTGAATGGTCTCGTCGGTACGGATGCGCTCGATGATGTCCGCCGCCTGCTCGGCCTCGGCCCGGCGACCGGCAAACAGGTCGGGCGTGCGCAGAATCTGCTGAGTCTGCGCAAAGCCGATCTCGGCGCGGAACTCGATCAGCAGCAGGTTCATGAGAAAGCTGAGCAGGCCCTCATGCTGGGGCGGCAGCTCGGGCATGAAGCGCTTGCCCGCCTCCGGCCGCGCGATGCTCTCCGGCGGATCGACGTCCGGATAGGCATCGGCGCCGAACGCCAGGTCGCGGGCGACGAACCACATCACGTCGTGGCCGCCGATGCCGCGCTCGGGCTCGCCGCCCTCGTCGATGCCGTGGGCCACCAGCAGCCCCTGGTTGAGGTGCCCGATCGCCATGCCGGAGATGTCGGCCTCGACCACGTCCTGCAGATCGGGGAACTGCATCTCCGCCAGCACCCGGCCGCGGCCTTCGATCTTGCCGGTGATGGTCAGGCTGTTCCAGAAGGGCGCGCCGATGCCGGCCCGCAGCAGCAGCCGCTGCTGCGCGGCATTGGGCATGCGCGGTCCGGTCAGCAGCGACGCATCGGCCGCGAACAGCGTCCCGCCCCGGGCTTCGAGCGCGGCAGTCCAGGCGTCCAGCGCCTGGTTGCGGCCGAGCGCGCGCGGCGGCAGGTAGGTGCCGTCGGCGTCGAAGCCGCCGTGCAGGCGGTGTCCGGCAATCTCGTGGGGGCGTGCGTACGCGTGTTCGCTCAGCAGCTGCGCTTCGCTGTAGGCCAGTCGGGTCATGCCGTCTCTCTCTGCCTCGTTTGAGTGTACGCCCTTGAAATCCACACGCCAGTCCACATCTAAGGGACTGTCAGGGCGTCAACGGGCGCCCGCATCACAGGAGGTGTTGAGATGTTCGGAAATCTGTCGACATTTGGCAGCCTGCTCGACGAGCTGCGCCGCTGGGACAGCGATTGGGACGAGCTGTTCACCCGCTCGCCCTGGGGTTCCAGCATCCGCGCCGTGGAGTACGGCACCTATCCGCCGCTGAACGTGGGGTCCAGCCCCGACAGCGTCGATGTCTACCTGTTCGCCGCCGGCCTCGACCCGAAGTCGCTGGACGTATCGCTGCAGCAGAACCTGCTGACGATCTCCGGCGAACGCAAGGCCGACGCCGAGGAGAACGCCACCTACTATCGCCGCGAGCGGTTCCACGGCACCTTCCAGCGCGTGCTGACGCTGCCTGAGGACGTGGACCCGGACAAGGTGGATGCCAGCTACCGTGACGGCGTGCTGCACGTCCGCATCGCCCGGCGCGAAGCCGTTAAGCCGCGGCGCATCGAGGTTCACTGACACACGGACCATGAGGTCAAGGAGTTCGACATGAGCCAAGCCATGCAGAAGCGCGCCGGCACCGACCCGGCCGCAACCGGCGCCGCCGAGGCGGCACGCAACCGCGAGGTGGTGCTGCGTCCCGCGGGCGACATCTTCGAACACGGCAACGGCATCACCCTGGTGCTGGACATGCCGGGTGTGTCGAAGGAGCGCCTGGAGATCCACAGCGACCGCAACTCGCTGGTGGTCGAGGGCAGCGTCGAGATCGACGTGCCGGAGGGCACCGAGTCGCTGCACGCGGACGTACGATCCAAGCGCTACCGCCGCGCCTTTTCGGTGTCGGGCGAGCAGCTCGACATCGAAGCGGTGCAGGCCAGCCTGAAGGATGGGGTGCTGCGCATCGACATCCCGAAGCGGGCCGAGCTGCGGCCGCGCAAGATCGAGGTGCAGGCCGGCTAAAGCCGGTAGGCCGGCTAAAGCCGGTAGGCCGGCTAGCAGCCGGTACGCCGGCTAGCAGCCGGTACGCCGGCTGAAGACCATAAGCAGACCATGGTCTGCTGGATCCAATCGCTTCCGCGGGTGACCATGGGTTCATCCCATCACCTGCGGAGGCGTTCGTGGACCCGTCACAGGTTCTTCTACCTATCCGGCTGCAGACCGGATCGGCGGCGGTGCGTGCCGGGCCTCACCAAAACGCACGTTCATGTACCCTCTCATGCGCAGGGCACCCAGTACCGCGACGACGTGATGTTCTGACCGCTCACATGGTGCCCGGGTCCCGGCTGATCACGTCCGTGTCGTCCTTCGTCGGCTACAACGTCACCGGGTGCGGAGCGCGTGCGGCAGATGATTCGCGACCAGGCCACCATCGACCACCACGGGCTTGCGACCAAGAATGGACAAACCACCGGCCTTAACGATCGTTCAACGGCGAATCTGATGCCGAGAGCATGCTGCTCCGTTGCCTCGCGATTTTACGTTCGCTACCATGTTAATTTTGTTTTTCGTTTGGGAATCCAGAATACTGTGCATCCATACAGTTCCTAGATCACGCTATGACCACACCCACCGACCCCCACGCCGTGGAGTCGCTCATCGCCGAGATCGTCGATCTGTGCGCCCACATGCATCGGGCCGAACACCGCCTGCTGACTCTTATCCGCCGGCTCGACTCGCTTAACGGCTGGAATGCCGAGATGCCGAGCTGCGCCCACTGGCTGAACGCCCGGTGCGGCCTCGATCTGGTCACCGCCCGGGAGAAGGTGCGCGTGGCCCATGCCCTGACCGATCTACCCCTCGTGGACCAGGCCTTCAGGACTGGCCTGTTGTCGTACTCCAAGGTCCGTGCCGTGACCCGCATCGCCACGCCGGCCGATGAGGCCGAGTTGGTCGACATCGCCGCGTCTACCACAGCGGCCCATGTCGAGCAGTACGTCCGGTCTCGGCGGCAGGCGGGGCGTCTCGCCGACCCTCGGGCGGCGTTCGACGCGTACCAGCGCCGCAGCTTCACCTGCCGCACCGAGGAAGACGGCTCGCTGATCTTCGAGGGCCGCCTCCCCGCGGACCAAGGGGCGATGCTGATGCTCGCTCTGGACCGTGCCATGGAGTGGGTGTACCGGGAGTCGGCAGAGCCGGTCTTGAAGGCGCCAGCGGCACCCGGTCCTACCAACGCGCGCGGCGCCTGCTGCCGGCGAGCCGACGAGCATCCTTTCAAGGGCGTATCGCACCCGGCCCGTCGGGCCGACGCCCTAGCCGCCCTGGCGGAACGCTTTCTGGCGACCCCGCCGACATCGGATGAGGGGCTCAGATCGGCGGACCGCTATCAAGTCATCCTGCACGCTTCCGCGGAATCGTTGGTCGAGCATGGCGTATTGGACCCGGCGGATCCGCCCCACATGGAAGACGGGCCGGTCGTGGCGGGAGAAACCGTACGCCGCCTGACGTGCGATGCCGCCATTGTGCGGCTCATCGAGACCGGCGAGGGTGAACCCCTCGACGTGGGCAGGAAGACCCGGGTGATCTCACCGGCGCTGCGGCGCGCGGTGAAGCGCCGCGACCCGCACTGCCGCTTCCCCGGGTGCACCCATATGCGGCACTGGGAGGGTCACCACTGCCGGCACTGGGCAGATGGCGGGCCGACGAGCCTCGACAACGTCGTCGGCGTATGTCGCTTCCACCACCGTCTGCTGCACGAGGGCGGCTACTTCGTGGTGAAGGACGGTGCTGACTTCGTGTTCTGCCGACCTGATGGCTCGATGGTTTCTCCCGTCGACGCCTCGCTGCAGCAGAGCATCGCGCGTGCCCAACGCGATCTGACGATTGTCCACCTCACTGGCGCCGTCGAGGAGCAGCGGGCGGCCTATCGGGTGTCGAGTATCCTGCGGACGCCGGATCCTCAGGGGTTTGGCACCGGGCGCAAGCTAGTCTGACACCACTTCAGTCATCATGATGACGCGACCGGCGGCCCATGGCGTTTCGTAGGACTACACCGCGGCAGGTTCTTCGGACAGCCGGCGCAGACAGACCGGCCGTCCCTGGCTCGCTTCCCATGTGGCTGCAGTCGGCCAAGACCAGTCGAAATCCGTGCCGCCAATTGTGGCGATTCTAAGGCCGATAGGACTCTGGAACCGAGCAGCCGAGCCAGGCGGATAGGGTAGCCACATCCTGCCGGTCGACATCTCGTGGCGGATAGGCCGTCTTAAACTGAAGGAGGAATTCTGCCTTGACGCAGCGCACCGTTGTACCGGCGATTTTGCCCTCTCCGGTCAAAGACCCTGCAGGGTAGGCTATGCCGTCGAGCGAGGAACCGTGAACGCCATCTCGTTTGTGGAGCACCACCACATGCACGTCTACACTTCGACATTCAGCATCCGCAAAAACGAAGTTCCATTTCGAGCTAACTTCTCGGTTGACTCCGACATATCCGTGCTGCTCCAAGCACCGCTTCAACATGGCAGCATGTTTGGCCTCGACAGCGATGTCCAGATCCTGATGCGGACGTGTCTCGCGACCAACTACGGCGTCGACGGCCCAGCCGCCATCGATCCAGACCGTTACGCCAGATCGGTTGAACGCGTTGTAGAGCTCAACAACATCTGTGGCATCCATCGCCCGACCATACAACGAGATGCAAGTGACTGCCATTGGTCGAAGGCGGACTTCATCGTGTGTGCGCGCCGCACCAATCGATTGATTCAGGCCTCGACCGGACGATCAGTTTCCAGTGAACGATGCTTCAGTGCTCGCCGCGTCACCTCCACATGTGACGAAGATGGTTTTCGAGGGAATCCGGAAGAAGGTGTAGAACAGAACCTGCGCTGTATAGTGACGAGCCGCCATACGGACCGCCCTTGGCGATGCGGGCTGCAAAGACGGACGATTGCCTGGAGTTCGTATCGTAGCGGAGCGAGTTTTGGACGGGCACATGTACAGGGCTAGGCAGTGTCCTTGCCGTTTCGCGACGATCACGACTCGAGCTGCAGGTGAAAAGAGTCGCTGAACGGGGTTGTCGTCACTGGCCCATGAGACGGCGTGGGCACGTCTCGCCACGTGTTGAGCGATGGGGTCGCTCCCGAATGCTCCGACTCCGTCATCTACAGTCCAGACCGTGATGAACAGCCCAAGTGCCGACAGCAAGATCACCGTAGCGCTTATGGTCAACAGCATGGTCAACGCGCGCGCCCCTGGCACGACTTCAGAATCCGACGAAGGCCCGAACGGACGGCGAACCGCGCAATGCCGTGACGAGTTGATCCATCACACCGGACAGCAACAGCATGGCGCCACCCGGTACTGGAGCCCGTCCCAGCAATGGGTCGATCCCAGCCCCTTGAACAAACCTCGGTATCTGCCCAGGTCGGTCCGCATCATCGAACATCAGCACGTTCGTGTCGGCGGCTGGTACGCTCAGCGCATCGCCAATCCATACCAGACCGGAGTGCCGCTCGTAGATCACATGGTGCGATCCGACGCTCGCGCCCGCACCCATGCGATTCGGGCGGCTGGTCGGTGGACCCTGAGTGCTCTGCCAGTCCGGCTGCCTTCCCTTGAGAAGAACGGCAACGTCTAGGCGTGCCATATCATGGCTGAAGGTTAGGCTGAACACCATGCCGACCGAATCGTTGAGGCTTGTTCCTCCACCCATTCCACCTTCGCCCCCGACGGGCGACCACAACCGATTACTCAACTTCCTCATTGACGTTGCGGCTGTTCGTCAGCGGCTTGGGTGACGGTGGATTGTTGGGCTCAACGACCACGCCAGAAGAAGATTCATCGTCAAAGTCCTTGAATCCGAGCTCGATTACTCCATGGCGGAGCCAAACCGCTCGCACAACGAGGTCCACTTCATTACCGATTTCGAATCTGGTCCCCTTGGAGCGGGGGTTTCGCTGATACACCGTACCCGAGAAACCGCCGGGAAGGTCCACTACGAGCTTCTGAGGGTACACTTCAGCAACACGCCCAACAACGTCGGCACCGACAGGGTAGCGGTCTGCAAACGCCCGCATCGGATTGTCGACTTGCTTGATGCCGAGAGAGACTCGCTGCAACTCAACGTCGATCGACAGAATCACGACCTCGACAACATCGCCCCTTGCGAACCGCTTGATCGCAACCTTGCCTGGTTCCGACCAACTTATGTCGCCGAGATGCACGAGGCCCTCGATTCCACCCTCCAGACCAACGAAAATCCCGAAGTCGGCGGTTCGCGTGACCGGCCCAGAGACGCGCTCATCCGGTTGGTGCATTTCCGCAAACTTCTGCCAGGCATTGCCCATAGAAAAACGATACCAGATCCCAAGCGAATCTCGCCTGCCCGTTATGGCCGCTTCGGTCGGGAGCTGCCGGTCTGCTGCTGTGACGTCACATGCAGCGTCCGGCCCAATGGTGCCCATCGCAGTGCGGTTCTGAGCGACGACAAGCACAGCGACCTCGCAGGGCCGCGACACCGCCTGGGAAGTAGAATCGCGCAAACGGCTCAATCAGCCGGCGGCGCCCGCTTCTTGGGCATGATCGATATCTCCATGGGCGCGAAGCGCGTCATGTCGATGTCGATCAGGTAGGGGCCCGGCGCCGCCATGCCGGCGTCCAGGGCCTCTTCCAGCTCTGCGACGCTGG
>JAVJUA010000035.1:0-2634 GCA_040219935.1 Pseudomonadales bacterium | reverse complement strand
CGACGTCCGCTGGTGCTCGTGCAACATTTTCAGCACCGCCGACAACGCCGCCGCCGCGGTCGTGGTCGGTCGCCCCGAAGATGGTGGCACCCCCGAGAACCCCGCCGGCACGCCCGTCTTCGCCTGGAAGGGCGAGACGCTGGCCGAGTACTGGTGGTGCACCAAGCAGATGCTGACCTGGCCGGACGGCTCGGGCCCCGACCAGATCGTCGACGACGGCGGCGACGCCACGCTGCTGCTCCTGAAGGGCCAGGAGTTCGAGAAGGCCGGCAAGGTCCCGGACTTCAACGAGGACAAGGACCCCGAGGAGTACCGCCACATCCTCAACACCATCCGCTCGACCATCGAGACCAGCCCCGGCTGGTTCAGCAAGGTCACCCCCGCCGTCAAGGGCGTGAGCGAAGAGACCACCACGGGCGTGCACCGCCTCTACCAGTTCGCCGAGAAGGGCGCCCTGCCCTTCCCGGCCATCAACGTCAACGACTCGGTCACCAAGAGCAAGTTCGACAACGTCTACGGCTGCCGCCACAGCCTGATCGACGGCCTGAACCGTGCCACCGACGTCATGCTCAGCGGCAAGGTCGCGGTCGTGTGCGGCTACGGCGACGTGGGCAAGGGCTGCGTGCAGAGCCTCCGCGGCCAGGGCTGCCGCGTCATCGTGACCGAGATCGACCCCATCTGCGCGCTCCAGGCGTCGATGGAGGGCCTGGAGGTCAAGACCCTCGAGGACTTCATCGAGACGGCCGACATCTTCATCACGACGACCGGCAACAAGGACATCATCACGCACGAGCACATGAAGCGGATGAAGGACAAGGCCATCGTCGGCAACATCGGCCACTTCGACAACGAGATCCAGATGGAGAAGCTGCAGCGCGACAAGGACGTCGAGCGCCGCAACATCCGCCCGCAGTACGACGAGTTCTACTTCAAGAGCCAGGACAAGAGCATCCTCGTGCTCGCCGAGGGCCGCCTGCTGAACCTCGGCTGCGCCACCGGCCACCCCAGCTTCGTGATGAGCGCGAGCTTCACCAACCAGGTGATAGCCCAGATCGAGCTGCACGAGAACAACGAGAACTACGAGAACAAGGTGTACGTGCTGCCCAAGCACCTGGACGAGATGGTGGCCCGCCTGCACCTGGACAAGCTGGGCGTGAAGCTCACCAAGATGAGCCAGGACCAGGCCGAGTACCTCGGTGTTCCCGTCGAGGGCCCGTACAAGCCCGATCACTATCGTTATTGAGTCATCTTGTCGCCTCGCCGGCGGGGCCGTGCGCGGGCGTAGCCCGACGCGTTGGCTTCGTGGGGTGACTGATTGAACGAGACCGCGTGCTCAGGCACGCGGTTGTCTTATGCGCTGGCGGCGTCGACGATGGCCAGGAAGTCCTCGGCCTTCAGCGACGCGCCGCCGATGAGGCCGCCGTCGACGTCGGGCTGGGCCATCAACTCCTTCGCGTTGGCGGGCTTCATGGAGCCGCCGTAGATGATGCGGATGGCGGTGGCGGCGTCGCTTCCAAGCAGGTCGTCCAGGACCTTGCGGGTGTTTTCGTGCGCCGCCTGGGCGTCGCTCGCGCTGGCGGTCTTGCCGGTGCCGATGGCCCAGACCGGCTCGTAGGCGACGACCAGGTGGTCGTGGCGGACGATCTTGGTGCTCTCGAGCGCGCTGCGGAGCTGGGCCTCGTTCACGGCGTCGGTCTTGCCGGCCTCGCGCTCCTCGAGCGTCTCGCCGATGCACAGGACGCCAGTGAGCCCCGCGTCGAGCACGGCCCGCAGCTTGGCGGCGATGCGCCCCTCGGCTTCCTTGAGCCCGTGCCGCCGCTCGCTGTGGCCGACCAGCACCGTCGACACGCCGCACTCGGTGAGCATCGCCAGCGACACGTCGCCGGTGTGGGCGCCGTTGGCCTCGGGCGAGCAGTCCTGGGCGCCCAGCAACAGGCCCGTCGCCCCGACGCTCGAGCGGATGGTTTCGAGCCACACGAAGGGCGGGTAGATGGCGACCTGCGCCTCACGCTGCCCCACGCCGCTCACCGCCCGTCCCACGTCGGCGGCCAGCTCCAGGGCCTGGCCCCTGGTCGTGTTCATCTTCCAGTTGCCGCCGATGAAGGTGCGGCGCTTCTTGCTGGTGGGGGTGCTGCCGGTGTGGGTGCTCATGGGCCAACCGTATGCCGAGTGCTCCGATCCGGACCGCCCTTGGGACCGCCCAGCTCCTTCTCCAGCAGCTTCAGGTTCCGCGTGTTGGCCTTGTACCACGCGTCGGGGATGACGCCGATCAGCGGGATCAGCCCCACCAGCCAGTCGAGCCCCAGGTTCGCCAGCATCTTCGCCAGCGTCCGCCGCCGCACGCCCGCCCGCTTGGCCTCCAGGATCGGGTACACGCTGATCAGCAGCGACGCCGTGTCGCCAACCACCGGCAGCAGGCTGATGATAGGATCCAAGCCGAACCTGTAGCTCGTCCCCGGCACGCGATAGCGCGTGTCCATCCAGCTCGAGACGGTGCGGACGCGCTCCAGGGCGCGGGCGGCGTGCTGCGGATCGATCGGGGGCCGTGCCATCGCCCAAGGCTATGGACGCTCGCCGGGTGGTGGGGGGGTGATGAGGGCGGGTTCACGTCAGGCATTGGACGCGAAGGACGCG
>JAVJUA010000034.1:0-222799 GCA_040219935.1 Pseudomonadales bacterium | reverse complement strand
CGCACCTGCTGGGCCCGATTTCGAAGCGGTGCGGTCCGTTGCCGCCTCCGCCCTGTTCACAGGCGAGTTTCACCGCAACCTCCAGGACAGCGACCCGTTGCACTGGGGCGAGGGAATGCTGTACGTGCGGTCCGACGTGATCGCGTTCGAAGGCGAACTCGCCCCCGGGCCCGACTACCGGCTGTACCTCTCGCCAGCGTTCGTCGAGACCGAGAGCGGCTTCCTGGCCATGCGGGACGAGATGGTGGAAGTCGGACCCGTGCGGACCTTCGAGAACTTCGCCGTTCCCGTACCGTCGACGATCGACCCGGCTGCGTACCGCGCCGCGATAGTATGGTGTGAAGCATTCGGCCGGTTCATTACGGCTGCGGCGTATCAAGTGATCGAGTCTGGTACTCAGCGGAATTGACTACCGGCGCGGTGCTGGCGGGATCGGCGCCAGCGGCGGCACCCTCATCGCGCCGTCACCTGGGGCAGCGGCGCCTCCACGGGTGCCGTGGGCTCGTCCGGTCCGGCCCAGGTCTCGCGGATCATGTCGTCGCGATGGGCCATCACCACGATCACCACCCGGCGGTTGCGGTTGCGCCCCTCGAGGGTGTCGTTGTCGGCCACCGGGCGGTGCTGGCCGAAGCCCACCGCCGCCATGGTCTGCGGCGCCATGCCCTGCTCGGCGAACAGCCGCACCACGTTGGCGGCGCGGGCGGCGGACAGCTCCCAGTTCGAGGGGTAGACCACGGTCTGAATCGGTACGACATCGGTGTGGCCCTCCACCTGCACCCGCACGCCGGTATTGGCCAGCACCTGGCTGATGCGCTCGAGCACCGGGCGCGACACCGCGGAGACCTCGGCGCTGCCGGTGGCGAACAGCACGCTGGTGTTGATCTCCACCTCCAGCCAGAAGCGGTCGCGGCGCAGCCGCACCAGGTCCTGGTTCACCAGCTCGGAGAGCTGCTCGGCGATGGCCTCGGTGAGGTGCTCGATCAGGGCCGCGGCGGCCGCCAGCTCCTCCGGATCGATCTCGGTCTCACGCAGGTACTCGAGCGGCAGGTCTGACGGCGCGCGATCGGCGCCGTCGTCGCCGCTGTCTGCGGGGTCCTCGCCGCTGCTCTCCACCTCCAGCGGCACCAGGGTGCGCGGCCGGTCGGTCTGGGAATCGGTGCGCGCCTTGGACGGCTCACCCACCTGAATAGGCTCCAGCGACTTCGGCGCCGCCCGGAAGGCGGCCACCAGGGAGTCGGAAAGGATGCGGTACTTGCCTTCGTTCACCGACGACATGGCATACATGACGACAAAAAAGGCCAGCAGCAGCGTCACCAGATCGCCGTAGGGAATGGCCCAGGCTTCATGGTTGACGTGGTCTTCGTGCTTCTTTTTTCGGGCCATGCCTAACTGCAGCGTGGTCAATGCAGGTAGCCGCGCAAGCGCGACTCGATGTTGCGCGGGCTGTCGCCGCGGGCGATGGCCACCAGTCCGTCGACGATCAGCTCGCGCTGGCTGACGGTGCTGGCGACGATGCCCTTCAGCTTGTTGCCGATGGGCAGGAAGATCAGGTTGGCCAGCGCGATGCCGTAGATGGTGGCGACGAAGGCGGCGGCGATGCCGGGACCGAGCTTCTCGGGCTCCGACAGGTTCTGCATCACCGCCATCAGGCCCATCACCGCGCCGATGATGCCGAGGGTGGGCGAGTAGATGCCGAGGCTCTCGAACACCTTGGCCGCCTGCTGGTCGACGTGCTCGCGGGTGGAGACCTCCACCTCCATGATGTTGCGGATGGTCTCGGGCTCGGCGCCGTCCACCAGTAGCTGCAGGCCCTTGCGCACGAAGTCGTCGGGCTCCTGCTCGGCCATGTCCTCGAGACCGAGCAGGCCTTCCTTGCGGGCCACCTGGCTCCAGTTCAGCACCTGCTGCAGGGTCGCCTCGCCGCTGCCCACCGGGTTCACGAAGATCCAGCGGACGATGTTGAACGCATGCATGAACACCGGCATGCGCACCTGCAGCAGCACCGCCGCGAAGGTGCCCACCACCACGATCAGGAAAGCGGCGCCGTTGATCAGGGCCGCAATGCCGCTGCCCTTGAGCATGCTGCCGCCGATGATGGCGACGATGCCGGCAACCAGTCCGATGATGCTGAGAATGTCCATGCGTTGCCGGGATCAGTCCGCCGTGTACCAGTCGCCGAGCCGGGCCTTCAGCCGCGCCAGCGCCTGGCCGTGGATCTGGCAGACTCGCGACTCGGTCACGCCGATGACGGCTCCGATCTCCTTCAGGTTCAGCTCCTCGTCGTAATACAGCGCCAACACCAGCCGCTCCCGTTCCGGCAACCCATTCACGGCCTCGGCGAGGGCGTCACCGAAGCCGCTCTGCAGGCAGGCGGCCAGCGGGTCGTCGTCCTCGACGGCCACCGGCTGCAGCCCCTGATCGCCGCTCTCCAGAGACGCCTCCAGGCTCAGCAGACGGGTCTCCGTGACCTTCTGCAGCAGCTTCTGGTAGTCGTCGGCGGCGACGCCGAGCTCAGCGGCTACCTGGCGATCGGTGGCCTCACGGCCGGTCCGACTCTCCACCGCATGGATCGCATCGCTGATCCTGCGGGCATCCCGGAAGCTCGACCGTGGCGCCCAGTCCTGGCGACGGATCTCGTCCAGCATGGCGCCGCGAATGCGGATTCCGGCATAGGTGGTAAAGCTCGCACCGTGTCCTTCCTGGTAGTCACGAATCGCACCCATCAGGCCAATGGCTCCGGCCTGAATCAGGTCGTCCACCTGCACGCTGGGCGGCAGCCTGGCCATCAGGTGATGGGCGATCCGACGTACCAGGTCGAGATGCGCCTCCACCGTCCGGGCATCATTCGGCTGCCTCGCGGGATACATGGTCAGGCGGCCGTCACCGCCGGCCGTGCCGCCACGGCCCGATCGACGAAGAAGCCCAGACCACCGCTCACCGCGGGCCTGCTCATTCCGTTATCGGCCAGGCGGGTCAGCTTCTTGAGGGCCAGCGCAGCCGGGCTGGCCGGAAAAACGTCGACCAGCGCACGCTGCGACCTCGCGGCGCGTCCCATCATGCGGTCTTCGGGGACGAAGCCGAGGTAGTCGAGCGACACGTCGAGGAAGCGGTCGCATACCACCTGCAGCGCCTTGTGCAGACGGCGGCCGTGGGCATCGTCGCGCAGCCGGTTGCCGAGCAGGCGGAAGCGGCGCACGCCCCGCTCCCGGGACAGCACCTTGATCAGCGCGTAGGCGTCGGTGATGGATGCCGGATCGTCGCAGGCCACCACCACCAGCTCGTGGGCCGCCTGGCAGAAGCTGGTTACCGCGTGACCGATGCCCGACGCGGTGTCGACCACCACCACGTCCGGCGCCATCGGCAGCTCGGAGAAGGCAGCAATCAGGCCACCCTGCTCGCGCACGCCCAGATTGGCCATGGCGCTGACGCCCGACGCCGCCGGCACCACCTGCAGGCCGGCCGGGCCTTCCACCATCACGTCCTCCAGCGACAGCGAGCCGTCCAGCACCTGAGCCAGGGTGGCGCGCGGCTGCAGGCCGAGCAGCACGTCGACGTTGGCGAGGCCGAGGTCGGCATCGAGCAGCAACACGCTCTGGCCGCGCCGCGCCAACGATACCGCCAGGTTGACGGCGACGCTGGTCTTGCCGACCCCGCCCTTGCCGCTGGTCACGGTGATCACGCGAGTGGGCGCGCCGCCGGCGAGCCGGCGCAGGCCGGCAGCCTGTCCGGCGAGTTCGGGCACCGTCAGTTCAGACCGCAGCATGGCAGGCCTCCTTCTCATTGCTGGCGGCCGCAGCCGCAGCCGCGCTTGCGGTCCGGGTCTGGGGCCAACTCTCGTTACGGAGTTGGGATCGGGCCTGCAGGCGCGCCTGCAGGCGCGCCTCGTCCGCCAGCGCCGGCGGCACCGACGCCCAGGAGATGAGGTGCAGCGAGCGCGCCAGCTTCAGGTCTTCGGGAACGCGCTGGCCATCGGACAGCCAGGCCACGGGCAGGCGCTCGGAAATCAGCACCGACAGCGCCGCGCCGAGGCCGTCCGCCTCGTCGATCTTGGTGAGCGCCACGCCGGCCAGGCCAGCCGCGGCGAAGCGGCGCACGGTGCGCCGCAGCACCGACGCCTGGACGTTGGCCGGCAGCACCAGGTAGGTGCGGATCTCGGCGATCTCGCGCAGCCGCTCCAGGCCGGCCTTCAGACGCTGGTCGCGCGGCGCCAGACCGGCGGTATCGATCAGCATGAGTTGTCCCTCGCGGCGGCTGCCGAGCACGCGCGCCAGCGATTGTGCGTCGGCGGCCCGGCGCACGGGCACGCCGAGGATGGCGCCGAAGGCTTCGAGCTGCCGCTCTGCGCCGACCCGGAAGTCGTCGGTGCTGACCAGCACCAGCGACTGCGGGCCATGCTTCAGGCAATGGCGGGCGGCCAGCTTGGCGATGGTGGTGGTCTTGCCGACCCCGGTGGGACCGACCAGGGCGATCACGCCGCCGGCATCTACCGGATCCTGCGCCACCACGTCGATGCGGCGTGCCAGCGCCCGCACCACCCGCTGCCAGGGCGTGCCCGCTTCGGGACCGGCCGCGTCGCCGGCCAACGCCTCGGCCACCAGCGCTTCGGCCAGCTCCGCTTCGATGCCCAGCGCGCCCACCTGACGGCGCAGCAGCGCCTGCTCCGGGGTCGCCCCCGGGGCATCAGCCGCGGCAGCACCGCCGCGCTCGGCGGCCACGAACTGCGCCAGCCGCTGATCGAGCTGCCGGCGCATGGCTTCCAGCTCACGCTGCAGCGCCTCCAGGCCCGGGGCCGAAGCAGCAGCCGGTGCTGCAGCGGGGGCCGCTGCGGCGGGGAGCGCTGCGGCGGGGATCGCCGCGGCGACCACGGCTTCCGGGGTCTCCGGCTCCGCCTCCTGGGCCACCATCTGCGCCATCAGCTCCTGGTCGTAGTCCACGGCAGCCACGATCTCGACGCCACCGTCCACCGAGCGGCTGGAGACGATCACGGCATCCGGGCCGTGCTCGCTGCGCACCCGGGCGATGGCGCGGCGCATGTCGGGCGCGAAGAAGCGGTCGATTCTCATGATGCGATTCCTTCTGAGGCGGCCCGGTTGGCCGCGCCGCTGCGGGTCACCTGGTCACGGCCTACCGTGGCCACGACCCGCACCGCGCGGTTGTCCGGTATTTCGGTGTAGGCGAGCACGTGCAGCCCGCGCAGGGTCGGCCGCAGCCAGCGCGACAGCCACAGCCGCAGATCCGGCAGCACCACCAGCACGGCGGGTTCACCCTGCATTTCCTGTCTCTCCACCAGTTCGCGAATGGCGCGCTGCAGCGACTCGGCCATGCCAGGCTCCAGGGTCGCCCGGCCGGCATCGGCGCCTTGTCCGCCGGCAGTGCCCAAGGTGCTCTGCAACATCTGTTCCAGGGCGGGGTCGAGGGCGATCAGAGGCACGGAATCGCTGCCGCCGGCGATGTTCTGGACGATGGCGCGGCCCAGCGCGCCTCGCACCGCACGCACCAGCGCGTCGGAATCCTGACTCTGGCCGGCATGCTGCGTCAGAGTTTCGGCGATGGTGCGCATGTCGCGGATCGGTACCTCTTCGGCCAGCAGCGCCTGCAGCACGCGCAGCACCTGGTTCAGCTCCATGGCCTTGGGCACCAGCGCCTCCGCCAGCTTCGGGTGGTGGCTGGCGAGCACGTCCAGCAGCTTCTGCACCTCCTCGTGGCCGAGCAGCTCGTGGGCATGCTCCTTGAAGATGCGGGACAGGTCGGTGGCGATGACGGTGGGCACGTCCACCACCGTGTAGCCGAGGCCGATGGCCTCGTCGTGATCGGCGGGGTCGATCCACACCGCCTCCAGGCCGAAGGCGGGATCGCGGGTGGGCTCGCCGCGCACCTGGCCGTAGACGCGGCCCGGGTTGATGGCGAGTTCCCGGTCCGGACGCACCTCGGCCTCGGCCACCGGCACGCCGTGCAGGCTGACCCGGTAGCTGGTGGGGGGCAGGTCCAGGTTGTCGCGGATGTGCACTGGCTGCATCAGGAAGCCGAGCTCCTGCGACAGCTTGCGGCGCACGCCCTTGATGCGCGCCATCAGGCCGCCGCCCTGACGCTCGTCCACCAGCGGGATCAGCCGGTAGCCGAGCTCGAGGCCGAGCAGGTCGACGGGCGGCACGTCGTCCCAGGACAGGTCCCGGGATTCGGCCGCCGCCGGCGCCTCCGGCGCCTCGCCATCGCCGGCGGCCGCGGTTGCCGCCGTCCGGCGCTGGGCCAGCATGTAGCCGCATCCGGCCAGGATGCCGGCCAGCACCAGGAACACCAGGCTCGGCATGCCCGGCACCAGGCCGAGCGCCGTGAGCACGGCGGCGGCCACGTACAGGGCACGCGGGCTGCCGAAGAGCTGCTCGCTGATCTGCTCGCCCATGTCCTGGGAGGAGGAAACGCGGGTGACGATGATGGCGGTGGCGGTAGACAGCACCAGGGAGGGCACCTGAGCCACCAGGCCGTCGCCGATGCTGAGCAGCACGTAGTTGGTGGCGGCGTCCGACAGCGCCATGCCGTGGGTCACGGTGCCGATGATCAGGCCACCGAAGATGTTGATGAACAGGATCAGGATGCCGGCCACGGCATCGCCGCGCACGAACTTGCTGGCGCCGTCCATGGAGCCGTAGAAGTCGGCCTCCTGACGGATCTCGTCACGCCGCGCCCGCGCCTCCTCCTGACTGATGATGCCGGCGGACAGGTCGGCGTCGATGGCCATCTGCTTGCCGGGCATGGCGTCCAGGGTGAACCGTGCCGACACCTCGGACACGCGTCCCGCGCCCTTGGTCACCACCACGAAGTTGATGACCACCAGAATCGCGAACACCACCAGGCCGACCGCGTAGTTGCCGCCCACCACGAACTCGCCGAACGCCTCGATCACGCGCCCAGCGGCGTCGGTGCCGGTGTGGCCGTGCAGCAGCACCACCCGGGTGGAGGCGATGTTGAGCGCCAGGCGCAGCAGCGTGGCCACCAGCAGCACCGTGGGGAAGACGCTGAAGTCCAGCGGCCGCCGGCTGTAGACGGTGATCAGGATGACGATCAGCGACAGCGCGATGTTGAACGTGAAGAACGCGTCCAGCAGCCAGGGCGGCATCGGCAGCACCATCATGCCGAGCAGCGTCACCAGCAGCAGCGGCGCGCCGAGGCCCAGGAGCTGCAGGCGCGACACGGAGGCGGTGGTTGCGGTCATGCGGGCGATCTCCGATGGTTCAGAAGCTCAGCGGGCACCGGCAGGTCGCCGGGGAACTCGGGCCGGCTGTCGCGGCCGGCATCGCGCACCTGGTAGACCCAGGCCAGCACCCGGGCAACCGCCAGGTACAGGGCGGCGGGAATCTCCTGCCCCAGCCGGGTGTTGAAGTAGATGGCCCGCGCCAGCGGCGGCGCCGAGCACACCACGACGCCATGGGCTTCGGCCAGCTCGCGGATGGTGGCGGCCACCAGGTCGCGACCCTTGGCCACCAGCCGCGGCGCCTGGTCGGGCCGGTCGCCGTACTTCAGCGCCACCGCGTAATGGGTGGGGTTGGTGATCACCACGTCGGCGGTGGGCACGGCCTCCATCATCCGGCGGTTGGCCATCTCCTGCTGGGTGCGCCGCACCCGCGCCTTCATCTCCGGGTTGCCTTCCACCTCCTTGAGCTCGTCGCGCACCTCCTGGCGGGTCATGCGAAGCTGCTTGACGTGGTTGTAGAGCTGGAACGGCGCGTCCACGGCGGCCACCAGCACCAGGCCGCCCACCATGACGAAGAAGGCCAGCAGCACGATGCGCGACGAGCGCGCCAGATCCGCCTCCACGGCGCCGCGGCCCAGGGTCAGCAGCTCGTCCGACACCGACCACAGCAGCGCGCAGCCGAGGCCGGTGAGCACGGCGAACTTGAGCAGGGTCTTGAACAGCTCCATCAGCCCCTGCATGCCGAAGATGCGCTTCAGGCCCGACAGCGGGTTGAGGCGCGACATCTTCGGCTTGGCCGCTTCGGCGCTGATGATCAGGCCGCCCATCAGCGCCGGCCCGGCCAGGGTGGCGACCAGCAGCATCGCCAGCAGCGGCAGCAGCACGGTGAGCGCCTGGGCACCGGCGGCGAACAGCGCGTCCACCACGCCGGCCGGCGTCAGCGCCGCCCCCTGGGTGGGGCTCAGGCCGGTGACGGCCAGCGCCCGCAGGCCGTCCATCATCCAGCCGCCGAAGACCATGAACGCCAGCGCGCCGGCCAGCATCACCGCCAGGGTGTTGAGTTCCCGCGAGCGCGGCACCTGACCCTTCTTGCGGGCATCCAGCAGCCGCTTCGGAGTCGGGCGTTCGGTGCGTTCTTGAGCGCTGTCGTTCTGGCTCACGGCCGCGGCCCCGCTGCCGTCGCGCCGAGCAGCAGATCGCCGCCGCGGCCGAGCGCGCTCTCCAGCAAGCTCACGAGTTGGGGCGCCAGCGCCGGCAGGGTGAGCAGCAGGAACACCAGGCCGAGCAGCAGCGTCACAGGAAAGCCGACGGCGAAGATGTTGAGCTGCGGCGCGCTGCGCGCCACCAGGCCCATGGCGACGTTGGCCAGCAGCAGTGCCGACGCCGCCGGCAGCGCCACCAGCACCGCGCCGCGATACATGTCAGAGCCCCAGGCGGCAAGCTGCCACCACGACGCCGTCATGGCCAGCGCGCCGCCGGCGGGCAGCGGCGCGAAGCTGTGCATGGCCAGATCGAGCAGCGCCAGATGGCCGTCGAAGGCCAGGAACAGCAGGGTCGAGAAGATGATGTAGTACTGGCCTACCAGCGGCACGCTGACGCCGCGGTCCGGGTCGACGATGGTGGCGAAGGCGAGGCCGGTGGACAGCGCCACGATCTCGCCGGCCATGGCGAAGGCGGCAAACATCATCTGCACCAGAAAGCCGAGCGCCAGGCCGATCAGGATCTCGCTGGCCACCGCCAGCAGCCCCGACAGCGACATCAGCGCCACCGGCTGCGGCGGCGGGAACACGGGTGCCACCAGGAACGCGATCAGTACCGCCAGGGCGATGCGCACCCGCACCGGCACGGTACGGGCACCGAACAGGGGCGCGGCCACCAGCAGGGCACCGATGCGCAGGAACGGCAACACCAGGCCGGACAGCCAGGCCGTGATCTGCGCTTCGCTCACTTCCATCAGGGGCACGGACACCTCAGCCGATCAGCAGCGGAATCTCGAGGATGAGGGTGCGGAACCAGTCCACCATCACCGACAGCATCCAGGGACCGGCGACGACCAGCACGCCGACGATGCCGAGCAGCTTGGGGATGAACGACAGGGTCATCTCCTGAATCTGCGTGGCCGCCTGAATCATGCCGATCACCAGGCCCACCAGCAGCGCCACCAGCAGGATAGGCCCCGCCATCAGCATGGCGATCCACATCGCCTGATTTCCGATCTGCAGCACCAGCTCCGCGCTCATGGCTCTACTCCGTCGACGGCCGAATCAGGTCAGGAAGAAGCTGCCCACCAGGGTGCTCATCACCAGCGACCAGCCGTCCACCAGCACGAACAGCATGATCTTGAAGGGCAGCGAGATGATCAGCGGCGACAGCATCACCATGCCCATGGACATGAGCACGCTGGCCACCACCAGATCGATGATCAGGAACGGGATCAGCAGCAGAAAGCCGATCTGGAACGCCGTCTTCAGCTCGCTGGTGACGAACGCCGGCAGCAGCAGCGAGAACGGCACCTCGTCGGGCGAGGCGTAGTCGACGGCATCGGCGTCGACGCTGCTGCGCATGCCGGCGAACAGACCGAGGTCGGCCTCGCGGGTCTGCGCCAGCATGAACTCGCGCACCGGCTTGGCCGCGGCCGCCACGGCCTCTTCCGGGCCGAGCTGCGCCTCGAGATAGGGCGTGATGGCGTCGGCGTGAATGCGCTCGGCCACCGGCGCCATGACGAACAGGGTCAGGAACAGGGCGATGCCGATCATGATCTGGTTGGACGGGGTCTGCTGGGTGCCGAGACCCTGACGCAGGATGGCCAGCACGATGATCAGCCGGGTGAACGAGGTCATGCTGATCAGCAGCGCCGGAAGCACCGACAGCGCCGTCATCAGCAGCAGCACCTGCAGCGTCACCGAGTAGGTCTGGGTGGCGCCGCTGTCGTCGCTGACGGTGAGCAGGTCCATGGCGGTCTGCGCCGACTGGGCGTGCACGGGCTCGGCCCAGAGCAGGCCCAGCGCCGCCACGCCAAGCCCGACGACAGCGCCGCGGCGCAACAGGCCGCCGCTCACGACGGCCTCCGGTTCAGCACCCGGGCAAGCCAGCTTCCGGCGCCGGCGTCCAGGGCCGCGTCGGCACCGGCCTCCACGGGGCGGTCGAGCCGGTGCAGGGTCGAGATGGTGCCGGCGGTGACGCCGAGCAGAAGCTGCTGCTCACCCACCTGCACCAGCAGCAGCCGCTCCTTCTGACCGAGCGGCAGCGCGTCGACCACCCGCAGGCTGCCACCGCCACCGGCCCGCATGCCCTGCAGCCGCGGCAGCCAGCGCGCCAGCAGCAGCACCGCCGCGATCACGGCCAGCAGGCCGAGCATGAGCTGCAGCAGCTGGCCGGGGCCCGGACCAGGACCCGGCGCGGCCGCGGCCGCGGCGGCTACGCTCACACCCGGCGCGACCAGCGCAGCCGTGGCCGCGGCCACGGCGACGAGCCGGCAAGACAGGGTGATGGCGGTGCGACGCATGGTCGGTCTCAACCCAGCTTCTGCACGCGCTCGGCGGGGCTCACCACGTCGGTGAAGCGGATGCCGAAGCGCTCGTTGATCACCACCACCTCACCGTGGGCGATGAGCATGCCGTTCACCAGCACGTCCAGCGGCTCCCCCGCCAGGCGCTCGAGCTCCACCACCGAGCCCTGGTTGAGCTGCAGCAGGTTGCGGATGGGGATCCTGGCCCGCCCGATCTCCATGGCGATGGTCACCGGCACGTCGAGTATGACGTCGAGGTTGCCGGCGTCGCCTTCGCCCTGGGCGCCGCGGGCGGCGGCCTCCAGAGACGGCATCTGCACGCGCTCGGCGGCGGCCTGCTGCGTGTTCACATCATCTTCCATGAGACGTTACCTCTTGGTCCTGTTCTTCGTTTTCACTCGATCGATGATCTGCACGGCGTGCATGCCGTTGGAGACGCCGACGCTGCCCCGGAACACGGGCACACCTTCACAGCACAGCACCACCGTGTCCGGCAGATCGATGGGCACGACGTCGCCCGCCTTCAGCTTCAGCAGCCGGCCGAGCGAGATGCGGGCCTGAGCCAGCGTCGCGTGCACCTCCACCTCGGCCTGGCCGATGTCCTCGCGGATACTGGCCGCCCAGCGCTCGTCCTGATCGGTGCGGTCGCTCTGCGTGCTCGAGTCGAGCACCTCGCGAATCGGCTCCAGCATGGCGTACGGCATGGCCAGATGAATCTCGCCGTCGGCGCCGTCGATATCGAGCCGGAAGCCGGCCACCACCACCAACTCGACTGGGCTGACGATGTTGGCGAACTGGGGATTGACCTCGGACCCGGTGGTCTCCAGCACGATCTCCATCACCGGCGCCCAGGCCTCTTCCATGTCCCGGCAGATCTGCTCCACCGTCATCTCGATGACGCGGGTCTCCATGGGCGTGAACTCACGGCCCTCGATCTGGCTGTACAGGCGCGGGTCGCCGCCGAAGAAGGTGTTCACCAGCGCCGACACCAGCTTCGTGTCCAGCACCACCAGGGCGGTGCCGCGCAGCGGCGCCATACGTACCATGTTCAGGCTGGTGGGCACGGACAGGGACTGGGCATACTCGCCGAACTTGATCATGCGCACGCCCTGGAACGACACATCCACCGACCGCCGCAGCAGGTTGAACAGGCTCACCCGGAACGTGCGGTTGAAGCGGTTGCCGATCATCTCCAGCGTCGGCATGCGGCCGCGGACGATGCGCTCCTGGGCGGTGAGGTCGATGGCGCGGGCGACGTCGTCGCGCCGCTGGTAGTCTTCGGCCGTGTCCACGTCGCCGTTGTCGACGCCGGCCATCAGGGCATCGATCTCGGCCGGCGACAGCACCGGCTTGTCGGCTTCGCGTTCGGAATCGCGTTCGGTTTCTTGTTCGGACATCGCGGCGGCGCCCTACTGCATCACGAAGCTGGTGAAGTAGACCGACTCGATGCCGGAGCCCTGGTAGCCCTCCGGCAGCACGCCGCGCACCTCGGCAAGCGCGGCGTCGCGCAGCGCGTCCTTGCCGTCGCGGCTGCTCAGGGTCTCGTAGGTCTGCTCGCTGAACAGCAGGATCAGGTTGTTGCGCAGCAGCGGCACGTGCGCCTGCAGCGCCTCCACCGCCGCCGGATCGCGCGTCATCACCTGCACGCCGATCTGCAGGTAGCGCAGGCGGCCGCCGCCCTGGAAGTTCACGACCATGTTGGAGTCGATATCGAGATAGATGGGTGGTCCGGCCACCGCCGCGACCTCGGCCGCCTCGGAATCGCCGCCGCCGAACAGACCCAGGTACCAGGCGGCACCAGCGCCCGCCCCGGCCACGATCAGCAGCAGCGTCAGCCACAGCCCCTTGCGGCCGCCGCCGCTGGCGCCCTCCTCGGCCTGGTCCGCCGGGGTCGCGTCGATCTCACTCATGGGTCCGCATCCTCTGCCCGTCGCATTCAGCGTCGGGACGGAGTTTGCAATGGCTGTGCCAACCTGGAAGTGACCGCCCGAGCCCCGCGCGGCGCGGGTTTCGGGGCGGCGGATCGGGCCGGTGCGGGGCGGGGCGTCAGAACCTTGACGCCGCGCCCGGCCGGGCGCCGGGCGAACGCCAGGGAACCGTCAGGCGAACCGTCAGGCGAACCGTCAGGCGAACAGGTCGAGCAGGCGCGGCGCCGCCAGCGGGCGCAACAGCGGCTGCTCGGCGTCGCCGTCGAGCTCAGCGCCCGGCAGTTCGGGACCCGATTCCCGGGCATTGCCGCGGGCGTCCCTGGGCAGGCGCTCGCCGACGTCGGCCTGGGCGAGCTGCACACCCACCTCGGCGAGCTGCTCACGCAGCCGCGGCACGGCCTGCTCCAGCGCGTCGCGGGTGAGGCCATGGCTGGCCGTCATGGAAAGCTGCGCCTGATCGCCGTCCAGGCGCAGGCGCAGGTCGATGGGGCCGAGATGCTCGGGATGCACCTGCAACCGGGCGTCGTGCACGCCGTTGCCCACCAGCCACATCAGCCGCTGACCCAGGGCGGCCTCGAAGCCGGCGGCACCGGGGGTGAGCGCCTGCCAGGCAGCGCCGGGGGTGGCTGCCGCCAGCGGCGACGGGGTCGACGGCGCGCTGCCGCTCAGGTTGGCGCTGGCGGCCAGCAGCAGGGTGGCATTGCCGTCGGCGCCGCGCGACGTCGCCGCCTGCGGCTCCGCGGCCGCCTGGAACGCCGCCTCGGCGGCCACGGCGGCAGCCGCGATCAGCGCCCGGGTGGCCAGAGGCATGGCCTGGGCACCGGGCAGGGACGGCAAGCCGTTGCCGCCCGGCGGCAAGCGCTCGCCGCCATTACCACTGCCGAGCACCACCGGCGTGCTGGCGCTGCTGCCGCCGGACGGCGTCATGGGCAGCGTGGCCAGCGCCTCCTGGAGCGCCAGCAGCAGCGCGAACGGCGCCGCGTCGGTACCGGAATCGGTAGTGGAATCAGTCAGTTCCGTGCCGACGGCGGCCCCCGGGGCGGCGCCGGCCCGGCTCGTCGAGGCGCCACCGGACGGTGCCGGCGCGGGCATGCTCAGAGAATCCAGCATGGTGCTTGATACCTGTCCTGCGTTGCTTCCTGCGCTGACAATGCAAGGTCCGGACCAGGGCCGTCAGCCGCCCAGCCCGCGCAGCGGATTCGCCGGCCGCGGCCGGTCGTCGAGCCGCTGCTGCTCCAGCGCCTCCTGCTTCAGGCGTCCGGCCCGCTGCCGCTCGTCGCGCAGCGCCTCGATGGCCTGGCGCCGCTGCCGCGCGGCGGCCCAGCCGGCCCGCGCCAGCTCCAGGCCGCGCCGGTCCTGATCGGTGATGCGCGCCTGCAGGGCGATGGTGTGCTCGAGCTGCAGCAGGAACCGCTGCTCGTCCTGCAGCCGGCCCGCCGCCAGCGGCGCCGCCGCCAGCGGGCGCTCGCGGTACTCTCGCGCATAGGCCTGAACCGCCTGCAGCCGCCGCTCCGCCTCGGCGAGCCGCGCCTGGGCCGCCTGCAGCCGCCGCGCTGCTTCCGCCTCGCCGTCGGCCGCCTGGCGAATGGCGAGGTCGAGCTGTCGAACCGCATCGCGCAGAGACATCAGCCGGCCTCCGCGAACAGGGCCCGCAGGCCGTCCAGGCTGGCGTCGAACGCCACGCCCTCACCCTCGGCCTGGGTCAGGAAGGCCCGCAGCCGCGGCAGCAGCGCCAGGGCCCGGTCGACCTTGGGATCGGATCCGGCCCGATAGGCGCCGATGCTGATCAGATCACGATGCTGCTCGTAGTCGGCCAGCACGGCCCTGAACTGCTGGGCCAGGGCGCGATGCTCGTCGCTGACCACGGTGTTCATCACCCGGCTGATGGACGCCTCGACGTCGATGGCCGGATAGCGGCCGGACTCGGCGATGCGCCGCGACAGCACGATGTGGCCGTCCAGCACGGCCCGCGCCGCGTCGGCGATCGGGTCCTGGTCGTAGTCGCCCTCCACCAGCACGGTATAGATGCCGGTGATCGAGCCGCCGCTCTCGGTGCAGTTGCCGGCCCGTTCCAGCAACTCGGGCAGGCGCGCGAACACCGACGGCGTGTAGCCCTTGGTGACAGGCGGCTCGCCGATGGCCAGACCGATCTCGCGCTGCGCCTGAGCGAAGCGGGTGAGCGAATCCATCAGCAGCAGCACGTGCCGGCCCTGGGCGCGGAAGTGCTCGGCCACGGCGGTGGCCGCCAGCGCACCCTGCAGGCGCAGCAGAGGCGGCGCGTCGGCGGGTGCCGCCACCACCACCGCCCGGGCCAGGCCCTCGGGACCCAGGGTGTCGCGTATGAAGTCGTTCACCTCGCGGCCGCGCTCGCCGATCAGGCCCACCACCACCACGTCGGCGGCGGTGTAGCGGGCCAGCATGCCGAGCAGCGTGCTCTTGCCGACGCCGCTGCCGGCGAACAGGCCCACCCGCTGGCCGCGGCCCACCGTCAGCAGCCCGTTCACGGCCCGCACCCCTACGTCCAGCGGCAGGACGATAGAGGCCCGGGACAGCGGGTTGACGGCGCGGGCGGCCAGCGCCGCCGAGTGCCGGCAGGCCGGCGCGGGATGGCCGTCCAGCGGCGCGCCCAGGGGGTCGAGCACGCGGCCGAGCAGCGCGTCGCCCACCGCGATGTGCTGGCGGGCGGCCGCCGGCACCACCCGCGCGTTGGGGGTCAGACCGCTCACCGGCCCCACCGGCATCAGATAGGTGCGGTCGCCGGCGAAGCCGACCACCTCGGCGTCGATGGGGGCATGATCGCGGCCGAGGATGCGGCAGCGCCCGCCCACGGGCACGGCGCAACCCACCGCCTCCAGGGTCATGCCGATCATGCGCACCAGCCGGCCTTCGGCCGCCAGCGGCAATGGTTCCGCCAGGCGCCCGCGCCAGTGGTCGATGCGGCCTGACAGCCGGGCGCGGCGCTCGGTCAGCATGGCCGGCTCAGTCATGAGCCCGCCGCAGCGGCGGTGAGGTCTTCGCGCCGCCGGCCGTCGCCCAGCAGGCGTGCCACCAGCGCATTCAGCCGGGTCTCCACGGTGGCGTCGACGGTGGAGGTCTCGGTCACCAGCCGCGCGCCGCCCCGGGCCAGGGTCGGATCCTCCACCAGCCGCCAGGACCGCTCGAAGCCGTCGGTGGCCAGCGCCTCGCGCACCAGGCCCGCGTCCTCGGGGTGCAGATGCACGCTGATCCGCGACTCCGCCGCCGGCAGCACCGCCAGGCACTCGCGGACCACGCGCACCACCTCGCCGGGCTCGCGCTGCAGGTCGCGGCGCACGAAGTGTCGCAGCGCCGTGGTGACCAGCACGGCGAGCTGCTCCGTCAGCGCGTCGTCCAGGACGTCGATCTGGGGCGTCAGCGCGTCCGCCAGGGCGGCCACCCGGGCCGCCTCGCGCTGCACGCTCTTGCGTCCCTCGGCGCGGCCCTCCGCCAGACCCTGGGCGTGGCCCTGGGCGCGGGCCTCGGCCTCGATCTGCGCCAGCCGCTCGGCGGTGAGCGGGTAGCCGAGCGACGGGCGCCGCTTGACGCCACCGCCCGCCACCGCGGGCGCCTGCCAGCGGCGAACGTCGTCACTAGACATAGGCTTCTCCGCCGCGGCTACCGAGCACCAGCTCGCCTTCGTCCGCCAGCCGGCGGGCGGTCGCCAGAATCTCCTTCTGCGCCGCCTCCACCTCGGAGAGCCGCACCGGACCCTTGACCTGCAGGTCCTCGAGCAGGGTCTCGCCGGCCCGCTTGGACATGTTCTTCAGGATCAGTGCCTTCACTTCCTGCGTGGCCCCCTTGATGGCGATGATCAGCTCGTCGCTCTTAATCTCGCGCAGCAGCCGCTGCATGCTGCGGTCGTCGATCTCGGCCAGGTTTTCGAAGGTGAACATCAGCTCCTGCACCCGGTCGCCCAGAGTCTGGTCGAACTCGCGCAGGGTGGTGAGCACCGCTTCCTCGGAGGCGGTGTCCATGAAGTTGAGGATGTCGGCCGCCCGGCGCAGGCCGCCCGAAACCGGCGCCTTGCTGCCGCTGTTGCCGGAAAACTGCCGGTCGAGCACCCCTTCGAGCTCCTGCAGGGCGCTCGGCTGGATGCTCTCCAGGGTGGCGATGCGCATGATCACCTCGCCCCGCACCGACTCCGGCAGGTGCGACAGCACGCCGGCGGCATGGTCGCTGTCCAGATACGAGACGACGATGGCCACGATCTGCGGATGCTCCTGACGGATCAGGTCGGCGACGTCCCGGGCGTCCATCCACTTCAGCGACTCGAGGCCCTTGGACTGACCCTCAGCGCCGATGCGCTCCATCAGCGAGCCGGCGCGCTCCTCCCCGAGGGCGGCCACCATGACGCGGCGCAGGTAGTCCTCGGAGCCGATGCCGATGGCGGTCTGGTTCTGCACCTGCTGGCTGAAATCGGCGACCACGTCGTCGAGCTGATCGCGGTGGACGCTGGGCAGCGCCGCCATGGCGCCGCCGATCTTCTGCACCTCCTTGGGGGCCAGATGCTTGAGCACCTGGGAGGCGATCTCCTCGCCGAGCACCATCAGGAACACGGCCGCCCGCTGGGTGCCGTTCAACGGCACGAGTTCGTTACTCATCCTTGCCCATCCACTCCTTGACTACCTGCGCGACCACCCGGGGATCCTCCTTGGCCAGCGTGCGCACCTGGCCCAGCCGTTCCTGCGGCGACGGACCGCTCATGCCGCCGACCTGCACCCGGTCGTCCTGAAGCTGTCCCGCGGCGCCGGCGGCGGCCAGACGCGGCGTGCCCGCCGGCGCCTGCGCCAGGCCCTTCAGGGCCGGCCGCAGCACCAGCAGCATGAGCAGCAGCACGCCCACCGCAGCCAGCACCTGCTTGACCAGCGGCTGGAACCATTCCTGCTGCCAGATCGGCAGCGGCTCGCTCTCCGGCAGCGACTCGGCCTGCCGGAACGAGGCGTTCACCAGGGTCACCCGGTCGCCACGGGCCTCGTTGTAGCCGATGGCCTCGCGGACCAGGCCCGACAGGTAGTCGATCTCGTCCGCCGGGCGCGGCTCCCGCACCCGGGCGCCGTCCGCGCCCACCACCTCGCGATCGTCCACCACCACGGCCACCGACAGCCGGCTGAGGCTGGCGGGCGCCTGACGCACGTGCTCGATGGTGCGGTCGATCTCGTAGTTGCGGGTGCTGCGGCTGTTGCGGTCCAGGGGCGTGGCCGCCACCGCCTCGGCCTCGGTGCTGCCGGCCGCGGCCGGCACGGCCGCCGCCACGGTGGCCGCCCCGGGGGGCTGATTGGTCAGCGCGCCGGGCACGCCGCCGGTGGCGCCGCTGCGACGCTCTTCCTGGGCGAGCTGCTCGCTGCGCAGCGCCCGGTTGTCGCCGTCGAAGACCTCGCGCGTGCTCTCCACCTGGGTGAAGTCCACCTCGGCCGCCACCTGCACCCGCACGCCCTGCTCGCCCACCACCGGCGCCAGGATGTCGAGCACGCGCTGCCGGATCGAGGACTCTAGCTGACGCGCGTACTCGAGCTGCCGCACCGGCGTGCCGGAGCCGACCGCGTCTTCCGGCTGGCTGAGCAGGCGGCCGCGCTGATCGACCACGGTCACCCGCTGCGGGTCGAGCTCGGGCACGCTGGAAGCCACCAGGTGAACGATGCCGGCGATCTGCACCTCGTCGAGGTTGCGCCCCGGATGCAGGTCCACCAGCACCGACGCGCTCGGGCTGGCCCGATCACGCAGGAACACGGTGCGGCGCGGCAGCGCCAGGTGCACGCGCGCCGACTGCACGCTGTTGAGCGTGGCCACCGATCGCGCCAGCTCGCCTTCCAGCGCGCGCTGGAAGCGCGCTGTCTCCGCCATCTGGCTGGTGCCGATGCCGGTGTCCCGGTCGAGCAGCTCGAAGCCGACGCCGTCCGCTTTGGGCAGGCCGTCGGTGGCGAGTTGCAGCCGCGCCTCGTGCATGCGCGGGCCGGGCACCGTCAGCAGGCCGCTGGCCGGATCCAGACGATGCTCGATGCCGGCCCGGGTGAGGGAGGCGATGGCGGCGGACTTGTCCTGGTCGCTCATGCCCGGCAGCAGCACCTGGTACTGGGGCCGCATGCCCCAGGTCAGCAGGGTCACCGCCAGCGCGGCCACCAGGGCCAGGCCGCCGATGAGACCGAGCTGGCGCTGCAGCGGCAGGCCGGTGAAGCCCTGCAGCTGGCGGTTCAGCGTCTGTGGAAGTGACTGAGCCATGATGTCTTCGGTTCCCTATCCGTCAGGCCGGTCAGACCTGCATGTTCATGATTTCCTGGTACGCGGCGATCAGCCGGTTGCGCACCTGGGTGGCCGCCTCGAAGTGCAGGCTCGACTTCTGCATCGAGATCATCACGTCCGGCAGGCTCACCGACGGGTCGCCCTGCTGAAACCGGGTCGCCATCTGGCTCGCCGTCTGCTGCGCCGCGTTGACCTCGCTCAGCGACTTGCGCAGCACGCTGCCGAAGTCGATGGCGCCGGTCGCCGGCGACGCGGCCACGTCAGCGGCCACCGGCACCTTGGCCTGCAGCGCCCGCATGCTGGCCAGCACCTGTTGGATCTGCATGTCACTCATGGCATTGCTCCTGCTTCACGCCACCGGGGTGCCGGCGGCCCGCAGCCGCGCCAGCTTGTAGCGCAGGGTGCGGGGGCTGATGCCCAGCCGCTCCGCCGCGTCCTTGCGGCTGCCGCCTTCGGCGCGCAGCGCTTGCCGGATCAGCTCCGCCTCCCGGCACTTGAGGCCGGCTTCCAGATCCGGGGCTGCCACCGCCGGCGTCGCGCCGCTCGCTGCGGCGGCAGGACCGGAGCCCGGCGGCTCGATGGCGATGGCGGCGACGTCGATGATGTCGTCCCGGGAGAGAATGAGCGCGCGCTGCATCACGTTTTCGAGCTCGCGCACGTTGCCGGGCCAGTGATGGGCCAGCAGGCTGGCAGCCGCTGCCTCGGACAGCGCCGGCAGCGGCCGGCCCGGCCCCGCATGCCTGGCCAGCAGGCGCCGGGCCAGGGGCACGATGTCGGCCGGCCGCTGCCGCAGCGGCGGCACGTAGAGGGGGAAGACGTTCAGCCGGTAGTAGAGGTCTTCGCGCAGCACGCCGTCGCGCACGGCCTGGCTCAGATCGCGGTTGCTGGTGGCCAGCACCCGCACGTCCACGGCGCGGGGCTGGCTGGCCCCCAGCCGCTCCACCTCGCGCTCCTGCAGCACCCGCAGCAGCTTGGCCTGCAGGGCCAGCGGCATCTCGGTGATCTCGTCGAGCAGCAGCGTGCCGCCGTCAGCCTGCTCGAACTTGCCCGGTCGCGCCTCGCTGGCGCCGGTGTAGGCGCCCTTCTCATGGCCGAACAGGGTCGCTTCCAGCATGGGTTCGGGAATGGCCGCGCAGTTGACGGCCACGAAGCGGGCCGACCGCCGCGGCGACGCATCGTGCACGAAGCGCGCGAACACCTCCTTGCCGACGCCGGACTCACCGGTGAGCATGACCGTGACATCGGCCCCGGCCACCCGCCGCGCCAGCGCTACCAGGGCACGGCTGGCCGCATCCTCGGCCAGCGGCTCCGGCAGGCCCGCCGGCACAGCCGCCGCCGGCGCCGGCTCGGGCGCGGGGGGGTGGCTTCGTTGTGCTTGTGTCATCGCTCTGTCGGCCCTCGCCCAGCGGATCGTCGGTTCCCGGACAGCGCGCGGGCCATGGGCCGCCCAGCGCCGGGAACGGTTCTCTCCACAGAGCTTTAGCAATCACCGTGCCAGATGCGATTTCCGCGATAATTCAGACACTTGAGGGGCGGGCGCGGGGCCCGGGCGGCGGCGGCCCGGCGATCGCCGGGCCCGGGCGTCAAAGTTCCGACGCGGTCGCAGACGCGGCTGCAGGCGCGGTCGCAGACGCGGCTGCAGGTGCGGTTGCGCTGTCGCGGTCGATGCCGTACTTGCGCAGCTTCTCCACCAGGGTGGTGCGGCGCAGGCCCAGCAGGGTGGCGGCCTGGGCCACCACGCCCTGGGCTTCGTCCAGCGCGCGGCGGATCAGGCGCACCTCGATGCGCTCGAGCAGGTCCTTCATCTCCACCGCAGCGCCCGTCAGCGCCGAATCCACCAGCGCCTCCAGGTCCATGGCCACCTCGGCTACGGCCGAGTCGGCGGCCGACGCCGGCTGCCCGGCGGTCTGCATCCGGGCCGGCAGATCCGCAAGCGCCACCTCGCCGCCGGGAACCAGGATGGCCGAGCGCTCCACTAGGTTGGCCAGCTCGCGCACGTTGCCCGGCCACCGGTAGCCGCGCAGGGCGTGCATCGCCGGCGCCGAGAATCGGGCCGGGGCCAGGCCGCGGCCGCTGAGCTGACCGTTCAGCTCGTCGATCAGCAGCGGCAGGTCGCCGATCCGCTCGCGCAGCGGCGGCAGTTCGATGGCGACCACGTTGAGGCGGTAGTAGAGGTCTTCGCGGAACGAGCCGTCGGCGATCATGGCTTCGAGATCGCGATGGGTGGCGGCGACGATGCGAACGTCGGCCTGCATGCTGCGATTGCTGCCCAGGCGCTCGAAGCGCCGCTCCTGCAGCACCCGCAGCAGCTTGACCTGCATGTCGAGCGGCATGTCGCCGATCTCGTCGAGAAACAGGGTACCGCCGGCCGCCAGCTCGAAGCGACCCTGACGGCTGGTCAGCGCGCCGGTGAAGGCGCCCTTCTCGTGACCGAACAGCTCGCTCTCCAGCAGTTCCGCCGGGATCGCGCCGCAGTTCACGGCCACGAACGGGCCGGCACCGCGTCCGGAGGCGGCGTGGATGTTGCGGGCCACGACCTCCTTGCCGGTGCCGGTCTCGCCACACAGCAGCACCGAGGCGTCTGCCGGTGCGACCTGGGCGATGAGGCAGCGGACCCGCTGCATGGCGTCGGTAGAACCCACCAGGGGTTGAGGTGCCCGGCCGTCGCCGGGCCGGTCTTCACACTGCGCCAAATCGATCGCTAGTTCACCCACGCTGCTTCTTCCAGGCCGATCTTCTGTTCTTGTGTTCGACGCGGAAAGCGTCGGTCTGCGTTGCGTCGCTTGTCAGCCGATCGCGTTCGCAGCATGCCCTGGAAAATATAGACCGTAACCGAGGACCCGCAAGTCGGCCCAAAAAAGCAAATGATTACTTGGTTTCCGGAGGAGGGTCGCCGGCCACGATTCCGCTGGCGGTAGGATCTTCCCGCCGGGTCACCCGCTGCTGGGCGATGGCGCGGCGATGACGGCGAAACACCAGCTTCTCCAGCCAGTCGCGGGTGCTGTCGCTGGCGCCCTCGATGCGGGCGCAGACCAGGTGACCGCCGGGCGCGCGCCGGCTGTGGGCCACCCGCGCATAGAGCGTGAGCGCCACCGGCCAGGCCGGCAGCAGATACCACTCGGTCAGCAACAGCTCGCCCTCCCGATGTGCGGATGGCGCGTGCCAGCAGACGCCTTCGGCGCTGAAGCGCATGGCGATCTGGGGCGGTCCGGGATGCTGCTGGCGGACCAGCTCGGAAAGCAGCTCCAGCACCAGATTGACCTTGCCTTCGAGGCGGTGGAACTCGGCGCGCTCGACGTCGTCGGCCGCCGACTCGTCGTGCTCTTCGAGCATGGCCAGCGACCGCAGCACGGCTTCGTTTCTGGCGTTGATTCGCGCCATGACGGTGGCCATGGGCACGTCGTCCTGGCCCTGCCATCGAAATCCCAGGGCATCGTCGCAGTGCAGACCGTCGCCCAGCACGGCGCGCTCAGGATCGGAGACGTCATGGGCGAACGGGGCGTCGGACATGGCTGGAACTCACTTGCCTCGGCGGCTCAGTAGCCGGCTGCGCTCAGGTAACCGGCAGCGCCACGACGTCCCTCGCGGACGCCGACAAGCTCGGCGCGCACCCGGTCCCGCGCCTCGGTGACATCGCGCATGGCCGCCTGGTAGACGTGCATGATGCGCCCCAGGGTCGTCCCCATGCCAGGGCCGGGGTCGGGGTCGGCGCGCAGCGCGGCGCGCAGCGCCTGATGGAGGTCGGCGTCGATGGCGGCCGCCTGCTCCCAGTCGGACAGCGCCACGGCGTCACGCAGCCTGCCAGCCAGCGTCTCCAGCGCGGTCAGGTCATGGGTCGACATGGGCATCTCCCACTTGTCCCCCTTGGGCACCCGGCGCAATGGCTGCCCAGCCGGCGGCGATCTCGCGCAGCAGTGCCGCCACTTCGGTAAGCATCGCCGGGTCGTTCGCCGCCGAGGCCTGCAGCAGGCGCTGCCCGGCGAACTCGTAGAGGGCCCCGAGATTGGCGGCGATGTCGCCGCCACGTTCGTGATCGAGACTCACCTTGAGACCTTCCACCAGGCCGATGGCGCGGCCGATCAGCTCGCCCTTGCGTGCCGTCTCGCCCGCTTCCATGGCGCCGCGCCCCGCGATCACCCTGGCGATGGCGCCCTCCAGCAGCAGGCTGACCAGGCGGTGTGGCGAGGCCTCTCCGATCTCAGCCTGCGTGCCCAGCTGCTGGTAGCGGCGCAGCGCTTCGCGATTGCCATAACCTCCCATCTCAACCCCCATCATGTGCCGTTGCCCGGGCGCAGCGCCGCCAGCGATGCCAATTGATCCTCCAGAAAACCGCTCGTCTGCTGAAAGCGGGACACCAGCGTGTCGAGTGCGGCAAACTGCTTGCGAAGGCGCGCTTCCACCTGGACCATGCGCGCATCCAGAGCTTCCCGCTGTCGCGCCACGCGGCGCAGCCGGTCGTTCAGCGTGTCCGTGCGGCTGGTCAGCAGACCATCGGCGGACGTGTATCCGCCGAGCACGCCGGCCAGCGCCTCGGAGAAGCTCGCGACCAGCGCGCCCACTCCGTCGGCATTGCTCGCCAGCGCGGCATCGAGCCGCCCCGTGTCCAGCGACACCTTGCCGTCGGCACCGGTGCGAAGACCCAGGTCGAGCATGCTCTCGAGGCTTCCGAGATCGACCTCGGCGGCCACCGGCGCGCTGAACACGCCGGCAATGCGGGACTGCAGCGAGCGCAGAGCGGAGTTGCCCACCAGCGGGCCCGAGCTGTTGCCGCCGGGATCGGCACGTCCGGTGCTGGCGATCACGTCGACCAGCGCGTTGTGCGCCTCGACGAGCTTGGCCAGCTCGGTAGCCAGTGCCGAATTGTCGGGTTCGACCACCAGATCGACCCGGTTGTCACCCTCCGTGAGGCCCCTCAGATTCACCGTCACGCCGGGAATCAGGTCGGACAGCTCGTTGCCTGCGCTGGTGAGCGCCAGGCCGTTGATCCGGAACGCCGCGTCAACGGCCGGCGCGGTCTCGACCATGGCCGATGACGCCAGCCGCGTGTCGACCGTGCCGTCGACCGTGATGGTGACGGCGGCTTCGGTACCCGTGTTGCGCGCGGTAAGGAGCAGCCGCTGCCCTCCCGCGTCATTGACCAGAATAGCCTGCACCGGTGCCTGTCCCGCATTGATGGCGTCGCGCAGCGTGCGCAGAGACGTGACATCGGTGCCAATCTCGAACTCGTAGCTGGCATCGGCCGTGGCGATGCGCAGAACGCCGTCTCCCAGCGCGGCATCTGCGTCCGCAAAGGGCTCGGTCGCCAGCGACTGCGCGCTCGCCAGCCGGGTCACCTGAATCTGGTAGCGGCCAGGCTCGGCGTCCGCGCCGGCGGTCGCCAGCACGCGGTCCGGGTCACTGCTCACCGCACGCATGGCGGTTCGAAATCCGGCGAGCCCCTCCAGAACCGACTCCAGCCGCGAAGCCGCAGAGCGCAACGATCCGAACGCCGATAGCTGCGTCTGGGCCCGCACCTGCTCACGATCGAGCCGACCTTCCGCGGGGGCGCGCTCGGCCTGCACCAGCTGCGTCACCAGGGAGTTGAGGTCAAGGCCTGAACCTACACCGAGGCTGCTGAACGTCTGCAATGCGATAGTCCTTTGCCGTCAATGGCAGTTGCTCAAACCCAGGCCTCTATGCCCAGGCTGCTCATCGATTCACCCGCGACCAGGCGTGCGGCCACCGCCAGCACCGCCTCGTCGGGAACCTGACGAATCACCTCACCGGTGACCGCATGAATGACCCTGAGCACGGTCTTGCCCGTGCTCTCATCCACCGAAAAGGCCAGCTCGCGCCCGTCGAGCCGCAACTCGCGGTTGACCAGGTCTATGGCGCGGTCCAGCGCCAACGCTGCAGCCGGTTCCGCGGCCGTCTTCGGCGCCGCGGTCCCGCCAGGCGTGCCGGCCCGAGTGGCCGGCCGTCCCTGCGCTCGGGCGTCCATGCCCGTCGTCACTTCCAAGGTCGCCTGTACTCGTTCCACGACGTTACCCTCGTGTGGCGGCCGGTAGCGGCCCGGCGGGCGCCGCTACCGGCCTCGTCCCGACCTAGCGCAGCAGCGCCAGGACGTTCTGCGGCGCCGCGTTGGCCTGGGCCAGCATGGCCACACCGGCCTGCTGCAGCACCTGGGCGCGGGTCAGAGAGGCGGTTTCCATGGCGAAGTCCGTGTCCATGATCCGCGACCGCGAAGCAGACAGGTTCTCGACCGACGTCTGCAGGTTGGCGATTACCGAGTTGAAGCGGTTCTGAATCGCACCCAGCTCGGCCCGCACGCCGTTGACGTCCGTCAGCGCCGCATCGGCAATGGAAAGCGCCCGCTGCGCGCCCACGAACGAGCTGACGTCGACGTCGGCCGCAAACACCGCATCCGCATCAGCGGCTGCCGTGGTGGCGGCGGTGAGGCCGGTACCAGTAACGGTGCCACCAACCACCAGATCGCGGTCGGCGACGAACGACTCCAGGGTCAGGTCCGCACCACTCAACGACGCGTACACGCCGGTGTCGGCGCTGCGGGCGTTGATGGCATTCGCCAGCGCCTGGGCGGTGTCAGCGGCGGAGCCGGCGGCGGCCACGTCGGCAATCACCACGCCGTTGATCTCGAGGCCGGAGATGTCGACGTCGGTCACCGTGCCGGTGACGTCGTCGGCGAACTGAGCCGAGCCGATCGCGGACGTGCGGGCATCGACGATGCTGCCGACGTTGATCAGCTGGCCGGCGTTGGCACCGACCTGGAAGGTGGCGCCACTGAAGCTGCCGTCGAGCAGCTTGGTGCCGTTGAAGTCAGCGGTGACGGCCACCCGATCGATCTCGGCCAGCAGCTGCGTAACCTCGGCATTCAGCGCCTCACGGTCGCTGACGCTGTTGGTGGCGTTGGACGACTGCACCGCCAGCTCGCGGATGCGCTGCAGGTTGTTGCCGAGCTCGCTCATCGCGCCTTCGGCCGTCTGCGCCAGGGAGATGCCGTCGTTGGCATTGCGGATGGCCATGTTCAGGCCGCGGATCTGAGTGGAGAAGCGCTCGGAGATGGCCAGACCGGCCGCGTCGTCCTTGGCGCTGTTGATACGCAGGCCCGACGACAGCCGTTCGATCGACTGCGCCAGCTGTCCGCCGGTGGCCGACAGGTTCCGCTGTGCGTTCAGCGACATGACGTTGGTGTTGATTACCTGTGACATGAATTCGTTCCTCGTGAAATCCGGTTTAGCGTTCCGACCGATACCGCCAGGGGCGGGATTCGCGAGCGGCCGGAGTGGCCGCCGTTGAAACCTGTATCGGCGCGGCCGGCTGGTTCTTGAGGCTGCAAGTCATCGGTTTGGTGGTCACGATGGGAACTGGCGCACAAACGCTCAACGCAGATAGTCGAACAGGCTCAGGCGGCTGAGCTGCACGTAGGTCTGCTGCGCCGCCTGCAGGGCCACCTGCTGGAGCTGGAAGCGGCCAATGGCTTCGGCATAGTCCAGGTCCTCGATCTCCGAAAGGCGCGTCTCGAGGCGCAGGCGCTGGTCGTCGTTGCGGCCGAGCTGGTCCTCTACCGCGTTCAGCCGGCCACCGACGTCGGTGCGCGCGTCGAGCAGGCTGCCGAGTGCCTGATCGAGGTCGAGCAGGCCGTTGGTGGCCGCGTGCTGGGCCTGCCGCGCCCCGGCGGCTCCGTCACCGGCGTCAGCCAGCCCGGCCGCCAGCGCGTCGAGCATGTCGAACACGCTGCCGCGCCCGGCGGGCGTGACCACGAAGGCGTCGCCCGGCTGCGGCTCGCCGCTGAGCACCACGGCGCGGCCGGCCACGTCGATGACGCTGCCCGCCTGGTAGCTGCCGGTGGCCACGACGCTGTCAGCAGCGTCGCGCACCTCATAAGCGTCCGCGGCCGTGAACGCGATCGTGAAGGTCTCCGCCGCTACCGGGCCTGCGCTCAGGGTCGCCGACATCACCCGGGCGCTGCCCTGGTTGCCGGCCGCAGGATCCACCCGGAAGCTGCCGTTGCCGCGCGGAATCGACATCAGGGCGTCGCCGTTGGCGCCCACCGTGATGGTGCGATCGGCGGACAGGGCCACCTTGCGCAGACCGGCATCGCCCCGATAGCCCACCGAGCCGTCCGCCTGGCGGACGAACGGCTGCGTGTCCGAGCGATGGCCGGCGAACAGGTACTCGCCGCCGGCATCGCGCGTGTTCGCGGCCGCCAGCAGCGACTCGTTGATCTGCCGGAGCTCGCTGGCGATCGCTGCCCGAGACTCCTCGTTCTGGACGGCGTTGGCCGCCTGCACGGTGAGCTCACGCGCCCGCTGCAGAAGCTGGCCCATGTCGGCGAGCACGGTCTCCTGCTGGGCCAGCCGCGCGTTGGCCGCATCGGCGTTGCGCGCGTACTGATCGAGCTCGCCCAGGCTCTTGCGCAGGGCCAGGCTCTGCACCGCGCCGGCCGGGTCGTCGGAAGGCGACAGCATCCGCTGCCCGGTTGCGAGCTGCTGCTGGGTGCGCGACAGCTTCTGCTGCTGCTGGTGGATGGCATTGATGCCGCTCTGGAACTGTTCCGCCGTGGATATGCGCATGGTCCGGTCTCCGGGGCTATCAGCGCCGCATCGCGTTCAGCAGCGTGTCGAACATGGTGTTGGCGGTGGCGATTACCTGAGCCGCCGCCGCGTACGCCTGCTGGTAGCGCAGCAGGTTGGCCGCTTCCTCGTCGAGGTTGACGCCGGATACGCTCTCCCGCTGCGCGCGGGCGTCGGCGAGGATGCGGCCCTGGGTGTCGGCGTTGGCCTGGGCGCGCTGGGTCCTGACGCCGACGTCGCTCACCAGCTGCGCGTAGCTGTCCGCCAGGGTGGCGGTGCCGCCGGCCACGGTGCGGGTCTCGGCGATGCCGGCCAGCGCCAGCGCGCCGCGGTTGTCGCCCACGGCGCCGGCGTTGTCACGCACGTCGATCACGTCGCCCTCTGCCGGGGTGCCGCGCAGCACCAGGCGCCAGCCGTTGGCTTCGATCACGGTCTCGCCGGAGGCATCCGGCGCCACCGTGGTGCCACCGACATCGTAGGCGCCGCCACTGAAGCGGACCTGCAGCGGCGCGCGCAGAGCCGCGTCGCCGGCATCGGTGACGGTGAGGCTGTGCACGCTGAGCGAGCCGGTGTTGGCAGCCGCGGGCTCGGCGGTGACCGGCAGGGCGGCGGCCACCGCCCGCGGATCGGTGATCGCGACTGCGAGGCCGTCGGCCGCCCGCAGCGGCTGCAGCAGGAAGCGGTCACCGGCGGCAGCGCCCGTGACCGGCGACAGATCCAGGGCCAGGCCGTCCACCTCGAGGCTGCCGCCCGCCGGGATGGTGCCCACGGTCTGGTTGTCGGCCAGGCGCCGCAGCGACCAGTCGCTGCCGTCGAAACGCAGGTCGTAGTCCGACAGCGCCAGGGCGCCGGCGTCGGCAATGGCCAGCGTCGGCAGGCCGCTGCCCGCGTTGCCGGTCGCGGCCTGAACGCGCGGCGACGCCATGGAGAAGAAGGCGCCGCCGAGGTCGCCGTTCAGGTCCAGATTGGCCTGATGGGTGGCATTGAAGGTTTCCGCCAGGGTCAGCGCGGTGCGGCCCAGGGAGAGGCTCGCCGGGTCGAGCACCTCGTCACGCAGATCGAGCAGCGCGCCGATGCGGCCGCCAGTCAGATAGTCCGTGACCACCACCGTGGCCGAACCGTTGTCGAAGGCCACGTCCAGGCGGGTCGGGTCCGCAGCCATGGGCTGCACCTGCAGGCGGTTGGCCGCGGTGCCCAGCACCAGCGATTGGCCACGGCCCATGAACACGTTCACGCTGCCATCGTCCTGGGTGACGGTGTTGATGCCCACCCGTTCGGCGAGCTGCTGCAGCAGCACGTCTCGTCGATCCAGCAGGTCGTTGGGCGTGCGGCCCCCGGAGCGGCCGCGGGCCTCGACGATCTGGCGGTTCAGGTCGGCGATGCTGGTGGATAGCTGGTTGATCTCCTCCACCGTGATCCGCAGCTGCTGGTCCACCAGCCCCCGCTGCTGCTCGATCTCGCCCTCGAGGCCGGCAAAGCGACTGCTCAGCACTTCGGCACGGGCCAGCAGCTGCTGCCGCGCCGCAGCCGAGGTCGGGTCGCTGGCCACGTCCTGCACCGCCGCGAAGAACTGCTGCATGGCGGGGCCGGCGCCGGTCTCCGGGTCTGCCAGCAGGTTGTCGAGCTGGCGCGAGAACTCGAGCATGGTGCGCTGGTAGCTCTCCGAGGAGGACGCCATGCCGATGCGAAGCTGCACGAAGTCCTCGGCCATGCGGGTCACGCCGCTGGCCTGCACGCCGGTGCCCAGGGCGCCGAATCCCAGGTATTCCGGCTGCCGGGCAGTGAAATCCAGCCGCTGGCGGCTGTAGCCCTCGGTGCCGGCATTGGCGATGTTGTTGCCGGTCACCTGCAGCGCGCGCTGATAACTCTGCAGCGCCGAGGTGCCGATGCCGAACAGGCCGCCCTGACTCATGGTGTCACTCCTCGGGTGCTATCGGATGCCGCGATGGCCGGACCCGCAGAGTCGCTATCGGCCGCTGCTGCGGAAACTTGAACGGCCCCGCCCGGCAGGCCGCGGCGGAGGATGGCCAGAATCTTGTCCGCGTACAGCGGATCGGTGGCATAGCCGCCGGCCTGCAGCCCGCGCAGATAGCCTTCGCTGCTGCCGGCCGCCCGCGCCTGCTCGTAGCGGGGTCGGGACGCGACGACGTCGGCATAGTCCGCCACCGCTTCGGCGAGCCCGGAGTAGGCACGAAACCGCTCGCGGCGCCGCTCGGGCACGCCGTCGATGAATTCCAGCGTCGACACCGTCACGGTGTCGCCCTGCCAGTCGGACGTGGCCTTGATGCCGAACAGGTTGAAGCTGTCGCGGCCGTTGGCGGCGACGATGCGGTGCTGCCCCCAGCCGGTCTCCAGTGCAGCCTGGGCGATCAGCACCTCGGGCTGCACGCCGAGACGGCGCGCGGCCGGCGCCACGTGCGGGCGCAGGCCGTCGACGAAGGCCTCCGGCGTGGCGGGCCGGAACGCCCCGTCTGCCGCCATCGGCATCTGCTGGCGGAGCCGCTGCGGCGCTGCCGGTTCCAGGGTGCGGCGGACGGGGGAAAGCGACAGACCGGCCGCCAGCTCGCGTCCGGCGCTCATGGGGGCCTCTCCCAACTGGCGCAGGATGGCGTCCGCCAGGCCGATGCCGCCGCCTTCGGCCAGGGTCAGCGCAAGCTGCTGGTCGTGCATGCTCTGGTAGGGTTTGAGCCGCTCGTTGTCGATCAGGCCGCCGTCCACCTCCGACGCCTGACGCATCTGGGCGAGCAGCTGTTGTACGAACAGCGCCTCGAACTGGCGGGCGACCACGCGCCGGGCCTCCGGCGTATCCTGGGCGGCCTCGCGGCGCAGCGCCGAGAACGCCTGGAAGTCGGCGAAGTGGAACGTCTGGTCGACCACCGGGTTCATTGCCGCGCCGTCAGATGACGATCAGCTCGGCGCGCAGGGCGCCTGCCTGATGCAGGGCTTCGAGGATGGCCACCAGATCGCCCGGCGCCGCGCCGACATCGTTCACGGCACGCACGATCTCCTCCAGCGAGGTGCCGGGGCCGAACGGGAACATGCGCGAGCCGCCCTGATCCACGTCCACGTCGCTGCGCGGCGTGACCACGGTTTCGCCCCGGGAGAACGGCCCGGGCTGGGAGGCATCGAAGCTTTCGGTGATGGTCACCGTCAGGCTGCCGTGGGATACCGCAGCCGGCAGCACCTTGACCCCGCCGCCCATGATGATGGTGCCGGTACGGGCATTCACCACCACCCGCGCCGGCGCCTCGCCCGGCGTCACCTCCAGGTTCTCGATCATCGACAGGAAGCCGACCCGGGCGCCCGTATCCATGGGCGCCCGCGCGCGCACCGACGTGCCGTCCAGGGCCACGGCGGTGTCGGGCCCGAAGGCGCGGTTGATGGCGTCGGCGAGGCGTGTAGCGGTGGTGAAGTCGTTGCGGTGCAGATTCAGCACCAGCGAGTCACCCTGATCGAAGGCGTTGGGCACGATGCGCTCGACGCTGGCGCCGCTGGGAATGCGGCCGACGCTGGGCACGTTGATGCTCACCCGCGAGCCGTCGCGGCCCTGGGCACCGAAGCCGCCCACCACCAGGCTGCCCTGGGCCATGGCATAGACCTGGCCATCGACGCCGAGCAGGGGCGACAGCAGCAGGGTGCCGCCGCGCAGGCTGGTGGCGTTGCCGATGGAGGACACGGTGACGTCGATCTGCTGACCCGGCTTGGCGAACGGCGGCAGGTCGGCATGGATCATCACCGCCGCCACGTTCTTGAGCTGCAGGTTGGTGCCCGGCGGGATGGTGACGCCGAGCTGGCCGAGCATGTTGCGCAGGCTCTGGGCCGTGAACGGGGCCTGGGTGGTCTGGTCGCCGGTGCCGTCCAGGCCCACCACCAGGCCGTAGCCCACCAGCTGGTTGCTGCGCACGCCGGCGATGGATGCGAGATCCTTGACCCGCTCGGACGCTGCGGCCGCGCCGGACAGGGCGAGCCCGCCAGCCAGCAGCAGCCAGGCCAGCGCCTGGAGCTGCCGGTAGCGCCGGCCCGCCTGGGAAACGTCGACCTGAAGCAGAGACATGCGGGTGCCCTCCTCGAGCGGCATCAGAACGGCCACAGCGGACTGTTGAAGAACCGGCTGAGCCAGCCGGGGGAGTTGCTCTGGGCCAGCGTTCCGGTGCCGCCGTAGGCGATGCGGGCGTCGCCGATCTGGGTGGACAGCACGGTGTTGTCGGCGCGGATGTCCACGGGGCGGACGATGCCGCGCAGCCGCAGGTACTCCTCGCCCTGATTGAGCTTCATCCACTTCTCGCCCTGCACCACCAGATTGCCGTTGCCGAGCACCTCGGCCACGGTCACGGTGATGGTGCCTTCCAGCAGGTTGCTCTGGGCGGCGTCGCCCTGGCCTTCGAAGTCGCGGCTGGCGGTGCCATCGGCATTGAAGATGGGAATGCCGTTGGCGGACGCGGTGCGGCCGAACACCACCGGATCGGGGATGCTGACCGATGCCTCCTTGGAGGCGGACGCGTTGGCACTCTTGCGGGCGTTGGTGCGCTCCGCCAGCACTACCGACAGCACGTCGCCGACGCGGCGCGCCTTGAAGTCCTGAAACAGGCTCACCGACGTGCCGACGTTATAGATGGTGCCATCGGCGACGGCCGGAGCCGGGGTCGGCACGGGCGCCGGCTCGGGCATCGTCGCCGAGAATCGGGGATCGTTGCCCGGCCGGGCCGGCTGCAGCGCCGCGCAGCCGCCGATCACCAGGACCAGCAGCAGGACGGCGAGCGGGCGAAGCAGGTCAAGCACGACGTTCATCGATCAGCGTCCCAGGTTGTTGTTGGCATACTGCAGCATCTGATCGGCCGTGGAGATGGCCTTCGAGTTGATCTCGTAAGCCCGCTGCGTCTCGATCATGTTGACCAGCTCTTCCACGGTGTTGACGTTGGAACTCTCCAGCGCGCCCTGAATCAGGGAGCCCAGCCCGGTGAGGCCCGGTGAGCCCACCTGGGGCGCACCGCTGGCCGCGGTCTCCGTGAGCAGGTTGCGGCCGATGGCCTGCAGCCCGCCGGGGTTCACGAAGTCGGCGAGCTGAATGGCACCCACCTCGGTAGAGCCGGCGCCGCCGGGCACCACCACCGACACGGTGCCGTCCTCGCCGATGGACACCGACTGGGCGTTGTCGGGGATGGTTATGCCGGGCTGCACCTCGTAGCCGCCGGCGGTCACGAGCTGGCCGTCGCGGCTGACCTGAAAGGCGCCCTCCCGGGTGTAGGCGGAGGAGCCGTCCGGCAGCAGCACCTGGAAGAAGCCGCGACCCTGAATGGCCACGTCCAGGGCGTTGTCGGTCTGGACCAGGTTGCCCTGGGTGAACAGCTTCTCGGTGGCGACCACCCGCACCCCGGTGCCGAGCATGAGGCCGGACGGCAGCTGGGTATCCTGAGACGCCTGGGCGCCCGGCTGGCGCACCGTCTGGTAGATCAGGTCTTCGAACACGGCGCGGCCCTTCTTGAAGCCGGTGGTGTTGGCGTTGGCCAGATTGTTGGAAATCACCGACATGCGCGTCTGCTGCGCGTCGAGGCCGGTCTTGGCGATCCACAGGGCTTCATTCATCGATTCGGTCTCCTGTTCCGGGTCAGCTCAGCCGCAGCAGGTCGCTGGACGAGCGGTCGTTCTCCTGGGCGGTGGTCATCATCTTGATCTGCAGCTCAAAGGACCGGGCGTGCTCGATCATCTCCACCATGGACTGCACCACGCTGACGTTGCTGCCTTCCAGCATGCCGCCGCGCAGGGTGACCAGCGCGGCAGGCGGCTCCGGCGCACCGGCCGCCAGACGGATCTGACCGTCCTCGCCGCGGGTCAGATCGGTGGCCGGCGGATCCACCAGGCGGATGCGGTCCACCTCGGCCAGCACCGCCGCATCCTGGCCCAGCGGGCGGATGCTGATGGTGCCGTCGCTGCCGATCTCGAGGCTTTCGTATGGCGGCACGCTGATGGGGCCGCCGTTGCCCATGACCGGCTGGCCGCGGCCGTTGGTCAGCAGGCCCAGGCTGTCTACCCGGAGGTCGCCGGCCCGCGTGAAGGCTTCACCGCCATCGGCAGCCTGCACCGCGATCCAGCCGCTGCCGTCGATGGCCACGTCGAGATCGCGCCCGGTGCTGGTCAGCGGGCCGGGGCTGAAATCCACACCGCGACCCTCGGTGACCGCGTAGGCACGGGCGGCGGCGTGACCGGGACCCTCCAGCGCCACGTGGCTGGCCGCGGCCAGGGTGGCCCGGAAGCCGGGCGTCGAGGCGTTGGCCAGATTGTTAGCCGTAACCGCCTGGGCGAGCTGAGTCTCCCGGGCGCCGGTCATGGCCACGTAGAGGAATCGGTCCATGGTCGTCTACCTCCCGCCTCAGCGCAGGTTGATGATCGCCTGGGTCACCGCGTCGGCGGTGCTGATCACCTGGGCATTGGCCTGGAAGTTGCGCTGCGCCGTGATCAGGTTGACGAGCTGGGCGGCGATGTCGACGTTGGAGCCTTCGAGGCCGCCCGACTGAATGGCGCCCAGGTCGCCCTGGCCGCCGGCGCCGAGCAGCGGCTCACCGGATACCGAGGTCTCCACCCAGGCGTTGTTGCCGATCTGCTGCAGGCCCTGGGGGTTGGCGAAGTCGGCTACGGCCACCTGCCCGAGGGACAGCGCCTGACCGTTGGTGAAGCGCGCAAAGACGATGCCTTCCGGGTCGATGTCGACGCCGGTGAGGCGGCCGCTGGCGTAGCCGTCCTGACGCAGCGCGCTGACGCTGTCGGCGGAGCCGAACTGGGTCGCACGGGATATGTCGAAGCGCATGTCCAGGGGTGCCGCGCCGTTGCCGGGCGTGAAGGCGCCGAACTGAATGTCCCCCACGGGCGAGGCCAGCCGGCCGCTGTCATCGAAGGTGAGCGCCTGCGGGCCGCCGACCACGGTGCCGTCGATGGCCAGCTGCGCCTCCCACTGCAGCTCGCCGACGTTGCGGAAGAACAGCGTGCCGGTGTGCGAGCGGCCCAGCGAGTCGAACAGGTTCAGCGACGTCGCGAACGAGTAGGTGGCCGGGTCGTTGGCGTCGAAGGTGACCGCCGACAGATCTTCGGCATCCGAGCGCAGGTTGAACTCCGCTTCCACCCGCGACGTCGCCTGGGGCGGCGCCTCGGTGGTGGTCAGCCGCAGGTCGGTGAGGATGCCGCGGTTGAACAGGCTCGACGTGGGATCGGTGGCCGGATACGACTGCACGCGCGCGCCGGCCGCGTTCACCAGAAAGCCGTCGCGGTCGACCTGGAAAGCGCCATCCCGGGTGAAGGTGCGCGAGCCGCCGTCGCTCAGCACGAAGAAGCCGCGACCGGACAGGGCCATGTCCAGGTTGTTGCCGGTGAAGTCGATGGTGCCCTGGGTGAACTGCTGGGTGACGTTGGCCAGCTTGACCCCGGCGCCCACGGCGTTGCGGCTCACGCCCGAGTAGGCCACCGCGAAGACGTCGGCGAACTCGGCCCGCGACTGCTTGAAGCCGGTGGTGCCGGCGTTGGCGATGTTGTTGCCCGTGACCCGGAGGTCCGACGAGGCGGCATTGAGGCCGCTCAAGGCTGTACGGAATGGCATATCTATGCTCCCTGTGACTTATGGAACAGCGCTGACTGACTAGAGAATTCCCCGAACCCGGCCCAGATCCACGGTGCCGAGCCCGGTCACGGTGAGCTTCACCGCGCCGCCGGCGCCGCCGAGGGCCACGCTTTCGACCCGGCCGGCGATCATCACCTCCAGGTCCTGGGCGTTGCCGCCGGACTCGCCCACCGCCCGAACCTCGTAGAAGCCGGGCGGCGCGGTGTCGCCGCCGGAGAGCTGGCCGTTCCAGCGGAAGCTGGTCTGGCCGGCCACCTGGGCATCCACCGGCAGGCGCGCCACCGGGCTGCCGTTCAGGTCGGTGATCTCGAGATAGACGTTGCGCACGCCGGCCGGCACGTCCACGGCGCCGGCCAGCTCGCCATCCGGCGGCAGCCAGCCCTCACGGGTGGGCACCAGCACGTCGCGGCTCACCAGCGACGCCGCCTGCAGCGTCTGGTTGCCGGTGAGCGAGCCGGCCAGGCCCTCGATGGACTTCTGCATGTCCGAGATGCCGGAAACCGTGCCGAACTGGGCGAGCTGGCCCAGGAACTCGCCGCTCTCCATGGGCGAGAAGGGATCCTGGTTCTGTAGCTGGGCCAGCATCAGCTTGAGGAATTCCTGCTGGCCGAGCTCTTCGCGCGGGCCCTCCGCGGCGCGGGGGCCGATGCCGAGCTGGCCGATCAGGCCGGTGTCGATGCTGTTGCTCATGACGGCGCCTTCTCCTTACCGCTGGCCGAGCTGCAGCGTGCGCAGCATGAGCTGCTTGATGGTGCTGAGCATCTCGACGTTGTTCTGATAGCTGCGCGAGGCCGACATCATGTTGGCCATCTCCTCCACCGTGTTGACGGCGGGGAAGTAGACGTAGCCGTTGTCGTCGGCCAGGGGATGTCCGGGCAGGTGCTCGACCCGCGGCGGCAGCACGCTCTCGGTGATGCCGGCCACCCGCACGCCGCGGCTGCCCGGCTCGCTGCCCAGCGCGCTGTCACGCAGCAGCGCCGCGAACACCGGCTGCCGGGCGCGGTAGACCGTGTCCGGTGAGTTGCTGGCCACCTCGGCGTTGGCCAGGTTGCTGGCCACCGTGTTCAGCCGCGTCGACTGGGCGCTGAGCGCCGAACCGGAGACGTCAAAGATGTCGAACAGGCTCATGGCTTACTCTCCACGCAGGGCCTTGCGCAGGCCCGATATGCGGCTGTCCAGGAAGTCGAGGCTCGCCTGATAGCGCACGGCGGCTTCGCTGAACGCCGCCTTCTCCAGGTCGCCGTCCACGGTGTTGCCGTCCAGCGACGGCTGGTTGGGAACGCGGTAGCGCACGGCGTCCGCGGCACCCGGGCCATCGCCCAGGTGCCCCGGCTGGGTGACCCGCAGCCGCTCGGCGCCGGCCCCGCCCTGCATCACCTGATTCAGGGTGGCGCGGAAGTCGATGTCGCGGGCCTTGAATCCCGGGGTGTCGGAATTGGCCATGTTCTCGGCCAGCAGCTCCAGGCGGCGGGCGCCGACGCTGAGCGCGTGCGGCATGATGCCCAGGGCACGATCGATCAGATTGTTGGTGGTCATCGGCTCTCTCCTGACCGGGGCAGGGCCCCGTCGCACCTCCGTGGCTTCGCGAACACGGCGATGCAACCGGCGTGCCAACAAACAAGGAAGGCCCCGCCGCGCCCCGGCAACGGCCATGCCAAGGCGTCGGCCACGGCCGCGGCGGTACCGGCCAGGCCGGTGGTCGGCAGCCGCTTGCCGCCCACCGGCAAGCGCTTGCCGCTGCGCGGCCGCCCGTGGCGTCCACTTTCCGGCGCGGCGTCAAGAACCCGGCGCCGCCGCCGCGGTAGGGCGCCGGAATCGCCGCGGTTTTCCGGGCCCGCGGCGCTTCCGGCGCCTGGCACGGGAATTGCGTTGCCGGTTGGCGAACAGGAAGACGCACCGACACGGGAGTCATGCCATGCCCGCTCATGCCCACCCACAGACACCACGCCGCGCCGCCGGCTGGCTGGCCGCCCTGCTGCTGGCTGCCGCCGGGGCGCCCGAGGCCACCGCGGCGGTGCAGGATCACGGCGCCATCCGTGCCGCCGCCGAGGCGTTCGCGCTGGAGCAGGCGCGCCTGATGACGCCGGCAGAGGCGGACGTTCGCGCCACCGTCAGCAGCATCGATCCGCGCCTCGCCCTGCCGGCCTGCCCAGAGCCGCTGCAGACCTTCGCCCCGGTGGGCGCGCGGCCGTCGGCCCGGCTGAGCGTGGGCGTGCGCTGCCCGGGTGCCAGCCACTGGTCGCTGTACGTACCCGTACGCCTCGAGGTGCTGATGGAGGTGGTGGTGTTGGTGGCGCCGGCCGGCCGCGGCGACGCCCTCACCCGCGATCACCTGGCCCTGGAGCGCCGCGACGTGGCGCAGCTCCTGGACGGCTACCTGATCCGCATCGAGGACGCCGAGCACATGGAGCTGCGGCGGCCGCTGGCGGTGGGCACCGTGCTCACCACCCAGACCGTGGCGCGGCCGATCCTGATCCGCCGCGGCCAGCGCGTGGAGCTGGTCACCCACAGCGGCCGCTTCAGCGTCCGCGCCGAGGGCGAGGCGCTCGGCAACGGCGCCGAGGGCGACCGGGTGCGGGCCCGCAACGTGCGTTCCCGGCAGGTGGTGGAGGGTGTGGTGGATCCTTCCGGACGGCTGCGGGTGGGCGATCCCGCCTGAGCCGGCTAAACTACCAAGCAGATGCTTAGAACGAGCGAAACATCGGGCTAAAGTTCGGCCGGCAGCGGCCGATATGCACTCATAGAGACATCAGACGAGGGCTTCGGGCAGCACCCGGGCATGAACATGGACATCAAGAACACCCCAGCGCTGGACGGCGCCCGCGACCCCCGCGGCCAGGCCGTGCGTCCGGAGCGCGGCGGTGCCGCGGCAGCGGGCAGCGGCACCGCCGTCGTCCGCGGCAGTACCGGGCAGGAAGGCGGCGGCGATCGGGTCACGCTCACCGAGCAGGCCCAGGCGCTGCTGGGGCTGAGCGACGCTGAGCAGCCGGTACCGTTCGACAGCGAGCGGGTGGACATGCTCCGCCGCGCGGTGGCCGACGGCACCTACCAGCCCGACGCGGTACGCATCGCGGCCCGCCTGCTCAGCATGGAAAACGGCCAATGAGCGAGCCGGCCCGCCCCCTGACCCAGGGACCCATGGCCCGCCTGCTGGCGGCCGTCGAAGCCGTGGCCGCGGCCCTGGAGGATGAGGCCGAGGCCATCGTCGCCGGCCAGCCGGAGCAGCTACTGCAGGCGGTGTCGGCCAAGGCCAAATGCCTGCGCGACCTGGAGACTCTGGCTCGCGACCCGCGGGTCGCCGCGCTCATGCGCTCGGACGACGACGACGTGCAGCGGCTGATCGAGCGGCTGCGGGACTGCGAGCAGCGCAACCTGGCCACCGGCAGCGCCATCGTCATGGCCCGCCGCGACAACGAGGTGCTGCTGCGCGCCATCGGTCATCAGCCCGAACCCGCTGCCTATACCCCTCGTGGCGCCGCCCCCGCGGCCGCCATGGCCCGCACCCTCGGCAAGGCCTGAACCCCGCTCAGGACGGTGCCGCGTTCGACGCGTGCAGGCGAACGATGAGTTCGGCCTCTGCCCGACCGAGCTGGTGGCTGGCCATGAGCTGCTCGGCGCTGGCCCCCTGACGCGCCTCGCGGATGGCTTCCGAGTAGGCGGTGATGGCCTGATCGCGCATCAGCATCTGCTGCTGCTCTTCCGCCACCGCGTCCAGCCGGTCTTCCACGACCTCGAGGCGCTCGCCCAGCCGTTGGGCTCCGAGCTGCTGCAGTGCCTGCTGCGCCGCCAGCAACTCGTTCCACTCCTCGGAGACCAGCTTGCGCAGCGCCTCGTGCCGGGCCTGCAGGCGGACCAGCGCCCAGGCCAGCACCAGCACGGTGATGCCGAGCACGCCGACCGCGAGGTCAACGACGCTCATGCGGGTGCGCGTTCGGCCGCCGCGGCGCGAATCTCGCGCTCCGCGTCGCGCCGGGCCGCCTGATCGGACGCCGTCCAGCGGCGGGCCCAACCACGCTTATGGGGTTTGCAGAGGGCGCACGCCCGCCGCTTGCTGGTGAATTGCTTGCGCATGGGCGCACCTCCGGGCCGCAGTATAGGGCAATCGTCGCGGGCGGTTACACCGGCGCAGGGCGGCGCGGCCGACCGCCATGCGAACCCCCGGCGCGTCAGTAGCCGATCGCCTGATCCAGCTCCACCCAGCGGCCACCCCGTACCTGCACCAGCGCCGACTCCTGGGCGCCGTTGTGCTTGCCGGGCCCGAATGCCACCCGGTAGCCGAACAGGTCGGTGTAGTCGTCGATGCTCTCCAGCGCCGCCAGGAAGCCGTCCACGTTGAGCTCGCGGCCGGCGCGCTCGAGCGCCAGCACCACCAGGTCGGCGGCACGGTAGCCCTCCATGGCCGCCAGGTCCGGTGTCTGGCCGTAGCGGCGCACGTAGCCGTCCCACCAGGTGCGCACCTCGGGCGACATGTCGTCGTCTTCGTAGAGCTGGTTCATGTGCACGAAGGCGTAGAAGCCGTCACCGGCTTCGGCATCGGCGATCACCTGGGCGTAGGTGGCGTTGTTGCCCACCCAGGCGGCGTCCGTCCAACCCATCTTGCGGGCCGCATCCAGCAGCAGCAGCGTGTCGCGATGCACGGTGCCGAGCAGCACCAGGTCGCAGCCGGCCCGGCGCAGCCGCAGGATGGCAGCGGTGAACTCGGTCTGGGTGGGATGGTGGGCGCTCGACTCCACCAGCGTCATGTCCATCGCCGCGAGCTGGTCGTGCACGGCTTCCAGGATCTCCTGGCCGAAGTCGGAGTCCTGATAGACCACGCACGGCTTCTGCCGGCCCTGCTCCTCGACGAAGTAGCGCAGTGCGGCCCGGATCTCGTCGTAGTAGATGCCGCGCTGGGTGAACTTCATGGGGTGCAGAGGCTCCACCATGGAGCGGGCGCCGGTGAGCGGGAAGATGTTGGGCACCCCCGCGTCGAGCTGCTGGGTGAGCACGGCGTTGTTCATCGGCGTGCCCATGCCCAGCAGCATGATGAACACGTTGTCCCGGTTGATCAGCTTGTTGGCCGCCTGGATGGCGCGCGGAATCTGATACTGGGCGTCCTCGACCACGAAGCGTATGGTCCGACCGTGCACGCCGCCGGCGGCGTTGGCCTCGTCGAAACGCATGCGCGCGCCGTTGATGGAGCCGACGCCCCAGATGGCCGTGGGCCCCACCAGGTCGGTGTGGCTGCCGATCACCACCTCTGCCTCGGTGACCCCGCGGACCGGAGATCCAGGCCCCTCCGCCCCGGCGTCTCCGCTGCCGCCGCCGCAGCCTGCGAGCAGCAGCACCGCCGCCATCGTCCACGCTGTCTTCATGGTCGTCTCCCTCAGTACATGCTGTCGATCAGCGCCCGGTACTTCTCGTTCACCACCTTGCGCTTGAGCTTCATGGTGGGGGTGAGCTCCTCGTCCTCGGCGTCCAGGAGCTGATCGATCAGCTCGAACTTCTTGATGGTCTCCACCCGCGCGAAGCGGGCGTTCACCCGCTCCACCTCGCCCGCGATCAGGTCACGCACCGCCGCTGCCCGGCACAGGCTGGTGTAGTTGGTGAACGGCACGTCGTTATCCTGGGCGAATTTGCTGACGTTCTCCAGATCGATCATCACCAGGCAGGTGAGGTAGGGCCTGCGGTCGCCGATCACCACGGCGTCGCTGATGTAGGCGGAGAACTTGAGCTGGTTCTCGATCTCGCTGGGGGTGATGTTCTTGCCGCCCGCGGTGATGATGATGTCCTTCATGCGGTCGACGATGTAGAGGAAGCCGTCGTCGTCGACACGACCGACGTCGCCCGTGTGCAGCCAGCCGTTGCGCACGGTCTCGGCCGTCTTCTCGGGCTTGCGCCAGTAGCCGGATATGACCCCGGGGCCGCGGATCAGGATCTCGTTGTCGTCCGACAGCACCACGTCGGTTCCGGGCGTCGCCCGGCCGATGCTGCCGAGACGCACGTCGCCGGACACGTTGGCGGTGGCGATGCCCGTGCACTCGGTCTGGCCGTAGACCTCGTACATGGGGCGCCCCAGCGCCCAGTACCAGGCGATCAGATCGGGCGCTATGGGGGCCGCCGCCGTAGACAGCCAGCGGCAGCGGTCGATGCCGAGCAGGATGCGGACGTTGCGCAGCACGGCGGCGTCGAGCACCGCGTGGGCGAGGCGCAGCCCCAGCGGCGGCCGCTTCCCGGCCAGGCGCTGCTCGGCCACACGCCGGCCCGCGGCGATGGCCAGATCGTAGGCCTTGCGCCCGAGCCAGGTAGCCTCCTGGCGGCGGATGGTCACCATGGAGTGCTGCTTCTCCCACACCCGCGGCACCGCGAAGTGGATGCTGGGCGCGATCTCCTGCTGATCCTGCAGCACGGTCTCCGGGCTCTCCACCAGGTTGATCACCGAGCACGACTCGATCACGGCGAACACGTAGAACATGCGCCCGGCGACGTGGGCCAGCGGCAGGAAGCCGAGCTGCTCGTCATCGGGCCGGATGCCGTAGACCTGCTGCAGGTTGCGCATCATGTACATCATGTTGCGCTGGCTGATCATGGCGCCCTTGGGCGGCCCGGTGGTGCCCGAGGTGTAGGTGAGAATCATCAGGTCGTCGGGCCGGGCGGCGGCCAGCGCCTCGTCCCACAGTCCTGGATGAGCGCGCTCGTGGTCACGGCCGAGGGCGACCAGGGCCTCGAAGCTCAGGCACTGGTCGTCGTGGAAGTTCCGCAGCCCCTCCATGTCGAAGATGATGATCTTCTCGAGGCAGGGCGTGCGCTCGCGCACGGTGAGCACCTTGTCGAGCTGCTCTTCGTCTTCGGCAAAGTAGAAGCGGGTGCCCGAGTCGTTGATCAGGTACGCCACCTGGGAGGGCGAGTCGGTGGGGTAAACGCCGTTGGTGACGCCGCCGGCGCCGATGATGCCGAGGTCGGCGAACAGCCACTCCCGGCACACCTCGGCGGCCACCGAGCAGACGTCGCCGCGCTCGAGCCCGAGCGCCATGAGGCCGAGCCCCACCCACTTCGCCTGCGCGCCCCAGTCGGCCCACGTGTACTCGTTCCAGATGCCGAAGTCCTTCTCGCGCAGGGCCACCTTGCCGCCATGCTCGGCCACGCGCTTGCCGAACAGGGCCGACACGGTGTCGCAGCCGTTGATCCGCTGCTCGCTCATCGCCAGGTCTTCCGCTGCTTCCAGCGGCGGCTGCCGCGTACGCCCTCGTCCTTCATGCCCAGGTAGAAGGCCTGGATGTCCGGCGCCGCCTTGAGCCGCTCACAGGTGTCCTCCATGACGATGCGGCCGTTCTCCATCACGTAGCCGTAGTCGGCAAGGTCCAGCGCCATGCGCGCATTCTGCTCCACCAGCAGCACGGTCACCGACTGCTCGACGTTGAGCCGCCGGACGATGTCGGCGATCTCGTGCACCAGCTTCGGCGACAGCCCGAGGGACGGCTCGTCGAGCAGCATGAGCCGCGGCCGCAGCATCAGCGCCCGGCCAATGGCCAGCATCTGCTGCTGACCGCCGGACAGGTACTCGGCCTGCTGGCGGGCAAGCTGGCGCAGCACCGGGAAGTAGTCGTAGACCAGCGCCAGATCCTCGGCGACGCCCCGGTCGCGGCGCGTGTACGCGCCCATGCGCAGGTTGTCCTCGACCGACAGAAACGGGAACACCTCTCGACCCTCGGGCACGTGGGCGATGCCGAGTCGGGCCACGGCGTCCGGGTCGCGGCCCTGAATCGCCTCGCCGGCGAAGCGCACCACGCCCTTCTGCGGGTCCATGGCGCCGCTGATGGTCTTCAGCACCGTGGTCTTGCCGGCGCCGTTGGCGCCGAGCACGGTGACGATGCGCCCCGCCTCGACCGCCAGGCTCACGCCGCGGATGGCCATGATGGGGCCGTAGTAGGTCTCGATGTTGGCGACTTCCAAAAGCGCCACGTCCGCCTCCGTTTGCTTCAGTCTCCGAGGTAGGCCTTGAGCACTTCCGGGTGCCGCTGCACCTCCGCCGGGGCGCCGATGGTGAGCAGGGCGCCGTCCGCCAGCGCCATCACCCGATGCGACGCCCGCGACACCAGGCCCATGTCGTGCTCCACCATCACCACGGTGATGCCGAGTCCCTGGTTGATGTCCTCCAGCGCAAATGCCAGGTCTTCCGTCTCCTCCGGATTCAGGCCGGACGACGGCTCGTCCAGCAGCAGCAGGCGCGGCCGGATGCACAGCGCGCGGCCCACCTCCACCATCTTGCGCACACCGTAGGGCAGGTTGCCGATCACCTGGTCGCGGTACGACTGCAGGTCCAGCAGGTCGATGACCTCCTCGGCGATGCGGCGGAACTCGAGCTCCTGGCGCCGCACGGCGGGCACGAACAGCAGGTCCGACAGGAACCCGGTGCGGCGATGGGCGTGGCAGCCGATCAGCAGGTTGTGCAGCACCGTCTCGCGCTCGAACAGCTCGGTGTTTTGAAACGTGCGGGCGATGCCGCGCTCGGCCACGGCGTGGCGCGGCACCCGGGTGATGTCGTCGCCGTCGAGCAGCAGCCGGCCGTGGTCGACGTCGTAGATGCGGCTCACCAGGTTGAAGATGGTGGTCTTGCCGGCCCCGTTCGGGCCGACGATGCTGAACACCTCGCCCGCTTCCACGGTGAAGCTCAGATCCTTCACCGCCCTGACGCCGCCGAAGCTCACGGCGATGTCTTCGGCCACCAGCAGGCTGCGGCCTGGGCCGCTGGCGGCTGCGCCAGCCGCGCTCAATGCAGCCGCTCCGTGCGCAGGTACTGCTTCTGGCGCTTGTAGGTGGCGCGCCGGTACAGCGGGAAGGCATCGAAGTAGGCGCGCACCTTGCACCAGCGCCCGTAGATGCCGAGCGGCTCGTAGATCAGCACCAGCACCAGGATCAGGCCGAACACGCCCGGCTCGAGGCCGGGAAGCTGGGCGATGGCCGGCGGCACGCTGTCGCGCACCACCGCCAGCACCTGGGGCAGCAGGCCGATGAACAGCGCCCCGTAGATGACCCCGTGCAGCGAGCCGAGGCCGCCCACCACCACCATCAGCAGCAGCAGGATGGAGAGCTGCAGGGTGAAGGCGTCCGGCGCCAGGTAGCCGATCTTGTGGGCGAACAGGGCGCCGGCGACGCCGGTGAAGCCGGCCGACAGCGCAAACGCCAGGGTCTTGGTGCGCACCAGGTGCACGCCCATGCTCTCCGCCGACAGCTCGGAGTCGCGCACGGCCGTCATGGCCCGCCCCGAGGGGCTGCGCAGCAGGTTGAGTGCCAGCAGCAGGCACAGCAGCAGCAATGCCAGGCACAGCACGTAGAAGGCGGCCGGGCCGCCCAGGTCGACGCCGAGCCACGCCGCCGCCGGCACGACCATGCCCCGGAAGCCGCCGGTCACCGATGCCCAGTGGATGATCACCTGCTCGACGATGACGGCGAATGCCAGGGTGGCCACCGCCAGGTAGATGCCGGTCATGCGCGTCGCCGGCAGCGCTATGGCGGCGCCCACCGCCGCGCTCAAGGCGGCCGCGCTGCCGATCGCCAGCGGAAACGGCCAGCCCTGGCCGAGCAGCCAGGCGTGGGCGTAGGCGCCGATGGCCAGGAACCCGGCGTGGCCGAGGCTGACCAGCCCCGTATAGCCCACCAGCAGCATCAGCCCGATGCCGGCGATGGCGTAGATGAACACCAGCGCCAGCTCACCCAGGTAGAAGCGGTCGAGCAGGAGCGGCGCCGCCAGCGCGGCGACCAGCAGCAGTGAGTACCAGAACCACTGACCGCCGTGCCGGAACAGGGCGATGTCCTGCTGGTAGCGGGTCTTGCGGATGAAGCGCATCAGACCTTCTTCCGCTGCATGGAGGCGATCAGTCCCTGGGGCCGCAGGATCAGCATGGCCAGCAGAATCACGTAGGCGCTCATGTCGGCCATGCCGGGCGGCAGGTAGAGGCCGGCGAACTGCTCGGCCAGCCCCACCACCAGACCGCCGATGATGGCGCCCGGCAGGCTGCCGAAGCCACCGACGATGGCGGCAGCGAAGGCCTTGATGCCGATGAAGCCCATCAGCGGGTCCACCAGGGTCACCGGCGCGGCCAGCACGCCGGCCACGGTGGCTACCACCGCCGACAGCGCCCAGACCAACCCGTAGATGCGCTTCACGGGTATGCCGACGTAGTAGGCGGCAAGCTGATTCTGGGACGCCGCCTGCATGGCGATGCCGAGCCGGGTGAAGCGGAAGAACCCATACAGGGCCGCGCACAACACCACCGTGCCGCCGACGATCGCCAGGCTCTCGATGCTGACCACCAGCTCGCCGACGCTGATCACCTGACCCGCGTAGGGCACCCCAAGCGGCCGCGGGCTCGAGCCCCAGATGGCGCCGGCCACCGCGCGCAGGATGAAGCCGAGGCCGATGGTGAGCATCAGCACGGCGAAGTGGGGCTCGCCGATCATGGGCCGCAGCAGCAGGCGCTCGAGCAGCACGCCGATCAAGCCCATGGTGGCCATGGCCGCCAGCACCCCGGGCAGAAACGGCATGCCCAGCACGTCGACGTAGGTGATGGCCACGAAGGCGCCGAGCATCATCAGCTCGCCCTGGGCGAAGTTGACCATCTCGGTCGCCTTGTAGATCAGCACGAAGCCGAGCGCGATGAGCCCGTAGACACAGCCCTGGGATACGCCGCTGATCAGCAGCTGATAGACGTCCAACCCTGGAAGCTCCCCGCCACCCGTAACAACCGGAGTCCGGATGTTAGCCGATCGGCTGCAGCCCTGACGACACGCCGGGGTCCGGGCCCGGTGTGCTACATTGCGCCGCGAACGGAGTCCTGCCAGAGCCTGCTGCCATGCTCACCGCCTACATCGATCACCACGGCCGCCTCGAGAAGCTGGCTGATCCGACGGCGCCGGGCGCGCTGCGTCGCGCCGTCTGGATCGACGTCGTAGAACCCACGGACGAGGAGCGGGAGATCATGTCGCGGCTGCTTCCCTGGCAGCTGCCGGCGGAGGACGATCTGGAGGAGATCGAAGCCAGCTCGCGCTCGTTCGCGGACGAGCACGGCCTGCACATCTCATCCTGGTTTCTGCGCCGGCTCGAGGGCCGCGACGAAACCGTCAACGCCGCCTTCCGGCTGACGCCCACCCAGCTCTTCACCATGCACGACCCCGAGGTGCCGGTGCTGCGGCTGATGCGCATGCGCGCCAACCGCGGCGCCCTGCCGGTGGCGCCGCGAGCGCTGCTGCGCGCCCTCTACGAGACCAAGCTGGACGAGCTCGCGGATACGCTCGAGGAGATTCACGAGAGCCTGGACGAGTACGGCCAGGATGCGCTGCAGCGCCGCAGCCGCGACTTCGCGGACGCTGCCGCCCAGCTTACCGAGATCGAGCACCTGAACAGCAAGGTCCGCTTGTGCCTGGTGGACGCCCAGCGCGATCTCACCTTTCTGCTGCGCCACGGCGGGCTGGACAAGGCCGAGCGCCGCCAGTGGCAGACCCTGCTGCGCGACATCGACTCGCTGCTGCCCCACTGCGAATTCCTGTTCGAGAAGGTGACCTTCCTGCTGCACGCCCTGCAGGGCTTCGTGAACATCGAGCAGAACCAGATCATCAAGATCTTCTCGGTGGTCGCCGTGATCTTCCTGCCGCCGACCCTGATCGCCAGCAGCTACGGTATGAACTTCCACATCATGCCCGAGCTCGACTGGCCGTTCGGCTACCCCATGGCCATCGTCATGATGATCCTGTCCGGCATCGCGCCCTACCTGCTGTTCAAGCGCAAGGGCTGGCTGTAGGACAAGGGGCCCTGGAACGCGCGGCGGCTCGCGGCGAATTGACGCCTGCACCCGCAGTTGCGATGCTTCCGCCTCCATGCGCGACCCGAACCGAAGGGCACTGACCATTGCGCTGACGTACGGTGCCGTCAGCGCCGCCTACATCGTCGCCTCGGACCTTGCCCTGCATGCCTACCAGCCGTCCACCGCCGTCGAGATCACCAAGGGTCTGGGCTTCGTCGGCATCACGGCCACGCTGATCTACCTGCTGATCCGGCGCTATCTGACCGAGGCGCAGGCGGAAGCCGCGCGCGCCGTCGACGCCCAGCAGGACCTGCGCCACAGCCGCGACCAGCTCGCGGCAGCCCAGGCGGTCGCCCGGATCGGTAGCTGGGATCTCGACCTCGGCAGCGGTGCCATGCAGTACTCCGACCAGGTCTATCGCATCCTCGGCGTCGAGCCGGCGCGGTTCGAGCACACGCTGGATGCGTTCGTCGCCCTGGTGCACGCCGACGACCGAGAGAGCCTGGCCGAGACCCAAGCCACCGCCCTGGCCGGCAAGGGTCGTACCGAGGTCGAGTACCGCATCGTCCGACCCGACGGCAGCGTGCGCTATCTGCAGGTGCGCGGAACGTTGCAGTCGGGCAGCGATGGGCGGCCGGCTCGCCAGTTCGGCACGGTGCAGGACGTCACCGAACGCAAGCACGTCGAGCTGGAGCTGGAGCGGCGCAACCGCCAGCAGACGGCCATCTCCGAGCTCGGGCTCGCAGCCCTGCGCGGCAGCAGCCCGAAGGCGCTGATGGACGAGGCCATGGCCCGGGCCGCCCGCATTCTCGACGTCGAGTACACCAAGGTGCTGGCGTTGCTGCCCGGCGGCGAGGCGCTGGCGCTGGTGGCCGGCATCGGCTGGCGCCCGGGTCTGGTGGGCACCGCCCAGGTGCCGGCAGGCGCCGATTCCCAGGCCGGATTCACCCTGCTCCAGGATTCGCCGGTGGTGGTGGCCGACCTGCGCACCGAGTCCCGCTTCTCCGGACCGGCGCTGCTGATCGACCACGGCGTGGTCAGCGGGATCAGCACCATCATCATGGCCGGCGGCCGGCCCTGGGGCGTGCTCGGCATCCACACTACCCGTCGCCGCACCTTCACCCCGGAGGACGTGAGCTTCGTGCAAACCCTGGCCAACCTGATCGCCACGGTGGTGGAACGGGAGCAGGCGCAGAGCGCAGCCCGGGAGCGCAGCTTTCTGCGGCAGATGGCTGGCGAGGTGGCCGGCCTGGGGGGCTGGAGCTATGAGGTGGCGAGCCGCCGGGTCACCTGGTCGCCGGAGGTGAGTCGCATCCACGAACTTACCGACGGCTTCGAGCCCACGCTGGAGTACGGGATGAGCGCCTGCGTGCCGGAGCACCGCGAGCGCATTCAACGTCGCTTCGAGGCCTGCGTGCGCGACGGCACCCCTTACGACGAGGAGGTGCAGATCGTCACCGCTACGGGCCGGCAGCGCTGGCTGCGCGTCATCGGCCACTGCGAGCGGGATGCCGAGGACAGGATCATCCGCGTGCAGGGCGCCATGCAGGACATTTCCGACCGCAAGCGGCTGGAATCGATGCTGCATCAGTCGCAGCGGCTGGAGGCGGTCGGTCAGCTCACCGGCGGCATTGCCCACGACTTCAACAACCTGCTGACCGTCATCATCGGCAACGCCGATCTGCTGATCGACGCCGTCGGCGACGACCAGCGGCTGCGCGGGCTCGCCGAAACCTCCCGGCAGGCGGCCCGGCGGGGCGCCGACCTCACCCAGCGACTGCTGGCCTACGCCCGCAAGCAGCCGCTGGCGCCGCAGCCCACCGAGGTCGCCGACCTGCTGGCCGGGATGGACCAGCTGCTACGGCGCAGCCTCGGTGAGCGTATCGAGATCGAAACCGTGCGCGCCGGCGGCCTGTGGCGGGCCATGGTCGATCCGGCGCAGCTCGAAAGCGCCGTACTCAACCTCTGTCTCAACGCCCGGGACGCCATGCCGGACGGTGGCCGGCTGACGCTGGAGACCGCCAACATCCACCTGGACGACGCCTATGCCGCCGAGAACCTCGATGTGACGCCCGGGCACTACGTCATGGTGGCGGTGAGCGATTCCGGCAAGGGCATGCCGCCGCAACTGGTCGAGCGCGTCTTCGAACCGTTCTTCACCACCAAGCCCCCGGGTCAGGGCAGCGGCCTCGGCCTGTCCATGGTCTACGGCTTCATAAAGCAGTCGCGCGGTCACATCAAGCTGTACTCCGAGCCCGGCGAAGGCACCACCGTGCGGCTGTACCTGCCGCGTACCTGGGAGGCCGGGGCCGAGGCCCCTGCGCCGCCACGCACCGACAACGCGCGCGGTGCCGGGGAGCTGGTGCTGGTGGTGGAAGACGACGCGCTGGTGCGCAACTTCGTCGTCCAGCAGGTTCAGGCCCTGGGCTACCGGGTGGTGAGCGCGGCGGACGCCGAGCAGGCTCTGGCGCTGCTGCAGCGCCACGACGACGTGGCGCTGCTGTTCACGGACGTGGTGATGCCGGGTGGCATGGACGGGCGCAGGCTGGCGGAAGCGGCTCGGGCCATACGCCCGGACCTGCCGGTGCTGTACACCTCCGGCTACACGGAGAACGCGATCGTCCACCATGGCCGGCTCGACCCCGGGGTGGCGCTGCTGAACAAGCCCTATCGCCTGGCGGAGCTGGCGGACAAGCTGCACCGGGCGCTACATGCGCCGCGCGCCTGATCCGAACAAGGCCTCGATGTGGGCGGCCGGCAGCGCCCGCGTGCGCCTGGACACGGCCCACGTCAGCGCCACGGACACCAGCTCGCCCATGGCCGCGCAGGAGTATGGGTTCGGCGCCTCACGCTGCAGCCACAGCGCGACCGCTGCCAACGTCGAGTCCGGCGGGAACCAGGCGGGATCGATCTGCCCCGTGTGCAGCACCAGAAACGTGCCGAACCCGCCGACCAGCCCCGCATAGGCGCCGGCCGCCGTAACCCCGCGCCACAGCGCACCCACCACCAGCGGACCGGCAAACGCGGCCATCATGCCGCCGTTGCCGATCCAGACGATGAGGGCGATGTTCACGTCCATCAGCGCCCACGCCATGACCATGGCCAGCAGCAGCACCACGACGGTGGACACCCGGCTCAGCCACAGCACCCGGCGGTCCAGCACCTCCGGGTCGAGGTTCGGGTGCAGGCGCGGTGCCAGGGTGCGTCGGTACAGGTCGTTGGCGACGATCTGCGACGACGACACCACCAGCCCATCTGCCGTGCTCATCACCGCAGACAGCACGCCGATGCCGATCAGGGCCGCGAGCCAGGTCGGAAACAGGTCGATGAACAGGGCCGGCAGCGCGCTGTTGGGGTTGGCGCCCGGTTCGAACAGCGCGTCACCGAGCAGGGCGCGAGACAGCAGGCCGCCGAGGCCGAGCATGCCGAGCGTCAGGCCGAAGGCGAAGGCGAGACGCACGAACTGTAGCTGCCGTCCGGACGACTTCAGCGCCCACAGCTTGTTGCCCAGATGGGGCAGCAGCCCGAGCGGCATGTGCGCCAGCACGATGGCCACCAGCGACCACCAGGAGTGATACAGCGGCGTCGCCGGGTTCAGCGGCTTCACCAGGTTCTCGTCCTGGGCCGCGAGGTTGGTCACCACGCCGGGGAAGCCGCCGTCGATGCCGTAGCCCACCAGCACCAGAACGATCACCAGCACCGCGAGGGCCAGCATCATGAAGCCCTGCACACCATCGGTGAGGATGTCGGCATGGGCACCGCCCAGCACCACGTAGACCAGCAGCACCGTGACGGTGATGACCAGCGCCCAGGACTTGGGCAGGCCCAGCATCATCTCGAACATCACCAGCCCGGAGACGAGCTGCCCCGCCAGATAGAACATCAGCACCAGGGACATCAGCGTCACCAGCACGCGGATGCCCTCGGACTGGTAGCGATCGCCCAGATACTCGGGAATGGAGCGGTTGCCGAAGTGGTGCCCGGAGGTGGCGATCAGGCGCATGCAGATCAGCACGCCGAAATACAGCCCCATGGGATACAGGAAGTTGCCCCACTGGGCAGCCAGCCCCCACTCATAGGACAGCGCCGGGCTGCCGAGAAAGGTGGCGCCGCTGGCCGTGGACGACGCGAACGCCAGCGCCAGGAACAGGGCGCCGTACGATCCACGCGCGGTGGCGAAGTCGTCGGCATGGCGGATGCGCCGCTGCGCGTACACGCCGATGCCCACCATCAGCGCAACGTACACCACCAGAAACAGCCACGACCACGCGATCAGTGACACGGCGCCCTCCCCTTGCCCTGGCTCCGATGGGAGCTTAATTCCTTTTCGTTGTTTTGGCTCGCCCGTATATTCCCGAAACGTTGGGAGGCTGGTTTGTCATCCGACCGGGTCCGGCGCAGAATGAAGGCGCTGAATGCGACTGCGCGCTGTGGCCCGGCGAGGGGGTCGGGTCTTGGTGGGCGCGCTGTCCGGGAACCCGCGGGGGACAGGGGACATGGAGCACGGACACGTCGGCCACGGCCACGTCGATATGGTCGCCGCCTCCTGGCGCGACTACCTGGAGATGTGCAAGCCCCGGGTCGTGGCGCTGATGCTGATCACCGCCCTGGTCGGCACCTTTCTCGCCGTCCCGGCCTCGCTCGGTCTGCCCCCGCTGCCCCTGGTGGCGGCCGCCATGCTCGGCATTGCGCTGATGGCGGGTTCGGCGGCCGTTCTCAACCATGTTGCCGACGCCCACATCGATGCCCACATGGGCCGCACCCGGGAGCGGCCCATGGTGCGCGGGCTGGTGCCCATGCCCCGCGCCATGCTGTTCTCGGCCGCGCTGGCGCTTGCCGGCATGACGCTGCTCACCTTCGCCGTCAACCCGATCACGGCGTGGCTGAACCTGGTGTCCTGGGCCGGGTACGGCATCATCTACACGCTGTATCTGAAGCGCCTGACCCCGCAGAACATCGTCATCGGCGGCCTGTTCGGGGCGGCACCGCCGCTGTTCGGATGGACCGCAGTGACCGGCACGCTGGCCCTGGAGCCGGTGCTGCTGGTGCTGATCATCTTTCTCTGGACCCCGCCGCATTTCTGGGCGCTGGCCCTGGACCGCCTGGACGAGTACGCGAAAGCCGGCGTGCCCATGTTGCCGGTCACCCACGGCGAGGCCCACACCCGCACCCAGATCGTGATCTACACGGTCGCGCTCACCGTCTGCAGCCTGCTGCCGTGGGCGCTCGGCATGACGGGCCCCCTGTATGCGGCAGCCGCGCTGCTGCTGGGGAGCATGTTTCTGCGCCACGCCTGGGCCCTCTACCGGCAGCGGCCCGGCGCGGCCATGGCCACGTTCCGCTTTTCGATCGTCTACCTGGGCGCCCTGTTCGCCGCGCTGCTGGTAGATCACTACGCATTCGGGAGGGTGTGAGGCGCCGCCGCAGCACGATCTGCAGCGACGCCGACAACATGACGCCTTCGGGCTAGGGAGAGGAAAGATGAGGATGAAGCGCCACTTTTTCGTCAGCGACGACCTGGACGATCTCGAGTCGTTCGAGGAGGAGCTGGAGAAGGCCGGTATCGCCACACCGCAGATTCACGTGCTGAGTCTCGACGACACCGCCGTGGAGACCCACGAGCACCTGCACGACGTGCAGTCGCTGATGAAGCGGGACGTCATCCACTCCGGCGAGTACGGCCTGGCCGTTGGCGTGGCAGCGGCCGCGCTGGTGCTGGTCGCCACCTATCTGGGGGAGTGGCACCAGAGCCCGGCCGGATGGATACCGTTCATCTTCCTCGCCATCATCCTGCTCGGCTTCTTTACCTGGGAAGGTGGCTTCATCGGCATCCAGACCTTCAACACCAACTTCAAGCGCTTCAAGGAGGAGCTCGAAGCCGGCAAGCACCTGTTCTTCGTCGACCTGACCGAAGACCAGGAGGACGTGCTCGAGCGCATCGTCCAGAAGCACCCGAACGCGCGCATCGCGGGCACGGGACGCTCGACGCCCCACTGGATCGTCGCCTGGCAGGGAAGGCTCAAGAGGCTGTTCACGCAGACGCTGCCGTAGCGGGGGGCAGATTTGTGGAGTGTTGGTTGAGGGGCGCCTGCCGGACAGGCCTTTTCGCGCAGCGGCCGTCATTGTGGTGGGGCTCTGCGATGAGATGCGGGGCTTAACGCGCGAAAAGGCCTGTCCGGCCACGCCCCCACACCACCCCACAATCTGCATGACACGGTTAAGAGTGCAACTTCAGGCGCCATGGCTCACGGCCGCGCGACTCGGCTCTGCGCGTTCGTTCAGCTCGCGGCGCCAACCCGCAACCCAGGACGAGAGCAGGGGGTTGGGGGGGCGGGCGTGTGCCGGGGAACACCTGCTGGCCTGTTCAGGCCCCGCAGTATTCCGCCGCCGCTAAAACGCTGACGCCCGCTGGCCAGCAGGTGTTACCCGGCGCGCGATCCGCCGGCCATGACCGTGATCTCAGTCCGACCACCCGCCATGACCCTGATCTCGATCCTAACCTAGGCTACTCAGGCACGGTCGCCGGGTTGTGGAAGTACAGCAGCCGGGTGAAGAACGTGTAGTCGGCTTCCAGCGCCATCAGCGCGATCAGAATCAGGATCACGCCCGGGGGCACCAGGATGGCGCAGATGATGGCCATGCGCTCCCACATCATGTGCATGAACACCGCCACGATCAGGCCCGCCTTGAGCAGCATGAAGGTGATGATCAGCGACCAGCGCAGCAGGCCCTGGAACTCCAGGATGTCCACCATGTACGACAGCGCGCTCAGCACGAACAGCAGCCCCCAGATCCAGAAGTAGATCGAGATGGGATGCTGCTGGCCTTCCACGTGACCCGAATTGCCCGACATAGCGGCCTCCTACCAGAGATAGAAAAACGCGAAGATGAACACCCACACCAGGTCGACGAAGTGCCAGTACAGGCCCAGGGTCTCGACGATCTCGTAGCGTCCCTTGCGGCCGGTGAGAAAGCCCGGCCGCTCGTGGTCCAGGTCGCCGCGCCGCACCTTGAAGGCGATGATCAAGAGGAAGATCACGCCGATGGTGACGTGGGTGCCGTGAAAACCCGTGATCATGAAGAAGGTGGCGCCGAACTGGGCGGCCCCCCAGGGATTACCCCAGGGCCGCACCCCCTCCGAGATCAGCTTGGTCCACTCGAAGGCCTGCATGCCGACGAAGCTGGCGCCGAAGAAGGCGGTCGCGATGATCAGCCAGAACGTCATGGTCTTGTTTTTTTCGTAGCCGAACTTCACCGCCATGGCCATGGTGCCGCTGGAGGTGATCAGGATGAACGTCATGATGGCGATCAGCAGCAGCGGCACGTCGTAGCCGAACATGTGCAGCCCGAATACGATGTTGGGCTCCGGCCAGGTATCCACGGCCGACATGCGCACCGTCATGTACGAGACCAGAAAGCAGGCGAAGATGAAGGTGTCCGAGAGCAGGAAGATCCACATCATCGCCTTGCCCCAGGGCACCCGCTTGAACGCCCGCTGATCGGACGCCCAATCCGACACCAGCCCTGTGACGCCCGGCGTCTGGCCAGGTATGCCCGGCAGCGCTTCCGCCATGATCCGCTCCTCCTCGCCCCTCAGGTTGTCGACAGCAACGCGAACAGCACCACCCAGACCGCCAGCAGGAAGTGCCAGTACAGCGCGCACAGCTCGATGCCCAGACGCACGCCGGCGCTGGCCCCGCCGGCGCCCATCCGGATGGTCGTGCGGCCCCAGGCCACCAGGCCACCCAGCAGGTGCAGCACGTGCAGCCCGGTCAGCACGAAGAAGAACGCGCTCGCCGGGTTGTGATCCAGGTAGAACCCAGCGGCATTGAGCTGCCGCCAGACCACGTACTGACCGCCGATGAACACCAGGCTCATGGCGCCCCCGCCGAGCCACGTGAGCTTGAGCAGCGCGTCCTGACCGCGGCGGGCCGCGCCCCAGGCGAGCTGCAGCAGCACGCTGCACAGCACCAGCACGCCGGTGTTGGCCCAGAGCAGCGCGGGATCCTGCAGCGGCCGCCAGTCGCCGTAGTCCATGCGGATCAGGTAGGCGCTCATGAACAGCCCGAACACGGACGCCACCACGGCCATGATCACCATCAGGGTGACCCGCCATAGCTGGCGGCTACGCGCGGACGGGCTGGTGAGGTCGAAGGCAGGCCCCTGCGCCACCCACGGGCGGGTGTGCAGCGACTGCGCGAACAGCCACCCCACCAGGGCCAGAATCAGCGACGCGAAGATGACGACGGCGATGGTCACGCGTGCTGCTCCGGATGCCTGTTCGGGTCGCCGGTCAGTCCGGACGCGTCCGGCGGCACGTTCTGCGGAATGAAGTCGTCACGGGCACCCGGCACGCCGTAGTCGTAGGCCCACCGGTAAACGATGGGCAATTCGTCGCCGAAGTTGCCGTGCCGCGGCGGCGTATGCTGCGTCTGCCACTCCAGCGTGGTGGCCTCCCACGGGTTGTGGCCCGCATCGCGGCCGTTGAAGTAGCTGCGGATGACGTTGTAGAAGAACAGGATCTGCCCGGCCGCCACCACCAGCGCCGCCAGGGTGATGAACACGTTCACGTCCTGCACCGTGGCCGACATGAACTCGGTGTCACCATAGGCGTAGTAGCGTCGCGGCACGCCCTCGATGCCGATGTAATGCATCGGGTAGTAGATGGCGTAGGTGCCGAGGAAGGTGACCCAGAAGTGCCACTTGCCCAGCGTGTCGTTCAGCATGCGGCCCGTGATCTTGGGGTACCAGTGATAGATGGCGCCGAAGATCACCAGAATCGGCGACACCGCCATCACCATGTGGAAGTGGCCGATCACGAAGTACGTATCCGACAGCGGCACGTCCACCGTCACGTTGCCAAGGAACAGCCCGGTCAGGCCGCCGTTGATGAACGTGAAGATGAAGCCGATGGCGAACAGCATGGGCACGGTGAGGCGGATGTTGCCCCGCCACAGGGTCAGCACCCAGTTGTAGACCTTGAGCGCGGTGGGTATGGCGATGATCAGCGTCGTGGTGGCAAAGAAGAAGCCGAAGTAGGGGTTCATGCCGCTCACGTACATGTGGTGAGCCCAGACGATGAACGACAGCCCGCCGATGGCGAGGATGGCCCACACCATCATCCGGTAGCCGAAGATGTTCTTGCGGGCATGGCAGGCGAGCAGGTCGCTGACGATGCCGAACGCGGGCAGCGCGACGATGTAGACCTCGGGATGCCCGAAGAACCAGAACAGGTGCTGCCAGAGAATCGGACTGCCGCCCACGTACTCGGTCTGCTCACCCAGGGAGATCATGGCCGGCATGAAGAAGCTGGTGCCGAGCGTGCGGTCGAGCAGCATCATGATGCAGCTCACCAGCAGCGCCGGGAACGCCAGCAGCGCCAGCACCGTGGCCATGAAGATGCCCCACACCGTGAGCGGCATGCGCATCAGCGTCATGCCCCGGGTGCGCGCCTGCAGGATGGTCACCACGTAGTTCAGGCCGCCCATGGTGAAGCCGATGATGAACACGATCAGCGACAGCAGCATGAGCATGATGCCGCCGTCGATGCCGGGGGTGCCGGGGCTGACGGCCTGGGGCGGATACAGCGTCCAGCCGGCGCCGGTCGCCCCGCCCGGCACGAAGAAGCTGGCCACCAGCAGCAGCACCGCCAGGAAGTAAACCCAGAAGCTCAACATGTTGACGTACGGAAACACCATGTCCCGGGCGCCCACCATCAGTGGGATCAGGTAGTTGCCGAAGCCGCCAAGGAACAGTGCCGTGAGCAGGTAGATCACCATGATCATGCCGTGCATGGTGACCGCCTGCAGATAGTTCGCCGGGTCGATGAACGAGAACGTGTTGGGAAAGCCGAGCTGCAGCCGCATCACCACCGACAGGCCCAGCGCCACCACGCCGATGGCGATGGCCGTGATCGAGTACTGGATCGCGATCACCTTGGCGTCCTGGCAGAAGACGTACTTACCGAGCCAGGTCTTCGGATGGTAGAGCTCCATCTCCTCCATCTCGAGAGGCCCTACCAGGGGGTACTGATCGTGCGTGGTCTGGGCCATGGCTTATTCCTCCCCGCCGCTGCGCTGCGCTAGCTGCGAACCTGATGTCTGGGAAAGCGTGTTGATGTAGGCCACCACGTCGTTCACCGCCTGGTCGTTGACCAGGATGCTGGCCATCTGTCGCATCTGGTGACCGTAGATGTCGTCCCGGTGGGCGCCGCGTATGCCGTCCTTGAAGTTGTTGAGCTGCCTGACCAGATACCAGTCCTGCAACCCCGCCTGGCGCGGCGCCTTGACCGCCTGGATGCCCTGGCCGTCCCAGCCGTGGCAGGCGCCGCAGACCTGGTAGATCTTGCGCCCGCGATCGGCGTCGCCGGCCACCGTGGTCGCCACGGGTTCATCCGGCAAGGTCTCGATGTAGGCGATGACGTCGCGCATGGCCTGCTCGTTGGTAAGCGTGGCCACCATGGGCGCCATCTGCCTGCCGTACTCGTCGTCGGGGTGCGCGCCGCGCCGGCCGCTGCGATAGTTTTCGAGCTGACGCCGCAGGTACCAGGCTTCCTGGCCGGCGAGCTTGGGCGCGTTCATGGCCTCCATGCCCTCGCCGCGCTGGCCATGGCAGGCGCTGCAGACCGCATACAGGGGTTGACCGCGGGCCGAATCGCCATCCGGCATGTCCCGCAGCTCGGCATAGGTGGGCTGCGCGGCGAGCCAGGCGTCGAAGTCCTCCTGGGTGTCCACCACCACGGCACCGCGCATGGCGAAGTGGCCGATGCCGCACAGCTCTTCGCAGAGCACCTCGAAGCGGCCGGTGCGGGTCGGCGTCAGCCACATGTGCGAGACGAGCCCGGGCACCAGGTCCATCTTCACGCGGAACTGAGTGACCGTGAAGTTGTGCAGCACGTCCTTGGAGCGCAGCAGCAGCTTCACGGGGCGATCGAGCGGCAGCCGCATCTCCGGTGAGTCCACCAGCACGTCGTCGAAGCCGCGCGGATCGTCCGGATCCATGCCGAACGGATTGGCGTCGCTGACGAGCCGCGACTGCACGGTGCCAAACTGACCGTCTTCACCGGGGTAGCGGTAGGTCCAGTGCCACTGCTGGCCAACGGCCTCGACCTCGTGCGCGTCCTCCGGAACGTTGACGAAGTCGTTCCACACCCACAGCCCGGGGGCCAGCATGGCGGCGACGCCCACGGTGGTGATGCCGGTCAGCCACCATTCCAGCTTCTTGTTCTCGGGCTCGTAGTCGGAGCGGCGATTCTTGTCGTAGCGGTAGCGGATCACCGAGTACGCCATGAACAGATTCACGGCCACGAACACGAACCCGGTCACCCAGAAGGTGATGGTGATGGTGTCGTCGATGGTGCTCCAGTTGGAGGCGAGCTCCGTCAGGTACCAGGGGCTCAGGAAATGAAACAGCACAGACCCCAGCACCAGCACGATGACGGCTACCGCAATCCACATGTTCCTACCTCACCCTGGTCTCACACCCGGCGCGCCGCCCCGGGCCGTCTCGACGATTACTGCTGGATATCGTCCCCCTCGATCAAGCTGGACACTGCCGTTCGCAGCGCGCGAACGTCCTCGGTCGCCGTGGCACGCACCGCGCGCCGTACCGTCCCCTCGCGGTCGATGAGCAGCGATGCCGGCAGCGTCGTCACGCCGTAGCGGCGCGCTGTGGCGCCGTTGGCATCGAGCGCCACCGGGTAGCTCACCGGCACCTGCTCGAGATACCGCCTGGCGTCGGCCACCACGGCATCGACGTTGACGGCGATCACTTCGAACTCATCGCGGGGAAGGTCACGGCGCAGCGCATCCAGCGCCGGCATGGTCTCCCGGCACGGCACGCACCAGGCAGACCAGAAATCGAGGTAGACGACCCTGCCACGGTAGTTCGACAGGGCGACGGGAATTTGATCGGCATGAACGGAGGGCAGCAGGAAATCGGGAGCGGGCTGACCTAGCTCGACATCCACCGCCGAGACGCTGCTCGACGATGCCAGCAGTACAAAGCCAAGGCCCAACCATAGGCCGCAGCGGGCTACCGCATTCATGTCATCCTCTCTCGCCGTGGCTGGCGACGCACTGTCCGGGCTGCCGGTGCCACTGTGGCGTTCCCTCTCCTGCTCATTCATACAAGGGATGCGGCCGAAATGGAACCCCCAGGGCGCAATTGGGGCGACCGCCGGCGGCGACCGGCGGCGCCGAAGCCGCGCGGGGTCAGCGCGCCGTGACTTCCCAGCAGCGGTGGATGCGGAGGTTGCGGGCGAAGTCCGGATCGACGGTGTCGGCGCTGATCTCGCGCACCGACGCAAAGCCGGCCACCGCAGCTTCGTCCAGTCGAAAGCGGCGGAAGTTGTTGGAGAAGAACAGCAGGCCGCCGGGGGCCAGCCGCGCGACGGCCAGCGCCAGCAGGCGCACGTGCGCCTGCTGGACGTCGAAGTCGTCGGCACGTTTCGAGTTCGAGAACGTCGGCGGATCGCAGAAGATCAGGTCGTAGCGGTCGCCGTGCCCGGCCAGCCAGGTCATGACGTCCGCCTGCACCAGCCGGTGGGCGTTGGCGTCGGCGCCGTTCAGCTCCAGGTTGCGCCGCGCCCAGGCCAGATAGGTGGCAGACAGATCGACGCTGACGCTGCCTGCGGCGCCGCCAACCGCGGCATGGACCGTGGCCGCGCCGGTATAGCAGAACAGATTCAGCAGCCGCTTGCCGGCAGCCTCCCGGCCGAGGCGCCGACGCACCGGCCGATGATCGAGAAACAGGCCCGTGTCCAGGTAGTCGAACAGGTTGACCTCGAGGGTGACAGGCGCTTCCCGCACCCGCACGAACTCGCCACGATCGTCCATGCGCCCGTACTTGCTGCCGCCCTTGCCGCGGGCGCGCGTCTTCAGAGCGAGCCGCTCTGCCGGAATCTCCAGGACGGCGCACACCGCATCGCAGAGCTGGTCGAGACGCCGTTCGGTCACGGCCACCGGGATCTGCTTCGGCGCCTGGTACTCCTGAACGTGAGCGTAGATGGGGCCGGCCACGGCCTCGTAGACGTCGACGGCGGCCGCGTACTCCGGCAGATCGGCGTCGTAGAGCCGGTAGCAGGTCACCTGGTGGCGCTGGCGCCACGGCCGCAGCCGCCTGGCATTCTTGCGCAGCCGGTTGGCCACCATCTGCGCGCCGTCGTTGCCCGCATCCGTCATCGCACCATTCCCCCGTGATCCTGCGGCCTCAACCGAGCGCGGCGCCCAGCAGCAGCATCAACGCGAAGCCGCCCATCAGCGACAGGGTGGCCACGTGCTGCAGTCCCGAGCGGTGGGTCTCGGGGATGATCTCGTCGCTGATGATGAACAGCATGGCGCCGGCGGCCATGGCCAGAACGGGCGCCAGCAGCACCTGGGCCAGCCACACCGCCGAGCCGCCCACCAGCCCGCCCACCGGCTCCACCAGGCCGGTCAGGCTGGCAACGAGAAAGGCCTGCAGGCGGCCGTAGCCGGCAGATGCCAGCGACACAGCCACCGCCAACCCTTCCGGGACGTTCTGCAGGCCGATGCCCACCGCCAGCGGCAGCCCGGTGGTGAAGTCGCCGTGGGCAAAGCCCACGCCCACCGCCATGCCTTCCGGAAAGTTGTGCAGAGAGATGGCGATGACGAACAGCCAGATGCGGCGCACGTGCTCGGCGGACGGCCCTTCACGGCCGCTGTGGAAATGCTCGTGGGGAATGCTGTCGTGCAGCAGGTGCAGCCCGTAGCCACCGGCCATCAGCCCGGCGATCACCACCAGCACGCCGGGCACCGGCCCGCCCAGGGTCTGGGTGCCCAGGTCGATGGCGGGCTGCAGCAGCGAGAAGCAGGACGCGGCCAGCATCACCCCGGCGGCGCCGCTCAGCAGCACGTTCTCGGTGCGCGAGCTCAGGCTCTTGGCGGAAAAGATGGCCAGCGCGCCGACCGTGGTGCCGAGGCCGGCCGCAAAGCTGGCCAGCAGCGCGTTCAGCAGCGTCTCCACGGCGGTCAGGAATCGGTGGCGGCAGGTGCCAGCGCCCGCAGGGCGCGCTCCACGGCGTCGAGCCGGGCTTCCAGCGCCTCCAGACGCGCTTCGACGTCGGTGGTGATCGGTGCGGCCTGGCCGTCCCGCGCCGCGGCCGGTGGCGTCGTACTGGCTGCCGGCGCCGGGATGCCCGAGAGCAGATGGGCGAACCGGGCCTCGCGGCGGCCCGGCTCCCGTCCCAGATCGACCACCAGCGGACCGTGCTCGCCCTGCCGCAGGCTCGCCAGAGTGGCTTCCACCTCACCGACGTCGGCGAAGTCGTGCAGCCGGCCGGCGCGGCTGCGCAGCTCGCCCGCCGTCTGCGGTCCCCGTAGCAGCAGCAGGCAGACCACGGCGCGCTGCGCGTCGGTGAGCCGGAAGCCGCCGATCTCGTCGTTGCCCAGCCGGTAGTGGTACTTGGCGACGCGGCTGCCGAAGCCCGACTTCTCGCGGATCAGATAGCGCTTCTTCAGCGCGTCCACCGCGTCCTGCACCTCGGCTTCGCCGAGCGTCATGACCGGCTCGCGGCTGCTCTTCTGGTTGCAGGCGTTGACCAGCGCGTTGAGCGACAGCGGATACTGCTCCGGCGTCACCACGGACTTTTCCATGAGGCTGCCGATGATGCGCGCCTCGACGGCGGTCAGCTCGATGTTCATGCGTGCCCAGGCTGCTGCGGCCGGGGCACGTTACCCGCGCCGCGGGCGGAAGTCACGCCGCCCAATCAGTTGACGACCCTGATGACCTCGTTGGAGTAAGCGCTCTCGTTGCCCTGAGCGTCCAGAGAGGTCATGGCGAAGTAGTACTGTCCGGAGGGCAGCACCAGATCGTAGCGGGTGCCCGCCGCCGCGCTGATGGCCACCGTCTCGGTGTAGCCGCGGCTGGTGAGGCCGTAGTAGATGCGGTAGCCGGCCAGATCGGTGAGCGGGCTGCCGTCCACGTTCTGGGTGGGCGGCTGCCAGTTCAGCGTCACCGAATCGTTCACGGCGACCGAGATCATGGCCACCGCGCTGCCGCCGCTGCCGCTGCAGCTGAGGCTGTAGGTGGTGCGGGCCTGAATCGGACCCACGCTCTGGCTGCCGGTGACGGCCCGGCCGCCGCTCCAGCCGCCGCTGGCGCTGCAGCTCGTGGCCGCCGTCGACGACCAGTTGAGGGTGGTGCTGCCACCGCGGGCAACCACCGGGTTCGCCGCCGTGAGCTGCACCGTGGGCGCCGGCGGCGGCGGCGGCGGCGGTGGCGGCGGGACCGGCTCGGGCGTCGGCTCGGGCGTCGGCTCGGGCGTAGGCTCCGGCGTGGGCTCCGGCGTGGGCTCCGGCGTCGGCTCCGGTGCGGGAACGGGCGGTGGCGTCGGCTCTGGTTGCGGCACGGGCTCTGGTTGCGGCACGGGCTCTGGTTGCGGCGTGGGCTCTGGTTGCGGCGTGGGCTCTGGTTGCGGCACGGGCTCTGGTTGCGGCGTAGGCGCGTCCTCGACGGCTACGGTCACCGAGCGGGCGGTGACACCGCCCAGGCCCGTGCAGTGCAGTGCGTAGACGCCTGCCCGCTGCAGGGCGCCGGTGTCGAACACGCCTTCCAGACCCTGCACGCCTTGCCAGGCGCCGGTAGCGACGCATCGCTCCGCACCGCGGCTGGCCCAGGACAGGCGGGACGACGCCCCAGCGGTCACCACCGCCGGATCGGCACCGAGGGCCAGGGTCGGCGGCGCCGCATCGGCCTGGCTGGCGCGGCGGCTTTCGAGGTCGTCGAGCACGGTCTCATCGGCCAGCGCCAGCGTCCCGGGCAGCCCCTGCAGATCCAACAGGGTCCGAGACCCGAGGCCCACGTCGAGGCTGCTGCGCAGCACCTGAGCCGACGACGACGAAAGCAGATCGGCGACCGGCTGCAATCCGGCATCGGCCACCGGCACGCGCAGCAGCGAAGCGACCGCCACGGCCTGCAGCCGGGCCTGATCGGTTACCGGCACGCCGGCCACCGACGGCGCGGCGAAGTCAGGCATGATGGTGCGGATCGACTCGTCCATGCGTGCCACGGCCGACGTGCCGTCCACTTCCAGACGCCCGGCCAGGGTCTCCAGACGCACCCCGAGTTCGGCCGCCTTGAACGCCGTCACGGCACGGCGATCCACGGCATCGCCGTCACGCAGCACGGCCGCACCCATCAGGTCGCAGGCCAGATGCCGCAGCAGGCCATCGCCGTCCATGGCAGCCGTGGTGGGGGCCAGCGCCGCCACCGTGCGGCGCACGGCTTCGCCCAGCGCTTCGTTGAACAGCACCACCGACTCGACGTTGGCCTGGGTCACCGCCTCTCGCATCGGGTCGTTCATCAGGGACCGGTCGAGGCCCATGCCGAGCGACGCGTGCACGCGCTCCCAGGCCTGCTCCAGACGCTGCGTGGTGACGCCGCCCGCGCACTCGGCGGCCAGCACGGCCACGGTGGTCAGCGGTGACAGGTTGACCGTGATCGATCCGGTCTCCAGAGCGGCAGCGTGCAGCGTGAAGTCCAGGGGCCGGCCGGTGACCAGGTCGGTGCCGCCGGAAGCCGTGATGCGCACCGGCAGGGCGCTGTCGCTCGGCAGGGTGAGGCGGTAGCTGGCAAAGGCGTCGCTCTCCGCAGCGTCCAGGCGTTGGCCATTGGCATCGGTGACGACGATGTCGGCACCCACCACCGGGCCGTCGCCGACGCTGCCGCTCAGCCGCAGCAGGCTGCCGTCAGGCGCGTCGTCCCCGCCATCGACGGTACCCGAGCTGCCCGAGCACGCCGACAGCGCGGTCACGCACACCAGCATTCCGAAAGTTCGACGAGCCGCAAACACAGCCATGAGAAATCCTTCTCCGGTTCATGCTTCCGGGGTATCAATCCCTGATTGGCGAGCCCCCGCTCGCCGCCCCAATCGGAGCAGGAGTCTATGGACCTGAAAAATTCGGCCCGTGACCTTCTTGGCAGTTTTGTAAGAGGAATTTCGCGCCGTGATTTACATCACAACACGCGCGTGAACGGGGTCTATACGCGGCGCCGACGGTGCGGGGTGGTCCGGCGGCCCGGGAATGGGAGACAATCGACAGCCGCCCCTCCGATCAGCCAAAAATGAACGAGCGCGTCGAGTTCCTGCAGGTGTTCGCCTTCGTATGGCGCTACTGGCGGCAGTTTCCGCTGCGCTTCGCCGCCATCGTCAGCGGCGTTCTGCTGGCGGTGCTCATAGAGGTGCAGATTCCAGCCCGCTCCGCCGAGCTGGTCATGGCCATGGAGCGCTACGGCGCAACCGCCGGCCCGACCGCTGGTACGCTCGACGGCGCCTGGCAGGCGGCGACGTGGCTGCTGGCCACCTTCGCCGCCGTGTTCGCCGTGCGCCAGATCTACCTGCGGCTGTGGGTCGGCTTCGCCGCCGACGTCATGCGGCGCATGGTCAGCGACGGCTTCCGCCGGGTGCAGCGCTTCTCGGCCGACTGGCACGCCAACCACTTCGCCGGCGCCACGGTGCGCAAGATCTCGCGGGGCATGTGGGCCTACGACACCTTCGCCGACACCACCGTGGTGGACCTCGGCCCCGCGGTGGTCACGCTGATCGGCTTTTCGGTGGCCATGTACCTGCGCGAGCCGATGCTGGGCCTGTACTTCGCTGCGGCCGTGTCGGTGTTCATCGCCATCAGCATCACGCTGTCGCTGCGCTACGTGGCGCCGGCCAACCAGGCTTCCAACGATGCCGACACCAGCCTCGGCGGCGCCCTGGCCGACGCGGTCACCTGCAACACCGTGGTCAAGTCGTTCGGTGCGGAACGCCGTGAAGACGAGCGCCTGGACGGCGTCGCCGCCGACTGGCAGGCGCGGGCCCGGCGCGCCTGGCGCCGCAGCATAGACTCCGGCGGCGTGCAGTCGCTGCTGATCGTGCTGCTGCTGGGTGGGCTGCTGCTGATCGTGCTGTCTCTGGCCGAGACCGGCGGCGCCAATCTGGCAGACCTGGTGTACGTGCTCACCACCTACTTCATCGTCAACGGCCAGCTTCGCAACATCGGCTGGCAGGTGCGCAACCTGCAGCGCGCGGCCAACGAGCTGGACGACCTGGTGGAGATCAGCATGACCCCGCCCCAGGTTCGGGACGCAGCCGACGCCCGGCCCCTGCAGGTGCGCCGCGGCGGCATCCGCTTCGAACGGGTGACGTTCTGCTATCCGAACCAGCAGGCAGCCGTGCTCGGCAACTTCGACCTCGAGATCGCGCCGGGCGAGAAGGTGGCCCTGGTGGGCGAGTCGGGGGCGGGCAAGTCCACCCTGGTGAAGCTGCTGCAGCGCCTGCACGACGTGCAGGCGGGACGTATCACCATCGACGGTCAGGACGTGGCCCGGGTCACTCAGGAAAGCCTGCGCCAGGCCATCTCCCTGGTGCCGCAGGAGCCGATCCTGTTCCACCGCACGCTGCGCGAGAACATCCGCTACGCCCGGCCGGATGCCAGCGACGCCGACGTCGTCGAGGCTGCACGCAAGGCCCATGCCCACGAGTTCATCAAGCGCCTGGCGGCCGGCTACGACACGCTGGTGGGCGAACGCGGCATCAAGCTGTCGGGCGGCGAGCGGCAACGGGTCGCCATCGCCCGCGCCATCCTCGCTGACGCACCCATCCTGGTGCTCGACGAAGCCACCTCCAGCCTCGACTCCATCACCGAGCACTACATCCAGGAAGCCATCGCCACCCTGATGCAGGGCCGTACGGCCATCCTCATCGCCCACCGCCTGTCCACCGTGCGCCAGTGCGACCGCATCCTGGTCTTCGATCGGGGCGACGTGGTCGAGCAGGGCACCCACGACGCGCTGATGGCACGTGCGGATGGGGTCTACCGGGGCCTGTTTGACATGCAGTCGCTCGGCTTCGCAGACACCGCCGCCGGCTGAGGAGGCGCGATGAACGTCAACACCCGAGCCATCCGCCAGCTACGCGATCAGCTCTTGTCCGGCACCGCGGCCGGCGGCGGCGACGGCATGAGCAGCGAGCTGCTGGGCCGCATCGAGCCATTTGCCGAGACCATGTTTCTGGTGATGGGCGCCGACGACCATCAGGCCGAGGCCGAGCAGCAGACGCTGACGGCGGCCCTCAACGTGCTGACCGGCGAAGCGCTGACCGGGGCCGAACTCGAGGCGCTGCTGGCCCGTTTTCGCCACGACCTCGAGCTCTTCGGGCGGGAAGCACGCCTGGCCAGCATCGGCACCCGCCTGGGCGGCGCCCGCGACGACCGCGAGACCGCGTTCGCCCTGGCCGCGGCGGTGGCGCTGGCCGACCACCGGGTGGACGTCCGCGAAATGCGGCTGCTGGAGTTGGTGCGGGAGCACTTCGGCATCTCCGATCGCCGGGTCGAGGCGATTCTGGCGGCCATGGGCTGACGCTAGCCCGCGCCGGGCGCCGGCCCCGACTGGGGGACGAAGACTTCGTCGAGGGTGATGCCGTCGCGGGTCAGCGTCATGGCAACGTGATGGCGCTCCACGTCGTCGCCGCTGGCGCGGATGCGGGGCACCCGGGCGGCGTTCACATAGGCGGTGCCGTTCCGCTCCGCCAGCCATGGCCGTTCGCGGTCACAACGGGTGCGCAGATGCATGTGCCCGGCGATCACGGCCAGCACCAGCTTGCCCCGCGCCCGGGCGTAATCGATGGCGCCGGCCAGGTCGTGGTCGCCCCAGTCGCCGCCGTCGGGCATGAAGTCGCAGCCCCACATGTCGTCCGGTGCGTGACCCAACCCTATCGGCCCGTTGTGCGCCAGGAACACGAGCTCGCGCGATGGCGCGGCGTCCACCAGCGTCTGCAGGCGGCGCAGCGACGACGCAACGCTGTCGATTCCGTAGGCCGCCCGCATGTGCTCGGGAAACGACAGCGCCGGGCCGCCCATGCTGTGCGGGCGCGCCGCGATCAGCGTGACCGCATGGCCGTCGCCGCCGATGGGGTGCGCGCTGTAGCCGCACAGACGCACACTGCCGTGCTGCGGCACCGCACCACCGCGCATGGCGGCCAGACGCTTCATGCCGGCGCGGTGAGACAGCTCGGCAGCCAGCTCGGCGATGTCGCCGGTGTCGTTGTTGCCCGGCATCACCAGGGCGTTCTTCTCGAGCCGGGACAGGGCCTGAGCCATGCGCAGGCTGCTGCCGGTGGTACCGCCGCCCAGATCGCCGGTGAACAGCAGCAGGTCGTAGTGGCTGCGATTGAACTGCCGCACGTCCACGTCGTCCCAGTGGGTGTGCAGGTCACCGATGATGCCGATTCGGAAGGTCATGCGGCCTGAGTGGGTCTAGCGAACGCCTTCAGTACGCCTGCAGTATCGCCCATGTTCGCCGGCTTGTCGCGAAGCCGTCGTCCGACCAGCGCCGTAGCCAGCGCCGGCGGTGTGGACGCCCCACAACCGGGCGTGCACGGCGGCCAGAGCACCGTGGTGGTGCGTGGCCGGCACCAGAATGACGCGCCCTGGTGCATCCGGGCCCGATCGGCGATCGATCGCCGTGCTGGCTCGAAGGTTGCTTGCCACCCGCAGCCCGCATCGACAACCCGACAGAGCAAACGGCATGACCCAGGCACTCCTCGAGCGGCTGGGGTGGCGCACGGCACCCGGCATCCTCGGCCGCCATTCCTCGAGCGTGCACTCGGTGCACGCGCTGTTCGGCTACTTTCTGCGTGACCGCTCGTCACCGACGCCGTTCCCCGGCCGCGACGAGCTGGCCCACAGCCACACCTTCGAATGGGGCATCGCGCCGCCCCTGGAGAAGGTGGTGGAAGGCGCCGACGAGCTGCAGCTCCTGCTGACGCTGCCGGAGATCTTCCGGCAGAGCGTATCCATCGTCGAGCCCTGGCCCCACGTTGGCATCAACCTGCAGGACGAGTCGGTGCGGGCGTCGAAGAACGTCGCCTACATCCTGCAGCAGGTGGCCGATGCGGACACCATCCTGTATCCCGTCTGGCACAGCGGCATCGCCAACCCGGGACGCCTGGCCGAGGTGCTGAGTGCCGGCATGGCCACCATCGTCCAGGGAGGCAACCCGTCCGCCCACGACGCCGCCAGCTTCGACGGCTCCAACGTCAGCCTCGAGGATCTGCTGCTGCTGGTGGAGCAGCTGCTGCTGCGCCGCGCCAGCGGCAACGCGCCCGTGATCTTCATCTGCCTGGGCCACCAGCTCGCCGCGGCGGCCCACGTGCGGCTGATCAAGCGCGCCGTGCGCGAGGTGCTGGGCCTGCAGCGGCTGGCCATCGACAGCAGCGGCCACGCGCTCACCTCGCTGCAGCGCATCTGCCGGCGCATCATCGAGGTGGCCGAGGCCCTGCCGGTGGTCAAGCGCGGCGAGGTCATTGCCAGCGGCTGGCACGACACCCGGTTTGCGGTAGCCCGCAACGAGGCGCTGGAGATCGGCACGCGCAGGCTCATGCCCTACCGGCGCCGACCGGACGCCGACCACGTCCCCGGAGAGCTGCACGACGCCCACGCCCTGGCGGCGGACGAGCTGGAGGGCGTCATCGACACCATGATCGCGCTGGAGCGCGAACTGCGCATCGAGATGTTCCATGCCGACGAGGTGAACGAGGAGGCCGCGCTGTTCGCCAACTGGGCGTACCGGCTGCTGCACGACACCATCGTGCCGATTCGCTACGAGCTGGCGGTCAGTCCGGTGTCATGGCTGCTGCGGCTGCCCTACGCGGTGGAGATTCTGTCCCAGACCCAGGTGGACGAGCAGACGCTGACCGAGGTGGGCACCACCTGCATCTACTACAAGGACTGGGAGACCCACACCATCCGCCGCTCATTCACCTGCCAGTTCCACCCCGAGCTCATGACCGACATTCGCGACATCGGCCGGCGCGCGGGGCCGCGCTACTCGGAGCTGAAGGAAAACGACGGCGTGCGGCTGTTCATCCGCCTGCTCTATCACGGCATGCAGGAGTAGCCGCGGTCAGACCCGAAGCGCATCCGCCACCCGGTCGGTGTGGCCCTCGATGTCGTAGGTCATGATCACCAGATCGCGCAGCCGGCCGTTGCGGTCTTCCACATAGTCGGCAAGCACGGCCTCCGGCACGAAGCCGAGCCGCCGGAACGCGGCCTGGGCACCGTGCTGATCGGCGGTCATGTTGGCCACTAGCTTGGCGAGGCCGAGGCCCCTGGCAACGTCGAAGATCTGCGAGATGAGTACCCGGCCAAGCCCCTTGCTGCGATAACCGGGGCTGACGTTGACCCGGATCTCGCCGACGCGCCGGGTCCAGGGTGCCGGATTGCGGTGCACGGTGGCGTAGCCGATCAGGCCGCCGTCGTCGTACGCCACCAGCGTGGTGGAGTAGCCGGCCTCGACGTTCCTCACCCACTCGTCCACCACGCCGGGCTCGGTGAGGTTGACGCGCAGGAACAGCAGATCCTCCTGAGGCAGACCGCGCGCGAAACCCAGCACGGCATCACGATCCTGCGCCGCCATCCTGCGCAGCTCCACCTTGGGCCCCGACGGCAGGGTCACGGTCTTGGGATATTGATCGGCCAGCACATTGGCGGACATGGAGCCTCCTGATCGGCAGATACGGTTAAGACGCCAGCAGCTCGGCCCGCTCCCGGGCGGCGGCCAGCAGCTCGTTGAACGCCGCGTCCGCGGCCTCCGAGATCACCTCGAGATCGGGCAGCAGCCGCGGCTCGCAGATGAAGCTGAAGAACAACTGCTTGTTGTAGCTCAAGATGGTGACGCTGAACCCGACGTTGCCGGTCAGCACCAGCAGGCCGATGGTGTCGATCACCTCGTGCCCGCACAGATACTGCGGCACCTGCACGCCGGGGACGTTGGTGCAGACGAAGTTGAGGCCCAGATTCGGCGGCCGCCAGCCGTCGCTCGGCGGAATCGGCATGGGAATGCGTGCCGCCAGCGCCGTGGGGTCGAACGGCGTGCCGACGAGCTGGGTGGGCGCCAGCGCCACCGGCCAGACCGGCGACTCCGTCTGGGTGAACAGCGCCAGCGCCTGGGCTTCCTCGTCACTCTTGATGCGATCGGTCTCGGCGCAGACCGTGTTCAGCCGCTGCAGCATGTTCATGGGCCAGGCCGGCAGCACCGGAAAGATGGCTGATACCTGATTTCCCAGGGCGCCGGCCTGATCTTCGGTGCGCACGCTGACCGGGCACATGATGCGCAGGTACTGGCTCTCGGTCTCCTCACCATGCAGATCGAGGTAGCGGGCCACCGCCTCGGTCACCACGGCCAGCACCACGTCGTTGATGGTGCCGCCCAGGGCGCGGCGGACCTCGCGGATCTCAGCAAATGACTTCTTCAGGTACCGAACGCGCCGCTTCGGACCCACCAGCGAGGCGTTGAACGGCGCCGTCATCGCCGGCCGGGTCAGAAACTGGCTCATGACGCGGATGGCGCGGCCCAGCAGGCGGCGGCGCTCGTCGCCATTGGTCAGCAGGTTCATGGGGTTGGCGCGCCGCGCCTTGTCGATGTTGTCCCGCACCGCGTCGCTCATCCGCTCCAGCGCGCCCGGCACCGGCTCGGGATGCCACGGCGCGGCCGGCGGCGGGCGATTGCCGCCCTTGGCGTCGAAGTCGTAGAGGATGGTGGTGATCTCGATGCCGGAGACGCCGTCGATCATGGCGTGGTGGGTCTGCTGCAGGATCAGGCTTTTCCCGGGCACGCCGGAGATCAGCACGAACCGCCACAGCGGCCGGCTGCGATCGAGCATGGCCTCGTTCAGGGTCACGGCCGCATCGATGCCCTCCTGCAGGGAGGTGCCCGGCGGCAGCTCGTGATGCAGAACGTGGTTGGCGAGATCGAAATCCGGGTCGTCCACCCAGGTAGGGTGCGCCAGATTCAGCGGTACCTGCGCCAGCCGTCGCCGGTACGACGGCACCAGGTGGATGCGCTCCGCGAAGTGCTCGAACACACGCTCGAAGGAGAGTTCTCCCTCCAGGACGTATACCGACGAGATGTGCATCGGCCCGCTGGCGCTCTCCATGTACAGGAACGATGCATCCGAATCGGTCAGGCGTTGGCTCACGGCGGCTCTCCCCCAACTGCGAACGTCAACTATGCGTCCTTGCCGCCGGCGAGTCCATCCGCGCCGCGACGATGGCCGGGATCGGCGCCAGAAAAGAAGGCTTTCACGGCCCTGTCACGGAGGCGCGCGTAGCATGCCGTCCCATAGTGGTCGTGGCGGTGGAGATCGGCGCCAGCAGTATCGGCAGCCGATCACGCAGTACCACCGCCCCGGCCGCTCCCTGCCCGGTCAGCCCGACCGGTCCAGATAGCGGCCCTGGAGCAGCCTGCGGGCAGCGGCATCGAGCCCCACGGCCCGCTCGATATAGTGCTCCACGCCCTCGAACTCGTCCCGAATCGCCTGATAGGCACCGCCAAGGTACTCGGGCCGCACCCCGGCGATGGCCATCACCGCCTCACGATCCGGTATGCCCGCCGCCTCGTAGCGCGCGGCCAGCCGCGGCAGCACGTAACCCTCGTAGTCCATCACCTCGTTGGTGATCAGGTAATCCTCGAGCACGGTCTGCTCGGAGACCCCGAGCGCATGCAGGATCAGGGCGCAGGCGAAGCCGGTACGATCCTTGCCCGCCGAGCAGTGCACCAGGAAGCCGCCGTCTTCGAGCTCGAGCAGGCCCTCGAACATGCGCGCGTAGTCGTCGGCATGCTCCCGCGCCAGCTCCTGGTTGATGCGCACCATGAAGTCGATGCGCCTCTTCAGGTCCACCCCGGCCTCGGCCAGCTCCGCGCGCATGGCGATGGCGCTGCCGGGATCGATGGGAATCTCCAGGCGCCGCGGCGCGCTCGGCGGAAACGGCGTGGGCTCCTGATCGCGCTCCTCGGGCCGGCGCAGATCGCAGATCAGGCCGACGCCGAGGTCGGCGAACCGGGCTCGGGCCTCGTCGGACAGGTGCGCCAGCGTTCCGGAACGGAACAAGGTACCCCGGCGCACCAGGCTGCCGTCCTCGGCCGCATAACCGCCGAAGTCGCGCAGGTTCACTGCCCCCGGCAGCGTGATGGTTCTCGATGTCATGACGCGGTGGTCCCCGGCGCAAAGCGCACAGGGTAACCCGAACGCGCCTCAGAGCCGACGCATCATCGACTCCTGGGCGACGCTGGCCACCAGGGCGCCGCCGGCGTCGTACAACCGCCCCTGGTTGAAGCCCCGGCCGTCGGCGGCCGCAGGTCCCTGCTGCTCGAACAGCAGCCAGCCGCCGGGATCGACGTCGCGGTGAAACCAGACCGCGTGGTCCAGGCTGGTGGCCCGATGGCTGACGAACGGCCGACCGTGCGGTCGCAGGGCGTTGAACATGAGCGGCCCGTCGGACAGGTAGGCGAGCATGCACTGTCGGGCGCGGCGATCGGCGTCGGCCGAAGCCACGGCCCGCATCCACACGGTGATGGCGGGATCGCCCCCCGCCGGAGCGCCGGGATGCCAATCGTCGACGGGCTGCAGCTCCGCCCCCAGCCCGGCGGCGAACGGCAGCTCCAGCGGTCCCGATCCCGCCCGACGCCGTCGCGCCGCCACCTGGTCGGCCCCTGGCACCGCGGGCATGGCCGGCTGGTGGTGGTCGCCGACCTCCTCCACCTTGAACGAGGCCAGCATCACCATCAGCGTCTGATCGTCCTGCACCGCGCGGATCTCGCGGGTGACAAAGCGGCGGCCGTCCCGCAGCCGGGACACCTGATAGCCGATGGGCTCGTCCGGGGTGCCCGTCTTCAGAAAGTAGGCGTGCAGCGAGTGCGCCACCTTATCCTCGGCCACGGTGCGGAATGCGGCCGCCAGGGCCTGGCCGAGCAGATGGCCGCCATAGATGCGCAGCATGCCGTAGTCGCGGCTCTGGCCGATGAAGGTGTCCCTCAGGACGCCGCTGGCGGTCACCGCCAGCGCCTGATCCAGGGCCGGCTGCAGCTCGGCCGCAGGCCGCGGCGCGTTGGATGCGTTCATTGACATACTCCTCTTGGCAACGGATTTCACCAGGAACCGGCGCGGCGCCAGGCGCCCCACCACAGGGACGCCGCGGTCAGAGCCCCATAGGCCAGCATGCCGGCCGCCAGACAGACATAGATCCAGACCAAGCCGGCGTCCCACAGCACCACGCCGAGCGCGGCGCCGCCGACGCCGATGCCGAAGCGCAGCACGGTGGCAATCACCGGCCAGACCACCGTGCCGGCCCCCTGGGAGGCGAAGTAGAGCGCGAGGCCCAGCCCCTGGAACGCGAAGAATGGCCCGACGATGCGCAGGTACGCTTCCCCCGCCAGCCGCGTCGCCGCATCGGCAGTGAACAGATCGATCCAGAGCCCTGGAAACAGCGCGAGCACCACGCCGACCAGGCCGGCCAGCGCCGCGGCGGTGGTGCCGCCCAGCCAGCCGATGCGTTCCGCCCGGTCGACCTGGCCCGCGCCCATGTTCACCCCCACCATGGACGTCATCGCCGCGCCCAGGCCGAACACCAGAGGAATCAGCAGGAACTCGAGCCGCGACACGATGCCGTAGCCCGCCAGCGCCGCGACCCCGACGCCGGCGATCAGGGTGTTGACGAACATCACCGTCAGCACCGTGAACACGGGTGACAGGGCCGCCAGGGCGCCGACCCGCAGGATGGCCGCGAACAGGGTCCGCTGCAGGCGCAGCGCGCCCAGATGAAGCCGCAGCTCGCCGCCGCGAACCAGCCGCGTCAGCAGCACCAGGGTGCTGACGCTGGAGACCAGAATCACCGCCAGGGCCGCACCTTCGAGCCCGAGCCGGGGCGCCCCGAACCAGCCGAGAATCAGGGTGCCTGCCAGCGGTACCTGCACCACGGCGCCGGCCACCATCAGCCCCGCCGGGAAGCGCATGTTGCCGGTACCGCGCAGCACCGCGCCCAGCAGCGCCATGGTCCAGATCACAGCGGCGCCGCCGAAGACGATGGCCGCGTAGTCGTGGGCGGCGGCGGTCACCGCCGGGCTGGCGCCGAACCGGGCCAGCAGCGCCGGGCCCGCCGCGAAGTACGCCACTGCGAAGCCGAGGCCGGCCACCACGGCGATGGCCAGGGCATGCCAGACCAGCGCCTCGGCGCGGATCCGGTCGCCGGCGCCCAGGGCGCGGGCCACGGCGCTGGCCACCGCGCCGCCGACGGCGCCGTTGGACAGCATCTGCATCAGCATCAGACCCGGGAACATGAGCGCCAGGGCCGCCAGCGGCTCGGTGCCGAGCCGGCCCACGAAGGCGATCTCGGCCATGCTGACGCTGGCCTGCACCAGAAACGCCAGGGCGTTGGGCGTGGCCATGCGCAACAGCAGCGGCAGCGGCGGCGCCTCCAGCAGACGCCGCGTCATGGGCGACGGTTGCGGCGGCACCGGTGGTGGCGGCGCCGGCGGCGCTGCGACCTCGCTAGGTGTATATGCACTCATATGGGCGTGCTCTTTCCTGGGCAATGGGCGGTTGCCGGTGGCGGCGTCAGCGAACCATGCGACGAAGCTGCCGAAGCTGATCTTCCAGCTTCCGCCAGGCGTCCTCGCCGATGCTGTCCAGCATGCGCGCCTGCGCTTCGCGCCAGTAGCCGCGCGCCTCTGCGAGCTTGGCGCGGCCGGCATCGGTGATGGCCACCAGCTTGACCCGGGCATCCTGCGGCGACGGCTGACGATCGACCAGCCCGCCGTCCACCAGCGGGCTCAGGTTGCGGGTCAGCGTGGTGCGCTCCATGTACAGCCGGTCGGCCAGCTCGGACACGGGCACCGGCCCCAGGCGCTCGAGATGGCCGAGCACGGCGAACTGCGACCGTGCCAGGCCGGCGGGGCGCATGGCATCGGCGTACAGGCGGCTCACGGCGCGCGCGGTCTTGTGCAGGTTGCCGCTGACGCAGTGGGCGGGATCCAGCAGGAAGTCGGTCATCGGGCTCGACCACGGGACATTTAGGTGTATATGCACGCTACGCCTCCATCCAGCGCCGGTCAAGCCCTTGGGTTACGCTGACGGCCGTCAATTCCAACCGGCAGCGAGGCCCGTATGAAGCTCTACGACGTCACCCAGGCCCCCAATCCGCGCCGCGTGCGCGTCTTCCTGGCGGAAAAGGGCATCGAGGTGCCCCTGGTGCAGGTGGACATGCAGCAGGGGAAGCACAAGACCCCGGAGTTCCTGGCCAAGAACCCCAGTGGCAAGGTGCCGGTGCTGGAGCTGGACGACGGCACCTGCATCGGCGAGTCGGTGGCCATCTGCCGCTACTTCGAGGCGCTGCAGCCCGAACCGCCCCTGTTCGGCCGCACGCCGGCCGAGATCGGCCGCATCGACATGGTCAACCGCCAGCTCGAGTTCGAGCTGCTCGGACCCGTCGGTCAGGCCTGGGTGAACGGTCCCATCGTCGCCCGGATGGCGGCCGGCCGCTTCACCCAGATTCCCGAGGCCAAGGCCCAGGGGGAGAAGGCGGCCCGTGCCTTCTACCAGCGCCTCGACCGCCAGCTCGCGGCGCAGCCGTTCATGGCCGGCGAGGCCTTCAGCGTGGCCGACATCACCGCGCTGTGCGTCATCGACTTCGCCAGCAAGCTGGTGAACCTGGAGCCGGATCGCGCGCTCGCCAACCTGTGGCGCTGGCACGATGCCGTGTCGTCGCGGCCAAGCGCCAGCGCCTGACCGGCCCCCGCACCCACTCAGTGCGGATGATGGCGAATGCCGATCCGGAACATGAGCGGTGAGATCAGCGGGCTGCCGACGCTGAACAGCAACAGGGTGAGCAGCACGTGCAGTGGTGCGAGCCCGAGCGCGCCATAGCAGACCAGCAGCGGCAGCAGCGCCTCCGGAACCTGATCGAGGCCGAGCGCCCTGCCGCTGGAGGCGATGCCCAGGCGCCGCTTGATGAAGCTCGACGTCAGGTCGCCCGCCATGGAGGCCGCGCCGAACAACGCCCCGAGCCACCACGCCATGCCCAGCAGCACGCCCACCGCCGCGGTCACGGCCACGGAAGCGACAAGCCCGCGAACGGTCTTGCTGGTGCCGAGCAGCCGGCGTCCGTCCGCCAGGGTCAGCCCACCGTCCAGCGGCCACGACCAGCGCTCGCCGAGCACGCGAGTCGCCAGCACCGGCGCGCCGTTGGCCGCCGTCAGCAGCACCAGCAACTCGGTGACCAGCCACGCCGTTTCACTCATCGGCCATGAATACCACATCGGCGCCGGCATTTCGCCGGGCCTGCCCGGCCGCTATGCTGCCTGTCCTACCCGCCGCCAAACAGGAGAGCCATGTGGGCGTCGCCCTGACCAAGACCGCCATCGACCTCGGCATCGTCACCACCAACGGCGACGCCTCACTCAAGTTCTACCGGGACACGCTGGGCTTCACCCAGGAACCGGACACGCCCTTTCCCATGGGCGGCACCATGCACCGGCTGTGGTGCGGCGACAGCCTCATCAAGATCGTCGTGCCGAACGACGCGCCGTCAGCCAGGCCTGCCGGCGGCGGCATCGCCGGCGCCACAGGCTATCGCTACTGGACCATCTCGGTCGGCAACCTGAAGGCACTGGTGGACGACTGCCGCGCCGGCGGCTATCGGGTGCGGGTGGACGCCACCGAGGTGCGCCCCGGGGTCACCATCGCCATCGTCGAGGACCCCGACGGCAACTGGGTGGAGTTTCTGCAGAACGCCTGACGCGCCCATGGAGCTGATCGCGATCAAGATGGTGGCGGGCGGCGACGCCCTGGCCAGACAAGACGACGGACGCATGGTCATGCTGCGCGGGGCTCTGCCCGGCGAGCGGGTGAGCGCCCGGGTGGTGAGCGAGAAACGCCACTTCGCCAGCGCGGTCACCGAGCAGGTGCTGGAAGCGGCCGCCATCCGTCGCCAGCCGCCCTGTCCGCTGCTGGCCCGCGGCTGCGGCGGCTGCGACTGGCAGCACGTGGCCGACGATGCCGCGCTGACGCTGAAGACGGCCATGGCCCAGGACGCCCTGGAGCGCACGGGCCGCATCGGCGACGTCACGGTGCGGGCCGCCGGCCGCATCCCCGCCGAGGGCTACCGCACCACGCTGCGCCTGGCGCTGACGGCCGACGGCGTTCCGGGCTTTCGCGCCGCCCGCTCGCACCAGGTGGTTCCCACGCCCGGCTGCCTGGTCGCCCATCCGGACCTGCAACCACTGCTGGCCACGCTGCGGGTGCCGGGGGCCCGGGAGCTGGTGCTGCGCCTCGGCGCCGGCAGCGGCGAGCGGCTGGCCTGGTGCACGCCGGAGTCGTTGCCCCGTCCTGACGCCCTGCCCGGGGACGTCGCCTGGGGACCCGACAGCGCCGTGCACGAGGTGGTGGAAGGTGCCCGGCTCCGGGTCAGCGCCCGCTCGTTCTTCCAGTCGTCGCCGCAGGCGGCCGCGCTGCTGACCCGGACCGTGCGCGCGGCAGCAGGCTCGCCGGAGGACTGGGGGGACGGGCCGGTCGTCGACGCCTACGGCGGGGTCGGCATCTATGCCGTCACCGTGGCGCCCGCGGGTCGGCCGGTGCGGGTGCTGGAGTCGAGCCCGTTCGCCTGTGACGACGCCCGCGCCAACCTCGCGGGCCGCGACGCCACGGTAGAGCGGGTGGCGGTGGAGCGCTGGCGGCCGCAGCCCGCGGCGCTGGTGATCGCCAATCCGGCGCGCAGCGGCCTGGGCGCCGCCGCCACGGCGCGGCTCAGCGCCAGCGGCGCGCGGCGGCTGGTGCTGGTGTCGTGTGATCCGGTGTCGTTCGCCCGGGACGCCCGTCTGCTGGTGGACGCGGGCTACCGGCTCACCGGCGCGGACGCCGTCGACCTGTTCCCCAACACCCATCACGTCGAGGTGGTCGGCGCCTTCTCCCGGGCGTGACACTGATAGAGCGCGTGGTCGGCGCCGAACACGAGCTGCGCCTCCGACAGCAGATGCAGGCGCGACACCTCCGGTTCGGCAAACTCGGCCTCGATGGCGGCCAGGCGCTCGGCCGAGAACGCGGACGGATCGACGTGCAGGTACTGGTAGTCCTCCACCACCTCGGTGAGCCAGGGGTCATCGAGGTGCCAGCGGCCCCGATAGCGGAACTCGAGCAGCAGCACGCCGGTCTGCCGGTCTTCGAGCCGCGTGACGCCTTCCAGCCGCCCGTCGGCGCCGAAGTTCGAGACCGATACCGCCACGTGTCCCGGGTCGTGCACCTCGCAGCGCCAGGCATGGCCGGTGAGCAGGCGCACCGGCTGGTCGGCGGACGGCGATCCGTCCGGCACCGACGCGCCGGCCAGATAGGTGGCGAGCACCAGCACGCCGCTCAGCACCACGCCGAGAGCGCCACGGTCACGATGCAGCCAACGACGCCACATGCTGGGCACGACTCGCCATTGCGGGCCTTCACTGTGCGCCGCCGGGCCCCGGAATTCCGTGCCGCAGATCAAGGAAAGCGCAGTTCTGTGCCGGTCGATACGCCGGGCAACTGACCCTGCCGGCCAGGCGCGACGACGCCTACCCTGCCGGGGCTTCGTCGCAGGAGTCACCATCGTGGACGCCATGCTGCCGCTGGCCAGCTTCGCCTTCGTCAACCTGATCACGCCCGGGCCCAACAACCTGATGCTGGCCGCATCGGGCATCGGCTTCGGGCTGCGGCGCACCCTGCCGCTGCTGCTCGGCGTCTGGGCCGGCTTTCTGCTGCTGGTGCTCGCCTGCGGGTTGGGCGTGGGTTCGGTCCTGGCACAGTGGCCGGGCGTGATGCCGGCGGTGCAGGCGGCCGGAACCGCGTACCTGATCCTGCTGGCCTGGCGGCTGCGCAGCAGCCTGGTGCCGAGCGCCGGCCCGGCGGCTGGCGAGCCGGTGTCGTTCCTCACCGGGCTGGGTTTTCAGTTCGTCAACCCCAAGGGCTGGGTGATGGGCATCACGGCCGCCGGCGTGTTTCTGCCCGGACTGGGCGGCGGCTGGCAGGCGGTGGCCGCCCTGTGCCTGGTCACCGCCGTAGTGAGCCTGCCGTGCATCGTCACCTGGGCCGCACTCGGCTCCACCATCCGCGCCCGGCTGCACGACCCGCGCTGGCAACGGACGTTCAGCGGGGTGATCATCGGCCTGACCCTGTACGCGGCCGTGGCCATCTGGCTGTGACCGCAGCGCCATGCTCCCGACAGGAACCGGCCACATGAAGCTCACCATCGTCGACGTCTTCGCCGAAGCCCGCTATCAGGGCAACCAGCTCGCGGTGGTGGAAGATGCCGCCGGCCTCGATGCGGCCACCATGCAGGCCATCGCTCTGGAGATGAACTTCTCCGAGACCAGCTTCGTCACCCACCGGGACGGCGGACGCGCCACGGTGCGCATCTTCACCCCGGGCGAGGAGCTGCCGTTCGCCGGCCACCCGAGCCTGGGTACCGCCTGGGTGCTCACCGGCGGCACCGGCGCCATCACCCTGGCCCTGGCCGCCGGCGACGTGCCGGTCCGGTTCGCCGACGGCGTCGGCTGGCTGACGCCGCCCCCGGCGGCGCCGGGCAGCGCCATCGAACGCGATTCTGCGGCGGCCCTGCTGGGGCTCGATACCACGGATCTGGATCCTGCCTTCGATCCCCAGGTGGTGGCCTGCGGACCCGTCTTCGCCATCATCGGCGTCGCCTCGCTGGCGGCGCTGCAGCGGGTGGCGGTGCGCCTGGAGGTGCAGCGCCGGCTCGGCATTCCCGGGTTTCCGTTCGCCTTCTGCCGCGGCGCCTACTCGGCGGACGCCGACTTCGCCGCCCGCATGCAGTTCTTCGACGGCCATGGCATGCGCGAAGACCCGGCCACCGGGTCCGCCAACGCCGCGTTCGCCTACTATCTGGGCCAGCGCGGCGAGCGCGGCCGGCGGGTGGTGGAGCAGGGCTTCGAGATCGGCCGGCCGTCACGCATCCTGCTGGACGTCGGCGCGACGCTGGCCGTGGGCGGACGGGTGCAGCCGGTGGCGGAGGGCCGCTTGCTGTAGTGGCGCGCCCGGAGAGACTCGAACTCCCGACCCTCTGGTTCGAAGCCAGATGCTCTATCCAACTGAGCTACGGGCGCTGATACAGGGGCGTCATCTTCACACCCCGGTCATCCCCCGGCAAGCATGCTGCATCGGGTGCTACCATCGCGGCTTCCCATTGCCCGCAGGAGACCCCAGTGCCAGCCAACGTCCAGCGAATCCTCCATGTCGATGCCAGCCAACGCCGCGACGGCTCCGTGAGCCGCGGCCTGTCGCAACTGCTGGTGGACGAGCTGACCCGGCGTTTTCCGGGCGCCGATGTGGTGCGGCGCGACCTCGGCGATGGCATGCCGCTGGTGGACGATGCCTGGATCGCCGCCAGCAACACGCCCGACGACCAGCGCACCGACGCCCACCGCCAGGCGCTGGCCTTCTCCGACGCCCTGGTGGAGGAGCTGAAGGTCTGCGACGTCTGGGTGATCGGCACGCCGATCTACAACTTCTCCATTCCGCCGTCGCTGAAGGCCTACGTCGACCAGATCTGCCGCGCCAGGGTCACCTTCGCCTACAGCGAGCAGGGTCCACGCGGCCTGCTGGAGGACCGTAAGGTATTCGTCGCGGTCGCATCCGGCGGCAGCAAGGTGGGCAGCGCTACCGAGTTCCTGACCCCGTATCTCACCCACGTGCTGAACTTCATCGGCATCCGCGATATCGAGCTGATCGCTGCCGATCAGCTGCTGATGGCGGGCGAGGAGAAGATCGAGCGTGCCCGCGACCAGGTCAGGGCCGCCGTCGCCGAACTCTGACGGCCGATTTGACAAGCCGGACGACTCAGCCAAGGAGGAAGCATGGGCCTGCTGGTCGATGGGAAATGGGTAGACCGCTGGTACGACACCGGCTCCACCGGCGGACGCTTCGAGCGCCAGCAGCAGGCGTTCCGCAGCTGGGTCACCGCCGACGGCAGCGCCGGGCCCTCGGGTGACGGCGGCTTCGCCGCCGAGCCCGGGCGCTATCACCTGTACGTCAGCCTCGCCTGCCCCTGGGCCCATCGCACCCTGATCCTGCGGGCGCTGAAGGGCCTGGAGCCCCACATCGGCGTGTCGGTGGTGCACTGGCACATGGGCGAGCACGGCTGGACGTTTGCCGACGGACCCGGCGTGGTGGCCGACCCGCTGCACGGCGCCTCGCACCTCTACGAGCTCTACCAGCGCGCCGACCCCGCATTCACCGGCCGGGTCACCGTGCCCGTGCTCTGGGACAAGACGCGCGAGGCCATCGTCAACAACGAGTCCGCCGAGATCGTGCGCATGTTCAACAGCGCCTTCGACGGCGTCGGCGCAGCGCCCGGCGACTACTACCCCGAGCCGCTGCGTCAGCAGATCGACGCCATCAACCAGCGCGTCTACGAGACCTTGAACAACGGCGTCTACCGCTGCGGCTTCGCCACCAGCCAGGCGGCGTACGACGAGGCGGTCTACCCCCTGTTCGAAACCCTGGACTGGCTGGAAGATCTGCTCGGCCGCCGCCGCTACCTGGCCGGCGACGCGCTCACCGAGGCCGACGTGCGTCTGTTCACCACCCTGGTGCGCTTCGATCCGGTCTACCACGGCCACTTCAAGTGCAACCTGCGCCGCCTGATCGACCTGCCGAACCTGTGGGCCTACACCCGCGAGCTGTATCAGCACCCGAAGATCCGGCCGACGGTGGACTTCCACCACATCCGCCACCACTACTACGAGAGCCATCCCAAGGTGAACCCGAGCGGCGTGGTGCCGGCCGGGCCCGTGCTCGACTTCGATGCGCCCCACGGCCGCTGACGCGGCCCGGCTTCTGCGTCGACGGGCGCGTCAGGCCGACTTCAGGCCGAGCTCCACCAGCAGCGCGTCGGGCTCGGCGTCGCGGCCGCGGAACAGCCGGTAGACCTCGGCGGCCGGACGGCTGCCGCCCAGCGCCAGCACGGTGTCGCGGAAGCGCCCGGCGACGTCGCGCACCGCGTCGTCGCGATCGAGCCCTGCCTCCTTGAAAGCGGCGAAGGCATCCGCCGCCAGCACCTCGGCCCACTTGTAGGAGTAGTAGCCGGCCGCATAGCCCCCCGCAAACAGGTGCCCGAACGCGGGCAGCGCGGTCTCGCCGGGCAGCCGCGGCACCACCAGCGTCTCCCGGGCGATGGCCTCTTCCATCTCGAACGGGCTCTCGGACTGATTGTCGCCAGGCAGTCCGTAGCGCTGGTGCAGCGCCAGGTCGGTCTTCGCGAACTGCGCCTGCCGCAGCGTGCCGTTGCCCACCAGGAAGGTACGGCTGGCGATCACCCGGTCCATGGTGGCGTCGTCCAGCGGCTCGCCGGTCTCCACGTGGGCGGTGAGCCGGCGCAGGAACGGCTTGTGATCCATCCAGTACTCGTTGAACTGGCTGGCCAGCTCCACCGCGTCCCATTCCACCAGGTTCATGCCCGACGCCCCGCCCTCTTCCACGGCGGTGAACATGTGCTGGGTGGCGTGCCCGAACTCGTGAAACAGCGTTCGCACCTCGTCCAGCGACATCAGTGCCGGGGCGCCGTCGGCGGGCGGGCGCGCGTTCATCACGAACAGGGCCACCGGCAGCGACGATGACTGCCCGCCTGCCGCCAGCACGCGGCTGCGATCCACCACCGTGTTCATCCAGGCGCCGCCGCGCTTCTCGCCCGGGCGCGCGTAGGGGTCGACGAAGAACGCGGCGATGACGGCGCCGTCGCGGCGCACCTCGTAGAAGGTGACGCTGTCGTCCCAGACCGGCACCTCGGCGTCGTCGCGGCGGACGATGTCGACGCCGTAGAGGTTCTGGATCAGGGTGAACAGGCCGTCCATCACCCGCGGCATCTGGAAGTAAGAGCGCAGCCGCTCGCTGTCGTAGTCGTACTCGGCCTTGCGCATCTGCTCGGCCCAGTACGCGATGTCCCAGGGCGCCAGCTCGCCGTCCGCCGGAGCGCCCTGCTCGGCGGCGAAGGCCGCCAGCCGCTGGTACTCCTGCTGCGCCGCGGGGCGCGCCGCCGCCTCCAGGCGGTCGAGCAGCGCCCACACCGCGTCCACCGACGGCGCCATCTTGGCGTCGATGCTGAGCGCGGCGTAGTGCTCGAAGCCCACCAGCCGGGCCAGCTCCTGGCGCAGCCGCAGCATCTCCTCGAGCACCGGCCGGTTGTCCAGCCCCTCGGCGGTGCCGCGGGCGCGGAACGCCCGGTAGAAGGCTTCGCGCAGACCGCGGTGCTCGGCATGCTCGATCACCGCCTGGAAGTTCACGCCGTTGACCACGAAGTGCCAGGGGCCGGCGGCTTCGGTGGCGCCATCGACGCCGTCTTCGCGCGCCGTGCGTGCCGCCAGCGCCAGCACGGCTGACGGCACGCCGCGCACCTCGGCGGCGTCCTGAACGCGGATGCGGGCCGTCTTCTCCTCCTTCACCAGGTTGGTCTGAAAGCGGTTCGACAGCTCCGACAGGCGCTGATTGATGGCCTGATAACGCGCCCGGGCTTCGCCCTCGAGGTGCACGCCGGAGCGCTCCATGATGCGGATCGACTCGGTGAGGATGCGCTGCTGAGCGACGTCGAGGTTCTGCCAGGCCGCGCCGTCACGCATGGCCAGCATGCCCCGGTAGACGGGCACGCTCTGGCCGATGCGGTTGGCCAGGGTGACGTAGTCGGGACGCACCGCGTCGTAGGCGGCCTGCAGCTCGTCGCTGTACTTGACGCTGAGCAGGTGCATGGTCGCGCCGAACAGCCGGCCGAGCCGGTCCTGCAGCCGCTCCAGCGGCAGCATGAGGCCGTCCCAGGTGGGCTCGAGGTCGCGTTCCAGCGCCGAAAACCCGTCATCGGTCTCCGCCAGCAGGGCGCGCAGGCCCGCCTCCACCCGCTCGGGGGTGAAGCTCGACCAGACCGGCAGATGCGCCACGGGGCCCACCGCGGCGGTGCGGTCGAGCCGGTCCAGCGCCGTCTTCTGTGCGGGGGCAATCGCCGTGCTCACTTCAGGCTCCTCCAGAACGGGGCGCGATTCTACGGCGCGCCCAGGCTCAGATGTAGTAGCTCTTCAGCGGCGGGAAGCCGTTGAACTCGATGGCGCTGTAGCTGGTGGTGTAGGCGCCGGTGGAGAACCAGTACAGCCGGTCGCCGATGGCCAGGTTCAGCGGCAGCGGATACTTGTGGTCCTCGTACATGATGTCGGCGCTGTCGCAAGTCGGGCCGGCCAGCACCACATCCTCGAGCTCGCCATGCTTGTCGGTGTACACCGGGAACTTGATCGACTCGCCCAGCGTCTCGATCAGGCCCGAGAACTTGCCGACGTCGACGTACACCCAGCGGTGCAGCCCGGTGCGCGACTTGCGCGAGATCAGCACCACCTCGCTCACCAGCACGCCGGCATTGGCGATCAGCGAGCGGCCGGGCTCGAGGATGATCTGCGGCAGCTCGTCGCCGAAGTCTTCCTTGAGGTAGCGCGTGATCTCCTCGGCATAGGTCTTCAGCGCGTGGGTCTTGGTCAGGTAGTTGGCCGGAAAGCCGCCGCCCAGGTTGATCATCTTCAGCTCGATGCCGTCTTCCTCGCGCAGCCGCTCGAAGATGACCTTCACCTTGGCGATGGCGGCGTCCCAGGCGCCGATGTCGCGCTGCTGGGAGCCGACGTGGAACGACACGCCGTGGGGCACCAGGCCGAGATCGCGGGCCAGCAGCAGCAGGTCCATGGCCATGTCGGTCTGGCAGCCGAACTTGCGCGACAGCGGCCAGTCGGCCGTCTGGGTGCCCTCGGTGAGGATGCGCACGTACACCTTCGACCCCGGCGCCGCCTTGGCGATGTTGCGCAGGTCGGCCTCGGAGTCGGTGGCGTACATGGTCACGCCGCGCTCGAAGAAGTAGCGGATGTCGCGGCTCTTCTTGATGGTGTTGCCGTAGCTGATGCGCTCCGGGCCCACGCCCAGGCCGAGCACGCGGTCGAGCTCGTAGATGGAGGCGATGTCGAACGAGCTGCCGCGATCGCGCAGCAGGGTGAGGATCTCCGGCGCCGGGTTGGCCTTCACCGCGTAGTAGACGCTGGCGAACGGAAACGCGGCCGTGAGCTCGTCGTAGGCCTCGCCCACCGTGGCCGTATCCACCACCAGAAACGGCGTTTCCCTGCTGTCGGCAAAGGCCTTGATGCGCTCGAACGTGGTCGGAACGTAGTAGTCGTCGATGGCCGGTATCACGGGATGATGAGCTCCAATCTGGCTGTGCGGGCACGGTGGCGGCCATTGTAACGGTCACGCCGCCTCCGTGCTCGCGCCCTGCCGGGGGCCTACCCGCGGCGCCGCGGGTGGGACCATAATGCCCCTGAATACGGGGTGAAGGACAAAGGGGGCATCATGAAGCCGCTGCGAATCGTGCTGCAGGTGCTCGGCCTCGCGGTGCTGGTGCCGGTGGTGGCCCTGGCCACCCTGCGCATCGAGCACCGCAACGCCGACGGCCCGTCGATCCTGTTCCCCGGCGGCGCCCTGGTATCCGGGCCGCTCCACACCGGGCCAGAGCCGGACTGGTCGTTCACCGATCAGGTGGGCACGGTGGAGCTGCAGCTCACCGACCCGGTGAGCTCGCGGCGGGTGTGGATCATGGCGGCTGACGGGCGCATCTTCGTGCCCTCGGGCTACATGACGTCGCTGCTGGGGCGGCTGTGGAAGCACTGGGCGTTTCAGGCCGACCAGGGCGACGGCCTGGCGGTGGTGCGCATCGACGGCACCCGCTACCCGCGCCGCCTGGTGCGCATCCACAACGACCCGGTGCTGGACGCGATCGCCGCGAAGATGGCGCACAAGTACGGGGCGCCGCTGACCCGCGCCGACGTCGAGGCGGGCAATACCTGGATCTTCGAGCTGGCGCCGCGGGAGGGCTGAATCATGAGCATGAGAAGCTACCTGGTGCTGTGCCTGGCGGTGTCGGCCGCCGTCTGCCTCGCCGTGCTGTTCGTTCCCGGCGTCTCGGAGACCGTCGAACGGCTGGTGCTCGGCTTTCTGTCCCGCAACGCCCGCTGAGCGGGCAGGCGGCGGCTCACCCCAGAAGCGGGCGCGACGTGCCGTAGACGTGGCCCTCCAGGGCATCGGCCACCAGCGCCCGATAGGCGCGGTCCCTGATGCCGCCGCCCGAGTCCAGTCCGAGCCGCGCCAGCGCCGGCTGCAGGTGCGGCGCATCGGCCAGCCGCCAGCCGCGCCGCAGCGCGCGCAGCATGCCCAGTCGGTCGCCGCGGCCGGCGGCCAGCGCCTCCAGGGCCACCGCCAGCGCGGCTTCCGTGTCGTCGAGATCGGTGCCGAGGGGGTAGTGCGGCAGGGCAGCGGCGAGTTCAGGCGCCGACCAGGCAGCCGCCAGCGCCGCCGGCGTGTTGCGACGGAAGCGCGCCGGAATGCGGTACGCGGCCGGCAGCTTGCCGGCCTGCACCGCCGCCCGCCGCAGCCGCTCCTGAAACCGCGAGTCGGCGACGTTGAGCATGCGGATGATCACCTCCTCGTCGGTTGCGCCGCGCAGGTCGGCGCAGCCGTACTCGGTGACCACCAGGTCGCGCAGATGACGGGGAATGGTGACGTGGCCGTAGCGCCAGACGATGTTGGAGGACACGGTGCCGCCGGCGTTGCGGGTGGCGGGCAGCACCAGGATCGAGCGGGCGCCTGCCAGCTCATGGGCCATGGCCACGAAGTTGTACTGGCCGCCGACGCCGCTCACCACCCGGCCGTCCTCCAGGCCGTCGCTCACCGCGGCGCCGAGCAGGGTCATCAGCATCACCGAATTGACGAAGCGGGCGTGACGCCGTTGCCGCCGCCGGCCCGCTTCGTCGCCGAGCAGGTTGTTGGTGACGCTGATGCGGGTCATGCCGATGCCGGCGCGCTCTGCCTCCGGCATGGCCCGCAAGCGGTCATAGAAGCCGGCGGAGCCGAGAAAGAAGCCGGCATGCAGGTAGACGCCGTCGGGATCGGTGCGGCGCAGCACGCCGGCCTCGCGCAGGTGCAGGAAGCCCTCCACCAGCATCTCGCTGGAGCCGTAGAGCCCCTCGGTGAACGGCGCCAGCTCGGCCGCCTGCGGCGCCACCGGCAGCGCCGCCAGCAGCGCCCGGTAGCGGTCGTTGTCGCGGTGCCGCAGGGCGATGGCGTGCGCTACCGCATCGCCGATGCTGCCGATGCCCACCTGCAGCGTGCCGCCGTCGCGGACCAGCGCCGCCACCCGCAGGGCGATGGCGTGCTCGGCCAGCGAGGCCGCCCGGTTCGGCACCGGAAACAGCGGATACCCGGTGTCGGCCGACGCCAGCAGCGCGTCGAAACGATCGGCCGCCAACGCGGCGTCGCCGCCCATGAAGGGCAGCGCCGGGTTCACCTCCCCGGCCAGCAGCGGCGCCGGTGCGCCGGCTTGTCGCAGCGCGTCCAGCAGATCCAGGGTGACGTCGGGATTGCAGCTCAGGCTGAAGGTGCCATCGGTGCCAGGCGCCACGAGCTGCGCCACCAGGTTGACGCCGCGGCTGGCGAGGTCGCGGGCCGCATGGGTGTAGTTGAGGCTGGCGTAGTGACGCTGGGCTTCGGCCACGCCGAGCCAGGCCCCGGGCCGCAGGAAGAACTCCTCCACCCGGACGTTGGCCGGCAGCCGGCCACGCCGCCGGTCCGCCGCATAGTCGAGCTCGGGCACGTCAGCGTACAGGCGCTCCACCAGCGGCCGGAGCAGGCGCCGCTCCAGGTCGGAACGTCCCACCGGGCGCTCCAGGGTGAGCGCGGTGAAGATCTGCAGATCGATGCCGCTGTCGGCGCGCGCCCGCCGGTACAGGGCGTTCACCAGCCGCACCGGCTTGCCGAGGCCGAGGGGAATCGCCAGCCGCACATGCCCCGACAGCCGCGCGATCAACGCATCGGCACACGCTTCGGCATCCTCGAACCGCGCCGGCGGCCGCGCCGTCACGATCAGGAGCGGCCGCTGACCGACAACCGGTGGCGCTCCGGCGCCGCGTCGACGTCGGCATCGCTCGGCGACAGGGTGGCGGCATCGAAGTGGTCCACGGCCACGGCATCGTCCACGGCCTCTTCCGCCTCGGCCAGCGCCTGCCGCTCAGCCTCGTCGATGAGGCCCTGGGCCAGCGCCTGGTCGGCGTCGTCGATGCCGGCCTCGTCCAGGCGACGGCGCAGCGGCGCCGCGGCGATGACCCGCTCGAACGCCAGCTCCACCTTGGCGGCGCCATCCCCCGGGTTGCCGGTGAACACGCCCATGGTGAGCCGCTCGCGCACTGCCCCCGGCGTCATCAGCAGCTCGGCCACCTCCCTGGTCAGCGCGTCGTCCGCCCCACGCTGGCGGCGCCCCCAGGGCAGCACCAGCGCGCGCAGGCACCAGGCCAGCGCCCGGCTGGGGTAGTTGCTGAACACCCGGTCGAAGCTGCGCTCGATGGCGGCGAAGCCCTGCTCGCAGCACCAGTCGACGATGGGTTGATCGGCCTCGGGACGGCCCTCGCTGTGGTGGCGCTTGAGCACGCAGCTCAGCAGATACAGCTCGCTCAGCACGTCGCCGAGACGGGCCGAGATCATCTCCCGGCGCTTCAGGGCGCCGCCGAGGTGGATCAGCGCCACCTCTGCGGTGAGGGCGAGCCCCGCCGCGTAGCGGCTGAGCTGGCGGAAGTGGCGCGTGCTGGCCCCGGCGCCGGCCGGCGCGCCGGCCAGGCGGCCCAGGGTCCAGCCGTGGGCGGCGGAGCGCAACAGGTTGCCGAACGCGAACCTGAGGTGCCGGAAGATGACGGCCTCGAACCGCTCGAGACCCGCCTCCGGGTCCGGATCCCCGGCCGCCAGCATCTCCTCGAGCAGGTACGGATGGCAGCGGATGGCACCCTGGCCGAAGATGATCAGGCTGCGGGTGAGGATGTTGGCGCCTTCCACGGTGATCGCCACGGGCATGGCCCGGTACAGGTTGCCGAGGTAGTTCGACGGCCCATCGCACACGCCCTTGCCGCCGTGCACGTCCATGGCGTCGGTGAGCGCTTCGCGGGCGCGGAAGGTGGCCTGGGACTTGATGATGGCCGACACCACCGACGGCGTGTGGCCGGCGTCGATGGCCAGCGTGGTGACGCGCCGCGCCGCCTCGAGCTGGTAGGCGATGCCGGCGATGTTGGCCATGCGCGCCTGCACCCCCTCGAAGCGGCCGATGGGAATGCCGAACTGCTCGCGCACCCGGGCGTAGGCGCCCGTGGTGCGGGCGGCCAGCTTGGCAGCCCCCGCGGACAGGGCGGGCAGGGAGATGCTGCGCCCCGCGCCCAGCGCCGCCATGAGCATCTGCCAACCCTGGCCGATGCGCTCCTCGCCGCCGATGATGGCCGACAGCGGCAGGAACACGTCGCGGCCCCAGTTGGGACCGTTCTGAAACGCCTGCAGCGACGGCAGGTGGCGACGGCCGATGTCGACGCCGGGGGTGTCCACCGGCACCAGGGCCAGGGTGATGCCCCGGTCTTCGTCGCCGCCGAGCAGGCCGTCCGGATCGCGCAGGCGGAACGCCAGCCCGAGCAGGGTGGCCACCGGACCGAGGGTGATGTAGCGCTTGTGCCAGTTGAGCCTGAGCCCGAGCACGCGCTCGCCGTCCACCTCGCCCCAGCACACCACGCCGGTGTCGTTCAGGGACGCGGCGTCCGAGCCGGCGTCGGGGCTGGTGAGCCCGAAGCAGGGAACCTCGCGGCCGTCGGCCAGCCGCGGCAGGTAGTGGTCCTTCTGCTGCTCGGTGCCGAACTCCAGCAGCAGCTCGCCGGGCCCCAGCGAGTTCGGCACCATCACCGTCACCGCCACCGCCGCGCTGCGGGTGGAGATGCGGGACACCACCTCCGAGTGGGCGGCCGCCGAGAAGCCGAGGCCGCCGTAGGCCTTGGGAATGATCATGCCGAGGAACTTGTGCTGCTTCAGAAAGCGCCAGAGCTCGGGCGGCAGGCGCCGCAACTCGAAGTTGATCTGCCAGTCGTCGATCATGGCGCAGAGCTCGCGCACCGGCCCATCGACGAACGCCTGCTCCTCGTCGGAAAGGGCGTAGCCGGGCACACCGTCCAGCAGCTTCGACCAGGCCGGGCGTCCGGACAGCAGGTCGGCGTCCCACCAGACGTCGCCGGCCTCGAGCGCCTGACGCTCGGTGTCGGAAATGCCGGGTATGGCCCGCTTCACCTGCGCGAACAGCGGGCGGGTGAGGTATCGTCTGCGCCAGGTGGACATGGCCGCACTCCCTGGGTGGACGTGCCACTGTAACGCGCCTGATCCGGAGGGGCCATGGACGACGACGTCTTCGAGCACAACCGGGCGGCCTGGAACCGGGCTGCCCGAGCCGGCGAGCGCTGGAGCCGGCCCGTGGACGCCGCCGCCATCGCCGCCGCGCGGCGGGGCGACTGGAGTGTGATCCTCACCCCGAACCTGCCGGTACCCCGGGAGTGGTTCGGCGACCTCGCCGGCGCCCGGGTGCTGTGCCTGGCCTCCGGCGGCGGCCAGCAGGCGCCGGTGCTGGCCGCCGCCGGCGCCAGCGTCATCAGCTACGACGCCTCGGACGAGCAGCTTGCCCTCGATGCCCTGGTAGCCGAGCGGGACGGGCTGGCCCTGCGTACCGTGCGCGGCGACATGGCCGACCTGGCGGCGTTCGCCGACGCCGGCTTCGACCTGATCTTCCACCCGGTATCGAACGTATTCGCCGCCGACGTGCGCCCGGTGTGGCGCGAGTGCCACCGGGTGCTGCGCCCGGGCGGCCGGCTGCTGGCCGGGTTCATGAACCCGGCTTACTACCTGTTCGACCACGACGACCTGGACGCGGGCGGCCCGCTCGAGGTGCGCTACGCGCTGCCCTACGCCGACGTCACCCACCTGCCCCCCGAGCGCCTGGCCCGGCGCCGCGACGCCGGCGAGGCGCTGGAGTTCAGCCACAGCCTGGACGCCCAGATCGGCGGCCAGCTCGCCGCCGGGTTCCTCATCGCCGGGCTCTACGAGGACCACTGGGACGACGAGGCGACCCGGCTCGACCGTTATCTGCCGCTGTACCTGGCGACCCTGGCGATCCGCGCGGCAGCGGCGTCGCAATACGCGGCCGATGGCCCTAAGCTGCCGCGTTCAGGCCTTTAGAAGCCCGCCGTGGAAATGCTGATCGCTAAGCTGGCCCTGATTGGCGCCCTGGGCGCGGCGGCCCAGTGGCTCGCCTGGCGCGCCCGGCTGCCCGCCATCGTGCTGCTGCTGGCGGCGGGCTTCGTCGCCGGCCCGGTCACCGGCGTGCTCGATCCGGTCAACGACTTCGGCGAGCTGCTGCGCCCGCTGGTGGCCCTGGCCGTGGCCCTGATCCTGTTCGAGGGCGGCCTGTCACTCAACTTCGCCGAGCTGCGCGAGACGTCGGTGGCCGTGCGCCGCCTCGTCACCGCCGGCGCCCTCATCGCCTTCGGGCTGGGGGCCGCGGCAGCCCATTACCTGGCGGGCCTGTCGTGGCCCAGCGCCCTGGTGCTGGGCGCCATCCTGGTGGTCACCGGCCCGACCGTGGTCATGCCGCTGCTGCGCCACGCGCGGCTGCAGCCGCGGGCGGCCTCGCTGCTGCGTTGGGAAGCCATCCTCGCCGATCCGGTGGGCGCCCTGCTGGCGGTGCTGGTGTTCGAGATCGTGCTGGTGCTGCGGACCGACCTTGCCGCCGACGAGCTCGCCCTGATGGTGGGCGGTGCGGCGCTGTGGGCGGGACTCGGCGGCTACGGCCTCGGCAAGCTGCTGGTGCTGGCGTTCATCCGCGGCATGGTCCCGGAGTTTCTGAAGGCGCCGGTGGTGGTGGCCGCGGTGCTGGCCACCTATGCGATCTCCGACATGTTTCTCGAGGAGAGCGGCCTGCTCACGGTCACCGTGCTCGGCGTGACCCTCGGCAACTCGCGCATCGCCAGCCTGGCCGAGCTGCGCCGCTTCAAGGAGTTCGTCACCGTGCTGCTGGTATCCGGGGTGTTCATCATTCTCACCGCCACCCTGGATCTGGCCACGCTGGCCGCCCTGGCGCCCCGCGACGCGGTGTTCCTGGCGGCATTGCTGTTCGGCGTCCGGCCTGCCGCCGTGCTGCTGTCGACGGCTTTCACGGGCGTACCCATCCGCGAGCGCCTGCTGGCCGCCTGGATCGCGCCCCGCGGCGTGGTGGCGGTGGCCGTGTCCGGCCTGTTCGCGGTCGCCCTCACCGAGCAGGGCATCGCCGACGGCGAGCGGCTGGTGGCGCTGACGTTCGCGGTGGTGATGCTCACCGTGGTCGTGCACGGCTTCACCCTGGCCCCGCTGGCCCGGCTGCTGAAGCTCGGTGCAACCGGCCCCGAAGGCGTCATCATCGTCGGCGGCTCTGCCTGGAGCACGGCGCTGGCCGAGCAGCTCAAGGCCATGGCGCTGCCGGCGCTGATGGTCGATCGCAACTGGAACCATCTGCGCGACGCGCGCTACCAGGGCATCGAGGTTTACTACGGGGAGATTCTGTCGGAGCTGGCCGAGCACCACCTGGATTTCAACCGCTACGGCTATCTGATCGCCGCCACCGACAACGACGACTACAACGCCCTGCTGTGCACCGACTTCGGCCCGGAGTTCGGCCGCGGCAACGTCTTTCAGATCGGCCGGCCGGATACCGATGAAGACCGCCACAGCCTGTCGGTCACCCTGGGGGGGCGGCCCCTGCTGAACGAGGTTGGCGGCTACGCCACCCTCAACGCCCATGCCGCTGCCGGCTGGGAGTTCCGCAAGACCACGCTCACGGCCGACTTCGGTGAGCGCGAGCTGCGGGCGCAGCTGAGCGACGATGGCGCGCTGGTGCTGGCCCGACGCGGCGCCGGGGTGGTGTGGCTGACCGGTGCCGAGCCGCCGAAGCTGCAGCCCGACGACGTGGTGCTGAGCTTCGGACCGGCGCGCAGCGGCTGAGGCACCGGGGCCCGTCAGCGCAAGCGCTTCATGGCCTGCTGCCAGGCCTTGCTCATCTCGTCGAAGGCGGTTTCGGCACCCTTGCGCAGATCGTCCCAGGCGGCCTCGCCGGCGGACTGCATCTGCTCGAGCTGCTCGCGCACCCGGGCGCGCTGCTTCTCCATGTCCGCCAGCGTGCGCTGGAATTCGGCCTTGGCGTCCGCCCGGGCTTCCCGGGCCTGGGCTTCCAGCTTCGCCATATCGGCATTCCACTGGTCGAGACGGGCTTTGAGTTTCTCGATGTAGACATCGCGGTCGGTCATCGCTGGCTCCTCACTGCCGGATCCGGTGGGAATCCCGAGCTTACGTGGTTGGGCCGCAAACGCCCAGCACCCGGTCAGAGCAGGCGCGGCGCCGGCCGCAGCACCCGGCCTGCCGGCACCTCGGCCAGCTTGCCGTCGCGGCGGGCGATGCGGCCGTTGACGATCACCACGTCGAAGCCCTCGGCGAGCTGGAACGGCGCCACGTAGGTCGCGGTGGCCCGCACCCGCGCGGGATCGAACAGCACCAGGTCGGCGGCCATGCCCACCTGGATGCGGCCGCGGTCGGCGATGCCCAGGATGTCGGCCGGCAGCGACGTCATCTTGCGCACCGCCTCCGCCAGCGACAGGTCGCCTCGCTGCATCACGTGGGTGGCGATCACCTCGGCGAAGGCGCCATGGCCGCGCGGATGGAAGCCGGTGGGGTTGCCGTCGGAGCAGACCGCGACGTGAGAATCCTGCAGCAGCCGACTCTGCAGCGCATCGTCCATGACGAAGTAGGCGGCGGACGCGCCCTGGGGGCCGATGTCGTCGATCAGCACCCGCTCGAACGGCTTGCCCAGCGACTCGGCCACCTCCGCCAGAGTGCGGCCGGTGTAGGGCGCGGTGCCGAGCAGGGTCGCCTCGGGGCCGTTGCGGGCCAGCACCCGCTCGCGCAGATAGGCGGCCAGCTCGTCGTCGCGGTCGCGCCGCGCCGCCTCGAACTGCGCCGGCGTCTTCGCCCAGGACGGAAACAGCAGGGCGATGCCGGTGTAGCTGGCCGTATAGGGATACAGATCGGCCGTGATACGGACCCCATCGCGGCGCGCCGCGTCGAGCACGGCCAGAATCTCTTCGGCGCGCCCGGCGCCCTTGCCGTACACCGACTTGAGGTGGGCGACGTGCACGCGCGCGTGCTCGCCCTGGCGGATCAGCTCGGCCAGCGATCGCTCCAGGGCGTCATCGTCCTCGTTGCGGACGTGGCTCATGATCACCCGGTCGCGCTCGCCGACCACGCGGGCCAGCGCGTCCAGCTCGGCGCGCCCGGCATGCATGCCGGGCACGTACTCGAGCCCGCTGCTGAGCCCGAATGCCACGTCCAGGTCGCGACGCAGCCGCGTCAGCATGGCCTCGAGCTGCCGGACGTCGGGTCGCGGCTCCTGGCCGATGCCGGCCTGCTCGCGCAGGGTGCCGTGCCCCACCAGCATGGCCAGGTTGGGGCCGATGCCGCGCCCGGCGACGCCGTCGAGCCAGGCGGCGAGGTCATCGACGTCGGGGCTGGAGCCGTCCTGACCCAGGGTGATGGTGGTGACCCCCATGGCCAGGAAGTTCTCGAATGCGGGGGTCGCTGCCGGGTCGCCGTGGCTGTGGGGGTCGATGAAGCCGGGTGCCAGCACCCGCCCGCGCCCGTCGATGCGACGCTCGGCCGGAAGCTTCGCGGCCGCGGCCGCCACGGCCGCGCCGTCGCCGACGAACAGGATCCGGCCCCCACCCACCACCACGTCCGCCTGGCGGGCAGGTGCGCCGGTGCCGTCCAGCACCTGGGCGCCGACGATCACCAGGTCTACCGGCGTCGCCGCAGGGGCTGCCGCACCCGCCGGCGCAACGGCGGCTGCCAGACCGATCCAGCAGAGCGCGATCCCCAGGGCATGCCGCATGACGGGTCTCCTCGATCTCAGGGTGCGGACGGGCAGCCGTCCCGGGGCGCCGCACCGACGGCCCGGCGCGCGGTGGCGATCAGGTCGCCATCCAGATCAGCGGCGGCGTCGATCACCGCCCGGGCTTCGCAGGGGCGATCCTGCTCCAGCAGCACCATGGCCAGGTTGTGCACCGCCACCAGATGCCCTGGATGATCCGCCACCAGCGCGCGGTAGGCCTCGGCCGCCGCCGCGTGCTCGCCCAGATAGTAGAGGTTGTTGGCTTCGCCGAGCCGGGCCGTCGGGTCGTCCGGCCAGGCGCCGAGCGCGCTGCGGAACGCGCTGAGCGCTTGCCGGTGGCGGCCCGTGTTCTCGAGGTCGGCTGCGGCGCGCAGGTAGTTCTGCCGCGGCAGCCGCTGCGGCACCTGCGCCGGGTCGGCCAGCACCAGCGCCCAGCGCCCGGCGCGCTCCCAGGTGGCGGCGAAGCGCGAGCGCCGCGTCAGCAGCCGCCGCTCGCGCCCGGAACGCAGCACGAAGCGGTCAGCGTCCGGCAGGTAGCCCACCACCACGGCGTAGTGCCACACCGGCACCAGGCTGGACGCCAGGTTCTGCAGCACCAGCACCGGTCGGCCTTGCTCGAGCTGCGCAATAACGGCCTCCAGGGTGTCGTCAAGCTGCACCGCCAGGCGGCCGTGGCGGCGCGCGGTGGCGGCCAGCTCCACCTGCAGCGTGCCGCGCCGGACGGGCAGGTAGAGGCTGTCGATCAGCGCCTCCGGCGTCACCGCCACGCCGCCGTGATTCAGCACCGTCGCCAGCGCCGCCGGGCCGCAGAGATAGTCCTCCTGGGGATGGAACGGCGTCTCCGTGAGTTCGACCGGCGCCGTCGCCAGCGGCGGAGGCGGAGCGCCGAGGCCGGCGCAGCCGCCGAGCAGGACGAGGACGAGCCAGGCGACGGCGCCCGCCGGCCGGGTCGCCGTCGCTGTGCACGCCGCAGCGTGCCGGATCACTTCACAGGCCGGTGAAGACGTTGGTGACGCCCAGCAGCTCGAGCACGATCAGCACCACCAGCAGCGCGCCCAGCACGCCGATCACGGATCCTCCGGCCGGCAACTCCTGGAGCTTGGTATCGAGCTGGGCCAGCTCCGCCGCGGTCAGGGATTGCACCCGCTCCAGGGCCTCGGCCGGATCCACACCAAGGGCCTCGAGCTGGGCCTGGACGTCATCACGCATCAGCGCGGCGTTGACCCGGTCGAGCACGTCAGCCCGCTCGCTCATGGCGAGGGCGGCATCGGTGCCGACGATGACGGCGTGGACGGGCGCCAGCGGCGCTGCCGCCACCAGGCTGATGACCAGAGCCTGCAACAGCGCCTTCTGCATTCCTAGCTTCATGAGCTTCATTCCTTATCTGGACGATGAGGCCCGGAGCATACCACCGCCGCGGGCCGCTTTTGAGCCACCGTTCCCGTCAGCCGTGGAACGGCCAGATCAGCGGTGCCAGCAGCACGGCGAGCACGCCGATCAGCACGTTGAGCGGCGCACCGATGCGCACGTAGTCGGTGAACCGATAGCCCCCGGGTCCGTAGACCATGAGGTTGGTCTGATAGCCGATGGGGGTGGCGAAGCTGGCAGACGCGCCGATCATGACCACGGCGGCGAACGGCCACAGACTCACCCCCAGGCTCTGCGCAGTGGCCTCGGCGATGGGAAACACCAGCACCGCGGCGGCGTTGTTGGTGATCAGCTCGGTGAACAGGCTGGTGATGGCGTACACGGCCGCAAGGGCCAGCCACGGCTGCTGGCCGGCCAGGCCGATCCACCAGGCGGCGATGCTGCCGGCGGCGCCGCTCACGCTCATCGCCTGGCCGAGCCCGAGGGCGGCGCCGATCACCACCAGCACCGACCAGTCCACCCGGTTGCGGGCGCCGCCGGCGCTGGTGCAGCGGGTGGCCAGCATCAGCCCGGCGGCCACCAGGACGGCCTCCAGCATCGACAGCAGACCGCTGGTGGCGATGGCGACCATGCCGAGCAGAATGGCGATGGCGACCCACGCTCGCTCGTGACGGGGCAGGCTGACGTCGCGCACCTCGCTCACCAGCAGGAAGTCGGGCGAGTTGCGCTGCCGGTCGATGAACGACGGTCGCGACTCCAGCAGCAGGGTGTCGCCCACCCTGAGCTCGATGTCGCCCACCTTGCCGCGGATGCGCGCGCCGTTGCGGGCCACCGCGATCACCACCGCGTCGTAGCGGCTGCGGAACTCGCCGGCGCGGATGGTCATGCCGACCATGGGGCTCGATCGCGACAGCACCACCTCGAAGAAGCGCCGCTCGGCACGCGGCGCGTCGAGCTTGAAGAGCTGCTCCGGCGCCGGCACCAGGCCGCGCAGCCGCACCAGCTCCACCACCGAGTCCACGACGCCCACGAACAGCAGCCGGTCGCCCGGCTGCAGGCGCACGTAGGGCGACACCGCCGGCAGCACGGTGCCGCCGCGCTCGATCTCGGCCAGGAAGGCGCCCGGCAGGTTGCGCAGCCCGGCCTCCTCCAGGTTGCGGCCCACCAGCGGGCTGTTCGCCTCCACCAGCATCTCCAGCGTGTACTCGCGCACCTGCTCCAGCTCCCGCAGCGGCGCGCTGCGATCGGGCAGCAGCCAGCGCCCGGTGACCACCAGAAACAGGATGCCGGCCACCGCCAGGGGCGCCCCCAGCAGGCCGATCTCGAAGAAGCCGAAGCCGCCCGTGTCGCCCCGGTCGATCAGCATGCCGTTGACGATCAGGTTGGTGCTGGTGCCGATGATGGTGGTGATGCCGCCGAAGATGGCGGCATAGCTGAGGGGAATCATCAGCTTGGACACCGGCATGCGCAGCCGCCGGCACCAATCCTCGACGAAGGGCACCAGCATCGCCACCACCGGGGTGTTGTTCAGGAACGCAGACAATCCGGTCACCGGCAGCATCAGCCGCAGCTGCGCCGCCGCCACGGTGCGCGGCCGGCCCAGCAGGCGCGAGCCCAGCAGGTGGATGGCGCCGGTGTCCACCAGCCCGGCCGCCACCACGTACAGCACCGCCACCGTGACGAGGCCCGTGCTGGCAAAGCCCTGCAGCGCCTCGCCGGGGCTCAGCACCCCGAACAGCATGAGCGCGGTGACCGCCACCATCAGCACCAGGTCGGGCGCGAGGCGCGTGGCCATGAGCATGCCCACCGTCCCGGCAACCACCAGCAACGTGATCCACGCCTCGATAGCCAAGACGCCGCGCCCCTCCAGCGAAAGGCGGCACTATAGCCTCCCCGGACAGGTGGCGGCGACGATCGGATCAGACCATTGCGGCATATCGACAGAGCCGCGCGGTGCGCTAGGCTGTCGCCTTTCAGCCGCTGACGGTCGCCTGCTGCATGCCCGCAAATTCGGCTCCCCTGGCCAAGGACCCGGTGGTCGACCGCTCGCTGCGCCACTCGCTGCGGGACGGCGTCTACTTCTCCGCCATGATCGGCTCCGCCGAGAGTTACTTCTCGGCGTTCGCCGTATTCCTCAAGGCCAGCACCGCCCAGATCGGCATGCTGGCGGCGCTGCCGCCGCTGCTGGCGTCGTTCTCGCAGCTCAGCTCAGCCTGGGTCGGCCGCAAGCTGGGCGAGCGCCTGCCCGGCCGCGGCGTGCGCCGCGACATCATCGTCTTCGGCGCCCTGCTGCAGGCGCTCACCCTGATCCCGCTGGCGCTGCTGCCGCTCGCCTATCCCGACCTGGCGCTGCCGATCCTGATCACCTGCGCCGTCATCTACTACGCAGGCCCCAACCTCGGCTCGCCGCAGTGGGGCAGCCTGATGGGCGACCTGGTGCCGGAGACCCGGCGCGGCCGCTACTTCGCGCTGCGCACCCGGCTGTCGAGCCTGGCCAACTTCAGCGCCCTGATCGTGGCCGGCCTGGCGCTGCACCTGCTCGACGCCCTGCAGCACACCTATCTCGGCTTCGTGGTGCTGTTCGTCAGCGCCGCCGCGTTGCGGCTCGCCTCCGCCTGGCACCTGGCCCACATGCACGATCCGCCCGGCCATCTGGCGGCGCTGGAAGCGCCCTGGCACCTGGAGCTGTGGCAGGCCTTCACCAGCACGGGGCTGCTGCGCTTCAGCATCTTCTTCGCCTGCATGCAGTTCGCCGTGGCCATCGCCTCGCCGTTCTTCACCCTGTACATGCTGCGCGACCTGCAGTTCAGCTACGTGGCGTTCATGTTCAACACCGCGGCGTCGGTGTGCGTGCAGTTTCTGACCCTGAACCGCTGGGGGCGGCTGTCCGACCTGTTCGGCAACCGGCTGATACTGGTCACCACCGGGATGATGATCCCGCTGCTGCCGTCGCTGTGGCTGGTGTCCACCAGCTACGCCTACCTGCTGGCGGTGCAGGCGCTGTCGGGACTGGCGTGGGCCGGATTCACGCTGAGCGCCACCAACTCGGTCTACGACCTCACACCGCGCAACCATCGGGCGACGCTGATGGCGGTGCACAACGTGCTGGGCGCGGCCGGCGTGTTCCTCGGCGCCGTGCTGGGGGGCTGGCTCGGCACCGTGCTGCCCCGCGAGGTCGAGCTGTTCGGCGGCCAGTGGTCATGGCTGACGCCGCTGTACGGCGTGTTCGTGATCTCGACTGTGGCGCGGCTGGCGGTGGCGCTGGTGTTCCTGCCCCGTCTGCGGGAGGTGCGCAAGGTGCGGCGCATGACGGGCACCGGGCTGATCTTCCGGGTCACCCGGGTGCACCCGGTGTCGGGCATGGTGTTCGAGATCGTCGGCCGCTTCCGCCGCAACGAAGACGACGAGCGGGAGCGCTGACGCCGGCTACTTGGGACGCCAGGTGCCGTCGATGCGCACCCAGCCGCCGGACGGCGTCTTCTCTATGGCCTTGCGGGCTGCCAGCGCTTCCACCTGCTCGAGCGCGATGCCGTTGTCCCGGGCTATGCGCTGGTACTCGGCGCGGCGGCGGGCGTTGACGTCGTCCACCAGCGCCCGCACCTCGGCGGGAGCCGACGGGTTCACCAGGCCCACGTAGCCTTCGGCGGTCTCCCCCACCAGGCCCGTGCGCTTCGCCTCGTCGAGGTCGATGGCATGGCCGGCGGCGGCCACCAGCAGCAGGGCCAGCGCGACCACCAGCCGCACCGGACGCAGCGCGTTGTTGCAGTGACTGAAGAATCCCATGACCGCTACTCCGTGACGGACCGTCGCATCAGAACAGATCGCTGTCCTTGCCGAACAGGTCGTCCAGCTCGCGATCCACCTTGACCCGGATCTCGTGCTGGATGTTGACGTTGAGGTTGATGGTGATCGGCTCGTCGGTGGCGACCTTCACCGTCGGCGTGCAGCCGGCGAGCGTGCCCAACAGCAGACTGGTGACGATGATGCGCAGCACTGGCGACCCCGATTGGCAGTTGCAGCGAGCCTAGCCCCTCGCCGCGGCGGCGGCAATCAGTTCGTGACCCGGCGCTCGATGCCCTCGGTGACCCGGTCCTGCAGGCGCAGCGACTCCAGCAGCACGGGCACGTTCTCGCGCAGCGTCAGGTTGTAGTGGATGGGGCGCCCGCTCTCCACCTCGGGGTTGCGGCCCTTGAGCTGCACCGCCAGGGTGAGGTCGCCGCTGGCCGCGTAGTCGACGTCGGCCTCGAGCTCGGTATAGGCGAAGTTCTGCAGCGCCCGCAGCGCGAAGTCGAGGCCGGGCTGGCCGATGCCGGCGGCCAGCGCGGGCGCGACCCGGATCACGCCGCCCGGCGGCGCCGCCGCCATGCGGCCGCCGGCCACCGACGGCAGGTTGTCTGCCAGCGTCACCGGCAGGGTCCCCGAGAGCGTGCCGGTGCCGGTGAAGTGCTCGCCCTCGAGCGCCAGCACCCGGGCCAGATCGACATCGACGAGGGTGACGTCGAAGCGGGCGCTGCCGTCGGCGAGCCGGTAGTCGAAGTCGGACAGCCGCGCCCGGCCACCGAGCAGGCGCGCTTCGGCATCTGCCACGGTCAGCCGCTCGCCGGAGCCGCCGAGCCGCAACGCCAGGTCGGTCACGGGCACGCCGGGGTCCACCACCGCGGCCCGCACCGTGGTCGGACGCAGCGTCCAGCCGGCGGCGTCGCCGTCGACCATCAGGTCCGCGCTGATGCCGCTGGCCTCGGTGGCCCCGGCAAAACCGGCCGCGCCGTCGACGCGCAAGCCCACCCTGCCGCCCAGGCCGCCGGCCGGGTCCCAGGTGAGGTCGACGTCGGCCTGCAGGCGGCCGCCGGTGAGGTCGTAGGGCTCGCGCCAGTTCTTCAGCAGCGACCCCAGCAGCGGTCCGCGAACGTCCCGCTGCGCTGCCGCACGTACCGTGGCACGGCCGCTGTCCGGCCGGTAGCCGGCCGTGAAGGGCGCCGGGGGGTCGCCCGCCAGGCCCCAGGTGCCGCTGGCCGCCACCGCGCCGCCGCTCCAGGTCAGCCGCGCCAGGTCGACCACCAGGGGCGCCTGCAGGTCGCCCGCGATCACGGTGCCGGCCACCTGCCCCGCCAGGGCGCCCTGGCGCCATTGCCAGTCCGCCGCCAGACGCTCCACCGCCAGATCGGCGGCGCGATCGCGCCACTGGCCAGCCAGAATGCCGGCAGCCGCGACGGCGGCGATGGCATCGTCAGGCAGCGGCCATGGCACCCGCACCTCGCCGGACACGCTCAAGTCACCCTCACCCGGCAGCGCCGGAGCGGCCGCCGCCAGCGCGGCCCAGCCGGCGGCGCCAAGCGCGGCGCGCACCTTCATGGTCAGCGTGTCACCCGCAAGCTGCCAGGCCATCTCGGCGGCATCGGCCGGGGTCGCACCGTCGATGCCGAGCTCGACCGCGCCGGCGCCGTCACCGGCGGCCAGCGTCCAGCGCTCCAGGGTGGCGCGCAGCCCCAGCCGGAGCCCGGTCACGACCACGGTGGCGGCCGCGCGGCCGGTCAGCTCGCCTGCTGCCAGACCCCAATCGGCCTGGAGCGAGGAAACCGCGAAGCTGCCGTCCGCCGCCCGCCAGTCGCCGGCCAGCGTCCCCTTAGCGTCGGCCACGGCCACGCCATCCGGGCCCGGCGGCCAGGGCACGCGGGCGTCCACAGTGCCCTCGAGGCGGCCACTGCCGGGCGCCACCCCGGTGGCCACCCGCAGCAGGTCCAGCACCGGGCCTTGCAGCGCGAACCGGCCGGCAACGGCGACGTGATCGCCGGCCAGGGTGCCCTCCACGCGCACCGGCGCGCCGCCGGCGGTGGCGTTCGGCGGCGCCAGCTGAAGCCGGAAGGCACCATCAGGGGTCAGCTCGGCAGTCAGGTCCAGGTCACCCACCGGCGCCGGAAACGTGGCGCCGAGCGCCAGCGCCAGGCTGTCACCACCCATGGACGCGCTGCCCCGGGCGGCGAAGCCGGCGGCTGGTACGTGCACGGTCAAGGCGGTCACGTCGAGCTGTCGCGTCGGCAGCGCCGCGAACAGGCCGGCCACGTCCGGCAGCGGGCCCGGCTCGGCCGCCGCGTCCGCCGGCCCGGACTGGTCCACGGCCAGCCTCGCCACCGCCACCCGTTGCAACCGGCCGCGCAGCAGCTCCAGGGGCGTATAGCCGAGGTGGACGTCGTCCGCCGTGATCCGCCAGCCACCGGCAGCCGCGTCGATGCGGAGCAACCGCCAGCCGCGCCATCCCGGGCGCTCAGTGCGGACCGTCAGGGCATCGAGGCCCAGGGTCGGCGCCAGCCGCGGCGCCAGCAGGCTCACGCCCCAGGGCAGCATCGCGTAGGCGGCCGCCACAAGGCCGATCAGCAGGCCGCCGGCCCAGGCCAGCGCGCGGCCGAGGCGGCCGGTGCGACGGTCGCTGGCGGTGGAGCCCGGCATCGTCTGGATACCCGCGTTACACTGGAGCCCGGGATTTCAGCACAGGAGGCAGGTGCGGTGTACGGTTTGACGTGGCTGATCGGAGCCGGCCTGCTCGGCGTGGTCGCCGGGCTGGCGGGTGGCTGGTTTCTGGCCGCCGCCCGCGGCCGCGCCGGGGCCCGCATCGCCGAGCTGGAAGAGGCGCTGGCCAGGGCACAGCGGGAGCTCGAGGACTACCGGGCGCAGGTGGTCGCGGAGTTCAGCGACACGGCCCGCAAGTTCCAGGCCCTGAACGACGCCTACACCGATCTGCACCAGCAGCTTGCCCGCAGCTCCAGCGCCCTGTGCGGCGACGTCTCCGGACCGCTGCTGGCCGCGCCCGCCGGTCACCAGGACCTGCTCGGTCCGGAACTGAAGGAAGCGGCCGCGGCAGCACCCGGCGGCGAAACGGACGAAGCCTCTGCATCCGCGGCCGACGATGCCACGACGGACGCAGATGCCAAGGCGGATGCGGATGCGGCCGCGGACGAGGGCGGCGCCCGGTCTCAGCGCTCCTTGTAGACGCGCACCGCCGCGTTGTAGCTGCCGGCGATGGCGTTCATCCCATCGACCCCGGCGTTGTAAGTGGCAATGAGCTCATCCTGCTGTTCGGTGGTGATCTCCTCACCCATGGACTTCTCCAGCTCGGCCAGGCACTGCAGGGACTCCTGCACGCCCGCTACGTAGGCCCGCACCGCGGCACCGGCCTCACCCATCTGCTCCTCGGTAGCCACGGCACCGTCCGGCACCACCGGCGCCTCGGGGAAAGCACACTGGGAAACGTCCATCTCGGCGGCGTACGCCGCCGTGCCCGACAACATGATCGCGGCCGCCAGAATCAACGCGCGCATCGAACCCTCCTCAATCCTCTCGGTTGGCGTATCGGTGCGGATGCTAACGCGGCCGGGGCCCGCCTCTCAAACGGCGGCTGCGGCCCGGACGATCAGCGCAGCACGCCGGTGAGCTCGACCTCCACCAGCAGCTCGCTGCGACAGACATCGGCGCGCAGGAACACGGCGCCCGCCAGCCGCGGCAGATCGCAGGCCAAGGCATCACGCACCACGGGCAGATGCGCCCGGTCGCGCAGGTAGACCCGCGCATACACGGCGTCGACCCAGCGGGCGTCGTGCTCGGCGCAGGCGTGATCCATCAGCAGGTGGAGGTTGTCGGCGGTGCAGCGTAGCTGCCGGTCGACGTCGCCCGGATGCTGGCTCTCGTGGCCGACGATGGCGGCGGTGCCCGAGGCCAGCAGGCGGCGGCCGATGACGCTGGCGCGGGCGAAGGTGGGCGGCTGCGGCCCGTACCGGGGCGGGTAGCGGTAGGCGCTCACCTGCCGCGGGTTCTCGAGATGGTGGGCCGGACACCGCGACGCCAGGAAGGTGAGCTGGAGCGGCTGCCCCGGGTCGCTGCCCAGCGCCGAAGCGGCGGGCAGGGCGGCCGGATCGAGGTTCAGCTCTGCCAGCGCCGTCGCCCGCCCGGCGCAGAACTGGCGGTAGGTCTCGGCGTCGCCACAACCGCCGTTGATGTCGGGCAGGTAGTTCCAGATCCGCACCAGGTGCGGGAACTCCGAGGCGGCGATGAGCTGCAGCGCCTCCCGGTACAGGCGTCGGGTCTCGGCACCGATGCTGCGCGCCGGCGCCGGCCGCGCGACGCTCAGGGCCAGCCAGTCACCGCCCTGGCGAAACGCGAACGAGCCGGCCCGCCCGGCCTGCACCGGGCCGTCGACAAGCCAGACCTCGCGGTCGCCGTGAAGCGTTTCCAGCGGCACCCGAACCGGCGCCACGGGGTCCGGCTCGGCAGCAGGTTGGCCGCCGGGCTGGGGGGCGAAGCGCACGTCGAGCAGGCACTGCTCGGGCGCCGCCGCAGCCTGGCGCACCCGCAGCGGCGACGGTGGCCGCGGGGACACCGCGGTGGTGGCGGGGGCGGCGGGATGGTTGGGCGGCGACATGGGCGCATTATAAGGGCGTCGACGGGCCGCGCCGCGTTCGGGACTTCGTTGCCGGGCTGATCTACCATGGCGCCGTCGCCACTGCGGAACGTCTCATGCTGACCCTCAACGTCAACGACCGCGCCGTGCAGGTGGATGTAGATCCCGCGACGCCGCTGCTGTGGGTGATCCGCGAGCAGCTCGCGCTCACCGGCACCAAGTTCGGCTGCGGCATCGCCCAGTGTGGCGCCTGCACCGTGCACCTCAACGGCGCGCCGATCCGCAGTTGCGTGACCCCCGTGTCCGCGGCGGCCGGTCAGCGGGTCACCACCATCGAGGGGCTGGCCGAAGCGGCCGCCGACGGCGTGCGGCTGCACCCGGTGCAGCAGGCCTGGATCGACGAGCAGGTGCCCCAGTGCGGCTACTGCCAGTCGGGCCAGATCATGAGCGCGGTGGCGCTGTTGCGCGATGATCCGGCCCCGGACGACGCCGCCATCGACCGTGCCATGCGCGGCAACCTGTGCCGCTGCGGCACCTACCCCCGCATCCGCCGCGCCATTCACCGGGCCGCGCAGATGGTGCAGCACCACGAGCCGGAGCAGCAGCATGGGTAAGTGGACACGACGCGGACTGATCGCCAGCGGCGTGGTGGCCGGCGGCGCCCTGGTGGTGGGCGTGGCCATCCGCCCCGGACACCGGGAGCCGAAGCTGGCGCCGCTGGTGGCCGGCGACGGCGAGACGCTGCTGCACACCTGGGTGAAGATCAGCGCCGACAACCGGGTCACCGCCATCGTCCCCCACTCCGACATGGGCCAGGGCGCACCCTCGGCGCTGGCGCAGATGCTGGCGGACGAGCTGGACGCGCGCTGGGAAGACGTGTCGGTGCTGGAGGCGCCGGCCGAAGACGGCTTTGCCAACTACGCCCTGGCGAAAGGCTTCCTGACCGGCGGCATGAGCATCCCGCGGGTGCTGGTGCCCACCGTTGACGGCGCCCTGATGCGCATCAGCGACGTCATGCACCTGCAGATCACGGGCGGCAGCCTGAGCGTGCGCACCACCGGCGTCTACGGCATGCGGGTGGCCGGCGCCGCCGCCCGCGGCCTGCTGCTCGACGCCGCCGCGGCTGCCTGGCAGGTACCGGTGGCCGAGCTGAATGCCGCCGAAGGCCGCATCCGCCACGCCGCCAGCGGCCGCAACGAGCCTTACGCCTCTTTTGCCGCCGCCGCCGGCGAGCGGGCCCCGTCGGCGACGCCGGCGCTCAAGGCGCCGTCGCAGTTCACCCTCATGGGCCGCGACCTGCCGCGCCTGGACGTGCCGGCCAAGGTGGACGGCAGCGCCCGCTACGGCATCGACGCCGACGTGCCTGGCATGAAGACGGCGGCCATCCGTCGCGCCCCGGTATTCGGCGCCACGGTGCAGAGCGTGGACGCCGCCGTGGCGGAGGCCATGCCCGGCGTCATCCGGGTGGTGGCGCTGGACGACGCCGTGGCCGTGGTGGCCGACGGCTACTGGCAGGCGAAGCAGGCCCTCGACCGGGTGAACGTCACCTGGTCCGCCACCGCCGCCGACCGCCTCGACAGCGACGCCGTGTTTGCCCAGTTCGCGCGCGACATGGACCAGGCCGTGACCGACGGCCGGGAGCACGAGGACCTGGCCCGCGGCGACGCGCGCCGGGCCCTGGCCAGCGCCGCCCGGGTGGTGGAGGCCAGCTACCGCGTGCCGTACCTGGCCCACGCCTGCATGGAGCCCATGAGCGCCACCGCCGACGTTCGCGACGGCGCCTGCACGCTGTGGACGGGCACCCAGAATCCGCTCGGCTTCCGCTACAGCGTGGCCGACGCGCTCGGCCTCGACGCCGATCGGGTGAGCGTGCACAACGCGCCCATGGGCGGCGGCTTCGGCCGCCGCTCCGATCCGGACTACGCGATTCAGGCGGCACGCCTCTCCCAGGCCGTGGGCACGCCCGTCAAGCTGATCTGGTCGCGGGAGGAGGACATCCGCCAGGACCACTACCGCCCGGCGGTGCTGTCGCGGTTCAAGGCCGGCCTCGACGCCGCCGGCAACGTGATCGCCTGGGAGAACCAGTTCGTCGACAAGCACGAGCCCGCGGAGGCGCCGTACATCCCTTACGCCATCGAGCACCAGCTCGTGCACTTCGCCGACAGCCCCACCCATGTGCCGTTCGGGCCGTGGCGCAGCGTCGATCACTCCCAGCACGGCTTCTTCACCGAGTCGTTCGCCGACGAGGTGGCGCACGCCGCCGGCCGCGACCCGTTCGAGTTCCGCCGCGATCTGCTCGCCGACGCCCCCCGGCACCGCCGGGTGCTGGAGCTGGGCGCCGAGCGCGCCGACTGGTACCTGACACGCCCGGCCGGCAGCGGCCGCGGCATCGCCCTGCAGGAATCGTTCGGCACCATCGTCGCCCAGGTGGTGGACGTCACCGTCGCCGGCGGCAAGGTGAAGGTGGACCGGGTGGTGTGCGTGGTGGATCCGGGCTTCGCGGTGTCGCCCGACGGCGTGGTCGCGCAGATGGAATCCGGCATCGTCTACGGCCTCACCGCCGCCCTGTACGGCGAGGTCACCATCAAGGACGGCGCTGTGGCGCAAAGCAACTTCCACGACTACCCGCTGCTGCGGATGGACGAGACGCCCGTGATCGACACCCACATCGTGCAGTCGGAGGCACCCTGGGGCGGCGCCGGCGAGCCGGGCACCCCCGGCATCGCGCCGGCGCTGGCCAACGCCATCTTCGACGCCACCGGCGAACGGATCCGCGAGCTGCCGGTGTCGCGTTACGAGTTCGACGCGGCGCGTACCGGCTGAGAAGTCAAAGGGACCAACGGGGGGACCGAGAGGTCAAATTTGAGTGAGTTTAGTGAAATTATCGAATCCCCTTAAGGTCCATAAGCTCGATCAAACTGGCTTGTCCAGCATGTCGAACTCCGGCCTGGCTAGCACGGTTCGGACAGCGAACCTTTCAGTATGCCCAGTCTTCGTGCGCCAGCGGTGCGCTGTTCAGCTCATCCCGAGCGATTCGCCAGTTGGGCATCGCCGCATCCAGCAATCCTCGGAACCGCTCGTTGTGGTGTCGCTCCAGCAAATGGATCATCTCGTGCACCAAGATGTACTCGGTGCAGATCGGCGGTTTCTTCGCCAGCTCGAGATTCAGCCATATCCGCCGAGCGGCGGCGTTGCAGCTCCCCCAACGTGTCTTCATCCTCTTGATTCGGACCTCTGCGACGTCGACACCTATTCGCGGCCGCCACTTCTCCAGTAGAGAGGGGATCTGCTCACGCAGCCGCGCCCGGTACCATCGTTGCAGGATGGCTTCTCGCCCTGGCTGATCAGTGCCCTGCCGGGTTCTCACCTGCAACGTTGAATTGCTGACGAGGCACACCGCCGCCGGTCCGTCATGCTCGATTACGCGCAGCCGATAACGCCGTCCGCCGAAGAAGTGGCTTTCTCCCTCGACAATCTCACGCTGGGATTGCCGCTCCTGCGCTTCGAATTCGGCCTGCTGACGACGAATCCAGCCAAGCCTTGTGCTGACAGCCACGCGTACGGCATCGTCGCTGAGACGCAGTGGTGCCGCGACGCGAACTCGCCCGGCAGGCGGATAGACGCCGACGTGGAGATTCTTGATGTCCTTGCGGACGATCTCAACCGAAAGGCCGCCCACCTCGATGACTTGCCGCTCAGTAGTCACGCTGGGCCTTCACGATGTCGAAAAGAACACCGGCGAGCTCCGCGTCCGCAACGATGCCACCGATGGCGTTACGCACCTCGCGCTCCTTGAATCGGTTGCCGCGCCAATCTGATTTCTTGACTGCGCGTATGGCCTCGTCCAGACGCAAGGCGGTAGTTGCCGCCAGGTCGAGATCAGTGTCGGCTACGATCCCGGCAGGCTGCAGTCTGTCCGATAAATCCTCTATTGCTCTCAGGTTGTCGAACAGCGCCCGACGCACGGGACTGTTGATCGGCGTCGGATAGTCCTTTCCGCCCGGCTCGGTCACCTGCTTCGTAAGCTCAACGATTCGCGTCAGATAGGCCTTGTAGTCCAGCGCTTCCTGGCGTCGCTGCTCGATCAGCGCGTCCAGTAGTTCCGACATGCGTTCGTAGTACTTTGGATTAACGGCCATCTCGTCGATGATGAGACGGCGTACATTGTTCTCGATGGTCTCGGCCATGGCTTCGCGGCTTCCGCGCAATCCCACGGGCAGCGCATCCAGCCCAGCTTCACCACGCTCGACGATCAACTGGATCAGGGTCATGTCGTCGAATGCCGATAGCTTCTCGCTTTCTTCCGCTCGAATATACGTATCGAGCAGGTGTCGCATGGCTGGCTCGAACATCTTCATGTCGACATAGTCACCACTCGCGAGTTTGACCTCTTCGCGCACTTTCTCGTAGTGGCCGACCTCGCTTCTGATTGCCTTGGCCTCTGCCGGACTGCAGCCAGCGTCCGACATCTCGTTCGCCAGGTCAGCGTAGGCCCGCAGGTACCCCGCCACCAGCTTGTACAGCGCGACGCGCTTCGGTTCGTTGTCCTTGAGCTGCTCGACGTTTCCGCTCTCAACCGCGCAGAAGTACCTCAGGTAGGCCGCGGTATCACGCGGCGGCTCCACGGCTTCACAGAGCGCCTTCAGTGCCTCCCGCGCCTCCTCCAAACGTTCACGTCCCTGCCCGAGCCGATCCTTCAGAAGCCCAGCAACGTCCTCCTGGTCGAAGCCTGCGAAAGCTTCGCCCGTGTAGTCCTTGATGGCGCCTTCGAGAGAACGGAACAGGTCCTTGTAGTCGATAATGTGGCCGTACTCTTTGTCTTCGCCGTCCAGCCGGTTGACCCGGCAGATCGCCTGAAAGAGTCCATGGTCCTGCATTTGCTTGTCGATATAGAGGTAGGTGGCGGACGGCGCGTCGAAGCCGGTCAGGAGCTTGTCGACGACAATCATCAACTTCATCTGTCCGGGCTCATCAAGGAAGCGCTTCTTCACCTCCTGCTCGAACTGCTCGACCTTGTACATGGCTGTGTCTTCGGGCTCGTTAAAGTGGCTTGCGAGCATCTTCCGATAGATCTCATATTGACGAAGCTTTTCCGTCAGGCCCTCGCCGCTCTCCTCGCCCTTGATATCGGCGGGGGACGGCTTGTAGGAAGTGACGATGGCGCACTTTCCGGCCAGGTCGGTCTGCTGGAACATCTCGTAGAAGCGACAGGCCGCGTAGATGCTTCCAGATACCAGCATTGCGTTGCCGTACCCGCTCTGCAGCCGGTCCCGCGTCGCCATGTCCATGAGGATATCCGCGACGATCTTCTCCAGCCTGTCGCGGGAAGAGAGCACCTTCTGCATTGTGCCCCAGCGCTGCTTGAGCTGGGCCCTGGCGAGATCGGAAAGTCCCCGGGTCTTGAGCTCGAACCACTGGTCGACCTTGGCCTGTGAGGTAATGCTTTGGTCTATGTCGCGCGCCTCGTAGCGAAGATCCAGTACCACGCCGTCCCGTACGGCTTCGTCGTACTTGTAGGTGTGGATATATGGGCCGAAGGTCTCGATGGATCGGCGCTTGTCGCTCTTGAGCAGTGGAGTCCCCGTGAACCCGACCAACAGAGCGTTCGGCAGCAAGGCCTTCATGGCTTCGTGGAGCTTGCCCGACTGAGTGCGGTGGCATTCGTCCACGAAAACATGAACGTCACCCTTGGCCGAAAAACCCCTGGGCAGGTTCTGCTTGATGTCTTCGAGATAGGAGTCGAGGTCCTTGTCGCTGATCTCCTCACCAGCGCCGAACTTGTGAATCAGCGAGCAGACCAGCCATTCCTCGCTGGCGTTGAGCACCCGAACCAGATCGGCGCCGCTCCGGGTCCTGTAGATCGCTTCATCCACGCCATTGAAGACCTTCTCGATCTGCTCGTCCAGTTCGGTACGATCGGTGATGATCAGCACACGACCGTCGGTCTCGTGCTCGCGGATCCACTTGGCGAGCCACACCATTGTCAGCGACTTGCCACTGCCCTGGGTGTGCCAGATGATGCCGCCCTCGCGCTTTCGGACCCGATCCTGCGCCGCTTTGACGCCAAAGTATTGGTTGTGGCGACAGGTCTTCCTGATACCCGCGTCGAAGACGATAAAGTCGTGAATGATCTCGAGCAGCCTCGGCTTAGCGCAGATCTGGGATAGTTCGGATAGCAGGGGATTGTCCCCGGCGGCCGCATCGGCCTCTGCCTCCTTCCAGCGCAGCCAGTATTTCTCCGGCGTTTCGATGACACCGTAGCGCAGGCCCTCGGTATCGTTGCCTGCCATGACGAGTTGCACCGTGGTGTAGAAGGACCGGATGAACTCCTTTTTCTGGCTGTCGAGATTCTGGCGAATCCCTTCGGTCACAGAGACTGTGGAACGTTTCAGCTCCAGCACGCCAATGGCGATACCGTTGACGTAAAGCACGAGATCCGGACGTTTTGTGTTGACTCCAAAGACCGTCACCTCTTCAGCGATGGCAAAGTTGTTGCTTTCTGGCGCACTCCAGTCGATCAGCCAGACGGTGACGTTCTGCTCGCCGACCTCAGGCTTAACCTTCACCCCGTAGCGCAGCAGCCCGTACACCTCCCGATTGGCGTCGTAGAGCGTCCGGCTGCCACCCAGTCTATTGGCGCGGTCGAGCTCGAACAGGGTCTTCTGGATGATCTTGTCGCCATGGCCCCGGCGCCGGAGCCAGTCCGAGAGTAGATGCTGCTCGATGTTGCTGTTCCCGTCCCGGTCCTTCCAGTGTCCAAGGTAGGTGTAGTCGAGGGCATCCCGGAAGAAGCCGACGACGCTGTTCTGTGTGTGGATCTCGCGCTGGCCGACCGAACTCATGCGGTACCTCTCGTCTTCCCCCTCATCTCGGCTCAAACTCCGGCATCGCACGCCGCATGAATTCGTCGAACAAGGGTACCGTAAACGCCATCTCTCCATGGGAGGGGCTGTAGACCATGCCCTTCTTGATCAGGTTGGCGCGCACCGGACCGAGGGTAGTGATCTTGGCGCCAAGGGTATCCGCGATGTCGCCCGTCCGGTGAGGGCCGCTGCCGAGCTCGGCCATTGCACGCAGGTACTGGCGCTCACGCGGGGTAAGCCGGTCGAACCGCACGCGGAAAAAATTCTCGTCCAGGCGGCGCGTTACGATGTCGGTCGACTCCCGAATCACCTCGATCGAAATCGGGGAGCCTTCCGCATGGTTCCAGGCTTGGTAGCCCCACTCCTGAAGGAAGTAGGGGTAGCCTTTGGTCAGTCGGCAGACTTCGAGCAGGGCCTTCTCGGCGATCTGTTCACCCGCCTCCTCGATCGGTTCTCGGATAGCTTTGGCCGCGTCCGCCTCGTCCAGGGGACCCACATCGGGAAAGTTGAACAGGCGCTCTGCGTAGGACTTCGACTCGCCAGCCAGTCCCGGCAGAATCGGCAGACCGGCGCCGATCAGTACAAGCGGCAGTTGGCGCTGTTGCATGCGGTGCATCGCCATGATCAGCGCACTCAGCTCAGGTGCAGCGAAGTACTGTATTTCGTCGATCAGTATGGCCACCGCCGCCCCGCGTTCTTCCGCGGCCTCCGCAATGGCGGTGAATAGGCTCGGGAGATCGACCTCGAGATCGCCGCTATCGGCAGTACCGGCTTCCGGCTCGATGTCGATGCCGATGTCGATCTCGCCGACCTTGATGCGGATGGCCCCGATGAAGCTCTTGAGCACTGCTAGCCCACGGCGAGCCTTGTTCCCCGCGCCTGCCAACCGATCGAGCTCGAACAGCAGGCGACGCAAATGAGGGGCCAGCAGAACAGCCAGTGACTTGCCTTCATGAGCTTCGACCAGGATGGTCCGGTAGCCTTCAGCCTGAGCCAGACGCTCGATTTCGTTGAGTAGGACCGTCTTGCCCACGCCCCGGAGCCCGGTCAGCAGGAGGCTCTTCTCCGGCCGCCGCGCGCGAATGCGGCCGAGCAGCACGCGAGCCTGCTCCAGGATGTTCCCCCGGCCGGCAAGCTCCGGCGGGGGCGAACCGGCGCCGGGAGAGAACGGGTTTCTGATCTTGTCCAAAGGCGTGCGCTACTCGACGTTTATACCAGTTTATACGCCTTTACACGTATAAATATATATAAATCGCTATACATTCCTCGCCTCGCCGTGACCGCGGACTAAGCTGGCTGGAGGGCGCCGAGCCTCCCACAACTGTCCCGCTACTCATCCCACTCCTTGAAGTCGCTATCCTCCGGGACCAGTACGACAGCTTTCCCCATCGCCGTCTCAACCAGCCGACTCAAGCGACGCCGACGGTCCTCGATGAAGGAATCGAACGCGTCCTGCCTGAGCAGATCGGGCGCAACGGCGTGACTCGCGAGCAATTGATCCATCTCGGCGTCGCTCAGTCCCACCTGCTTTTCCTTCTGGATTCTCGGCAGGTACTGGGACGGCGCGTCGCCGCCGATCTTCCGGTTCGCCTTATAGGAGATCGGCGTCTTGTTGAGGATGCTGTCGTAACGGTCCTTCCCGATACCCTGCTTCTCGCACCAGTCACGCGGGAAGATGTGATGGATATCGAGAGTGACCTCGTCGGCATCCAGCTCATTGATGGTCGCCTTCCAGAACCAGTCCCGTGATCCTTCGCGAAGGACCAGCACATTGATGCCTTTGTAGGCGGCGCTGAGGCGCGATCGCAGCGTGTCGAAGCGCTCCGGCTGGAAATTCGCGTCACGCACCGTGCGCGGATGCACCTCATCCTCCTCGAACCAGCGCAGCAGTTCCTCGTAATCGTTCGCCATGCGGGTCTCGACCGCACCGCCATAGAGCTCACCGAGCACGCCGGACCAGAACCAGCGGGCCAGCTTGTCGTATATGCGCGGCTCCAGCCAGCGGTCCTCAAGGCGCGTCAGTACCGCGGCCAGCGGTACCAGCTGGGTGCTGTAGGGCAGCTCCCGTCGGCTGTAGAAACACTCCTTGCGCAGGAAGCGCGCGACGTTGCGAAAGCCCATCTCGAGACCATCCGCCCACTGCCGCCAGGCGTCGAGCGGAAGCTGCAGCACGTCAGCACGCTTGGCGCTGACCGGGCGTACCTGCTTACCGGTCTTGCCTGCGTCGATGTCCGCCTTGCGCAGTTCGTGCGTATGCAGGAGGCTGATGGCCTGGAGGAATTCCGTCGCTTCCGTGCCCACCAGCAGCGGGTCGCTTTCCAGCCGCTCCTTGCGCGAGCCGACCTTGCGCGCCTTGGAGCCGATCCAGTCGTCGCGCAGGTTGTAACCGTCCGCGGCATAGCTCGCGGTGATCAGCTCGAAGACCGAGAGCTGCACGCCGCCGGTGTTCACCTTTTCGAATACCAGGCAGACCGCTTCTTTGGAAGTCTCCTTCTTGAGCTGGATGACGGGAAGCTGATAGCTGCGGAAGGCGGCCAGCACCTGGCCCCGGAATGCCATGTAGATCCCGAACTGATCGGGTGCGACGCGATGCAGTGTCGCCTCCCAGTCATCCGAGCTCATGATCTGATTGCACGGGAAGTAGAGCTGCTGGCACTCGTGTTCGGTGGTGGTCAGATCGAGGTCTACCTTGCGGCCGAAGTCGCTGCGAAGCTGCCGGTTCTCGTCCACGGCCACCACCGCCTCGTCGAGCGCATGCGGCTCGTCAACCGCCTTCCGGACATCGAAGTAGTAGTGGCGCTTGATCTTCTTGCCTTTCGCTGTACTTGTGCGCACAGGCTCCTCGAGTGCGAGGGCCTGGGTGAGCGTTGTCAGGCGTTGCTGGCCGTCCAGAATCAGCTTCTCAGGCGTCCGGTCCTTGGGGATTCTGTCCTCGAGACCCTCTACCGGCCGTGTCTGGAACCGCACGTCGCCCCCGGTCTCCAGCAGCATCACGGCACCGATAGGAAATGACCGCGCAATGCTGACCATTAGGTCACGGATGTGGTCGTCGTCCCAGACCCACCCGCGCTGGAAGTCGGGGAGCTGGATCTTTCCCTCCCTGATCTCGCGGAGCAGGTCGTTGAGAGAGGCTTTGGTGCTGTCGAATGTGGTCATCAGTCAGCTTCGCGTTTCGAGTTTGTTTCGTAGAGCGTTTCCGTGATTGCTCCCCGGAATATCTCCTCATTCAAAAACTGGAGTAACCGTTTCGCTTCTCGCCTATCGGCAGGAAAAACGATCCTTTCATCCACGACCCGTATGTCAACTTCGTAGTCAGCCGAATGATCGCGAATCTCATGAGCTGTGTAGTTATCCAACACACCCGAATCCCTCAACATCGCGTATCGCTTTCGAAACCACTGATTAGAGTGGGCAGCGAGCGCGTCCACATCCTCCGGTGCGAGCCGTTCGTGGTTAAGGATGTCGCGAATCTCGTGCTCCGACGCCTCTTCATAGAACTGGGCCAACGGAAGGAAGGTGTTGACGGTGCGGAAATTGCGGAAGAGCAAAGTGTTGGACGCCCGGAGCAGGACAGCGCTAAGTCTGCTGTCCAAGGTCAGGCCTGCACGCTGGGTCGTCTCGTAGGTGTTGTTCTGGAGAAAGAGAAAGCGCCCCGGCCGGATGACATGGGATCGACTGAAGTTCTGAAAGAGCATTAACTCCTCGCCATCGGCATTTCGGGCAAATCCGGCGATGCCCCTGGTTGACTCCAGCAAGGCATCGTCCGCCGTTACCGCGTCGAGCTCGGCGACAGAATGGCTCGTCTCCTCCGCCAGCCAATTGGGCAGTACATAACCTTGCAGGCGGAACCGCTCGTGCGCTTCTGGCTGATAACCGGCATTGAAGTCGATCTCGTCAACGTCGTTCACGAAGGCTTCGTACTGCGCAAACCAGGATGCGGCAAGCTCGTCCTGTAGCGCCCTGTGGAGTGGAATCCGCAGCAGACGGATGCTGCCGCCCTGCTTGACGATTGCGGCAAGCTGGAAGTTCTCAAGCATCGGCGCCTCCCGTATGCAGATAGATGCCGTGGGCAAGGCGCACGGTCTCCACGTCACGGTTCAGCCGCTTGAGTTCGTCCTTGCTGATCAGCAGATGGGAAACGCCGTCGCCATTCTTAACCGCATAGAAGTGATAGCCGAGCAGTCCCATCACTGGGTTGAAGTGGAATGCACCGGCGTGCGCGATGACCAGAAAGATGATCGCCAGCACATAAGCACCCGTCAGCCAGTCCCCGGCGAACCCCATCTTTTCGGTGGACAGGAACGGCAACAGGTAGGTGACCAGGAACGCGAGCACCTCCTTGTCGTTGCGCTCGAACTCCTTGATGTGGAATTGGTGCTGCTGCGCGTTCTTCGCGGCATACCGCAGGAGTGCCCAGCATAGGAAGACGAGCAGCAGGGCTACGGCAAGCCAGGCCCCCCAACGCATCGCAGGCTCTCCGCGGGCGAACTGGTTCACTGCCACTGCGCCGAGCAGCGGCGACAGCGAGGTGGAGACCAGCAGGAATCTCGCGAAGGTATTCAGCAAGTGGTTGCCTCCGCAGGAGTCAACAAACGCACCCGGCCGGTAAGGAGCTGTTGCATCATGCCTTGCTTGATAGCGATGGTCTTATCGCGGCGGGCTTCGAGGGCTGTGATCTCGGCTTGCATCTCGGAGAGGACGGTGGCGATGGCGGTTTGTTCCGCAATGGTCGGAGGGCAAGGCAGCTTGAGCATCCGCACGTCGCGGCCGCTGATTGCCGGATAGTTCGATCCTGCAAGGATCTTCTCGATTCTGTTGTTGATGACGTGTCCAAACAGGTGGGCGCAGAGATAGCCGGCGTCAGCCCTGTCAGGCCGTACTCGCAGGACGGAAAAGCCGGTTGAGCAAATTGCATTGGTCACTTGCGACTTAAAATGAAGGTGCGCCATGAGATTCGGCCTAACGGTCGACATCAACACATCGCCATGGCGCAGTATCCTGCGTGCTCGCGACGGTGCTGATTGAAACACTTCTTCTGCAACGGCCAATAGGCGCCCCGCGTCGACCTGCTCAAGCGAGATGTAGTGGAACGCGAAACCTGGATCAGTCGTAGTCGAAAGGTTTTCAGGGTCCACGATGGCAAGTTCGTCGATACGCTTCGTCTCCCACTCCCCGCTGAAGCCCGGCAGGCGGGTCTTGCCGGTGAGGAGTTGCTGCATGGCGGCCTGCTTGATGGCGCGCTTCTTGTCGATCAGCGACTCTAGCGCTCCGAGCAACCGATCGACATCCGACAACGCCTCGGCGATGGCACGTTGCTCTTCTTCCGTTTTTGGCCACGGCAGCTTTAGAAGCGCAAACCGCGTCGTTCCAAGGTGGGCAATGGACGTGGTCTGTAGCGCAATGCGGGCAAAGATGCCTGTCCGTTGGGCGTGACGAAACAGATGTCCGGCGAACTCCGCAGAGACACCCTGTGTTGCCCGGAATCGGAGTAACTGGTTCTGCATCGCACAAGGTTGGGGATATTCGCCTCGATATATTGCACAACGACCGACCAGCTCCAGGCTCTGACCTTCGTTGAGGAGGACGTCGCCGAGCCGGACACGAAAGTGCTCAAACTGGGCGTCCGTCATCGGCATGGTCAAGACATCATCGATGTCAATGCGGCCATCCAAGACGTTCTTGGTCCGCAGGTATGGCCGCTGTTGCCCAGGTGCGTAGGCCGCTAACGCCTTACCTGTGATCACGCCCCCCATGGAGCCGACCGGCCAAGCTTCCCAATCCTCTGGGATTATCCCCGCGACCGTTCGCTTGTACCCATGAGGCACATACTGGGTATCTGCATCGGCACGGTAGCCCCCCTCGGCATCTATGACCTCTATCGCGTCTCTACTCATCCCCACGCCAGCCCCATCTTCTTCAGATGTCCTTCGACCTTCTCGGCGAGCGTATCCACCTCGCGCTCCAGCGCCGGCAGCGGCTGGGTGTAACGCTCCTCCAGTTGCTTCACGCGCTCGGCAAGCTGTTGGGTGACCCGCTGGACCTCTCCATCGATGGCCGTGCGCAATGACGCCAACCACTTGTCTTCGACGACCAGGGTCTTGATCTCGTCCACCGTGAGTTTCGCGTAGCGGGCAAGCACCTGCTCGTCGAGCGCCGCCTGGGCCTCCTTCACTGCCCTGGAAGCGGCGGCTTCCGCGTCGATCAGGGCGAGGCATTTCTCCAGCGCTTCGAGCTCGGCGGCATCGTCGTCGCCGTTGTCCGTGGCGGCCGACGGGGACTCGCCGAGGGCCTTGAGTCGGTCCCTGACGCCGCCCTTGCTGACCTTTCCCTTGTCGTTCAGCGCTTCGGCTAGCAGCCCCTCTTCGCCGTCGCCCGCTGATGCGTTCTCCTCGACGAACTCCTCAAACTCGCGGGCGGCGGCCTCCTGCTCCGCCTGAAGCGCCTCGATGGCGGCCTCTGCCTCGGCGAAGAATCGCGCCACCAAGAGCGCGGGTGGCGCCAGGTCCATCTTGTACTTCTTGCGGCCGAGCGTGAGGTCGGGCGTCTCCTTGATCTTGCGTTCCCTGTCTTCGATGAGACCACGCGGTCGGGCCGCCTCCTGCCAGCCGTCGGCGGCGATGAGATAGACGTCGTCCTGCATCGTCTCGGCCCAGTAGTCCATGAGCCGCTGGTAGACGTCGTAGCGGCTCACGAGTGCCAGGTCCGCGAAACGTGCGAGCAGGTCTTCGGACAGGGCGTGAATGAGCTCGCGGGGGCGGTCGTCCACCGCAATGCTCTTGAGCGCGGGTTCATGCGCCGTGCGCCAGCCTTCGACCACGTTCGCGACCCGCTCGGCGAAGGCCTGGAACTCGCCGTGGCCGAGAATGGCGGTTTTGAGCTCGTTTGCCGGTACGCGCGCCTCGAGATATCCCTCCCGGCCGTTGTCCTGGAATAGCGCTTGGCGCAACGTCGGGAAGACGCGCCAGTAATCATTCAGGGCGTCGACGTCGCGGATCGGGATGCCACCGTTGAGGTGCGCATCGAGATCGTGCAGATCCTCGGGCTCGCTCGTGTCGATGTAGCGCGGGAGGTTCAGGTTGTAGTCGTTGGCGGCGCTTGCGATCTCGGCCACCGGCACCATCCGCGAGTAGCGCGGCAGCTCGGTCTGGCGCGTGAACACGTCCACGATCTTATGGATGTCCTGGCTGCGCAGGCGGTTCTTGTTGCCGTCCTTAAGGAACGCCTTGCTGGCATCGATCATGAAGATGCCGGTGCGCTTGGCCGCGTGCTCCTTGTCGATCACCACGATGCACGCCGGGATGCCGGTGCCGTAGAAGAGGTTGGCGGGCAGGCCGATGATGCCCTTGATGAGCCCGCGACGGACGAGTTGCCGCCGGATTTCGGCCTCCTTGTGGCCGCGGAACAGCACGCCGTGGGGCAGGATGATGGCGCCCTTGCCCGTGCTCTTGAGCGAGGCGATGAGGTGCAGCAGGAAAGCGTAGTCGCCGTTCTTGGCCGGCGGCACGCCGAGCTCGAAGCGCTTGAACTCGTCGTGCGCCGGCTCGAGGCCGCTGGCCCAGGCCTTGGCAGAGAATGGCGGGTTGGCGACCGCGAAGTCGAAGGTTCTGAGGCTGCCGTCCCGGTTCTTGAAATAGGGTGCGGAGAGCGTGTTGCCACGCCACAGCTCGGCGGTGGGGTTGCCGTGCAGGATCATGTTCATGCGCGCCAACGCCCAGGTGGCAACATCCATTTCCTGGCCATAGATCGCGAGCCTGGCGGTGCCGGCCTCGTCGGCGGCCTTGATGAGCAGCGAGCCGGAACCGCAGGTGGGATCGTAGACGGTTGGCTCGGCGAGTTGGCCAGCGCGCTCGATGCCGATCACCTGGGCCATGATGCGTGAGACCTCGGCCGGGGTGTAGAACTGCCCCTTGCTCTTGCCGCTCTCGGTGGCGAAGTGGCGCATCAGGTACTCGTAGGCGTCGCCCAGCAGGTCGTCGCCTTCGGCCCGGTTCGCGCGGAAGTCGAGGCCGTCGAAAATCGCCACCAGCTTCGACAGCCGAGCCTGCATTTCCTTGCCCGAGCCGAGCTTGCCCTCGTCGTTGAAGTCGGCCTGGTCGATGACACCCTTGAGGTCGTTGGCGTCGGCAAGCTTGGCGATAATCTTGTTGATCTTGTCGCCGATTTCCTTGTCACCCTTGAGCGCCACCATGTCGGCGAAGCTCGCGCCATCCGGCACGTCGATGAGCGAGCCCTGGCGGCTCGCGGCCTTGTCCGACACGTACTTCATGAACAGCAGGGTCAGGACGTAGTCCTTGTACTGCGAAGCGTCCATGCCGCCGCGGAGCTCGTCGCAGGACTGCCAGAGGGAGGTATAGAGCTGGGACTTCTTCAGGGCCATTCGTTCAATCCAGAACTCTCAAGTAGGCATCGTAGCAGTACAGCTGGTCGCGCTTGCGCTCCCCTACCTCGGCGAGCATGACCGGGTGCTTGCTCGCGCCGGGCGCGCCCTGCATGAGAAGGCGGTGGCAGTCGTTGAAAAGCCGGACGGAGATCGGTGCGCCCGTCGGCGAGTGAATCTGCGCGAATGCGTCGAAGGATTCGCAGGCTAGGGAGGTGGTGACGTATCGGTCTGTAGCTCTCGACTTCATAGGAATCGAGCCTTTACCAGGACAAACCAAAAGTAAAGGATGCCTTACCAAACACGCCGCGGAGTCAATCCGGATTCAGCATATTGCAGGGCATGCTCACTCGCTGAGCAGAAGTCGCTACGTTACCGGGATCTGTGCGGTGCTTCGAACCACCCCACCACGTAGTCGTCCAGCGCCGAGCGCAGGCTGAGATCGGCCAGGAATCCACAGTGACCGCCGTGGGAGACGATGCTGACCACGTCGCTGCCGCCGGGCGCGGACGCCATGGCGCGGGCGTGGGAAACGGGCACCACGGGATCGTCCTCGGTGGCGAGAATGCGGGTGGGCACGCGCAGGCGCGGCAGCAGATCGCTGCCCAGCGTGTAATAGCCGTAGTACTCGTCAGCGTCGCGGAACGGCGTGTGGCGCGACACGAAGTAGTCGGTGAGCGTGCTCACCAGCGACAGAGGCCGCGCGTCGGTGAAGTCGTAGCGCTGCGGAAAGGCCGCCTGCTTGGCGGCGAACGCGCGCCGCCACTTGCCCATGAAGTAGCGCTGGTACATCACCCAGCCGCGGTCGAGCTCGTGCACGGCGGCGGCGGGGTCGAGCACGGGGCACACCGCCAGGGTGCGGCGGAAGGCGCCGTCGAGCTCGTGATGGGTGGCCAGGCGCAGCACGAAGTTGCCGCCGAGCGAGTAGCCGAGCAGGTACGCGGATGCGGCACCGGTGTGCGCCACCAGGCCGTTGCAGGCGTCCGCCACCTCGTCGATGCGGGCGGCGTTGAACATCCCCTCGTTCAGGTGCGCGGTGTCGCCGTGGTCGCGCAGGTGCAGGCGCGCCACCCGGAACCCGGCGCCGCTCAGGGCCGCGGCGGCGCGGCGCACGTAGGGAGAGTCGGCGCGGCCGAGCCAGCCGTGTATGACCACCACCAGCGGCGCTCCCGGTCGCGGCGCGCCGGGCTGCGGCGCATCCACCAGCGCCTGCAGCCGCGTGCCGTCGCGAGCGGTGAGCACCACCGCCTGCGCCGCCGCGTGCAGGTCGGCACCGACGCCGTCGCCGCCGCGGACGATGCGGCTGGAGAGCAGCGTCTGCAGGTGCGGCGAGCGCAGCAGCGGGTGCGGACGGAACTCCACGGCGTGCTCAGTCGGCCAGGTAGTACTCGAGCGTCGACACCACCCGCACGTTCTTGATGTGGGGGTTGTTGCTGTCGCGGTCGCTGATGCTGAACTGGCCCTGCCGCGCGGTGCGGATCTTGCCGAGCCGGCTGCTCGAGTCTTCGGCGAACTTCTGCGCCACCTCCCGGGCGTTGCGGGTGGCCTCCTCGATCATCGACGGCTTGATGTCGTTCAGACCGTTGAAGAGGTACTGGGTGCGGAACTCGTAATTGTCCTGAGCAAAGACGATGCCGGCCTTGCCGAGCTCGAGCAGCTCGCTGCCGGCGCCGCGGACGGCGTCGATCTTGGCGGTGAAGACGGTCACCACCTGGGTGACCGAGTAGCGAAAGCCGGCATTGGGATCGCCCCAGCCCTGCGCCTTGCGGTCGATGATGTTCGGCGAGCCGACGCTGATCTCGGCGTCGTCGAAGCCGCGCAGGGTGAGGAAGGCGCGCACCTGCGCCACCTGGCGCTCGATCTGTGCCAGCAGCGGCTCCAGCTCGTTACCGCCGACCATCACCTGCAGCGGCCAGATGGCGGTGTCGGCCGCCACCTCGCGCTCCGCCAGGCCCTTCACCTCGACGCTGCGCTCCAGCGCCCGGGCGTCGACGAAGCCCTGCCCGATGAAAGAGCCGATGAACCAGCCGGCGAGCGCCAGGCCTGCGGCCAGCAGCGCGCCCAGCAGCACGGCGGGATTGGTGTTCATGCTTCGCTCCTCAATGTGCCGCCGCCAGGGCCTGATCCAGGTCGGCGATGATGTCGTCGATGGCCTCGATGCCCACCGACAGGCGGATCGCCTCGGGCGCCACGCCCACCTTGCGCTGCTCGTCCTCGGTGAGCTGGCGGTGGGTGGTGGAAGCCGGATGGCAGGCCAGCGACTTGGCGTCGCCGATGTTCACCAGACGCTTGAACAGCTTCAGCGCGTCGTAGAACTTCACCCCGGCCTCGAAGCCGCCCTTGACGCCGAAGGTCATGATGCTGGCGGCCCGGCCGTTCATGTAGCGCTTGGCCAGCTCGTGGTAGCGATCGCCCGGCAGGCCGGCGAAGCTCACCCACTCCACCGCCGGGTGGTCCTTCAGGTACTTCGCCACCGCCAGCGCGTTGTCGCAGTGGCGCTCCATGCGCAAGGGCAGCGTCTCGATGCCCTGCAGCAGCAGGAAGGCGTTGAACGGCGACAGTGCCGAGCCGGTGTTGCGCAGCGGCACGGTGCGGGCGCGGGCAATGTAGGCGGCGGGTCCCATGGCCTCGGTGTAGACGACGCCGTGGTAGGAAGGTTCCGGCAGGTTGATGGCCGCGTAGCGGTCGGCGTGCTCGTTCCAGGGGAACTTGCCGGAATCGACGATGATGCCGCCGAGGGTGGTGCCGTGGCCGCCCATGTACTTGGTCAGCGAGTGCACGACGATGTCGACGCCGTGCTCGATGGGCTTGAGCAGGGCCGGCGTCGCCACCGTGTTGTCGACGATGGTGGCCACGCCGTGGCTGCGCGCCATGGCGGCCACCGCCGCGACGTCGACGATGTTGCCGGCCGGATTGCCGATGCTCTCGAAGAACACGGCCTTGGTGCGGCCGTCGATCAGCTTCTCGAGCGCGGCCGGCGAGTCGTCGTCGGCGAACCGCACCTCGATGCCCTGGCGCGGCAGCATGTGGGCGAACAGCGTGTAGGTGCCGCCGTAGAGCTGGGGCACGGTGACGATGTTGTCGCCGGCCTCGGCCAGGTTGAGGATGGCGTAGTTGATGGCGGCGCTGCCGGCCGACAGCGCCAGCCCGGCGATGCCCTTCTCCAGCGCGGCGACACGCTGCTCGAGCACGTCGCAGGTGGGGTTCATGATGCGGCTGTAGATGTTGCCGGGCACCGCCAGGTTGAACAGGTCGGCGCCGTGCTGGGCGTTGTCGAATTCGTAGGCGACGGTCTGATAGATCGGGGCCGCGACCGCCTTGGTGGTGGGGTCGGTCTGGTATCCGGCATGGATCGCCAGGGTTTCGTCCTTCATGAGCGTGCTCCGCAGGCTGCGTGGACGCGCATTGTGCCGGTTGCCTGCCGAGCCTGCTAGAAGCGCCCCGGCTGGTAGGGCGCGGGGTCCAGCTCCGGTCGCTCGCCGGCGAGCAGCGCCGCGACCAGCTCGGCGGTGACGGCGGCCGTGGTGAGGCCGATGTGCTGATGGCCGAAGGCGGCCAGCACCCGCGGCTGCCCCGGCAGCGGGCCGATGGCGGGCAGAAAGTCGGGCAGGGTCGGCCGCGATCCGCGCCAGCGCCCCGTAGCGGCCGGCAGCGGCTCCCGGAACAGGGCGGACGCCTGCCGCCACAGCGCGTCGGCCCGATGCCAGGCCGGCGGCCCCTCGCGGCGGGCGAACTCCACCGTGCCGGCAGCGCGCAGATGATCGCCCATGGGGGTGACGATGAAGCCACCGTCGGCCACGGCGACGGGCGCGCCAAGGCGCTGCTGGGCGCCGGCCACGGTCACGTGATAGCCCATCTCCGCGGCCAGCGGCACGCGCACGCCCAGACGCCGGCACAGCCCGCGGCTGCCGAGGCCGGCAGCAATGACCAGATGCCCGGCCGCGATCGGGCCCGCATCCGTCCTGGCGCGCACGCCGTCTGCGGTGGCGTCCAGGCCGGTCACGGCAGCCTCGATCAGGCGGCCGCCGGCCTGTGCGAAGGCGTCCGCCAGATGCCGCACCACGCCCTGGGGGTCGGTGACGTGGGCCACGTCCGGGTAGTAGACGGCGCGCTCGAGGCCGGCACCCAGGGCCGGCTCCCGGATGCGCAGCGCGTCGCCGTCCAGGGCTTCCCAGGGCACGCCGAAGCCGGCGGCCAGCTCGCGCTCGGCGGCATCGGCATCGAACGCCCGGGCCGAACGGTAGGCCGTGTACATGCCCTGACGCTTGAGCAGCCGGGCGCCGTCGTTGCCGAGCAGGCGCTGCCAGGCCGGCAGCGCCCGGCCGGTGAGGTCGGCGATGGCGCGGGTGCCCGCCGCCACCCGGCCCGGGCGCGCCGCCAGCGCAAACCGCGCGAACCAGGGCAGCAGCCCCGGCACCCGCGCGGCCTTGAGGTAGAGGGGCCCATCGGCGTCGAGCAGCATGCGCGGCACCCGCCGCAGCACGTCGAGCCGGGCCAGGGGCAGCACGTGATCGGTGGCGATGACGCCGGCATTGCCGAACGAGCAGCCGGCGCCGGGCGCCTGGGGGTCGGCGACCCACACCGCACGGCCGCGGCGTTGCAGGGTCAGGGCGCAGGCCATGCCGACCACGCCGGCGCCGATCACCAGCACGTCGGCGTGCCGCGTCGTCAGGGAAGGCCCTCGAAGAAGTCCACCTCGCCGGTGTCGAGCGAGTAGTCGGCGCCGACGATCAGCAGCCGGTCCTGGGCGATGAGCTGCTCCAGCACCTCGGAGCCGTGGCGAAGCTGGTTCGCAGACGCACGTACATTGGCGCGCACGGCCTGCTGCACCAGCGCCTCCCGGGGCAAGTGCCCGCAGGAGTCGAGCAGCGGCTCCACGGCCGGGCGCACGCGGTCGACGATGGAGCGCAGGTTGCGGGAGTTGTGCCGCTGGTTGTTGTTCAGCTCGTCGAGGGTGGCCACCACGGCACCGCAGCGGCTGTGGCCAAGCACCACCACCAGGGCGGTGCCGAACAGCTCGGCGGCGAACTCGACGCTGCCGATCTGCGAGGGCGCCACCACGTTGCCGGCCACCCGGATCACGAACAGATCGCCCAGCCCCTGATCGAAGACGATCTCGGCGGGCACCCGCGAGTCGGAGCAGCCGAGGACGATGGCGAACGGGTTCTGATCGCCGACCACGGCGTTGCGCCGCTTCTCACCGGCCAGACGGTCGAGGCGGCTTTCGCCGGCGATGAAGCGACGGTTGCCTTCCCGCAGGCGTTGCAGGGCATCGGTGGCACTGATCATGGCGCGAAGATTAGTGACCTGCGGGGACTTGTTCAATCGAACAATCTGCGGCTGCTCGAGAAAGCGAGAAAGAACACCAGCCCGAACAGGGTCACCCCGGATGCCACCTGGAACACCAGCGTCCACGAGCCGGTCAGCTCGAGGATCAGGCCGGAGACGAACACGCCGATGATGCCGGGGATGGTGCCGGCGGTGTTGGTCATGCCCATGAGCGTGCCCGCGTAGCGCGGCGCAATGTCCATGTGGTTCACCGCGAAGCCGCCGGTAACGAAGGCGCCCAGCGCGGTGCCGACGCTCATCACGGCGATGGCCATCCACGCCGACTCCACGTAGCCCACCACGGCCAGTGCCGTGGCGATGCCGCCGAAGCCGATGGTCTGCATCAGCTTGCGCACGCGTCCCACCGCCATGCCGCCGGCGATCAGCCGGTCGGCCAGGGTGCCGGCCACGTTCAGGAACAGGAACGAGGCGATGTGGGGCACCATGGCCATCAAGCCCACGTCTGCGAAGTCGACGCCGAGCCCCTGGTTGACGAAGGTGGGCAGCCACGACAGCAGCACGTACAGCGACCAGTTGTTGCAGAAGTGGGCGACGATGATGGCCCACACCGGCATGCTGGTCAGCAGCGCCCGCCACGGCATCCGTCCGGCTTCGCCCTGGGGGCCGTCCTGGCCTTCGATCTCCGCAAGCTCCGCCGCCGACACGCCGGGGTGATCGGCCGGGCGCGCTGTGACCATGAAGTGCCAGGCCGCGTACCAGAGCAGGCCCGCCGCGCCGAACAGGTAGAACGCCCACTCCCAGCCGAGCGAGGTGACGATCATGGGCGTCACCAGCAGCGCGAACACCGTGCCGAGCGGAATGCCGCTGTTGGCCAGCGCCACCGCGCGCGAGCGCTCGGCCAGCGGCACCCAGCGGCTGTACAGGGTGTAGATGGAGGGGAACGTCACCGCCTCGCCCATGCCCATGAGCAACCGCGTGACCAGCAGCGCGCCGAGGCCGAGAAAGGCGGCCGGCGGGGTGAGCACGGTGAACAGCGACCACAGCAGCACGCCGGCGCCCAGCACCACCTTGCCGCCGAAGCGGTCGGCCAGCAGCCCGCCCGCCACCTGCAGCAGCAGGTAGCCGGCGAAGAACGACGACAGCACCAGGCCCTGGGTCTGCCGGCTCCAGTCCAGATCGGCGGCCATGGGAATGATCGCCACCGAGATGTTCACCCGGTCGATGTAGCAGATGAAGACGGCGACGAACGACAGCAGCACCAAGGTGTAGCGTCGCGGCCAGCGCGCGGATGCAACCATGAGAACCTCCCCCGGACCCCGGGCAAAGGTACCCGCATTCGGCGGCGCCTGCATCCGCCCCGGTCGTGATTCGCTACCTAAGGGATTTGCTACCATGGCAGGCTCGAAAGGGGGCATGCCGTGGCAGAACAGCAACCGTCAGGGTCCACCGAGCCGCCGCTGCCCGCGTCCCGGCGCAGGAGCGTGTCCGCCGGCAACCTGCTGGTGCTCGCGGTCACCGTCGCCGGCACGCTGTGGGCGCTGTGGTGGCTGCACGACCGCTTCACCCACGTCTACGTGCTGGACGCCCGCATCTCCGCCGACATGATCCTGCTCTCCAGCGAGGTGTCCGGCTGGATCGTCGAGGTGCCCGTGGCCGAGTCGGACCGGGTGCGCCGCGGCGACGTGCTGCTGCGCATCGACGACCGCACCGCGGCTGCCCGACGTGCCGAGCTGGCGGCCGCCCTGGCCGCGCTGGACGCCGACATCGTCACCGCCGCCGCCCGGGTTGCCCTGACCGCACAGCGCAGCGTCAGCCATCTCGATGCCGCCCGATCCCGGCTCGAGGCCGCCCGGTCGCTGCTGGCCGCCGCCGCTGGCGACCTCGAGGTGGCCGCCGCCGACTGGCAGCGGGCCGGGCCGCTGCGCGAGCGCAACCTGCTGTCGCAGCAGCAGTTCGAGGAGATCCGCAACGTCTTCCGGCATGCCGAGCAGGTGGAACGGCAGCGCACGGCGGAGGTGGCCACCGCCCGCGCCGACCTGGCGGAGGCCGAAGCCGACGCCGCCGAGGTGGCGGTGCGCGAAGCCGAGCTGGCGGCGCTGCGGCAGCGGCGGATCATGGCCGAGCACCAGCTTGCCCAGGCCGAGGCCGCCCTCGCCCATCACACCATCCACGCCCCCGCCGACGGCGTCATCGACGCGCTGTTCGTCGACCCCGGCGAGCACGTGGCGGCGAGCCAGCGGGTGCTGCTGATGCACGACCCGGCGCAGGTGCACGTCAAGGCCAACGTCAAGGAGACCGACGTGCGCCACCTCGAGCCCGGCCAGTCGCTGACGCTGCGCGTCGACGCCTATCCGGACCGGACCCGCGGCGGCACGGTGCGCCGCATCGGCGACGCCACCACGGGCCAGTTCGCGCTGCTGCCGAATCCCAACCCGAGCGGCAACTTCACCAAGATCACCCAGCGCCTGGAGGTGACCATCGATCTCGACGAGGTCGACCCGCTGCTGAAGCCGGGCATGATGGTCGAGGTGAAGTTCGCGCGGCGATCGTGACCGACCATCCGGTTCCCGCCGGCATCGAGGCGACCCCGGGCTTTCTCGACCGGTTCCGGCGCTACGGGCCGCGCTACCGGTGGTGGGCGGCCGGCATCGGCATGATCGGCTCGTTCGCCACCCTGCTCACCTCCACCATCGTCAACATCGCCATCCCCGACGTCATGGGCGCGCTCGGCATGACCCTGGACGAAGCCCAGTGGCTGGCGACGGCGTTTCTCGCCGCCGGTACCGTCACCATGCTGGTGACCGCCTGGTGCATCCGCGCCATCGGCATAGCCAACACCTATCTCGGCGCCATGGCGGTGTTCATCGCCGCCTCGCTGCTTGGCGCCGCCGCCGGGACCACCGAGGTGCTGCTCATATCCCGGGTCATCCAGGGCGCCGCCGCCGGGCTGGTCACTCCCATCGGCATGGTGGTCACCGCCCAGGTGTTCCCGATCCGGCAGCGCGGCATGGCCATGGGGCTGATGGGCGTCGGCACGATTCTGGCGCCCGCCCTCGGCCCCACCATGGGCGGATACCTGGTGGATCATCTGTCCTGGCGCTGGGTGTTCGTGGCGGCGCTGCCGTTCGTGGTGATCAGCCTGCCGCTGGCGCGCGCGTTCTTTCCCGGCCGCGAAGGCACCGGGCCGCGGCCGTCGTTCGACTGGACCGGCGTGCTGCTGTGCGCCGTGTTCATCACCGCCCTGCTGGTGGGTCTGACCCTCGGGCAGCGCCACGGCTGGCATCACGACCCGGCGCTGCTGGCGCTCACCATCGGCGTGCTCGCGTTCGCCGCCTGGATCGCCTGGGAGCTCTACACGCCGGAACCGATTCTCGAACCGCGCCTGTTCCTCGAGCCGCGCTTCGTCGCCGCCGCGGTGGTCACCTTTACCGTCGGCATCGGCCTGTACGGCTCCACCTACGTGTTTCCGCTGTTCCTGCAGAACGTATCGCGGCTGATCGCCACCGACGCCGGGCTGCTGATGGCGCCCGCCGGGCTGGTGATGGCGGGCCTGTTTCCGCTGGCTGGGCGGCTGGCGGATCTGACCTCGCACCGCGGCATGATTCTGGTGGGCCTGGTGCTGTTCGCGCTGAGCAACCTGCCAATGGTGTCCGCCGACGCCATGACGCCGGCCGCGGCGCTGGTGCTCTGGTACGTGGTGGGCCGCATCGGCCTGGCCATGATCTTCCCGAGCCTGAACGCGGCCGCCATCAATCCGCTGCCGCTGGCGCTGATTCCCCACGGCTCGGGAACCATCAACTTCCTGCGCCAGCTCGGCGGCGCCTTCGGCATCAACCTGATATCGCTGGCCATGCAGCGACGGGCCGTGCTGCACGCCGAGGCGCTGAACGCCACCCAGACCTGGGACAACCCCACCACCGGCGAGCTGATGCGCCTGGCCATGCTCGAGTTCCAGCACCTTGGGCTGACTGGCTACCGCGGCTTCGAGGCATCGTTCGGTTACGTCACCGGCATCGTCGGTGCCCAGAGCGTCATGCTCATGTACCGCGACCTGTTCTACCTGATCGGCATGGTGTTCGTGGCGACCCTGATTCCGGCGCTGTTCATTGCCGGCCGGCGCCGGCAGGCATCATCGCCGACCTGACCGCTAAGCCGGCCGGCGCAGCATCGGCGTCATGACCGGCGAGCTGCCCTCCTGCACGGTGCCGAGGATCTCGAAGCCGTGGCGCAGGTACAGGGAGATGTTGCGCGGGTTGGACGACTCCAGGTAGGCGAGGCTGCCTTCCCGGTCGCAGCGCTCGACCGCCGCCCGCATCAATGCTGCGCCGCAGCCGCGCCCCTGGCGGTCGGGGTCGACGCCGATCAGCGGCAGGTACCAGTGGGGCGCCTCGGGGTGGAAGCCGTCCATCTGCTCGAACACGGCGCCGAGCTCGCCGGCCAGCGCATCCGGCAGCCGGCCCTGCATGATGGCCCCCATCCGCTCCGAGTCCGGATGCTCGCCGGGCGGCAGCCACAGCGCGCCGCCGCCGTCGCAGATCAGCGCGCCTCCGGTGGCGATGCCCGGACCACCGAACGCGTCGGCGAAATCGGGCATGGCGGCCAGATAGTCCGCCGCGTCCGGCATTGCCCAGCGCGCCATCGGATCGGTGGCGAAGGCCAGCGTGATCAGGCTGATCAGGCGCGCCCGGTCGGCCTCTCCGGCCGTCCGAACCCGCGGTGGTGCCGTATCGGCCATGCCGGTCACCGGCAGTCGGGAACGCGGCCCCGGGAGCGGGCCTCGTTGGACAGCGGCATGTAGTCGCGCATGCGCGCATTCAGCTCGGTGATGCGCCGCTGGCTGGACGGGTGGGTGGACAGGAACTCCGGCGGCCGCTCCCCGCCCTGGGCTTCCATGTTCTGCCACAGCCGCACGCTCTCGCGCGGGTCGAAGCCGGCCCGGGCCATGTACTCGAGCCCCACCAGGTCGGCCTCCGCCTCCTGGGCGCGGTTGAACGGCAGCAGCACGCCCACCTGGGCGCCGACCCCGAGCAGGCCGAAAAGCTGCTGCTTCATGGGCGTGTCGGCACCGGCCGCGATCTGCGCAAGCTGCAGTCCCGACTGGGCGACGAAGGTGGTGGACACGCGCTCGTTGGAATGGCGGGCGGTGACGTGGGCGATCTCGTGACCGATGACGGTGGCGAGCTGATCCTGGTTCTCGGCCACCTTCAGCAGGCCGGTGTAGACGCCGATCTTGCGCCCGGGCAGGGCGAAGGCATTGGCGGCGTCGTTGTCGAACACCTTGATGTCCCACTCGGCCGGGTTCTGGCCCGGCATGGCGCGCAGGATGTGCTCGGCCACGCAGCGTACGTAGCCGTTGGTCCTGGCATCCTTCGACACCGTGGTCTGCTGCTGGATGTCGTTGAAGGCGGCCACGCCCATCTGCGCGATCTCGGCTTCGGGAAACAGGATGAGCTGGTTGCGGCCGAGGGGCGACGTCGAGCACGAGCCGAGAATCAGGAGCGCAAGGGCGGCAGAGGCGGTGAGTAGTTTCATGATTCGCTACGGCTGGCTGCGGACGTGGCCCGATGATGCGCGAACGGCCCCGCCGGCACAACGCCGGCTCGGGGGCGCGTCAGACGAACTCGGGGTATTCGGGCCACCACATGGCGTCGCGGGCGGCGGCCTCGGTCGAGCCGGGACGCTCGGCGGCGGCCAGCCCCTCCTCGAAAGCCTGCTCGCAGACGGCGGCGGCGCTCACCGCCGTGATCTCCCGGAGCCGCGCGACATCCGGATAGAGCAGCCCCTGCTCGAGCTCGGCATCGGTCACCTGCTCGGCCAGCGCCCGGGCGGCACGGGTGATCATGCCGTCGGAGACCGCCGTGGCGCCCGCCATCAGGCTGCCCAGGCCGAGGGCGGGGAACACGAACACGTTGTTGCCCTGGCCGATGTGCACCGTGCGCCCACCCACCGTGACCGGGTCGAAGGGGCTGCCGGTGGCCACCAGCGCGCGGCCGTCGGTCCAGCGCAGCAGGTCGGCGGGCACCGCCTCGCTGTTCGACGTCGGGTTCGACATGGGCATGATCACCGGCACCTCGACCGCCGCGGCCATGGCCCGCACCAGGCCTTCGCCGAAGGCGCCCGGCTGGCCCGAGGTGCCGATGATGGCGGTGGGGCGATAGCGCTCGACCACCGCCCCCAGAGAGCGGTCTTCGTCGATGCCGAGCTTCAGGGCAAAGGCGTGTGGCCAGGCCAGCTCCGCCTTGTAGGCGTCGCTCGGCGGCGTGTCGTCCACCAGCAGGCCGCGGCTGTCGAGCAGCGCCAGGCACTGGCAAAGATCGTCCTCCGCCACCCCGGCCTCGCGCAGCGCAGCCTTGATCTGCCGGGCGATGCCCAGCCCGGCGGCACCGGCCCCGTGAATCACGATGCGCTGCTCGGCGAGCCGCTCGCCCTTGATCCGCAGCGCCGACAGCAGGCCGGCCAGCGCCACCGCGCCGGTGCCCTGGATGTCGTCGTTGAACGACAGCAGCCGGTCGCGGTAGCGGTCGAGGATGTTCAGGGCGTTGTCCTTGCGGAAGTCCTCCCACTGCACCAGGGCGGAGGGAAAGAGCGCCGCGAACGCCTCCACGAACTCGTCCAGCAGCGCCCGGTACGGCTCGCCGCGCAGCCGGTCGCTGCGCCAGCCGAGGTACAGGTCGTTCTGCAGCAGGGCACGGTTGTCGGTGCCGACGTCGAGGCTGACCGGCAGCGTCTGCGCCGGATCGATGCCGGCGCCGGCCGTGTACAGCGCCAGCTTGCCGATGGAGATGGCCATGCCGCCCGCGCCCTGATCGCCGATGCCGAGGATGGACTCGTTGTCGGTCACCACCGCCAGCTTCACGTCCCGGCCCTCGGCGCCGGCTTCCAGCACCTCCCGGACACGGCCGCGGTCGTCGGGCGTGATCCACACCCCGCGGCCGCGCTGGAACACCTCGCTGAAGCGCTGGGTGGCGAGCCCCACCGTGGGCGTGTAGACGATGGGCATCAGCTCCTTCAGGTGGTCGAGCAGGATGCGGTAGTAGAGATGCTCGTTGCGATCCTGCAGCGCTGCCAGCTCCCGGTAGCGGGCCAGCGGATCGGTGACCGAACTCAGCCGGTCGTAGGCACGCACCGCCTGCTGGTCCTGCGAGTTGTGGGTGGGCGGCAGCAGCCCGACCAGGCCGAGCTGGCGGCGCTCGTCCGGCGTGAAGGCGCTGCCCTTGTTGAGCAGCGGATCGCGCAGCAAGGCGTGCCCGCGGAGCTGGGTGTGAGCGACCTTGCGCGGCATCAGCCCTGCCTCAGCGCGCCGCCGGCCAGCAGCCGCTCGATCTCGTCGGCGGCAAAGCCCGCCTGCTCGAGCACTGTCCGGGAATGCTCGCCGACGGCCGGCGATGGCCCCCGGGGCCTGACGTCGGCGCCACGGATGCGCATCGGCGCGCGCACGCTGCGATAGGTGCCGAGCGTGGGATGCTCGATGCTGGGGAACATGCCGATGGCCTCGGCCTGCGGGTCGCTGGCCACCTCGTCCAGGGTCAGCACCGGACCCCAGATGAGCCCCACCCGGTCGAAGATGGCGCCCCAGTCGTCACGGCCCCGGGTCATCAGCACGGCGTCGATGGCGTCCACCAGTTCGGCCATGTTCTGGTAGCGGCTCTTGGCGTCGGCGAAGCGCGGGTCGGCCAGCCACTCCGCCTTGTCCATCGCCTCGCACATCTTCTCGAAGCTGGTGCCGCTGATGGTGTTCAGAACGATCCACTTGCCGTCGCCGCAGGGGTAACGGTTAGCCGCCGGGGCCAGCTGCTGGCGCCGGGAGCGGCGCCGCACCGGCGCGCCGTCCACCGCGGTGATGCCGAAGTCGGTGGCCTGGGTCCAGATCGCCGCCTCGTAGAGCGACGTCTCCACCACCTGGCCCTCGCCGGTGCGCTCCGCCAGCCGCAGCGCGGCCAGGATGGCGCCGAGCAGGGCGAGACCGGTGGTGTGGTCGCCCTGTGCGGGGCGCGCCATGGGCACCTCACCGTCATCACCCTCGCGCATGGCGTCGTACAGGCCCGAGCGGCCGAAGAAGGCTGTGACGTCATAACCCGGGCGCAGCGCCTCGGGGCCGTTGCTGCCATAGCCGGTGAGGGTGGCATGCACGAGCTTCGGGTTGCGCTTGAACAGGGTTTCGGCGTCGAGGCCGAAGCGCTGCTGGCGCTGCGGCAGCAGGTTGCACAGGAAGATCTGGGCGCGCTCCACCAGCCGCTGCACCACCTCGGCGCCCTCCGGCGTGTCCAGGGCCACGGCGATGGAGCGCTTGCCACGATTGTCGACGTCGAAGCCGAAGTCGTAGCCCTTCAGCGGGCCGTCGATCTTGGCCGGCCGGCCGATGCCGCGCATGGGGTCGCCCGACGGCGGCTCCACCTTGATCACCGTGGCGCCCATGTCGGCGAGGATGGCGCCCGTGCTGGGCGCCGCCATGTAGTTGTCCACCTCGATGACGGTGATGTCGGCTAGCGGTGCGGTCACGGTCCCTCCCAGAACGCTCGGCCGGGCCGATGGCCCGGGGAGGGCCGATTGTAGAGGCAGGGCGGTAGGGGGTCGAGATCGGCCGCTTGCCGTCAGCCCATCGCGGCTTCGCGCCGCGCGCCGATCCAGCGGTCCAGGGCGCCCTGGGCCCACATGCCGGCGGCCATGGCGGCCACGAACACCAGAGCCTCCCGGGTTCCGAAAGCCAGCGCGGCCAGGGCAGGGCCCGGACAGTAGCCGGCCAGTCCCCAGCCGATGCCGAACAGGGCCGCGCCGCCGATCAGTCGGCCGTCGATATCGCGCCTCGACGGGGCGCTGAACGTCGGCGCCAGCAGCGGCGCCGGCCGGCCGCCCACGAGCCGCAGCCCCAGCGCGCTTACGGTCAGCGCCGCCAGCATCACCAGCGCCAGCGACGGATCCCAGGCGCCGCCGACGTCGAGGAAGGCCAGCACCTTGGCCGGGTTGGTCATCTGCGCGACGCTGAGGCCGACGCCGAACACGGCGCCGGAAAGCAGGGCGGCCAGCGACGTCATCCGCATGTCAGCCTCCCACCCACAGCGGCGTGAGCAGCGTGGCGGTGAGCACGCCGGCCGCCATGAAGGTGACGGTGGCGGCCAGCGAGCGCCGGGACCCGCGGGCCAGCCCGCAGACGCCGTGGCCGCTGGTGCAGCCGCTGCCGAGCCGGGTGCCGAAGCCCACCAGGAAGCCGGCCGCGAGCAGCGGCGCCAAGGGCCAGCCGTCGCGAGGTTCGAACGCCAGGGCGCCCGAGGCGGCGTAGAGCCCGGTGCCCAGCACCAGCCCCACCACGAACCAGGCGCGCCAGGCGGTATCACCCCGAGCCCAGGTCAGCAGGCCACCGCAGATGCCGCTGACGCCGGCGATCCGGCCGTTCAGCCAGTACAGCAGGGTGGCGCCGGCACCGATCAGCGCGCCGCCAGCCAGCGCGCTCCAGGGCGTGAAATGTTCCATAGCGTGCGACCTTACAACACGTCGAAGATGCGGCTCCACTTCAAGGTGATCTCGCGGCGCTTCTCGATGGGGCCGCGAATGGTCTCGTCGTCCACCTCGTTGTAGACCAGGAACAGCCCGGCGTTGGCGCTCTGCAGCCAGGAGAAGCGCAGGTTGGTGGCCACCAGGTCGGTGCGGTCGTCGTACTGAATCAGCGCCTGCAGCAGCACCTTCGGCGTGAACGAGTACGACAGCCGCAGCCGGCTCACGTTCAGCTCGAACGGGCCGTCCTCGGTGGGCAGGTCGATACGGTTGTAGTTCCAGGTGAGCTCCGAGGTGAAGGCGTCGCCGAACCGGTAGCGCACGGTGGGCGCGACGTTCACCCGGTCGCCGCCGAAGAAGCCGCCGATGCGGGAGGTGACGTCGAGGCTGAGCGGCGCGCCCTGGTTGGTGATCAGCACGAGCTGCGCCTCACGCTCACGGTACTCGCCCGCCTCCACCACCACGCCGGGCACCAGCGCGAACGGCGCCCGCACCCCTTCGTAGACGAAGTTGACGCCGGTGTGGATCTCGAAGCCGGAGCGCCACTCCCAGTGGTTGTCGACGTGCAGGAAGGAACTCTCCCGGTAGCCGTCGTTGCCCCAGAAGCCGCGCCAGGACACGTGCGGCCGCAGCTCGTGCAGGCCCCAGAGGTCGTCGGGGCGCACCCGGCGCAGCACCGTGGCCTCGCCCTTCTGATAGTCGCGCCGGCGCAGGAAGCCCACCTCCGGGTTGAAGTTCTCGCCCACCTCGGTGAAGCCCGTGCTCGCCGACCACTGTGCCGAGTTGTACTCGCCGCGCAGGGAGTACGCGTGATCGCTGCTGCGCCGGCCCGGCGTCTCCGACTTGGCCAGGAAGCCGCTCACCCGGCCGTCGTTGCCGAGGCCGAGCCGGCCGTCCACCGCGTAGACCCGGTTGTAGTCGTCGCCGTCGCCCTGGCGCTCCACGAACATGGCGCCGAGCGCGGACCGGTTCGCCAACTCGCGGTTCACCCGCGCCACGGAGAAGTCGTTGCCGGAGAAGCCGTCCACGTCCTCGGTGCGCATGCGCAGCAGGCCGACGTTGGTGCGGTCGCCCACCCGGCCGGAAACGCGCCCGCCCACCTCGATGGGCTGCGGCGAGCCGTCGGGGCTGATGCCGATGCGGCGGCTGAAGAACAGCTCCAGCTCCTCCGGCGTGCCCACCGCGAACTGACCGGCGTTCTCCAGGAAGAACGGCCGCTTCTCGGGAAAGAACAGGCTGAAGCGGTCCAGGTTGACCTGCAGATCGTCCGCTTCCACCTGAGCGAAGTCGGTGTTCACCGTGAGGTCGAGGGTGAGCGACGGCGTCAGCGAGTACTTGGCGTCGAGGCCGGCCTCGGTGTCGTAGTCGGTGCCGGTGAGCTCGGGACCGCCGCGGCTGGCCTGGCCGAGCACGTACGGGATGAGCTGCAGGTTGCGTTGCCGCGGCAGCGCCAGCCCCTCGACGGTGCCGGCCTCGGAGACCCGGTAGAGGTTGTGCTGGCGGGACAGCGGCGCCCAGTAGGCGATCTCGTTGTTGCGGCGGATGTTGCGCTGGAAGTTGATGCCCCACACCGGCGCCTCGCCCTTCTGAAAGCGCAGCGACCGGAATGGAATGCGCATCTCGGCGGTCCAGCCGAGGTCGCTGATGGCGCTCTTCACCGACCAGCTCGTATCCCAGTTCAGATTGAAGCCGCCGGCGCCGCTGCCGAACTGGGTCGTGCCTTCCTTGGTGACCTGGCCGTCATACTCGATGCCGGCCGGGTTGGTGCCGAACACCAGCCCGTTCTGACCATCGCGGAAGGTGTCGATGATCACCTGGAAGCTGTCGCTCTCGTCCAGCGACGAGTCGCGACGGCTGTCGGCGACGATGATGCCCGCGGGGTCGTCGTCGTAGCAGACCACGCCGATGTAGAGGGCGTCGTCGGTGTAGCCGATGAACACCTCGGTGCGCTGGCTGGCCGGCCGGCCCTCGAACGGCCGCACCTGCCAGAACCCGGTGGCCGGCACCAGGCCGTTCCAGGCGGCGTCATCAAGCACCTGGCCGTCGAGGTCGGGCGCCTGCTCGAGACGGTGGGCGTGCACCTGCGGACGGGGCACCGCGCGCACGGGCAGCTCGGTCAGCACTTCGGCCGGGCCGCCGACTGCGCCCAGGGCCGCGCCGGCGGGCAGCAACAGCACCGCGGCCAGCCACCAGGTCAGGCCATGCCCGCCAACCGCGCGCGATCCGCACCCCGTCATGCCGCCTCTCCCGGTTCCGCAAAAAAACCGCGAGTGTACTGCATCGCGGGTGCGGCGGCGGCGCTGCTCAGGGTCCGGCGAGCTGCGCGTCCAGCGCGTTGTGGAAGTGCTGAATGCGCATCTCGTCGTCGGACAGCCACACCGAGCCGAAGCCGCGGGAAGCCATGCCCGCCTGGACGCTGCCCAGCAGCTCGATGTCCTGGTCGATGGTGTCGGTCATGGACTTGGCGCCGGAGAGGATGGCGTGGTGCTCGAACACGTCGCGCTCGGGACGGCGGCCGTCGGAGGGGGGCCGCTCGCCGCGCCGGGTGCGCACCTCGGCCAGCCCCGGCAGCGCCTGCGGGTTGCTGGTGAGGGCCGGGTCGGGCTCGAGAATCAGGCTCAGCTTGTCGAACTCGCAGCGCGTTGGATCGGTGGCATGCGGCCGCGGCCGCAGAATCCACAGGTGCTCGGGCGTGAACGACAGGATGGTGTTGGGGAACAGGTTGTACTGCCAGACGTCGGAGAGCTGGTCGTCGCTGAACGCCGCGTAGTCGAAGCCGCGCTCGAGGCCGATCTCGCGCTTGCGCAGCTGCACGGCCCGACGCACCTCCAGCACCCGGCCGCGGAAGTCGGCCGGGTCGAGGCCGAGGCTGGTGAGCTGGGCGCTCTGGATGTCGGTGGGCTCTTCCGGCACCGAGAAGCGCGGGTTCACCGTGGCGCCGGGCACCGCCAGGCCGGTGTGTCCGTTCCCGAACAGGTGCACGGTGTCGTTGCAGCAGTCCACCATGCGCTGGTGCTGGGGATGCAGGAAGTCGACGTGGTAGAGCTCGCTGAAGTTGTCGACCACGGCCTTCCAGTTGCACGGCAGGTGCACGGTCTGGTCCTGCACGAGGGTCATGGCGCCGAACCGGTATGGCGCCAGATGCTCGGCCACCGGGCCGAGAAACTCGAGCAGCGGCGGCGGATCGTCCCCCAGATGCACGAACACGAAGCCGTTCCACAGCTCGGTGTGCACCGGCTTCAGCGACCGTTCGGCGCACGGCACGCCGGCCGCGAAGCCCTCCTCGTGAGGCACCCGCGACAGAGCGCCGTCGAGCCCGTAGGTCCAGGCGTGATAGGCGCAGCGGAAGCTGGCGGCGCGGCCGCGCTGCGCGCTCACCAGGCGGTTGCCGCGGTGCTGGCAGACGTTGAAAAAGCCCTGCACCCGGCCGTCGCGGTCGCGGGTCACCAGCACCTGCTCACGGCCCAGCTCGAACACGAAGAAGTCGCCGCTCGCGGCGACGTCGCTCTCGAGCCCGGCCAGCAGCCAGTTGCGCTGCCACACGGCTTCCCACTCGCGGGCCATGACGTCCAGGCTCAAGTACCGGTCGCGGCCGAAGTTCTCGATGCGCACCGGCGTGGCGGTGTGATTGACGATCTCGATGGACATGGACCCTCCCCCGGCTCTGCAACCCGATCCCAGTCTATGCCGTCGTGGCAGGCGAGCGGAACCTGGCCGAACGCACAGGCGCTCAGCCGTCTTCCGACCGCCGCAGGGTGTGCACGGCGATCTCCGCCGGGCAGTTCAGACGCACCTCGACGATGGAGGTGCCGGCGCCGGGCGAGGTGTAGCCGTGCATGTCGCCGTGGCGCCAGTGGCCGCGGCCCAGGCGGCGCGGGATGCGGGCGTCCAGAAACAGCGGGTAGCCGCCCGGCAGGCAGATCTGGCCGCCATGGGTGTGCCCGCACAGCAGCAGGTCGACGCCGGCATGGGCCGCCTGCCGGTACACCTCCGGCGTGTGGGAGAGCAGCACCGCCGGCGCACCGGCCGGGACGCCGGCCAGGGCCTTGTCGAAGTTCTCCACGCCGAAGAAGTGGGCGTCGTCGATGCCGGCCAGGTGCAGCTCGGCGCCGTCACGCGTCAGCATCACCGACTCGTTCATCAGCACCCGCACCCCCATGTCCTCGAGCTCGGGCACCATCAGCACGCTGTCGTGGTTGCCGAGCACGGCAAAGACCTCGCCGGCCACGCTGGCGCGCAGCCGCTCCATGCCGCGCAGGGTCGGGGCGATGTCGCCCGAGGTGCGGAACCGGTAGTCGCCCGTCATCACGCACAGGTCGTAGTCCGCGTCGCGCACCGCGGCGATGATGGCGTGGGCGGTCTCCGGGCTCACGTCGATGTGCAGATCGGACAGGTGCAGGATGCGATAGCCGTCGAAGGCGGCGGGCAGCCGCGGCAGGTGCACGGTGTGCGCCACGGTCTGCAGCGTGCGGGCATTGCGACGGGCCCGGCCGTGCACGCCCACCAGCCGCATGCTGTGCTCGATCATGGCCGCGAACGAGTACCAGTTCTCCGGGTGAAACACGCTTCGCGCGGCGCGGAACACCTGGGTGGCATGCTCCTCCTCGATGCCGAGGCGCAACCGGGCGTGAACGCGGCCGAGCCGCGCCTCGAGCCGGGCCTCGAGCGCCGCCCGGGTCATGGCCTGCGTGCCGCCGGGGACGCTAATCGACGATGGCCTGGTAGGCCAGCGCCTTGAGCTGGCGCCGCACCGGATAGGACGACGACGGCAGGAGCTGGGTCATGAAGATCACGATCAGGTCCTCCACCGGATCGATGAAGAAGTAGGTGCTGGCAGCGCCGCCCCAGGCGAACTCGCCGGGGGAGTCGATGACGTTGGCGGCCGCCGGGTCGAGCACCACCGAGAAGCCGAGGCCGAAGCCGATGCCGTCGTACGAGGTCTCGCTGAAGGTGGGCTGCCCCATGGCGGCCAGGTCGCGGTTGCCGGGCAGGTGGTTGATGGTCATGTACTCCACCGTCTTGCGGCCGAGCAGGCGCACCCCGTCCACCTCGCCCTTGCCGGCCAGCATGCGGCAGAAGCGGTGGTAGTCGTCGATGGTCGAGACCATGCCGCCGCCGCCCGACAGAAAGGCGGGCCGCTCGAGATAGGCGCTGGCCGCCGGATCGTCCTGCAGGCGGAATCCGGACGTCTTCGGCACCCGCTCGTAACAGGCAGCCAGACGCTCAGCGGCACCACCAGGCACGAAGAAGCCGCTGTCGGTCATGCCCAGCGGCCCGGTGATCTGCTCGGCCACGAAGTCGTCCAGGTCGCAGTCGGCCAGACGCTGCACCAGGTAGCCGGCGACGTCCGTGGAGACGCTGTAGTTCCAGCGCGCGCCGGGCGAGAACTGCAGCGGCAGCTCGGCCAGGTCATCGACCATCGACTGCAGCGTGCCCTGACGTCCAAGCCCTCCGATGCCGGCGGCCCGGTACATGGCATCCACCGGATGGGCGTGCAGAAAGCCGTAGGTGAGCCCCGAGGTGTGGGTCAGCAGATCCTTCACCGTCATCGGCCGGTCGGGGTCGCGGACGTCGTAGCTCTCGGCATCGCCGCCGGCGAACACCTTCAGCTTGCGCCACTGCGGGATGTAGCGGGCCACCGGATCGTCGAGCTGAAACAGCCCGCGCTCGTAGAGCATCATCAGCGCCACGCTGGTGACCGGCTTGGTCATGGAGTAGATGCGGAACACCGTATCCCGGGCGATGGCCCGCTGCCGCGCCACGTCCATCAGGCCATGGGCACCGAACAGCGCTTCCTCGCCGCGCCGGGAGATCAGGCACAGGTAGCCGGGCAGCTTGCCCTCGTCGACGTAGCGCGGCAGAAAGTGCCGCACGTGCTGCAACTTGTCGACGCACATGCCGTGCATGTCAGCCCCCCGGCGCCGGGTACACCTGCCGGCCTTCCAGCAGGGTGAGCAGCACCTCGGTCTCGTTGATCTCGGAGGGGTCGATCTCGAAGAGGTTGCGCGACAGCACCACCAGGTCTGCCAGCTTGCCGGGGACGATGCTGCCGACCCGGTCGTCCTGGTGCATGAGGAAGGCGCCGTGGCGGGTGTAGGCGGCGAGCATGGTTTCGAGGGACACGGCCTCCGTCGCGTTCAGCACGCCTTCGGTCTGCCCGCCCGGATCCTGGCGGGTGATGGCCACCTCGATGGCGTCCAGCGGGTTCATGGACGACACCGACCAGTCGCTGCCGCCCACGATCAGACCACCGGCGCGCTGGATCGAGCCGATGGGGTACATGCGGTCGACCCGCGCCTGCCCCACCGCCGGCAGGTTGATGTCGGTGATATAGGCATCGGGAAACGCCCACAGCGCCTGGAAGTTGGCGAGCACGCCGAGCTGGCCGAAGCGCGGATAGTCGTCCGGATGCACGAGCTGCAGATGGCAGATGTGGTGGCGGTTGTCGGTGGAGCCGTTGGCGTCGCGCGCCGCCTCGAAGGCGTCGAGCGCCAGACGCACGGCACGGTCGCCGATGGCGTGCACGTGCACCTGCACGCCGCGGGCGTCCAGGTCGGTGACCAGGGCGGAGAGCTCGTCCCAGGGCACGTTGATCATGCCGGTGCGGCCGGCGCCCTTGCCCTGGGGATCGAGATAGGGCTCGAGCAGGGCCGCGGTCTCTCCCTCCAGCACGCCGTCGAGGAAGATCTTGGCGGCGTCGGCCCGCACCAGGCCGCCGCTGCCGCGGCTGTCCGGGTCGAGCAGCGACCGGTCGCCCGGATCGCCGTAGCCGGCCATGCGCACGCTGGCGACGATGCGGGCGGTGAGCAGGCCGTCGCGCTCGAGCCGCCGCCAGGTCTCCAGCTCGGTGCCGTCGGCGGCGGCAGAGACGATGGAGGTGATGCCGAAGCCGTTGGCCATGGCCAGCGCCGCCAGGGCGCCGGCGCGGCGGTCTTCGTCGGTGACCTCGGGCAGCACCCGGGTCATCAGCGCCTGCGCGGTCTCGCGCAGCGTGCCCGTGGGCTCGCCGGCGGCATCGCGCTCGATCACGCCCAGCGGCGGGTCCTCGGTGTCGGCGCTGATGCCCGCCCGCGCCAGGGCGGTGGAGTTGGCCCAGCCGCTGTGACCGTCGGCGCCGTCCAGATAGACCGGACGGGTGGTGATCTCGTCCAGCAGCCGTTTGTGCGGGTTGGCGTCCGGGAACAGGCCCAGGTTCCAGCCGCCGCCCAGCAGCCACTCCTCGCCCGGCCCATCGCCCGCCGGATCCGCCCGGTCGCAATCGCGGATCATGGCCAGGGTCTCTTCCACGGTCGCCGCCGCCGACAGGTCGCACTGCAGGCTCTGGATGCCGCCGGAGATGGGGTGGGAGTGGGCGTCGTGGAATGCCGGCAGCACCATGGCGCCGCCCAGATCGCGCACCTCGCCCTGGTAGCCGGCGGCAATCTCGTCCGCCGTGCCCACCGCCAGGATGCGGCCGCCGCCGATGGCCACCGCCTCGGCCCACGGCTGATCGGCGTTCAGGGTGTAGACGGCGGCGTTGGTCAGGATCAGATCGGCCGGGGCGCGCGCGGACGCGGGCTCCGAGGCGCTGTCGCCGCCGGGCGAGCAGCCGCCGGCCAGCAGGCCCAGCGCCAGGGCGCCGAGCAGGTTCAACGCGAACTTCGGTGGTCGCTTCATCCGGAATCCCTCCAAATCACAGGCGGTCGAGCATGGCGTAGTAGAGCATACCCGCCACCAGGGCCGGCCAGCGCAGATAGCGGCCGCCGGGGAAGCGCTGGTGCGGCAGGCGGGCAAAGACGTCGAAGCGCTCGGCGGTGCCGGCCACCGCTTCCGCGATCAGCTTGCCGCCCAGGTTGGCCATGGCCACGCCGTGGCCGGAGTATCCCTGGGCCCAGAACACGGCGCCATCGCGGCCGAAGTGGGGCATGCGCTTCAGGGTGATGGCCAGGGTGCCACCCCAGGCGTAGTCGATGACGGCGTCGTTGAGCTGCGGGTAGACCTCCAGCATGAAGCCGCGCACGAAACCCTTCAGGTCTTTCGGGAAGTAGGGGCTGTAGTTCTCGCCGCCGCCGAAGATCAGGCGGTGGTCGGGCGACATGTGGAAGTAGTTCACCACGAACCGCGAGTCCACCACCGCCAGATCGTCCCGGTTCATCTGCCGCGCCCGCTCGGCGCCGAGCGGCTCGGTGGCCAGCACGAAGTTGTTGATCGGCATCTGGAACGACTCTATGCCGCGGGCCAGGGTGCCCAGGTAGCCGTTGCACGCCAGCACCAGGAACTGGGCGTCCACCCGGCCCTCGGCGGTCCGCACCTGCACCCGGCCGCCGGACGCCGCGGCCTTGTCGTAGCCGGTCACGGCCGAGTGCTCGAAGATGCGCACGCCCTGCTCCCGGCAGGCGCGGGCGAGTCCGAGCGCCAGGTTCAGCGGGTGCAGATGGCCGGCGCCGGCATCGACGTAGCCGCCGTAGTAGGTGTCCATGCCCAGCATGTCGACGATCTCGGCGCCGTCCACCTTGCGGCAGCGGTGGTAGTCGTAGCGTTCGGCGAGATGGTCGGCATAACGCCAGTAGTCGTCGACATAGCGGCGCCGGTGGGCGGCGTGCAGCTCGCCGTCCTTCAGATCGCAGTCGATGTCGAAGCGGGCGATGCGCTCGCGCACCAGGGCGTTCGCTTCCAGCGCCAGTTCCCAGAGCCTGCGGGCCGTATCCATGCCGAGCCAGCGCTCCAGCTCGTCCTGCTCCTTGCGCTGGCCCATGCCCAGCACGCCGCCGTTGCGGCCGCTGGCGCCGGAGCCGACCCGGTAGGCCTCGAGCAGCACCACCGAGTAGCCGCGCCCGGCCAGCTCCAGGGCCGCCGAAAGGCCGGTGTAGCCGCCGCCCACCACGCAGACGTCGGCCGAGACGTGCTCGTCGAGGCGGGGGTGGTCGGTGAGGCCGCGGGCGGTGGCGTAGTACCAGGAATCCTCGAAGCCGACGCAGCTACGCATGTCGCGGCTCATGTCCGTGCTCCTTCGCCGGCGGGCCGGCGCGGCGCCGCGGTCATGACAGCTCGGCGGCGACGTGGGTCAGCACCCGATCGGCTTTCTCCAGCAGCTCGTCGATCTGGGCTCGAGTGATCACCAGCGGCGGCGCCACGATCATGGTGTCGCCCACGGCGCGCATCACCAGCCCGTGCTCGATGCAGGCGTCGCGGCAGCGCTCGCCCGCCTTCAGGTCCTTGTCGAATCGCTCGTGGCCGCCGCGCACCAGCTCCAGCGCGCCCATGAGGCCGAACATGCGCGCCTCGCCGACGATCGCATGGCGGCCGCCGAGCTCGGCCCAGCCCTGCTGGAAGTAGGGGCCGATGTCGTCGCGCACGTAGTCGAGCAGGCCTTCCTTCTCGATCACGTCCAGATTCGCGAGCGCCACCGCGCAGGCCACCGGATGGCCCGAGTAGGTATAGCCATGGGCGAACTCGCCGCCGTCGCTGGCCAGCACCTGGCTGACCCGCTCGCCCGCCAGCACCCCGCCGAGCGGGATGTAGCCGGAGGTCACGCCCTTGGCGAAGGTCAGCAGGTCGGGCTCGAAGCCCATGCGCTGGTGCCCGAACCAGCGGCCCAGGCGTCCGAAGCCGGTGATCACCTCGTCGGCGATGAGCAGGATGTCGTGCGCCCGGCAGATGCGCTGCACCTCGGCCCAGTAGGTGTCCGGCGGGATGATGACGCCGCCGGCGCCCTGGATGGGCTCGCCGATGAAGGCGGCCACGTTGTCGGCGCCCAGCGAGTCGATCTTCGCCTCGAGCCGGCGCGCCACCTCGATGCCGAACTCGTCCGGCGTGGCGTTGCTGCCGGCATCGAAGTAGTAAGGCTGGTCGATGTGGACGATGTTGGGAATCGGCAGCTCGCCCTGCTCGTGCATGGCCCGCATGCCGCCCAGGCTGGCGGCGCCGATGGTGCTGCCGTGATAGGCGTTGGTACGGCTGATGATCACCTTCTTCTGCGGCCGCCCCACGAGCTGCCAGTAGCGGCGCACCATGCGGATCTGGGTGTCGTTGGCCTCGGAGCCGGAGCCGGCGAAGAACACGTGCGACAGCCGGTTGCCGGACAGCGACGCCAGCCGCTCGGCCAGCGCGATGGTGGGTTCGGTCGTGCACTGAAAGAAGCTGTTGTAGAACGGCAGCGTCTCGAGCTGCCGGGTGGCGGCGTCGATCAGCTCGCGGCGGCCGTAGCCGACGTTGACGTTCCACAGCCCCGACATGCCATCCAGCAGCTTGCGCCCCTGGTGGTCCCAGATGTAGACGCCCTCGCCGCGGACGATGACCCGGGTGCCGCGCTCGCCCAGGGCCTTGAAGTCCGTGAACGGATGGAAGTGGTGCGCGCGGTCGCTTTGCTGCAGATCCGACAGGTCGCGCTGCATGATTACCGGCCCGCGCCCTGGAACTCCCAGGAGAGCTTGACCCCGAACGTGCGCGGCCGGCTCGGCCCGAAGTGGTGGGCCGCGAGGATGCCGCTGTCCGCCACCGTAAGGTCGTAGTAGAGCTCGTTGGTGACGTTCTCCACGTAGGCCATCACCTCCCAGCCGGCGTGGGCACGGAAGCCGGCGCGCAGCGTCAGGTCTTCATAGCCGCTCTGACGGCCTGCGGGGTCGTTCTCCAGGCTGCCACCGATCTTGGTCTGGCCGAACAGCTCGGCGCGGCCGATCCAGTCGCCGCCGCTGGCTGGCAGGCGGCCCTGCAGCACGGCCGAGTAGGAGAACTCGGGCAGCTCGGGCAGGCTGTTGCCCTCGCAGAGGTCGAGGCCGTCGCAGGCGGCCTGCACATCCTTCGCCTCGGTGTCGGCCCAGGCCGCGGACAGGTACAGATCGACGTACTCGCCGAGCAGCACGTTCAGGGTCGACTCCGCGCCCCAGCCGTCCACCTCGCCGATGTTCTCCACCAGGATGCCACCGCCCTGGCCGCCCACGGTGACCTGCAGGTCTTCGTAGGTGTAGTAGTAGCCCACCAGCTCCAGGGTGGCGCGGCCGTCGGCGAACTTGCCCTTGGTGCCTACCTCGTAGGAGATCACGGTCTCCGGGTCGAACGGGTCGGGAATGGCATCGTCCGGCGTCAGGCCCGGGGTGCCGAACGGCACGTCCGGGAAGATGGCGAACGAGCCGTAGCCGCCGGACTTGTAGCCGGTGGTGACGCTGCCGTAGTACATCCAGTCGTCGTTCGGCCGCCAGCGCAGCACCACCCGCGGGCTGAGCTCGTCCCAGTCGCGCTTGTCTTCCAGGAAGTCGGTGGTGGTGAAGCCGAGCGCGAAGAACGGGCCCAGTTCGCTGTCGACGTCGAGGGCGCGCAGCTTGAACTTCTTCTCGTCCCACGAGTAGCGCAGGCCGAAGCTCGCATCCACCGTGTCGCTGAAGGCGTAGGTGACATCGACGTAGGCACCCCAGCCCTGGTACTTGCCCTTGACCCGATTGCGCTCCACCAGACCATCAGGGTTGTACGTGAACGACCCGAAGTAGTTGGCGCAGGTGTCGTAGTAGTAATAGATGCACATGACATCCTCGCCGCCCGCCTGGGTGAACAGCGCGTCGATGGACTCCTGGTAGTACGACACCCCGGCGTACCAGGACAGCGGCCCGGCGCTCTCGGACACCACCCGGAACTCCTGCTCGAAGTAGTCGCCCTTCTGGTCCTGGGCGTAGTTGTTGATGTCGAGCGGCGTGCCGTCGAAGTCTTCGGCGTAGGTGAATTCGTGATCCTTGTAACCGGTGAGGGACGTGAACGTGCCCCAGCCCAGGTCACGCTCGATCTCGAGGCCCAGGCTCAGAATCTCGCCGTCGTCGCGCTCGCCAAGGCCGAAGTCGCTGTCGATGTCGCGGCGGCCGCCGCGCAGGGCGTCGATGCCGAACAGATCCTGCAGGGTCTCCCAGGTGGCGCCCTTCTGGGTGGCCCGGTACATGGAGCCGGACTGGTTGCGGTCCTCGTACTCGGCCATGAAGTTGACCTCGGTGGCCGCGCCCTGATACCGCAGCGACAGCCGCGCCGCCTTCTTGTCCTGCTCGATCAGGTCGTCGTTGCTCGGGTCGTTGGCATCTTCCGCATAGCCATCTTCGTCGGCGCTGTAGAGGGCCAGGCGGGCGGCGAAGTTGTCCGAGATCTGGGCATTGATGGCGCCCTCGGCGACGATGCGGTTGCGCTCCCCAACGTCGACGTCGATGTAGCCGCTGGTGCCGTCGAACTCGGGACGCCGGGTGTGAACGCTGATGGCGCCGGCGATGGAGTTGCGGCCGAACAGGAAGCTCTGGGGCCCGCGCGCCACCTCCGCCCGGTCCATGTCGTAGAAGCTGGTGACCACCACGCCGTTGCGGCCCTGGTAAAGGCCGTTCTTGAAGATCGACACCGACGGATCGCCACCTACCCCGAAGTCGTTGGTGAGGATGCCGCGGATGTTGAGCACGTCGATGAAGCTGTCTTTCGAGTTGCCGGTGAGGCCGGGGGTGTAGAGCACCAGGTCTTTGACGTCGTCGAGGTTGACGTCGCGGATGAACTCGCCGGTGAGCGCGGTGACCGCCAGCGGCACCTCGGACAGGGACTCGGCCCGGCGCTGCACCGTCACCACGATCTCCTCGATCACGCCGCCGGACGCGGCGCTGACGGTCTGGGGCGTGGCGGCCAGGGTGGCCAGGGTGGCCACCGACACGGAGCGGGCCAGCTTGCCTTTGCGGGACAGTTCGAACGACACCGTCATGACGGCAACCCCCTATCCTGTTTCTTAATTGTTACAGGATGAGACCACAGCCCCGGGGGGCCCCGCAACCGCGCCGCCGGTCTCAGACGGCGACGCCGGCCTCGATCAGCGTGCGCCGCAGCGGCTCGAGCTGGGCTTCGTAGCGGCGCCAGCGGCCGACCGAGCGGGTATGGGCCGGCTCCCGCACCTGCACGGCGCTGGCGGTGGCTACCGCCCCGGTCTGGCGGTGGAACGCCAGGCAGGCGTCCTCCCAGGGCAGGCCCAGAAAGTCGATCAGGGCGCGGGCGTGGGGCTCTAGGTCGGCGGCCACCGCTTCGTAGCGCACATCGTGGATGCGCCCGGGAAACCGCTGCCGCCACAGCGCCATGAGCCGGTGGTAGCGGGCGAAGTGGCGCCCCATCTCGCCCTGGTCGTAGGAGTGGGGGTAGGCGTCGGCAAAGAGCTGCTTGAAGCTGGCGAAGCAGGCGTCCATGGGATCCCGCACCAGGTGCACCACCCGGGCCTGGGGCAGCGCCTTCAGGATCAGCGGCACGTAGAGGAAGTTGGACGGCAGCTTGTCGACGAACCAGGCGGCATCGCCGCGCATGGGCGCCGACGCCGCCAGATAGGCGCGGCCCAGCGCCAGCGGATCGAGGCCGGCGGCCTGGCGCATCAGCTCGGCCGAGAACCGGGCGCTGCCCCGATAGTCGGCCTGGCGGCGGATCGACAGCCCGAACTGCTGCAGCTCGCCCGCGGCGCGCACCCGGGAGTGGGCGCTGATGATGCGCTCCACCAGGGTGGTGCCGGTGCGCGGCTGACCCACCACGAACACGGGCACCGGCTCGCCGGCCACTGCCTCGTCCGGCACCGCGCCGTCGGCGAGCCAGTCCGGGGTGTAGGTCTCCGCCAGCGCCTGATACATGGCTTCCTCGCCGGCCTCGTCGAACTGGATGGTGTGGCGCCGCGCCGCGGCGCCCCTCGCGAAGGCGCCGAAGGCGTCGTCCCACGACTCCAGATCTTCCAGCTCCTTGCCGAGGCCGTAGTAGAGGAACGCCAGGGCCTGGGGCGGCTGCCCGGGCCGCGCCGCGAGGCGCGCCATGGCACGGACGTGCTCGCGATCGCGGGCCCGGCGCACGCCGGCCAGCAGCCAGTGGGCCTGGGCGTTGTCCGGCGCCCGGTCGAGCACGCGCTCGAGTTCGGCTTCGGCCGCCGGCGTGTCGCCGAGGAACACCAGGGCGTTGGCCAGGTTGACGCGGAAGCCCACCGCGTTCGGCTGCCCCGCCACCGCCTTCGCATACCAGTCCCGGGCGGCGGCCTGGTCGCCGAGCAGCGAGCAGGTGTTGCCGATCAGGTCCTGCACCACCGCGTCGCCGTTCTCGTGGGCGATGGCCTGGGCCAGCGCCCGATCGGCGCGGTTGGCCTGACCGGCCTGCATGAACAGCCGGGCGAGCTGGGCCCAGGCGGCGCCGTGGTCGGGGCGCAGCCGGGTCACCGAGCCGAAGGCCGACAGCGCGGTGCGGCGGTCGCGCATCTCCAGCGCCACCAGCCCCACCAGAAAGTGGCCTTCGGCCAGCTCGGGCGCCGCTTCCAGCACCCGCCGGCACTGCGCCGAGGCGGCCTCCAGGCGCCCGGCGGTCAGGTCCACGAAGCCCTGGCGCAGGGCATCGCGCACCCAGGCGGACGGCGGGGCCGAAGCGCTCACGGCGTGGTCTGCTCCCGCACCGCCCGATAGGCGGCGTCGATGGCGCCGTTGACGTAGGCGAACGCCTCGGCGTCGGAGTTGGCGATGGAGATGCGGCCGAACTGCTGGCGCCCGATCACGTGCGGGCCGGCGCCGCGGCTCCAGCCCGGCTGGTCCCAGAGGTCGGTGTACTCCCAGGCGTAGCCATGGGGCCAGCGGTTGACGGTGATGGCGGCCACGTCGGCGTCGAAGTCGAAGCCGAACGGCCCCCAGGCGGCGGTGAGCTGGGCGCGGGCGGCCGCTTCGTAGGCCTCGAACGGCCGCGCCAGCATGGCGTAGCGGCCGCGGCGCAGGCGCTCGAAGACGTGCAGGCTGGTGTCGGGATCGACGCCGGCATGCCAGCAGTCGAGCACCACCGGCTGGTTGGGCCCGCCGCTGAAGCCGTAGCCGCCCATGGAGACCGGAAAGTCGAGGCCCATGCCCACCAGGAAGCCCCCCGGCGTGTACACCTTGCCGAAGGTGGAGGCGACCATGGGCCGCCAGTGGCGCAGCGCGATGTTCATCACCACCAGCGGGATGCGCTCGGGATACGCCAGCGCCTGACGCTGGGCCTCGTCGAGTTCGGGGCACAGGTACGGAATCACCCGGTTGTTGCAGGCGAGGATGACGTGACGGGCACTCACCCGCTCGGCTGCGCCGTTGCCCGCGCCGGCACGAACGTAGTCCACCTCGGCACCGCCGTCGACGTTGCGCACCGCCACGGCGGTGCTGGACAGGCGCACCCGCACCCGGTTCTCGGGCCGGTCGAGGCGCGCGTAGCGCAGCCGCGCGGTCACCACGTCTTCCATGGAGGCGCCGGGCACCGCGCCGGGCACCAGCGAGCGCACCAGCAGCCGGGCGATGCCGGCGTTGCCGTCGGGGAAGTGATAGATGTAGGGCTCGTTGCCGTGCTCGCCGCTGGCCGGCGCCGCACCCGGCAGCAGGCCCGCCACCGCCGCGCCGAGCCAGCCGCCGTCGGCGGCCTCGCGCAGCGACAGGGCGTCGATGCCGAACCCCCAGAACGCCAGCGGCTGATCGCGCAGGCTCGCCAGGGCGTCGTCGGGCATGGCGAAGGCCTGGCGCAGGAAGGTCTCCGCCGGAATGCCGGACGGCGCCGCCAGCGCCGCCCGCACCGCCGGCGTGTCGTCGAAGCGGCCGCCGTAGAGCCGGCCCAGCGCCTCCCTCCCCGCCGCCGACAGCGGGTACTCGGCCAGCAAACGCGCCCGCTCCGCCGCATCCGCGAAGCCGGCGTGACCGCTCAGGCGATCGCTGCCGAACCGCGCCCGCTCGAACAGCACGCCGTCACGCAGGCCGTGCCGGGCGTCGAAGCCCTGGTCGTAGTAGCGCTCGAAGCGTTCTGGCACCACGCCGATCTCCTCGATCAGCGACCGTGCGACCCGCGAGTAGGTGGCCGGGCTGTCGAGGCTCTGGCTGCCGCCGTAGCCGATCAGGGTGCGGCCATCGACGTCGAACTCGTTGCGCTTGGCGTGGCCGCCGAAGTCGTCGTGGTTGTCGAGAATGAGGATGCGCGCGCTGGGCCCCACCTGGGCCCGGAACAGGTAGGCGGCGGCGAGGCCGGAGAGGCCGCCGCCCACCACCACCAGGTCGTAGTCATCATCGGTCTGACGTTCGGGCCGCGGCCAGCGTGCGCCCTCCCGGGCCAGCGCGTGCACCACCTCGAACGAGCCGGGGTGGCTGCCGCGCAGGCCGGTGAGCGCGGGTGGGTAGGCGCCGTCGGCGGCGCCAGCCTCGCCGGTGGCCGCCACCGCCACGCTGCCGCCGGCCACGGCGGCACCGGCTATGGGCAGCGCCACGCCCTGGATAAAGTCACGCCGCGAGATGCCACGCTGCTTCATGGTGTTCCTGAACGGTTTGGCTGGCCTATCATAGCCGGAATTTTCGGGGGCTCCGTTCACACCTTGCCGCAGAAACAGCCAGACCCATTCATCGATCAGCCCTGGAAGCGGGCGGACGCCAAGCCATTCCTGCGCATCGAGCAGGTGTCGAAGCGGTTCGGCGACTTCGTCGCCGTCGACGACGTCTCCCTCGACATCTACGAGCGCGAGTTCTTCAGCCTGCTCGGCGGCTCGGGCTGCGGCAAGACCACGCTGCTGCGCATGCTGGCCGGCCTCGAGGTGCCCAGCGCCGGCCGCATCTTCATTGACGGCCAGGACATGACCCGCACCCCGCCCTACGAGCGGCCGGTGAACATGATGTTCCAGTCCTACGCGCTGTTCCCGCACCTCAACGTCTGGAGCAACATCGCCTTCGGGCTGCGCCAGGACCGGGTGCCCAAGGCCGAGATCCGCGACCGGGTGGCCGAGGCGCTCGAGCTGGTGGAGCTGACGCCGTTCGCCAAGCGCAAGCCCGACCAGCTCTCCGGCGGCCAGCGCCAGCGGGTGGCCCTGGCCCGGGCGCTGATCAAGCGCCCCAAGCTGCTGCTGCTCGATGAGCCGCTGGCGGCGCTGGACAAGAAGCTGCGCGAGCGCACCCAGCTCGAGCTGTCGAAGATTCAGGAGCAGGTGGGCATCACCTTCGTGCTGGTGACCCACGACCAGGAAGAGGCCATGAACCTGTCCACCCGCATCGCCGTGATGCGCGAGGGCACCTTCGAGCAGGTGGGCACGCCCCGGGAGATCTACGAAACCCCGGCCAACAAGTTCGTCGCCGAGTTCATCGGCTCGGTGAACCTGCTGGAGTGCCGGCGCACGGCGGACCCCAGACGCCTCGACGCCGCCACCGTGGGCGCCACCCTGGAACTCGCCGAGCCGGTGCCGGACGCCGCCGGCGACACGGTCTGGGTGGCGATCCGTCCCGAGAAGCTGCAGCTCTCCCGCGAGGCGCCCGGCAATGGCAAGCCGGTGAACGCAGCGCCGGGCCGCATCGAGGAGATCACCTACCTGGGCGCTCACTCCACCTACCACGTACGCACCGGCGGCGGCACCCGGCTGGAAGCCACCCTGGCCATGCGCACCCGCGCCCCCGAGAACACGTTCACCTGGGAAGACGACGTCTGGGTGACCTGGTCGCCCGACTGCGCGGTGGTTCTTCCTGCATGAGCGACGCCGCCGCGAGCGTGGGGGCGAACCGGCCCCGGGTGCGCCTCGGCCACTGGCTGTTCTACGCCGTGCCGTTCGCCTGGCTGGCGCTGTTCTTCCTGCTGCCGTTCTTCTTCGTGTTCAAGATCTCGCTGGCCGAGGCGGTGATCGCCCAGCCGCCGTACACGCCCCTGTTCAGCGACGGCCCCGACGGGCTGACCCTGCAGATCACCATCGCCAACTACCGCTTCCTGATCGAGGACGCGCTGTACTTCCTGTCGTACCTGACGTCGCTGAAGATCGCGTTCATCTCGACGCTGCTGTGCCTGCTGATCGGCTACCCCATCGCCTACGCCATCGCCCGCGCCAGGGGGCGCGCCCAGCTCATCCTGCTGATGCTGGTGATCCTGCCGTTCTGGACCTCGTTTCTGATCCGCGTCTACGCCTGGAAGGTGCTGATGCAGGGCAACGGCGTCATCAACGGCGTGCTGATGTGGCTCGGCATCATCGACGCGCCGATCGCCATGCTCTACACCGAGGGCGCCGTGTACGTGGGCATCGTCTACTCCTACCTGCCGTTCATGATCCTGCCGCTGTACGCGGCGCTGGCCCGCCTCGACTACTCCACCGTGGAGGCCGCCCTCGACCTTGGCTGCCGGCCCTGGCAGGCGTTCTACAAGGTGACCCTGCCGCTGTCGCTGCCGGGCATGATCGCCGGCTCGCTGCTGGTGTTCATTCCGGCGGTGGGCGAGTTCGTCATTCCCGAGCTGCTCGGCGGCCCCGACAGCTTCATGATCGGCCGGGTGCTGTGGAACGAGTTCTTCGCCAACCGCGACTGGCCCATCGCCTCGGCGGTGGCCATCGTCATGCTGCTGATCCTGGTGCTGCCCATCGCCCTGCTGCAGAACTCCCGCAAGGACCTGAGGGACGCCCGTGCGTAAGCCCGTCACCCTCATCACCCTGGTGATCCTGGGCTACGCGTTCCTGTACGTGCCCATCGTCACGCTCATCGCCTACTCGTTCAACGCCAGCGACCGGGTCACGGTGTGGCAGGGCTTCTCCACCCGCTGGTACGCGGCCCTGCTGCAGGACCAGCAGATTCTGTCGGCGGCGTGGCTGTCGCTGAAGATCGGCGTGCTCACCGCCACCTTTGCCACCGCGCTCGGGCTCATGGGCGGCTACGTCATGGTGCGCTACGGCCGCTTCCGCACCCGCGGCCTGTTCTCCGGCATGCTGGCGGCGCCGCTGGTGGTGCCCGAGGTGATCACCGGCCTGTCGCTCTTGATGCTGTTCGTCGCCCTGCAGAGCGCCATCGGCTGGCCGGCCGCGCGCGGCATGACCACCATCACCATCGCCCACATCACCTTCTGCACCGCCTACGTGGCGGTGGTGGTGCAGTCGCGGCTGTCGCAGCTCGACCCGTCGCTGGAGGAAGCGGCCATGGATCTCGGCGCCCGGCCGTGGCGCACGTTTTTTCTGATCACCGTGCCCATGCTGTCGCCGGCGCTGGTGGCCGGCTGGCTGCTGGCCTTCACCCTGTCCATCGACGACCTGGTGATCGCCAGCTTCGTCTCCGGGCCCGGCGCCTCGACCCTGCCCATGGTGATCTTCTCCAAGGTGCGGCTCGGGCTGTCGCCGGAGATCAACGCCCTGGCCACGCTGCTGATTCTGGCGGTGCTGATCGGCGTGGGCACGGCGCTGCTGCTGACCGCCCGGCGCACGGCCCGGCATCCCGAATCGGAGCACTAGCGGCCGCTGCTCCGGAACTTCGCGCCCGGCGGCGTGCCCAAAGCCACGTCCGCAAAGATAAGGATCGAACCGATGCTGCGAACCCTCGCCCTGCTGACCGTCCTGCTGCTCACGCCGCCCTTGGCGCTCGCCGACCCCACTGCGGCCGACTCCGACGCCGTGGCCAGCCTGCGCGAAACCGGCAAGGCATTCGCGGCGGTGGCCCGATCGGTGTCGCCGTCGGTGGTGTTCATCCAGGTGGAGGGGCGGGCCCGACCCCAGGCCAACCCGTTCGGCCCCGGCTCGCCGTTCGGTGACGACTTCCTGCGCCGCTTCTTCGGCGATCAGTTCCCGGGCGCGCCCCGCGAGCAGCAGCCGAACGAGCGCAACCGGGTCACGGGTCAGGGGTCCGGGTTCGTGTTCCGCAGCGGCGGCGGCAAGGCGTACGTGATGACCAACAATCACGTGGTGCAGAACGCCGAGCGCATTCGCGTTCGCTTCGAGGACGGCCGCGAGTTCGACGCCACCGTCACCGGAAGCGACCCGCAGTCGGACGTGGCCATCATCGAGATCGAGCAGGCCGGCCTGCCGGCGCTGCCGCTGGCGCGCTCGGCCGAACTCGAGGTGGGGGAGTGGGTCGTCGCCATCGGCAGCCCGTTCGGGCTGCGCTCGACCCTCACCGTGGGCGTGGTCAGCGCCACCGGCCGCACCAGCCTCGGCATCAACGACTACGAAGACTTCATCCAGACCGACGCCGCCATCAACCCCGGCAACTCCGGCGGCCCGCTGGTGAACCTGGACGGCGAGGTGGTGGGCATGAACACCGCCATCTTCTCCCGCAGCGGCGGCTACATGGGCATCGGCTTCGCCATTCCCATCGATCTGGCCCGCGCCATGGCCGAGCAGCTCATCGACAACGGCCAGGTGACAAGGGGCTTCCTCGGCGTCGCCATCCAGCCGCTGACGCCGGAACTGGCCGAGTCGTTCGGCATCGACCGCAGCGAGGGCATCCTGGTGGCCGAGGTCACCGCCGACTCCCCCGCGGCCAAGGCCGGCATCGAGGTGGGCGACGTCATCGTCGGCTACCAGGGTAACGCCGTGCGCGACGTCGGCGACTTCCGCAACCGCGTGGCGCTGACGCCGCCCGAGACCCGCGCCCGCATCGCCGTGCTGCGGGACGGCAAGCGCCGCGAGCTGACCGCCCGCATCGGCACCCTGGACGCCGCCGCCCAGGCCGCCGCGGACGGCGAAGCCACCGAGACCCAGCTCGGCCTCACGGTGATGCCGCCGTCGGCGGAAGCAGCCCAGGCGCTGGGGCTGTCGGAAGGCCAGGGCGTGCTGATCACCGAAGTCGACCCGAGCTCGGTAGCGGCCGCGGCCGGGCTGCAGCGGGGCATGGCCATCCTCGAGGTGAACCGGCAGCGGGTGAGCAGCCCGGCCGAGTTCCGCAGCGCCGTGCAGGCCAGCACCGACAACCGCGCCGTGCTGCTGGTGCGCTCGCGGCAGGGCCAGCAGTACGTGGTGCTGCGCTGGTGATCGGCGACCGCCCGCGAACTTGACAAAACGGCGGGCGGCGACCGAGAGTGCAGGCTCCTGGGCAAAGGGGATGACCATGAGTGACCTGGGCCAGCAGCCTGACTCCGCCGGCGGCGCGCCGACCATGGACGAGCGCCAGTGGGGCATGTTCTCTCACCTGGCGGCGCTGATCGGCTTTCTCATTCCGTTCGGCAACCTGCTCGGACCGCTGATCGTCTGGCAGATGAAGAAGAACGAGATGCCGTTCGTCGACGATCAGGGGAAGGAATCGCTCAACTTCCAGATCACCGTCAGCATCGCCGTGTTCGTCTGCATCCTGCTGATGGTGATCTTCATCGGCATCCTGCTGCTGCCCATCGTCGGCATCGGCGCCCTGGTGCTGACCGTTATCGGCGCGCTGAAGGCGAACAACGGCGAGCGCTACCGCTACCCGATCGCGCTGCGGCTGATCAAGTAGCCAGGCGGCGTCCGGCTGCGGCCGCGGCCGCAGCGGCGCCGAACGCCTTGAACAAGGCCACCGACACCGGGTCTTCCCGGTAACGCCACTCCGGGTGCCACTGCACCCCGAGCACGAAGCCGTCGTGGCCGGGCATGCTCACCGCCTCCACCACGCCGTCCGGGGCATGAGCCTCGGCGGTGAGGGCAGACGCCAGATCGCGGATGCCCTGATGATGCAGCGAGTTCACCTCGATGCGCTCGCGTCCCAGCAGGCCCGCCAGGAGGCCGCCCTCGCGAATGGTCACCGGGTGTGCCGGCAGGTACTGGTCCGCACGGGGCAGCTCGGCGTCGTCGCGATGGTCGAGATGGCCGTCGATCTCGTGCAGCTGCGGATGCAGGGTGCCCCCCAGCGCCACGTTCAGCTCCTGAAAGCCGCGGCACACCGCCAGCAGCGGGATGCCGCGGGCCAGCACCCGCTCGATGAGCGGAAACGCCAGGGCGTCGCGCTGCGGGTCCTGATACATGGACGCATCGTCGGCGGCGCCGTAGCGCGGCGGCGCCACGTTGCTGGTGCTGCCCGGCAGGAACACGCCGTCGGCCAGGTCGAGCAGCGCGTCGATGTCCATATGGCCTTCGAGGCTGGCCAGGTCGGTGCCGGGGCCCATGGCCGGCACCAGCAGCGGCCAGGCGTCGGCGCCGTGGGCCACGGCATCGATGTACTTCTCGCCGACGCAGTGGAACGGATGAATGCCCACCTGCTTCACGTCGCAGGGAATGAGCACGATCGGCTTGCGCGCGGCCATCGCTTCAGCGCCCGGTCTTGATCTGCGTCCACAGCCGGTTGCGGGCCCGCACGTAGTCGGACGCCTTCACCGGGTTGGGGAACAGGCGCGCCATCACCTCGGGCGGCGGGTAGATGGCCGGGTCGCCGCTGATCGACTCGTCGAGCAGCGGAAACGCGGCGCGGTTGCCGTTCGCGAAGTAGGTGGTGTTGGTGGTGCGCGCGGCCACGTCCGGCCGCAGCAGGAAGTCGATCAGGGTATGGGCGTTGTCTGCGTTCGGGGCATCCGCCGGAATGGCCATCAGGTCGAACCAGACGATGGTGCCCTCCTTGGGAATCACGTAGTCGAGCTCCAGGCCCTCGCGGGCGTCGTTGATGGCCTGGTACAGATCGCCCGACCAGCCGAGCACCAGGCAGATCTCGCCGTTGGCGAAGTCGTCGATGTACTGGGAGGAATGGAAGTAACGCACGTACGGACGGATCCTGCCCACCATCTCCATGGCCTGGCGCAGCTCCTCGGGGTCGCTGGAGGCGTGGTCGAAGCCCAGGTAGTTGAGCGCGATCTCGTTCACCTCGTCGGCGGCGTCCAGCAGGGTGATGCCGCAGTCGGCGAGGCGGGCGGCGTTCTCAGGGTCGAACAGCAGGTCCCAGGAGTCGAGCGGCGCGTCGGGAATGCGCTCACGCACCTTGGCCAGGTTGATGCCGAGCCCATTGGTGCCCCAGGCGTAGGGCACCGCGTACAGGTTGCCCGGATCGAGCGGCTCGATCTTGGCCAGGATGTCGGGGTCGAGGTTGTCCCAGTTGCTCAACCGCTCGCGGTCGATGGGCTGGAACAGGCCGGCCTTGCGCTGCACCTCGAAGAAGTTGCCGGTGGGCACGACGATGTCGTAGCCGGTGTTGCCGGCCAGCAGCTTGCCCTCGAGCACGTCGTTGGAGTCGTAGACGTCGTAGCGCACCCGGATGCCGGTCTCGGCGGTGAACTCGGGCAGCACATCGGGGTGTATGTAGTCGGACCAGTTGTAGAAGTTCACCACCTTGTCAGCGCCGGAGCCGTCGGACGACGACCCGCCGCAGCCGGCGGTAAGCAGCGCGGCGGCCAGGGCCGCAGCGGCGACGAAAGGCAGGGAACGCGATCGGAACATCCGCAATATCCTCATCCGGGGGAACGTGTACAGGCGCTGGCGATCACGGCGGCGAGCATATCACGGCCGCGCCGCGGCCGGCGGCCGCGTCGGCGGCAGCGCGGCGAGGAACAGCAGCGAGCCGAGCAGCGCGAACCCGGCCAGCAGCGACAGGCCGCTCTCGTAGTCGCCGGAGACGTCCGCCATGTAGCCGGCGACGATGGGGCCGCCGGACATGCCGAACATGACGATGAGCGACGAGAACCCCATGATGGTGCCGAACGACGACGGCCCGAAGTAATCGGCGCGCAGCGCCACCATCAGCGGCCCGCGGGTGCCCCAGGCGAGGCCGTGCAGGGCGGCGAAGCCGAGCACCATCCACCAGGCGGTGGCGAAGGTGATCAGCAGCAGGCCCAGCGCATGGGCGACCATGCAGGCGGCGCAGATCAGCCGCTTGTTCAGCCTGTCGCCCAGGTAGCCGCCGCCGATCTGGCCCACCATCTGGAACGCCGTCATCAGCGCCACCACGCCGCCCGCCGCCGGCAGGCTGTAGCCGAGCCCTTCGGTGAGGTGGGGCACCAGATGCACCATCACCGCCGAGACGGTGAGCAGCGCCAGCGCATGGCCGCCGGAGATCAGCCAGAAGGCGCCGGTGCGCATGGCCTGACGGGCAGTGAAGTCCAGGGCCAGTGGCGGCAGCGCAGGATCGCGCGGCTCGGGCGGCGGCGCGCCGTCGGGCTGCTCGTCGATCTCGGCCGGCCGGTGCCGCACCGCCTGCACCATGGGCAGCCCCAGCACGATCACCAGCACGCCGGAGATGAAGGCCGTGGCGCGCCAGCCGTAGACCTCGAGCAGCAGGATGATGACCGGCACCGAGAAGCCGCCGAGCGCGTAGCCCACCTGGGAGATGGCCACCGCCTTGGCGCGATGGCGGCTGAACCAGTTCACCAGCGACACCATCAGCGTCGCGAAGCCGCCGAGGCTCGAGCCCAGGGCGATCAGGGCGAAGGTCAGGTAGAAGCCGAGCAGGGTCTCCACCTGGCTGAACAGCATGAAGCCTACCCCGAACAGCACCGTGCCCACGCGCAGGATCAGGCGCGGGCCGAACCGGTCTACCAGCCAGCCCTGCAGCGGGCCGAGCAGGCCGCTCTCTACCCGGGTGAGCGCGAAGGCGCCCGACAGCACGGTCTTGCTCCAGCCGAAGTCCTGCTGCAGCAGCACCACGTAGGCACCGTAGCTCTGCATCCACAGCACGCTGGCCAGGTACTGCAGGCCGCCGCTGGCGGCGACGATCCACCAGCCGAAGAACACCCGGCCGCGGGGGCGGATCATGTCGTCGATGCGTCGCAGCACGGTAGCCATGGCGACGCATCTTAAGCGGCCGAGGGCGCCGGCACGAATGCCGGCGGGCGGCGGCGATCAGGCAGCGCGCTCCAGCACGGGCGCGCGCGACGGTTGGTGCGCCAGGTGGCGCTCGTTCAGCCGCTCCCACAGGGCGCGGGTGACCTCGGCCACGTCGCTGCCCGGCTTGAAGCGCATGGGGCTCAGGAACTCCACGCCTGCGGGCCCCGGCACCACTTCCTTCTGGCCCTTGGGGCGCATGGCTTTCAGCCCGGAGAGATAGGCCGGCACCACCGGCACGCCGTGCTCGAGGGCGAGCAGGGCGACGCCGGCGCGGAACCGGCCCAGGCCATCGCTGGTGGCGCGGGTGCCTTCGGGAAACAGGAACACGTGCCGGCCCTTGGACAGCAGCCAGTGCGCATGCTCCAGCGCGGCGGAGCCGCCGCCGCGTTGGATCGGGAAGTTGCCGAGCACGAGCGACTGGTACCAGGGCTGCAGCACCAGCTTGCGGCGGCCTTTGACGTACCAGCGGTCCTGAGCGGCGCCGAAGTAGAGATGGCGCCGGACGTGCTCGGGAAGCGCTTCGTGCAGCACCAGGGTGTCCATGTGGCTCTGGTGATTGGCGATGACGATGCAGGGGCCATCGACCTCGTCGAAGGCCGACCGGCCGGTGACGTTCAGCTCGGTGCAGTACTGGTCCACCCAGCGGGTGTAGGCCCGCGGCCGCATCAGCCGACGCACCAGACGCGCCCAGGGCTGAATCTGCCAACGATGGGGCCCGCTGTACCGGGGTTCGGCCGCTTCCATCGCTACGTGGGTGCTCATGTCGCGCCTCCTTGCAGTTTCGGATCGTTCGACAGGGGATTTGCAAGAGTCGGGCCAAGCATGCGCAAGGCGCATGTCGGCGCGATGACAGGGCGATGAACGGTGCATGACGGTGCAGCCGGACCAGGCGTGGTCCGGCGCCTGCACCGGATTGGTGCGGTCAGTCGGTCGGGGTGAGGCGAACGGCCACGTCGTTTTCCCGGCCGCCGACCAGCATGGAGATCAGGTCGTCACGCCAGCCGTACTTGGCCGCCATCAGCGCATGCACCTGGGCGGTCATGGCGGGCTCGGCGCTCGCCAGGTAGGTGGCGGTCTGGCCGCCGCGGCTCAGGCGCACGGCGGGCGCTGCCGCCAGCCGCTGATACCAGCCGGAGTCCTTGCCGCCGCGCAGCCACTGGGCGCCGTCGTGATCCACCACCCACAGCCGGGTGGTGGCCTCGCGGTCGCCGCTCTTGGTGGTCAGCACCACCACCTCGCCGGTCTCGGAGGCCACCACCTGCAGGCCGAACACCACGACCACCGCCAGCAGCACCGCGGCGATCACCCAGAGCAGAATCTTCATCGTGCCGTCCTCCGTGGCTGAGCGACGGGCCGTCCGATTGGCGGACATGGACCAGGCCGCAGCGCCGTATTAGCCTTGATGCAGCGGAGAGGGTCAACATGAAACGATCGCGGATGCTGGCCTACGGGCTGGCGGAGTTCCCCATGGCCATGGCCGCCATCCCCATGGCCATCTTCATTCCGGCCCTGTACACGCGCGACCTGGGGCTGTCCCTCGGCGCGGTGGGCGCCATCCTCATCGTCGCCCGCTGGACCGACGTCATCACCGACCCGCTGATCGGCTTCCTCTCCGACCGCACCAGAGGCCGCTGGGGGCGGCGCAGGCCCTGGATCCTGGCGGGCGCGCCGCTGATGCTGCTGTCCATCGTCCAGCTCTTCACGCCCGGCAGCACCGTCACGGCCGGCTACTTCGCGCTGTGGACCATCGCCCTGTGGTTCGGCTGGACGCTGGTGGCGATTCCCTACTACGCCTGGGGCGCGGAGCTGTCCGAGGACTATCACGAGCGCACCCGCATCGCCACCTGGCGCACCCTGTGCGGCGTCGCCGGCACGCTCACCACCATCGCCGCGCCGCTGATCTCCTCCAGCCTGTTCGGCTACGGCCGCGCGCTGAACGAATCTCTCACCATCGTCGCGGTCGCCGCGGTCAGCGTCGCCGCGGTCGGCTTCACGGTGCTGCTGGCGCGGGTGCCGGAGCCGCCGCCCAGGCAGGTCAGGCAGGTTCCCGTGCTGGAGGGCTTCCGGCTGATGTGGCGCAACGGCCCGTTCAAACGGCTGATGATCGCCTTCGTCATCGGCGGCATCGGCCCGGCCATGGCGGCGCCGCTGTACATCTTCTACGTCAACCACGTGATCCAGTACGACCTGGCTGCCAGCGTCATCCTGCTGGTGTTCTACGCCGGCAACCTGATCGGCGTAGCGCTGTGGGGCTGGCTGGCCCAGCGCATCGGCAAGCGCAGCGCCTGGATGGTGGGCATGTCGCTGATGATCTTCTCCCAGCCCGGCTACCTGCTGCTCGGCCCGGGCGACCTGCTGCCGATGATGGTGATCCTGTTCATCGGCGGGCTGTCCGCCGGCAGCTTCGTGGCGCTGCCGAGCGCCATGAAGGCCGACGTCATCGACATCGATCGCCTGGAGTCGGGCGAAGACCGCACCGGGCTGTTCTTCTCGAGCTGGAGCCTGGCCCAGAAGGCCATCGTCGCCGTGGCCACGGGCTTTGCGCTGCTGATTCTCGAGTTCGCCGGATTTCAGGCGGCGGGCGACAACGGACCGGCCCAGATCTGGGCGCTGAAGATCGCGTTCGCCGGCATTCCCGCGGTCTGCTACGCCACCGCCGTGTTCATCATCCGTCCCTATCCCATCACCGAGGCGGCCCATGCGCTGGTGCTGCAGCGGCTGGCCGCCCGCGGCGTCTGACCGCCCGCCGGCCCCGCAACTGCCGTACACTCACGCCATGCAAGACCAACGCAACACCCGACGTGAATACCTGGCCGGACCGTTGCGCCGCGCCGACCTGACCGACGACCCCCTGGATCTGTTCCAGCGCTGGCTCACGGCGGCCACCGACGCCGGCATCTCCGATCCCACCGCCATGGCGCTGGCCACAGCCAACACGGGCGGCGAGCCGTCGGTGCGGGTGGTGCTGCTCAAGCACTTCGACGCCGCCGGCTTCTGCTGGTACACGGACCATCGCAGCCGCAAGGGCAATGACCTCGGCGAGAATCCGCGCGCCGAGCTGATGTTTCACTGGCGCGAGTTCGACCGGCAGGTGCGCGTCTACGGCAGCGTCGAGCCGCTCGACGACGCCCAGTCCCGCGCCTACTTCGAGTCACGGCCGGCAGACAGCCGCTTCTCGGCCGCCGCCTCCCGGCAGTCGGCGCCGGTGGCCGACCGCGAGACCCTGGAGGCGGCGGTTGCCGAGCTGCGGCGGCGCTACCCGGACGGCCGGGTGCCGAAGCCGACGCAATGGGGCGGGTTCCGTCTGCTGCCCTGCCGCTTCGAGTTCTGGCAGGGCCGCGAAGGCCGCCTGCACGACCGCTTCCGCTATGCCCTGGTGGGCGGGCACTGGCGCATCACCCGGCTGCAGCCCTGAGCCGCCGGCGACCTCGCCTTCAGGGCGCCGGCGGCACCGGCGACGCCATGGCGGGTCCCAGCAGCAGCGCATTGGCGAGCAGCACGTCCAGCCCATCCATCACCCCCCGGAACGCCGGATCGGCGACGAAGGCGATGACCTGGCCCCGGCCCTCGGGCTGCACCATTGCCGCCGGCTTGAAGGCGAGCTGCGGCCGCACCGACGTCCACAGATAGCCCGCCAGAACCAGGCGCTCGGCGGCGGCAAAGCGCAGCGCGTTGGTGCCTTTGTCGAGCGGCAGCGGCGTGAACACGCGGGCGCCGCTGAACATGATCGGCAGCCGCGCCGGCAAGCCCATGGCGAGCCAGTGATCGTCGTCGGTCACCGCCTGCAGCAGCACGCCGGGAATCTCCGGCGGCGCCGCCTCCTTCGCCGCTACCGCGCGGTCCAGGTCGGCCTCGGTGGCGAGGATGGTGCCCGGCACCGGACCGTCTTCCTCCGGCGCCGCCGCGCCGCTGCCGGACCCCGCAGCAACGCCCGGCCCGGCGTCCGGCGGCTCTGTGTCGCCGCTGTCCGGTGCCGCCCGCAGCTCGGGGCGCGAGGCCAGCAGGCCCACCGCCTCGCTGCCGAGGTAAGCGAGCGCACCGCCGATGCCCACCAGGGTGCCGCCGCGGCGCACCCAGCGGCCCAGGTTGTCCCCGGCGTCGGCAGGCAGCGCCTTGGCATAGTCGTCGCCGTCCGGCAGCACCAGCACGTCGAACTGATCGAGCCATGGCGAAGCCAGGTCGGCCGTGCGCACGGGCGTCAGCGGATAGCCCAGCTTGCGCTCCACCGCATAGCGCAGGGCGCCGGTATCCGTGACGGTGGCCGGCTCGCCCCAGGCCAGGGCGATTCGCGGCGCCCTGGCCCGGCGCACGTGGTCACTGCCGAAGTCGACGCCGGCATCGGCCCAGGTGCCGTCGACGGCCACCACTTCGGCGCCGCTAGCGGCGGCAAGCGCGGCGACGCGGGCAGCGGGATCGGCCGGCTCGCCGGCACGGCGCACGATCAGCGTGCCGCCCGGAAAGCGGCGCTCGCCGCGGCTGAACGGGCGCGTGGTGAAGAACACCGGCAGCCCCTCGCGCAGCGCGGCGGCCAGGAACCGGGTCGCCGCCTGGGCCCCCCAGGGCACCAGGTAGGCGACCGTGGTCGACCCGGTCACGGGTGCCGGCGGACCCGGCGGCGGCGCGTCCATCAGCGGATAGCTCGCCACCGACAGCCGGCAGCTCAGGCTTTCGACGTCGAACAGGAGCGGCAGCGACCAGGCCACCACGTCGTAGACCTGCGCCGGCAGGTGGCGCGCCAGGCGCCGCTCCTGCTCCGCCCAGAACTCGGCCCGGGCCGGGCTGTCGGCGGCCAGCAGGGTGCCGGCCAGGGGCCCGGCCGGCTGTTGGGTGCTCACCAGATAGCTGCCGGCCGGCACGCTCTCGCCGCACACCCGGCCGGCATCGGGCAGGCGCCGCACCTCGATGCCCTGCCTGCGCAGCAGGTCCGCCAGCTTGTCGACGCGGCCGGCATCGCCGCGGCGCGGCAGCACGTAGGTGGTGTCTGGCCCGGACGCCCGACGCATGGCCAGGAAGTCCTCGAGCAGGCGTGCACGGTCGGCCGCGGCGGCCTCGAGCGTGGCCAGGCTGGCGGTGAAGTGCCGGTCCACGCCGTCCCGGTAGCTGACCACAGAGCCGTCGCTGCGCTGACCCAGCAGGCCGCGGGGGCTGGCCATCTCGAAGGTCATGCCGGCCGCCCCATGCAGGGTCGGCCAGGTGTCGCCGTAGCCCGGGTAGTAGGCGTCGTAGTCTTCACGGGTGAAGTAGCGGAACCCGCGCCGGTCGAACCGTTCGGCCATGGCCCGGCCGAACCGCTCGACGGCCGCGTTCTGGCGCTCGTTCAGGTAGGGGTTCCACGGCTGCGCCGGCGGCGGAAAGTAGTAGGTGCGGTCGGTGCCCATCTCGTGGACGTCGGCGTACACGTGAGGGCGGTAGGCGAGAAAGGCCGCCGCCCGGCCCCGGGTCTCGGGCTGGGTCTGCGCGAACCAGTCACGGTTCATGTCGAACAGGTAGTGGTTGGTTCGGCCGCTCGGCCACGGTTCCACCCGCTCGGCGGCGATCGGGCTCGGCTGCGGCACCAGGCCCTGGTGGCTGCGATAGTGGTGAACGAAGCGGGCGCGGCCGTCGGGATTCTGCAGCGGATCGACCACCACCAGCAGCGAATCCAGCAGCGCCGCGGTCTCCGGCCGGCGTGAAGCGAGCAGGTGATAGGCGGTGAGCAGCGCCGCGTCGGACGACGTCACCTCGTTGCCGTGCACGCCGTGGGCCAGCCAGACCACGGCGGGCAGGGTTTCCACCAGCCCCTCGAGCTCGGCGCTGCCGGCACCGCGCGGATCCGCCAGGCGCTGCAGGCCGGCCTGAACGTCGTCGAGCCGGGCGATGCGCTCGGCGCTGCCGATCACCAGGTAGTGCAGCGGCCGTCCCTGCCAGCTCCTCGCGTACTCCACCAGCCGCGTGCGCGCCGGCGCCGCCTGGTGCAGCGCGGCCAGATAGCGCGCGATGTCGTCCGGGTCGGAGAGATCGGCGCCGAAGTCGTGGCCGATCACGGCCGTCAGGGTCGGAATCGCCGGGTCGTCGTCGCCGCCCGGCCAGGCGCCCAAGTCACCGCCGGCGGCCAGGGCGGCCACCAGCAGCAGCAGGGCCAGCGCCCGACGATGCAGCCGCCCCATTAAGGCTTGCGGAGGTACTTGACCACCTGGCGCGGCCCCACTTCGGCACCGTAGACGTTGCCCGCGCCGTCCACGGCCACGCCCTCGGCGCCGCTGGTGCCGGAGTTGTCCTGATCCGGCTCCGGGTCGGGGATGAACGCGGTGACGAAGCCGTCCTTGGCGCTGCCGATGTAGATGCCCCGCTTCCAGCCCGAATTGCGGCGCGTGTTGGACTCGGAGTCGGCGGCGTAAAGCACGTCGTTCTTGTCTATGTACAGGCCGCTGGGCCGGCCGAACTGGGTCCACACCGCCTGCAGGTTGCCCTGCTGGTCGAAGATCTGGATGCGGCTGTTGGCGCGATCGGCGACGAACAGGCGGCCGGCGGAGTCCATGGTGATGGCGTGGGGCTCGTTCAGCTCGCCGCGGTCGCCGCCGGGCACTCCGAACTCGCCCAGGTAGGTGCCGTCGGCGGCGAAGCGGACGATGCGGTTGTTCACCGGCTCGCCGGGCGCAGAGCCGTGGCCGTCGGCGACGAAGATGTCGCCGTTGGGGGCCACCACCACGTCGTTGGGCTTGCGGAACGTGTCCTTGCCGGCGCCGGCGACGCCGCGCTGGCCCAGGGTCATGAGCAGCTCGCCCTCGGGGCTGAACTTGTAGACCACGTGACCCCAGCCCTCGGGCACCGGCACGTAGCCCACCGCGTCGGCGATCCAGACGTTGTCGTCCTTGTCCACGTAGATGCCGTGGGGCCAGGCGATCAGGCCGGCACCGAAGCTGCGCACCAGGTTGCCCTCCAGATCGAACAGCAGCACCGGATCGACGTCGCTGTCGACGCAGAGGTTGGCGCCGCAGCGCTCGGCCACCCACATGTGGCGGCCGTCGTTGGCGGGATAGATGGCGCTGGTGGCGCCCCACTCACGGCCCTCGGGCAGCTTGCCCCAGCCAGGCTGGGCCTCGTACGGGTTGTTCAGGCAGGTCTGTCCCGCCCCACCCAGCAGCAGAACGGTGACGCCGACGAGGGCGCTTTTGACGATGGTACGAACAGCAGCCTGACCCGGCATTGAACCTCCCTGAAAGCATCGCGACACGGGGCCCGATCATAGCCCAGGCGTACGATCCCGGTAACCGCGCAGCCGAGTATACTGACCGCGGCTTCGCCCATGACGCCAGGCGCAGCCGCATCAACACACGGATCGACGAGGGAAGACGGGTGCAGAAGCTTCTGACCATCGATGTGCGCACGCTGCTGGCCACCATGATCGCGCTGATGCTGCTTGCCGCCACGGCGCCCGCCCGCAGCGCCGACGGCGACCTGCGCGTCACCCTGTTCGGCGACGCCGACCGGGCACTGGCCAGCGCCAACGAGTTTCAGGCCAGCCTGCTGGCGCCGCGCAGCTACGGCAACGGTGCCGAGAACTACCGGCGCGCCGAATCGATCCTGGATGCCGGCGGTGGCCTGGATGCCATCCAGCGCCACCTGCGCACGGCGCGGGACGAGTTCACCGTGGCCGCGGCTGCCGCCGAGATCGCTCAGGCCCGCTTCGCGACCGCGCTTGACGCCCGCAGCGACGCCGCGAGCGCCGACTCCGAGCGCTTCGCGCCGGAACTCTGGCAGGCGGCGGAACGCGCCATGACGGAAGCGGGCCTGCGCCTCGAGCGCGGCCGCGAGGATGCGGCCGACCGCCAGGCCGCCGATGCCGAGCAGCGCTACCGGGAGGCGGAGCTGGCTGCCATTCAGGCCAACTATCTGAACACCACCCGGCAACTGCTGGAGACGGCAGACGATCTGCGGGCGCGGCGCCTGGCGCCCATCTCCTACGAGCGGGCAAGCTCGCTGCTGGCAGAAGCGGAGCAGGTGCTGATCGACGACCGCTACGACACCGACCGGCCGCGCACGCTGGCCCAGCAGGCGGAGCACAACGCCCGCCACGCCATCTACGTGTCGCGCCTGGAGCAGGCGATCCGCGGCCGCGACACGACGCTGGAGCAGATCCTGCTCGACTGGGAGTCCGGCATCGCCAGCATCGGCGACAAGCTGGACACGCCCGTCTACTTCGACGATGGCTACGCCGACGCCGTGGCCCGCATCAATCAGGCCATCGACGTGAAGCTGGCCGACATCGACTTTCTGGAGCAGGGCGTGGCCGACCGCGACGCCCGCATCGCCTCGCTGGAGATCGAGCTGTCGGGGCAGACCCAGAGCCTGGCCCGGGTCAACGAGGCGCTGGAGCGCCGCGAGCGCCAGCGCGAGCGCCTGGAGCGGGTGGAGCGGCTGTTCAACAGCGACCAGGCGCTGGTGCTGCGCCAGACCGACAGCGTGATCCTGCGCCTGATCGGCCTGAACTTCGCCAGCGGCAGCGCGCGCCTCACCGCCGAGCACGACACCGTGCTGGGCCTGGTGCAGCAGGCCCTGGCCGAGTTCCCCGAAGCCAACATCGTCATCGAGGGGCACACCGACTCGTTCGGCTCCGATGCCACCAACCAGGCGCTGTCCCAGGAGCGGGCCGACGCGGTGGCCCGCTACCTGCTGGCGCGCTCGCCCATCTCGCCCACGGCCATCACCGCATTGGGCTATGGGGAGAGCCGACCGGTGGCCAACAACGAGACGGCGGAAGGCCGCACCCGCAATCGGCGCATCGACATCGTCATCTATCCGAAGTGGTGACGCCCTGCGGCCCCCGCTAGGCGCCTAGGTAAAACACCGGATTCATCCACCAGCGCCCGCGATCGAACAATGTCTCTTCCGGCAGCTTCGCTGCCGGTTCAAGCAGGAGACACACCATGGCCAAGGCCGAGCGCGCCGAACGCCAGCGCATCGACATCGCGGGCTGAGACGTTTGCGCTCCGCCATCGCCCGGCGCATCTGGGAGACCTGCTACCGATTCAGGCGCCACGACGTGCCGGTGGACGCCGATCCGGCGGCCACCTGGGAGCGGGTAGCCCGCGCCGCGGCGGCGGCGGAGCGCCACGACCGCGGCCGCTGGCGCCGCCGCTTCACGGCGCTGATGGCCGATGGCGAGTTCTACCCCGGCGGCCGCATCCTGGCCGGTGCCGGTACCGGCCGCCGTGTCACCCTGTTCAACTGCTTTGTGCTGGGCCGGCTCCAGGACGACATGGCCGCCATCTTCGATGCCCTGAAGGAGGCGGCCATGACCCTGCAGGCCGGCGGCGGCGTCGGCTGCGACTTCTCGCCGCTGCGACCCGGGCAGACGCCGGCACAGGCCACGGGCAACACCGCATCGGGGCCGGTGTCGTTCATGCGGCTGTGGGACCTGATGAGCGACACCGTGGTGGCCGGCTCGCGCCGTGGCGCCATGATGGCCACCCTGCGCTGCGACCATCCGGACATCGTTCGCTTCATCCGCGCCAAGGCCGACCGCCGCGCCCTGAAGCACTTCAACTGCTCGGTGCTGGTGAGCGACGCGTTCCTGCAGGCGGTGGCGGGCGACGCACCCTGGCCGCTGACCTTCGGAAACCAGGTTCTGCACACGGTCGCCGCCCGGGAGCTGTGGAACCTGATCACCCGCAATGCCTACGACAACTCGGAGCCGGGCGTGCTGTTCGTCGACCGCATCAACGCCGAGAACAACCTCTACTACCGCGAGACGCTGTCCGCCACCAACCCCTGCGGCGAGGTGCCGCTGCCGCCGTACGGCGCCTGCAACCTCGGCAGCTTCAACCTCACCGCCTTCGTGCGCGAGCCGTTCACGCCAAACGCCCGTTTCGACCATGTGGCCCTGGCCGAACGTGTGCCGGTCGCCGTGCGCCTGCTGGACGACGTGGTGACGGTTTCCGGCTTCCCGCTGCCGGAGCAGCGGGCCGAGGCCCTGGCCACCCGCCGCATAGGCCTCGGCTTCATGGGCCTCGGCAGCGCCCTGGTGATGCTGGGCCTCGACTACGACAGCGATGCCGGCCGCGCGCTGGCAGCCGACGTGGCCGCCACCCTGCGCGACAGCGCCTACGCCGCCAGCATCGACCTGGCCGCCGAGCTCGGCCCGTGCCCGGCGTACCACCGCCGCCGCTATTCGAAGGGCGCCTTCGTGGGCCGGCTGCCGGCGCCGCTGCTGACGCGCCTGCGCCGGCACGGCATCCGCAACAGCCACCTCACCGCCATCGCCCCGACCGGCACCATCAGCCTGCTGGCGGACAACGTGTCCAGCGGCATCGAGCCGGTGTTCCAGGCAGACTACGAGCGGCGCCTGTCGGAACCCGGCGGCCGCCGCCGCACCGTGCGCCTCACCGACTACGCCTGCCTGACCTGGCGCCAGCATCGCAGCGGCGACGCCGGCCTGCCGCCGGCCCTGCAGACCGCCCGCGAGCTGTCGCCGGAGGCCCACCTGAAGATGCAGGCCGCCGTGCAGCCGTTCGTCGACCAGGCCATCTCGAAGACCATCAACGTGCCGGAGCACCTGCCGTTCGAGCAGTTTCAGGACATCTACCGCCAGGCCCACGCGCTGGGGCTGAAGGGGGTCACCGTGTTCCGGCCGCGGCCCGACCGGCCCGGCATTCTCGGCGGCGAGCCGCCGGCTCAGCGTACGGGGTCGGGCTCCGGCTCGACCGCGCTGTGAGCCTGCTCCGGCTCCGCCAGCTCGGCGGCGACGATGGACGTGCGCGGCATCGGCGCGAACTTCTGCTCGTGGCGTTTGGGCCGCTCGATCACCGAGATGCGCTGCAGGGCGAACGCGCCGCCCAGCGCCATGCTGACACCGGCAAACAGGAAGAAGCCCTCGCCGCCCTGCCAGGCCACCAGGGGCGACACCAGCAGCGGGCCGAAGATGGAGCCGAGGCTGTTCATGATGAGGATGCCGCTGGCGATCTGAATCAGCGGCAGCGTCGAGTTGTCGCTGGCGGTGGCGATGGACAGCGCGTACAGCGGCATGGCCGTGAAGCCGATGGCGAACATGGAGGCGAACAGCACCGCCGGGCTTGCCGCGGAGAACAGCCAACCCGCCACCGACACCAGCACGCCGATGCCGAGCAGGCCGGCGATGACGAAGCGCCGGTCGGTGCGATCGGACAGCCTGCCCACGGGAATCTGGGCCAGCGCGCCGCCGAAGATGGCGGTGGCCATCATCAGCCCGATATCCGCCGTGTCGAGGCCGTAGGCCCTGCCCACCAGCGGCCCCACCGCCCACAGCGCGCCGGTCACCAGACCGCTGAAGAACACGCAGACCACGGCCACCCGCGACGACCGGGCCAGCACCCGCGGCGAGAAGCGGATGCGCGGGATGGGATGGGGCGCGGTCATGCGGGTCAGGCCGATGGGGACGATGGCGAGCCCGAGCAGCAGCGCCGCCCCCATCACCAGCCGCAGGTCTTCGGGGTCGGACAGGCCGAGAAAGCTCTGGCCCAGCACCATGGCCAGGAGCGAGATCATCGAGTACACGGCCAGCACGCTGCCGCGGCCGTCGGCGGGCGCCGCCTCGCTGAGCCAGCTCTCGATGACCATGTACAGCCCGGCGAAGGCGAAGCCGGTGGCGAACCGCAGCAGCAGCCAGGCCGCCACGTAATCCAGCAGCCCGGCCCCCAGCAGGGCCACGGTGGCGACGGCGGCCATCACCATGAACGTGCGGATGTGGGCCACCTGAGCCACCACCGACGGAATCACCAGGCAGCCGGCCACGAAGCCGAGGAAGTAGGCGGAGCCGGTGAGGCCGATGGCGTTGGTGGACCAGCCCAGCGCCTCGGCGCGAATGGGCAGCAGGGTGAGCTGCAGGCCGTGGCCCACCAGCAGCACGGCCACCGCCAGGAGCAAAGTACCGACTCTCACCAGGGTCTGGGTCATGGGAACGGGGAACCGATGGTCGCGTGCATGATCAGCGGCCGTGCATTATGCCTGACCGCGGCGGGGCGTTGGGAGACGCGGGCATTGAATCCGCCCGGGTCCGCCCTCATCTTGTCTGACGAGAGGTAACGGGCCACCCCATGGAATACCGGGATTACTACGCGGTGCTTGGCGTCGACCGCAAAGCCAGCGCCGACGACATCAAGAAGGCCTACCGGCGTCTGGCGCGCAAGTTCCACCCGGACGTCAACGCCGAGCCGGACGCCGAAGACCGCTTCAAGGAGGTGGGCGAAGCCTACGAGGTGCTCTCCGATCCGGAAAAGCGGGCCGCCTACGACGCCCTGGGTGCCAACTGGAAGGACCACCAGAACTTCCAGCCGCCGCCCGACTGGTCACAGCAGTTCGAGTTCGGTGGCGGCGGCTTCACCGGTCACGACGGCGGCTTCAGCGACTTCTTCGAGACCCTGTTCGGCCAGCACGAGTTCCGCGGCGGCGGCCGCAGCGGCGGCGGCCGCCGCGCCGGCGGCTTCAAGGGCGCTGACGAGCACGCCCGAGTGGGCATCACCCTGGAAGAGGCCTACCAGCGCGCCTCTGTGGAGATCGACGTGCGCGGCCCCGACGGCAAGACCCGCCGCCTGCGGGTGAAGATCCCGGCCGGCATCAGCGACGGCCAGCGCGTGCGCCTGAAGGGCCAGGGCGGGCCCGGCGTCGGCAGCGGCCAGCCCGGCGATCTGTTCGTCGAGTTCCGGCTGGTGCCGCATCCGCAGTTCCGGCCCGACGGCCGCGACATCCACTACGAGCTGCCGGTGGCGCCGTGGGAGGCCGCGCTCGGCGCCGAGCTCACCGTACCCACCCTGGGCGGCAGCGTGAAGCTGAAGGTGCCGGCCAATGCCCAGGCCGGCAGCAAGCTGCGGCTGAAGGGCCGCGGCCTCCCCGGGCAGCCGCCGGGGGACCAGATCGTCACCCTGAAGGTGCTGCTGCCGAAGGCGGATACCGCCGAGAAGAAAGCCCTGTACCGGCAGATGGCGGACACCATGGCATTCGACCCGAGGGCGGGCTCATGACCAGACGCATCGATCCGCAGCTGCTCGACGAGCAGCTCGAGCTCACCCTGCGCGACATGTGCCACATCTGCGGCGTGCACGCCGAGTTTCTGGTGGAGCTGGTGAGCGAGGGCATCATCGAGGCCCGCGGGGTCGGCCCCGGCCGGCGCCGGGCGTCGAGCCCCGTGCAGCGCTGGCGTTTCGATGGCGTGGCCGTGGTGCGGGTGCAGCGCGCCGTGCGGCTGCAGCAGGACCTGGGGGTCAACCTGGCCGGCGTCGCCCTGGCGCTCGATCTGCTGGACGAGTTGGAAGCGCTGCGCGCCGGCGGGCGCAGCTAGCGCCGGCGGCTGGGGTACACTCCACCGTCAAGGAGGACCCCATGAACCCAGCCACCTTGCACGCGTGGCGCGCCGCCGTCGTCGGCCTGCTGCTCTTCGGCACCGCCCACGCCGCCGACTTCGCCCGCCAGGCGCCCGAGCGTCTGGCCGAGTACCTGCGCATCGACACCACCAACCCGCCGGGCAACGAGAGCGCGGGCGTGGCGTACCTGGCCGCCATCCTCGATGCCGCCGGCATTGCCTACCAGACCGCCGAGTCGGCCCCCGGCCGCGGCAACCTGTGGGCACGCATCGAGGGCGGCGACGAGCCGGCGCTGGTGCTGCTGCATCACATCGACGTGGTCTCGGCGGACCCGCGCTACTGGCAGGTAGCGCCGCTGTCAGGCGCCATCCGCGACGGCTACGTATGGGGCCGCGGCGCGCTGGACATGAAGGGCATCGGCATCGCCCAGCTCCAGGCGTTCCTGGCGCTGCACGCCTCGGGCCGGCCGCTGAACCGGGACGTGATCCTGATGGCCACCGCCGACGAGGAGGCCGGCGGCGCTTTCGGTGCCGGCTGGCTGATCGAGCACCACCCCGAGATCTTCGAAGGCGTCGGCTATCTGCTCAACGAGGGCGGCAGCGGCACGCGGCTGGCCAATGACGTGGTGTTCACCGTCGAGGTGACCCAGAAGGTGCCGCTGTGGCTCAAGCTCACCGCCCGCGGCCAGCCCGGCCACGGCTCCACGCCCCAGGCCGCCACCGCGGTCACCCGCCTGCTGCGCGCCGGCGACCGGCTGGCACAGACGGCGTTTCCGCCGCGGGTGATCCCCCCGGTGCGCAGCCTGTTCGAGGGTCTGGCGCCCTACCAGAACGACACCCTGGCTGCGCGTTACGCCAATCTGGACGCGGCCGTGGCCGACGACGCCTTCCTGCGCTACCTGCAGCTCACCGACCCCGGCGCCCACGCGCTGCTGCGCAACACCTGCTCCATCACCCGCCTCGCCGGCAGCGACAAGATCAACGTGGTGCCCACCGAGGCGGTCATGGAGATCGACTGCCGGCTGCTGCCCGACCAGGACGTGGACGTCTTCATCGCCGAATTGGCCACGGTGATCAACGACCCGAACGTCGAGATCGAGACCCTCATGGCGTTCACCCCCGCGGTGAGCCGCAGCGACACGCCGCTGTTCCAGGTGATCGAGACGGCCGTCGCGCGCCAGCATCGCGGCGCCCGGGTGCTGCCCGGCGTGCTCACCGGCTTCACCGACAGCCACTTCTTCCGCGACCTCGGCATCGCCAGCTACGGCTTCGGCCCGTTCGTGGTGCCCCAGGAAGACCGCCGCGGCGTGCACGGCAACGACGAGCGCATCGGCGTCGACGCCATGATCGAGGGCACGCGGCTGATGATCGACGTGCTCACCCGATTCACGAGCCCATAGCCCACCCGAACAGGACCAACGCCATGCCGAAGATCGACCCCCATCGCAGCTGGCTCGCCCTCGAAGCGCGGGCCGCAGAGGAAGCGAACCCGCGCTGCCGGGCGCTGCTGCTCAAGGTGCGCGACCACATGCGCCACGAGATCCTCGGCGAGATCGAGCCGCTGATGGCTACCCTTACCGCCTCACCCGTCTATCACTTCTGGGGCGGCACGCCGTCGGTGCTGCAGGGCGCGGAGGCGGTACGCGGCTTTTACCTCGCCATGTTCGAGCGCGGCGGCCAGCAGTTCGAAGTGGTGGTGGAGCGCATCGTGGTGGACGAGACCGCCGTGATCACCGAAGGCCAGGTGAAGATCGTGCGCCGCGGCGCCGAGCTGCGCGCCGCCGGGGTCGATCAGGTGGCCGGCGAGCCGCTGGCCGACGGCGACCTGGTGCTGACCACGGCGCAGCTAATCACCGTCTGGCCGGCAGACGCGGACGGCCGGCTGGTGGGCGAGGACATCTACTTCGGCGAGGACCCGCTGGCGCGGGCGGAGAAGATCCAGCCCGCCGACCTGCCTTCGTACTACCGGCTCTAGCCGCCGCAGCGGCTTCAGCCGCCGAAGCGGCTTCAGCCGCCGTCGGCCGCCTTTGCCTGCGCCCGGGCGTCGATGGCGGCGCGGATCTCGGCGTGCCGTTCCTCGGTGATGGGGTAACGCCAGACGATGGCGGCGCCGGCCAGGAAGAACAGCGACGGGAAGGTGGAGAACAGGAAGCGCAGCCCGAACAGCTCCTCTTCCCCGTTTGCGGCCCCCGGCTTGGCATCGAAGCCCACCAGTTCCAGGCCGAACATGGCGATGCCGGCGCCAAGGGAAGCCGCCGCCTTCTGGGCGAACGACCAGGCCGAGAAGAACAGGGCCGCCCGGTTTTCCCCGCTGGCGAGCTGATCCAGGTCGATGACGTCCGCCTTCATGGAGTTGGGCAGCGCCTGAGAGAAGCCGGCAGCCGCAAACCCGGTCATCACCGTCACCGGCAGCATCCACCAGAAGTCGCCCTCACCGAGCAGCAGGTAGAACGGGTGCACGCAGGCGATGACCAGAAAGGCGGTGATGTAGGCCCGGTGCTTGCCCAGGTAGCGCGACCACTTCACCCACAGCGGCACCGTGAAGAAGCTGGTGAGGTAGAAGAAGGTGAGCATGAAGATGGCCTGATCTTCCGCGTTCAGCACGTCGGCGACGAAGAAGATGTACAGCGGCGTGGTGATGTTGAGGCCGATGGAGCCGATCATGAACGCCACCACGAGCTGCTTGAACGGACCGTTCTCCCACATCAGCTTCAGGCCTTTGAGCACCGGCACCGTCGATCGCACAGTGACCTGGGGCTCCGGCGTCCCCAGCAGGGTCACCGCCACGCACACGGGCATGATGATCAGCATGGTGTAGCCGACCACCTCGAGCACGGCGGCGGTGCCGCCGATGCCGAAGAAGATCAGCGCCCCCGCCGGCACCAGCTGGGCGATCAGGCTGCCCAGCACGCCGGCCATGGCGCGCCCGCCGGTGATGCGCGAGCGCTCGTGATAATGGGGCGACAGCTCCGCCCCCCAGGCGTAGTAGGGGATGAGCATCATCGTCGTGGCGATGGACAGGGTCATGCTCCACGTCAGCATGTGCCCGCCGCCTGCCCCCTCAGGGGGCAGGAACAGCATGTAGATAGACAGCATCATGATCGGCGTCGACGCCAGGATCCACGGCCGCCGCCGGCCGAAGCGCGAGCGCGTGTTGTCGCTCAGCCAGCCCATCAGCGGGTCGGTGAGCACGTCGAAGATGCGCACCGCGATCATGATCACGCCCACCAGCCACAGCTGCACGCCGACATCGCTGGCGTAGAAGCGGGGCACGAACACGATCACCGGGAAGATGGACATCGCCACCGGCAGATCGGTGAGGCTGTAGTAGAACAGGGTCGACGTCTTCAGCCTGGCCGGCAGGCTGGCGCCGCCCTGTTCCGTTGCCGCCGCGGCGGGCACCGTGCTCAACGCGGGTCGAGACCCCGCTTTACGCGCTCCCGGTTCATGCGCTCGGCGTCCGCACCCAGCCGCTCGCCGAGGTCGTCCTCGTCGATGGTGCCGGCCATGTGGGCGCCCGCGGTCTTGCCGTTGTACATGATCTTCTTGGTGGGCGTCACCGCCAGCACGGTGCGCAGCGGCGAATCCAGCAGGTTGTAGAAGAACTCCTCTCCGGCCTTGTTCCCGGGGTTCAGCTTCTGCGACAGCGCGGTGTAGAACCAGCGCTTGGTCTTGTCGTCATCGAAGAACTCGCCGATGCCCTTGAAGGTGATGGCGCCGCGGGGCAGCTCTTCCGACGCGCCGGTGGGATAGCCGCCGCTGCTGACGTTCACCGACACCCGATTGTCGCGGCGGATGGCGGCGGTGCGGTGCCGGTGCACGGCAAACGTGATCCAGATCTTGTTGTCGTGCCAGACGAAGGCGTGGGTCACGCCCACAGGCCAGCCGTCCTTGGTCGACCACATCAGCACGCACTCGTTGGAGTGGTTCATGAGGTCGTCCACTTCCTGGTCCGTGAACGGATAGATCGAGACGATCTCGTGATCGTGGGTCTTCGCCATGCTTCGTACTCCCTTCCCCAAAAAAACAGTCAATGGTGCCTGGAATGGTATCGGGAGATTTCGGCGGTGCAAGGACTTCCGGAGGAATCCCGCCCGGCCGGTCAGCCGTCGGACAGATAGACGTCGCGTATGAGAAAGGGTTCGGCGACGTCGTCGGCCCGATGAATGGCGATCACGCCCACCCGGTCGAGACGCAGCCGGCGCTGTCGGGGCCCCGCCGCGATGTCGGCGAGGGGCACCCGAATGGCCTGCCGCGCGCCGGCGGGCAGCGTCCAGCGCGCGTTGAAGCGCTCGCCGTAGGCGGCGCTGCCGCCGCGGTCGCGGATGTGCGCTTCCAGCACCAGGGGCTGGCTCCCCAAGGTCTCGACGTCGATCACCAGCGCTCCGAAGCCCCGCCAGTCGCCGGCGAAGCTCGTGATCACCACGCCGGGAAAACGCCCGGAAAGGGGCGTCACCCGCAGCGCCGCACCGTCCACCCGGATGGCCACGCCCTCCGGTTCGGCGAACGCCTCGACCATGGTCAGGGCGCCGGGGAAGCGGGCGCTGAACAGCACCGGGAAATGACTGGCCCGGGCCACGGCGGCGCCGATGGGGGCCGCCGCCGGCAGCAGCGCCAGGCCGATGCACAGCAAGGCCACCCCACCCAGCGCCAAACGACCGGAGGCGGTGGGCTCCTGACCCGGCTCCACTACCAGACGCCACAGCGCCAGCCCGGCCGCGGCACCCAGGGCATCGGTGCGGACGTCCAGCCAGGAGGCGTCGCGGCTCATCAGGCCCTGGGCCAGCTCCGAGGCCACCGCCAGGGCCAGCGCCATGAACGCCGCGAGCAGATAGCGGCCTGTGGTTGGGCCGGGCAGCAGCCACAGGGTGAGACAGGCGACCGCGGCGAACAGGGGGGCATGGACCAGATTCTCGACGATGCCCAGCACGGGCCGGTCGTCCCAGGCCGCCGGCAGCGGCACCAGCAGCCCGATGCCGATGAGGACCAGGGCCCCGGCGGCGATGGCGAGCCGCCGGCTCGACGAAGACGGGGGCTGCGGTGACGGCATGGGGTCCGCCAGCCGGGCTAGCGGAACGCCTCCTGCAGCCGGTCGAGCTCGTCGTCGCACCGCTCCAGGCGGCCGCGCTCGCGCTCGACGATGGCGCGGAACAGCCGCCGCTTCAGCGCCGCCGGGTCGTCGATGACGCCGCCGATGGCGGTCACCAGCAGGTCCACCACCCGCTCGGCGCCGTTGAGCCGGCCCCACAGATAGTCGTGCTCGCGGTAGCCGCGATTGAAGAAGCCGACGAAGCCCATGAAGTCACGGCACAGCAGGCGGCGGAACTGCCCCTGCAGCTCGCGGGCGTCGGCCGGGCTGATGCGTTCCACCCGGATGGGCGTCAGCGGGTCGGGCCCGCCCTCCAGGGTGCCGGGTGCCAGCAGCAGCACGTCGTAGACCGGAAAACCCACGTAGTCGCCGAGCAGGGTGGTGCGCAGCGAGCCTTCGCCGAGCTTGTCGTGGAACACGCAGAAGGCCGCGTCGACCTCCCGGTCGAAGCGCTCCAGGTTCAGCGCCCCGGCGGCCCGGCGCAGGAGTTCGCGCGACTCCTCAGGCGGCAGCGGCAGACGCTCGAAGGCGGCGCCCAGATGCGCCACCAGGTCAGGATCGATGTGCTCGGAGCGACGCAGCGCGTAGCAGCGCTCCATGAAGCCATAGACCTGACGCTTGAACTCGTCGATGAGGGCGACGGAGCGCTCGTCCAGGGACTTGTCGTCTTCGTGCTGGTTGATGCGGCGGACCAGGAACTGCAGCCGCCGGATGCGGAAGCTGACGTCGAACTGGTCGAGGAACCCCTCCTGCCGGGCATCGCGGCGCGCGCTGTCGACCTCGCCGGCGGATGCGCCGTCTGCGGCATCATCGGCTTGGCTGTCGGCGGCCATCTGCCACCACTGGGCCACGCTCTGCTCCATGGCCGCGATCATGTCCGGCTGGGCGCCATGGTCGGCAAGATCGGCCCAGGACCGGACCAGGGCGTCCACCAGCCGCCACACCCGACGTTGCACGTAGACGTGATAGGCAAGGCCCATGGCGGACTCGGCCTGCAGCGCCAGAAGGAGGCGCAGATAGCCGATCAGCTCCGGCGTCATGGTCTGGCGCGCATGAATCTCCTGCAGCCGCTTAACCATGCGTTCGATTTCGGGCCGGTTGGCGTCGATGATGCGGCGGTTGATCTGCACCCGGGCGTCCTGGGCGACGATGCTGTTCAGGTCGTCGAGAATAGGCTGGTTGCGCGGAATCGACGACAGCGCCGCGCGGATGGTGGCCAGGTAGCCCATGCTGCGCTCGGGGTGCGCAAGGTCCTGCAGGTTCGGGTCCGGCTCCACGTAGACGAGGCAGCGGTCCACCTGGCGGTCGGCGGCCCGGTTGTTGAGCGCTTCCAGCGCCGCGCCGAACGGCTTGTTGTTGACGATGCCGCCGTCGACGAAGTGGCGGTTGGCCGGATCGAAGTGCTTCCACGCGGGCGTGCCGTCGCGGGCGCGCACGCCGTGCTTCAGAAAGCCGTCCTCTCCTGGCCAGATGCGCTGCCGGGCCGCCAGCACACGCTTCATCTCGTCGTGGTGGAACGGCGGAAACGCTCCGGCGTAAGACGAGCTGGCGCGGGCGGCCCACACCAGGGCCGGCAGGTTGTCGTCGCCCAGGTCGCTGTGCACCGGGCCTTCCTCGCCCGCCCGGTGGCTGAGCTGGCAGTAGGCGGCGTGCTCCTTCTCGCGGGCCACCAGCCCCTGGTTGAGGCGGATGGTGCGCGGATAGCCGAACAGATCGGTGATGCTGGCGTAGACGTCGAGACGCTGCCCCGGCGGCAGCAGCGTGCTGCCCTCGCGCCGCGATGCGGCCATGGCTTCCAGCGCGTCGAAGAAGTGGTGACTCAGGCGCTCGCCGGAGAACGGCGGCCGGAACCAGGACGAGCGCACCAGCCGCGTGATCTTGCCGCGGGTCTCGACGTTGCGGCCGATCTCCTTGGGCAGCCACAGCGACAATGCCCGCAGCAAGGGGTACAGGTACCACTTGCGCCAGCGCGAGGCGTCCTGGGCCGCGAGCCGCTCGATGTCGGCGTCGGCCATCCAGGCGGTGGTCTGGGCGTCGAGCAGCGCATCGTCCACCAGCGCCTTGGCCATCATCACGCCGTTGATGGCACCGGCCGAGGCACCGGCGATGACGTCGATCACCACCCGGAACTGGTTGCCGGCATTGGCCGCCTTCAGCACCTCGAAGTAGATGGCTTCGGTGTCGTGGGGCCGCTGATCGGGGCCGTCGGCATAGGCCATGGTGGCGGCATCCGGCCCCATCTCGTGAAGCACCTTGGAGGCGCGCACCAGCTTCAGGAGCTCCTTGGTGACGCCGTGCATATAGACCGCCAGCGACGCCCCGCCGTAGATCACCAGCGCCAATCTGAGCTCTTTCTTCGCCATGCAGACTGATTATAGTGGGCGCCTCAACCGCCAGGAGCAAACCATGCGACCCACCGCCCTGCTGCTGCTCTGCACCACGCTTTCGTTTCCCGCCTTCGCCTCGGAGCCGCTCACCGGCATCCACGTCAGCGGCAGCGGCGAGGTGGCCGTGGTTCCGGACATGGCGCGCCTGAGCCTGGAGGTGCGGCGCGAGGGCCCGGACGCCAACAAGCTGAAGGCCGAGCTCGATGAGGTGGTGGCCGCCGTGCTCGACCTCACCGACAGCCTCGACATCGCCCGCCGCGACGTCACCGCCGCTGCCGTGAACATCTATCCCCGCTATCGCCCGCGCAACGACGACAGCGTCATCGACGGCCTCATCGCCAGCCGCAGCATCGAGGTGGTGGTCCGCGACCTGGTGCTGATCGGCGACCTGATCAATGGCGCCCTCGGCCGCGGCGTCACCGGCGTCGGCGGCGTGAGCCTCGACGCGTCGAACCGGGTGGAGCTGGAGCGCCGCGCCCTCGACCTCGCCATCGACGACGCCCGGCGCGAAGCCAGGCAGATCGCCGAGCGCTTCGAGGTGAAGCTCGGCGGCCTCAGCAACGTGGTGGCCGGCAGCCACAGCGTGCAGCCGCTGATGATGGAGGCCATGGCCGTGCGCAGCGCCGCCAAAGACACCTTCGCCCCGGGCGAGATGACCGTGCGTCGCGAGGTGCAGGCCACGTTCGCCATCGACGCCCGCAACAAGGGCCGGTGACGATGAACAGTACAGAGGCGCTACAAATATAACTTAAAGATTATCTAGCATTGATTATTTGATGCCTTATAAATTATATTCTCGGCCTCAAGACATAATTTTTAGGTTGTCAAAATGCGTCGTCTGGACCGGGCTCTTGCCCGCAGACAGCTCGATCGGCGGCTTACGCCACTTCGCGACACGGAGGCATTCGCGCGCCCGCCGCGAGGCTGGGCACGGGCCATCCGCGAAGCGCTGGGCATGACGACCAGACAGCTCGGCAAGCGGCTGGGCGTCAGTCAGCCCCGCGTGACCATGATCGAACAGGCGGAAGCTGAGGGCTCGATCACGTTGAACACGCTGAGGCGTACGGCCCAAGCGATGGACTGCGAGTTGGTCTACGCCTTCGTTCCTCGACTGCCCCTTCAGGAACTCGTCGAGGCCCGCGCGCGCCACCATGCCATTGCCATGCTCAATGCCACCAGCCACAGCATGGCTCTCGAGGATCAGAGCGCCGATGCCGATACGAATCGCGCGCATCTGCAGCAGCTCATTCGTGAGCTCGTAGACAATTCGGACGCCACGCTATGGGACGACGCGTGAGCGACGGGCTGCTCCCGGATGTCGACGGCACGACACCTCTCGGCGTCGACGAGCGCGAAGGCCTGAAGCTCTCGTACGTCACCACGCGCGGCGACCTCAACGCTGCCGAGCAGCAGAACATCCTCAAGGCGCAGACGTGGGCACGCAGACGCAACAATGACCAGGTGTTGAGCCGCAGCTACCTGAACGGCCTCCACAAGCGGATGTACGGAGACGTCTGGTCATGGGCGGGCACGTACCGCACGACGGAAAAGAACATCGGCGTTGCCCCGGCACGAATTCAAACAGACCTGCAGGAGCTGCTCGACAACGTCGCATACTGGATCCAGCACGACACGTACCCACCCGACGAGGTCGCGGCCCGATTCCATCACAAGCTGGTCTACATTCACCCCTACCCGAACGGCAACGGCCGCCACGCCCGCCTGGCTACCGACATCCTGCTCGAGACGCTCGGCCGCACGCCATTCACTTGGGGTCGGGCAACGCTGCGCGACGCGAGCGAGGCTCGCCGGCGCTACATCGACGCTCTGCGCGCCGCCGATGGCCACGATCTCGGTCCTCTGCTGTCATTCGTTCGATCGTAACGAGCGACGCCCGATCGATGCCTTGAACGAATTCCGGTACCAGGCTCAGTAGCCGTAGCTGGCCTGCAGCCCGAGCGGAATGCCCGTGGCCCAGTAGAGCAGCAGAAACGCCGTCCACACCACCAGGAAGGCGATGGAGAACGGTAGCATCATCGCCACCACCGTGCCGATGCCCGTGCTCTGCACGTAGCGCTGGCAGAACACCACCACCAGCGGGAAGTAGGGCATCAGCGGCGTGATGATGTTGGTGGACGAGTCGCCCACCCGGTAGGCGGCCTGGGTGAGGTCCGGCGAGATGCCGAGCGCCATCAGCATGGGCACCAGAATCGGCGCCAGCAGCGCCCACTTGGCCGACGCCGAGCCGACGAACAGGTTCACCACCCCGGTGATCAGCACGACCCCGACCACGGTAAACGCGGCCGGCAGCGCGGCGGCCTCGAGCCAGGCGGCGCCCTGCAGGGCGAACAGGGCGCCCAGGTTCGAGCGGCCGAACTCGGCGATGAACAGCGACGCGAAGAAGGCCATGACGATGTAGTAGCCCATGCCGCTCATGGCGTGGGTCATGCCAGCGACGATGTCGCGGTGGGTCTTCACCGTGCCCGAGACATAGCCGTAGACCACGCCCGGCAGCAGAAAGAACAGGAAGATGAGGGGCACGATGCTCTTCATCAGCGGCGCCGCCGAGGCTGCCAGCTCGCCGGTGGGGGCGCGCCATGCGGAGGCTGCCGGCAGCGACGTGGCCACCAGCGCAACCACGCCGAGCACCATCACCACGACCCCGCCCCACAGCCCGCGGCGCTCCGCCGTCGACAGCGCCTGCAGCGCCGGGGCATCGGCCAGGTCGCCGTCGACGGCGACCCCGGACAGGCGCGGCTCGACGATGCGGTCGGCCACGAACCAGCCCAGCCCGACGATGAGCAGGGTCGAGGCGGAGGTGAAGAACCAGTTGTTCAGCGGGTTCAGGATGATGTCGGGGTCGATCAGCCGCGCGCCGGCCTGGCTGATGCCCTGCAGCATCGGGTCGAGCGCACTGGGGAGGAAGTTGGCGCTGAAGCCGCCGGAGACGCCGGCGAAGGCGACGGCGATGCCGGTGAGCGGATGCCGCCCGGCGGCCTGAAAGATCACCGCGCCGAGCGGAATCACCAGCACGTAGCCGGCGTCGACGGCGCTGTGGCTGACGATGGCGATGAACAGCAGCATGGGCGTGAGCAGCCGCGGGCTGGTCACCGACAACAGCGCGCGCAGCCCGGCCTTGATGAAGCCGGTGTGGTCGGCGACGCCGATGCCGAGCATGGCCAGCAGCACCACGCCGAGCGGATGGAAGGTGACGAAGGTGGTGACCATGCCGCCGAGAAAGGTGGTGAGCGCGGCGGGGTCGAGCAGATTCACCACCCCGATGGGCGCGCCCGTACGCGGGTCGATGTGGCCGTAGCTGAACTGGGCCAGCAGCGCCGACAGCGCCCACACCGCCAGCAGCAGCAGGAAGAACAGCAGCGCCGGATCCGGCAGACGATTGCCGATGCGCTCCACCGCATCGAGCGCGCGCGCCAGGCGCGACGGGGCGGCGACCGCGTCGCTCACGCGGCGCGCCGCGCCGGCAGGCAGCGCAGAAACACCCAGCCGCCGAGGGCGCCGCACAGCGCCTGCACGCCGAGCCCGGCCAGCGTGCGGGTGGCGGCCACCGGCGTGATCATGAACAGCTGCTCGAGGATGACGTGCACGGCCAGCACCCCCACGGCCCCGGCCAGGGGATAGCCGATGGCACGCCAGTTGGGCAGGAAGCGCACCACCAGTGCCGCCACCGGAAACGCGATCAGCAGGGCGACGGCGAGGATGGGCAGGTAGGAAGAAGCCATGCCCAGCAGGTCGTGCCAGGTGGCTTCGGCGCGCACGGCCAGGGTCACCGGCGCCCCCAGATCGAGCAGCCGACCCATCACCGACTGGGTGGCGGCGGCCGCCGCGGCCACGTACGTGACCAGCACCGCCACCATGAAGGCGCCCAGCGTGCGTACCATGCTCCCTGCTCCCAAACCGCGACGTTGCACGGAGTGTACCCGTCCCGGGCGCTGTTACCGAGCCCCGCAGCGGCTACACTGCCCACTCGACGCACCCGGAGCCCGCACGCCATGCGCACCATCCTGCTTTGCCTCGCCACCCTGCTGGTCCTCGGCGGCCCGCCGGCGTCCGCCGACGAGTCGGCCTACCGGCTCACCACCGTGGCCGAGGGCCTGAACCTGCCCTGGGGGCTCGCATTTCTGCCGGACGGCAGCCTGCTGGTGACCGAGCGCCCGGGCACGCTGCGGCGGGTGGCCGCCGACGGCACGGTGAGCGCGCCGCTCGCCGGCGTGCCCGAGGTCTACTTCCGCGGCCAGGGCGGGCTGCTGGACGTGATCCTGCATCCGGCCTTCGCCGACAATGGCCTGGTTTACCTCTCATACGCCCACGGCGGTCCCGACGCCAACGCCACCCGGGTGGCGCGGGCGCGGCTCACCGACACCGGCCTCGCCGACCTGGAGGCGGTGCTGACCGTGGCACCCACCAAGGACACGCCCCAGCACTACGGCGGCAGCATGGCGTGGCTGCGCGACGGCACCCTGCTGGTCACCACCGGCGACGGCTTCGACTATCGCGAGCAGGCCCAGGACGTGGACGGCATGCTCGGCAAGACCCTGCGCATCGGCGACGACGGCAGCATCCCGGCGGACAACCCGTTCGCCGCCGAGGCCAGCGGCAGCGCCGCCGAGGCCGGCGGCGCGGCGCCGGTGTGGACCTGGGGCCACCGTAACCCCCAGGGGCTGGCCGTGGACCCGGTCACCGGCCGCGCCTACCAGCACGAGCACGGCCCCCGCGGCGGCGACGAGCTGAACCTGCTCAAGCCCGGGCGCAACTACGGCTGGCCGGTGGTCACCCACGGCCTCGACTACACCGGCGCCTACGTGTCGCCGTTCCAGGAGCTTCCGGACATGGAGGGGGCCCTGACCCACTGGGTGCCGTCCATCGCGCCGTCGGGCCTCGCCATCTACCGGGCCGAGGCGTTTCCGGAATGGCAGGGCAACCTGTTCGTCGGCGCCCTGGTGAACCGCGAGGTGCGGCGGCTGGTGCTGGAGAACGGCCAGGTGGCCGCGGAGCACGCCATGTTCGGCGAGCTGGGCGAGCGCATCCGCAACGTCAAGGTGGGCCCGGACGGCCACCTGTACCTGGTGACCGACAGCGAGCAGGGCCGCATCGTCCGGGTCGACCGCGCCAACGGCGGCTGAGCGGCCGGCGAGGCTAGGCGCGGGCGGCGCGGCCGGCGAGGCTAGGCGCGGCCGAGAATCAGCGGCCGCAACGCCCGCAGCGCGGCCACAGCCCGGTCGACGTGCTCCGGCGTGTTGTAGACGTGGGGGCATAGCCGCAGCCCGCCGGTGGTCGCGCCGGCGATGCCGTGCTCCCGGTACAGGCGCTCGAACACCTCGGCGCGCCGGTCGGACGCCACCTCGACCACGCAGACGCCGGCCAGGGCCGATTCGTCACGCGGCGTGACCGGCGTCAGCCCGGCCTCGCCGACGCCGGCCAGCAGTCGCCCCATCAGCCCCCGCACGTACGCCTCCACGGCGCCGCGGTCCGCCGCGTTCAGGGCGTCGTGAAAGGCTGCCGCCACCGCCATGCCGGCCAGCGCCGCGTCGTCGCGCTGCCCCAGCGACTCGAACTTGCGTGCGCCCACCGGATCGGGGTCGGCGTCGTCCCCCCAGCCGGGCGCCACCACGCCGGGCCAGATCCGGGGAATGGCGCTCTCGCGCACGTACAGCAGGCCCACCTCACGCGGGCCCATGTACCACTTGTGGGCGCTGGCCGCGAACGAGTCGAAGCCGAGCGCGTGCAGGTCGAGATCCAGCACGCCCCAGGTCTGGGCGCCATCGACGTGCACGTGGATGCCGCGGCGCTGGGCAGCCTCGGTGAGCGCCGCCGCCGGCAGGGCAATGCCGCTCAGGTTCGAGACCTGAGAGAACGCCAGCACCCGGGTGCGCGGCGTGAACGCGGCCGTGAACGCCTCGACCACCCTGCCGGCATCGGCAGCGGCGCCGTCGGGCAGGGTCACCGTGCGCACGACGAGGCCGTGCCGGGCGGCACGCACCGTCCAGGCGACGTGATTGGTGGGATGGTTCTCGTTCCAGATCACCACCTCGTCGCCGGCAGCCAGGTCGAGCCCGGCATTGACGACGTTGTTGCCCTCGCTGGTGTTGCGCACCAGCGCGACGGTGTCGGCGGAAACACCAAGCTGACGCGCCAGCGCTGCCCGGGTGCGCTCCAGCTCGGCGCTGAAGCGGGCGCGGTTCTGAAACGAGCAGTCGGCGTCGATGTCGGCGTCGGCGACGGCCACCGCGGCAGCCACGGCCCGGGGCGCAGGGCAAAGATTGGCGGCGTTCATGGGGACGCGCGCCTCGGTGAAGGCGAACGCGGCCCGCGCCGCGGCCACGCCGTCCGGCAGCGGCTCAGCGGCCGCCTGCCCAGCCGCACGGGGGGCGCCTGCCGAGGCCGTCGCCCCGGCCAGCGCCGCAGCGCCGGTCACGCCCAGGAAGCGGCGCCGCGACGTGGTCATGACCCGCCTACAGCACCGACTCGAGCTGCAGGGCGATCTCCTCCGGCGTCACCGTGGGCGCGAACCGGGCCAGCACGTTGCCGTCGCCGTCCACCAGGAACTTGGTGAAGTTCCAGGGAATGTCGGCGTTGCCTTCCTCGTCCGGCTTCGCCTTCTTGAGGTACTGGTACAGCGCGCAGGCGCCGGCGCCGTTCACCTCGATCTTGCTGAACATGGGGAAGTTCACCTGATAGCGGCTGCTGGCGAACTCCAGAATCTCGGCATCGCTGCCGGGTTCCTGGGCCCCGAACTGGTTGCAGGGAAAGCCGAGCACGGTGAAGCCGCGATCGGCGAAATTCTGTTGTAAGGTACGCAGACCTGCGTACTGGGGCGTCAGCCCTCAGCGGCTGGCCAGGTTGACGACGAGGCACACCTGCCCGCGAAACCGATCGAACGCCACCGTCTCGCCGGTAATGCTGTTCATCTTCAGATCGTGAAAGGTAGTCATGACGATGCTGGCTCCCGTGTCTCCCTCGAAGGGTCCCGAGTCTAGTCCAAGGTCACCGGCGGCGTCATCCGTGCTGATGCTGGCGTTGCTGCAGATGGTGCTGGTCATCCTGCTGGCCCCTGCCACGGCCGCCGGCGCGGTGTCGCAGACCAAGGGCACGTTCGTGGACAGGTTCCGCCAGCTCGACGAGGTGCTGCCCACCCCCAACGACTATCGCACCGCCTCCGGCGCGCCCGGCCACCGCTACTGGCAGCAGCGTGTCGACTACGACATCCGCGTGCGCCTCGACGAGCAGGCCCGCAGCATCGAGGGCAGCGAGACCATCACCTATCACAACCGCTCGCCGGACACGCTGCGCTATCTGTGGCTGCAGCTCGAGCAGAACATCTTCGAACGCGACTCGGTGGACGCCCTGACCCGCACCCTGGCCGAGCCCGACCGCATCACCTTCAGCGAGCTGCGGCGGCTGCAGTATCTCGAAAGCTTCGACGGCGGCTACCGCATCACCCGGGTGGCCGACGCCCAGGGCCGACCGCTGCCGCACACCATTGCCGGCACGCTGATGCGCATCGATCTGCCGACGCCGCTCGGCAGCGGCCAGAGCGTGCGCCTGGGCATCGACTGGGCGTACAACCTGGCCGAGGAGAACGCGGTCGACGACCGCTCGGGCTACGAATCCTTCGATGACGGCAACGACATCTTCCTGCTGGCACAGTGGTTCCCGCGCCTGATCGCCTACAGCGACTACGAGGGCTGGCACAACCGCGAGTTCATCAACGACGGCGAGTTCACCCTGGAGTTCGGCGACTATCAGGTCGCCATCGACGTGCCCGCCGATCACGTGGTGTCGGCCACCGGTGAGCTGGAGAACGCGAGCGCCGTGCTCAGCGCCGAGCAGCGGCGCCGGCTGGCCGCCGCCCGCGACGCCGAGCGCCCGGTGTTCGTGGTCACCCCGGAGGAGGCCCTGGCCGCCGAGCAGGCGGCCGCCGACCGCACCAGCGGCCAGCGCAAGGTCTGGCGCTTCGCGGCCAAGAGCGTGCGCGACTTCGCCTGGGCATCGTCACGCAAGTTCATCTGGGACGCCCAGGGCTTCGAGCAGCCGGGCGCCGAGCACCCGCTGGTGATGGCCATGTCGTTCTCTCCGAAGGAGGGGGAGCCGCTGTGGTCGCGCTACTCCACCGAAGCCGTGATCCATACCATGGAGGTGTACTCGCGGTTCGCCTTCCCCTATCCGTACCCGGTCGCGCAGTCGGTGAACGGTCCGGTGGGCGGCATGGAGTACCCGATGATCACCTTCAACGGCCCGCGCACCGAACCACGCGAGGACGGCACCCGCACCTACTCCCGCGGCGAGCGCCGGTTCCTGGTGACGGTGATCATCCACGAGATCGGCCACATCTACTTCCCCATGGTGGTGAACTCCGACGAGCGGCAGTGGACGTGGATGGACGAGGGCGTGAACACGTTCCTGCAGTATCTGGCCGAGCGCGAGTGGGAGTCGGACTACCCGTCCACCATGGGCGAGCCCCGCGACATCGTCGAGTACATGAAGAGCGAGCACCAGGTGCCGATCATGACCAACTCGGAGTCGATTCTGCAGTTCGGCAACAACGCCTACGCCAAGCCGGCCACCGCGCTGGTGATCCTGCGCGAGACCATCATCGGCCGCGAGCGCTTCGACTTCGCGTTTCGCGAGTACGCACGCCGCTGGCAGTTCAAGCGCCCGACGCCGGCCGACCTGTTCCGCACCCTGGAAGATGCTTCCGGCGTCGACCTCGACTGGTTCTGGCGCGGCTGGTTCTACACCACCGACCACGTGGACATCAGCATCGACCGCATCACCCACCTGAAGGTCGACACCGGCAACCCGGACGTCGAGCGGCCCTGGCAGCGCCAGCGCCACCTCGACGAGCCGCGCCCGCGCACCGATGTCGGCAACGAGGCCGAGGGCCGGGTGCCGCGGCTGGAGCGGCTGCCCGAGCTCAAGGACTTCTACAACGAGCACGACCCGTTCACCGTCACCAACAAGGACCGCAACGACCACCATGCCTACCTCGAAGGCCTGACCGACAACAAAGACAGCAACCCCGACTGGAAGCGGCAGGTGCTGGCCAAGGCGGTGGCCGACGATCGCAACTACTACGTCTTCGAGTTCAGCAACCTGGGCGGGCTGGTGATGCCCATCATCCTCCAACTCGGCTACGCGGACGGCAGCAGCGAGACCGTCCGCATTCCGGCGGAGGTGTGGCGGCGCTCGCCCGAGCGCGTGACCTGGCTGCTGATGCGCGACGGCGAGCTGATGACCGCCGAGCTCGACCCGCACTGGGAGACCGCCGACGTCGATCTCTACAACAACCACTACCCGCGCAGGATCCTGCCGTCGCGGCTCGAGGTGTTCGAGGCCGACGACTCGGAGGGGGACATTCCGGACCGCGACCTGATGCACGACATCCGCCTGCCGCTCGAGGAGGCGGTGCCGATGCTGGAGTCCGGGCGCTGAAGCGGCTTCGGGCGCTGAAGCGCCTACGGCCGCTGAAGCGGCTTCGGGCGCTGAAGCGCCTAGGGCCGCTGAAGCGGCTTCGGGCCCTGACGCGCCTGGGGCCCGAGCCGGGCCGGCGCCGCCTGCTGCGCGCGCTGGCGCTGCTGCCGCTGGTCGCCTGCGGCCGCGGCCACGCCCATCAGCTTCGCGCCGCCCTCACCACGCTGCTGTTCAACCCGCACACCGGCCAGATCGAAGTGATGCACCGCTTCTTTCATCACGACGCCGAGCACGCGCTGACTCTGATCGAAGGCGGCCAGCACGATCTGATCGACAGCGCGGCCGACCGGGCCCGGTTCGCCGCCTACGTGCACGCGCGCTTCGAGATCGCCGGCGTCGGCGCTGACCTGGCACCGCTGGCGCTCTTGGGCGCAGAGCTCGAGGGCGAGCACCTGTGGGTATACCAGCGCACGCCGGCCGTGGACGGGCTCACCGGCCTCGACGTGCGCTTCGACGCCCTGCGCGACGTCTGGCCCGATCAGGTGAACACCGTGAACGTCGAGCGCGGCGGCAGCGTCCGCACCCTCGTCTTCGCAGCCGACTCGGTCTGGCAGCGCCTCGTCTTCTGACCGTCGTCCAACATCACGCGGCGACGATTGCCCGCCACCATCGAATCGCCTATGGTCCATGAGGTTGGGCACCGCGACAACAACGAACAATACGGCAGCACAAGGAGTCGACATGAAGTTCTTATCCCGGCATCGGCATCTCACCCTGGGCCTCGCGCTGCTGGCGCTCCCGGCCGCAGCTTCGGAGGGCGAGGCTGAGTATCGCGAGCACGTCATGGAGGCCGTGGGCGGCCACATGCAGGCGGCGGCCGACATAGTGCGCGGCAAGGTGCCGCACCAGGACCATCTCACCCTGCACGCCAACGCCCTGAACGACCTCGCCGGCATCGCGCCGCTGCTGTTCCCGCCGGGATCCGAAGGGGGCGATGCGCTGCCGGCCATCTGGCAGAACGCCGACGACTTCGAAGCCAAGCTCACCGGCTTCCAGGAAGCGGCCGCCGGCTTCGCGGCAGCGGCCCGCAGTGGCGACGGCGTCGGCCCCGCGCTGCAGCAGCTCGGCCAGAGCTGCAAGTCCTGCCACGACGACTACCGCAAGGAGTAGCCGTCAGATCGAGGGCAGTGCCCACCATACCGCAGCGGCTGCAGCCGCTGCGGTAGCCAGGCCCCGCAGCCACAGGTGCCGGGTGGGCGCACCGGCGAACGGCTTGCGCCCGGTGAACATGCCGAGCGGCGTCGGGTCGCGGCGCAGTGCGTAGGCGAGATGCGCCGCGAGGTGCACGCCGATCAGGCCCAGAATGACCCAGTACGCCTGGCGGTGCAGCGACGACAGCGTGGCAACGGTGTCCGAAGACGCCTGCCGCACCAGCGGCCCGTCGGTGAAGATGTCATCGCTCGTGAACAGCCCGGTGCCCGCCTGGAACGCGATCGCCGCCAGCATCGCCAGCACCAGGACCGTGCCGGGCGCGGTGCGCACCCAGCGGTGACCCTGGCCGCGCAAGAACGCCACGAAGCGGCGCGGCGACAGCGCGAAGGTGTGCCACAGTGCGTAGCGCGCCCCCCACACGGCCCAGCCCAGCCGGAACCCCAGCAGGGCGATGGCGGCATAGCCGAGCCGCATGTGCCACTCCATCAGGGTGATGTCGCCGAGCAGGCCCGTGGTCAGCGATCCGGTTACGCACAGGGCAAGCAGCCAGTGCCACATGCGCAGCGGCCAGTCCCACACCAGGGTCAGCGGCGCCCTGCCGTCAGCGGTTCCGTCGTCCGTCCGCGTATCTGTCACGCCGCCTCCTGATCAGCCGCCGATGAAGTTGAAGCCGATGGCATTGAAGTCGCGCAGCACCAGCAGGATGCCCAGCGCCGCCAGCACCACGCCGGTGTGCCGCAGCCGCCGCCAGCGCGGCCAGCGGCATTCGCGCCACACCGGGTAGAGCAGCAGCACCGACAGCACGGTGAGCACGGCGCCAGCCAGCGCCACCCATAGCGCCGCCAGGAAGAACCCGCTGGGGAACGCGTAGAACACGGCGGCGAAGTCGCCGGCCAGGGGCGCCAGGCCCAGCACCGCGAGCGCCACGGCCAGCACCCAGACCGCGGCGCTGAGCACCGCCAGCCAGCCCGCCCAGCGCTCCACCGGCGTCTGCACCGGCGGCCGCCGGCGCCGCAGCCAGGCGCCCACCAGCGCGCACGCCATCACCAGCAGCCCGCCGCCGAGCACGCCGGCCAGCAGGTTGGGATCGGCCAGCGGGCCGGCCCGCTCGAACACCATGATCGGCATGGCCGGCACCAGCCGGACCACGGCGCCGTCGGCGTCGCGCTGGAAGCGGAAGCGCTCGCCGCGATCGGCGCTGACGAACAGATCGTCGCCCAGCGGCTCGAGCCGGGCGACGCCCATGGCCGAGGTCAGCACCAGCGCGCCGCCGGCGGCGGGCGTCACCGCCGCCACCGACCCACCGAACATCAGGCCGCGCTCCACCGTGGTGTAGGGGCGCCGCGTCGCCAGGTAGGTACCCGCGTAATCGGCCGCATCGGCCGCCGCCTGCCGCTCCGGCGCTGCTGCCGGCCAGCCCGGCCCGGGAGCAAACAGCCGCGCGGTCAGGGTGGCGGCGAAGTCGCGAATCACCGCCATGCCGCCGGTGGTGTTGGCGGAGATGAACACGCCGAAGCCCAGCTCGGGGAATAGCTGCATGTCGGACAGGAAGTGCACGGTGCCGCCGCCATGGCCGATGGCGCGGTAGCCATGGATGCCGCTCTCGATGAAGCCGTGGGCCATGCCCGGCAGCAGCGGGTCAGGGCCCCAGTGGCGGGCGTGCATGCGCCGCGCCGTCTCCGGCGCCAGAATGCGGCCGTCGCCGTGCGCGCCGTCCTGCAGATGCGCCAGCATCCAGCGCGCCATGTCGGTGGCCGTGGTCGACAGCGCCCCGGCGGGGCCGATGTGGCCGATGAACTCGAAGCCGCCGGCCTCGAACGCGCCGGCCTGGTGCACGTAGCCACGGCTGACATCGGCGCGCAGGGCGTCGGCCATGGGGGCCTCTGCCCGCTGTGGACCCCAGGGCTCACGGAAGGTGCTGCGGTTCATGCCCAGCGGCTCCAGCAGGTATCGATCCGCATAGTCCTCGAAGCTCATGCCGGAGACCCGCGCCACGATCAGCCCGGCGAGGCCGCTGCCGTAGTTGGAGTAAGCGGGCAGCGTGCCGGGCGGCCGCACCCGGGCCGGTCGATGACTGCGCAGATAGGTCTCGAGCGGCTGCACGCCGTCGGCCCGATCGGTGAACAGGTGGCCCATCACCGAGTCTTCGAGGCCGGGCGTATGCGCCATGAGCTGTGCCAGCGTGATGGGCTCGGGGAACGTGTCCGCGATCGGCAGGTCCGGCAGGTAGGTGCGGATGTCGGCATCGAGGTCGAGCCGGCCCTGCTCGACGAGCTGCATGACCGCCGTCCAGGTGAACGTCTTGGAGATGGAGCCGGGGCGGAACAGCGTCCGGTCGGCGATCACCGGACGCCCGGCGTCGACATCGGCGAGGCCGTAGCCGCGCGCGAAGATCAGCTCACCGCCGTAGACCACGGCCACAGTGGCGCCCGCCGCCGGCGTGCCGTCGAGGCGCGCCGCCATGAAGCCGTCGACGAAGTCGGCCAGCGCCTGGGGATCGACGCGGCCCGCCCCCGTCGTGGGGGTGGTCGAGGCCGCACCGGCGGCGGCCCATAGGCATCCGACCCATCCGGCCACCAGCAGCGAACCCACCCACCTGACCATGCGCCGCGCCCCGCCGTCGTAGAGGCCGAAAGCTTAATGGACCAATGCAGCCCGTGCCCAGCCGCCGCGCGCCTCAGAGTCCCGTCAGGCCCATGATCAGGTAGCCGGCCAGGGCCACCAGGGCCGCCGTCAGCGCATAGGGAATCTGCGTCTTGACGTGGTCGATGTGATCCGAGGCGGCACCCGTGCTGGCCAGAATCGTGGTGTCGGACAGCGGCGAGCAGTGATCGCCGAAGACGCCGCCGCCGGCCACCGCCGCCACCGTGGCATAGACCAGCGGGCCGAGCTCGCCGCCGCTGAAGCCGAACGCCAGCGGCACCGCGATGGGCATCATGATGGCGAACGTGCCCCAGCTCGTGCCGGTGGAGAAGGCGATCACGCCGGCGATCAGGAACGTCACCGCCGGCAGCAGCGCCGGCGTCAGCCAGGCGTCGGTGACCTCGACGATGTAGGCGGCGGTACCCATGGCTTTCGACAGGTCGTTCAACGCATACGCGAAGGCCAGGATGATGATGGCCGGCATCACCCCCTTCATGCCCGATGTGGCGGTGCGCATGATGTCGGCGAACGGCACGCCCTGCAGACGCATGATGATGCCGGCCACCACCACCGCGGCCAGAAACGCCTCCATGGTCAGCGCCGACTTGATGATCACAAAGGAGCCGACGCCGATGCCGATGACGACCAGCACCGGCAGCACGAAGTTCCAGAACAGGTGGGTGCGCACGTCCGGGTGCGGCTCGATGTCGGTCAGCTCCTCGCCCATCAGCGGCTCGGCGCCGTCGCGCAGCACCTTGCCCTGGTCGCGGGCGCGGCGCTCGGCCGCCCGCATGGGGCCGTACTCCGGAACCAGGCCGACCGCCAGGGCGCCCACCAGCAGCACCGCCAGCCAGGCGTAGAAGTTGTACGGGATGGCGTGGGCGAACGCCAGCATGGCGTCCTCGGCGCTGACCACCGGGCCCATGCCGATCAGCAGCCCGGCGATGAACACGGCCCAGCCGGTGATGGGCACCAGCACGCTCACCGGCGCCGAGGTGGAGTCGGCGATGTAGGCCAGCTTCTCCCGCGAGATGCGGAAGCGATCGGTGAGGCCGCGCATGGTGGCGCCGACGAACAGCGGGCTGAAGTAGTCGCTGAAGAACACGAACATGCCCATCACCCAGGCGGTGAGCTGCACCCGCGACCGGGTCAGCCGCCGCGTCTCCACCCAGGCGGTGAAGTTGCGCACGGCGCCCGTGCGCTGGAAGAACGCGATCAGCGCGCCGATGAACAGCTCCAGCAGCAGAATCCAGGAGAACGCCGTGGTGCCGAGCGCGTTCTTCAGCAGGTTGGGAAAGCCGAGCAGACCCTGGCCCATGGCCAGCACCCCCACCAGGCAGGCCACCGCCAGCGAGAACACGGTGTTGCGGGTGACGAAGGCGAGCACGATGGCGGCCGTGGCCGGCAGCAGGGACAGGGCGCCCAGATGTTCGCCCGCTTCCACCGCTCAGCACTCGGCGCCGGCGGCGCGGCGCTCCCAGGCGGCGATGGCGGCGAAGCCGAGCCGGCGCACCGGCTCCGGCGGCATCCAGCTCGCGGTGCCGAACAGCGGCCGTGGGTCCTCCGCCGGCAGGCCCAGAGCGCGCCGCGCCAGCAGCCGCCCGAACAGCGTGCCCTTCACCACGCCGCCGCCGTTGCAGCCCCCCGACACGTAGAGGCCGGGTGCCGTCTCGCCCCACACCGGCGCGCCGTTGTAGGTCACCCCGGTGGCGCCGCCCCAGACGTGCTCGAACGGCTGCGCCCGGTCCAGCGGCAGGTCGGGGAAGCGGCGGCGCAGACAGTCGGCCAGACGGTGGGCGATCACGGCGTTGTCGGCCTCGCGCTCGTAGCCGTAGAACGAACGCACCATCAGTCGCCCATCGGCGGTGCGGCGCAGCGTGCTGCCGAGGCGATGGGCCGGCAGCAGGCCCCAGCTCGGTTCGCTGCCGGCAAGCGTGCCTTCGGGCAGCGGCGCCGTCAGGGCCGCATAGGTGTACATCACCACCAGCCGGCCGCGCAGGCCGCCGGTCAGCTCCCGCGCGAACGCGTTGTTGGCCAGGATCACGCGGCCGGCGCGCACGTCACCCCCGGGGCAGGTGACCCGCCAGCCATCGCCCTGCCGGGTCACCGCCAGCGCCGGCGAGCGCTCGTGGAGGCGAACGCTGTCGGGCAGGCATTCGGCCAGGCCGCGGATCAGGGCCGCCGGCTGCACCAGGGAGCAGTCGGGCGAGTACAGGCCGAAACCGTAGTGGTCGGTGCCCAGGCGCGCCGCCAGCGCGGCACGGTCGAGGGCCTCGTAGGGCAGGGCGGCGGCGTCGAGGAAGGCCTGGTAATGGGCCAGCGCGCGCCGGCCGCGATCCGTGGCGGCGCCGCGATAGGTGCCGGTGCGGTGGAGCTCGCAGGGAATAGCGTGGCGGGTCACCAGCTCGCGCAGCTCGGCCATGGCGTCCGCGATCAGGTCGTTGCAGCGGCGCATGCGGGTGACGGCGCCGGGGTCGGCATCGTCGGCCAGGGCGATCTCCAGCAGGAAGCCCGAGTTGCGCCCGGGGCTGCCGTCGCCCACCTCGCCGGCGTCGACCACCAGCACCCGGTCGTCGGGGCGCGCCTCGGACCAGGCCCGGGCCGCCGCCAGCCCGGTGTAGCCGGCACCCACCACCACCAGCTCGGCCTCGGCGGCGCCGGCGAGCGGCGGCGTCGGCTGCCGCGGCGGCAGCAGCCGCTGCCAGCCGCAGGGCTCGCGATAGTGCGGATGCGTGCGCCCCGCCGTCGTCGTCATGACCACCCTTCCCCAAGGACGCCGCCACCATAGCACGACCGGCGGCACGCAAAATCGCGTATGATGCGCGCCCCTTTCCTCTCAGCCCGCCAGCACGGTATCGCCATGAGCACCGCCCCCGACACGGCGCCCACGTTCCGCTCCCTCGGTCTCGCAGAGCCCCTGCTCGAGGCGCTGACCGCGGTCGGCTACGAAACGCCGACGCCGATTCAGGCACGCACCATTCCACCGCTGCTGGCCGGCCGCGACCTGCTGGGTCAGGCGCAGACCGGCACCGGCAAGACGGCCGCCTTCGCGCTGCCGCTGCTGTCGCGCCTGCAGCCGGGGCTGCGACAGCCCCAGGTGCTGGTGCTGACGCCGACCCGCGAGCTGGGCATTCAGGTGGCCGAGGCCTTCCAGCGCTACGGGGCCCAGCTCCCGGGGCTGCACGTGCTGCCCATCTATGGCGGCCAGGACTACGGCGTGCAGTTGAAGGCGCTGGCCCGCGGCGCCCAGGTGGTGGTGGGCACCCCGGGCCGCATCATGGACCACCTGCGCCGCGGCACCCTGGTGCTGGGGGCCCTGCAGGCCCTGGTGCTCGACGAAGCCGACGAGATGCTGCGCATGGGCTTCATCGACGACGTCGAGTGGATTCTCGGCCACACGCCGCCGACCCGGCAGCTCGCCCTGTTCTCGGCCACCCTGCCCGGGCCGGTGCGCCAGATCGCCGCCCGCCATCTGCGCGAGCCGGAAGAAGTGCGCCTGGAAAGCCGCAGCGCGGCGGCCGCGTCGGTGCGCCAGCGGGTGTGGATCGTCAGCGGCACCCACAAGCTGGACGCCCTGACCCGCATCCTCGAGGTCGAGGATTTCGACGCCATGATCGTGTTCGTGCGCACCCGCCACGCCACCACCGACCTGGCCGAGCGGCTGTCGGCGCGCGGCTTCGACGCTGCCGCCATCCACGGCGACGTGCCGCAGCGCCAGCGCGAGCGGCTGATCGCCGACCTCAAGCAGGGCAAGCTCGACATTCTGGTGGCCACCGACGTCGCCGCCAGGGGCCTCGACGTGGAGCGGGTCAGCCACGTGGTGAACTTCGACATTCCCTACGACGCCGAGGCGTACGTGCACCGCATCGGCCGCACCGGCCGGGCCGGCCGCAGCGGCGAGGCGATTCTGTTCGCCGCGCCCCGCGAGCGCCACATGCTGCGCACCATCGAGCGCGCCACCGGCCGCCCCATCGAGATCATGGAGCTGCCCAGCCACGAAGCGGTCAGCGACGTGCGGGTGCGGCGCTTCTTCGAGTCGCTCAACCAGACCCTGGCGGACGTCGATCTGGAGGCGCAGGTGACGCTGCTGACCCGCTATCAGCACGAGCATGCGGTGGATCCGCTGACCCTGGCCGCAGCCGTGGCGCACCTGGGCGGCGTCGGGCTGCCGCAGCGCCGGTCCAAGGCGCCGGCCAGGAAGCCGGCCGCCGACACCCCGACCACGGGCGACCGCCCGGAGCCGCCGCCGCAGCGACCGCGTGCCGACCGTCCCCAGCGTGCTGAGCGTCCCCAAAGGCCCGAGCGACCGGCACGTGCCGACCGACCGGCGCGACCCGACCGCGATGGTCCGCCGCCGGAGGGCCTGGAGCGCTTCCGCCTCGAGGTGGGGCGTGAGCACGGCGCCGAGCCGCGTCACATCGTCGGCGCCATCGCCAACGAGGCCGGCATGGACGCCCAGCACATCGGCCGGGTGGTGCTGTTCGACGATCATTCCACCGTCGAGCTGCCCGCGGGGATGCCGGTCGAGATCTTCCGCCACCTGAAGCGGGTCTGGGTGGCCGGCCAGCAGCTTCAGATCAGCCGCCTGGACGGGCCGCCCGAGGCACGGGGCAAACGGCCGCCGGCGCGCAAGCCGGCTGGCGGCAAAGCCCCGGGGAAGAAGCCGTCCGGCGGCAAGCCGGCGGCCCGCAAGCCGAAGCCGCCGAAGCCCCGCTGAGGCGCTGGCCGCTCACCCGGGCCGCGGCCCTGCGGGGCAAGCGCCCGGGCACCGCGAGCGACTATAATCCGCGACTTCGATTCGACGGCGGCCGCCGCTGCGCGGCCGCGTCGGCAACGACCAGGAGTCTGTCATCGCCCGCCAGCACCGCGACAGGATCGTCGCTCTCGCCGCTGCCGCCATGTGGCAGCTCGCCGCCGCGCTGCCGAGCGGCGCGGCGTCGTGGCTGGGGTCGCGGTCGCTGTACGTGCTGGGGTCGTCGCTGCGCAAGCAGCGGCAGGTGCTGCGCAACCTGAATCAGGCCCTGCCGGACACCGATCCGGCCACCCTGCGGGCCATCGCCCGCAACGTCTGGTCGAATCTGGGCGGGGTGCTCTTCGAGTACCCGCACGTGCAGCGCATCGTCGACCAGCGCGTCGCGGTGACCATGCCCGACCACGTCGCCGAGCTGTTCGCCAACGGCCGGCCGATGCTGGTCATGACCGCGCACCTGGCCAACTGGGAGGTGCTCGGCGCCTACCTGGGCAAGCACTGCCGCAACGGCGTGGTGGGCGTCTACAGCCCCGACGACAATCCGGGCGTCGACCGCCTGATTCAGGGCTTCCGCGCCCGCGGCGGCGTCTCCTACGTGACCAAGCAGGAGGCGCTGCGCAAGCTCACGGAGCGGCACCTGCAGGGCCGCAGCATCGGCCTGCTGCCGGACGTGCGGGTGGACAGCGGCGCCGAGCTCGACCTGTTCGGGCGGCCGGCCATGACCACCCTGAGCCCGGCCCGGGTGGCGCTGCGGCTCGACTACCCGCTGGTGCCGGCCCGGGTCAAGCGGCTCGGCCCGGCGCGCTTCGAGATCGAGTTCGGCGCCTGCCTGCACCCCGCTCCGGGGCTCACCGGCAAGCCCGCCGCCATCGACCTGATGCGGCAGTACAACCGGCTGCTGGAGGGCTGGATCCGCGAGCGGCCGGGCGAGTGGCTGTGCACCAAGCGGCGCTGGCCGCGGGAGCGCTGAGCCGTGCTCACCCTCGACCGCTACGTGATCCGCCAGGTGCTGGTGCCCACCATCCTCGGGCTGGCGCTGCTGGTGCTGCTGTTCACCGCCTTCACCAGCGTGCAGCTGCTGCGCTCGGCCGCGCTCGGCAACCTCTCCGCCAGCGACGTGTTCGCGCTGGTGGTGGCCCATGACCTGGCCGCGCTCGAGGTGCTGCTGCCGTCGGCTTTCTTCGCCGCCCTGATCATGGTCACCTGCACCTGGCACCGCGAGGGCGAGCCCTATGCGATCTACGCCAGCGGCGTGTCGCCCGACCGGCTGTCGCAGCCGCTGCGGCTGCTGGCGGTGGTGGTGGCCGTGTGCGTGGCGCTGCTGACGGTGTACGGGCGTCCGTACTCCTATGTGCTGCGGGAGAGCATCAGCGAGCGCGCCACCAACCTCTCGTCCAGCCAGATGGCGCCGCAGCGCTTCTACCGCTGGGACGCCAACTTCGTCATTCAGGCGGAGGACATCGAGCGCTCGGCCCCGAACCTGGCCCGGGTGTTCGCCCGCATCGAGCCGCCCGGGCGCACGGTGGTGCTGCGCGCCCGGGCGGGCCAGATCGACGAGACGGACGCCCAGCGCCGGCAGACGCTGAGCTTCCTCGACGGCACCAGCTACGAGTTCGCCCGGACGCCGGCAGACGCCGCCGCCGACGCCGCCCGTGGGCTGCCGGACCGGGTGTCGAGGTTCGAGCGGCTGGTGTACCGGGCCCAGCGCCCGGAGCGCGACCCCGCCTCGCGGCGCCGCGCCCGGTCCACCGACGACCTGGCCAACGCCACCGCGCCCAAGGACGTGGCCGAGTACCAGTGGCGGCTGGCCATGCCACTGATCGCCTTCCTGGTGGCGCTGATGGCCATCGAGCTCGGCCGGCTGCGCCCCAAGCAGTCGCCGTACACCCGCTTCACCGTGGCGATCGTGGTCTACGCTCTGGTGTTCAACCTGAGCAGCATCACCACCTCGGCGGTGGAGAACGGGCTGCTGCCCAGGTACCCGGGCGTGTTCACCGCGGTGCTGGTGATGCTGGGTGCCTATCTGGCCATGCGGCGCATACCGTCGCTCACCCTGCGGGAGCCGGCCTGATGCTCATCTATCGCTACCTGATGGGCGCGCTGGCGCGCGGCTTCGCGCTCACCGGCGCCTCGCTGCTGGCTCTGTTCGGCCTGTTCGAGTTCATGGAGCGCGCCGGCGACGTCGGCGACGCCAACTTCGACCTCGGCGACGCCCTGGCGGTGACGGCCCTGATCCTGCCCATGCGGCTGGTGGACCTGTCACCCTTCATCGCCCTGCTCGGCGTCGTCTACGGGCTCAGCACCTTCGTGCGCAGCCACGAGCTGATCGCCATGCGCGCCGCCGCCATGACGCCGCTGCGCCTGGCCACGGTGTGCGCGGTGGCCACCCTGGGGTTCTTCGCCGTGATCGCGGCGGTGGAGTTCGCCGCCCGGCCCATGGCCCAGCAGGCGTACCTGCTGCACATGGCCGAGACCTCGCGCGACGGCGCCCTGTTCTCCAAGGACGGCATCTGGATCGAACACGACGGCATGTTCGTCAACGTCGAGTCGCTGGCCCGGGGCGGCGCGCCGTCCGGCATCCATCTCTACGACTTCGGCCACGACAACGAGCTCGACCGCTACCTGCACGCCGAAAGCGCGGCGCTGCTGCCCGGCGGAACCTGGGCGCTGCAGGGCGTGCGTGAGAAGTTCTATCGCGGCGGCCTCATCGAGACCCGCGCCCAGGACCATCTGGACTGGACGCCGCCCTGGCGTCAGACCACGGCCCTCTACGAGCTGCCGCTTGAAAGCCTGTCGCTGGCCGACATCGACGCCCACCGCCGCTACCTGGCCCGCGAGCAGCGCCCCACCGGCATCTATGCGGTGGAGTTCTGGCGGCGGGTGCTGACGCCGGCGTCGGGCATCGCCTTCGCCCTGTTCGCCGCACCGTTCGTGCTCGGGGTCGGGCCGCGCGCCAGCATGGGCGGGGCGGTGACGCTGGGCGTGGCCAACGCGCTCGGCATGTTCCTGCTGCAGCAGATCGGCACCAACGCCATCTTCATCGCCACGCAATCGCCGCCGCTGGCCGTGAGCCTGCCCATCGCGGTGGTGTTCGGCATCGCCGTGGTGCTGATCCGCCGCGTCAACGGAGCGCCCCGATGAGGCGGCCGGCATGAAGCTGATCGGCCAGTTCGTGGTGGAGCACCCGTGGCAGAGCCTGCTGCTGATGGTGCTGCTGATGCTGGCCGGCATCGCCGACGGCATCGGCCTGTCCGCCATGCTGCCGATGCTGAACCTGGCCTTCCAGGACCCGGCCGCCGGCGCCCTCAGCGACCCGGGCGCCCAGGACGAGCTGACCACGTTCATCTACCAGACCGCCGAGCAGCTCGGCCTGACGCCGTCGCTGGGCGTGCTGCTCGCCTTCATCGTCGCCGGCATCGGCCTGAAGAGCCTGCTGGTGTTCCTGGCCGAGCAGCGCATCGGCTACCTGGCCGCCGACGTCGCCACCCAGCTCCGGCTCGACCTGCTGCGCGCGGTCACCGCCTCGAGCTGGCTGTTCTACGTGCGCCAGTCGGTCGGGCGGCTGGGCAACGCCATGGCCACCGAAGCCTGGCGCGCGTCCAACGCCTACGTCTACGCCATCCGCCTGCTGGTGGTGTTCATCGAGACCCTGGTGTACTTCACCGTCGCCGTGCTGGTGTCGTGGCAGGCGACCCTGGTATGCCTGGGCGCCGGCCTGGCGGTCTGGGGGCTGTCGCACCAGTTCGTGAAGATCTCGGGGCGCGCCGGGTTGGGCCAGACCCACGGCTACCGCAACCTGCTGGCCTCGCTCACCGACATCCTGCTGTCGGTGAAGACGCTGAAGTCCATGGGCCGGGAACGCGCCGCCGAGGCGCTGGTGGCGCAGCAGTCGGGCGTGCTGCGCACCGAGCTGCGCCGCGAGGTGCTGGGCAACGCCGGGCTCGACGCCGCCCAGGAGCCCATGTACACGCTGGTGATCGTGGTGGGCATCTACGTCGCCCTGGTGCAGTTCCAGATGGAGCTGGCCACGGTCACCTTCCTGACCCTGGTGCTGGCGCGGCTGCTGCGCCGCGGCAGCAAGGTGCAGAAGGAGTACCAGCGCATGATCACCTGCGAGAGCGCCTACTGGTCGCTGCAGGAGACGATGCGCGACGCCGAGCGCCAGACCGAGCCCAGCGGCGGCACCCGGCCGCCCGCCTTCGAGCACGCCATCACCCTGGAAGACGTCTCGTTCGGCTACGACGACGAGCCGGTGCTGAGCGGCGTCAGCCTGAGCATCCCGCGGGGCGGCATCACCTGCCTGGTGGGCGAGTCGGGCAGCGGCAAGTCGACCATCGCCGACCTGGTGATCGGCCTGATCCAGCCCACCGCCGGCCGCATCCTGATCGACGGCGTGCCGCTCGACCAGATCGATCTGATGGCCTGGCGGGGCCGCATCGGCTACGTGCCCCAGGACAACCTGCTGCTGCACGACACCGTGTTCGCCAACGTCACGCTCGGTGACGAACGGCTCGGCGAAGCGGACGTGCTGCGGGCCCTGCGGGCCGCCGGTGCCCTGGACTTCGTCGAGGCGATGCCGGAAGGCGTGCACACCCTGGTGGGCGAGCGCGGCGCGCGCCTGTCCGGCGGCCAGCGCCAGCGCATCATGGTGGCCCGGGCGCTGGCCCACGACCCGGCGCTGCTGGTGCTGGACGAGGCCACCAGCGCCCTCGACCCGGCCAGCGAGGCCGCCATCTGCGATACCCTCACCGGGTTGCGGGGCCAGCTCACCATCCTCGCCGTCACCCATCAGTCGGCGCTGCGCCGCATCGGCGACCGGGTCTATCAGGTGGCCAACGGCCAGGTAAGGGATGCCCACGACGAGCAACGGGACACAGGGGGACAACGTGGCTGAGATCACGACGGCTTCGGCTGGCGACCACCGCGGCGCGCGCATCGTGCCGGTGGGCGACCGCCGCGGGCTGAGCGACTTCCTGAGCGTGCCCTTCGACGTGTACCGCACCGACCCGAACTGGGTGGCACAGCTCGCCTTCGAGCGGCGAGGGGCCCTCAATCCCAAGCATCCGTTCTTCGCCCACGCCGAGTGGCAGGCCTGGGTGGCCTACCGCAACGGCGTGCCGGTGGCCCGCATCAGCGCCCAGATCGACCGCCTCTACGAGGCCGAGCACGGCGAGCGCGGCGGCTACTTCGGCATGCTGGAGGCGGAGAACAACCCGGGCCTGATCGCCGCCCTGCTCGAGACCGCCGAAGGCTGGCTGCGCGCGCGCGGCGCCGTGCACGTCACCGGGCCGTTCAACCTCGGCATCAACCAGGAGCTCGGCATCCTGGTCGACGGCTTCGACACCCCGCCCTACTTCATGATGGCCCACTCGCCGCCGTACTACGGGGCCGCGGTGGAGGCGGCCGGCTACCAACCGGCCCAGGACCTGCTGGCCTACGTGCTGAACCCCGCCTTCGACCCGCCGCCGGTGATGGCAGCGCTGCTCAAGCGTCTGGCGCCGCGGGTGACGCTGCGCACCGTATCCCGCAAGCACCTCGACGACGATCTCGAGGTGCTGCGTGACATCTTCAACGACGCCTGGTCGCAGAACTGGGGCTTCGTGCCATTCACCCGCGAGGAGTTCCGCGCCGTCGGCCGCGAGATGCTGCTGATCATTCCCGACGAGTTCATCCAGATCGCCGAGCTCGACGGCGAGCCCAGCGCCTTCATCGTCATGCTGCCCAACCTCAACGAGGCCATCGCCGACCTCGGCGGCCGGCTGCTGCCGTTCGGCTGGGCCAAGCTGCTGTGGCGGCTGAAGGTACGCTACCCGGCCAGCGGCCGGGTGCCGCTGATGGGCGTGCGCCGCGCCCACCACCACACCCGGCTCGGGCCCGGGCTCGCCTACCTGGTCATCGACGCGGTGCGCGGACCGGCGGTTCGGCGGGGCTTCCGCGAGGTGGAGCTGTCGTGGATTCTCGACGACAACATGGGCATGCGCGGCATCATCGAGAGCATCGGCGGCCGGGTGAGCAAGCGCTACCGCATGTTCCGGAAGCCGCTGACATGACAAGCACCACCACGGCATGAGGTCGGCGCCCTTCAAGGCCGTGGTGCTGGCCGGCGAGCGCCCGGGCGGCGGAGTATTGGCACGCGAGCTCGGCATCGCCGCCGGCGTGCTGGCGGACGTGGCCGGCCAGCCGTGCCTGGCGCGGGTGCTGACGGCCCTGCGCGGCAGCGACGCGGTGGCCGGCGGCGTGGTCTGCGGCCCCGCCGCCGATGTGCTGTCGGCTGCACCGGCGCTGCAGGCGCTGCTGGCCGCCGGCGACTACCGCTGGCTGGCGCCAGCGACCGGACCGGCCGCCAGCGCCCTGGCGGCCAGCCGCGAGGCCGGCGGGCATCCGCTGCTGCTCACCGGCGGCGATCACGCCCTGCTCGAGCCCGCCATGGTGGACGCGTTCTGCACCGCCGCCTGCGCGGCCGCGCAGGCGAACCACCTCGATCTGGTGGTGGGCCTGGTGCCCTACGACATCGTGGCCGCCGCCTTCCCGCAGTCGCGGCGCACCGTGCTGCGCTTCGCCGACGGCGGCTTCTGCGGCAGCAACCTGTTCGCCCTGCTGACCCCCGAGAGCGGCCGGGCGCTGGCGTTCTGGTCCGGCGTCGAGGCCGACCGCAAGCGGCCATGGCGGATCGCCCGCCGTCTCGGGGCGCTGACGCTGGCCCGCTACCTGAGCGGGCGGCTCACCGCGCCGGCGGCATTCGCCGTGCTCTCCGACCGGGCGGGGTGCCGCATCGGCTTCGTCGAGGTGCCCTACCCGCGCGCGGCCGTCGACGTCGACAGCCACGCCGACTGGATGCTGGCCAACCAGCTCCTCGCCGCCGACGCCGGGCGCTGCGCCCCATGAAGGTGCTGGTGGTGAGCAACGTCACGGCATCCCGGGCCAGCCGGCACCTGGAGGCGCTGCGCGCGCTGCTGCCGGAGACCGAGCACGTGCGCCATCATGTCACCCGCAGCGGCCCAGAGCTCGATCCGCTGCTGGGCCACGACCGCTGGGCGCCGGACGACCTGCTGGTGATCAACGGCGGCGACGGCAGCGTGCAGCACGCCCTGACCCTGCTGCTGGCGCGCTGCCCCATCGAGCGCCTGCCGCGGGTGGCGTGCCTGCCCGGCGGCACCACCAACATGACCGCCTACGACGTCAACGACCACCGCCGCTTTCGCGACTGCCTGACGGCCCTCGGCGCCGCCGTGAACGGCAGCGCCGGCAACGGCGGGCCGGTGGCGCCGCGGCCGCTGGTGCGGGTGGCGCCCGAGGACGGCGCCGGGGCGGCGGTGTGCGGGCTGTTCTTCGGCATGGGCACCATCGTCCAGGGCATCGAATACTTCCACGCCCGCATCCGCCACGGCGGCGGCGCCCACGAGCTCGGCGCCGGGGTGGCGCTGGCGCGCACCATCTGGGGCATGGCCCGGGGCGAGCCGCCGTTCGCCGAGCCGGCGCGCGTGCGCGTCGACGGCGAAGACTGGTCGGTGCGGCTGCTGCTGGTCACCACCCTGGACCGGCTGCTGCTGGGCCTGCGTCCGTACTGGGGCCAGGGCGGCGGGGCGCTGAAAGCCACAGCCGTGGAAGCGCGCGCCGCCGGCTTCCTGCGGCGGCTGCCGCGACTGCTGCGCGGCCGGCCCCACGCGACCATGACGCCGGAAGCGGGCTGGCACAGCGCCGGCAGCGACGGGCTGACCCTCGCCTTCGACGGCCCCTACACCCTGGACGGCGAACTGTTCCGCAGCAGCGGTGCTACCATGCGCGTCTCGGCCAGCCCTGCGATCAGATTCGTCCCGCTATGACCCAGTCACCCCAGAACGGCTCCGCCGCCCGGTTTCCCCGTCTGCGCCATCTGGTGATTCAGACGGGCAAGCACGCGCTGCGCAAGGTGGGGGAGTTTCAGGCCCGGCACAGCCTGGTGGGCACCACGCCCGTGCTCGACAACGCCCAGTTCCCCTGGGTGTCGATCCTGGAGTCCCGCTGGCAGGAGGTGCGTGCCGACCTCGAGGGGGTGATGACGCGGCTCGAGGACGTGCCGGCGTTTCATCAGCTCTCGCCCGACCAGAAGCGCATCTCCAAGGGCGACAACTGGAAGACGTTCGCGTTCTACGTGTTCGGCAACCGGGTGCAGGAGAACTGCGCCCGCTGCCCGGCCACGGCGGCGCTGCTCGACGGCCTGCCGGGGCTGCAGAACGCCTGGTACTCGATCCTGGCGCCCCGCTATCACATCCCGCCGCACAAGGGCCCGACCCGGGCCGTGATCCGCTGTCATCTCGGCCTGATCGTGCCCGATGACGGCGAGCACTGCTGGCTGCGTGTGGATCAGGAGATCTGCCACTGGCAGGAAGGCAGGTGCCTGGTGTTCGACGACACCTACGAGCACGAGGTGCGGAACGACACCGATCAGGTGCGGGTGGTGCTGTTCCTCGACTTCGACCGGCCCATGGACCGGATCGGCCGCCTGTTCAACCGGCTGCTGATCGGCGCCATCCGCGGCAGCGCCTACGTGCGCGACCCGCTGCAGAACCTGGCTGCCTGGAACGCGCGCGTCGGCGGCGGGGCGACCCGCACGCCGCGCGAATGACCAGGTGCGCATCGACCTGCGACAGGCCGCAGACCTCGAGTCCCTGGACGCCGACGTCTGCGTGATCGGCGCCGGCGCCGCCGGCATCACGGTCACCCGGCGGCTGGCCGAACGCGGCCACCGCGTGTGCCTGCTGGAAGCGGGCGGCCTCGACTACCAGCCCGAGGTGCAGGATCCCTACGCCGGCGACAACGTCGGCCACCCCTACTACGACCTGGTGGATGCCCGGCTGCGCTTCTTCGGCGGCACCACCAACATCTGGGGTGGCCGCTGCACGCCGCTGGAGCCCATCGACCTGGAAGCCCGCGACTGGGTGCCCCACAGCGGCTGGCCGGTGGCCTTCGCGGAGCTGGCGCCCTACTACCAGACCGCACATGCGGCGCTCGGCCTCGGCGACTTTGCCTACGACGAGCGCGTCTGGCGCACGCTCGGGCTGACCCCGCCGCCGCTCGACGCCGACCGGCTCATCACCCGGTTCTGGCGCTTCGACACGGTGCGCGAGCGCTTCAGCGCCGCCCGCTGCAACGACCTCTTCGAGCATCCGCGGGTGACGGTGGCGCTGCATGCCAGCGTCACCCATCTGCAGGCCGCCCCGGGCGCCAGCGCCCTCGACCACGTGCAGGTGACGGTGCCGGGCGGACGCCGGCTGCCGGTGCGAGCCCGCCGCTACGTGCTGGCCTGCGGCGGCATCGAGAACGCGCGCCTGCTGCTGGCCGCCGACGACGTCGAGCGCGGCGGCATCGGCAACGGCCACGACCTGGTGGGCCGCTTCTTCATGGAGCACCAGCATGGCCGGGTGGCGCGCATTCACACCGACGCGCCGCAGACGCTGTGGAACCTGTTCCGCAAGCGCCCGCTCGGCGGCGGCCAGCCGCCGGTGGCACCCACCCTGCTGGCGGCACCCGCGCTGCAGCGCCAGGCCGGCATCCTCAACAGCGCCTTCACCTTCAAGCTGCAGCGCGACCCTAAGCGCGGCCTGGCGCTGGACGACCGCGTCTACCGGCGCCTCAAGCATCAGCTTCCCCCGGACCGGAGCCGGCGCCGGCTGTGGCACGCCTACCGGGACGTCCGCGGCTGGCTGCAGCGGCGCGTGCGGCCGGCCATCGAGGCGGTGCGGGCCCGCACCCGGCCTCGGCATCTGTACGTGATGGTGCGTGGGGAGCAGGCGCCCAATCCGGACAGCCGGGTGACCCTCGGCCGCGAGCGCGACGCCCTGGGCATGCGCCGCGCCGTGCTCGACTGGCGTCTGGGCGAGCTGGACAAGCGCACCGTGGCGGTGATGGCCGACGCGCTGGGGGCCGAGCTCGAGCGCCTGGGCCTCGGCCGCCTCAGCCGCTGCGAGTGGCTGGACGCGCCGGGCAGCGAATGGCCCGTGGACCCCACCGTCGGCCGCCATCCCATCGCCGGCTACCACCACATGGGCACCACCCGCATGAGCGCCGACCCGGCCGCCGGCGTGGTGGACCCACAGGGCCGCGTGCATGGCTACGACAACCTGTACGTGGCCGGCAGCTCGGTGTTCCCCACCGGCGGCTGGGCCAATCCGACCCTCACCATTCTGGCCCTGACGCTGCGCCTGGCCGACCATCTGCACGACCGGCTGTAGCCCGGGCGGTTGCCGGACGCCGCCCAGGGCGCGGTTTTGCCGAGCGGCCAGGCGTGTTAGGTTAGCGCGCTTTCCACCGGGGCCCGAGGGGGGCCGCGTCCGCACATGAAGGCAATCATCTTGAGCGCCGGCCAGGGCCGGCGCCTGCTGCCCCTCACCGAATCGACGCCCAAGTGCGCTTTGCCGGTGGCGGGCAGCACCCTGCTCGAGTGGCAGCTGCACGAGCTGGGCCAGGCGGTGGACGAGGTGGTGGTGGTCACCGGCTTCGGCGCCGACCGGGTGGACGCCATCGCCGAGGCGTGGCAGACGGTGCCGGTGCGCACGCTCTACAACCCCTTCTATGCGCTCGCCGACAACCTCGGCACCTGCTGGGTGGCCCGGGAGGAGATGACCGAGCCGTTCGTGCTGATCAACGGCGACACCCTGTTCGAGGCGGCCGTGGTGCAGCGGCTGCTGGCCACGCCGGAACGCTCGGCCGTGACCCTGGTGATCGACCGCAAGGACGCCTACGACGCCGACGACATGAAGGTGGTGGTGGCGGGCGACCGGCTCGAGAGGGTCGGCAAGACCCTGAGCGAGGGCGTAAACGGCGAGTCCATCGGCATGATGGTGTTCCGGGGCGATGGCCCGGCGTTGTTCCGCCGCACCGTCGCGCACATGATGCGCTACGGCGAAGGCACCAAGCGCTGGTACCTGTCGGCCATCGACACCCTGGCCGGCCAGCAGCAGGTGGCCGTCTGTGACATCCACGGCCTGTCATGGTGCGAGGTGGACGAGGCGGAGGACCTGGCCAACGCTCAGCAGGTGGTGTCGGCCTGGCCCGCCTACGCGGCCCGCCACCGCGGCAACGGCACCCGGGCGAGGGGCGCATGAACGAAACCATCCGCAAGTTCGGCTACCCGGATACGCTGATCCGGGCCTATGACCACTGGGTGGTGCTGCTGCGGCCCCAGCAAGTGACGCTCGGCTCGATGGTGCTGGCCTGCACCGAGCCGGTACGCGACTTCCATGCCGTCTCCGCCGCCGGCTTCGCCGAGCTGCACCGGGCGATCGGCGACATCGAGCATGCCGCCCGGGCGCTGACCAACTATCAGAAGATCAACTACCTGATGCTGATGATGGTGGACCCGGACGTGCACTTCCACGTCATTCCCCGCTACCCGGCGCCGGTGAGCTTCGACGGCGTCGACTTTGCTGACGCCGGCTGGCCCGGGCCGCCGGCGCTGGGCGAGGTCACCGCCACCGACGCGGCCGCCAATGCGGCCCTGGTCACGCGGCTGAAGGCGCTGTGGCCGACTCCCTGACCGGCGTCCGCCAGACCACGCGCTCGGCCTCGGCGCGGGCGCCGTCGGGGGGCACCTCGATAAGCCGCTGATACACCACCCAGTCGTCACCGTCACGGCCGATGTCGATGCGCCGGTAGCTGGCCGGCGGCTCGTTGCTCGACGCCGACGCTGTGCCGTACACGGGCACGCCGGCGGGGCTGCGGGCGCTGACGTTGCGGTGCACGTGACCGTGCAGCACCAGCTCGGCGCCGCGGCCGTCGAGCACGTCGGCCAGCGCCGACGCATCGTGCAGCCCCTTGCGCCATGAGGCCATGCCGGGCAACGGCGGGTGATGCAGCAGCACGCAGCGAAAGCCATCGGCTGCGGCCAGCGCCCGGTCGAAGCGGCCGAGCTGCGCCGGCCCCAGCCGGCCGTGGGCCATGAACAGCGGCGTCGGCATGACGCTCGACAGCCCGAGCAGGCTGATCGTGACGCCGCCGTCCTCGAGCGTTCGCAGCCGCGGATAGTCGGCGTCGGACTCGGGGAGGTAGGCTGCCCAGCTCGCCTGCAGAGCCGCCCGGGAATCGGCGGCGTAGTCGTCGTGATTGCCCGGCACCAGCATCACCCGCTGCGGCGGGCCGAGGGCCTCGAGCCAGCCGGCCGCCGCCTCGATCTCGCCCGGCAGGCCGATGTGCACCAGATCGCCGGTGACAAGAATCTGCACGGGGTCTTCCGCCAGCGCCGCCGCGGTGACCCGGTCCAGCCGCTCGCGCAGGTGCACGTGACGGCGCCGCCGCTGCCAGGACAGGTAACCCGACCAGCGCTTGCCGCGCAGGCGCCAGAGGCGCTGCCCGTCCAGCGTGGTGAGGTGCGGGTCGGTGATGTGAACGAGACGAATCACGGTTTCTCGTGCGTTTGCTGGGGGTTCCGGCCGACGACTATAATCCCCGCCGGTTCGGCTGCGGCCAGCGCAGCATTCACTGACGAGCGGACAATCGAGCGGGCAATATAGCATGAGGTATCTGGCCTACATCGCCGGCCGCTCGTCGGTCCGGCTCTGGCAGTTGTCTGCCGAGCAGCGCATCCAGCGGCAGCTTCGGCAGGCGGGCGATGTGGACCTCGTGCAGAGCCTCGACGAACTCCCCGCGGACGCCCGCGTGCTGCTGCTGCGCGCCGACTACCTCTATGAGGTGCGCACCCTGAAGACGCTGCTCGAGCGCACCGACACGCTGCTGCGGCATCCCGGCAGCGGCCAACTGGCGGCGGCCGTGGTCGGCGCCGCCCAGGCCACGGAGGCGCGCAACCTCCTCGACGACGGCGCGCCCACACCGGCCGGCCTCAGCGTCATCACCCCGGACGACCTGGGCGCCTTCGATCATCAGCTCCGCAAATCGAAGCCGCCGCTGCTCGAGCCCGTCACCGAGGTGCGGCGCGGCGAGCTGGAGTCGCTGCTGTACGGCACCTCCTACAAGGGCATCACCGACCTGGTCACCAAGTTCGTCTGGCCGCGGCCGGCCCGCCACGGGGTGCGCTTCTGCGCCGCCACCGGCATCACCCCGAACATGGTGACGCTGTTCGGCTTCGCCCTGATGCTGTGGGCGTGCTGGCTGTTCGCCCACGGGCAGTTCGCGCTGGGGCTCGCCGCCGGCTGGTTCATGACCTATCTCGATACGGTGGACGGCAAGCTGGCGCGGGTCACCGTGCGTTCGAGCCGCTTCGGCCACGTGCTCGACCACGGCATGGACCTGATCCATCCACCGTTCTGGTACTACCTCTGGGGCGTCGGGCTGGTCGGTTACCAGCCTCTGCTCGGCCTCGGCTTCGACGACCTCATGGTGCTGATCGTGGCCGGCTACGTCGGCGGCCGCGCCGTGGAAGGCGCCTTCCACCTGCTCGGTGACGCCAGCATCTTCTCGTGGCGGCCGTTCGACGCCTACTTCCGGCTGATCACCGCCCGGCGCAACCCCTGCATGATCCTGCTCACCGCCGCGCTGGTCATCGGCCGACCCGACTGGGGTCTGGTGGCGGTCGCGCTGTGGACCGCGGGCACCACCGCGGTTCTGTGCGTACGCCTGTTGCAGGGTGCGGTGGCGCGGCTGCGGGGCGGGCCGCTGACCTCGTGGCTGATCGAGCCAGGCGCCGCCGAGCGCCACGCCCATGCCTACCGCACCTTCTCGGGCACCCAGAGCGCCTATGCAGCCGGCTGACCCGGGCGGCGCGGCCTCGCTGCCCGCCCTGATCGGACGACATCTCGACCAGCGCGCCCACGGTGACGATGCCGACGTCGCCCGGCTCACCGCCGCCATCGAAGACCGCCACCCCGGACGGGTGGCCGCCGTGCTGCTGTACGGCTCGTATCTGCGCGGCAAGCGCGACACCCTGCTCGACTTCTACGTGCTGCTGGACCGTCTCGCCCCGCCGGCGCTGCCGAGCCGCCTGCAGGCTCTCGGCAACCGCGTGCTGCCGCCCAACGTCTACTATCTGTCGCTGCCCGCCGACGGCGATCGCCCCGCCCTGCGCGCCAAGTACGCCACCATGACGCTGGACCAGTTCGAGCAAGGCATGCACCGCTTTCAGAGCTACTTCTGGTCACGCTTCACCCAGCCGGCCGGCCTGGTCCGGGCGCGGGACGAGGACGCGCGAGGCCGGGTCATCGCCGCACTCGCCGATGCGGTGCGCGCCTTCATCGGCCGGGTGGCGGCGACCCTGCCGGAGCGGTTCGATGCGGCTCTGCCCTGGCGCGCCGGCTTCGACCGCACCTACCGCTGCGAGCTGCGCGCCGAGCAGGCGGCGGCCGGCGCCGGCCTGTACGACCAGCAGGCGCCGTTCTTCGACGCGGTGCTGGCCGCCTACGCCCGAGAGCCCGGCGCGGCGTTGCGCGTTGACGGCGACGGCTACCGGCGCGCCGTGCCGCTGCGCGACGGCGCCATGACCTGGCGACTGCGGGCGTTTCAGGGCAAGGGGCTGAGCGTGCTGCGGCTGGTGAAGGCGGCCGGCACCTTCGATGATCCGTTGGACTACCTGTTGTGGAAGATCGAGCGGCATTCGGGCATCTACATCGCCCCCACCCAGCGGCAGCGGCGGCATCCGCTGATCTTTGCCTGGCCGCTGCTGTGGCGCCTGTACCGGCGTGGCGCGTTCCGCTAACGGCTAGCGGGTGACGGCGGCGAACGCCTCGATCACGGCGTCGATCTGCGACGCGGTGTGGGCGGCGCTGACGCTGCAGCGCAGCAGGCTGCTGCCATCGGGCGACGCGGGCGGCACGATCAGGTTGACGTAGACGCCGTGGGCCAGCATGTCGCGCCAGGCGCCGAGCGCCCGCTCCGCGGCGTCGAAGCGCACGGCCACCACCGGGCTGACCTCGGCGCAGCCGAGCGTGAGGCCCAGCGCCGACAGGCCTTCATGCAGCCGGCGGGCGTTGTCCCACAGCCGCTCGCGCAGCTCGGGCCGCTCGCTGACCAGCCGCAGCGCCACCCGGGTGGTGGCGATCACCGACGGACAGGGCGAGGCGGTGAAGATGTACGGCCGGCTGGCCAGGCGCACCAGCGGCAGCACGTCGAGCGGGCTCGCGCAGTAGCCGCCGGTGGAACCCAGCGTCTTCGAGAAGGTGCCGACGATGAAGTCGACGTCGTCGAGCACGCCGGCCTCCTCCGCCACCCCACGGCCACCGGCGCCGAAGATGCCGAGCGAGTGGGCTTCGTCCACCAGCAGATACGAGCCGTGGCGCCGCTTCACCTCCACCATCCCGGCCAGCGGCGCGCGGTCGCCGAGAATGCTGTACAGCCCCTCGGTGACGATCAGGGCGCGGCTGGCACGCTCGCCGAGGCGGCGCAGGCGCTTGTCGAGGCTGTCGACGTCGTTGTGCTTGAAGCGGAAGATGTCGGCGCCGCTCATGCGGCAGCCGTCGTACAGGCTGGCGTGGGCGTCGGCGTCGAGCAGCACGCAATCGCCCGGCCCGGCCAGCGCCATCAGCATGCCGATGTTGGCACCGTAGCCGGTGGAGAACACCATGGCGTGGGGCCAGCCGTGAAACGCGGCGATCTCACGCTCCAGCTCGCCGTGACCGGCGTAGTTGCCGTTGGCCATGCGCGAGCCGGTGGTGCCGGTGCCGAACTCGGCCAGCGCCGCCTGCCCTGCGGCAACGCATTCGGGGTCGAAGGTCAGGCCCAGGTAGTTGTTGGTGCCGGCGAGGATCGTCGGCCGGCCGTTGACCAGGGCCTCGGTGGCGGAGACCAGGCGCTCCATGACCACCCGGGTGGGATCCTGTCCGCCGGCGCTCATGCCGGCCTGCCGGTCTCGTAAGGCGTCGAACTTGTCGAGCAGATTCATGGGAATGGGTACGTCTCGAAGATCGGATGGTCAGCCGAGGGTGCGTGCCACGACGTCGGCAAGCTGAGCGACGGTGTGCACGTTCGACAGGCTCTCGAGATCGATGGCGATGTCGTAGTGGTCTTCAACCTCCACCACGAACTCCATGACCTGCACCGATTCCAGCGCCAGATCGGCAATCAGGTCGGTGTCGCCCGACAGCGGCGGCGCGTTCTTCAGGTAGCCCGCCAGGATGGTCTTGATCTCCGCCTCGATGTCGTTCAGCGCTGGGCTCACGTCGTGTCGTTCTCCGTGGGTGGCTGGAACAGCCGGGCGGCGCCGGAGGCCAGATCGATCTGCGGCGCCCAACCCGTGGCGAGCGTGAAGGCGCGATTATCACACAGCCAGCGCGACTGGCGAAGTTCGCGCACCTTGCCCGGGGTCAGCATGGGCGCTCGGCCGGTGACGGCCGATACCGCCAGGTTCGCCCGCGCCAGCGCGCCGAGCAGCCAGGCCGGCACGCCGACCTGGCGCACCCGGCGGCCGGCCACGGCCTGACCGATGGCGTCCCAGTCGTAGCCGCCGGGGCGGCCATCATCGATCTCGAAGGTACGACCGCGGCAGGCGTCCGCATGGGTCAGCGCGGCCAGCACGGCGCGGCATACGTCGTCGACGTGCAGCAGCGCTAGGCGCTGGCCCCGGGGACCCGGGCGCAGCGCCAGGCCGCGGCGGGCCAGATCGAACAGGCCGCGCAGCTCGGCATCGCCAGGGCCGTAGACGGCGGGCGGGCGCAGCACGCTCCAGGCCTCCAGGCCGGACGCCGCCAGCGCGCGCTCGCCCTGCCGCTTGCTCGCCGCGTAGGCCGACAGCTCCGGCCGGCTGGCCGCCAGGGACGACAACAACAGCAGCAGCGCGGCCGGACTCGACCGCTGCACCGCTGCGGCCACGGCCGCCACCCCGGCGACGTTGGCGGCGTGAAAGTCGGCCGGCAGGCGGCCGCGCACGGCGCCGGCCACATACACCACCGCATCCACGCCCATTGCGGCGTCGGCCAGGGCCTGGTCGTCGTCCAGCGCGGCCGCCACCACGTCGCAGCGGGGATCGAGATGGGTAGCGCCAGAGCTGCCCGGGCGCAGCAGCGCGCGCACGGCAACGCCGTGGTCCAGCAGCAGTCGGTGGAGGCGGCGGCCGATGAAGCCGGTGGCGCCGGTCACGAGCACGCGGCGCAGCACCGCGGTGGTCATGTCGGCCTCAGCCGTTTGCGGCCCGGGCGTGCCAGCCGTTGCTCACCTGAGCCACGCGGGCGAGAAAGTCCTGCTTGGTGCGCGACCGCGCCAGCTTGCCGGAAGAGGTGCGAGGCAGGGTGCCCGGCGCCACCAGATCGATGTACGCATGCACGCCAAAGTTGGTGTGCACCGCCACCTCGAGCTGATCGATGAGCGCCTGACGCTTGTCCTCGTCCTGCTCCCGGCACTCCACCACCAGCACGGCCAGGTCTTCGCCGCCCGGCGACGGCGCTGCAAAGGCAGACACGTTGCCCTGGCGCACGCCCGGCAGGTCATCGGCGAGATGCTCGAGATCCTGCGGCCAGATGTTGCGGCCGTTGATGATGATCACGTCCTTGCTGCGGGCGGTGATGAACAGCCGCCGGCCGACGCGATAGCCAATGTCGCCGGTATCCAGCCAGCCGTCGTGGGACAGCACCTCGGCCGTGGCCGACGGATCCTGGAAGTAGCCGCGCATGACGCTGGGCCCCTTCAGGCAGACGTGGCCGCACTGGCGGTCGGAAAGGTCGTTGCCGTCCGCGTCGCGAATGGCGAAATCATAGCTCGGCAGCACCTCGCCGCAGTCGACGATGTTCAGCACGTCGGCGTCGGCCGTGCTGCCGTTCACCAGTCGCGCCTCGAGGTTGGAGGCCATGGCCTGCTTGTCGACGCGATCGACGCTGAAGCCTTCGCCCAGCGGCGAGAAGCTCACCGCCAGCGCGCACTCGGCCATGCCGTAGCAGGGCACGAAGCTCGACGGGCTGAAGCCGGTGGAGGCGAGCGCCGCGGCGAATTCCTGCAGCGACTTCGGCGGGATGCGCTCGGCGCCTACGCAGGCGGCACGCCAGCAGGACAGGTCATAGCGTTCGGTGTCGGAGGGCCGCAGCCGCTTCGCGCACAGCGCATAGCCGAACGGCGGGCTGGACGAAATCGTGCCGCGGTTCTCGGAAATGATCTTCAGCCACAGCCTGGGCCGCATGGCGAACGTGCGCGCGCTCAGCAGATCGACGGAGAGCTGGGTGGCCACCGGCAGCAGCACGAAGCCCACCAGACCCATGTCGTGATACAGCGGCAGCCACGACACAAAGCGATCATCGGACCCGAGCATGAGCCCTTCTTCGGCGATCTCGCGCAGGTTGTTCATCACCGAGGTCTGGGTGATCTCGACGCCGCGCGGAAAACGCGTGCTGCCGGACGTGTACTGCAGGTAGGCCGGCTCGTCGGCGCGCAGCGGGCGCAGCGCCTCCTCGCTGTCGGGCAGCGCTTCGAAGGTCTCGATGGTGCCGACCCGCAACCCGGGCAGCCCGCGCGCGGCTTCCTCGAGAAAGCCCACGTGGGTGTGCGGCGCCACGGCCACCACGGCGCCGCAGCCCTGCAGCATACGCCGAAGCTGGGCTACGTAGGCATCGTGGGCGCCGAGCTGCACCCCTGCCGGCAGCGCCACGGGCAGCAGGCCCGCGTACTGACAGGCGAAGAACACCCGGTGGAACATGGGGTCGGTCTCGGCCACGATGGCCACGCGGCTGCCGCGGGCAATGCCCGCCCCGAGCAGGCGTCGCGCCAGATCCCGGGCGGCTTCCATGAGCGCGCGATAGCTGAGGGCACTTTCCAGCTCGCCCCGGCCATCGTAGAAATTGATACCGGTTTCGCCCGTTGCTGCGTATTCCAGGGCCTCGACCAGATTGCCAAAGCCGGAACTCCTGAACGCCAGGGACCGGTTATTGCCAGAGCGATGCAATCCTGTTGTCTCCAGTTCTAGAGATTAGCAACACGACCCCCCTCTCCCGAGGCCGATGGCGACGGCGGATTATAAGCAAATGTAGTACCGAATGTAGAGTGCCTAAAAATCTGGTCAACCCTCTGATTTTTCCCGAGTTCCGGCTTCGGCCGCCACGCATTCCGCACACATTGGCGGCGCATTTGGTCAAACAACGTTTGCAAAATGAGAACAGGCGCATGCCCGGAATCGCGTACAAAGACACCCCAACGAGAGATGCCTGGGGATCATCATGGCCAATCGCGCCGCCGTCCGTCCGCGACGGCCCGCACGGATCGGCGCGCTGCTGCTGGCGGTGCTGGGCCTGCTCGGCGGCTGCCAGACCATGGACAACCAGGAACTGGCCTGGCAGGCCCTGCACGCGGTGGACGTGGCTCAGACCCTGAACGCGGCCGGGGATCCCTGCTACCGCGAAGAGGCCTGGCTGACCAAGCGACTGATCGGCGAGCAGCCCAATGATGCCGAGGTGGTGGCCTGGGGCGTGGCCACCGCCGTGGTGCACGCCTGGGTGAGCTACAACCTGGAAGAGCGCGGCGCACCGCGCTGGCTGCAGAAGGTGTGGGACCTGGGGACCCTGGGCCACACCACCTACGCCATCAGCTCGAACCACGACGCCGGCGTGCGGCCGTTCGGCGACAACCGTCCGGTGGCGGGCTGCTACGCCGGCTGACGAACCGCCCCGTATACTGGCCGGCATGGCCAGCGACCCCGCCGAGGAGCAATTCGAGACCTACGACGACGACGGCCAGCCGCTGGGCCTGGCACCGCGCAGCCGCGTGCACGCCCTCGGTCTCTGGCACCGCTCGACCCACGTGCTGCTGTTCGCCGATGCGGGGGTGCTGATCGTGCAGCGCCGCGCCGCAGCCAAGGACCTGTACCCGGGCCGCTGGGATCTCAGCGTCGGTGAGCACCTCAAGCCCGGCGAGGACCACCTGACCGCGGCCCAACGCGGGCTGGCGGAGGAGCTGGGGGTCAGCGGCGTACGCCTCAAGCCGTTGGGCGCGCCGCACCGCGCCGAGCACCGTACCCGCAGCGGTGACGGCCGGCTGCTGGTGGACCGGGAGCAGCAGCAGGCATTCGTCGGCCTCTACGACGGGCCGCTGACGCGGTGTGCCGAAGAGGTCGCCGAGGTTCGCGCCGTCGCCCTGCCCGACCTCGCCGCCTGGGTGCGCCGCGCGCCCGACGACTTCACGCCCTGGTTTCTGGACGAGCTGCAGCGCCATCGGCTGCTGCCGGAGCCACGACCCTAAAACAGCCCGAGCTGCCGGTCGTCGCCGATCACGCGCTCGAACTCGAGCCCGACTGCCTGCAGCACCGGCTCGGCCACCGGCCGTACCTGGCGCTCCAGGTAGTGCTCGCGGTCGGGGGCCGCGGTGAGGGCATCCAGCGGCTGCGGGCCGGCAACCGTCATCAGGTAGCGGATCACCCGGCCCGGCGCCTGGCTCGACTGCCGCGCCGCGGCCACATGAGGCGGCGTCGATGCGGTGTACGACTCGAGCGACTTTCTGAGCCCCTTGCGGTAGACCAGCAGATCGTCCAGCTTCCCGGCGCGCAGCTCGGCCACCACGCCGCGCAGATAGTCATCCACCGGCGCCCCGGCGAACAGCCGCTGGTAGAGCTCGCGCTGCACCCGCTTGGCCAGCTCGGTCCAGTCCCGGCGCACCACCTCCATGCCCACGAACTCCACCGCATCCGCCGCGGCGCCGTGGGTGAGCCCGGCGTAGCGTTTGCGGGCGCCGCCGGCACCGTGGCGCACCGACGGCAGGATGAGCTTCACGTACAGCTTCTCGAACTCGAGCTCGAGCGCGCTCTGCACCCGCCAGCGACCCTCTACATAGGTACGCAGATCGTTGTTGATGGCCGCGGCCAGGGTGCGGGCCCGGGCGAGGGCGGCATCGCCGTCGGCCAGGCCGGAGCCGACGAACAGGCTGTCGGTGTCGCCGTAGAGCACGGCGTAGCCTCGCGCCTCGAACCAGGCCTTGGACCACAGCAGCAGGTGCCGCCCCTGGCCGGTGATGGCGTTGGCGATGGCGGGGTTGTGGAACCGGCACGCCGGGGTGCCGAGCACGCCGTAGAACGAGTTCATGAGAATCTTGATGGCCTGGGATGCCACCGCGTCGCCGCGCCGCTTGGCTGCCTCGCGGCGCGGGAACAGGTCGTCGAGCATGGCCGGCAGGATGGCGCCCTCGCGCCGGAACGCGGCGCCGTCTTCCACCACGATCAGGTCGTCGTCCGGCTGCGGCTCGGCCACGTAGCCCAGCGGGTCGATGTTGAAGGTGCGGATGATGCTCGGGTACAGGCTCTTGAAGTCGAACACCCAGACGTTCTGGTGCAGGCCCACCACCGGCTCCAGCACGTGGCCGCCGCCCTGGGCCGCGTGCACCCGATTGTCGCCGCTGCCCACCGTGGGAGCCGCCCGCCGCCGCCGCCCCAGCGCCGACAGGTACAGAAAGTCGAACGAAGCGATGCTGGCCGCCACCCGGTCGGGCGTCATGCCGGTGAGCCGGCTGCGGGCAAACGCCAGCGTCACCAGATCGAGCTTCTCGACGATCTCGAGCGCCAGGCGCGCATCGGTGCGGGCGTACAAGGCGAACTGATCCAGATCGTTGCGGTAGTTGCTGAGGATCTCGCCCACCCGGTCCGCCACGTCGCCGTGCACGGCCTTGCCCTCGCCCAGCACGCTGCGCGCCACCGCGTCGAGGCTGTAATCGTCGGTGCGCACGAAGGCGCCGCGCAGCAGGTCGATGCCGTCCAGCACCAGGCGCCCCGGCACGTTGGCCTGGCCGCTGCCGAAGTAACCCTCGGCGGCGCGGATGCGCACCTCGCCGTCGCCGCGGCCGATCCGCAGCGCCACCCCGACCCGGGCCGCCGTGCGCGCCAGCATCATCAGGTCGAAGTCGATGACGTTCCAGCCAGTGAGCACGTCCGGGTCGAGGGCGGTCACCCGCTCGGCGAACGCGCGCAGCAGCGCGGCCTCGCTCGGAACGCCGTTGGCACGTTCGGGCATCGCCCGCCCCGCCGGATCCATCACCAGCACCTCGTCGGCGCCCAGCCCATAAAGGGAGATGGCCAACAGCCGGTCTTCTCGGGGGTCGGTCTCGATGTCGAACGACAGCACCCTCGGCGTGACCGCCACCGCGGCGTCTGCGGGCAACGGCCGCAACTCGGGCTCGTCGAACACCACGTCGACGCCGAGATCGTCGCCCGACCGAGGCGTGCCCACGATCTCGCAGGCGCCCTTCACATCGCGGTCGATCAGGTAGCGCTGCGCGAAGCGCACGTCGGCCTCGAAGGTGGGCATGTCCATGGCGTGCAGCCGGTCGCGCAGGGACGGCACGTCGCCGGGCACCATCACCTCGATGCGCGCCAGCGGGTCGCCGGCCAGGCTGCAGTGCGGCACCGGGCGCGGCGCGATGCCGAGTTCGGCCGCGGCCCGGGCCGCGTGGCGCGCGCCGATGTAGAAGAACGGCCGGTCGCGACCGTCGCGCACCAGGAAGCTGCGACCATCCTCGAGGCGGCCAAACAGGTGCACCACCGGCACCCCGGCCAGCACCCGGTAGCTCGTCTGCAGAATGACCCCGCGCTGCGTCATGGCGCCATTGTCGCCCAGTTCGGCCTATACGGTAGCGGGCGATCCTTCACGGAGCGTTCACGACAAGAACGCCACCATGGCGGCTGGTTCCCCATAGATCTACACTCGGCCCATGTCCAGCGGTCAGAAAGGCAACATTCTCCTGGTGGAGGACCACCAGGAACTCGCCGGCACGGTCGGCGACTTCCTGGAAGCGCGCGGCTACGCCGTGGACTTTGCCGCCGACGGCCTGCTCGCTCTCCACCTGGCCGCCACTCAGCCCTTCGACGCCATCGTGCTCGACCTGATGCTGCCCGGCATCGACGGCATCACCGTCTGCAAGCGCCTGCGCAAGGACGCTCAGCTCACCACCCCGATTCTGATGCTCACCGCCCGCGACCAGCTCGACGACAAGCTGTCGGGTTTCGAGGTGGGCGCCGACGACTACCTGGTGAAGCCCTTCGCTCTGCCCGAACTGGTGGCCCGCATCGAGGCGCTGATGCGCCGCGGCCGCGGCCTCACGTCGGCGTACTCGGCCGGCGACCTCACCATGAACCTGGACACCATGGAGGTGCATCGGGCCGGCAGTGAGATCAAACTGTCGCGGACGCTGTTCGACATCCTGCGCATCCTGCTGCGCGAAGCGCCCAAGGTGGTGCCGCGGGAGATGATCGAGCGGGAGCTGTGGGGCGACGACCTGCCCGACAGCGACACCCTGCGCAGCCACCTCTACAACCTGCGCCGCGCCGTCGACAAGCCGTTCGACTTTGCCATGATCGAGACCCTGGCCGGCCGCGGCTACCGGCTGCGCACCCCAGACGCCGCCGACGCCTGAGCGCCGTGCGCACCCTCGTCTGGTTCCGCAACGACCTGCGGGTGCACGATCATCCCGCGCTGTTCGATGCCATGGACCGCGGCGACGCGGTGGCTGTGTTCTGTCTCACCAACCGTCAGTGGCGCAGCCACGACGTCGGCGACAACCGCTTCGCCTTCCTGCTGGACGGTCTGCACGCCCTCGCCGGCGAGCTCGATCGCATCGGCGTGCCGCTCAAGCTGGTGCAGGCACCCTGGTTCGACGACCTGCCCACGCGTCTCGTGAACATGGCCCGGGAGGTGGAGGCGGACGCCATCGCCTTTCACGAGGAGTACCCGCTCAACGAACGGGTGCGCGACTCGAAGGTGACCCGCGCGTTCGAGGACGCCGGCCTGACCGTTCACGCGCATCACGCCGGCACCATCCTGCCGCCGGGCCAGGTGCTCACCCAGGCGGGCGAGCCCTACACCGTGTTCACGCCGTTCAAGCGCCGCCTGCTGGAGCTGGTAGACCGCCAGGCCTGCGAGCCGCTGCCGGCCCCTCGCCGCCAGACCCCGCCGAAGATCGACAGCGACCGGCCGCCGCAGACGCTGGACGGCGTGACCCGCGACCGGGTTCGCGAGCGCTGGCCGGCCACGGAGCGCGATGCCCACAGACGCCTCGACACCTTCATCGACGAGCGGCTCAAGTCATACCACGACCAGCGCGACCTGCCCGCCGAGGACGGCACCAGCAGCCTGTCGCCGTACCTGTCACTCGGCATCCTGTCGGTACGCCAGTGCCTGCACGCCGCCATGACCGCCAACGGCGGTCGCCTCAAAGGCGGCGCCAAGGGCGCCGAGACCTGGATCAGCGAGCTGATCTGGCGCGACTTCTACCGCCACGTGATCGCCCAGTTTCCCCACGTGAGCAAGGGCCACGCCTTCCGCCGTGAGATGGACGCCGTGCCCTGGCGCCACGCCCCGGCCGAGCTCGACGCATGGCAGGCCGGGCACACCGGCTACCCCCTGGTGGATGCCGCCATGCGCCAGCTCGCCGAGACCGGCTGGATGCACAACCGGCTGCGTATGGTGAGCGCCATGTTCCTGACCAAGCACCTCCTGATCGACTGGCGCGAGGGCGAGCGCCACTTCATGAACCTGCTGGTGGACGGCGACTTCGCCTCGAACAATGGCGGCTGGCAGTGGAGCGCCTCCACCGGCACCGACGCCGCCCCCTACTTCCGCATCTTCAACCCCTACACCCAGGCCGAACGCTTCGACCCCAGGGGCGAGTTCGTGCGCCGATACGTCACCGAGCTCGGCGACGTTACCGGTAAGGCCATCTTCAAACCCCACACCGCCGGCATCGACGGATACGCCAAGCCCATCGTCGACCACGCGTTCGCGCGGCAGCGGGCGCTGGAGGCGTTCAAGGGGCTGTAGCCTCGACCGCAACCCCGACCTTCCACCTGAAGCCGGAACCCGGCTGCGCGCTAGGCGGCACCTTGCCGCAATCCCGGCCAACTACGGCAAGCTGCCGTGACGAAACATGGACAGCCACGCGGGCAGTGGTAACCTTTTGACCCATAGCGGGAAGCAGGAGAAGCCTGTGAGGCAGCGGGGACCAAACGGCATTCATCCGTCCATTAAAAGTTAGCTGGCTGGCGAGCCCCTCGAACTTCCCGATTTGGAGCCGATTGCAGGCGGTGCACATTTGTGCATATACTGCGCAGCGTGCAATTCGATTGGGACAAAACCAAGGCCAGTTCCAACGCTAGAAAGCACGGTGTTCGCTTTTCAGAAGCCGTTGTGGCTCTAGAAGATCAAACATCCATCACCATGGAAGATCCTGACTCGGAAGGAGAAGAGCGATTCGTGTCTATTGGGTCCGATGACCTGGGCAGGATCTTGGTTACAGTTTTTGCACACCGTAACGACCGCATTCGAATCATTTCATCCCGCAAGGCTTCCAAGACTGAGCGCATGATTTACGAGAATCGACCATGAGAAAGGAATACGACTTCAGCAAGGGCAAACGTGGGCCCGTAATTCCCACGCCGCCGGGTAAGACTCGAATCACGATTCGACTTGAT
>JAVJUA010000033.1:0-16821 GCA_040219935.1 Pseudomonadales bacterium | reverse complement strand
TGGTGCCGCCGGGCCCCGCCGCGGGGGGGGGCGCGGCCCCCCGCCGCCGGCAGCGCGGCGCTGGCGATGGCGCTGGCCAATAGTGAACGTTTGAACATATGTCTCTCCCAGGTTGGCCGTGAATCCCCATTCACGGCGGGTTTCGGTTCCGTCCCCTGGGCGCTGCCCGGCGTCTAAGGCGCCGCAGCGACCCACCCCCTTACTTCCAGGCCCGGTGGCGATCGCTCCCGGTCAGGATTTGCTGAAGAAGTCGGCCCGCGGCGTGCCCGTCTCGTCGTACACAGGCTCCACCAGGTCGACGCGGAACTTGGCGGTGCTGGCGCCGGTGATGCCGCAGGCGCCCAGATGCTCGCGCATGCCCAGGTACCAGGGGCCCTCGAAGTGGTCGGCCAGCGCGGCCTCGCTGGCCCAGCGCTCGAACACCCGGATGCGGCCCGGAATCAGCGGGTCCGGGCACCAGTCGTAGTCGAGGCAGCCCGGCTCCGCCAGGGCACCCTCGATCAGCGGCCGCGCCCGCGCCAGGGCGTCCTCCAGGCGGTCGGGCGGCAGGTCCACCGTGCCGGCGATGATGATCCGGGACTCGTCGCGATTCTGATCCAGCGTATGTGCCGGCATGGCCTTCTCCCCTGGCCCACGACGTGGGCGCTGTTGCTGTTGCACCGGCCGGGCCGGCGATTCCGAGGGCCGAAGCCTATGGCAAGCAAAACAGTCAGGCAAGACGGAAACGATCGCCGTCCGACCCGCCCTAGCCGCGCCGCGGCTCCGAGACCCAGAAGATGGCGTTGCGGAGCAGCCGCCGGAAGTGCGGGTTGGCGTAAGCCACCGGGTCGTCGCCGCACTGCAGGTAGACGATGCGGCTGTTGCCCTGGGTTCTGGTCCAGCCGATCAGACGGCTGCCGGGCGGGTGCGTCCAGCCGTCGTTGCTGAACATCTTGCGGTCCCGGACGGCGCGCGCCGCCGAGTAGAAGTTCGCCGCGTCGAAGCCGTAGTCGCTGACCAGCAGCGGCTGCACGTCGTCCTCGAACACTTCGTACAGGTACAGCTCGTCAGTGATGGTGAACCGCTCCGGCACCCCTTCCGTCACCGGGTGGGGCGCCACCACCTGCACCTCATGGGTGACGCCGTGGCGGTAGCCGGAGTCCTGGCGCGCCTCGCCTCGCAGCGTGCCGGGCAGGTACAGGAAGCGGCCTCCGACGATGTCCGCATAGGCCTCCCAGGCCGGCCAGCCGGCGATGGCGTGGTGCAGGAACACCATGCCCTGCCCCGCCTCCAGCAGCGCCAGCAGGCGCTCGCGGAAGTCGGGGCCCGGCTCGACGAAGTCGGGACCGCGGTCGGGATGAAAGCGGATGCCGGGCATGTCGTAGAGCACGAAGGCGTCGTAGGGTGCGGCATGACGGACGTCGAACAGGGCCTGGGCGGCCGGCTGCTCGACGTGGGTCCAGCCGACACCGGCCATCTCCTCGAACATCGCGAAGAAGGGCTCCCGCTCGAAGGGGTGGCCCTTGGTGACCAGCAGAATCTCCCGACCCTGATCCCCGTCCCGAGCTGCGCTCCCCGCCATGGCCCTGCCTCCTCTCCTGTCCGTGCCCCGGTCAGCGGAACATATCACGCCTCGCATTACCGACAAACTTGACTGTTTTGCCGGAATGGGCACACTCCCCCCACCGGCGATGCCGAGGGGGACGTTGCGAAGCCGACATGGGCCTGGGGATTGACAAGAACCTGCTGGAAATCAAAAGCCTGCAGGATGCTGACGTGCTGGAAGACCCAGCCGCGTACCACCGCGCGCTGGCAGAGCAGGGCGTTCACTACGACCAACGACTCGGTTTCTACCTGTGCGGCAGCTACGAGGTGATGCGCGACGTGCTGCGCCGGCCGGACGTGTTCTCCAGCGTCGGCAGCCAGAGCGCCGACAGCCTGCGGCCGCCCCCTGCGGAAGCCGTGGCGGTGCGTGCCGGCGGCTACCCCCAGGTGGACACGCTGGTGACCAACGACCCGCCGGCCCACACCCGCATCCGCGAGATGATCGACGAGCCGTTCCGGCCGCGCAGCATCATGGCGCTCACCGCCTCGATCCGGGCCATCGTCGGCGAAACCATCGACGGCTTCATCGGCCAGGGCGAGTTCGAGGCGGTGAGCCAGCTCGCCATCCCCATTCCCATCCAGGTCATCGCCGACATGCTGGGTCTGGACCGGGCGCTGGCGCCGCGGGTCAAGATCTGGTCCGACGCTTCGGTGGAGCCGCTCGGCATGATGGCCAGTGATGAGCGTCTGGTGGAGTGTGCGCGGCTGATCCGCGAGTTCCAGGACTTCATCGCCGCCGAGCTGGAGGCGCGGCGCAGCGCCCCCCGCGACGATCTGCTGAGCCGCCTGGTGAGTGCCCGCGATGCCGAGGACAACGGCTTCACCATGCCCGAGATGCTGTCGCTCACCCAGCAGTTCCTGGTGGCCGGCAACGAAACCACCACCAACGCCATCGCCGCCGGTGTGAAGCTGCTGGCCGAGCGGCCCGATCTGGCCGAGGACCTGGCCGCCGACCCCGACCCGGCGCGCCTGCGCACCTTCGCCAACGAGGTGCTGCGGCTGGAATCCCCGGTTCAGGGGCTGTTCCGGGTGGTGCGCCGGGACGTCGAGATCGGCGGCGTGCATCTGCCCGCCGGAGCGCGCATCATGCTGCGCTTTGCGGCGGCCAACCGCGACCCGGCCAAGTTCCACGACCCCGACGCCCTGGACGTGAGTCGCGGCAATGCCGGCACCCACCTGGCTTTCGGCGCCGGCATCCACCACTGCATCGGTGCCAACCTGGCCCGCGAGGAACTGGTGCAGACCTTTGATATGCTGCTGGCACGGGCGCGCGGCTTCGCGTTCGTGCCGGGGAAGAACGATTACCGCCACCATCCGTCCATGATCCTGAGAGGCCTGAAGCGGCTGCACATCCGCTTCGAGCGTCGATAGACCGAAGACGACACTGGGAGATAGAACGTTGACCGCACAGATATCAGACGAGACCCTGCTCGACCTGCACCGGCGCATGGTACGCATCCGCATATTCGAGGAAACCGCCGGCAAGCTCATGGAGGACGGCAAGATCCCGGGCGCCCTGCACCTGTACGTAGGCCAGGAGGCGGTCGCCTCCGGCGTCATGGTGCACCTGTCCAACGAAGACTGGATCACCAGCACCCACCGCGGCCACGGCCACCTGATCGCCAAGGGCGGCGAGTTCGACCAGATGTTCGCCGAGCTCTACGGTAAGGCCACCGGCTACTGCAAGGGCAAGGGCGGCAGCATGCACATCTGCAACATGGAGCTGGGCATGCTCGGCGCCAACGGCATCGTCGGCGGCGGGCCGCCGATCGCCGTGGGCGCTGCGTTCTCCAACAAGTTCCGCAAGACCAAGAACGTGGCCTGCACGTTCTTCGGTGACGGCGCCAGCAACGAGGGCGCCTTCCACGAGGCCGCGAACATGGCAGGCCTGTTCAAGCTGCCGGTGGTCTTCGTGTGCGAGAACAACGGCTTCGGCGAGTACACGCCGCAGTCCAAGCACCAGGCCATCGTCGACGTCGCCGATCGCGCCGCCGGCTACGGCATGCCGGGCGTGGTGGTGGACGGCATGGACGCGGTGGCCGTCTACGAGGCCGCCGGCGAGGCCATCGACCGCGCCCGCCGCGGCGAGGGCCCCACCCTGCTGGAGTGCAAGACCTATCGCTTCTACGACCACGTCGGCGTGCGCGGCATGGGCCTCACCTACCGCACCGACGCCGAGGTGGCGAAGTGGAAGAAGCGCGATCCCATCAAGCTGCTGGAGTCGCGGCTGGCCGAGCAGAAGATCCTGTCGGCCAAGGCGGCCAAGGCCGTGCACGACGAGATCACCAAGGACGTCAAGGCTGCGGTGGAGTTCGCTGAGAAGAGCCCCCTGCCCGAGCTGAGCGCACTGCTCGAAGACGTCTACGCCTGACCCGAACCGGAGGAAGAAAACATGGCAGAAGCACAACCAGCAGTGCGCAAGCTCCCCTACGTTGCCGCCATCACCGACGGCGTGCGCGAGGTGCTGAAGGAACAGGACAACGCCTTCGTGATCGGCGAGGACGTTGCCGCCGCGGGCAGCGTCTACGGCTACTACAAGGGCCTGCTCGAGGAGTTCGGCCCGGAACGGCTCTACGACACGCCTATCTCCGAGGAAGGCATCATGGGCCTCGGCGCCGGTGCCGCCGCTACCGGCTGCCGGCCCATCGTCGACTTGATGTTCATGGACTTCATCGGCGAGTGCATGGACGAGATCTCCAACCAGCTCGCCAAGATGCGCTACATGTTCGGCGGCCATGCGCGGCTGCCGGTGACGGTGCTGACCATGTCCGGCGCCGGCGCCAGCCTGGCGGCCCAGCACTCACAGAGCCTGGAAGCGTGGCTGTGCCACGTGCCGGGTCTGAAGGTGGTGATGCCGAGCTCGCCCTACGACGCCAAGGGCCTGATCATCGCCGCCGCCCGGGACGACAACCCGGTGTTCGTGGTGCTGAACAAGGTCATGCTGGGCATGATGGGCGAGGTGCCTGAAGGCGCCTACGAGGTGCCGATCGGCAAGGCCAACGTGCTGCGTGCCGGGCGCAACTACACCATCGTCTCCATGGGACGGATGGTGCACGAGTCGCTGAAGGCGGCCGAGAAGCTGAAGGCGCTCGGCATCGACACCGAGGTGATCGACGCCCGCTCGCTGCAGCCGTTCGACACCGCCACGGTGGTGGAGTCGGTGCGCAAGACCCACCGGGTCATGGTGGTGCACGAAGCGGTGCGCAACTGCGGCTTCGGCGCCGAGATCGCCGCCCAGATCCAGGAAGAGGCTTTCGACTACCTCGACGCGCCCGTGGCCCGGGTGGGCGCGCCGTTCTCGCCGGTGCCGTTCAGCCCGGCGCTGGAGGCGCACTACGTCCCCAATGCCGAGCGCATCGTCGCCGAGGCCAAGAAGCAGCTCGGACTGTGAGCCGACCCATGGGCGCGGTCGTCTGACCGTGCCCACCCGCGGGTCCGGCCGTTGAGCCGGATCTGCAGCAACCGGACACGCAGCGCTTCATGGGCATCATCGGAATCATCGCCAATCCCGCTTCGGGCAAAGACGTGCGCCGGCTCGTGGCGCGCGCGTCGGTGTTCGACAACCAGGAAAAGCAGGCCATCGTCGGCCGGGCGCTGTCCGGCATTCGTGCCGCTGCGGGCTCCGACTGCCGCATCGCTTACTTCGACGATGCCCACGGCATTGCCCGCGGGGCGCTGGAGCTGGCCGGCGGCGGACTCGAGGCCGAGGCCGTGGAAGGCACCGGCACCGTCACCGCCCTGGACACGGTGCACGTCGCCGAGCGCCTGCGCGAGATCGGCTGCGCCGTGGTCATCACCCTGGGCGGCGACGGCACCAATCGCGCCGTGACCACCGGCTGGCCCGATGCCACCCTGATTCCCATCTCCACCGGCACCAACAACGTGTTTCCGACGCTGGTGGAGGCCACCATCGCCGGCGCCGCGGCCGGCCTGGTGGCGGCAGGACACGTGCCTCTCGACGAGGTGAGCCACATCAGCAAGCTGGTGCGCGTCGACATCGACGGCGAGGCGGCGGATCTGGCCCTCATCGACGCGGTGCTGTCCCGCGAGCGCTTCGTCGGCTCCCGGGCACTGCTGTCACCCGACCACCTCGCCGCGGCGCTGCTCACCCGGGCCGACCCGGCCGCCGTGGGCATGACCGCCCTGGGCGGCCTGATCGACCCCCTCGGCATCGACGAAGACGCCGGTCTGCTGCTGACCCTGGGCGGGAACGGCGCCCGGGTGAACGCGCCCATCGCGCCCGGCTTTTATCGCGAGGTGGGCATCGAGAGCTGCCGCCGGGTGGCCTTCCGCAAGCGTGTGTCGTTCGAAGGGCCGGGCGTGCTGGCCTTCGACGGCGAGCGGGAGCGCGTGCTGAAGCCCGGCCAGCAGGTGCGCCTGACCATCGACCGCTCCGGCCCCCGGGTGGTGGACGTGACCCGAACGCTGCACGCCGCGGCCGCGCTGGGCAGATTTCGCACCGGAAAGATACCCGCAGGCCGCCGACGCTCGGCCCGGCCTGCCGGCACCAAGACCAAACGCACGAGAACCTGAAGGGAGAACCAGATGCCCACGGAGATTTACCTGGTCAAGGTCGGCATGAACATGACCGAAGGCGTCGTCGAGGAGTGGTACATCCCCGACGGCGAGCAGGTGCAGAAGGGTGACCTGCTGTACCGCCTGGAAACCGAAAAGGTGAACCTGGACGTAGACGCCGAGCTGACCGGAACCGTGAAGCACGTCGTGCCGGAAGGCATCGCCATGAAGCCGGGAGACGTGGTCGGCTACATCTACGAGGCCGGCGAGTCGGTGCCGGAAGGCGGCGCCCCGGCGGGCGGTTCCGCCGCCGCAGCACCAGAGGCGGAGGCTGCGGAGGAGGCGGCCGCGCCCGCGGCCAGCGCATCGCCGCCGACGCCGGCAACCGCGACCCGGGGCGACGGCGGCCGCATCCTGTCGTCGCCGGCAGCCCGGCGCCTGGCCGGCGAGCTGGACGTCGACATCGCCACCCTGTCCGGCACCGGCCCCGGGGGCCGCATCGTCGAAGCCGACGTGCAGGCGGCGGCCGACGCCGCCGAAGCATCCGAAGCGGGCACCGGCGCCGATGCCGGCCGGGCAGCGCCCTCCTCGCCCATGGCGCGCCGCCTGGCCCGGGAGCTGGACGTCGACATCGCCCGGGTGCGCGGCACCGGCCCTGGCGGCCGCATCACCCGCGAGGACGTGGAAGCGGCGGCCGGCGAGCAGACGGCACCGGCCGCTCAGGCGCGCCCGCCCGCGGCGGCCGCCCAGCGCGCCGATCGCACCGTGCCGGTCAAGGGCATGCGCAAGACCATTGCCGCCCGCATGCACGACAGCCTGCAGACTATGGCCCAGCTCACCATGGACATGGACGTGGTCATGGACAACGCCGTGCGCCTGCGCAACGAGCTGGTAGCCGCCTGGGAAGCGGAAGGCGCGCGCCCGAGCTATACCGACCTGGTGATCAAGGCGGTCGCGAAGGCGCTGGCGGAGCATCCGCTGATGAACGCCACGTTCGGCGATACCGAGATCACCCTGCTCGGCGAGATCAACGTCGGCGTCGCCGTGGCGCTGGACGAAGGCCTGATCGTGCCGGTGGTGCGCCATGCCGACAGCCTCGGCCTGGCGGATCTGGCGCGGGAGAGCGCGCGGCTGGCCGCCGCCGCCCGGGACGGCAAGGTCACCCCCGACGACCTGCAGGGCGGCACGTTCACCGTGTCACCGCTGGGCATGCTCGGCGTCGACTCGTTCACGCCCATCATCAACGCGCCGCAGGTGGGCATTCTGGGTGTCAATCGCATCCGCGACGACGTCGCCTGGGACGGCGACCGGCCGATCCGCCAGCAGCGCATGCGGCTGTCGCTGACATGGGACCACCGTGCCCTGGACGGCGCGCCGGCTGCCCGGTTCCTCGCCACCGTGCGCGACCTGCTGGAGTCGCCGCTGCGGCTGCTGGCCTGAGCGCCGCCCCGGTCCCGGCGGCTACGCCGCCGGGTCAAAGCGAAGGTGAATCGACTTCAACGCCCTGAGCCAGATGCCCGGGATGTGAGTGCCGTCGTCCCGATCCGGCACCGGGGCCATGTTGGGAACCCGGCGCAGCAGATGCTCCCAGGCCCAGTTCTGCTCGAAGCGGCTCAAGGTGGCGCCGGGGCAGACATGCTCGCCCAGCCCGAAGGCGAGGTGGCGTCCCGCATTCCTGCGGGTAAGGTTCAGCGTCTCCGGCTCGGGGAACCGCTCGGGGTCCCGATTGCCGGCCCCGTAGCGGATGCTGAGCATCGCCCCCTTGGGAACCGGCGTGCCGTTGATGCTCGCATCCTCGGTGACGTAGCGGTACAGGCCCTGGGTCGGTGACTCGATGCGCAGGGTCTCCTCGACGAAGCCCTTGATCCTGGCCGGATCCGCCAGCAGCGCCTGATAGACCTGCGGGTGGCGCAGCAGCAGCCACAGACCGTTGGCCAGAGCGAAGGTGGTGGTTTCGTTGCCGCCGATCAGCAGGTGATCGGTGATGCCGATGATCTCGCCATCGGTCAGCGGCCGCTGCCGCCCGGCCTCCGGGTCGTCGTAGCGCGCGCGGGTCAGCAGGGTGATGATGTCGTCCGCCGGCCGTTTGCGCTTGGCGCGCACGGTGTCGTGAATGTAGTGCTGCAGCTCGATGTGCTTTTCCACTGCCCAGCGCTCCTGCTCGAGCGACAGGCCCCGCGAGAACGGCAGCACCCACGCATACGACCACTCCTTGAGCTGCGGCAGATCCATGCGCGGAAAGCCGAGCAGCTCGGCGATCACGATCATCGGCAGCGGCCCGGCGAAGCGCTCGACGAAGTCGATCTCGCCCTCGCCGATCCAGCCGTCGATGAGCTCGTCGATGGTGCCGCGGATGAACGGCTCCCGGGCGCGAATCGCCCGGGGGCTCAGCGCCGGATCCACCAGCGCCCGGTAGCAACCGTGCTTGGGCGGGTTCTCCCCCAGCGGCGTGTAGCGCGGCCACCCCTTCTGCTCGTAGAGCGCCCGGATCTCGGCATGGCGGATCAGCGGCTCCGAGGTGTTGACGTCAGGCCCGGCGGTGAACAGCGTCGGCCGCCGCAGCACGTACTCGATATCGTCGTAGCGCGTCAGCACGTACATGCCGAGCTGCGGCATGAAGTACACGGGCGCCTCCGCACGCAGCACGTCGTACGCCTCGAACCAGCGCTCCTGCACCTGCGGATCCATGAAATCTATGTCGGCGGGCCGCCGGAACGGGCACCCGGTGGTCGGTTCGTCTCCCATGCTCAACCTCCCCTCGGCCGACGCTGAAGCCATGCTATCGCCGGCCTCAAAAAAAACCAACACGCGTGACGGTAACTCTTGGCAATCGCCGTCGTATTGAGTAACTTCGGCGCAGAGTGAGGAGAGAAGGAGAGGCGCTCAAGCCTGGGGAGTCGATGACCTACGTGATCACTGCCGCCTGCATCGACGTCAAGGATGCGTCCTGCATCGAGGTCTGCCCGGTGGATTGCATCTACACCGAGCCCGACGACCGCATGTGCTACGTGCACCCCGAAGAGTGCATCGATTGCGCCGCCTGCGAATCTGCCTGCCCGGTGGGCGCCATCTTCGCGGACGACGCGGTTCCCAGCGACTCGGCGCGGTTCACGGCCATCAACCTCCTCTACTTCGAGGATCGGGATGCGGCACGAGCAGAGGTGGAGGCCGTGGCGGCCCGAGGGCCCGTCGTCAGCTAACCGACTTGCCAGGCGCGCGTGCCCGCGGCGGCAGGCCGCCTGCATCGTTCTCCCGTTCACCGGATTCACACGCAGGAGTGTTTGGCGATGACAGAATCGACCTCAGGTGCCAGCGCGCCGGCCGACAAGACGCCCTACGAACCGGTACGGCCGACGTCGGTCGACGAGATCAACTTCCTCAATGCCGACCTGCAGAACTGCCCCTATCACGCCTACGAGCTGCTTCGCGATCAGGCGCCGGTGTGGAAAGACCCGATCACGGGCTTCTACGTCATCACCCGGTTCGAAGACCTGCGCAACATCCTGCTCGACACCAAGAGCTTCAACAACAGCGCCCGCACCCACGCCGGCGCCCGTGAAGCCATCGAGCCGGAGCGCGCCAAGCGCATGCGCCAACTCTACGAGGAGAAGGGCTGGCTGCCGGCGCCGACCCTGGCCGGCCGCGACGACCCGAACCACAAGCAGATGCGGGCCATGTTCAACGAGGCCTTCCGCCCCAAGAAGATCGAGGCGATGGACCCGTTCGTGGAGGAGACCGCCTACAAGCTGATCGACGCCTTCCTGGACGACGGCCGCTGCGACTGGATGAAGCAGATGGCCGTTCCCCTGCCCCTGATCGTCATCGGCAGGCAGATGGGCGTTCCGGAAAGCGACATCTGGCAGATCAAGGCCTGGACCGACGCCTGGGTGCAGCGCCTCGGCATGATGCAGACCGAGGAGGAAGAGCGCTGGTCGGTGGAGATGGAGATCGAGGCGCAGCACTACTTCCAGCCGATCTTCGAGCGCCTGCGCAAGGAGCCCGACGGCACCCTGCTCTCGGAGATGGTGAACCGGGTGATCCCCGAGTGGGGCCGCGCGCTCAACGACAACGAGCTGCACGCGGAAATGATGGCGGACACCTTCGTCGGCGGCTCCGAGACCACCACCAACGCCATCGCCTACGGGGTGAAGATCCTGATCGAGAACCCCGAGGGCTGGGCCAAGCTGAAGTCCGATCCGGAGCGCTACCTGCGCACCTTCATCGAGGAGGTGATCCGACTGGAAAGCCCGGTGCAGGGCCTGTTCCGCTGGGCGGCCGCCGACATCGAGCTGCACGGCGTGACCATTCCCAAGGGCGCCATGCTCAACGTGCGCTACGCCGCGGCGAACCGCGACCAGCGCGAGTTCGAGTGCCCGGCAGACCTCGACCTCGAACGGGACAAGCCGGGCCGCCATCTGGCCTTCGGGTCCGGCGTGCATCACTGCCTCGGCGCACCGCTGGCGCGGCGCGAGATGTACTGGACGTTCCGGGCCCTCATCGACCGGGTGGACGAGATGTGGTTCGCGCCCGGCAAGAACGATTTCCGGGTGATGCCGAACTTCGCGCTGCGGGCGCTGAAGGCACTGCACATCGAGTTCACCCGCAAGTAACCGCGCGACAGCCGCGCGAGAACCGCGCGACGGCTGCGCGAGAACCGCGCGACAGCCGCGCGAGAACCGCGCGACAGCCGCGCGAACATGGCCAGAGGGGAGAAAACCATGGCGCTACTGGACCGATTCAAGCTCGAGGGCCAGGTGGCCGTCGTCACCGGCGGCGGCCGCGGCATCGGTGAGGGCATCGCCCTGGGCCTTGCCGAGGCCGGCGCCGACGTGGTGGTGGCCGCCCGCCGCCAGCAGGAGGTGGAGGCCGTCGCGGACAAGGTCCGCGCCCTGGGCCGGCGCGCGCTGGCCGTGACCTGCGACGTCATGCACGTCGACCAGGTCGCGGCGCTGGCGCAGCGTGCGTATGACGAGATGGGCCGACTGGACTGCTGGGTGAGCAATGCCGGCGGCGCCGACGACCGGGTGCCGCGCACGTTCCTCGACATGCCCGAGCGGCAGTGGGACTTCCAGCTCAACCTGAACCTCAAGGCCGTGTGGACCGGTGCCCAGGCGGCCGCCCGCATCATGAAGGATCACGGCGGCGGCACCATCATCAACATCTCCTCGATTGCGGCCGGGCGCGCCTCGCCCTTCAACGGCCCTTACGCGGTGGCCAAGAGCGGAGTCGACAACCTGACCCAGACCCTGTCGGTGGAGCTGGCCGAGCACGGCATCCGGGTGAACGGCGTCGCGCCGGGCCCGATCCCCACGGAGGTGTTCCTCGAGTTCCTGAAGCTCGAGGAGAAGGACATTCCCGAACTCGGCAAGCGCTTCAACGTACCGCTCGGCCGCGTAGGCACCCCCGAGGACATCGCCCCGGCCGTGGTCTACCTCGCATCCGATGCTTCGTCGTGGATGACCGGACACACCGTCCGAATCAGCGGCGGGCTCTGACGGCAGCCATTCGGCGACGCCCCAATCAAAGGAGTTCACAGCCATGACCCTCGACTACTACCCGCTCTTTCAGCAGGCCTACCTGGTGAACGACCTGGAAAAGGCCTGCCGGGACTGGAACACGCTGTTCGGCGCCGGCCCGTTCGTGCTGGTGCCGCACCACAAGACCGACCGCTTCACCTACCGCGGCACGCCCCAGGAGGCGGACGTTTCCTACGCGTTCGGCTACCTCGGCGACGACATGATCCAGTTCATCCAGCAGCACGATGACACGCCGTCGATATACCGGGACATGTTTGCGTCCGGACAGGAGGGCTTCCACCACGTCGGCGTGCTGGTGCACGACTTCGAGGCCGAGTTTCAGCGGCTCGAGAAGATGGGCTTCGAGTGCGCCTGCCGGCTGTGGGCCGACAACGTCGACGCCGCCTACTTCGACACCCGCAGCGTCAACGGCTGCTTCACCGAGATCCACGGCGACCCGCCGCACATCCTGGCCACCTTCGCCGGCTGGAAGCGTGCCCACGAGCTGATCCGGCCGGGCGACAACCCGATCATGCCGAGAGCCTGAATGCGCGTCGGCCGCGAAAGCGCCTCAGCCCGATCGTGGCGCCGCGCTGCCCGGCGTGGCCATGACGGTGACCGGCATGTCCTCGGGCTCGAGCCCGAGGTTGATCAGCACCTTCGACATGCCGAGAAACAGGCCCACGCCCAGCGCCAGCTCGACGATCTCGGCGTCGTCGAAGTGGGTCTTGAGGGCGCTGCGGGTGGTCTCCGTCAGGCTGCCGGGATGGCCGATGATGGCGTCGGTCAGCTCCAGCGCAGCCACCTCCGCGGCACCGAATGCCGTCTGGTAGCCGTCATCGATGCGGGCTACGTCCTGCTCTTGCAGCCCTGCCGCACGGGCAGAGTCGAAGCGTACGCGTTTTCAGTAGCCGCAGTCGGTGACCCGCGCGTTGCGCAGGCGCACGATCTCCTTGAGCCTGGCCGGCACCACGCCGCGCTGCCAGAACTCGGCGTACAGATCGAAGAACGCGGCGGTCACTGCCGGGGCGTGCTGCATGACGGCTACGAAGTCGGCTGCGGCGCCAGGCACCGGCGGCTCGATTCTCGGTCGGGTGGACATGGATACCTCCTCGGGTCCGTGGCCTGGCTTTCAGATCAGGGCGCCGCGCCGCAGCGGCGCGGCGTCCAGAGCGGCGGCCTGCGCATCGATGTCGAGCACCAGCTTCAGCCGGCAGGCGACGTCGAAGAACGCCAGCGCCGTGATCAGGGTCACCGTGGCGGCGGGCCCGAGCAGGCGCTGCAGCGCCGCCACGTCCGCGTCGCTGATCTGGTGATGGGCATAGGGCATCTGCTCGGCCACCGCCAGCGCGGCGCGCTCGCTTTCGGTGAAGGCGTCGAAGCGCCCGGCGGCCAGAGCCTCAACCTCGTCGGCGTCGACCCCGGCGCCGGCATCGCGGATCAACCACTCGGCGTCGCAGTCGTGAATGGCCGCGATCCGCAGGCGGGTCAGCTCGAGCAGGCGCCGCGGCACCGACCCGTCCTGCCACAGCGCCTGATAGAAACGACGGTAGCGCGCCACAAGCTCAGGCCGCTGGCCGAGCACGCGCTCCAGGGGCGTGTCCGCGTCCGTCTCGCTGATCCAGCTCATCGTCATGGGCTCCGCCTCAGTCGATGCCAAGCATCCCACGGCCCCGGCGGCAACGGAACCCTCGGGCCGGAGCCCGCGAATTCACATCCGGCGCGGCACCGCCACGAAGCGGCCGGCCGCCCATCACAGCAACTCAAGGGAGGTCACCCGTGACCGACAAGACACCCAACCACCAGCTCAGCCCCTTGCAGTGCCCGATGGCGCTCGAGGACGTCGATCTGTTTTCCCCGGGAGCCCAGGAGCACTGGTACGAAGCCTATCCGATCCTGCACCGTGAGAGCCCGGTGTTGCGTCTGCCCGGTGAGGGCTTCGAGCCCGGCAGCGACGGCTACATCCTCACCAAGTACGAGGACATCTCCCGCGTGGTGCGCGATCCCGTCCGCTTCCCGCCGACCCTGACCCTCGCCATCCGCGCCCTGGAGGCGCTGGACGTGCCGCCGGAGAAGGCCCCGCAGACCAACGCCATGATGGTCTCCATGGCCACCCTGCGCCCCACCAACGAGCTGTACCGGGCGCACCGCCAGGAGCTCACCGATCCCTGGGTCGGACCGGGCGCCAGCCGCCACACCGAGATGATCACCCGCTTCGTCGACCAGCTCATCGACAACTGGATCGACCGCGGCGAGGTGGAGTTCATCTCCGAGTTCGCCCGGCCGCTACCGCAGATGGTGATGGCCACGGTGCTGGGCTTTCCCCTGGAGGACATTCCCCAGCTTGCCGAGTGGGGCAATGCCCAGGTGACCGCCTACGTGCATGGCAAGGGCCACCGCAACCAGCTGACCCAGGAGCAGCTCACCGAGCAGTTCAAGAAGCTCGATGGCTTCAAGGAGTATGTGTTCGAGAAGGTGCAGCAGAAGCGCAAGCACCCCGAGGACGACATGATCAGCTGGCTGTGCCAGACCGAGTATCAGGCGCTGGGCCGCAAGCTCACCGACATCGAGGTCAACGGCATCGTCTACGCCATGGTGATCGGCGGCCTCGAGACCACCCAGTACGCGCTGGAAGAGGAAGCCCAGCTCCTCTGCGAAAATCCGGAGCACTTCCAGCGCCTGAAGGCCGACCGCGACCTGATCCGCGGCTTCGTCGAGGAGAGCCTGCGGCTGCGCTCGCCCACCCAGGGACTGTCGACCCGCATCACCAGCCAGGACGAGGAGTTCCAGGGCGTGCGCGTGCCCAAGGGCTCGCTGCTGCATCTGCGCTGGGCGGCCGGCAACGTCGACCCCGACGAGTGGGAATGCCCCTACGACATGCGCCTCGACCGCAAGGCGGTGTCGCGCCATCTGGCCTTTTCCGCGGGTCCGCGGGTCTGCCCCGGCGCCGGCATCTCGCGCCTCGAGCAGAGCATCGCCTGGAACCGGCTGCTGGACCGGATCGATCACCTGGAGTACGGTCCCGGCAACACCTTCGAGCACCAGCCGGGCATCATGCTCGGCACGCTGAAGCTGAACCTGAAGTTCACCAAGGCCGCGGAGCCGCCCAGATGAGCACCCTGCCCCACGGCGCCGCCAGCATCGACGACATCCGCCTGTTCGATGCCGAGACGCTGATCGATCCGTACGACGCCTACCGGCGGCTGCGCGACGCCGCTCCGGTGCACCACGTGCCGGAGATGGGCATGCACGTGGTCACCCGCTACGACCTGGTGCGTGAGGCCATCAAGGACACGGAGACGTTCTCGAGCCGCTACGACGCATTCCTGCAGAAGTCGCGTGAGCTGGCCTTCGCGGCTGCGCCCGCGGACGTGCAGCGTGAGCTGATCCGCATCAACGACGAGATGATCGACATTCCGCCCACCATGCTGACCCTGGACGAGCCGGAGCACACCCGCTACCGGTCGCTGGTGAGCGAGCTGTTCACCGGCAGCCGCATCAAGCAGATGGAGCCCTACGTGGCCGCCATCATCGACGAAGCGGCCGACGCCCTGGCGGAACGCGAGAGCCCGGTGTGCTACATGGAGGCCTTCGCCTTCCCGGTGCCGCTGCGCATCATCTCCGACCGGCTGGGCATTCCGGAGCAAGATCGCCCGTTCTTCTACGATGCCGCCACCGCTGCCGCCGCCGGCCTGCGGCTGTCGCCGGTGGCGCCGGCAGAGATGGTGCGCCGCGCCCAGCTCGGCGTCGACCTGCAGAAGCTGCTGGTGCGCCTCATCGAGGCGCGCCGCGTCGAGCCCCGCGACGACATGATCAGCATCCTGGCCAACAGCCGCCTGGCCGACGAGGACCGCTACCTCACCCACGGCGAGGCGCTGTCGATTCTCAATCAGTTCCTGGTGGCGGGTCATGAGACCACCACCAGCACGTTCGGCTGGGGCATGCTGCTGCTGTGCCGCAACCCCGAGCTGCAGGATGCAGTTCGAGGCGACCCCAAGCTGGTGCGCACCTTCGTCGAGGAGGCGCTGCGGCTGGAGGCCCCGGTGCAGGGCCTGCCCCGTCTGGTCACCCGCGACACCGAGCTCGGCGGCTACCCGCTGCAGGCGGGCGAGCTGATCATGCTGCGCTACGGCGCGGCCAATCGCGACGAGCGGCAGTTCGAGAACCCCGACCAGGTGGATCTGCAGCGGCGCAAGGCGGGCATGCAGCTCGCCTTCGGCTCCGGCGTCCACCACTGCATCGGCGCCCCGCTGGCCCGCCAGGAGCTGAACCTGGGCTTCCCCGCCCTGCTGGCACGGCTGCGCAACATCCGCCTGGCCGACGACCAGCCGCCGCCGCAGGCGGAGCCGAGCTTCATCCTGCGCAACCTGCCGCACCTGATGATCCGTTTCGACCGATCCTAAACACTGCTCAGAGGAGAACTGACATGGCACGAATTCTGATCACCGGCGCCGGCCGGGGCATCGGCCTGGAGCTGACGCGCCAGTACGCCGAAAATGGCGACGAGGTCATCGCCTGCGTGCGCGATCCCGACGGCAGCGCCGAGCTGAAGAAGCTGGCCAAGAGCGGCTCGGTGAAGATCGTGAAGATGGACCTGGCCGAGTTCGACACCATCACCGCAGCTCGGAAGCAGATCGGCGACGCCGCCATCGACGTGCTGATCAACAACGCCGGCTACGTGGGCGGCGCCCATCAGGGCGTGGACGACGTCGACATCGACGAGTGGCACCGCACCCTCGACGTCAACACCATCGCGCCGCTGCTGGTGGCCCGGGCGTTCAAGTCGAACCTGGCGGCGTCAGGCAACGGCAAGCTGATGAACGTGACCAGCCAGCTCGCCGCCTCCACCTGGCCCATGGGCGGCATGCTCATCTACAGCACCACAAAGGCGGCGCTGTCCAAGATCGGCCAGATTCTCGCCATCGACTGGAAGGACGAGCCCATCATCAGCGCGCTGATGCATCCGGGCTGGGTCAAGACCGACATGGGCGGCCCCCATGCCCAGCTCACAGCAGAGGAGAGCGCCAGCGGCATCCGCCAGGTGATCGACGGCCTCACCAAGGCGGACTCGGGCAAGTTCTACAAGTGGAACGGCGAGATCCACCCCTGGTGATCCCCCAGGCGCCGTCGTCGGCGGGGGGGGGGGGGGCCCCCGGCGCCCCCCCCCCACCCGCCCGGACACGGGGCAAGCCCCCCCCCAGGAACA
>JAVJUA010000032.1:0-621 GCA_040219935.1 Pseudomonadales bacterium | reverse complement strand
CCATCAGCACCGTGATGCCCAGCAGATCCCGGATATCCTTGATCCAGAACGCCATGTCGGTGGTCTCCTCGACGTTGAGGCCCGACGACGGCTCGTCCAGCAGCAGCAGCCGCGGCTCGGTGCAGAGTGCGCGGCCCAGCTCCACCACCTTGCGCACCCCGTAGGGCAGGTTGGCGATGCGCTGGTCGCGGTAGCGGGCGAGGTCGAGGAACTCGACCACCTCCTCCACCTTCCTGCGGTGCTCCAGCTCGTGGCGGCGCACCGAGGGCAGGAAGAAGATGTCGCCCAGGAAGTTGCCGCTGCGGTGCGCGTGGCGGCCGATCAGCAGGTTCTGCAGCACCGTCGCCTGCTCGAACAGCTCGATGTTCTGGAACGTGCGCGCGATGCCCATTTTCGCGATCAGGTGCGGCGCCACCCCGGTGATGTCCTGGTCGTCGTAGATCAGCCGCCCCTCGGAGGGCTCGTAGATGCGGCTGATCAGGTTGAAGATGGTGGTCTTGCCCGCGCCGTTCGGCCCGATGATGGTGAACACCTCGCCGGCGCCGACCTCGAAGTCGACCCCGTCGACGGCCTTCACGCCGCCGCAGTGGATAGAAACGCTGTCTGCCATGAATAACGTCA
>JAVJUA010000031.1:0-2086 GCA_040219935.1 Pseudomonadales bacterium | reverse complement strand
CGGTGCCGGTGTTCGCGACGGCCGACCTGGGCGCGTCGGTGCCCATCATGGAGATGGCCGGCGCCACGGGCGTGATCCGCCTGGATCGCGTCATGGGCCAGGCCGTGGCGCGGTGCATCTCGGGCGGCGACGCCGTGACGCACGAGGTGGCCCGCTTCGACAACCTCATCATCGCCGAGGCCAGCGCGGCCCGCACGCCCCTGATCGGCAAGAGCCTGCGCGAGAACCGCCTGACCGACCTGGGCGTGAACGTCGTGGGCCTGTGGGACCGCGGCGTCTTCCGCCCGGCCCGGCCCGACACCGTGGTCAACGAGCGCACCGTGCTGCTGGTGGCCGGCTCGGCCGAGCAGCTGGAGGCTTACGACGAGCACTTTGCCATCTACAACGTCAGCGCCGACCCGGTGATCGTCATCGGCAACGGCCGCATCGGGCGGGCGACGGCCGAGGCGCTCGAGCTGCGCGAGGTCGACTACCGCGTCATCGAGCGGGCCCAGCGGCGGGTGACCAATCCCGACAAGACCATCGTGGGCGACGCCGCCGAGCCGCGCATCCTCGAGGCGGCGGGCCTGGCCAAGGCCCCCACCGTGGTCATCACCAGCAACAACGACGACGTGAACCTCTACCTCACGCTGCTCTGCCGCAAGCTGCGGCCGGACATCGAGGTCATCGCCCGATGCACGCTGGACAAGCACGTGGCGGCGCTGCACCGCGCGGGGGCCGACTTCGTGCAGAGCTACGCCAGCACGGGCGCATCGGCCTCCTACAACCTTCTGCACCAGGGGCGGCTGGTCACCGTCGCCCAGGGGCTGGAGGTCTTCGACGCCAAGGTGCCCAGGTCGGTCGTGGGCAAGAAGATCATGGACAGCGGCCTGCGCGAGGCGACCGGCTGCACCATCGTGGGCTACCGCGACAAGAACGGCCTGACGGCCAACCCCCCGGCCACCACCGTGCTCCAGGCGGGCAACGAGCTGGTGCTGATCGGCGACGTCGAAGCCCACGAGGCCTTCCGCGAGAAGTTCAACGAGGGCTAGCTTGGCTCACCCCGCCCCTCTACTCCCGGCCTTTACCCCAGCCCTCTACCCCAGCCGGCCGGCGATCGACTGCCACGCCGCCAGGGCGCACACCGCCAGGGCCAGCACCAGCGCCGCGTTGGCCCACCAGCGGTTGGCCAGCATCCGGCCCACCCACGCGCGGCGGTTCATCAACAGCAGCAGCGCCACGGCCAGCAGCGGGATGAACGCCGCGCCCACGATGGCATACGCCTTCTGGGCCGTCTCGAAGCGCACCACCAGCAGCACCATCGGGACCGTCGCCAGCGCGATGAGGAACCCGCGGTAGGGCCATGAATTCGTCGAGACCGGCGCCCTCTTGCCCGACCCCGGCCGCATCGCCCACCAGTCGGCGAAGACGTAGGGCACCGCCTGCCACACGCCCAGCACGCTGGAGAAGACCGCCCCGAACGCGCCGATCAGGAACGCCCATCGCATGAACGGATGCGTCGCGCCGCCGATGCGGTCGGCCACCTGCACGATGATCGACGCCCCGCGGCCCTCCAGCTCGCCCCCGCCGGCCACGCCCGCGGCCAGCACGATCATGCCCACGCCGAAGAGCGCCGTCATCGAATAGCCCACGGCCAGGTCGATGCGGCAGACCTTCAGGTCCTCGGGCCCTTCGCGGCCGGCCTCGCGCATCCAGTAGTTATAACAAATAATCGTCAGCGTGCCGCCCACGCCGCCGATCAAGGCGATCGTCCAGCCCAGCGCCTGTCCGCCCTCGGGCACGCGCGGGACGAAGCCGCCGGCCACCTCCAGCAACGCGGGCGCGGTCATCGCCGCGCTGGCGACGACCACCACGACCATGACGCCGATGCACGCGGCCATGACCCTCTGGAAAAGCCCGAAGCCGCCCAGCCAGACCATCGCCAGCCCGGCCAGCGAGCAGCCGATGGCCCCCGCCCACGCCGACAGGCCGGGGACCATCGCCCCGAGCACCGCCCCGCACGCCTTCATGAGCGCGACGGCGACGAAGGGGCTCCACAAGAGCAGGTACGCGCCGAACACGGCCCACACGATCGGGCCCAGCTTCG
>JAVJUA010000030.1:0-2026 GCA_040219935.1 Pseudomonadales bacterium | reverse complement strand
CGCCGGCGTAGTAGAGCGTCGCCACGCCCGCCGCCGAGCGAGGCCAGGCGCTCGTGCCGTTGCGTGCCTGGTACCGGAAGCCGCCGTCGGGGTTCTGGCAGCGTTTGACGTACTCGACCGCTTTGTCGATGACCTCGCTGCTGACCTCGATGCCCGCATTCCGGGCCGAACGCAAGGCCATGACCTGGCAGATCGTCACGCTGACGTCGGCATCGTTTGGCACCGGGTTATACCGCCAGCCACCCTCGTCGTTCTGGGAGCGTTCGATCAGCCGCACGGCCTTGACGAGCGCCTCGTGCAGTCGCTCCTGCAACGCTTCGCTGCCCTGGCTCATGCCGTAGACCTCGCCCAGGAACAACGCCGCGAATCCGTGGCCGTACATCGGGCTGGGGGCCTGATCGTCGGCCAGCAGTCCGCTCTCGCCTGATCGCTCCAGCACGTAGTCGAGCGCCCGCCGGACCACCTCGCCGTACTGCCCGCGACCGGGCATCTGTCCATCAGCCATGAAGGCCAGTCCCGCCAGCGAGGTCACCGCCACGCCGCGACCCCAGGCGCCATCGCCGAAGGAGCCATCGGCGTTCTGCTGCGAAGCCAGGAACGCCAGCCCCTCGGCAATCGACTCATCGAGCTGGGGCGTGATCTCCACCATGGGTTGGCCGGCCGGTCCGCCCGCGTCCTGGGCCGCTACGGGTCCCACGCCGATGGTTGCCAGCAGGATGGTCATTGCCGCACGCCTCATTGGTTGTTTGCCTCCTCGGCCAGCCGGCGGTAGTACGCCTCGGTGATGGCACGGTACACGGCGCTGTAGGCATCCGAAGAACCCTGTTGCAGCGCTTCGCGCACGCGCGGTGGTAGGGCGCCCCACGTGGCGCCCACCGCGGCCTCATCGCCCAGGGCGCCATCCTGCTGAGCCTGTCCGCGGACGCCCTGCGGGTCGCTCGTTTGCTGTTGCTGCTGGTTCTGCCCCTGCTGCTGTTGCTGCTGCTGGGGAGCCTGCTGCTGTTGCTGCTGGTCTTGTTGCTGCTGCTGGTTCTGCTGTTGCTGCTGTTGTTGGTTCTGCTCATTGCGAGCAGCCTCGATGAGCTGATCGAGCGCGGCAATGGCCTCTTCCTGAACTCGTTGCGTGCCCAAGCCGGTCCCACCGTCGCTGTTGAGCCGCGTCGAAGCACGCTGCATCAGGTCCACGGCTCGAATGAACGCGCCCGCCAGGCCGCCCTCGAGTTCGCGATCGAGATCCTCGTTGGTCGGTGCTTCGCTGACGTTGCCGGGGTTGGTAATGCCCAGGAGCTCATCCAGCGTGGGTTCGTCGGATTGAGACGGGGACGCGGGCTCATCGCTCTGGGCTTGCTGCGGCTCGGTTTCCTTCGGCTCGGTTTCCTTCGGCTTGGTTTCCTGTGGCTGGGCTTCCTGCACATGCATGCCGAACGGCTGCGGCTGCACGCCCGCGGGCTGGGGTTGCTGTTGTCCCTGCTGATCGCTCAGTCGCTGGACCAGCTCCTGCGCCGCTTCGCTCAGCTCGCGCTGCAGGCGACCGGCATCGGCCAAGCGCTCGGGCCCGAGCACGCCGTCGTCGATGGCGCGCGTCATCTGGGCGGCTTCCACCTGCATGGTCCGCAGCAGCAGCAACTCGGCCATGGGGGGCACGACGCCCTCCTCTTCGCCCTGCTGCCCCGGCTGGCCCGAGCCCTGGCCGCCCTGGTTGCCCTGCGCGAAGTCCTGCTCGCCCCGCTGCGTGCTGCTGTCGAGCGCTTCGATCAGGCCGCGGAGCACCGTGGCCACGGTGTCCTGAGAATACAGCGTATCGCCGGACACCGTGCTTGCTTCGAGCAGGTCGCCCGCACGGCCGGCGGCCCGCTCGATGCGATCGTGCGCCAGCTTGAACGCGGTGGCCTCGTCGAGACCCTCGGTCTGTCTGCGAACCTCGTCGAGCTCGGCCATGAGCTTGCGTTGGCGTCCGCCCAGGCGACGAACCAGGATCTTCTGCCGCCGCGTGAGTTCCTGGTCGGCATAGGTCGCCGTCTCGTCG
>JAVJUA010000029.1:0-1644 GCA_040219935.1 Pseudomonadales bacterium | reverse complement strand
ATCGCCATGACCACGCTGGAAGACAACATCTTCGAGCGCACGATCGAGGCGATCGACACGCAGTTCGACGATCAGCCGCTGGTCCGCGCGCAGCTGCTGCAGACCACCGCCGGCACGCTGCGCGACCTGGGCCTGCTCGAGCTGGCGACCGATCCGCAGCTGCGCGCCGTGGCGATCCGACAGACGCGGCTGGGCCAGGACCACCCCAAGACCATCGAGACCGTCACCAGCGCGGGCCTGCTGCGGATGGAGCAAGGCCAGCTCTCCCAGGCCGAGTCGTACCTGCGTGAAGCGCTCGACCAGGCCCGCCGGACCCTGGGCGAGGACCATCCCGACACGCTGGCCGGCCTCTTGAACACGGGCCTGCTCTTCCAGGCGCAGGGCGATGCCGCCGGGGCCGAGCAGCGCTTCCACGAGGCGTTGCAGGGCTTCCTCCGCGTGCTGGGCGAGGACCACGCCGAGACGCTCAAGGCGCTGCAGGCCATCGGCGCCTCGCTGCGCGCCCAGGGACGATTCGACGAGGCCGAGCCGTTCCTGCACGAGGCGCTGGAAGGCCACCGCCGCGTGCTGGGTGAGGACCACGCCGAGACGCTCAACTGCATGAACAGCATGGCCGTGCTGTACGCGGCACAGGGCAGGCTTGCCGAGTCCGCCGCGTTCCACCTGCGGGTGCTGGACGGGCGCCGGCGGGCCCTGGGCGAAGATCACCCCAGCACGCTGCAGAGCCTCCACAATCTCGGCCAGATCCTGAGAAACCAGGGTAAGCTGGCCGAGGCCGAGCCGCACTTGCGCGAGGCGTTGGAGCGCCGCCGACGCGTTTTGGGCAACGCCCACGCCGACACGTTGATGAGCATGAGCGGCGTCGGCCAGATCCTCAACGACCAGGGCAGGCTTGAAGAGGCCGAGCCCTACTACCGCCAGACGCTCGAGGGTCACCGCCGCGTGCTGGGCGAGGATCACCCCTACACGCTGACGAGCCTGAGCAACCTGGGCAACTTGTTGTCGGCGCTGGGCCAGTTCGAGCAGGCCGAACGGCTCCTGCGCGAAGCGCTCGAGGGTACCCGGCGCGTGCTGGGCGACGACCACCTCCATACGCTGATCGCCCTCAACAGCGTGGCCCTGGTGCTGGAAGAACAGGACAAGCTCGACGAGGCCGACCCCTACCGGCGCGAGGCGCTCGAACGCAGCCGCGCAACGCTGGGCGACGACCACCCAAGCACGCTCGTCAGCATCTACAACATGGCCGCCTTCCAGCAGGAGCGCGGTGAACTGGAAGAGGCCAGCGCCCTGGCCGAGGAAGCGGTGCGGCGCGGCCGGGCTGCGCTGGGCGAGGACCACTGGCACGTGGGCGTCTTCCTCGGACGCTCGGCCAGCATATTGGCGGCCATGGACCGGTTCGCCGACGCCGAGCAACGAGGCCTGGAGGCCTACGCGGTGCTGGGCGCGGCCCTCGGCGAAGCCCACGACCGGCCCAGGCGGGTCGCCAGGATGCTCGCCAACCTTTACGACGCCTGGCATCAGGCCGAGCCCGACGCTGGGCACGACGCGACCGCCGTGCAGTGTCGGGCCAGGCTGGGCGAGCCCCAGACCGATGAACCCGCCCCCGACGCCGGTGGATGAGCCCGTCCATCGGCCGACGGCACG
>JAVJUA010000028.1:0-964 GCA_040219935.1 Pseudomonadales bacterium | reverse complement strand
CGGTGCGCGTGTACCGAGCCGCAGGGCCAGTCGAGGGGCGGTTGGTCAGCATTGGCGAACTCTCGGCCGAGGCGCTGGTCGATTCGGCGCGGCTGCGCTCTGGGTCGTGGTGGAAGAAGCGCATCGCCGAGGACCTGGCTGACGCGATGGAGGCGGCGACGGGCCAGCGGCCGCCCACGGTCGTGCGGATCGTCATCGAGACCAATGAAGGGCGGCGCGAGGTCGAGGCGGCCTTTACGCGCTCGAAGCGCGACCGCATCTGGGCGTCGGACTACGGCCAATCGCCCGAATCGCAGGGTAGCGATGGCGAGTCCGAGGCCCTGACCGAGGTCGAGCCGCACAGCGGCGCGGCGGTGCTCGAGCTGGCCGCCGACCTGATGGAAACACGCTGGAGCTACCGCCACGTGCACCCGGACATCGACGTGCGCAGCGCGCTGGGGGTGGCCGTGGGCGGCACGAACGACGACCAGCCGCCGGCAACGGCCGACATGGTCGCGGCGATGCTGCGCGTGCTGGCCATGTTCCCCGATGGGCACGCGGGGGTGGGCGGCTGGGACGAAGCCTTCCCCCACGCGCTGCCAGCCATGACGGTGTGGATGGGACCCGATCGTGAACATGGGCGCGTGGCGCTTCTGCGCATCGGCGAGGACGGCGTTGCCGAACCAGTCGACGCCGCCATGCCGTTCCTCCTGGCCATAGACGGCCTGCCGATCGAGCGATGGATGGAGGCTGCGAGGCTCCTCGAGCCCACCGCCCGCAGCGGCAGCGATTGGCACGCGGCCAAGCTGCTGCGGCACGTGCCGCTGCTGCGCCACACGATGGGGCTGGATGCTTCGGACACGGCGCTCGTGCGGCTGTCCTCGGCCGATGGCAGCGAGCAGCGCGACATCGAAGTGCAGCTCACCGAGAGGCGATCCGAGAATCGGCCGCGGCCGTGGCGAGCGGGCGAGGCGATCGAGCCGTT
>JAVJUA010000027.1:0-2303 GCA_040219935.1 Pseudomonadales bacterium | reverse complement strand
TGATCGGCCGCGCGCACGAGCGAGGCGCCGTCCAGGCCGTCCCATGGGAAGGTCGCCAGCCCGCCGGAGATCGTCAGTCGGCCCGGCGCGTCTTCGCCCAGCTTGGGAAATCGCTTGGCGGCCACCTGCTGCTGGAAGCGTTTGGCAACCCCCACGACCGATCGCGGGTGGCGGCTGGTCGGCTCTCGAGGGCCGGAGGGATCATCGAAGATGACGGCGAACTCGTCGCCGCCGATGCGGCAAACCTTGTCCGTCGGGCGGATGACGCTCTGGAGCAGTTGGACGACTTCCCGCAGGATCTCGTCTCCCGCGTCGTGGCCGTGCTCGTCGTTGTACTGCTTGAAGTCGTCGATGTCGAAGACGAGCACGGACAGGTCGCGGCGGGCCTCGCCGGCGGCCTGGATCGCCTTGGCAAGCGTCGCGTCGAAGTGGCGGCGGTTCCAGGCCCCGGTCAGCGGGTCGGTGTTCGCCTCGACCGCCAGGGTGCGCTGGCGAGCTTCCAAGCGCAGCCAGCCCGACAGCCACTCGGCCGCATCGGTCAACTGCTCACCCGTGGCCCGCGGCCCGACCAGCACTTGACCTTCCAGCCCCGGCAGGAGCGCCCGGCCCGGCCCGGCGTCCCGGCCCGAGGCATCTTCCAGCGTGAGCGGCACGCCAAGGCGACGCGAGGCGATCTCAACTGCGGCGGGAGCGATCGGGTTGCCCTCCAGCATCAATTCGACCAGGTGCCGGTCGTCGGCCGGCACGGGCCTGGCGGGTGGCGCCGGTGGCTCGGGGGCGTGCACTTCGACCGCACGCCCGGCTGGAGGCGAATCGGGCGTTGCGGCTCGTGCGGCACGCTGGCCGTGGAGCAGCACGCGGGAGGAGAAGGCCGGGTCATCGATGTCCAGCCATCCGTCGAAGGTGTCTTCGCCTTGTTCCTGGCCCTCATCGTGCAGCGGTCGGCCGACGGCCAGAACGCGCACGTTCGGATCGAGCCTGCGGAGCGCCTCGACCAGTTTGCGGGCTCGCAGCAGCGTGGGGTCCGCGTCGATAGCCTCGCCCAGGACCACGACCTGCTCGCCCGATTGGTCGTGCCGCTGGCGGCTCCAGGCCGAGACCTCGCCCAGCGCGTCCATACCGCTGCGCACGCGCACCATCTCGGTGGTGGCGGGCGCGGCCAGCACGCCGTCGAGCCCGGTCCGACCCACCAGCACGATGCGCGCAGGTCCGTCGGTCCGGTTGCCGTTGGCGGCCGTGCCGTGCTGGGATGTTCCGTTGCTCGCCACGTCGGCTCCCATGATTCGCCCGCTTATCGACCCGAACGCTCCGACCGGTCGGCCAGGAGCATGCTCAACTCTTCCTCGCTCAGGATCGACGAGGCGGTGGGCTCGTCCTCTTCGGGCTGGGGTCGGGGCTGGGCATTCGTTTGAGGAGTTTGCGGCCGGTTCCCTGCCGTGCGAGCGGGCCGTGACTCCTCTTCTTGTGTTCGCACGAACACGGTGGCCAGTTCGTGTCTCTGGGCTGCGGCAAGCACCGGCTGGGCGTCAGGATCGAACCTCCACACCGCCACGGGCCCGGTAAAGCGGGCGAGGGCATCGACGACAAGGCCCGATAAGTCGAGCTTGGTCGGGTGAACCAGTACCAGCACGGCCGACCGTGGCCCGCCGCCGGCCCGTCGCCGCAGCAGGATCTCGGTCATGGCCGAGTAGCCGTCCTGCACGCCCACCCACGCCAGGTTCCGCCGCTGGAGCGAGGCAAGCAGTTCGCGTGGGGGATGCTCGCCCGGGGGTGTCCACAGCACGCAGCAGGGGTCGATGCCCGAGAGCGAGCGTGCTCCATCTTGTCCGTTCTGCCCCATCGGCGCAAGTATACCAGAGTTCGTCGCTGCACCCTCTCGTTTACGGGCTCTCAGCAGCGAATGGCGTACTGGGACAACTCGCGGGCGCACGCGGCCGCCCCGTCCTGGCGGGGCAGGCGTTGCAGCGCCTGCGACATCGCTTCTCGCTTCTGAGCAGAGGCAAGCAGGTCCAGCAGCGTTGGGGCGACGGCTTGGAGATTGGCCTCGGGCGCAATGCGGTCTTCCAGCAGTACGGCGCCGCCGGCGTCGGCCAGAGGGCTCGCATTGGCGGCCTGATGCTCGTCGCGGTGATAGGGATAGGGCAGGAAGACGGCCGGCACGCCGTTGGCGTGGGCCTCGGCAACCGTGCCGGCGCCGCTGCGGCAGAGCGCCAGGTCGCTCGCGCCCCACGCCGGCCCGATCGGGCTCAGCCGGTCGAGGACGCGTGCGTGGATGCCGGCGGTCTCGTATGAGGCGCGAGCTT
>JAVJUA010000026.1:0-3722 GCA_040219935.1 Pseudomonadales bacterium | reverse complement strand
CGAGCCCTCGGGCGTGGCGTCCACTTCCACGAGCGAGCCCGTCATCGGGGAACCGCCCGGCGTGTAGCGATACACCCGTGCGAACGACTGACCGAGGTTTGATTCGGCCACGGCGATGTACTCGTCGTCGATCCACGCCATGCCAAGCGGCGCGTTGGGCACGCTGAAGGTGTCCAGGATTTCCATCGTGCCGTCGACGTCGATCTCGATGATCGTCAGTTGCTCGGGGTCGAGCGCCGTTGCGTGGCCGGTCGCCAGATAACGCCCGCCCGCCGAGAGCGCGATGCCTTCGACGTTCGTCCCAGGCAGCGAGCCCGTGCCAGCCGGCCGCTCGTCGATGACCAGGTAATCCACTTGAACGAGGGCGCCCGAGGCATCGGGCTGCAGGCTCGTGACGGCGCCCAGCAGGTTGCCGTTGTTGCCAACGAACACGGTCGGGTCGGCGGCCTGGCCAAACGCGATCGAGCCGGCGGAAAGGACGAGCGCGGCGGTGGTAAGACGTCCGAAGGGCATGGGTCGATCCTCCTTGGATGGGGTCACGCTACAGCGTAACCGATCGACCGCAATTGTCTGCCTGACGACCGCCAAACAATGCCAAGAGAACCGCGACGCGCCCGCAGATCGATCGCTATCGGACGTCGCTGGCGTTCATCAGGCCGGCACGACCGCCTCGGCCTCGCCGGCAAGCTGTGCGATGATCTCACCCACGCTGTACGTCACGGCCTTGCCCGCCAGCAGCACGCGGTCGCCTTGGTCGGTCGTCGCCACGTCGCAGCGCAGCTCGCCGCCACGCCGCGACACCTGCCGCGCCGCCAGCCGGCTCTTGCCAAGCCGCTTTGCCCAGTAGGGCGCGAGCGCGCAGTGCGCGCTGCCGGTCACCGGGTCTTCGTCCACGCCCGCCCGCGGGGCAAAGAACCGCGACACGAAGTCGTGGCTCGCCCCCGGAGCCGTTGCGATCACGCCGTGGGCCTCGATCGCCGCCAGCTTTTTCATATCGGGCTCGAGCTCGTGCACCTCGCGCTTGCTGTCGTACACGGCGATGTACAGCGGGTGCGCATCATCGCCCACGCCGATGTTCTCTGTCGTACGCAGGAGTTCCGCCGGGCTGGCCCCGAGCGCCTCCACGATTGCCGCGTGTCCGTCGCACGCCACGGTGCGCCGGGCGGGGAAGTCCATGACAATCAGGTCGTCGTCGTTCTGCTTCTCGTGCCAGACCGTCAACGGCCCGCTCAGGCTCTCGAAGGTCAAACGCTCGACCACTTCGTCCAGGTGGTTCCACAGCACGTGCGCCGCCGCCAGCGTCGCGTGACCGCACAGGGGCACCTCAACGGTGGGCGTAAACCATCGCAGCCTGCGATCGGCATCGCCATCGCTGGGCGGGCCGACGAAGACCGTCTCGCTCAGGTTCTGCTCGGCGGCCACCTGCTTCATCACGGCCTCGGACGGCCATTGCTCGACCGGCACCACCACGGCGGGGTTGCCACCAAAGACACTGGCGGTGAAGGCGTCGACGTGGAAGATCTTCATGCGGACCCCCTATCGGGTCAAGTCTCTCAGGCTAGCGCCGGCCGAGCACCGGCGCAAACCCCAGCCCTCGCCGCAGATCAACGATCTGGCCGCAGTGCGTCGCGATGTGGAACCCCATGCGTAGCGCCAGATCGGAGACGGTGGTCTGCCCGGCGCCCCACGGCGTCTGGCGCGACAGTGCCGCCGCGTCGGCTTCGCGTAAAGCCTGCGCCAGCCGCTGGTGCGCCGCGTGCATGATCTCCAGCGAGCGATCGAGCCCCGGATATCGATCGGGCTCATCCGTGGGCGTCGAGCCGAAGCTGACGCTCTCGGTCGCGAACCGCTGCGCATCGCCCTGGTCCCCAATGACGAAGGCCTCGGGCGGCAGTTCACCCGGATCGTCGCGCCCCAGCACCCGATCGACGCAGCGGTGCGCCGTCAGCGCCAAGTGCCCGAGCGTCCACGCGGCATGGTTGGGCATGGCCGGCGCCTGCGTGGTGCGGTTGCCATCGTCAAAGCCCACCAGGAATCGCTCGAAGAGCGTCTGCGTATGCAGGATGTTGTGGGCCAGGAATTCGCCGTGCGCCGCGTCGTTCATCCGCATCTCCTATCTGTTCTCTCGCCGTGCGAACACCGCGGCCCCAAGGACGAACGCGCCCGCGCCGATGAGCACGAGCAGCCCGATGGGCAGCAGCATCTCGCCCGCGCTCAGCCCGCGCCATAGCCCGCCCTCGATCGCCAGGATGCCCCACTTGACCGGGCTGACGTGCCCGACCTGCCGAAGCCAGGGCGGCATGAACGCCAGCGGGATCGCCCCGCCCCCGATCATCGCCAGCGTCAGCAGGCATGCCCAGCCGATGCCGCTGGCCGCCGCCTCCGTGCGCGCCACCACCGAAAGCAGCATCATGATGCCCACGAAGCACAGCGAGACGGCAAGCAACGCAACCACGAGCGTCACCGGCGCCACGGGCCGCACGCCGAAGGCCAGCCACGCGACCGCCAGCATCACCACGCACACCAGCAGCGTGGTCGCCAGGCACGCCACCGCCTTGCCCATCACGATGTGCCATCGGCAGATGGGCGCCACGCGCAGCCGCGTGAGCGTGCCGCCCGTCCGTTCGCCCACCAGCGACACCCCGAACACCGCCGCGCAGCCCATCACGCCCCAGAGCATGGCCTGAGGGAAGCTGATCGCGAACGAGCTCACCGCCGTCGCGTCGGCGACGGCCGTCACCTCGACCTGATCGATATCGACGATGTCCAGGCCGGCGGCATCGCCCTGGCCACCAGCGGGCGTCTCGGAGACCACGCCCTCGGCCGCGCGGAGCAATGCCTGCACGGCCATCCGCTGCGCCGGGTCCATGTCCCGGGCGCCCGCCAGCAGCTCGCGCGCTTCACCGACCATCTGCCGCGAACGCTCGGGGTCGAGCATGTTGCGTCCGAACTGCTGGAACACCGCCCGCGTGGCCATGCCCTCCAGCATCGCCCGGGTGCCCCGGCCGCTGGGGCCGCTGCCGATCTCGAGGCGCATGGGCGAGCCGGCAAAGGGCATCGTCGCCGCCTCGCCGAAGCCATCGGGGAACACGAAGTACGCCTCGACCGCGCCGGTGCGCACGAGCTGGCGCGCCTGCTCGGCCGACTCGGCCCGCACGGGGGCGATCTGTCCATCCTCGACGAGCCCGGCGATCACGCCGCGCGAGTCCTGCGAATCGTCGAGATCGACCAGCGCCACGTCCAGCGCCCGCGGGCCCTCGCCGGCCGCCGAGCCGCTGAACACCGCGCCGAAGAGGATGCCAAAGAGCAGCGGGAACACGAGCGTGAAGAACAACGCCACGCGGTCGCGCGACAGCAGACGCACGTCCTTGGCCGCCAGCACCAGCACCACGCGCCACCCCGACGCCACGCCGCTCAATGCCGGTGCTCCCGGCCGGTGAGCGTCAGGAAGACGGCCTCCAGGTCGGGCGTCTCCACGCGCAGCTCGGCGATGGTCGAGCCGTGGTCGGCGATGAGCCTGGAGAGCTCGTCCAGCGGCGAGCTCGTCGCCGTGCGCTGCTCGTCGTGGCCGTGGCGGCGCACCACCACCATGCTCGGCCCGCCGTGGGCTTCGACCAGCTCGCCCACCGTGCCCAGCGCCAGCAGCCGGCCGTGGTCGACGATGGCCACGCGATCGCACAGCCGGGCGGCCTCTTCCATGTAGTGCGTGCTGAACAGCACCG
>JAVJUA010000025.1:0-865 GCA_040219935.1 Pseudomonadales bacterium | reverse complement strand
ACCTGGAACCTCGTCCAACGCCTGGGCGAGGTCGCACTGGCGCGCGGTGAAGTCCTCGAGCCCGGCGTCGGCCTGGTCGTCGCACGCAACGACGAGATCACGCCCGACCAGGCCGCCGCCCTCGACCCCTCGGGCATCGTCATCAGCCCCGGCCCGTGCACGCCCACCGAGGCCGGCGTGTCGGCGGCCATCATCGAACGCTTCGCGGGCGTGGTGCCCGTGCTGGGGGTGTGCCTGGGCTGCCAGGTCATGGCCCAGATGGACGGCCTGCCCGTCGCCCGCCACGACGTGCCCGTCCACGGCCGGACCAGCCCCGTGCACCACGACGGCTCGGGCGTGTTCGCCGGCCTGCCCAGCCCGATGGAGGCCGCCCGCTACCACTCGCTGGTCATCAAGGGCGAGATCCTCCCACCCGTACCCGGCCGCGACGGATGGGCCATAACTGCCTGGACCGACGAGCCCACCGCAGACGGCGGCGCGCGCCGGGTGCTCATGGGCCTGCGCCGCGTCTGGGCCGATGTTGCCAGGGCCCCGCTGCTGGGCGTGCAGTTCCACCCCGAGAGTTATCTGACCCCTGAGGGCCCTGCGCTGCTGGGGAACTTCCTGGGATTGGTTGCTCGTCATCGACACGCCGTCGCCGCCGCGACTGTCTCATGAATCGGGGAACATTCTCCGATTCTCGAGGTATACTCCCCATGGTGACACCCGTCCGCTTCATCGCGTTGTTGGTGTCCCTGGCCGTCGTGCTGGCCGGGCCGGTATCAACGTGGGCCGCCACGGGCGATTGCTGCTGCGTCGAGACGGCCGCCCAGGTCGAGGAGGCCGTCGCCCAGTCCGCCGGCGGCGCCGCAGCACCCAAGCACCA
>JAVJUA010000024.1:0-1417 GCA_040219935.1 Pseudomonadales bacterium | reverse complement strand
CGCCCGTGCGCATCACCCAGGCCGACGGCGCCGACGTGCTGCCGGTCTTCAGCCCCGATGGCCGGTACCTGATGTGGACCGCCCAGCGCGGCGAGTTGGCCGAGGGCGAGCAGCGCCCCAGCAGCCAGCTCTGGATCGCCGAGGTCGACAGCGACGCCATCCGCGACAAGCTGCGCAGCGCCAACGACGGCCAGGCCACAACGACCTCCCGCTAGAACACGCCCCCGAGCCACAGCCCGAGCGCCACCAGCGCGGCAATGACGGCCAGCACGATCACGATCTGGCCGACGTTCGCCGCGTCGTGGTCGTCCAGGTCTGGCCCGTCGCCCAGCCAGTCGGGCCCCACGCATCTGCTCGACCGCGCGGCCGACGGTGTAGCTTCCCGGAAGGTGCTTCATGAGCGCCTCACGGGATGACGCCCAGCAGCCAGAGGATGAGCAGCACGTCGATGACCAGGAACAGCAGGCCCACGCCCACGCGCCCCGTCTGCTTGGGCTCGTGCGCCAGCGCCTCGTAGATCGTCCAGATGTTCCGCAGCGCGAAGACGCCCAGCGCGATCACGAACACCCACGTCAGCCAGGTCATGCCAAGCTCCCTTTGCGCTGCTTACTTCTTCTGCGCCACCATCACGCCCTCGCGCAACGGCACGCAGAACGCCTCGAAGTCTTCGTCGCCCGCCACCAGCCGGTTCACCCGGTCGGCCGCGTCGCGATTCTCATTCTCGCCTGCCGGCGTGTCGATCCACCAGTCGCCCGAGCCCAGCATGTTGTCGGCCACCAGCAGCCCGCCGGGCCGCAGGAGCGTCTTGGCGTGCGGCAGGTAATCGGGGTACTCGGTCTTGATGGCGTCCAGGAACACCAGGTCCACCGCCCCCGCCCGCTCGCCGGCCATCTTCTCGAGCACCGGCGTGCCATAGCCGCGCACGACCTCGACACGCTCCGCCACGCCGGCCTCGGCGAACATGGTCTCGGCGAAGCCTGCGTGCATCTCATTGGGCTCGATGGTCACGAGCTTTCCGCCATCGGCGAGCCCGCGCGCCAGCCAGATGCCCGAGTACCCCGCGAGCGTGCCGACTTCCACGATGAGCCGCGCGTCCACCAGCCTGGCCAGGGTCAAAAGCATCCGCCCCACCGACGCCGACACCGCGATATCGGGGATGCCCGCCTCGATCGCCCGCGGCATGAGCCCGGCCAGGTGCGCGTCCTGCCGGCCGAACACCGTGTCCAGGTACTCGCTCGTGTGTTGCCAGCGGTTGGGGGTCATGTCGATGGCCATGGGTCACCCTAGCCCTTCCTACCCTCGCCCGTGACCGCCCAACTCCCCGACGGCTTCAGCCATCCCCGAGATCCTCGACGAGCTGCGCGCCGGCCGCATGGTCGTGCTCACCGACGACGAGACGCGCGAGAACGAGGGCGAC
>JAVJUA010000023.1:0-43274 GCA_040219935.1 Pseudomonadales bacterium | reverse complement strand
CGCTGGGGGGGGTCGTGGGGGGGGCCCCCCCCCCCGCCGCGCCGGGGGCGTCACGCCCACCCCCCCACCGGGGGGCGACGCCGAGGGAGCCGATTTGACCGCGCAGCGGGCAACATCGGGGACCGAGGGCAGCGCGGAGCGCCTGAGCCGGGTCGTGTGATGCGCTTCCCTCGCCGATCGCGGGGATTGCCGAAGCCCGACCGCCGACCACGATGCATCGACAACGAATACCCTGGGATACGCAGAGGAACTCCAAATGGCGAATACCAAGAAAGCCGAGACCACCAGCGCCGAGACCTACGGCTTTCAGACCGAGGCGAAGCAGCTCCTGAAGCTGATGATCCACTCCCTGTACTCGAACAAGGACATCTTCCTGCGGGAGCTGATCTCCAACGCCTCCGACGCCATCGACAAGCTGCGTTTCCGCGCCATCGAAGAGCCCGAGCTGATCGGCGACGACGCCGACTTCGCCATCACCCTCGACTTCGACGCCGACGCCGGCACGCTGACGATCAGCGACAACGGCATCGGCATGACCCGACAGGAGGTGATCGACAACCTCGGCACCATCGCCAAGTCGGGCACCGCCGAGTTCCTGAGCCGGCTCACCGGCGACCAGAAGAAGGACGCCGCCCTGATTGGTCAGTTCGGGGTGGGCTTCTACAGCGCCTTCATGGTGGCCGACGAGGTCGAGGTGCTGACCCGGGGCGCGGGCAGCGACGAGGGCACCCGCTGGGCCTCGCGGGGCGAGGACAGCTTCTCCGTGGAGGCCGCCGAAGGGCTGCCGCGGGGCACGCGGGTGGTGCTGCATCTGAACGCCGAATCCAAGGACTTCGCCGATGGCTATCGGCTGCGCAGCATCGTCCGCCGCTACTCCGATCACATCGCCGTGCCCGTGCGTCTGCCCGAGACTGCAAAGAGCGGGGATGACAAGAAGTCCGACGAGGTTGGCTACGAGACCGTCAACGCCGCCAAGGCGCTGTGGACGCGGCCGCGCACCGAGGTCTCCGACGACGAGTACAAGGCGTTCTACAAGCACGTCTCCCACGACTTCGACGACCCGCTCACCTGGAGCCACAACAAGGTCGAAGGCAAGCTGGAGTACACCAGCCTGCTGTTCGTGCCGAAGCGGGCGCCGTTCGACCTCTGGAACCGGGACGCGCCGCGGGGGCTGAAGCTGTACGTGCAGCGGGTGTTCATCCTCGATCAGGCTGAGCAGTTCCTGCCGCTCTACCTGCGCTTCGTGAAGGGCGTGGTGGACTGCGCCGACCTGCCGTTGAACGTGTCCCGCGAGATCCTGCAGCAGGACGATCGGGTGACCACCATCCGCTCGGCCCTCACCAAGCGGGCGCTGGCCATGCTGCAGTCGCTGGCCGATCAGCATCCCGACGAATACCGCACGTTCTGGGCCGAGTTCGGCGAGGTGCTCAAGGAGGGCACGGGCGAAGACTTCGGCAATCGCGAAGCCATTGCCAAGCTGCTGCGCTTCGACTCGACGCGCACCGCCGATCAGCCGGAAGCCGAGCGCCGGGTCGGCCTCGACGCCTATCTCGAGCATCTGGTGGAGGGCCAGGACAAGATCTACTACCTGGTGGCTGACGCCTTCGAGGCGGCCCGCCACAGCCCCCATCTCGAAGTGTTCCGCGCCCGCGGCATCGAGGTGCTACTGCTGCACGACCGCATCGACGAATGGATGATGTCCAACCTGAGCGAGTATCAGGGCAAGGCGTTTCAGGACGTCACCCGCGCCGACCTGACGCTGCCCGGCGAAGACCCGAAAGACGCCGAGGCCAAGGCCGACGACCCGCTCAGCCAGCGCATCACCGCGGTGCTGGGCGATCGCGTGGAGCAGGCGCGCCCGAGCAAGCGCCTCACCGATTCGCCCGCCTGCCTGGTGCTCGGCGAGCATGCCCTGGGTCCGCAGCTGCGCCGCATCATGGAGGCGTCCGGACAGAGCCTGCCGGAGACCAGGCCGGTGTTCGAGTACAACGCCGGGCATCCGCTGGTCGAGCGTCTTGATCAGGAGGCGGACGAAGCGCGGTTTGCCGAGCTGGTGCTGGTGCTGTTCGAGCAGGCGAGCCTGGCGGGTGGCGTGCCGCTGGCGGACCCGCCCGCCTACGTGGAGCGGGTCAACCGCTTGCTGCTGGAGCTTCTGTCCAGGTAGCGGTTAGCATGGGTGCATGGAAGTCGCCATCATCGGCGGCGGTAACTTCGGTACCGCCATAGCCAACATCGCAGCCGGCAACGGCTATCCCACGCACCTGTGGATGCGCGATGCCGAGCAGGTGGCCGACTGTCTGAAGCACCGCGAGAACCGCCGCTACCTGCCCGGGCACCGGCTGCACGACAACGTGCTGCCCACCGGCGACCTGGCCGAAGCGCTGGACGACAGCACGGTGATCTTCATGTCGGTTCCCAGCGCGTCCTTCCGGGCGGTGTCGGAGCAGGTCGCCGCCCACAGCGACGCCGACGACATCGTCATCAGTGCCACCAAGGGCATCGAGCGGCGCCCGGACGGCAGCGGCTTCCGGCTGATGAGCGAGATTCTGCGGGAGGTGGTGCCGGCGCGCCGCATCGGCGTGCTGTCCGGCCCGAACCTGGCAGAGGAGATCGCCGACGGCCAGTACACCGGCACCGTGGTGGCCAGCATCGATGACGCGGTCTGCGAGATGGTGCGCGAGGTGCTCAAAAGCGAGACCTTCCGGGTGTACGACAACCAGGACGTCTACGGCGTCGAGCTGGCCGGCGCGCTGAAGAACATCTACGCCATCGTCTGCGGCATCGCCGCCGGGCTCGGCGTCGGCCAGAACACGCTCGGCATGCTGATCACCCGCAGCCTGGCGGAGATGAGCCGGTTCGCGGTCTCCCAGGGTGCCAACCCGTTCACCTTCCTGGGCCTTGCCGGCGTCGGCGATCTGCTGGTGACCTGCACGTCGCCACTGTCCCGCAATCACCAGCTCGGCAAGCTGGTGGCCCAGGGCGTCACCCTGGACGAGGCCCAGCAGCGGCTCGGCAAGCTGGCGGAAGGGGTCAACACCCTGCGCGTGGTCTGCGAACAGGCAGACCGCCTGGAGGTCTACATGCCATTGGCGGCCGGTCTGCACCGGTTGCTGTTCGACGGCGACGACCTCACCGCCGTGGTCACCGAGCTGATGACCGGCGGCCAACCGGTGGACGTGGCCTTCGCGCAGCCCGACGCCCCTTAGCCCAAGCAGCCAGACGAGGTACGAGCGTGCGCACAGGACGGAAGCAGGGGACGGGTCTGAGCAGGCTGGCGGCGGCGCTGGCCGCCGTGCTGGCGCTGGCCGCCATCGTTCCCGCGCTCGGCTCATCCGCACCGCCGGACGTTTCCGGCAGCCGCGATCCCTTCGGCGTCGATCGCGTGCCCCGCTCCTGGGTCGTCACTTATCAGCGCGAGGACCAGGTGCAGCCCCGCAACGTGGTGCTGGGCAAGGTCGACAGCATCCGTCGTGATGTGCGCATCGAGGACCAGATTCGCGTCGATGCCTCCGTCGAGGCCGTGACCTATCAGATGCCCGATGGGGTCTCCGTCGACGCGGTGGTCGAGCACTACGCCCGCGAACTCGGAACCGACGTGCTGTACCAATGCGCCGGCCGCGGCTGCGGCCGCAGCAACGACTGGGCGAACCAGGTGTTCGGCCAGGCGCTGCTGTACGGCCCCGATCGTCACCAGCGCTACGTGGCCCGCGAGTGGCAGGGCCGGCTGGTGTCGCTGTACGCCATCGAGCGGGGCAACCAGCGGGTGTACGCGCATCTGCGCTACTACGAGCCCGAGGGTGGGCTCGGCATCCGTCCGAACGCCTTGCTGGCGCGCCGCCTGGCGGAGCGCGGCTGGGCGCCCGTGGATGACGTGGTGCCCGACGGCGAGGGCGGCTTCGGCGACGACGCGCGCGGCGTGCTCGGGCTGCTGGCCAGAGAGCTCACCGACTTTTCGGGCCAGGAGCTGTACCTGGTGTGCCACCTGTACGGCGACGAGCCGGTGGAGGCGCTGCTCACCGCATCGCGCCGCTGCGCCGAGTCGGGGGTTGCCCTGATCGTTGCCGGTGCCGATGCCGAAGACGGCGTCGAGGCGCCCCGGCTGACGCCGTTCGGTGCCGGGCCGCTGCTGCCCAGGGTGCGAGTCGGGGCATCACGGCTGGAAGTGGTCCTGCCGGCGGTGGCGGGCGGGCTGCGGCTCGACTGATCCGGTGGCCCGGGTTCGCGTCGAGGGGCTGATTCAGGAGCTGGCGGCGTCGTTCGCCGACGCTGGCCTGGCCTTCGGTCACGGCTTCGAATCCGCCTGGGACGAGGCGGTCTACCTGGTGCTCACCGTGGCGCAACTGCCGGACGACCGCGCCGTGCTGAGCCGTGCCCTGGACCCGGCTGCCGTGGCGCAGGCGCGCGCCCTGGCGCAAAGGCGCATCGGCGAACGCGTGCCGCTGGCCTACCTGCTGGGCCAGAGCCCCTATTGCGGCGCCGACTTTCTGTTGGAGCCAGGCATCGTCGTGCCGCGTTCGCCCATCGGCAGCCTGCTGCTGAACCGGTTGGCGCCCTGGCTGCGCGCGGCGCCGCGCCGCGTGCTCGATCTCTGCTGCGGCTCGGGCTGCATCGGCATCACCGCGGCGCGGGTGTTTCCCGGTGCCACCGTGGACCTGGCCGACGTCGACCCGCGTGCCGTGGATCTGGCGCGCCGCAACGCCGAGCGCTGCGGGGTTGCCGGCCGCGTCACCGCGCACCGCTCCGACCTGCTGGACGACCTGCCAGCCGGACGCTGGGACCTGATCCTGTGCAATCCGCCCTACGTGGACGCTGCCGACATGGCGTCGCTGCCCGCGGAGTATCGCCACGAGCCCGCGCTCGGCCTCGCCGGCGGTGCCGACGGCCTCGACCTGGTGGCGCGGCTGCTGGCGGCGCTGCCGGCGCGGCTGGCGAGCGGCGGCCTGCTGGTCTGCGAGGTGGGTGCCAGCGCGCCGGCGCTGCGGCGCCGCTATCCGCATCTGCCCTGCCACTGGCCCGACCTGCCGGCCGGCGGCGAGGGCGTGTTCGTGCTTGAGGCGGCGCCAGACTGACCCGGCGGCGCCTTGCGCCGGGGGGATCACCTTCCCATACTTGCGCGCTTCCACACTCCGGGCACGGCAATGGCGGGCAACAGCTTCGGGCAACTGTTTCGGGTCACCACCTTCGGTGAGAGCCACGGGCCCGCGCTGGGCGCCGTGGTCGACGGCTGCCCACCGGGGATGGCCTTGTGCGAGGCAGACCTGCAGCGCGATCTGGACCGCCGCCGTCCAGGGCAGTCGCGTTACACCACCCAGCGCGACGAGCCGGACCAGGTGCGCATTCTGTCCGGCGTGTTCGAAGGGACCACCACCGGCACGTCCATCGGCCTGGTCATCGACAACGTCGATCAGAAGTCCAAGGACTACAGCAATATCAAAGAGATATACCGTCCTTCTCATGCTGATTACACGTACCAGAAGAAGTACGGCATCCGCGACTATCGAGGCGGCGGGCGGGCCTCGGCGCGGGAGACGGCCATGCGCGTGGCGGCCGCCGGCATCGCCCGCAAGTACCTGCTGGAGCACGCCGGCACCCGCGTGCGCGGCTACCTGTCCGCCATCGGCGACCTGACCATCGATCCGGTGGACCTGGACGCGGCCGACGGCAACCCGTTCTTCTGCCCCGATCCGAACCGCGTCGACGAGCTCGCCGCTCTCATCGACCGCCTGCGGCGGGAGGGCGACTCCATCGGTGCCGAGGTGTCGGTGCTGGTGACCGGCATGCCCGTGGGCCTCGGCGAGCCGGTGTTCGGCAAGCTGGACGCCGAGCTGGCGGGCGCGTTGATGAGCATCAACGCCGTCAAGGGCGTGGCCATCGGTGACGGCTTCGACGTGGTGCGCCAGCGCGGCACCCAGCATCGGGACGAGATCACCCCGGCGGGATTCCTGAGCAACCATGCCGGCGGCGTGCTGGGCGGCATCAGCACCGGCCAGGACCTGCTCACCCGCATCGCCCTGAAGCCGACCTCGAGCCTGACCACCCCGGGCCGTTCGGTGGACGTGCATGGCAACGAGGTCTCGGTGGTGACCAAGGGGCGCCACGATCCCTGCGTCGGCATCCGCGCCGTACCCATCGCCGAGGCCATGGTGGCCCTGGTGCTGATGGATCAGCTCATGCGCCATCGCGCCCAGGTGCCGGCACCGCCGGCCCCCTGAGCGGCGCTGCCGGCGCCCCTCAGGGCGCTGCCGGCGCCGCTCAGGGCGCCGCATCCTCGTACAGCACCTCGCGGAACGCACGGGCCGCGTTCGACGTGCTGCGGCGGGGGTCGCTGACCAGGCCCAGGGTGCGGCGCAGCGGCGGCGCTTCGGTCTCCAGCTCTACCAGCGGCGCCTTGATCATGGTGACCGGCAGCACGCTCCAGCCGAGCCCGATGCGCACCAGCATGGCGATGGTCTCCAGATAATTGGTGGCCAGGTTCGGGCGCAGGTTCAACCCCGCTCTGGCGAAGGCCTCCACCACGATGCGGCCGGTATAGGTGCCGAGACCGGGCAGCACCGGCCGAGCCGCAGCGAGCGCGGCCATGCTGAGGCGGCCGCGCCGGGCGAGCGGGTGATCGGCCGCCACCACGAAGCCCAGCGGATCGTCCCACAACGGCTCGCAGCGTAGTTCCGGGTCGCCGGCCGGGTTCAGGGTCACCACCGCCAGCTCGGTGTCGCCGCGGCGCGTCATTTCGTGGGCGTCCTCGGAGTCTTCGAAGCGGATGTCGAGCTGCACCTCCGGATAGCGGCGGCTGAACGTGCGCAGGCAGGGTGCCAGCCGGTGCAGGCCGACGTGGTGAGAGGTCGCCAGGCGCAGCTCGCCGGCGACCGCGCGGCCGAGGTCGCGCAGCTCCCGCTCGGTGTCCTTGAGGCCGCGCAGCAGCGCTTCCGCCCGCGGCTGCAGCAGTCGGCCCGCGCCGGTCAGGTGCACGCGCTTGCCGACCCGGTCGAACAGGCGCGTCTCCAGCCGTGCCTCCAGGGCCTGAATGCGTTTGGTCACCGCCGGCTGGGTGATGTGCAGCTGCTGGGCCGCCCGGGAAAAAGAAGCGGCCTCTGCCACCGCGAGAAAGGCTTCCAGGTCCTGCAGGTTCATGGCTTCCTCTCGGCATCAGTTTCAGATCATTCCCCAATCTAATAGAGTTTATAAGAATAATGAATTTGTATTATCAAAATGCGAGCACTAGCATGCGACGCTGCATGAACACGGGTAATGGCGGAGGCGCTGGTGGCAGGTAGGACGCTCTACGACAAGGTCTGGGATGCCCACGTGGTTGGCCAGCGCGCCGACGGCCAGACCATGCTCTACATCGACCAGCAGCTGCTGCACGAAGTCACCTCGCCGCAGGCGTTCGAAGGGCTGGAGCTGGCGGGGCGGGCCCCGTGGCGCGTAGACGCCAACCTGGCCACGCCCGACCACAACGTGCCCACCGACCACCGCGAGCTCGGCCTCGACGGCATCCGCGATCAGGTGGCGCTGGCCCAGGTGGTCACCCTGGACCGCAACTGTCGCCGCTACGGCATCACCCAGTTCGACATCCTCGACCCGCGTCAGGGCATCGTCCACGTGATGGGCCCGGAGCAGGGCGCGACGCTGCCTGGCATGACCATCGTCTGCGGCGACTCCCACACCTCCACTCATGGTGCCTTCGGCGCCCTGGCGCAGGGCATCGGCACCTCGGACGTCGAGCATGTGCTGGCCACTCAGTGCCTGGTGCAGCGCAAAGCGAAGAACTATCGCATCGAAGCCGCGGGACGGCTGCCGGACGGCGTCACCGCCAAGGATCTGATTCTGGCCATCATCGCCCGCATCGGCACTGCCGGCGCCACCGGGCACACCATCGAGTTCGCCGGTGAGGCGGTGCGGGCGCTGTCCATGGAAGGCCGCATGACGGTCTGCAACATGGCCATCGAGGCCGGCGCCCGGGCCGGCATGGTGGCCGTGGACGATACCACCCTGGGCTACGTCCACGGCCGTCCGTTCGCGCCGGTCGGGACGCTGTGGGACCAGGCCGAAAGCTACTGGCGGACGTTGCAATCCGACGCCGGGGCCGCGTTCGACAGCCATCTGACGCTGGATGCGGCGGCGCTGGCGCCGCAGGTGAGCTGGGGGACGTCGCCCGAGATGGTGGCGCCGGTCACCGGCGCCACACCCAATCCGGACGCCGTGAGCGACCCGGCCGCGGCGGAGTCGATCCGGCGCGCGCTGGCCTACATGGGACTCGCGGTCGAGCAGCCCATCACCGACATCCGTCTCGACCGGATCTTCATCGGCTCCTGCACCAACTCCCGCATCGAGGACCTGCGCGCGGCGGCCGCGGTCGCCAGGGGCCGGCGCGTCGCGGCCAGCGTCAAGCAGGCCCTGGTGGTGCCTGGCTCCGGCCTGGTGAAGGCCAAGGCCGAGGCCGAAGGACTGGCAGACATCTTCATCGCTGCCGGCTTCGAGTGGCGGGCGGCGGGGTGCTCCATGTGCCTGGCCATGAACCCGGATCGGCTGCACCCGGGTGAGCACTGCGCGTCCACCTCGAACCGTAACTTCGAGGGGCGTCAGGGGCATGGCGGCCGCACCCACCTGGTGAGTCCGGCCATGGCCGCCGCCGCCGCCATTGCCGGCCACTTCGTCGACGTCAGGGAGGTATTGTGAAGCCGTTTACCGAGGTCACGGGTCTGGTGGCGCCGCTCGAGCGTGACAACGTCGATACCGACCAGATCATTCCCAAGCAGTACTTGAAGTCGATCCGGCGCACCGGCTTCGGCGACCATCTGTTCGATAGCTGGCGCTTCGAGGACGAGGGTGACATCGGCGTCACGCCCAACGAGCGCCGCATCAACCGCAGCTTCGTGCTCAACCAGCCGCGCTTTCAGGGCGCCCAGGTGCTGGTGGCGGGGCGCAACTTCGGCTGCGGCTCCAGCCGCGAGCACGCGGTCTGGGCGCTGGCCGAGTATGGGTTTCGCTGCGTGATCGCGCCCAGCTATGCGGACATATTTTTCAGTAACTGCTTCAAGAACGGATTTTTACCGATTGTTTTAGAAGAGAAAATCGTTCAGGAGCTTATGGCGCTGGCGAATCAGGAGGGCGGGCTGACGCTGACGGTGGATCTGCCCGCCCAGCAGGTGAGGCTCGGCGATGGCCGCCACTTCGCGTTCGACATCGAAGCCGACAAGAAGCGCATGCTGGTGGAAGGCCTGGACGACATCGGCCTGACCCTGGCGGAGGCGGATGCCATCCGCACGTTCGAGGCGCGCCACCGCCAGGCCATGCCCTGGCTGTTCCGGGATGGCTTCGGGGCGCCCGGAAGCGTGCAATAACTGACCTCAGGTAAGTGATTTAAATGTCTGACCAGCATGAGATTCTTGTGCTTCCGGGCGACGGCATCGGCACCGAGGTGGTGCCGGTGGCGCGGGCCGTCATGGAAGCCGCGGCGGCACGCCACGGTGTGTCGCTGCGCTTCACCGAGGGCCTGGTGGGCGGCTGTGCCATCGACGCCGCCGGTTCGCCGCTGCCCGACGAGACCCTGACCAAGGCGCGTCAGGCGCGGGCGGTGCTGCTGGGCGCCGTGGGCGGACCGGCCTGGGACGACCTGCCGACCCTGAAGCGGCCGGAGCGCGGCTTGCTGGGGCTGCGCTCCGGACTCGGCCTGTTCGCCAACCTGCGGCCGGCGCTGCTGTTCGAGCCTCTGGCGGCGGCGTCTTCGCTCAAGCCCGAGCTGGTGGCCGGCCTCGACATCCTGATCGTCCGCGAGCTCACCGGCGGCATCTATTTCGGTGAGCCGCGCGGCATCGAAACGGTGAACAACGAGCGCCGCGGCTTCAACACCTACGTCTATGCGGAGCACGAGATCGACCGCATTGCCCGGGTGGCCTTCGACCTGGCCATGAAGCGCGGCCGGCGGCTGTGCTCCGTGGACAAGGCCAACGTGCTGGAGGTTACCCAGCTCTGGCGCGAGGTGGTGACCACGGTGGGCGCCGACTACCCGGACGTGGCGCTCTCCCACATGTACGTCGACAATGCCGGCATGCAGCTTGTGCGGGCGCCCAAGCAGTTCGACGTGCTGGTCACCGGCAACATGTTCGGCGACATCCTCTCGGACGTGGCCGCCATGCTCACCGGGTCGCTGGGCATGCTGCCGTCGGCGTCCCTGGCCGCGGACGGCAAGGGCATGTACGAGCCCGTGCACGGCTCCGCGCCCGACATCGCCGGCCAGGACAAGGCCAACCCGCTGGCCACCATCCTGTCGGTGGCCATGCTGTTCCGCTACAGCCTGGACGCAACCCAGGCGGCCGACGCCATCGAGGCCGCCGTCAACGCCGTTCTCAATGCCGGTTACCGCACCGGCGACATACTGGGCGCGCACGCCCTGGGCGTGAACGCCCAGGGCGCCCGCGCGCCCGACAGCACCGAGCTCACCCTGGTGGGCACCCGCGAGATGGGCGACAAGGTGCTGGAAGCACTGGAGACCCAAGCATGAACCGAGTCAACGTAGCCATCGCCGGTGCCACCGGCGCCGTGGGCGAGGCCCTGATCGACATCCTCGAGCAGCGCAAATTTCCTGTTGAAAACCTGTACCTGCTGGCCAGCGAGCGCTCCGAAGGCAAGCGCCTGCAGTTCCGAGGCAAGTCGGTCAAGGTGCAGCGCCTCGATCAGTTCGACTTCTCCCAGGCTCAGATCGGTCTGTTCTCGGCGGGCGGTGCCCTGTCCGCCGAGTTCGCCCCCAAGGCGGCCGCGGCCGGATGCGTGGTGATCGACAACACCTCCCACTTCCGTTACGACCAGGATGTGCCGCTGATCGTGCCCGAGGTGAACGCGCACCGCCTGGACGACCACAAACAACGCAACATCATTGCCAACCCCAACTGCTCCACCATTCAGATGGTGGTGGCCCTGAAGCCGCTGCACGACGCGGCCCGCATCACCCGCATCAACGTCGCCACCTATCAGGCGGTGTCTGGGGCCGGTGCCGGCGGCGTCCGGGAGCTGGCCACGCAGACGGCCAACCTGCTGAATACCAAGGAGATCGAAGTTCGCAAGATGCCGAAGCAGATCGCCTTCAACGCCATTCCCCACATCGACGTGTTCCAGGACAACGGCTACACCAAGGAAGAGATGAAGATGGTGTGGGAGACCCGCAAGATCCTCGAGGACGACAGCATTCAGGTGAACCCCACCTGCGTGCGCATCCCGGTCTTCTATGGCCACTCGGAAGCGGTGCACATCGAAACCGAGAAGAAGCTCACGGCCGCCGAAGCCCGCAAGCTGCTCCGCAAGGCGCCCGGCGTGACCCTCATGGACGACCCTGGCAAGAACCGCTACCCCACGGCCGTCACCGATGCGGCCGGCACCGATCCGGTGTTCGTCGGCCGCATCCGCGAGGACATCTCCCACCCCCGAGGCCTCGATCTGTGGGTGGTTTCCGACAACGTGCGCAAGGGTGCGGCGCTGAACTCCGTGCAAATTGCCGAGCTTCTGCTAAAAACACTGTAGGCAGTTCGGGCCGACCAATGGCGCGACGGCGGATCACGCTGTCATAATTGCTACCTGTCGCAACGTTCTGCCGCGTGTACTTCGGGTATCGTTCCGCGCTCACGCACATGGATTTGGACGAATCAGGCACAGGATGGCCGTGACACAGCTACCGGAGGGCATCGGCCGCCGGCTCACCATTTGGAAAAGGGGCTCGCCTATGGTTAGGGATCTGCTCGATCGCCCGCAGCGGCGTGAGCGCGCTGGCGTATGGCAGGGTATGCGGGTGCTGGCGGCAGCGATTCTGCTTGCGGCGGCGCCCGCCTCCTGGGCATTGGGGCTGGGCGACATCGATCTCGATTCGGCGCTGAACGAAAAGTTCTCGGCCCGCATCGAGCTGTTCGACGTCCAGGGCCTGCAGCCCGAGGAGATCATCGTCTCGCTGGCCTCCGCGGAAGACTTCGACCGCGTCGGCGTGGAGCGCTTCTTCTTTCTGACCGACCTGCGCTTTCAGGTGGCGCCGGGCTCCGGCCATATCCTGGTGACCAGCACCCAGCCGGTCACCGAGCCGTACCTGAACTTCCTGGTAGAGGTTCTGTGGCCCAACGGCCGCATGCTCAAGGAGTTCACGGTTCTGCTCGACCCGCCCACGTTCAGCCCGGCAGCGGCTGCTCCGGTGGCAGCGCCCAGCGTGGCGCGGTCGGACGATCGCAGCGCCGGCGCCGTGGAGCGGGCACCGGCACCGACCCGGCCGGCGGCAGCCAGCCGCGGCACCCAGGTGCAGCTCGGCAATGCGGCGTCCGGCCCTTCACCGCTCGACGAGGGCGTGGTCGGCAGCGAGTACCGCATGACCGATCGCAACGACACGCTGTGGAGCATCGCCCAGCGCACCCGGCCTTCGGATCGGGTCAGCGTGCAGCAGAACATGCTGGCGATCCAGCGCCTCAACCCCGAAGCGTTCCTGCGCGGCAACATCAACCTGATGAAGGCCGGCTACAGCCTGCGGCTGCCGTCGGAGGCCGAAGCGCTGTCGCTCGGCTCCGGTGAGGCCAACGAGCTGGTGGCCATGCAGAACGAGGACTGGCGGGCGTTGCGGCGTGGCGACCCGGTGCCGTCGCGGGGTGCCGCAGAGCAGGTGGCCGGCGCCGAGCAGCCGCAGGGTTCGCCGCTGCGCAGCCAGGTGGACGCCACGCCCGCCGAGGCAGCGCCGCGGTCGGGCAGCACGGGTGCGGAAGGGCAGCTGCGCATCGTCGCCGGTACCGGTGACGGCGTGTCCAGCGGCGCCGACAGCGAGGTTTCCATCGAGGCCGCGCTGGAGGAGCAGGATCGCCTCAACCGGGAGGTGTCCCAGCTCAACGAAGCCCTGGATCGCGAGAAGGAACTTGCGAGCAACCAGGTTGCGGTGAAGGAGCGCCAGATCGAAGTCCGTGACCAGCAGATCGCCGAACTGCAGGCGGAGCTGGCGCGCGCGCGGGAGGAACTGGCCCAGGCAGCCGCCGCCCCTCAGAGCCAAAACCAGAGCGCTTCGACGCCCGACCAGCCGTGGTGGCAATCGCCCTACGTGTTGTTCGGCGGCGCGGGCATTCTGGTGTTGCTTCTGGTGTACGGCATGATCACGGCCCGCCGGCGTCGTGCGGCCGAAGACGAGTTCTACGCCGAGGATGAGGTGGAGCCGGCAGTGACGGCGCCCACCCTGGCGCCCGGCCGCGACCTGCGGCGCCCGGCACCGGCGGCTGCCGCCACCGCTGTGGCCGGGGCAGGTGCCGCCGCTGCCGAGGACCTTACCGAGTCGCTGGCCGACGCCGACCTCGGCCGGGAAGATGCCGGCACGACCGCGAAGGTGGGAGCCCGCTCGGAGACCAGCGACGTGATCGGCGAGGCCGACATCTACGTCGCTTACGGCCGCTATCCGCAGGCCATCGGCCTGCTGCTCGGCGTGCTCGAAGATGACGCAGGCCGCAACGACGTGCGCCTGAAGCTGCTGGAGCTGTATGCCGAGACCCGCGATCGCGACGCCTTCGACCACCACATGGCCGAGCTGGTCGAGCGCTGTGATGACGACGAAGCGCTGCTCACTGCCCGGGAGCTGTCGCAGCAGTTCGGCGACGCCGACACCGACAACGGTGACCAGGAAGACGCGCTGGCGCTCGATCTCGACGAGGTCGATGCCCCGGCGGCACTCACGGATGAGGCGCCCGACCGGCCGCGAGCCGACGAGTTCGAGCTGGAGCTCGACGAGGCGGCGGATGACGGCCCGACCGGGCAGCCCGCCAGCCTCGGTGGCGATCTCGGCATCGACTTCGATCCCGAGCGCGTCGATGCGGCCGAGTCGGACGATCTGCCCGACATCCAGTACGCCCGGGACGAAGCCAACGACGGCGACGACCTCGACCTGGATCTCGACCTCGACGCCATGGACCCGGCGGAGGAAGAGACCTTCGACTTCGGCGACGAAGGCGATACCGCCAGCACCAAGCTCGATCTGGCACGGGCCTACATCGACATGGGCGACCAGGACGGGGCCCGCGACATCCTGAACGAGGTGGTGGCGGAAGGGAACGCCGACCAGCAGAAGCGCGCCCAGGCCATGCTCGAGGAGCTCTGATCCCGGGCCGATGATGCGCATTGCGCTCGGTATCGAGTACGACGGCAGCGGCTTCAGCGGGTTCCAGTGGCAGGCCAACGCCCGCTCGGTGCAGGCGACGCTGGAGGCGGCGCTGTCGCAGATCGCGGCCGAACCGATCCGGGTAGCGGCCGCCGGCCGCACCGATGCCGGCGTGCATGCCACCGGTCAGGTGATCAGCTTCTCCTGCCATGCCAACCGTCCGCTGTCGGCCTGGCTGCGCGGCGGCAACGCCCTGCTGCCCGCTGACGTCAAGGTGGTGTGGGCCAGCGAGGTCGGCGACGACTTCCATGCCCGATTCTCGGCGGTGGCCCGGCGCTACCAGTATCTGTACGACGACAGCGCCACCGCCTCGCCGCTGCTGCGCCGCTGCGTGCTGCCGACGGCGGCGCTGGATGACGATGCCATGCATCGCGCCGCCCAGCAGCTGCTCGGCGAGCACGACTTCTCCACGTTTCGCGCCGCCGGCTGCCAGTCGCCGACCGCCCACCGCTGCGTGCACCGGGTCGCCGTGCACCGCGCGCAGACGCTGGTGGTGCTCGACATCACCGCCAACGCGTTCCTGCTGCACATGGTGCGCAACATCGCCGGGGCGCTGCTGCGGGTGGGGCTGCGGCAGGCGGACGAAGGCTGGATCGGGCAGATCCTCGCCGGTCGCCATCGCGAGCTGGCCGGGCGCACGGCGCCCCCGGACGGTCTGTATCTGGTGGACGTGCACTACCCGGGTGCCGGACTGCCGGCCGGGCGCCCGGCCGGGCTGCTGCGCGCCCTCGGCAATCTCGACCGCTTCTAGTAGACTACCGGCCACGCGGCGCCGCGCCGCCCTGAAATACACGTCCCGCACTCATGATCACGCGCATCAAGATCTGCGGCATCACCCGGCTGGAGGATGCCGAAGTGGCCGTTGCCGCCGGTGCCGATGCGCTGGGGCTCAACTTCGCGACCATCAGCCCGCGGCGAGTGCCCATCGCCCAGGCGGCGCGGATTGCCGATCACGTGGCCGGAGCCATCCGCCGCGTCGGGCTGTTCGTGGACGCGCCGGCGGCGGACGTACGCGCGGTGATCGACGCGGTGGCGCTGGACGTGCTGCAGTTCCAGGGCGAGGAGTCGGGCGCGTGGTGCGGCCAGTTCGGATTGCCGTACCTGAAGGCCATCCGGGTGCGGGGGCCGCTGGACCTGCCGGCGCTGGAAGCGGAGTACGCGGGCGCCTGCGCGCTGCTGCTGGATGCCTACGTGCCCGGGCGACCCGGCGGCACCGGCCACCAGTTCGACTGGGCGCTGTGGCCGCCGCAGGCGCGTCTGCCGCTGGCGCTGGCCGGCGGGCTGACGCCGGACAACGTGGCTGAAGCCGTGACCCGGCTGCGGCCCTGGGCCGTGGACGTGAGCGGCGGCGTGGAAGGACCGGTCAAGGGCATCAAGGATGCGGACCGGGTTCGACGATTCATTGCAGAGGTGAGAAGGTGCGAGGCGCTAACAGATACGACCAGCCGGTAGCCGGCCACTTCGGTCAGCACGGCGGCCGGTTCGTGGCGGAGACGCTCATGCACGCGCTCGAGGAGCTCGAGGCGCTGTACCGCAGCGCGCGCAACGATCCGGACTTTCAGGCGGAGCTGCGCCGCGACCTGGAGCACTACGTCGGCCGGCCGACGCCGCTCTACTTCGCCGAGCGTCTGACCGGCGAGCTGGGTGGCGCGCAGATCTATCTCAAGCGCGAGGACCTCAACCACACCGGCGCTCACAAGGTGAACAACACGGTGGGCCAGGCGCTGCTGGCCAAGCGCATGGGCAAGCCGCGCGTGATCGCCGAGACCGGCGCCGGCCAGCACGGCGTGGCGACGGCCACCATCGCCGCCCGCCTGGGTCTGAAGTGCCGGGTGTACATGGGCGCCGAGGACGTCCGCCGGCAGAGCCTCAACGTCTACCGCATGAAGCTCTTGGGCGCCGAGGTGGTGAGCGTCAACTCGGGCTCCCGAACTCTGAAGGATGCCCTCAACGAGGCCATGCGCGACTGGGTGACCAACGTCGACGACACCCACTACATCATCGGCACCGTGGCGGGGCCGCACCCGTTCCCGGCCATGGTCCGCGACTTCCAGTCGGTGATCGGTCAGGAGGCGAGGGCGCAGTGCCTGCAGGCCATCGGCCGGCTGCCTGACGTGCTGGTGGCCTGCGTCGGCGGCGGCTCGAATGCCATCGGCCTGTTTCACCCGTTCATCGACGACGTCGACGTCCGCCTGGTGGGGGTCGAGGCGGGCGGGCTCGGCGTCGCCACGGGCAAGCATGCGGCGCCTCTCAATGCCGGCCGGGTCGGCGTGCTGCACGGCAACCGCACCTACCTGATGGAGGACGACGACGGCCAGATCATCGAGACCCACTCCATCTCCGCCGGCCTCGATTACCCGGGCGTCGGTCCGGAGCACGCCTATCTCAAGGACATCGGCCGGGCCGAGTACGACACGGTGACCGACGACGAGGCCATGGCGGCGTTCCGGCTGCTGAACCGCTGCGAGGGCATCCTGCCGGCGCTGGAGTCGAGCCACGCCATCGCCTGGCTGATGCGCCACGCGCGAGGGCTCGGTTCCGAGCAGGTGGTGGTGGTCAACCTCTCCGGCCGCGGCGACAAGGACATCATGACCGTTGCCGAGCTGGACGGCATCGAGCTGTGAGCGTCGAAGCGACCACAGCGCCACGGCTCGATCGGCGTCTGGCCGCGCTGCGCGCGGCGGGGCGCAAGGCGCTGGTGACCTTCATCACCGCCGGCGATCCCACGCCCGCCGTCACCGTGCCGGCGCTGCATGCGCTGGTGCGTGGCGGCGCCGACGTCCTCGAGCTGGGCGTGCCGTTCTCCGACCCCGAGGCGGAAGGGCCGGCCATACAGGCGTCGTCCGAGCGCGGCCTCAAGCAGGGCATGACCCTGGCCGGCTGCCTGGACATGGTGCGCAGCTTCCGCGCCCAGGATGCCGAGACGCCGGTGGTGCTGATGGGCTATCTGAACAGCGTGCTGGCCATGGGCAGCGAGCGCTTCGCTGCCGCCGCCGGCGAAGCCGGCGTCGACGGCCTGATCATGGTCAACCTGCCTCCCGAGGAGGCGGCGGAGCTGCGCTCTGCCCTGGATCGGCACGGCATTCGCCTCATCTTCCTGGTGGCGCCCACCACCACGGAAGCCCGCGCCCGCATGATCCTCAGCGAGGCATCGGGCTTCGTCTACTACGTGTCGCTGAAGGGCATCACCGGGGCCGACCATCTGGACGTGGACGCCGTCGGCGCGAAGCTCGAATGGCTGCGCGGCATGACCGATCTGCCGGTCATGGTGGGGTTCGGCATCAAGGACGGCGCCTCGGCTCGGGCCGTTGCCCGTCATGCCGATGGCGCGGTGGTGGGCAGCGCGCTGGTGACCGCCATGGCGGCCCGGGCCGACGCCGCTGACGGCATACCGGCAGTTCTGGAGGCGCGCGCCAGCGAGCTGCGTGCGGCCTTGGACGACATCAGCGTGGAGCGCGCCTGACCCGGCTCATGGATCGTTCCCTCGACGACTGGCTGGCCCATGCCACCGTGCTGCATCCCGTCGGCATCGATCTCGGCCTGGCCCGGGTCAGCCAGGTGGCGGAGCGGCTCGGCTTCGAGGCACCGCGACGGGCGCCGGCGCCAAGGTCCGTGATCGTCGCCGGCACCAACGGCAAAGGGTCCACCTGCGTGGCGCTGGAGCAGCTGCTGCTGGGCAGCGGCCTGAAGGTGGGCACCACGCTGTCGCCCCACGTCCATCGCTTTCACGAGCGCGTACGCATCGATGGCGTGGAGGTGAACGACCAGGCGCTGTGCCGGGCGTTCGCCGAGGTCGAAGCCGCCCGCGGCGAGCTGACCCTCAGCTACTTCGAGTTCTCGGCGCTGGTGGCTCTGATCATCTTCCGTGATGCGGCCGTCGACGTGGCGGTTCTGGAGGTGGGTCTGGGCGGCCGTCTGGATGCCTTCAACCTGGTGTCGGCCGACGTGGCGGTGATCACCAGCATCGGCCTCGATCATCAGCAGTACCTGGGGCACGACCTGGAGGGCATCGGCCGCGAGAAGGCCGGCGTGATGCGCGCCGGGCAGGACGTGGTGCTGGGCGCCGAGGTGACCGCTTCGGTGGTGCACCGTGCGGCCGAGCTCGGCTGCCGGACCTGGCGCTACGGAGCCGACTTCGCGGCCCGGGAAGGAACCGGCGGCTGGGACTACCGCGGCCCGGCGCTGCAGGTGGACGGCATTCCGTGGAGCTCGGTGCCGCCGCACAACGGCGCCCTGGCGCTGACCGCCGCGGCCCGTCTGGCCGACCTCGATGTCGGCAGTGCCCGTGCCAGCCTCGGCCGCTGCCGCCTGCCGGGCCGGTTCGAGCAGCGCCGGGCGCCCGGCACGTCCGCGCCCCTGATCCTGGACGTGGCGCACAACCCGGCAGGCGCTGCCTTCCTTCGCCGGCTGCTGGCGCGGCGCTGTCCGGGGCGCCGCTTCGCGGCCGTGGTGGGCATGCTGGACGACAAGGATGCCGCCGGCGTCGCCGCCGCGCTCGGCGACGTCGTCGACGTCTGGATCTGCGTGCCCACGCTGGGCGAGCGCGGGCTGGCCGCGGAGGTGCTGGCGGCGCGGCTGCGGTCGGGCATGGCTGCCGCGAAGCTGCCGGTGGCCGACCCGCGCACCGCGCCGGATCCGGCTGCCGCGCTGGCCATCGCGGCTTCGTCGTGCCCGCCGGGGGGTGGTATCCTCGCCTTCGGTTCGTTCAATCTGGTGGAGCGCATGCGGGCGCTGCTGGATGCGGGCGCCAGCAACGGCCCGTCGACGGGGGATGCGGAGCAGTGAAGGAGGAAACCCGCTATCGGGCCACCGGCAGCCTGTTTCTGCTGGCGCTGGCCGTGATCTGCCTGCCCATGCTGCTGGACGGCGCCGGCCTGCCGGCGCGAGACCTGCCGGCGCTGCCCATGAAGCAGACCCTGCCGGAGCTGCCGGACGTGGTCGGCCGGGCACCGCGCACCAACCTGGCGGAGCGCGCGGACGCGCTGCGGGCGCAGACCGATCAGGACGGCTTCCTCACCGACAGCGGCACCCGGTTCGGTGAGCCGGTACTCGGCACCGTGGATGCGCGCACGGACGTGTGGGCCGTGCAGGTGGCCAGCTTCGCCGGCGACGGCAACGCCGAGGAGTTCCGCGGGCGGCTGCGCGCCGACGGCTACGAGGCGTTCATCTCCACCGTTCGTGCCGGCGACCGGGTGCTGCACCGGGTCGCCGTAGGACCGCTGCTCGACCGCGAGCGGGCCGAGCGCCTGCGCCAGGAGCTGGCTGCGCGATACGGTTCCGAGGCGCGGCTGACGGCGTTCTCCAACTGATGGCCACCGCCGACATCCTGATCGCCATCATCGTGCTGCTGTCCGCCGTCATCGGGCTGGTGCGGGGCCTCATCAAGGAAGTGTTGTCGCTTGCATCGTGGCTGGCAGCCTTTATCCTCGCGCTGTATTTCGCGCCCGACGTGGCCGACCTGCTCCGCGGGCAGCTCGCCGATCAGGGCGTCCGGCTGGTGGTCGCGTTCCTCGCCGTGTTCGTGGTCACGCTGATCGCGGGCGGGCTGCTACAGTGGCTGGTGGGCGGTCTGGTGAAGACCACGGGGCTGTCCGGCACGGATCGGCTGCTGGGGTTTCTGTTCGGGGCCGGCCGTGGCGTGCTGGTCTGCGTGGTGGTTCTGATCGCGCTGCAGAGATTCGCCGAGGCGGGCGGCTGGTGGCAGTCGTCCGAGCTGATTCCGCACCTGCTCGCCTTCGAGCAGGAAGTGCTCGATCTGCTGGGCCGTGCCCAGGCCTGGGTCGTCGAGCTGAGCAACCGAGGGTAGGCAGAGATCTATGTGCGGCATCGTCGGCATCGTCAGCCAGTATCCGGTCAACCAGCAGATCTATGATGCGCTGACCGTGCTGCAGCATCGCGGTCAGGACGCCGCAGGCATGGTCACCTCGGATGGCCGCAAGCTGCACCTGCGCAAGGGCAACGGCCTGGTGCGCGATGTCTTCCACCAGCAGCACATGCAGCGTCTGGTGGGCAACATCGGCATCGGTCACGTCCGCTATCCCACCGCCGGGTCGGCCAGCTCGGCCGAGGCCCAGCCCATGTACGTGAACTCGCCGTACGGCATCACCCTGGCGCACAACGGCAACCTTACCAATGCGGAATCGCTGCAGGCCGACCTGTTCCGCGAGGATCTGCGGCACGTCAACACCGACAGCGACTCCGAGGTGCTGCTCAACGTGTTCGCCCACGAGCTCGAGGCGCAGCGCGCGCACTCGCCGGCGCCGGACGACATCTTCGCGGCCGTGCAGCGGGTGCACAGGCGTTGCCGCGGTGCCTACGCCGCCGTCGCCATGATCATCGGCGTGGGCGTGGTGGCGATCCGGGACCCGTACGGCATCCGCCCGCTGGTGTTCGGCAAGCGGGAGGGTGAGGCGGGCACCGACTACATGATCGCTTCGGAGAGCGTGGCCCTCGACATCCTCGGCTTCGAGCTCATCCGCGACGTGGCGCCGGGCGAGTGCGTGTTCATCAGCAACGACGGCGAGCTGCACACGCGCGTGTGCGCAGAGAAGACGGCGCTGTCACCGTGCATATTCGAGCTGGTCTACCTGGCGCGGCCCGACTCCATCATGGACAACATCTCGGTGTACAAGTCGCGGCTGCGGATGGGCGAGCATCTGGCGACCCGCATCCTCGAGCGCTTCCCCGGCAATGATCACGACATCGACGTGGTGGTGCCCATACCGGACACCGGCCGCACGGCGGCGCTGCCGCTGGCGCATCAGCTCGGCGTCAAGTACCGGGAAGGCTTCATCAAGAATCGCTACATCGGCCGCACCTTCATCATGCCGGGTCAGAGCCAGCGCCGTAAGTCGGTGCGCCAGAAGCTCAACGTCATCGAGCTCGAGTTCAAGGGCAAAAACGTGCTGCTGGTGGACGACTCCATCGTCCGCGGCACCACCATCCAGCAGATCATTCAGATGGCGCGAGAGGCCGGCGCCCGCAAGGTGTATATGGCCTCCGCCGCGCCGCCGGTGCGCTATCCCAACGTCTATGGCATCGACATGCCCACCCCCAACGAGTTCGTGGCATTCAACCGCACCGACGAGCAGGTGGGCCGGCTGATCGGTGCCGACATGCTGGTGTATCAGACCATCGACGATCTGACCCGCAGCGCCCAGGAGGGCAACGCCGACATCAGCCGGTTCGAGTGCTCGGTTTTCGACGGCAAATACGTGACTGGAGACATAGACGACTCTTATCTGGAGCGTCTATCGTTGAACAGAAGCGACGAGATGAAGCAGCGCCGTGACGCCGAACACAGCCAGGACCAGTCGGTCATCGATCTCCACAACCACGCGTGACGTGAAAGATCGGCTGGCCGCGCTGACCGCGGCACTCAATCAGGTTCTGCTCGGCAAGGAGGGGCCCATACGCCTGGCGCTGACCTGCCTGCTGGCCCGCGGCCACCTGCTCATCGAAGATCTGCCCGGCATGGGCAAGACGCTGCTGTCGCACGCCCTGGCCCGGGCCCTGGGGCTGAGCTACCACCGCATCCAGTTCACCAGCGACGTGCTGCCGTCGGACATCATCGGCACGTCCGTGTTTCAGCGTGACACCGGAGACTTCCGCTTCATCGAGGGCCCGCTGTTCGCTCAGGTGGTGCTGGCGGACGAGATCAACCGCGCCACCCCGAAGAGCCAGAGCGCGCTGCTCGAGGCCATGGAGGAGCATCAGGTGACCGCGGACGGCGTGACCCGGCCACTGCCGGAGCCCTTCTTCGTCATCGCCACGCAGAACCCCACCACCCAGACCGGCACGTTCCCGCTGCCGGAGTCGCAGCTCGACCGCTTCCTGATGCGCATCGAGCTCGGCTACCCGGAGCCCGATGCCGAGCGCGAGCTGCTCAAGGGTGGCGACCGCCGCCGGGTGCTGGCCGGCCTCGAGCCGGTGCTCGACGTCGCCGGCCTGACCGAGCTGCAGCTGGCCGTGGACACGGTGCGCGTTTCCGACCCGCTGATCGACTACGTGCAGCGGCTGGTAGCCTACAGCCGGCGCGGCGGCGAGTTCGCCTACGGCCTGTCGCCGCGCGGAGCGTTGGCACTGCTGCAGGCGGCCCGGGCCTGGGCGTTCCTGGACGGCCGCAGCCACGTCGTCCCGGAGGACGTGCAGGCGGTGCTGCCGGCGGTGGTGGAGCACCGACTGCGCGAGTCGGCCGACCATGCCGGCCATGGTGGCGGTGCGTTGGCGCAGAGGCTGCTGGCCGGCGTTGACGTGGTCGGCTGACACCGTGCTGGCCCGGCGCTTCGGCCGCTGGCTCGACCGGCGCATACCGCCCGCCCGCGATATCACGCTGTCCCAGCGCAACATCTTCATCTTCCCGACCCGCACCGGCTTCGCGTTCGGCGCGCTGCTGGTGCTGCTGGTGCTGGCGGCGATCAACTATCAGGCCAGCCTCGTGTATGGCGTCGCCTTCCTGCTCGGCAGCGTCTTCCTGGTCACCATCCTCTACACCTTCCGCAACCTGTCCGGACTGCACCTGGAGCTGGCCGGCACGCGTCCCGGCTTCGTCGGCGAAGACGTCGAAGTGAGCGTGCGGGTCGAGCGCCCGGCCGTACGCGGCCGGGCGGCGGGGCGCAGCCGGGAGGGCATAGCCCTCGGCTATCCCGGCGCCCTGATGCGCTCCGCCGAGCTGCATCGCCAGGCCGCCGACCTGGTGCGGCTCTATGTTCAGGCGAGCCGGCGCGGCTTTCTGACGCCGGGGCGGCTGCTGGTGGAAACCTACTATCCGCTGGGCCTGCTGCGGGCGTGGACCTGGGTAGATCTGGACGTGCGGGCCCTGGTCTATCCACGGCCGCGCTTCACGGAGCTGCCGACGGCGCGCACCGGCCGCCGCGACGAGGGCGAGCTGGTGGATCCCCAGGGCAGCGAAGACTTCACCGACATCAAGGCCTATCAGAGCGGCGACCCGGTCAAGCACATCATCTGGCGTTCCTACGCCCGCGGCGACGCGCTGATGGTGAAGCGCTATGCGAGCTATCTGGAGCCCCGGCTGTGGCTCGATTACGACACGCTCTCCGGCGACGTCGAGGAGCGTCTGTCGCGGCTCACCGGCATGGCGCTGGAGGCCCGGCGCCTGGAGCGCGAGTTCGGGCTGCGCCTGCCCGGTCAGGAGATCCTGCCCGCCGTCGGCGACGCCCATCTCGAGCGGGTGCTGCGCGAGCTGGCCCTGTTCGGCCTGCCCCCGATGAGCGCCCGGTCGTGAACGCGCCAACCGTGGCAACCCACGTGCCGGCCGCCGCCCGCGGGGTGGCCTACCAGATTCCGCGCAACTCCCTGGCGCTGCTGATGATCGCCCAGGCTGCGGTGCTGGCGCCGTTCGCGCTGCAGCTCTCGCCCTGGATCATCGCCGTGGGCCTGTTCTGCGGCTACTGGCGCACCGGCGTCTTCCAGGGGCGCTGGGACTATCCGCGGCGCTGGATCAAGGTGGTGCTGGTGCTGGCTTCCATCGGCGGCGTCGCCGTATCCGGCGTCGAGCCGTTCAGCCTGGAGGCGGCCGCCTCGCTGCTGATCCTCGCGTTCGCGCTGAAGCTGATCGAGATGAAGAGCCGCCGCGACGCCTACCTGGTGATCTTCCTCGGCTACTTCATCATCGCCACCCAGTTCCTGTTCGATCAGTCCATCGCCGTGTCGGCCTACCAGCTCGGTGCCCTGGTGGTGGTGACGGCCGCCATGGTCGGCATGAACCAGCAGGCGACCCGGGTGCGGCCTCTGGAGTCGCTGCGGCTGGCGCTGGTGCTGGTGCTGCAGGCGCTGCCGCTGACGGTGATGCTGTTTCTGTTCTTCCCCCGGGTGGCGCCGCTGTGGGGCGTGCCGCTGCCGTCGGCGGCCAGCACGGGCATCAGCGACCGTATGAAGCCCGGTGACGTCGCCGAGCTCACCCGATCGGACGAGCTGGCATTCCGGGTCGTGTTCGACGGCCCGGTCCCGGCCAATCGTGATCTTTACTGGCGTGGCCTGGTGTACTCGCGGTTCCAGGAAGGCACCTGGTCCGTGGGCGGCATGCTCCCGGGCTGGGGGGAGGACGGGCCGCCCCAGGAACCCGAGGACGGCCTGCGCCTCGATTACGAGGTGCTGCTCGAGCCGACCCAGTCCGACTGGCTGTTCGCCCTGGAGACGGCGCTGCCACGCACGCCGGGCGTAGCCCTGGCCCGGGACTACCGGCTGGTGGCCCCGGACCCGGTGCTGTCGGTGTTCCGCTATCGAGCGAGCTCGTATCCGGCGCTGCGCACCGATGCGCTGGCCGAGCTGCCGGAAGCGCTGCGCCTGCGGGAAACCTGGCTGCCCGCGGGCGACAACGCGCGCGTGCGCGCCTTTGCCAATGAGCTGCGCCAGGCGCATCCGGACGCGGCCGGCTTCGTGCGCGCGGTGCTGACGCAGATTCGCAGCCAGCCGTTCTTCTACACCCTGCAGCCGCCAACGCTGCCCGACCGTGACAGCATCGACCGGTTCTGGTTCGAGACCCGGCGCGGCTTCTGCACCCACTACGCCGGGGCCATGGTCTTCATGCTGCGCTCCGTGGGCATTCCGGCGCGGCTGGTGGGGGGCTATCAGGGCGGCGAGATCAATCCGGTGACCGGCCATCTGGTGGTCCGCCAGTACGACGCCCACGCCTGGGCCGAGTACTGGGAGCCCGGTGCCGGGTGGCTGCGCGTGGATCCGACGTCGGCCGTGGCGCCGGCCCGCATCGAGCAGGGACTGTCGGCCGCGCTGTCGGCCGAGGATCGGGCGGCGCTGTCGGCGCTGACCGGGGCGCGCATGTCGGGCCTGGCCGCGTTCCGGGATCTGCTGCACTGGATGGACTCGCTCGAGCACCGCTGGAACCTCTGGGTGGTCGGCTACGACGTCAACCTGCAGGCCGGCCTGCTGGGGAACCTGCTGGGCGAGATCACGCCGGCGCGGGTGATCGCCGCGGTGCTCGGCGGCGGCGGCCTCAGCGTGGCGCTGGTGGCGCTGTCGCTGTTCTGGCGCCGGCGGCCGCGCCGCCGGCATCCCGTGGAGCTTGCCTTCTCGCGCTTCTGCCAGGGCGTCGCCGGCGCCGGCTGGCAGCGCTCGCCGGCGGAGCCTCCGGCGACCTTCCTGCGCCGCCTCGGCACCGAGGCGGGACTGGCGCCCGCGCAGGTGGAGGGCCTCGTCGCCGACCTGGACCGGCTCCTGTACAATCCCGACGCGCGTCACAGCCCGCGGGCGCTGCGGCAATTGCGCTCGCAGCTGCGGCGCCTGCAGTTCCGACTGATGATCGACTCCGTTCGCTGACGATGTCCACATGCTGAGACGTACCCCCTGCATCGGTATCTGCTCCACCACCTACGGCGACCTGGTGTGCCGGGGTTGCAAGCGCTTCGCCCACGAGATCGTGCAATGGAACGGCTTCGACGGGGCGCAGCGGCGCACGGTGTGGGAGCGGCTGCTGGGCCTGCGCGCCGGGTCGGCCGCGGCCATCGTCGCCATCGTCGATGAGGCGCTGCTGCGCGCCGGCTGCCAGCGCCTGGGCATCGCCGTGGATCAGCTCGACCCCTACAACCTGGCCTACGAGGTGCTGCAGCGTCTGCAATGGCGGGAGCCCCAGGAGAGCGTAGCCAGCTTCGGGATCCGGCTTCGGGAGGGCAGCGCCGGCGCCGAGCCTGATCCGGCCACGCTGCTCAGCCGCATCGATCAGGAGTTCTGGCAGCGATCCGTGGCCGACTACGAACGCAGCTACCGCATCCCGGCCCAATGAGCCGCACGCCGGGCACCACCAGCGGCGACGGCGACGCCATCCGCCGGCTGCTGCGGGCGGCCACCCCGACGGCCTGGTTCGATGCCGCCGCCGCGGACGTGGCGACGCTGCTGATCGATCATGCCAACTGCGAGAAGAAGGCGGCCAGCACGGCGCTCGGCCTGCTGCATCGGTACGTTGGCCAGCCGGCGCTGCTGTACCGGATGTCGCGCCTGGCCCGGGAAGAGTTGCGGCACTTCGAGCAGGTGCTCTCGGTCATGGGCCGGCAGGGCATCGAGTACGTGCCCCTGGCGCCCAGCCGCTACGCCGGTGCGCTGATGGCGCGCGTACGCCGCACGGAGCCCTGGCGGCTGGCCGACACGCTGCTGGTGGGCGCCGTGGTGGAAGCCCGCTCCTGGGAGCGCTTCGACGGTCTGGCAGGGTGCCTGCCGGAGGAGCTGGCCGCGCTGTATCGAGGTCTGCAGGCGAGCGAGGCGCGTCACTTCCGACACTACCTGGAGCTGGCCCGCCAATGCGCGCCCGGCGACGTGGACGCCAAGCTTGGCGAGCTGCTCGATCTCGACGCCGAGCTGGCCACGGCGCCCGACGTCGAGCTGCGCTTCCACAGCGGGCCGCCCTCAACCCAGGACGGCGGACGGGTCGCCTTCGAGCGGGAAGCAGCGCAGGTGCAGCGCTGACCGGTCGTCTTCCAGCAACGCCCAGCCGCAGCGCTCCCAGGCGCCCAGCACCCAGCGCTCGCCCCACGGCTCGACGTGGCGACCTGGCCGGTGGGTGTGGCCGTGGATGAGACGGCGGGCACCATGCAGCGCCATCACCCGGGCCACCTCGCCGGCATTCACGTCCATGATGTTGGCCGCCTTGTTGGCATTGCTGTCGCGACTCTGGGCCCGCATCGATGCCGCCAGCGCGCGCCGCTCCGCCAGCGGCCGGCCCAGCACGTCCTGCTGCCAGGCGGGCGACCGCAGGGTGGCGCGCAGCGCCTGGTAAGCCTGGTCGTCGATGCAGAACGCGTCGCCGTGGGCCAGCAGCGTGTCGGCTTCCAGCACGTGGGGATCGGCAATGAGTTCGGCACCGGTGCCCGATGCCAGCCGCTCACCGAACAGGAAGTCGCGGTTGCCATGCATGAGCCGTACCCGGCAGCGGCTTGCCGCAGCAGCCAGGCTGCGCGTCAACGCGGACGCCAGCGGGCCATCGTCGTCATCGCCTACCCAGACCTCGCACAGGTCGCCCAGCAGGTAGACCTCGTCTAGCCGATCCGCCGCCGCGTCGAGCAGGCCGGCAAAGGCCCGGAAGTGGGGACCCTGCGGATCTTCCAGATGCAGGTCGGCCAGGTACAGCCGTCTCACGGCACCCGGCCTTCGGCGGCGAGCAGGGTGTTCTGCAGCATGGCGGCCCGGGTCATCGGGCCGACCCCGCCCGGCACCGGCGTGATCCAGCCGGCGCGCTGGGCGACCTCATCGAACGCCACGTCACCGTGCAGCTTGCCGGCGGCGTCGCGGGTGATGCCGATGTCGATGACGATGGCGCCCGGCTTGATCCAGTCGCCACGCACCAGGCCCGGCCGACCTACGGCAGAGACCACGATGTCGGCGGTGGCCACCGCCGAGCGGGTATCCCGGGAGAACTTGTGCGCGGTGGTGACCGTGCAGCCGGCCAGCAGCAGTTCCAGACCCATGGGCCGGCCGACGTGGTTGGACGCGCCGATGACGGTGGCATCGAGCCCGCGGATGGGCACGCCGGTGCGGTCCAGAAGCTGCATGACGCCCTTGGGAGTGCAGCAGCGCAGTGCCGGCCGTCGCAGCGCCAGACGCCCGATGTTGAAGGGATGCACCCCGTCCACGTCCTTGCCCGGGTCGATGAGATCGATGATGGCGGCGCCGTCGAGATGAGCCGGCAGGGGCAGCTGCACCAGGATGCCGTCGATGCCGGGATCGGCGTTCAGGGCGCTGACCCGGTCGGCGAGGGCGCGCTGATCCGTGTCGGCCGGCAGATGCAGCACCTGGGAACGGAAACCCACCTCCTCGCAGTCTTTGCGCTTGTGCCGCACGTAGATGTGGGAGGCCGGGTCGTCGCCCACCAGAATGACCGCCAGGCCCGGCGGCCGCTGCCCCCCGGCAACGCGCGCGGTGACGCGGTCGCGGATGCCCGCCCGGAGGGTGCGGGACAGGGCGTTTCCGTCAAGTATCTGTGCTGTCATCCGGCCGGGCTCCTAGTGTGGCGCGCATTCTAAATCAGGACGGAACCCGATGGCTTGGTGACACGGCCGTTTGACGCTCCCCAGGGCCGCCAGTATCATCGCGCGGTTCCTGTGCCGCGGGGTATAGCGCAGTCTGGTAGCGCGCCTGCTTTGGGAGCAGGATGTCGGGAGTTCGAATCTCTCTACCCCGACCAGGTTTGCCCGTTGGCGGGGTGTGGGCGTCGCGGCCCGGCACCGCCGCCGGCCGTGATGTCAGCGGGCGGAGACGCGCCGCCTGTTGGACGTCCGCCTGCGCCCGTAGCTCAACAGGATAGAGCATCGGCCTTCTAAGCCGACGGTTGAAGGTTCGAGTCCTTCCGGGCGTGCCAACCGGCTCCTTTTTCCCAGAGAAGGCCTGCCGGAGACGGTTCGCCCGCTGGAGGGTAACATTCGCAGTCCGTAAGTATCGCTGGTGGACGTAGCTCAGTTGGTAGAGCTCCGGGTTGTGATCCCGGCGGTCGTGGGTTCGAGCCCCATCGTCCACCCCATTCATCGGGTTCCGGCCGGCGCACGCCGGCGGGGCTCACGATCACACCACGCTCGGTAGCCAGCATCGAGTCACAGAGTCGAGACACGTAGACGAGCCATGCAGATTTCCATCGAGACCACTTCCGGCCTGGAGCGCCGGCTGACGATTTCCGTGCCTTCGGAGACGTTCGAGCAGCAGATCAGCGAGCGCCTGGGCCAGGCCGCGGGACGCATGCGGCTGCCAGGGTTCCGCCCTGGCAAGGTGCCGATGAAGGAGGTGCGGCGGCGCTACGGCCCGGCGGTACGTGCCGAGGTGGCCGGCGAGCTGATGCAGTCGACCTTCTTCGACGCCGTGCGCCAGGAGGATCTGGCGCCGGCCGGGCAGCCGAGCCTGGAAGTGGTCGAGATGACGCCCGGCAACGACTTCGAGTTCACCGCCACCTTTGAAGTGTTTCCTTCGGTGGAGCTGACCAGCCTGTCGCGGGTAGCGCTCAAGCGGCCCGAAGCCGAGATCACCGAGGCCGACATCGACCAGATGATCGAGCGCCTGCGCGAGCAGCGTAAGACCTGGGAGCCGGTGGAGCGCGCCGCCCAGGACGGCGACCGGGTGACGCTGGACTTCGAAGGCCGCCTCGATGGCGAGCTGTTCGAGGGCGGTCAGGCGGAAGGCGCCACCTTCGAGCTGGGCGCCGGCCAGATGATAGAAGGCTTCGATGCCGGCGTACGCGGCCTGTCGGCCGGCGAGAGCGGCGAGTTCGAAACCACGTTCCCCGATGACTACCGGGCCGAGAACCTGGCTGGCAAGACGGCGACCTTCTCGGTGAAGGTGACGTCGGTTGCCGAGCCCCGCCAGCCGGAGCTCGACGACGCGTTCTTCGCCGCTTTCGGCGTGGAGGAGGGTGGCCTGGAGGCATTCCGCGCCGACGTGCGCGGCAACATGCAGCGCGAGCTCGACGCCGCCATCCGCCGCGCGGTGAAGACCCAGGTGATGGATCAGCTGCACAAGCTGCACCGGGTGCAGCTACCGAAGGCGCTGGTGGCCAGCGAGGTGCAGAATCTGCGCCAGCAGATGCTGCAGCAGTTCCAGATGTACGGCGCCCGCGGCCAGGCACCCGACCTGCCGGAGTCGCTGTTTCAGGAGCAGGCCGAGCGCCGCGTCGCCATCGGCCTGGTGGTCAACGAGATCGTCAGCAGCGCCAGCCTGGAAGCGAGCCCCGAGCGCGTGCGCGCCCACATCGAGGGCCTCGCCGCCGAGTACGCCGAGCCGCAGCAGGTGATCAACTGGTACTACGGCAATCAGGAGCAGCTACAGCAGATCGAGATGGCCGTGCTCGAAGACGTGGTGGTAGACCATGTGACGGCTCAGGCCAAGGTCGAGCCGGTGCCCAGCACCTACCAGGATGTGATCGCCGGCAAGGCGGTTGCGGAACCGGGGAGCGAATCCGAGGGTGGCGCCGCTGCCGAGACGGAATCCGCGCTATCCTCAGAGCAGAACGGGTAAAGGAGGCACTCATGAGCGAACACGACTACCCCGGCGTCAGCCCGATCACCAACCTGGGCCTGGTGCCCATGGTCATCGAGCAGTCGGCCCGCGGGGAGCGCGCCTACGACATCTATTCCCGCCTCCTCAAGGACCGCATCGTGTTCCTGGTCGGGCCGGTGGAGGACAACGTCGCCAACCTGGTGGTTGCGCAGCTGCTGTTCCTGGAATCGGAGAACCCCGACAAGGACATCAACCTCTACATCAACTCCCCGGGCGGGTCGGTGACCGCCGGCATGTCGATCTACGACACCATGCAGTTCGTGCGCTGCGACGTCAGCACCATGTGCGTGGGTCAGGCGGCCAGCATGGGCGCGTTCCTGCTGGCGGCCGGGGCACCGGGCAAGCGATTTGCCTTGCCGAACTCGCGCATGATGCTGCATCAGCCGTCGGGTGGCTCGCGTGGCGTTGCCGCCGACATCGAGATTCAGGCCCGGGAGATCCTGCTGATGCGCGAGCGCCTGAACCTGGTGCTTTCCGAGCACACCGGTCGGAGCGTCGAGCGCATCGCCGAGGACACGGAGCGCGACTTCTGGATGAATCCGGAAGAGGCCCGCGGCTACGGCCTGATCGACAAGGTGCAGACCCCGCGCAAGCGCGTGGCGCGAGCCGTCAACGGCTGATCCGGCTTATCAGCGAAGAGCGCCAAGTCCCCGCATTACCGTCACTTTCCGGGGCTTGCATTATCCGTATGAACCACGCAAGGTAAGGTTTGCGGGAACGATCGAGGTATCTATGGCAGACGACAACGGTAAGAGCGACGACTCGGGCAAGCTGCTCTACTGTTCCTTCTGCGGCAAGAGTCAGCACGAGGTTCGCAAGCTCATTGCCGGGCCGAGCGTGTTCATCTGCGACGAATGCGTCGAGCTGTGCAACGACATCATTCGCGAAGAGGTGGCTGAGAACGCCGATGCCAAAGGCAGCGACCGCCTGCCTGTTCCCCACGAGATCAACGACATCCTCGACCAGTACGTCATCGGTCAGGAGCACGCCAAGAAGGTGCTGTCGGTGGCGGTGTACAACCACTACAAGCGCCTCAACTACAAGGGCAAGAAAGACGACGTCGAGCTGTCGAAGTCGAACATCCTGCTGATCGGCCCCACGGGCAGCGGCAAGACCCTGCTGGCGGAGACGCTCGCGCGTCTGCTCGACGTGCCGTTCACCATTGCCGACGCCACCACGCTGACCGAAGCAGGTTACGTGGGCGAAGATGTCGAGAACATCATTCAGAAGCTGCTGCAGAAGTGCGACTACGACGTCGAGCGCGCCCAGGTCGGCATCGTCTACATCGACGAGATCGACAAGATCTCGCGCAAGTCGGACAACCCCTCCATCACTCGTGACGTTTCGGGCGAGGGTGTGCAGCAGGCGCTGTTGAAGCTGATCGAAGGCACCATCGCCTCGGTGCCGCCTCAGGGAGGCCGCAAGCATCCCCAGCAGGAGTTCCTGCAGGTCGATACCACCAACATCCTGTTCATCTGCGGCGGCGCCTTCGCCGGCCTCGACAAGGTGATCCGTGACCGGTCCGAGAAGTCGGGCATCGGCTTCGGCGCCGAGGTGAAGGGTCAGGAAGACCGCAAGAGCATCGGCGAGACGCTGCGCAGCGTCGAGCCCGAGGACCTGATCCGCTACGGCCTGATCCCGGAGTTCGTCGGGCGGCTGCCCGTGATCGCCACCCTGGAAGAACTCGACATCCAGGCGCTGGTGCAGATCCTCACCGAGCCGAAGAACTCGCTCACCAAGCAGTACCTGAAGCTGTTCGAGATGGAGGGCGTCGAGGTCGACTTCCGCGAGGACGCGTTGCGCGCCGTTGCCCAGAAGGCCATGGAGCGCAAAACGGGCGCTCGCGGTCTGCGCTCCATTCTCGAAGCCGTGCTGCTCGAGACCATGTATCAGCTCCCGTCCCTCGACTCGGTGACCAAGGTGGTGATCGACGAGAGCGTGATCGAGGGCGAGAGCGAGCCGATGCTGATCTACGAGAACGTAGAGAAAGCGCACGCTGCCCCGAAAGACTGACCAATCTCGCCGGACGTGCGGGCGGAACCTTCCGCCTGCCCGCGGTCTCCAATTGACGGGCCCACTGCATCCCGGGCCCGCCGTTCCGGGGCTAGCTTCATCCAAGCCCCCTCAAATCCGGAGGTAACGCTCGACCGTGGCAACCACCAAACCCATTCGAGTTCCCGTGCTGCCGCTGCGCGACATGGTCGTCTATCCCCATGGCGTGCACCCGCTGTTCGTCGGCACCGAGAGTTCCATCCGCGCTCTCAATGCTGCGATGGCAGACGACAAGCAGATTCTGCTGCTGGCGAAGCGTGATGCCGACGTCGACGCGCCGGACGCCGGCGATCTGTTCGAGGTGGGTACGGTGGCGACGGTGCTGCAGCTCCTGAAGCTGCCGGACGGCACCGTCAAGGTCCTGGTGGAGGGTGGCCAGCGGGCCCGCGTCACGCGCCTCGACACCGGCGGCGCCCACATCGAGGCCGATGTGGAAGCGCTGGCCGAGCCGGAGGTGGATGCCCGCGAGGCGGAAGCCCTCACCCGGTCGGTGATGGAGCAGTTCGAGCAGTACGTGAAGGTCAGCAAGAAGGTGCCCCAGGAGGTGCTGTCGTCGCTGTCGAGCATCGACGACCCGGCCCGGCTGGTGGATACCGTTGCCGCCCAGCTCGCGCTGAAGATCGACGACAAGCAGCGCCTGCTCGAGGCCGTCGACCTGAAGAGCCGCATCGAGGCGCTGCTGGCGCTGATGGACGCCGAGATCGATCTCTACCAGATCGAAAAGCGCATACGCGGTCGCGTCAAGAAGCAGATGGAGAAGAGCCAGCGAGAGTACTACCTCAACGAGCAGATGAAGGCCATCCAGAAGGAGCTTGGCGATCTCGACGAGGTGCCCAACGAGACGGAGGAGCTGCAGCGCAAGATCGAGCAGAGCGGCATGACTCGCGAGGCTCGAGAGAAGGCTCAGACCGAGCTGGCCAAGCTCAAGCAGATGTCGCCGATGTCTGCCGAGGCGACCGTGGTGCGCAGCTACCTCGACTGGATCGTCAGCGTGCCCTGGAAGAACAAGAGCCGGGTGCGGCGCAACCTCAAGGTGGCGCAGCGCATCCTCGACGAAGATCACTACGGCCTCGAAGAGGTGAAGGACCGCATTCTCGAGTACCTGGCCGTGCAGACACGTGTCAGCAAGGTCAAGGGTCCGGTGCTCTGTCTGGTGGGACCGCCCGGCGTCGGCAAGACCTCGCTGGGCGAGAGCATTGCCAGGGCCACCAATCGCGAGTTCGTGCGCATGGCGCTGGGAGGCGTGCGCGACGAGGCAGAGATCCGCGGCCACCGGCGCACCTACATCGGCTCGCTGCCAGGCAAGGTGCTGCAGAAGATGGCGAAGGCCGGGGTCAGGAATCCGCTGTTCCTGTTCGATGAGGTCGACAAGATGGGCATGGACGTGCGTGGTGATCCTGCCAGCGCCCTGCTCGAAGTGCTCGACCCCGAGCAGAACCACGCCTTCAACGATCACTATCTCGAGGTCGACTACGACCTGTCGGATACGTTCTTCATCTGCACCTCCAACTCGATGCACATTCCCGCCGCGCTGCTCGATCGTATGGAGGTCATCCGCCTGCCCGGCTACACGGAAGACGAGAAGCTGAACATCGCACGGCGCTACCTGGTACCCAAGCAGCTTCGCCTGAACGGGCTCGGACGGGACGAGCTGGCGCTCGATGACGACGCCATTCTGCATCTGGTGCGTTACTACACGCGGGAGGCCGGCGTGCGCGGTCTCGAGCGCGAGATCGCCAAGCTGGCTCGCAAGGTGGTCAAGCAGAAGTCTCTGCTGCCGACGCGCGAGCGCGGCAGCCGCATTCAGATCGGTGCCGACCAGATCGAAGAGTACAACGGCGTGCGCAAGTACTCGTTCGGGCTGGCCGAGGAGAGCAACCAGATCGGCATGGTCACCGGCCTCGCCTGGACGTCGGTTGGCGGCGAGCTGCTCAACATCGAGGCGGTCGCGGTTCCCGGCAAGGGCCGGCAGACGAAGACCGGCAGCCTGGGTGACGTCATGCAGGAGTCCATTCAGGCGGCGCTCACCTTCGTGCGCAGCCGGGCGCACGTGCTGGGCATCAGCAAGGACTTCCACGAGAAGCTCGACCTGCACATTCACGTGCCGGAGGGGGCGACCCCCAAGGACGGGCCCAGCGCGGGCATCGGCATGTGCACGGCCGTGGTATCGGTGCTCACCGGCATACCCGTGTGCGCGGATGTCGCGATGACGGGCGAGATCACGCTGCGCGGGCAGGTGCTGCCGATCGGCGGGCTCAAGGAAAAGCTGCTGGCGGCCCAGCGCGGCGGCATTCGTCGCGTGATCATTCCGGAGGAGAACGAGAGGGATCTCAAGGAGATACCCGAGAACGTCAAGGCGCGGCTGCAGATCATTCCGGTGAAATGGATGGACCAGGTTCTCGAGATCGCGCTCGAGCGCATGCCGCATCCCGAAGAGCCGGAGGCGGCGGATCCGGTAAAGCGTGACCATGGGCCCGACCAGTCCAAGGGGGAGGGCGAGGTTTCCATCAGCGCGCACTGAGCCGACGGCGCACCGAGTCTGGTTGCAGGCTCCCAAGGGTGTTGGTATAAACCCGCTCGTCGTACCAACTCGAAGCAACGCAAACATTCGTTCTTTCGCGATGGCACCGCCCGTCATCGTCAATTACCGAGGGGTCATACTGTGAACAAGACTGAACTCATCGATCGCATCGCCGAGGCCGCCGACATTTCCAAGGCATCCGCCGGCCGGGCACTCGACGCGGCGCTGGACGCCATCACCGGCTCCCTGAAGGACTCCGATCCCGTCTCCCTGGTAGGTTTCGGCACGTTCGTGGTTCGAGAGCGGGCAGCCCGCACCGGCCGCAACCCGCAGACCGGCGCTCCGATCCACATCGCCGCAGCCAAGGTTCCGGCGTTCAAGCCTGGCAAGGCGCTGAAAGACGCTCTCAATTGATGGCCCCGTGACAATCCGGTTCTTGACGAAAAGGCGCAGCACTGCGCCTTTTTTCTTGTCTAATCCGCAGGCTGACCAAGGAACTCGTGATGCTTCAGAAGTTGCGTGACCAGACCCAGAGCCTGGGTTTCAAGGTGCTCGTGGCGATACTCGTTTTCGTTCTGGCCGTGTTCGGTTTCGGCGCGTTCAACCTGTTCGTGGGGGGTGAGCCGGAAGTCGCCAGCGTGAACGGCGAGGGCATTACAGAGTCGGCGCTGTCTCTCGAGACGGAGCGTGAGCGGCGGCGCATCGCTGCCCAGCTCGGCGAGCAGTTCGATCCCGCCCTGATCGATCCGATCCGCCTGCAGAACAACGTGCTGGAGCGGATGATCGCGCGCGAGGTTCTCGGCCAGGCAGCAGACGATCTCGGCGTCGCGGTCAGCCGCAGCCAGGTGGATGCGGTGCTGGTGAGCAATCCTGCCTTCCAGATCGCGGACGGCTTCTCTCCCGACCTGTACCGCCAGGCGGTGCAATCTCTCGGCTACACCGCGCAGGCGTTCGTCGACGAGACCGCCAGGCTGATGGCGCTCGAGCAGATGCAGAACGCGCTGACCAACTCGGCGTTCATCACCGAGCGGGAGCTGAACCTGCACGCCACGCTGCTTGCGCAGCGAAGAGACGTGGCCTACCTGCCGTTTCCGGTCGAGCGTTATCGGGCCAAGGTCGAGGTCAGCGACGACGACGTGGCGCTGCGCTACCAGGAGAACGAAGCCGAATACGTGAGTCCCGAGCGCGTCGACGTGGCTTACGTCACGCTGTCGCTCGAAGAGCTGATGAACGATGCAGCCATCAGTGCCGACGAGGACGAGCTGCAGGCCGCCTACGCAGCAGAGCGTGCGGAGGCGCCCGACGAGGAGCTGCGCAACAGCCGGCACATACTGCTGGAGGTCGGTGCCGAGCGCTCCGCCGAGGCCGCACGGGAGGCGCTGGAAGGCGTCCGCGAGCGACTGCAGGCGGGTGAGTCCTTCGCCGATCTGGCGCGCGAGTTCTCGGAGGATCCTGGCTCCGCCAGCACCGGCGGCGAGCTCGGCCTGGCCGGACGCGGCGTGTTCGATCCGGCCTTCGAGTCGGCGCTGTTCGAGCTCGAGAAGCCCGGTGACGTCTCCGCCCCGGTCGAGACGGAGTTCGGCATGCACCTGATCGAGCTGGTGGAGGTGCGCCGCACCGAATTTCCGTCGTTCGAGGCGGCGCGTGCCGACCTCGAGCGCCAGGTGCGTGAGCGGAAGGCGTCAGAGCTGTTCGAGCAGCGGCTGCGCGAGCTGGACAATCTGGCGTTCGAGCAGCCGGAATCCCTGGATGGAATCGCCGAGGCGATGGGCCTGACCGTGGCCACCGCATCCGGGGTCACCCGCGCCGCGGGCTCCGGGCCGTTCGGCAATGACGACCTGCGCGGGCGGCTGTTCGATTCCGAGGTGCTGGTGAATCGCTTCAACAGCCCGGCCGTGACCGTGGCGGAGGGGCAGGCCGTCGTCGCCAGGGTCACGGAGCGCCACCCTCCCGAGCCGATTCCGCTGGCGGAGGTGGCCGATGACATTCGCGCAGACATCGAGCTCGAGCGGGCCCAGGTGATGCTGGCCGAGGCACAGGCGGACGCTCTGGCGAGGCTGGAGGCAGGAGAGAGCACCGCGGCGGTGGCGACGGCCCACGACGCGAGCTGGCAGACCTTCGAAGGCATAAGGCGTAACGATGCGCAGGTGCCGCGGGCGGTGGTGCAGGTGGCATTCGGCCTGCGCCGGCCGGAAGCCGGCGGCAAGAGTCTGGGCGTCGCCACCCTGCCGGCCGGCGGCCAGGCGGTGGTCGCCGTCACCCGGGTGGAGGATGCGGACGTTGCGGCAATACCGGCATCCGAGCTCGAGGGCATGCGCGGCTTTCTGGCCGGCCGCGCTGCCGATCATGATTTCGGGTCGGTGTTCCAGACCTACCAGGACGAGGCGCGCATCCGTCGCGCCGAGTGAGCCGGTCGCGGGGGCAGAGATTGCCCCCGCCGAGCGATCACTCGCCGCCCACCACGTTGACGTGAATCACCAGCTCCTGCCCGGGCTGCAGCAGGCGGTCGACGTCGAGTGCGTTCCACTGGGCGATATCGCGTACGGCGACGTTGAAGCGGCTGGCGATGCGGAACAGCGAATCGCCCCGGCGAACGCCATAGCGGACCACGCGCGTCACGTCTCTGGCGCCAGCCTGTGCGGTCATGACGGAGGTCATGCCAGGCACCGTGATCTGCTGGCCCACCTGCAGAACTTCCTTGGGCCCGACGCGATTGGCCTTGACAAGGCTGGCCACGGAGACCCCGTGCGCCTGGGCGATGCTCCACAGCGAGTCGCCCGGCTTGACCTGGTAGTTGCCGTCGCTCACCTGGCGCGCCAGCATCGGATCGCCTGCTGCCCGCCCGGGGCTTGGAATCAGCAGCGCCTGACCGACCCTGATGCTGGACCCGCTGATGCCGTTGATGCGTTTCAGGGTATCCAGGTCGGTACGATGGCGCCGGGCCAGATGGATGAGCGTATCTCCCGAGGCAACCTTGATGCGCTGCCACGCCACGCGCTCTGATCTCGGCACGGTCTGCAGCCGCGTTTCCGCCGCCTCACCCAGGTCGGCGGGCACATGCAGGCGGTGCGGCCCGGCGGGCGGGGTTGCCCACTGATTCAGCGCCGGATTCCATTCGTACAGCGTGTCCAGGTCGACGTCGAGCGCCGCGGCGGCGCGGGCCAGGTCGAACTGGCTTCCGGTATCCACTGTCATGAAGCCGGGGTCGGCGCTCAGCTCCGGCAGAACCAGGCCGTAAGCTTCGGGGTTCGCCACCACGGCGGCCAGAGCCAGCAGCCTCGGCACGTAGGCGCGGGTCTCCCGGGGCAGGGCCAATGCCCAGAACGTCGACTGGCCACCGGAACGCCGGACGGCACGCGAGACGTTGCCCTCTCCGGCGTTGTAACCAGCCACGGCCAGCGACCAGTCGTCGAACAGGCCGTGCAGGTAGGTCAGGTAGGCGAGGGCGGCCTCGGTAGCCAGCACCGGATCGCGCCGGGCATCGAACCACCAGTCCCGCTGCAGGCCGAATCGAGTGGCCGTGGTCGGAATGAACTGCCAGAGTCCGGCGGCGCCGCCGTGTGAGAACGCGTACGGGTCGAGAGCACTCTCGACGATCGGCAGCAGGGCGAGCTCACCCGGCAGGCCCCGGGCGCTCACCTGGGCGTGAATGTAGGGCAGGTAGCGCTGCAGCCGTTCCTGAAGCCGGGGCAGGTAGCTCGGGTGACGCTGCAGCCAGCGCAGCTCCTGCTGCACCCGGCTCTGCTCCAGGTGATGGTCGAGCTGGAAGTCGGCACGAATACGTGCCCACAGGTCGTCCTGCCGGGGGGCGGGGGCGGTTCGATGCCGGGTCATGGGCACCGCCACCGGGGCAATCACCTGGCGGACAGCGTCGACGTCGGCTCGATCGGGCGCGAAGGCGGCCGATTGCCACTGGCAGCCCGCCAGCAGAAGCACGCTGCAGACCAATCCTCTACCGCGCCACGCCGAGCGTGGCGGAATGGTTGCTCTCATATGCCCCTGCCCTCAGAATCGAGCCGTTACTGTGCGTTAAGTGGTACTGCTTGGCAAACTCACCGTCCCAATGCCTGTCGCGTTGGCTGCGCTCGCCGCTGGGAGAGCGGCTCCTCGAGGAGGAGGCTGCCTGCCTGGGCGAAGCGGCACGACGCTTCCATGGCGATACCCTGCTCTGGGCAGGTTGCCACGAGCAGGTCGCTCAGACCGTGCGCGGGTGCATGGTTCGGCATCGTCTCTACGCCAGCGCCGAACCTGCCGACGCCGTGGAGGACCTGTCCCGGCTGCAATGCTCGCTGGACGCACTACCGCTGCCCAACAACAGCCTCGATGCCATGGTGCTGCACCACGCCCTGGAGACGTGCCCCGATCCTCGCGGCGGCTTGCGGGAGGCGGCCCGCGTGCTGGTGCCCGGCGGCCGGCTGGTGATCTGCGCGTTCAACCCGCTGAGCCTTTGGGGACTGCGGCGCGCCTATGCGCGATTGTGCAACGACGCCTTCTCGGGTCTGCGCCTGGTGACGTCGCTGCGCCTTCTGGACTGGCTGGCTCTGCTGGGGTTCGAGCCGCATGGCCAGGTGCGGTACCTGTCATATTCGTTGCCATTCTATTTGGGCGATGCGCCACGTCCCCAGTCCGGCCGCGTCGGCCGCGCGCTGTCGCGTCTGCAGCCGCCGGTGGGCGGTGTGTACGTGATCGTGGTCACCAAGCAGGCTGCTGCGCTGCGCCCCCACTGGCGCACGCCGCGCGTCAAGTCGCCGTCCCTGGTGCCGGCCGCCTACCCGAAGTCGGCCGTCCAGCGGGAGCCGGCCCCCGTTCTGTATCTGCGTGACTGGAAGGACCTTGGCCGAAACGATTGAGATCTTCACCGACGGTGCATGCCGGGGGAACCCGGGCCCCGGCGGATGGGCCGCATTGCTGCGGCACGGCGATCACGAGCGCGTGATCAGCGGTGCCGAGCCGGAGACCACCAACAACCGCATGGAGCTGATGGCCGCCATCGAGGCGCTGGCAGCCCTCAAGAAGCCGTCCCGGGTGGACCTCACCACCGACTCGCAGTATCTGCGTCAGGGCGTGCAGGAGTGGATGGCGCGCTGGAAGCGCAACGGCTGGCGTACGTCCCAGAAGCAGCCCGTCAAGAACCGCGATCTGTGGGAGCGCCTCGACGTGCTGGCCGCCAGGCACGATGTGCAGTGGCACTGGGTGCGGGGGCACAGCGGCCACGTGGAGAACGAGCGCGTGGACGAGGAGGCGAATCGTGCCATCGACGCCATGCAGGCCGGCGCCGGAGCGGCCGGGCCATGAGGCAGGTCGTGGTGGACACCGAAACCACGGGGCTCGAAGTCAGTCAGGGGCATCGCATCATCGAGATCGGCGCCGTGGAGATCATCGATCGCAAGCTGACGGGCAGACACTTCCATCGCTACGTGAACCCGGACCGTGACATCGACGACGGCGCCTACGAGGTCCATGGCATTAGCCGGGCGTTTCTGGCCGACAAGCCTGCATTCGCCGAAATCGCCGACGACTTCCTGGCGTTCGTGGACGGTGCCGAGCTGGTGATTCACAACGCGCCGTTCGACGTGGCGTTTCTCGATGCCGAGCTGGCGTTGCTGAAGGGGCCCGCCCGCCAGGTGCGCGAGCTCTGCCGGATCACCGACTCGCTGGCTCTGGCCCGCAACAAGCATCCCGGGCAGAAGAACAGCCTGGACGCCCTGTGCCGGCGATACCAGGTGGACAACTCCGCCCGCGAGCTGCACGGCGCGCTGCTGGATGCCGAGATCCTGGCCGACGTCTATCTGGCCATGACCGGGGGGCAGACGCTCCTGTTCGGCGCCGGTCAGGCCGACAGCGCGGACCGTGAGGCCAGCGCCGCGGCTGCCCTGCGGCTGCCCGGCGACCGGCCGCCGCTGCGGGTCATTCGCGCCTCCGCGGAGGAGCAGGCGGCTCACGAGCGGCTGCTCGACCTGGTGGATGGCCGGGCCGACGGCGGCAGCCTCTGGCGGCGTCTGGAATCGAACCGATGAGAGGCAGAGCCCATGTGGCCCCATGACCCCGACGGCTTCGAGCCCGAGGCCAGACCGGCCAGCGACATCGACACCGCGGAAAGCTGGATGTTCGTGATGATCGGCAACGACCTGGTCAGCATCAGCGAGGGCGGGCTGCCGCGGCCGGTGACCGGCGACGAGCTGAGATGGCTCGACGTCGAGGTGGTATCGCGCCACTACCTGGGGCGCCTGCGAGGCCGCGGCTGCTTCGCCGTGGAAGCGCGCGGCCGGGTCCCTGAAGGGTATGCCCTGACGGGGCTGCGGGCCTGGCTGGGTCGCGTCGAGCCGGCCATGTTCTATGCCGGCGGCCGGGCTCAGCAGGTCATCGACTGGCACGTCAGCCACCGGTTCTGCGGCCGCTGCGGAACGCCCAACGAAGACCATGGCTCCGATCGCGCCAAGGTCTGTCCCGAATGCGGTCTGGTCAGCTATCCGCGCCTGTCGCCGAGCATCATCGTGCTGGTGACCCGGGGTGATCAGATGCTGCTGGCCCGCAACGCCAACTGGCCCACCAACATGTACAGCACCCTTGCCGGGTTCGTCGAGCCCGGAGAGTCGATCGAGCAGACGGTGCATCGGGAGGTGGCGGAGGAGGTCGGCATCCGGGTGCGCAACCTGCGCTACCTGGGCAGCCAGAGCTGGCCGTTTCCCAACTCGCTCATGCTGGGGTTTCATGCCGAGTACGAGTCGGGTGAGATCGTCTGTCAGGAGGGGGAGATCGCCGATGCCCGCTGGTTCCGGCACGACGACCTGCCCAACGTGCCTCCCGGCACCGCCATCTCCCGCTGGCTGATCGACGACTTCATCAGCCAGATCCGAAGCCGCGGCTGACCCTCACTCGGTCGGCGTCGCCGGCAGGCTGCCGCTGCGGAACATGGCCATCAGCGCGAACGCCCACATCAGGTAGCCGTCGCTGCGGAACCGGCCATCCATGAACGCGTCGAAGGCGTTGGCGCGGCCGGTGAGCAGCTCGATCGCGGTGTCGGGGTCGGCGAAGATGAAAGTGGCGTCCGCCCGTACGTGCTCGGGAACCGAGAAGTCGATGCGGCCGTGCCGCACCCGGAAGGTCAGGCTCTGGTCCTGCGCGGCGAGCCGAAGCACCGCGTCGATGCCGGCGGCCGCCGGGGGGTGGAAGCTTGCTTCGAGATGTCGGCGCAGGTCGTTCATGAGGCGGCATCACACACCGAATGGGCGCTGTCTGCAAGCATGGCGGGGCGTCGTGTGGACGCCCTCGCCATGGTTCCAGTACAGTAGCCGGCTTTGCCGGCTTCCGGACCCCATGGAACACGTCTATCAGTATCTGACCTTTCTGGCGCAGACGGTCACCATCGTGGTGGCACTGCTGGTGCTGGCCGCGGCCATCGCCTCGTTCGGCATGCGCCGGCAGTCGTCCACGTCGGGGCACCTGGACGTCCGCAAGCTCAATGAGCAATACACCGATCTCAAGTACGGCATTCAGGAGGCCATGTTGCCGAGCGCGGCGCTGCGGCGCCAGCGCAAGCAGGAGCGCAAGGCGGAGCGCCGCGCCGAGAAGCAGGAAGCCAAGGCGCTCAAGCGCGGCGCCCAGAAAGCTGCGGATGCGCGCAGGAGGATCTACGTCGTCGACTTTCACGGTGACATCCATGCCTCCCAGGTGCGCGAGCTGCGCATCGAGGTCACCGCCATTCTGGGCGTGGCTGAGGAGGGCGACGAGGTGGTGGTTCGCCTCGAGAGCGGCGGCGGCATGGTGCACGGTTACGGACTGGCCGCGTCGCAGCTCGATCGCGTTCGCCGTCGTGGCATTCCCCTGACCGTAGCCGTGGACAAGGTAGCCGCCAGCGGCGGCTACCTGATGGCGGCGGTCGCCAACCGCATCCTGGCGGCACCCTTCGCCGTGCTCGGCTCCATCGGCGTCATCGCCCAGGTACCGAACGTCCACCGCCTGCTGAAGCGGCACGATGTCGATGTGGAGGTGCTGACCGCCGGCAAGTACAAGCGCACCCTGACCGTGCTCGGCGAGAACACCGAAGAAGGGCGCGCCAAGTTCATCGAGGAGCTCGAGGACGTGCATCGGCTGTTTCAGCAGTTCGTCGGCACCCATCGTGAGGGGCTCGACCTCGAGCGCATCGCCACCGGCGAGACCTGGTACGGACAGCAGGCTTTGGATCTGAAGCTCGCCGACGAGATCTGCACCAGCGACGAGTACCTGCTGGCAGCCAGCGATGACGCCGACATCTACGAGGTGCGATGGGTCGAGCACAAGCGCCCCATCGAGCGCCTGATGTCCCAGCTCGAGTCGAGCGTCGACAGGGTGGCCACTCGCTGGATGGGGCGCGTGAGCCAGTGGCGCGGCGGCGTCTGAACCACCACGACCGATCAGGGGAGATGGTATGGACGCCTCCCGCTCCCGGCCTTGAAAGAGGAGGTTAGGTGAAGTGGGGCCTCAAACCGACGGCATCGATGTGCCAAATTGGGAGTTCTAACAGTCCCTACGGTAGGAGGCCCCGAGATGGAATGTACG